>NZ_JAJLPA010000001.1 GCF_025548555.1 Sphingomonas sp. A2-49
ACGATCGCCGCCGCGGCGATCCCGATCCATTGCCATTGCGTCGCGCGGGGCAGGACGGTCGCGGGGGGCAGGGATTCGGGAACATCATGCATATGCATCGGCAGGCCTCGACGAACAGGCTGGAGCCGATATGGACCTTCGCTTACAGCCGGCTTACGGATGCTGCGCTGCGGGAGATGACGTGCGGATTTTGCTGGTCGAGGACGACGCCGCACTGGCGGAAGCACTCGTCGCGGCACTGCTGCGCCGCGGCTTCGCGATCGACCATGCGCGCAATGCCGACGAGGCGGAGGCGTATCTGTCGGCGCTGCGCCACGCGATCGTCCTGCTGGACCTGGGCCTGCCCGACGACGACGGCCTTGCAGTGCTCGGCCGGCTGCGGCGCGCGGGCAACGCCTGCCCGGTCATCGTCCTCACCGCCCGCGGCACGGTCGATGCCCGCATCGCCGGGTTGCATGCGGGTGCCGACGACTATCTGGTCAAGCCGTTCGACGTCGACGAGCTGCACGCGCGCATCCTCGCCGTGCTGCGGCGACAGGCCGGCTATATCGGCCGGTCGATGCGGTGCGGTGCGCTGGCGTTCGACAGCGAGACGCGGGTCGCCCATGTCGGCGACGATCGCCTGACGCTCTCCGCACGCGAAACCGAGCTGCTCGAACTGCTGCTCCGTCGCGCGGGCAACGTCGTCGCCAAGCGGCTGGTCGAGGACCAGCTGTTCGGCGTCGACGGCGAGCTGGGTTCGAACGCGGTCGAGGTCTATGTCCACCGACTGCGCAAGCGGCTGGACGACGGCGGCAGCGGGGTGCGGATCGAAACGGTCCGCGGGGTGGGTTACCTGTTGAGGGCGGCGTGAGACTGCGCGCGCCGCGCTCGCTCGCCGGCCAGTTCGCGCTGCTGCACGTCGGCGTCGCGCTGGTCGCCGCGGTCGTGCTGGCGTTCGGCACCGGGGCGCTGCTCCACCACGCCGCGCGTCACTACCAGCGCGAGGTGCTGCGCCGGCAGGCGCGCGGTGTCGCCGTCGCGATGCGAACGCGTCCGGCGGCGGAGGCGCTGGGCGAGGTGGACATCCTCGCGGGCGGGCTGACCCTCAGCGTCGTCGACCGCCGACGGCGGGTGGAAGCCCAGCGCGGCCCGCAGCGGCCGGAGATCCTCGCCACCATCCCGCTGGTGCGCGTCGGGCGGCTGTACCGGCGCGGGCCGCTCGCCGCGGTCAGCCTGCCGGTCGGCGACCGCTGGATCGTGGTGGCGCAGGACGATGCCGCGCCGGAGGTGGTGACCGACGACATCGTCCGCGCGTTCCTGAAGCGGTTCGCGCTGCTGCTGCTGCCGGTCGCGATGCTGGCGCCGCTCGCCGGCGCGTGGCTGACCCGGCGGCTGACGCGGCGGATGAGCCGCGCGTCGGGCATCGCGGCGGCGATCGGGCCCGACACGCTCGACCGGCGATTGCCGCGCGGCACGCTGCCGATGGAGGTCGAGCCGCTGGCGGTCGCGACCAACGCCGCGCTCGACCGGCTCGAACAGGCGTTCGCGCGACAGGCGGCGTTCGCCGCCGACGTCGCGCACGAATTGCGTACCCCGCTCGCGGTGATCCGCGTGCGTGCCGACACGGTCGGGGACGCGGCGTTGCGCGACACGCTCGTGGCGCAGGTGGACCGCGCGGCGCGGGTGATCGGCCAGCTGATGGAACTGGCTGGGCTGGAGCGTCCGTTCGCCGACGCGGGCGAGGCGGTCGACCTGTCGGCGCTGGCGCGCGGCGTCGTCGCCCAGCGGGCGCCGGCTATCCTCGAGGGCGGCCGTACGATCATGCTCGACGACCGGCACCCGCATTCGATCGCGGCGCATCCCGGCGCGCTTCTGCTCGCGCTCGACAACCTCGTCGACAATGCGATGCGCCATACCCCACCGGGCACGACCATCGTGGTGACGGCGGGGCCCGGCCCGCGGATCGCGGTGTGCGACGACGGCCCCGTCGTGCCGGCTGCGCAGTTCGAACATATGGCCACCCGCTTCTGGCGGCGGCCCGACACGATCGTCGAGGGGTCGGGGCTCGGCCTGTCGATCGTCACCCGTGTCGTCGAGGCGCATCATGGCCGTCTGGACGTCGCGCCCGGCCCCGGGGGGCGCGGCGTGCAGGTCGTCATGACGTTCGTCGACGCGGCACCGGGCGTTCCGCAGCATTGATCCGCACCGGCGGGGCGGCGTCGCACGATCGAAAGACGAGCCGCAACATACACATGACAATGGATTTATCAGACCTGGCGCAGGACCGGAAACAGACGGTCCGCCATCCTTCGCCTCGGCCACGATACCTGACAGACGGATGAATTAATCGTCACGTTTGCGGCAGGGACTTGCCTCGACTCAGGCCGGCATGCACTCGGCGTCGGGCAGGGGGTGTTACAGTGTATCATGAGGTGCCGCCGATGCGTTCCCTGTCGTTCCTGAGCTTCAGCCTCCTGGCCTTCGCCGTGGCGACCGCCGCCCGCGCGCAGGAGGCACCGGTCGCGGCCGACGCGGCGACCCCGACGCCGACACCGCCTGCGACCAACGGCAACGACATCGTCGTCACCGGCAAGCGCCTCGACGATGCGCGGGCGCACATCCAGCCGAGCCTCGGCGCGACCAGCTACGACATGACGAGCGCCACGATCCAGGCGCTGCCCGGCGGCGAGAACCAGCAGCTCAACCAGATCCTGCTCCAGCTGCCCGGCGTCGTGCAGGACGGCTTCGGCCAGTTCCACGTCCGCGACGACCACAACGGGCTGCAATACCGGATCAACGGCACCGTCCTTCCCGAAGGGCTCGCGGTGTTCGGCCAGACGCTGTCGCCGCGGCTGGTGAGCCGGATCGACCTTCTGACCGGGGCGCTCCCCGCACAATATGGCCTGCGCAGCGCGGGGATCATCGACATCACGACCAAAAGCGGCCTGTTCCAGGACGGCGGCACGGTGTCGCTCTACGGCGGCAGCCACGACACGATCGAGCCGAGCTTCACCTATGGTGGCTCGAGCGGGCGAAGCAATTACTTCGTGTCGGGCGACTATCGCCACGATTCGCTCGGCATCGAAAGCGTCGACGGCCGGTCCGACCCGGTCCACGACGACACCGACCAGTATCAGGGCTTCGCCTATGTCGATCACATCCTGAACGACAGCAACCGCATCTCGTTCGTCGGCGGCTATTCGAACCAGTGGTTCCAGATCCCGAACCCCGTCGGGTTGCAGCCGGACGGCAGCTGGTCGGTCGGCGGCCAGACCGCCTTCCCCAGCGAGGCGCTCGACCAGCGCCAGCTCGAACGCACCGGTTTCGGGCAGCTGAGCATCCTCCACGACGACGAGCCCCTGACGATCCAGGCGTCGCTCTTCGCGCGCTATTCGTCGCTGCGCTATCGGCCCGACGTGCTCGGCGAGCTGCTGTTCAACGGCCAGGCGCAGGCGGCGTTCAAGCAGGACTTCACGATCGGCGGGCAGGCCGACGGCGTCTATCACCTCGGCGACGCGCACACGCTGCGCGGCGGCATGCTGCTGACGCGCGACCGCAGCGACAGCGATACGTCGACCAGCGTCTTTCCGGTCGATGCAAGCGGCGCGCAGGCGGGCGAGCCGCTGTCGATCGCCGATCGCGACGCCAAAACGGCGTTCACGGCGAGCGTGTACCTTCAGGACGAATGGACGCTCGCCCCGACGCTGACGCTGAACTACGGCGCGCGCTTCGATCGTTATGCCGGCTACCGGACCGAAAACCAGCTGTCGCCGCGCGCCAACCTCGTCTGGCAGCCCGACGCACGCTTCACCGGCCACATCGGCTATGCCCGCTATTTCGTGCCGCCGCCGTTCGAGAACGTCGCGGTGACCAGCGTCGCCTCGCTCGTCGGGACCAGCGCCTATCCCGCCGTCACCACCGACACGACGCCTTTCGCGGAGCGCCAGCATTATTTCGACGCGGGCTTCCAGATGAAGCCGGGTGCGCATCTGACATGGGGCATCGACGCTTATTACCGCATCTCGAAGAACCTGATCGACGAGGGCCAGTTCGGTGCGCCGATCATCCTGACGCCGTTCAACTATGCGCAGGGCCGGATCGGCGGGATCGAGGCGAACGCGAGCTACACCCGCGGGCCATGGACCGCCTATGCCAATTTCGCCGCGGCGAAGGCCAAGGGCCGCGACATCGTGTCGAGCCAGTTCAGTTTCGCCGCCGACGACCTCGCCACCATCGCGACCCGCTACATCTACCTCGACCACGACCAGAGTTTCACCGGTTCGGGCGGACTGTCCTATGCACCGCGATCGGGCGTGCTGGCCGGAACCAGCCTCGGCGGCACGATGCTGTACGGGTCGGGCCTGCGTACCGACGGTGCGATCCCGAACGGTGCCAAGCTGTCGCCCTATGCCGAGGTCAACCTGACCGCGAGCCACCATTTCGCCGCATCGGGCGTCGACCTGCGGCTCGACGTCATCAACCTCGCCGACCATCGCTACGAAATCCGCGACGGCAACGGCGTCGGCGTCGGCGCGCCGCAATACGGGCCGCGCCGCGGCGTCTTCGTCGGTATCGCCAAGGCGTTCGGGTGACGGAAAAAACGCGCGGGCATCGATTGACGCTGCCCGCGTCCCGCGCAATGATCGGTGTGTGAGGCGAGCAAGGCGCTTGCCTCGCGCATCGGAAAGGGACGCCGCGGCATCGTGCCGACGGCATCAATCCGGGGGGATGAGAGCCTTGCACAGACGGGATTTCCTGGCCGCGACCGGCCTGGCGCTCGGAGGCGGCGTGCTGCCGACCTTCCTCGGCCGCGCGATCGCGGCGGAAGAATTGCAATCGACGATCGACGTCGCGCTGAAGAAGCGGCTGGCGGACGCGGCGCTGAACGCGGCCAAATCGGCGGGTGCGACCTATTGCGACGTCCGGGTCGGGCGCTACCTGCGCCAGTTCGTCATCACGCGCGAGGCGAACGTCCAGAACGTCGTCAACACCGAATCGCTGGGCACCGGCATCCGCGTGATCGCGGACGGCGCCTGGGGCTTTGCCGCCACGAACGAGATGACGCCCGACGCGGTCGCGAAGGCCGCGCAGCTCGCCACCGCGATCGCAAAGGCGAATGCGAGGACGCAGACCGCGCCGGTGCAGCTCGCACCGACGCCGGGGTTGGGCGAGGTGTCGTGGAAGACGCCGATCGTCAAGAACGCCATGGCGGTGCCGATCAAGGACAAGGTCGACCTGTTGCTCGGCGTCAACGCCGCCGCGCAGGGGGCTGGCGCGAACTTCGTCAATTCGATGCTGTTCCTCGTCAACGAACAGAAGTATTTTGCCAGCACCGACGGGTCGTACATCGACCAGGACGTGCATCGCATCTGGGCGCCGATGAGCGTCACCGCGATCGACAAGGCGACGGGCAAATTCCGCACCCGCGGCGGCCTGTCGGCGCCGATGGGCATGGGCTTCGAATATCTCGACGGCAACGCCAAGGACCGGTTCGTCTCGCCCAACGGCGTCGTCAACTACGGCATGTCGTACGACATGAAGGAAGACGCGATCGCCGCCGCGAAACAGGCACAGGCGAAGCTGAAGGCGCCGTCGGTCAAGCCGGGCAAATACGACCTCGTGCTCGACCCCTCGCACACGTGGCTGACGATCCACGAGAGCGTCGGCCATCCGCTCGAACTCGACCGCGTGCTGGGATACGAGGCGAACTACGCCGGCACCAGCTTCGCGACGATGGACAAGCTGAAGGCGCATTTCCAGTACGGCAGCCCCAACGTCAACATCGTCGCCGACAAGGTGCAGCCGGGCAGCCTCGGCGCGGTCGGCTATGACGACGAAGGCGTCAAGACCAAGAAGTGGGACCTGATCCGCGACGGCAAGCTGGTCGATTACCAGGCGATCCGCGACCAGGCGCATATCCTCGGCAAGACCGCGTCGGACGGCTGCTGCTATGCCGACAATTGGGCGAGCGTGCAGTTCCAGCGGATGGCCAACGTCAGCCTCGAACCCGGCAAGAAGAAGCAGAGCGTCGCGGACATGATCGCCGGGGTGGAGAACGGCATCTACATCATCGGCGACGGCAGCTTCTCGATCGACCAGCAGCGCTACAATGCGCAGTTCGGCGGCGAACTGTTCTACGAGATCAAGAACGGCAAGATCACGCAGCAGATCGAGGACGTCGCCTACCAGATCCGGACGCCCGAATTCTGGAACGCCTGCGTTGGCGTCTGCGACGCGAGCGACTACCGGATGGGCGGCAGCTTCTTCGACGGCAAGGGCCAGCCGCCGCAGGTGTCGACGGTCAGCCACGGATCGTCGACCGCGCGCTTCAACGGCATCAACGTCATCAACACCGCCCGGTCGCTCGGCTGAGCAGGAGACACACGTCATGGGAATCTTCACCGAAGAACAGGCGCGCGCGATCCTGAACAAGTGCGTCGCGCTGTCTAAGGCGGACGAATGCACCGCGCAGCTGTCGGGATCGATCGACGGCAACATCCGCTTCGCGCTGAACAACATCTCGACCAGCGGCATCGTGTCGAACACCGACCTCGAAGTGCAGGTGGCGTTCGGCAAGCGCGTCGGCACCGCGACGATCAACGCGTTCGACGACGCCTCGCTCGAGCGGGTCGTGCGCCGTGCCGAGGATCTTGCGCGGCTCGCGCCGGAAAATCCGGAGTTCGTGCCCGCGGTCGGCAAGCAGGTCTACAAGGCGACGCCGACGTTCAGCCAGTCGACCGCCGACATCACGCCGGACTATCGGGCGAGGGTGGCCGGCGATTCGATCGCCGCGTGCAAGGCGCAGAAGCTGATCGCGGCCGGGTTCCTGCAGGACGGCCAGAGCTTCGTCGCCTTCGCCAACTCGCGCGGCAATTTCGGTTACCAGCGCGCGTCGGGCGTCGATTACACCTGCACCGTGCGCAGCGAGGACGGGCGCGGATCGGGCTGGGTCGGCCGCAACGTGCAGGACGTCGCGACCTTCGCGCCGGCGACCGACATCCGTACCGCCGCGCGCAAGGCGGCGGGATCGGTCGACGCGCGCGCGCTGGAACCGGGCAAGTATACCGTGATCCTCGAACCCGCCGCAGCGGCGGGGCTGATCGGCTTCATGTTCAACTTCTTCGGCGCGCGCGAGGCGGACGAGGGGCGCAGCTTCCTGTCGAAGAAGGGCGGCGGCAACAAGATCGGCGAGCAGGTGTTCGACCCGCGCGTCAACTTCTACGCCGATCCGAACCACCCCGATGCGCCGGCGATGCCATGGGACGGCAACGGCCTGCCGCGAACGCGGCTCCAGATCGTGCGCGATGGCAAGATCGCCAACCTCGACTATTCCCGCTACTGGGCGCAGAAGCAGGGCAAGCCGGCGACGGCCGAGCCCGGCAACATCATCATGGAGGGCGGCACCAAATCGACCGCCGACCTGGTCCGCGGTACGCAGAAAGGCATTCTGGTCACGCGCACATGGTACATCCGGATGGTCGATCCACAAACGGTGCTGTTGACCGGACTGACCCGCGACGGCACGTTCTACATCGAGAACGGCGAGATCAAATATCCGCTCAAGAACTTCCGGTTCAACGAGAGCCCGGTCATCATGCTCAACAACATCGACGAGCTGGGCAAGCCGGTACGGGTCAAGGCGGACGAGGGTGACACGATCATGATGCTGCCGCCGATGCGGCTGCGCGACTTCACCTTCACCTCGCTGTCGGACGCGGTGTAATTGTCGGTATTCACCCTCACCCTGCGTCGCCTCCGGCGGCTTTTCCCTCTCCCGATGGGAGCGGGAGGGAGCGGCGCAGCCGCGGCAGGGTGAGGGTGACCCGGCAGGAGTTCCTGCGGGCGGGCATCGCGACGCTCGCCGCCGCCCTCGTCCCCGCGGCCGCGGCTGCGGCGGGCGCCTATGACTTCTGGTTCACGCGGCTGCGCTACGACAGCGGCGACTGGGACGTCGACCAGCGCATGCCGTCCAACCTGCTGACCTCGCTCGTCGATTACACCAACCTGCGGATCGACCCCAAGGAGCGCGTCGTCGCGCTCGCCGATCCGAAGATGCTGACCGCGCCGTTCTGCTACCTGGCGGGGCACCGGCTGGTCGAATTCTCGGCCGCCGAACGCCGCAATTTCGAACGCTACGTGCGCAACGGCGGCTTCGTCTGGGTCGACGATTGCAACCACGACATCGACGGGCTGTTCGCGCAGAGCTTCGAGCGGCAGATGCGCGCGATCTTCGGGCCGCGCGCGCTCGCCAAGCTGCCGCCGCGGCATCCCATCTTCACCAGCTTCTTCAAGTTCGACGGTCCGCCCAACACGGGGTTCGAACTGAACGGCTGGGGCGACGACCTCGTCCACGACTATCTGAAGGGCATCACGATCGATGGCCGGCTCGGCCTCCTCTACAGCAACAAGGATTACGGGTGCGAATGGGACTACGATTGGCGCAACAAGCGCTTTCTGGCGCAGGACAACACCAAATTCGGGGTCAATATCGTGATGTATGCGCTCAATGCCTGACGGGCCGGCCGTGACCGAAGGCGAGATCGAGCGCCGTATCGCCGGCCTCGCCGACCTGCGCGCCGCGATCGGGCAGGCGATCGTCGGGCAGGAGGCGGTGGTCGAGCAATTGCTGATCGGCCTGATCGCCGGCGGCCATTGCCTGCTGGAAGGGGTGCCGGGCCTCGGCAAGACGCTGCTCGTCCGGTCGCTGGGCGAGGCCCTGCACCTCGACTTCCGCCGCGTCCAGTTCACGCCCGACCTGATGCCGAGCGATATCCTCGGCACCGAATTGCTCGAGGAGGATCACGGCACCGGCAAGCGCCATTTCCGCTTCCAGCAGGGGCCGGTGTTCACCAACCTGCTCCTCGCCGACGAGCTGAACCGCACGCCCCCCAAGACGCAGGCGGCGTTGCTGGAGGCGATGCAGGAACGGACCGTCAGCTACGGCGGCACCACCTACACGCTGCCGCGGCCGTTCTTCGTGCTCGCGACGCAGAATCCGATCGAACAGGCCGGCACCTATCCGCTGCCCGAGGCGCAGCTCGACCGGTTCCTGTTGCACGTCCGCCTCGATTATCCGACCGAGGCGGAGGAGCGCGACATCCTCGCCGCGACCACGGGCAGCGGGTTCGCACAGGTTCCGCGCGTGATGGCGGGGGAGGACGTGGTGGCGCTGCAAGGGCTGGTCCGCGACGTCCATCTGAGCCCGGACCTGCTAGACTGGATCACCCGGCTGGTGCGCGCCACCCGGCCCGGCGGGACGATGCCCGAGGCGCTGCGCAATTACGTCCGCTGGGGCGCAGGTCCGCGCGCCGGCCAGTCGCTCGTCCTTGCGGCCAAGGCGCGCGCGCTGCTGCATGGCCGGCTGGCGGCGACGCGCGACGACGTTGCCGCGCTCGCCGCGCCGGTGCTGCGCCATCGCCTGATCCTGGCGTTCGCCGCGGAGGCGGAGGGGATCGCGCCCGATGCGATCGTCGCGCGGCTGCTGGCGGCGGTGCGCGGGCCCGGTGCCTGACGACCTGCTGCCGGCCGACGTCCGCCACCGGCTGAAGGGCCTCGGCATCGTCGCGCGCCGGGCGATCGGCGAACGCGGGCTCGGCCTGCATGCCAGCCGGTCGCGCGGCAGCGGCCTCGAATTCGCGCAATACCGGCCCTACGAGCCGGGCGACGAGCCGCGCCAGATCGACTGGAAGCTGTACGGCCGGTCGGATCGCTTCTTCGTCCGCGAAGCCGAACGCGAAAGCCCGATCGCGATCTGGATCCTGCTCGACGCCAGCGCGTCGATGGCGCAGGCGGATACGCCCGGCTCCAGCCGGTTCGACGCGGCGAAGGGACTGGCGACGGCGCTTGCGGAGATCGCGCTGGCGCAGGGTGACCGGTTCGGGCTGGCGACGCTGGCGGAGCGCGGGCTCGACCTGGTGCCTGCCGCCGGTGGCGCCCGCCAGCGCGACCGATTGCGGCTCGCGCTGCGCGCCGCAACCGCGGGCGGGCGATTTCCGGGTGAGGCGGCGCTCGCGCCCTTGTGGGATCGCATCGCGACCCGCGATTTCGTCGTCATTCTGTCCGACTGGTTCGACCCGGCGACGCTCGACCTCGCGCGCAGGCTCGCCGCCGCGGGGCGCGAGGTGGTGGCGTTGCAGATCCTGACCGTGAGCGAGCGCGACTTCGACCTGTCCGGCGGCTACCGGTTCCGCGATCCCGAAACCGGCGAGGAACTGCTCGGCGATGCCGGCGCGTTGCGTGGCGAGTTTCTCGCCCGGTTCGGCGAAGCGCAGGCGGCGCTAAAGGCCGCATTCGCCGCGGCGGGGATCGCGCACGCGACGCTGGTCCTCGACGAACCGCTCGACACCCCGCTCCAGGCGCTCTTCGGGCGGCGCCGGCGATGACGCTGCTGTTTCCGCTCGGGCTCGCGGCGCTGGCCAGCCTGCTGCTGCCGCTGCTGATCCACCTCGCCCGCCGCACCGAACAGCGCCCGACCGACTTCGCCGCGTTGCGCTGGTTGCGGCAGAAGCCACGCCCCCGCCACCGGCCGCGGTTCGACGAACTGCCGTTGCTGGCGATCCGCCTCCTGCTGCTCGCGGCGATCGCCCTCGTGCTGGCGCAACCGGTGCGGATGGCTGTGGGCGAGACGCAGGCCGTGGTCGCGGTGCTGCCCGGCGCGCGCATACCGGCCGATACCGGTGCGCGGCGCATCTGGCTCGCGCCCGGATTCCCGCCGATCTCCGCCCGTGTCCCGGACGGGCCGCTGCCGACCGGGAGCCTGATCCGTCAGCTCGACGCCGAATTGCCGCCGCGCGCGACCCTCACGATCGTCGTCCCGCGCATTCTCGACGGCGCCGACGCCGAGCGCCCGCGGGTGTCGCGACCCGTCGTCTGGCGGATCGCGGGCGAGGGGCGGGCACCGGGGCGGCCGATCCCGCCGCCGCTCCCTCGGGTGCAGGGCGATCCCGCCGCGCCGGGGATGCGGTACGTCGTCGCGGCGCTGCGCGCGGCGGGCGGTTCGCGCCCGTCGACGGGCGGTCCGGTGATCCGGCTCGCGCCCGGGCCGCTCCCCGCGGCGCTGGTTCGCGAGGTCGAGGCAGGACGCACGGTGCTCGTCGCCGCGACCGCCACGGTCCCCGCCGCGCCGACATCGGTCGTCTGGCGCGATGACGAGGGCGCGCCGCTGGTCGAGGCGCAGTCGCTGGGGCGCGGGCGGCTGCTGCGGTTCGTCCGGCCGCTGACGCCGCGGGCGATGCCGCAACTGCTCGAACCGGGGTTTCCCGACCGTCTGCTCGCACTGTTCGCGGCACCCGCGGAACCGACCCGCGCACTGGCCGACGCCTATCGCCCGCAGCCCGGCGCCGCCGCACCTGCGCCGCCCGCCCGCCCGGTCTGGCCGTGGCTGGCCGTGGCGGTGGCGATCGTGTTCCTCGTCGAGCGCTGGCTGGCGACGCGTCCGACGCGCGTCGGCGCCCGATGAGCCGCGACGCCCGCGTCGCGCGCTGGACCCGCCCGAGCCGGCTGCGCGTGTGGCGCGAGGACATCGCGCTGGGGGGACCGCTGGCGCTGGTGCCGGCGGCGGTTGCCGGGCGCGTCGGCGGGGCCGTCGCCGCGGTCGGCGTGCTGCTCGTGGGGCTCGCCATCGTCTTGGGTGTCGCGCGCTGGCGGGCGCGGCGGTTCGATCGAAGCTGGCTGATCGCGGCGCTGGATGCAGCGCGCGGCGACCTGGAGGACAGCAGCGACCTGCTGTTCGCCGACCCCGCGACGCTCGGCCCGTTGCAGGCGCTCCAGCGCCGCCGCATCGTCGATCGCGCGGAGGCGGGGCCGATCCCCGTGCTGTCACCGCCGCGCGACCGGCGGCTGCTGGCGGCGGTCGCGGGGGTGGCGGTGCTGGCCGGCGCCGCCATCCTGCTGTGGCCGCGGGCGCAGGGCGTCGCGCTCGCGCCGGCGCAGGAGGGACTGGCGGCGGCACCCGGCGTACCGCGGCTGACCGCGCAGGCGCTGGAGATCATGCCGCCGGCCTATACCGGCCTGCCCCCGCGCGTGTCGCGGGTGCTCGATGCCCGCGTGCCGCAGGGATCGCGGCTGCGCTGGACGTTGCGCTTCGACCCCGCGCCTCGCCGGGCGATGCTCGCCACCGTCGGGCGGGCGGGGATCGCCTTGGGTCGCGAGGGCGAGGACTGGCACGCCGGTTATGCCGCCACGCAGCCGCTCCTGTATCGGGTGACGGCGGCGGGGGCGGAGCGCGCCGGCGTGCCGCCGTTGCACCGGATCGACCTCGCACCCGATCGGCCGCCGCAGGTCCGGCTGGTGGCGCCGGTCGCGCCGCTGACGCTGCTGACGCCGGGCCAGCGGTCGGCCGCGGTCGCCTTCGTCGCCACCGACGATTACGGGGTTCGCGCCACCGCGACGTTGCGCGTAATCGTCGCGCAGGGCGAGGGCGAGAACGTCCGCTTTTCCGAACGGCTGCTGACGCTGTCCGGCAGCGGTCCGCCGCGCGCGCGGCACTTCGCCGCCCGGCTCGATTTCGCGTCGCTCGGCTTTACCGAACCCGGCGACGTGGTGGCGCAGCTGATCGTCGCCGACATGCGCGAGCCCGCGGCCCAGTCGGTGCGCGGCCCCAGCGCGATCCTGCGGCGCCCGCCCGCGGCCGCCGCGCAGGGCGGCGGGCTGGAGGCGATGACCCGCCGCGTCATGCCCGCCTATTTCCGCAGCCAGCGCCAGATCGTCATCGATGCCGAGGCGCTGCTCGCGGAACGGCCGCGCCCCGCCGCGGACCGGTTCCTGTCGCGTTCCGATGCGATCGGCGCCGACCAGCGCCTGCTGCGCATGCGCTATGGCCAGTTCATGGGCGAAGAGGCGGGCGGCGGCGCGACCAGCGCGATGCCGACCAACGACGAAGAGGAGGGTACCACGCCCGCGGCTCCGACGGCCCCCACCACCGACGCGCACGATCACCCGCCCGCTCCGCCGCCGACGTTCGGCGCCGCGGAGGACGTCACCGCCGAATATGGCCACACCCATGACGAATCGGAGGCCGCGACGCTGCTCGATCCGTCGACCCGCGCGACGCTGCGCCAGGCGCTGGATGCGATGTTCCAGTCGGAGCGCGAGCTGCGGCAGGGCGATCCGGCGCGGGCCTTGCCCTTCGCCTACAAGGCGCTGCGCTTCATCAAGCAGGTCCAGCAGGCGACGCGTATCTTCCTGGCGCGGACGGGCTCGGACCTGCCTGCGGTCGACATGCAGCGGCGCCTGACCGGCGCGCGCGGTGCGATGGGATCGCGCACGCTCGTCGCCGCGGCGGCGGACCCGGTCGATCCGACCCCTGCGGCGATCTGGCGCGCGCTCGATACGCCGCGGCACGGCGCCGCGCTCGATGCCCTGTCGCGCTGGCTGACCGTCCATGCCGCGCGGGTGCCCGATCCGCTCGCGCTGGCCGCCGCGATCGATACCTTGCGTCGCCGCCCGGGTTGTGCGGCCTGCCGCGAGACGGTGCGCGGCGCGCTTTGGCAGGCGCTGCCGCGTCCGGTCGCCGGCCTGCGCCGTCGCGACGGCGGCGATGCGATCGGGCGGCGCTATCTGGACGCGCTGCCATGACGCCCGAACGGATCGTCGCGCTGCTGCTCGGGCTCGCCGTGCTGCTCGGCTGGCTGCGTCTGGTCCGCGGCGGGGTGCTGGGGCAGGCGCCGTGGCGCGCCGCGGCGCTGCTGCTCCTGCAACCGATCGTCGCGACTTTGCTTTACGCGACGCTGTTCGGCGGATCGGTGCAGCGCGGGCATCCGGCACTGGTCGTCGCGACCGGGGGCACCGGGCGGCTCGTCACCGCTGCGCCGGACGAGACGCTGGTCGCGCTGCCCGAGGCGCGAGGGGTCGCCGGCGCGACGCCGGTCCCGGACCTCGCCACCGCATTGCGGCGGTGGCCGGCGGTGTCCCGCCTGCGGATCGTCGGCGACGGACTGCCGGCGCGCGATCGCCCGGCGGCACGCATGCGCACGGTGGCTTATGATCCGCCGTCGCCGCCCACGGGGATCATCGACATCGTGCCGCCGAAGTTGCTCGCGCCCGGCGATACGTTCGCCGTCGCCATGCGCGTCGGCGGGGGCGGGCGGGTCGCGCTGGTCGATCCGGCGGGGCGCCCGGTCGATGCGGGGGCGCCCGACCGCGACGGCCGGCTCGTGCTGCACGGCGTCGCGCGCGATGCGGGCACCGTGCTGTTCGGGCTGCGCATCGGCGATGCCGACGTCGCCGCGGTCCCGGTCGTGACCGCCGCCGCCGCGCCGGCGCGGGTGCTGATCCTTGCCGCCGCGCCGGGTCCCGAGGTCAAATTCCTGCGGCGCTGGGCGAGCGATGCCGGCCTCGCGCCGGCGACGCGGCTGGCGGTGGGTGGCGGGCTGACGCTGGGCGACCCGGACTCGACGATCACCCCCGCGACCCTCGCCCGAACCGACCTCGCCATTCTGGACGACCGGAGCTGGGCGGGCTTGGGCGGCGCGGCGCGCGCCGCGATCGCCGCAGCGGTGCGCGGGGGCATGGGACTGGTCGTGCGGCTCACCGGCCCGGTGCCGCGCGGGTGGCAGGTGCTCGGCCTGCCAGTATCCGGCAGCCGTGACGCTCCGTTACGCCTCGCTCCCGCGGCACCGACCGACGCCATGCTGGCGGCGCGGCGGGGGCCGGGCAGTCGCGACGCCCCCGTCTCCAGCGCGGCGCCGCTGGGCGAGACGCCGGTGCTGACGCGGATCGATGCCCCGCTGGACGCCGGGATACCGTTGCTGCGCGATGCGCGGGGCACGCCCTTCGCGGCCTGGCGTGGCGTGGGTCGCGGCCGCGTGGCGGCGACCACGATTCTCGACAGCTTCGCGCTGGCGACCAGCGGCAATGGCGACGCTTATGCTTTCCTATGGAGCACGATCGCCTCCACCGTCGGGCGCGGTGCCGCGGCGGGGGCGGCGCCGCCGGCGCGGGTCGATCCGCTGGCGTTCGTCGGCGACCGGGTCACGGTCTGCGGCGTCCGCGACGGCGCCCGTATCGTCGCACCCGATGGGGGTGTGGTGGCACTGGTCCGCGATCCGGTCGCCGGCGACTGTGCGGGCTATTGGCCGCGGGCGGCGGGCTGGCATCGCATCGCCGGGCAGGGGGGAGCCGCCTTCTACGTGCAGCCCGCGGCCGCGCTGGCATCGCTGCGCCGCGCGCGCGACCAGGCCGCGACCGTGCTGCTGGTGAGCGAGCGGGCGCCGGTCGCCGCCGCGCCCCTTCCCGGCGAACCGCAGCCGGGCTGGCGCTGGCTCGTGCCGTTCCTGCTCGCGGCTGGGCTGACGTGGTGGCTGGAGCGGTCGAGGCTGGGCGTGTCGCGCCGCCGATGAGTTGCCGGACGGGCGATCGCGACACAATTCAACACGTTCCGGATTGATCGTGCCGATCCGTTCTGGGAAGGCGGGGGAACGCGTTGATCTGCGTACCGATTCCGTTCTGGAGATAATGCCGATGAGCAGCATCGTTGTCCGCACGCTGTCCGAACGGGTGTTCGAGATCGTGCGCGAACAGATCGTCATCGGACGGCTGGGGACCGACGCACCGATCCGTCAGGATGCGCTCGCCGCCGAACTGGGGGTCAGCAAGATCCCCCTGCGCGAGGCGCTCGCCCGGCTGGAACAGGAAGGCTTGCTGGTCAGCCAGGCCAACCGCGGCTATTTCGTCCAGCCGATGTCCGCCGCGCAGGCGGAGGAAATCTACGCGCTGCGGCTGCTCATCGAACCGGCCGCCGCGGCGCATGGGGCGATCGTCGCCGACGACGCCGCCCGCGCCGCGACGCTGTCGGCGTTCGAACGGCTCGATACCGCGACGCAGGGCGACCTTGCCACGGTGGCGGTCCACAACCGGCATTTCCACACCGCGCTGGTCCGTGCCGGCGGGCGCCTGCTGACCACGCAGCTCGTCGAACGGCTGTCGATCCTGTCGGAACGCTACGCCGTCGCGCATCTCCAGCCGGCGGGTCGCGAATCGCGTGCGCACCGCGAGCACCGCGGTCTGCTCGATGCGTGGATGGCGCGCGACGCGGCAGCGCTGGAAAGGCTGCTGGCGCAGCATATCGGCGCGACGCTCGACGACCTGAAGCAGCAGTTCGCCGCGGACCACGGCTGATGCCGTCGGGCAGGGCGATCAGACTAACATATTGAAGATGCGGGCGTAACGACTGGAACGGCGGGCGCCGTGCACGGGTTGGGTGGTTTCTCGAAGGGACACCATCATGACGCAACCCGATGACGACGCGCCGGCGGCCACGGCCAAGCGGGGCGATTCCGCCGCCGCCGTGACGGCGGGGCTGGTCGACGGCCACGGTTCGTCCGCGGTGGGACGATCGGTCACGATCAACCGCTCGCCGGCCGATCTCTACCGCTATTTCCGAGACTTCGCGAACCTGCCGAGCTTCATGGAGAACATCGCCTCGATCGTCGTGACGGATGACGTGCGCTCGCATTGGGTGGTGAAGGCGCCCGCGGGCGCCACCGTCGAATGGGACGCCCGGGTGACCGAGGACGAGCCCGATCGCCTGATCGCGTGGACGACGGAGCCCGGCGCGGACGTGCCCAATTCCGGCCGGATCGAATTCCGTCCCGCCGGGGATCGCGGCACCGTCGTGACCGCCACGATCGCCTACGATCCCCCCGCCGGCATCGTCGGCAAGGTGATCGCCAAGCTGTTCCAGCGCGAGCCCGCGATCCAGGCGCGCCGCGACCTGCGCCGCTTCAAACAGCTGATGGAAACCGGCGAGGTCGCCACACCGGCGATGAATCCCAAGCAATTCGAGGAGATGGGGCTGTGAAAGCACTCGCCTGGCACGGCAAGCACGACGTACGCATCGACAACGTCCCCGATCCCGAGATCGTCAATCCGCGCGACTGCATCATCAAGGTGACGTCGACCGCGATCTGCGGTTCCGACCTGCACCTGTACGACGGCTACATCCCGACGATGCAGAAGGGCGACATCCTGGGCCATGAATTCATGGGCGAGGTGATCGAGGTGGGTGCGAAATCGACGCTCAAGAAGGGGCAGCGCGTGGTCGTGCCGTTCACGATCGCGTGCGGCAGCTGCTATCATTGCGGCAAGCATCAATATTCCGCCTGTCCCAACGGCCTGCCCGCCGACAATCAGGACATCGCGCAGGAATTGTACGGTCACGAGATGTCGGGCCTGTTCGGCTACAGCCATATGACCGGCGGCTATGCCGGCGGCCAGGCCGAATATGTCCGAGTGCCGTTCAGCGACGTCGGGCCGATCGTGATCCCCGACGGCGTTCCCGACGACAAGGTGCTGTTCCTGTCCGACATCCTGCCGACCGGCTGGCAGGCGGCGGAATATGCCCAGATCGAGCCCGGCGACACGGTGGCGGTCTGGGGCTGCGGCCCGGTCGGGCTGTTCGCGGTGCAGTCGGCGTTCCTGATGGGGGCCGAGCGGGTGATCGCGATCGATCATTTCCCGCACCGGCTGGAGCTCGCGAAGCGCTTCGGCGCGGAGACGATCAACTTCGAGGAAAGCGCGACTTACGAAGCGCTGATGGAGATGACCGGTGGCATCGGTCCCGACGCGGTGATCGATGCGGTCGGGCTGGAGGCGCACGGCCTGTTCGTCGACAACGTCATCGACCAGATCAAGGCGTCGACCTTCCTCGGCACCGATCGGCCGCATTCGATCCGCCAGGCGATCATCGCCTGTCGCAAGGGCGGCCGCGTGTCGATGCCGGCGGTCTACGGCGGCTTCGTCGACAAGTTTCCGCTCGGCGCCTTCATGGAAAAGGGGCTGACGCTGAAGACCGGCCAGACCCACGTCCAGCATTACATGCCCGCGCTGCTCAACGCGATCATGGAGGACAAGATCGACACCGAATTCCTCATCTCGCACCGCATGCCGCTCGAACAGGCGCCCAAGGGGTATGAGATGTTCAAGAACAACCAGAACGAAGTGACCAAGGTCGTGCTGAAACCCGGCATGACCACGGCCGCCTGACCCCTTTTCGGAAGAGACATCATGGCTGACAAATTCGCGATCATCACCGGCGCCTCGACCGGTATCGGCTTCGAACTCGCAACGCTCGCGGCGAAGAACGGCTACGACATCCTCGTCGTCGCCGACGAAGCGCTCATCAATGCCGCCGCGAACGACTTCGAGCAATTCGGGACGCACGTGACCGCTGTGGAGGCGGACCTGTCGACGATCGACGGCGTCGACGCGCTGCTCGCGGCGGCGGGTGGACGCCAGATCGACCTCCTCTGCGCCAACGCCGGTCACGGGCTGGGGCACGCCTTCCTCGACCAGGACGTGCAGGCGTGGCGCGGCGTCGTCGACACCAACATCACCGGCACCGCCTATCTGCTCCAGAAGGTGCTGAAGCCGATGGTGGCGCGCAACGCGGGCCGGGTGCTGGTGACCGGATCGATCGCCGGCTACATCCCCGGCAGCTTCCAGGCGGTCTACAACGGCACCAAGGCGTTCGTGGACAGCTTCGTCGCGGCGCTCCAGAACGAGATCAAGAAGGCCGACGGCGTGACGCTGACCAACCTGATGCCGGGGCCGGTCGACACCGAATTCTTCGCGCGCGGCGACATGCTCGACACCGAGGTCGGCAGCAACCCCAACAAGAGCGACCCGGCCGACGTCGCCAGGGACGGCTGGGATGCGGTCATGGCCGGCAAGGCGTCGGTCGTCTCGGGCTGGAAGAACAAAATCCAGTCTGCGGTCGCGAACATCACGCCCAACGCGGTGCTCGCCGAACAGCATCGCAAGATGGCGGAACCGGGCACGGCCAAGTCCTGATCGGGCGTGCGCGGTGGCGGGGGCCGATCCCGCGCCACCGCGTCGTTCGACGAAAGCGCCTTGACCCCCGGCGGCGAGCGACGATATGCGCTGTCCCGCCGGCGGCGCCATCGTCGCGGCGTCATGCGGGTATAGCACAATGGTAGTGCAGCAGCCTTCCAAGCTGAATACACGGGTTCGATTCCCGTTACCCGCTCCATTCTCCCTTCCGGCTTGATCCGCGCGCGACGGCGCCGCGGCATGGTTCACGACTTGCTTACCGTTGCCGGACTAGGGGTCGGGGATGTATCACGACACAAGGCTCGCCGTGCCGACCGGCGTCGAACGGCGGCCGCCATCGGCCGTCAGCGCCGGCGTGGGCCTCGCCGGACTCGCGGGACTGGGTCTGTGGATCGTCGCCGCGGTCTCGCTGGGCATGGATGGTCCCTATGCCGCGCTCGTCGGGCTGTTGGCGTGCGGGGTGCCGATGGTGGGCTGGTCGCTTATGGTCGACGCGGTGCATCGGAACCCGGGCACCGGGATCGACTGGCACGCCCCGCGGCCCGCCGCCCAAACGCGCGACACCAGCCTCACGAAGCTCGCGGGCCTGTATGCGACATGGTGCGGCATCGCCTGCGTATACGGGATCGGGCGGTTCTACTGGGACGGCAATTTCGCCTTCGCCATGTGGTGCTTCGGCTGGGCGATGCCGGTCGTGGCCATCGTCGCGGTGCCCTATGTGCTGTGGCTCGACCGCTATCTGGTCGCGCCGCGAGACGGCGCGTGGCACGTCGGCGCGTGGCTGACCGGGCAGGAGGGCGTCGACCCCGCCGTGCTCCAGAGCCATGCGCGCAGCTGGGCGGTGAAGGCGTTCTTCCTCGCGTTCATGCTCGCCGTCGTGCCGGGCAACTTCGCCGGGTTCGTCCGCACCGACCTCGCGACGCTGCGCGATCCGGTGGGGCTGGTGCAATGGCTGATCGCGCTGATGTTCGTGATCGACGTCGCCTTCGCGACGGTCGGCTATGTGCTGACGCTGCGGCCGCTTGACGCGCACATCCGCAGCGCCAATCCGTTCGCCGCGGCCTGGACCGCCGCGCTGATGTGCTATCCGCCGTTCATCCTGATGGAGGCGGGCGGGCCGCTCGACTATCATCCCGGGACGCAGGACTGGACCGCGTGGTTTGCCGGCCACCCGTGGCTGCTCGGCCTGTGGGGGGCGATGCTGGTCGGGCTGACCGCGATCTACGCCAGCGCGACCGTGGCATTCGGGCTGCGCTTTTCGAACCTGACGAACCGCGGCATCCTGACCCACGGCCCCTATGCCTGGTCGCGGCATCCCGCCTATCTGTCCAAGAACCTGTTCTGGTGGCTGTCGACGCTGCCGGTTCTGACGACGGGCAATATCGTCGATGCGGTGCGCGCGACCGCCTTGATGGCAGTGGTCAGCGGCATTTATTACTGGCGGGCAGGGACGGAGGAGCGGCACCTCGCGCTCGATCCCGCCTATCGCGCCTACAGCGACTGGATGGCCCGCCGCGGCGCGATCCCGCGTCTGCTGCGCTGGATGGTCGCGTCCTAGTCCGTCAGGCTGCGGGCCGGTCGCGCCGCCACAGCGCATCGATCCGCGCCTGATTGCCGCCGGTTTCGCGCAGGCGCAGGTCGAGCAGCTCGACCTTGCGCCCCTTGAGCCACTGGCCCCTGGTTTGCCAGACAATGTCGTAGATCGCCTGCCGCGTCGTCGGCTGGTCGTCGGTGAAATAGGTGTAGCGGATCAGCACGGGCAGCCGGCCGGTCCGTTCGTCGGCGCCGCCGTCGGTCGCCTTGCGCAGCGCGGCGTCGAATGCGTCCGCGTCGATCGTCTGCGTCACCGAATCCTGCGGCGATACGCCGAGCGCGGTGGGGAAGGTCACGCGGATGTCGCCGAGCGGATGGGCTTCCTCGCGCGCCAGCACGATCGACCGCCGATCCTTCGCCGGGGTGCCGCGCAGCACGAAGCGCGTCCGGTCGCGGCTCGCGCTCGCCTGTTCGACCTGCCGTGCGGCGACCGCCTCGCGACGGTCCTGCCAGTTGCTGTAGAGCGTCAGCGCGGCGATGACGACGCCGGCGACCGCGACCACTTCGGCGAGCGTGATCCACCGCCGGCGCGTCTGCGCCTGATCGGACGTCTCGTTGCCGCTCATCGCCCGCCCGCCTCGAGCAGCCGGTCGGGCGCGGCAAGTTCCCAGCTGCGCGCGATCCGATCCTCGACCAGCGCCCAGTCGGGGTCGCCCGCGAGCGATACGCCGACCCACCCCGACGGCCCGAGATAGGCCGGCCGGCTATAGGTGTCCGGTGCCGCCTCGATCAGCATCGCCTGTTCGTCGGCGCCGCTGGTCCGCACGCAGACGACCGACAGGCCGTCGCCGTGATGGTCCTCGCGCACCTGCGCGAACTGGCGGTCCGCGACGAAGAAGGTCGGCTGGCCATGGCTCGGCCGCTCCTCCACCTCGGGCAGCAACAGGGCGATGGCGCGAACGCGTGCGAGGGCGTCGGAGGGGGCGGTATCGGTCATCGGCTGACGAACTCCTTGAGGATCCGGGGGTACAGGCGATGCTCCGCCGCCAGTACCCGGGCGGCCAGCGTATCGGGCGTGTCGTCGGGCAGCACCGGCACCTCGGCCTGCCCGAGCAGCGCACCCGCATCCAGCTCCTCGGTCACGACGTGCACCGAGCAGCCCGCCACCCGGTCCCCGGCGTGAATCGCGCGCGCATGCGTGTCGAGCCCCTTGTACAGCGGGAGCAGCGAGGGGTGGATGTTGACGATTTGGTCCCGCCAGCGTGCGACGAAATCGTCGGACAGCAGCCGCATGTAACCGGCGAGCGCGATCACCGTGCACCCCGCCGCGCGCAGTGCCGCATCGACCTCCGCCTCATAGGCCGCCTTGCCGATCCCCTTCGGCGACAGCGCGAAGGTCGCGATGCCGCGGTCCCGCGCCCAGGCGAGGCCGGGTGCATCGGGCCGGTCGGATGCGACGAGCGCCACCGGGATACCCGCCTCGACCAGTGCCATCATGTTCGATCCGCGCCCGGAGATCAGGATGCCGACCGTCTTCATGCCGCGGTATCCGCCTGCACCTCAGCCATGGTCGTGCGTCGCGGTCCAGTTGGCGCGCGCGCTCCACGTCTCGGTCGAGCCGCGCGCCGTGCAGCCGCGCGTGCCCGCCTCGACCCGGCCGATGGTATGAACGGTTTCGCCCGCCGCGGTCAGCGCCGCGGCGACGCCATCGGCCTCGTGCTCCGCGACGACCAGCGCCATGCCGATGCCGCAGTTGAACGTCCGCGCCATCTCCTCGGGCTCGATCGCCCCCTGCGCCTGCAGGAACGCCATCAGACGCGACTGTTCCCAGGCATCGGCATCCACCGTCGCATGCGCGCCGTCGGGCAGCACGCGCGGGATGTTTTCGAGCAGTCCGCCGCCGGTGATGTGCGCCAGCCCCTTGATCCGCCGCTCGCGCAGCAACGGCAGCAGGCTGGCGACGTAGATCCGCGTCGGTGCCATCAGAATGTCGATCAGCAGCCGGTCCGCGTCGAACAGCGCCGGGCGGTCGAGCCTCCACCCTCGGTCCGCGGCGAGGCGCCGGACCAGCGAGAAACCGTTGGAATGCACGCCCGACGACGCGAGGCCGAGGATCACGTCGCCCGCCGCGATGTCGCGGCCGGTCACCACGCGGTCGCGCTCAACCGCCCCGACGCAGAAGCCGGCGAGGTCGTAGTCGCCATCGGCATACATGCCCGGCATCTCCGCCGTCTCGCCGCCGATCAGCGCGCAGCCCGCCTGCCGGCACCCCTCCGCGATCGAGGCGACGACGCGCTCGGCGACGGCCGCGTCGAGCTTGGCGGTCGCGTAATAATCCAGGAAGAACAACGGCTCGGCGCCCTGTACGACCAAGTCGTTGGCGCACATCGCGACCAGGTCGACACCGACGCCGTCGTGCCGGTCCCAGTCGATCGCGAGCTTCAGCTTGGTGCCGACGCCATCGTTCGCCGCGACCAGCAGGGGATCGACGAACCCGGCCGCCTTCAGGTCGAACATGCCGCCGAAGCCCCCGAGTTCGGCATCCGCACCCGGCCGCCGCGTCGCCCGCGCCAGCGGCCCGATCGCGCGGACCAGCGCGTTGCCCGCGGCGATCGACACGCCGGCATCGGCATAGGTGTAGGACTGGTCGGCGGGGGTGGGCGCATTGCTCATGCGGCCAGCCTGCTACGGTTTGCGGAGGGGACTGGCAATGGGGTCCACGACGACCTCGCGACGCCGCGACGCGGGTGCGTGCACACATCCCGCTTGGCTTCGCCCGCCCTCTTCGTCAAAAGGCGCGGTCTATGCGCATCCGTTCCCTCATCCCGACGCTCGGCGGCGCGATCCTGTTGGTCGCCGCCGGCGCCTATGCGCAGATCGAGGGCGGCCGCGGCGCGGCGCCCGTCGACAGCTCGGGCGATTTCGAGGTGAGCGGCGTCGCGGTCGACGTCGCGGCAAAGACGGCCGACGCCGCCCGGCTCGGCGGCTGGCGGCTGGCGCAGCGCAAGGCCTGGGTGCAGCTGTCGCGCCGGCTGGGGGCGGGCGGGGCGCTCGTCTCGGACGGTACGCTCGACCAGATGGTGTCGGGGATCGTCGTCGAGAACGAACAGATCGGCCCGTCGCGCTACATCGCGCGGCTCGGCGTGCTGTTCGACCGTGGACGCGCCGCATCGGTTCTGGGGATCAGCGCCTATTCCGACCGGTCGCGCCCGATGCTGCTCGTGCCGCTTCAGATTTCCGCAGGCGTCGGCACGGTCTTCGAACAGCGCAACGACTGGCAGGAGGCGTGGGCCCGCTTCCGCACCGGCAACAGCGCGATCGATTACGTGCGCCCGTCGGGAACCGGCGCCGATTCGCTCCTGCTCAACGCCGGCCAGATCGGCCGGCCGGGGCGTGGCTGGTGGCGGACGATCATCGACCAATATGGTGCGTCCGACATCCTGATCCCGGTGGTGCGGCTGTATCGCAGCTATCCCGGCGGTCCGGTGATCGGCGTGTTCCAGGCGCGCCACGGCCCCGACAACGCGCTGATCGGCAGCTTCACGTTGCGCGTCGGCAGCGCCGCGGGCCTGCCGCGCCTGCTCGATACCGGCGTGGTGCGGATGGACGGACTGTTCCAGCAGGCGTTGCGCGGCGGGGCGCTGGGCCTCGATCCGACGCTGTCGCCGCCGCCCGAGCCCGAACCGGTGATCGATCCCGACGCGATCGACGACGCGGCGAGCGGCGAGACGCTGGCCGAGATCGTCGGCGATACCGGCGTCGCGGGCACGGGCATCGCGATCACGCTGCAATACGACACGCCCGGCGCCACCGCGGTCGCCAATACCGAGGGGCTGGTCCGCGGCATCGCCGGGGTGCGCGCCGCGAGCACCACCAGCCTGGCGCTCGGCGGCCTGTCGCTGATGCGCGTCACCTATGACGGCGATCCGGAAGCGCTGCGCAAGGCATTGGAGTTGCGTGGCTATCAGGTGACGGGATCGGGCCAGACGCTGCGCATCCGGCGCGCGCCGCAATTGCTGCCGACCAATCTGCCGGCCGACGCCAATCCGCCGGGCTGACGCATGACCAATCAGCTCGCACTGCCGCTCGGGTGGCCGGCGGACCCGAAGGACGATGCCTTCCTCGTGACCAATTCCAACCTGCGCGCCGCGCAGGCGCTGGAGCATTGGGCGACGTGGCCGGTGATGGCCGCGGTGCTGACCGGGCCGCGCAAATCGGGGCGCAGCCTGCTCGCGCGGATCTTTGCGGCGAAGAGCCACGGCAGCATCATCGACGATGCCGAGACGGTGCCGGAGGTGCAGATCTTCCACGCCTGGAACCAGGCGCAGGCGGAGCGGCGCCCGCTGGTGATCGTCGCCGACGCGGTGCCGCCGATCTGGGGCGTGCGCCTGCCCGACTTGCGCTCGCGCCTTGCCGCCAGCCCGCATGCGGCGATCGGGGCGCCCGACGACGAACTGATCGCGGTGTTGCTCGATCACCTGTTCCAGCGACGCGGCCTCGACGCGCGGCCCGACCTGATCGCCTGGCTCAGCACGCGGATCGAACGCAGCCACATCGTCGTCCAGCGCGTCGTCGATGCCCTCGACCAAGAGGTGCTGGAAAGCCGCAAGCGCCTGTCGATCCCGCTCGCGCGCACCGTTTTGACCGCGGCAGGGATCGTCACGCAACCGCAACCGTTGCTGCCTATGACCTGATTATGACACGCCCAGCCCATCTTTCGCATTTGTCGGCGGCCGACGACGATCCCTTCGTTCCGGAGGTCAACGACCGCTATTTCAACCGCGAACTGTCGTGGCTGGCGTTCAACCGGCGGGTGCTGGAGGAAGCGTGCAATGCCGCGCATCCCTTGCTCGAGCGGCTGCGGTTCCTGTCGATCTCGGGCAGCAACCTCGACGAATTCTTCATGGTGCGCGTCGCCGGGCTGAAGGGCCAGCAGATGAAGGACGTCGACCGGCGTTCGTCCGACGGGCTGACGCCGGGGCAGCAGCTGGCCGCGATCACCGCGGAAGCCGACGCGCTGATGGCGAGGCAGCAGGCGGTGTGGGGCGACCTGCGCACCCTGCTCGACGAGGCGGGGCTGCACGTCCTGCGCCGCGACGAGGTGGATGCCGAAGCCGCGGTGTGGCTCGAAACGCATTTCCGCGAACAGATCTTCCCGATCCTGACCCCGCAGGCGCTCGACCCGGCGCATCCCTTTCCGTTCATCCCCAACAAGGGGCTGTCGGTGATGTTCGACGTCGTCCGCGATTCGGACGGCGAGCCGGTGCGCGAGCTGGTGATGATCCCGGCAAGCGCGCCGCGCTTCGTCCGGCTGCCCAGCGAGCCGGCCCGCTACGTCTCGATCGAGGCGCTGCTGAAGCGGTTCGCGCCGGTCCTGTTCCCCGGCTACACGCTGGTCGGCGCCGCGGCATTCCGGGTGCTGCGCGACAGCGACATCGAGATCGACGAGGAGGCGGAGGACCTCGTCCGCTACTTCGCCAATGCGATCAAGCGCCGGCGCCGCGGCCGGGTGATCCGGCTGGAGCTGGAGACGGGGATGCCCGATGCGCTGGCGGAGGTGCTGCGCGAGGAACTGGGCGGCGCCGACGCGACGATCACGGAAAGCGGCAACCTGCTCAGCATCGGCGATCTGGATGCGGTGATCGACGAGGATCGCCCCGATCTCAAGTTCCTGCCGTTCGTGCCGCGCTTTCCCGAACGCATCCGCGAATTCGGCGGCGACTGCTTTGCGGCAATCCGCGCCAAGGACATCGTCGTCCACCATCCCTATGAGACGTTCGACGTCGTCCTCGCCTTCCTGAAGCAGGCCGCGCAGGATCCGGACGTCATCGCGATCAAGCAGACCCTGTACCGCGCCGGCAAGCAGCCCGCGGTTATCAACGCGCTGATCGCCGCGGCGGAGGCGGGCAAGTCGGTGACGGCGGTAGTCGAGCTGCGCGCCCGCTTCGACGAGGAACAGAACATCCTGTGGGCGAGCGCACTGGAGCGCGCCGGGGTGCAGGTCGTCTACGGCTTCCTCGAATGGAAGACGCATGCGAAGGTGTCGATGGTCGTCCGCCGCGAAGGGGGGCAGTTCCGCACCTATTGCCACTTCGGCACCGGCAATTATCACCCGGTCACCGCGCGTATCTATACCGACCTGTCGTTCTTTACCGCCGATCCGCGCATGGGCCGCGACGCGGCGCAGATGTTCAACTACGTCACCGGGTATGTCGAACCCACCGACATCACCAAGCTCAGCCTGTCGCCGCGCGACCTTCGCCGGACGCTGCTGGAGCTGATCGACGTCGAGATCGCGAACGCGCGTGCCGGGCGCGCGGGCGCGGTCTGGGCCAAGATGAACAGCCTCGTCGACCCGGCGATCATCGACAAATTGTACGAGGCAAGTGGTGCGGGGGTAGAGATCGAGCTCGTCATCCGCGGCATCTGCTGCCTGCGACCCGGCGTGCCGGGCATGTCGGAGAATATCCGCGTCAAGTCGATCGTCGGGCGCTTTCTGGAACACAGCCGCATCTTCTGCTTCGGCAACGGCGCCGCGCTGCCCAACGACGGCGCGCGCGTCTTCATCTCCTCCGCCGACTGGATGCCGCGCAACTTCGACCGGCGCGTCGAATATATGCTGCCGATCGAGAACCCGACAGTCCACGACCAGATCTTGGACCAGGTGATGGTCGCCAACCTGATCGACAGCGAACAGAGCTGGGAACTGGAGCCCGACGGCCGCTACGTCCGCGACCACCCCGGCGACAAGCCGTTCAACCTCCACCGCTATTTCATGACCAACCCGTCGCTGTCGGGACGCGGCGCGGCATCCGCAGAACGCCGCGCGGTGCCGACGCTGGCGTTGCGGCGGCGGCGATAGCGGGTTGTTGCGGGGGGCGGGAGGGGCCACAACGCGGCGATGACCGCCGCCCCGATTCCACGCCCCGTCACCCGGGCTTGACCATGTCCATCGTCCCTGGCCGGCCGTCGATACTCCCCCCTGCGCCTGTCGCGGCCGCCGCGGCAAGCGTTCCATCATGAGCGACTTTCCGCGCACCGGCATCATCGACATCGGCTCCAATTCGGTCCGGCTGGTCGTCTATCAGGGTCATCCCCGCATCCCCGTGACGCTGTTCAACGAAAAGGTCATGGCCGGACTGGGCCGCAGCCTCGCCGCGACCGGGGCGATCGATTCGGACAGCATGGCGCTGGCGGTCGGCGCGCTGCGCCGCTTCGCCGCGGTCGCGCGCGAGATGGAGGCCACCGTCCGCACCGTCGCCACCGCGGCGGTGCGCGATGCCAGCAACGGCCACCGGCTGATCGAGGCGGCACGCGACCTGGGCCTCGTCGTCGAGGTGCTGACCGGGGAGCAGGAGGCGACGGCATCGGGCATGGGCGTTCTGTCGGCAATTCCCGATGCCGACGGCATCGTCGGCGACCTGGGCGGCGGCAGCCTCGAGCTCGTGCGCGTGGTCGCGGGGACGGTGACCGACCGCATCTCGTTCCCGCTCGGCGTGCTGCGCATCGCGGGGCTGCGCCAGCGACGCGGCCCCGGCTTCGACCGCCACGTCACCCGGCTGATCCGCGACGCGGGCTGGGCGGGGCGGGGGCGGGGGCTGCCGCTCTACATGGTGGGCGGATCGTGGCGCGCGCTCGCCCGGCTCGACATGAGCCTGACGCATTATCCGTTGCCGATCATCCACGGCTATGCGCTGGCGCCGGAAACGGTCGGTCGGCTGGGGCGCAGCATCGCGCATCTGTCGAAACAGCGGTTGCGCACGGTGCCGGGCATGTCGTCGGCGCGCGCGGGTCAGCTGGGCGATGCCACCGCGCTGCTATCGGTGGTGATGCGCGAGCTGGGCTCGACCAGTGCGATCGCGTCGAGTTCCGGGCTGCGCGAGGGGCTGCTCTATGCCGCGCTCGACACGCCCGCGCGCGCGCTCGATCCCCTGATCGTCGCCACGCGAGAGGAGGGGCGGCTGCTCGGCCGCTTCCCCGAACATGGCGACCTGCTCGCCGCATGGGTCGCGCCGCTGTTCGCGGACAGCGCGCCGCACCTTGCGCGCATCCTTCAGGCGGCCTGCCAGCTTGCCGACACCGGCTGGCGCGCAAACCCCGAATTTCGCGACGAACGCGGCTTCGAGATCGCGCTGCATGGCAATTGGGTCGCGATCGACGCGGCGGAGCGGGCGATGCTGGCGCAGGCGCTGCACACCAGCCTCGGCGGCAGCGCGACGCCGCATCCGCTGCTGAGCGGCCTCGCCAATGCGGGCCAGATCCAGCTCGCGATCCTGTGGGGCCTCGCGATCCGGCTGGGCCAGCGGTTCAGCGGCGGCCTCGCCGGTCCGCTGCAGCGCGCCAGCCTCGCGGTGACGCCGCGCGACGTGGTCCTGCGCCTCGATCCGGGCGATGCGGCGCTCTACGCGGAGACGGTCGAGCGCCGGCATGCGGCGCTGGCCCTGGCGCTCAGGCGCAAGGCGGTCGTGATCGTCGGGTAGGGGCGTCAGCCGCAGCGCAGCCCCTCGACCTGCTTGAGGTCGTCGAGCAGGATGTTGAGCCGATCGGGCCGGAAATCCATCGTCGCCGCATCACCCGGATTGAGGACGCGCGAGGTCGCCGCCTGCGCCTGGCGCTCGATATCCGTGCGCAGCCGCTCGTGGAACTTGACCCCGACGAAGCGCATGCGCAGCCGTTCGTCGACGACGCAGGGTCCGCGCGGCGGCGCCGGCCGCTCGGCCATCGTCGTGCATCCCGCCGCCAGCACCGGCAACAGCATCGCCCAGGTCCGGATCATCCCTCGTCCTCCGTCCGCGTCATCTTCAGCTTGCCGCCCTTGACCGCGAAGGCCAGCCGTCCCTCGACCAGATCGACCGCATCGCGCCCGAACTGGTCGAATCGCCAGCCCTCCAGCATCGGCAGCCCGGTGCGCACACCGGCGGCCAGCGCCTCCAGCTCGTCGGACCGCGCCAGCAGCTTCGATGCGACGTCGATGTCGCGCGAGCGGATCTTGAGCAGCAGCTTGAGCAGGTCCGCCACCAGCGACCCGTCCTTGCCGAGGCCCGGCTTGCGATCGTCGCGCGGCGGCAATTCGTCGGCGGAGAGCGGCGCGGCGGCGTCGAGCGCCGCCATCAACCGCGCGCCGATCTCGTTCGACGCCCAGGTCGCGGAGAGGCCGCGGACCTTGGCGAGGTCGGCCTGCTTGCGCGGCGGATGGCCGGCAAGGTCGCCCAGCGTTTCGTCCTTGACGATACGCCCGCGGGGCAGGTCCTTGCCCTGCGCCTCCAGCTCGCGCCAGCGGGCGAGCGCCTTCAGCCGGCCGAGCACGTCGGGCTTGCGGCCCGAGACGCGGACGCGCTTCCACGCCTGATCGGGATCGTTGGCGTAATTGGCGGGATCGGCGAGCCGCTCCATCTCCTGGTCCAGCCAGACGCCGCGGCCGGTCTTGCGCAGCCGCTCCAGCATCTTGGGGAAGATCGCGGCGAGGTGCGTCACGTCGCCGATCGCATATTCGATCTGGCGCGCATCGAGCGGGCGGCGCGCCCAGTCGGTAAAGCGGGCGCCCTTGTCGACCTGGATCCCGAGCCAGCTGTCGACGAGGTTCGAATAGCCGATCTGTTCGCCCTGGCCGAGCGCCATCGCCGCGACCTGCGTATCGAACAGCGGATGCGGCGTCTTGCCGGTCAGGTTGTAGATGATCTCGATATCCTGCCCGCCGGCATGGACGACCTTCAGCACCTCCTGATTCGTAGTCAGCAGATCGAGCAGCGGCGTCATGTCGAGTCCCGGCGCCATCGGGTCGATCGCCGCCGCCTCGTTCACGTCGGCGATCTGGATCAGGCATAATTCGGGGTAATAGGTGCTCTCGCGCATGAATTCGGTATCGACGGTGATGAAGTCGGCGTCGGCGAGGCGGGCACACAGATTGGCGAGGGTCGCGCTGTCTGTAATCAACGGGTGGATATGCATCGCCTGTCCATAGCCACAGCCGCGCGGGTTGACAAAGAGGGGATGGGGAGGGAAGCGCCGGCCCATCATACAGCCCGCATCTTGCCGGAAGAAAACGACCATGCACGCCTATCGTACCCACACCTGCGCCGCGCTCGCCGCGAGCAACGTCGGCGACACCGTCCGCCTTTCGGGCTGGGTGCATCGCAAGCGCGACCATGGCGGCGTGCTGTTCGTCGATCTGCGCGACCATTACGGGATCACCCAGATCGTCGCCAAGGCGGGGACCGAGACGATGGAGCTGCTCGAGCGGCTGCGCGTCGAATCGGTCGTCACGGTGACGGGCGAGGTCGTGTCGCGGGGCCCCGAGGCGACCAACCCGAACCTGCCCACCGGCGAGATCGAGGTCGTGGCGGATACGATCACGGTCCAGAGCCATGCGCAGGAACTGCCGATGCCGGTCGCCGGCGACGCGGAATATCCCGAGGATATCCGCCTGCGCTATCGCTTCCTCGACCTGCGTCGCGAGCGGCTGCACCAGAACGTCATGCTGCGGTCCAGGGTCATCTCCTCGATCCGCAACCGCATGGTCGGGCAGGGCTTCACCGAATTCCAGACGCCGATCCTGACCGCGTCGAGCCCCGAGGGCGCGCGCGACTATCTCGTCCCCAGCCGCGTCCATCCGGGCAAGTTCTATGCGCTGCCGCAGGCGCCGCAGATGTTCAAGCAGCTGCTGATGGTCGCCGGTTTCGACCGCTATTTCCAGATCGCGCCGTGCTTCCGCGACGAGGACGCGCGCGCCGACCGCAGCCCGGGCGAATTCTACCAGCTCGATTTCGAGATGAGCTACGTCACGCAGGACGACGTGTTCCAGGCGATCGAGCCCGTCCTGCACGGTGTGTTCGAGGAATTCGCCGACTGGCAGGGCAAGGGCCGCACCGTCAGCGCGCTGCCGTTCAAGCGCATCCCCTATCGCGAATCGATGCTGAAGTATGGCAACGACAAGCCGGACCTGCGCAACCCGATTCTTATCAGCGACGTCAGCGAGCATTTCGTCGGCTCGGGGTTCGGCCGCTTCGCCTCGATCGTCGAGGGTGGCGACGTCGTCCGCGCGATCCCGGCCCCGGGGACGGCGGACCGGAGCCGCAAGTTCTTCGACGACATGAACGGCTGGGCGCAGTCCGAAGGGTTCGCGGGCCTTGGCTATGCGACCCGCAAGGGCGGCGAATGGGGCGGCCCGATCGCCAAGAACCATGGCGAGGACAAGATGTCCGCGATGGCCGATGCGCTCGGCCTCGGTCCCGACGACGGGCTGTTCTTCGCCGCGGGCAAGGAAGCGCAGGCGGCCAAGCTCGCCGGGCTCGCGCGGACGCGCGTCGGCGAGACGCTGGGCCTGATCGACCAGAGCCGCTTCGAATTCTGCTGGATCGTCGATTTCCCGATGTTCGAATATGACGAGGACGCGAAGAAGGTCGACTTCAGCCACAACCCCTTCTCTATGCCGCAGGGCGAGATGGCGGCGCTGGAGACGATGGATCCGCTCGACATCCTCGCCTATCAGTATGACATCGTCTGCAACGGCATCGAGCTGTCGTCGGGCGCGATCCGGAACCACCGTGCGGAGATCATGTACAAGGCGTTCGAGATCGCCGGCTATACGCAGGCGGACGTCGATACGAACTTCGCCGGGATGATAAACGCCTTCAAGTTCGGGGCGCCGCCGCATGGCGGTTCGGCGCCGGGCATCGACCGCATCGTCATGCTGCTGGCCGACGAACCCAACATCCGCGAGGTCATCGTCTTCCCGATGACGCAGAAGGCGGAGGATCTGATGATGGGCGCACCCAATTTCGCGACGCCCAAGCAGCTGAAGGAGCTGAACCTGCGCGTCGCGCCGCAGGCCGGCGATACCGGCAAGACGGTGACCTCGACCGGCGGATGATCCGCCGGCGGGTTTGCCTCGGCCGGCCCTGCACCATCGGGCCGGCTGGCGCGTTCAGGCCGGACCGATGAGGAGCCCGCGATGATCCAGCTTGCCGAATATGAGAAGACCAGGCCCTACAAGGGCCATTACAAGCGGGATCTCGCCGCCTTGCAGGCGCGGCTGGAACGCATCCTCGTCGCCCATATCGTCCACGGGCGCCGCGCGGTCGTGATGCTGGAAGGCTGGGACGCCGCGGGCAAGGGCGGCATCATCCAGCGACTGACCGCGGACTGGGACCCCCGCCATTTCGAGGTTTACCCGATCTCCGCCCCGACCGCGGTGGAGAAGGCGCACGACTTCCTCTGGCGGTTCCGGACCCGCCTGCCGCAGCCGGGCAACATCACCGTGTTCGATCGCAGCTGGTACGGCCGCGTGCTCGTCGAGCGCGTCGAGGGCTATGCGAACGAGGACGAATGGCGGCGCGCCTACGACGAGATCAATGCCTTCGAGGCGGAGACGATGGAACAGGGCGTCACGCTGGTGAAGCTGTTCGTCCACGTCTCGCAGGCCGAGCAGGACAAGCGGCTGGAGGACCGGCTCGACGATCCGTGGAAGCACTGGAAGACCGGGCTCGACGATTATCGCAACCGCGCGCGCCGGGCGGACTATCTGGAGGCGATGCACGACATGTTCGCGCGGACCGACACCGGCGGCGCGCCGTGGACCGTCGTCAACGGCAACGACAAGAAGGCGGCGCGCATCCACGCGCTGACCGCGGTGGCCGACGCGCTGGAGGCGCGCGTCGACATGACCCCGCCGTCGCTCGATCCGGAACTGAAGCGGGTCGCACGGACGGCGCTGGGGCTGGACTAGGCGGTCAGAAGCTCGCCTCGTCGTAGACGCGGCTGAGGTCGCCCGCCCATGGCCCGTGGTAGCGGTCGAGCAGCACCTGCGCGGGCACCTTGCCCGACCGGACAACCTCGCGCAGCGGATCGAGGAAGCCGGTTTCGTTGTCGCCCGCGAAATTGCCGCGGGCGCGGGCGGCGAGGCCCGCGTGGGCGATGTCGAGCACCGCGCCGGCGATGTCGCGCAGGCGGCCGCCGCCCGGGAGCGGCGCATCGAGCGCGAGCTTCGGGACCGCATCGCGCAGCGTCTGGCGATCCTCCAGGCTCCAGTCCTTGACGAGGTCCCATGCCGCATCGAGCGCGCCGTCGTCGTAGAGCAGCCCGACCCAGAAGGCGGGCAGCGCGCAGATCTTGTTCCATGGCCCGCCATCGGCGCCGCGCATCTCGAGGAAGGTCTTGAGCCGCACTTCGGGGAAGGCGGTGGACAGATGGTCGGTCCAGTCGTCGAGCGTCGGCTTCTCGCCCGGCAGGACGGACAATTCGCCCTTCAGGAAGTCGCGGAAGCTGAGGCCGGCGGCATCGATGTAGCGCCCGTCCCGGTAGACGAAGTACATCGGCACATCGAGCATGTAGTCGGCATAGCGTTCGTAGCCGAAGCCGTCCTCGAACACGAACGGCAGCATGCCGGTGCGCGCGGGGTCGGTGTCCGACCAGATATGGCTGCGATACGACAGGAAGCCGTTGGGCCTGCCCTCGGTAAACGGGGAATTGGCGAACAAGGCGGTCGCCAGCGGTTGCAGGGCCAGCCCGACGCGGAACTTCTTCACCATGTCCGCCTCCGACGCATAGTCGAGGTTGACCTGGATCGTGCAGGTGCGCAGCATCATGTCGAGGCCCATGCTGCCGACGCGCGGCATGTGGCGCAGCATGATCGCATAGCGGCCCTTGGGCATGATCGGCAATTCGGCGCGCGCCTTGTCGGGCCACATGCCCAGCCCGAGAAAGCCGATGCCGAGCTTTTCGCCCGCGGCCTTCACCTGTTCCAGATGCCGCCCGGTTTCGGCACAGGTCTGGTGCAGGTTGTCGAGCGGCGCGCCCGACAGTTCGAACTGGCCGGCCGGTTCCAGGCTGACGCTGCCGTCCGCACCATTCAGCGCGATCAGGTTTCCGTTTTCTTCAACGGGTTGCCAGCCGTATTGCTGAAGTTCCATCAACAGCGCGCGGATGCCGCCGGGCTCGTCCCAGCTCGGTGCAGCGTGATCGCTGGTCCGGTAGACGAATTTCTCGTGCTCGGTACCGATCCGCCAGCGATCGCGGGGCTTTTCGCCGCGCGCGAAGCTGGCGATCAGCTGGTCGCGCGACTCGATGATGGGGGAGCGCGCGGCGCTCTCGGTCTTGGTCGTCATGGTCGCGCCCTTACGCTGCGATGAACGGTCACGCCAGCCGGCTTTCCTGCCAGTCGCCCGCCGCCGCCATCCATAGCGAAACCGCTGCCGCAGCAGCCGTATCCGCGCGCAGGATGCGCGGCCCGAGACCGATGCCGACCGACTGCGGCAGCGCCCGGATCGCGTCGCGTTCGTCGGGAGTGAACCCGCCCTCCGGCCCGATCAGGATCGCGGCGGGGCCGGATCGCGCACGCATCGCGTCGAGTGCGGGCAGGCCGCCGGTCTCGTCGGCGAAGAACAGCACCCGGTCCGCCGGCCAGTCGCGCAGCAACGCGGCCAGCTTCACCGCCTCGGCGAGCGCGGGCAGTGCGGTGCGGTCGCATTGCTCCGCCGCCTCGATCATGTGGCTGCGCAGCCGGTCGGACTTGACCCGGTCGACGACGGTACGCTGCGTGACGACCGGCACCAGCCGGTCGACACCCAACTCGCACGCCTTTTCGGCGAGCCAGTCGACGCGCCCCTTCTTCAGCGGCGCGGCGCACAGCCAGAGGTCGGGCACCGGCTCGCGCGGTCGTAGACATGTCGACACGTCGACGACGAGGTCGCGCTTGCCGACCTGTGCCGCGATGGCGAGCCATTCGCCGGTCGCATCGTCGAACAGCTTGACCGGATCGCCCGGCGCGATCCGCATGACCGACACGAGATAATGCGCGGCCGGGCCGTCGATCCGCAGCGGACCGGCACCGAGCGTCTGCTCGACGAACAGCCGAGGCGTCGACTGCGGCGGCCAGGCGGGGGTCGCGGTCATCGGCCCGCCCGCCGGCGCTTCTGCCGCGCCCAGATCTTGCGGGTGACGATCCACGCGAGGAGCGCCGCCGCCGCGACGGCCACGACCGCGACGGTCACCACGCCGGCGACACGCAGGATCGCCCAGAACAAAGCCTCGACGAAGCGGCCCACCGCCACCGACAATCCGATCATGCTCCCGATCCGTCCATCGGGGCGGATTGCCGCAACATAGCGGCGATAGCGAGGCAAAAGGCGGTTGCGCCGACCCGCTTCGGCACGGCAAAGGCGCAGGCATGGCAGCAGAGATCGTCCCCGACAGCGAACATCGCGGCCTAGTCGCCCGCCTGCCGGGTACCGCCCGCGGCCTTGCGTTGCTGGCGCGGTTCGACCGGCCGATCGGCTGGTGGCTGCTGTTCTGGCCGGGGGCCTGGGCGATCGCGCTCGCCGGCGGCGCCTTCGACCGCTGGCCGCTGCTGCTCTGGTTCCTGGCGGGCAGCATCGCGATGCGCGGCGCGGGCTGCGTCTACAACGACATCGTCGATCGCGATCTCGACGCGCAGGTCGCGCGCACGCGGGCGCGGCCGATCCCCAGCGGCCTCGTGTCGATCCGGCTGGCGTGGATCTGGCTGATCGGCCTGTGCCTCGTCGGCCTCGCCGTGCTCGTCCAGCTCAACCTGCGCGCGGCGATCGTCGCGCTCGCCAGCCTCGCGCCCGTCGCCGCCTATCCGTTCATGAAACGGATCACCTGGTGGCCGCAGGCGTGGCTGGGGCTGGTCTTTTCGTGGGCGGCGCTGGTCGGGTGGACCGCGGTGGCGGACGCATTGCCGATGGCGATGTGGCTGCTGTACGCGGGCTGCATCGCCTGGGTGATCGGCTACGACACGATCTACGCCCTGCAGGATCGCGAGGACGACGCGCTGATCGGCGTGCGCTCCTCGGCGTTGCGGATGGGACGGCACGTCCGCGGCGGCACCGCCGTCTTTTACACGCTCGCCCTCGTGCTGTGGGGGGCCGCCGTCTGGGAGGTGCGGCCGGATCGGCTCGCGCTGGCGGCGCTGCTGCCGGTCGCGCTGCACCTCGCATGGCAGGTGGCGACGCTGGTCCCCGACGACGGCGGCAATGCGCTCGCCCGCTTCCGTAGCAACCGTTTTGCCGGGATGCTGATGTTCCTCGCCTGCGTCGTCGTCGGTACGGGCGCCGGGTGATCCGCCTCTAGCATCGCCGGCGGCCTGCCCCTAAGTCGGGCGGATGCTGACCCCCGATCAGGCGCGCGACCGCGCCGCCGACATCGTCGCCCGCGCCGCCCGAGCCGGGGCCGATGCGGCCGACGCCGTCTTCGCCGCCGATGCCGCCATCGACCTGTCCATCCGTCTCGGCGCGCTGGAGGATGTCGGCCGCTCGGAAAGCGAGGAACTGGGCCTGCGGGTGTTCGTCGGCCGGCGGTCGGCGAGCGTCTCCACTTCCGACCTGTCGGAGGGCGCGGTGACCGCGCTGGTCGAGCGCGCGGTGGCGATGGCGCGCGAGGCGCCCGAGGACCGCTGGGCGGGCCTCGCGCCGCAGGAGCGACTGATGCACGGCGCGCCGCCGCTGCTCGACCTCGACGACGGCGGCACGCTGACGCCCGCCGAATTGCGCGAACTCGCCGCAGCGGCGGAGGATGCGGCGCGCGCCGTGCCCGGCGTCACCAACAGCGAGGGCGGCGGCGCCAGCGCGTCGCGGTCGATCTGGGCGCTCGCGACCAGCCACGGGTTCGCCGGCGCCTATGCCGCCACCGCCTATAGCGTGTCCGCCAGCGTGCTCGCTGGCGATGCGGGCAACGGCATGGAGCGCGATTATGCCCACCACGCCGCGCGCAGGCGCGCGCATCTGGAGGATCCGGAAGAGATCGGCCGGCGGGCCGGCGAACGCGCGGTCGCCCGCGCCAATCCCGGTCGCGCCACCGCCGGCGCCATCCCCGTCATATTCGATCCGCGCGTCGGCGGCTCGCTCCTCGGTCACCTGACCGGCGCGATCGCGGGCCAGTCGATCGCGCGCAAGACCAGCTTCCTGCTCGATGCGCTCGGCACGCAGGTGTTTTCCGCGGGCGTCACGATCCGCGACGACCCGCATCGGCCGCACGGCCTGCGGTCGCGCCCGTTCGACGGCGAGGGGCTGCCGGTGTCGCCGGTGGCGCTGGTCGAGAACGGCATGCTCGAAACCTGGCTGCTCGACAGCGGCTCGGCCCGCCAGCTCGGACTGGAGCCGACCGGCCATGCCGCGCGCGGCGTCGGCGGCGGGCCGGGGGTGTCGCCGAGCAACCTGTTCATGGAGGCGGGCGACGTGCCGGTCGCGACGCTGATCGCCGACATCGCCGACGGCGTCTACGTGACCGAATTGATCGGTCAGGGCGTGAATGGCGTCACCGGCGATTACAGTCGCGGTGCGGCGGGCTTCCGGATCGTCGGCGGGGTGATCGCCGGACCCGTCGCGGAATTCACGATCGCGGGCAATCTTAAGCAGATGTTCCGCGAACTTACCCCGGCGAACGACCTCGAATTCCGCTATGGGACCAACGTGCCGACGATACGGATCGAGGGGATGACGGTCGCGAGTGGCTGATCGCCGCACCGCGCTGACCGATGCGGTCGCACAGGTCGCGCACGAGGCGGGACAGATGGCGCTCGCACGCTGGCGGACCGATTTCGACCGCTGGGAAAAGACGCCCGGAAGCCCGGTGTGCGAGGTCGACCTCGACGTCGACCGCATGCTGCGGGCCCGGCTGGAAGGGCTGCTGCCCGATGCCGGCTGGCTGTCGGAGGAAACCGTCGACAGCCCCGAACGGCTGGTCCAGCCGCGCGTCTGGGTGGTCGATCCGATCGACGGCACCCGCGACTATATCCGCGGACGCGAGGGCTGGGCGGTCTCGATCGCGCTGGTCGAACATGGCCACGTCACGATCGGCGTGCTCGATGCGCCCGCCCGTGGCGAGCGCTGGACCGCGACCGCCGGGCGGGGGGCAGCGCGCAACGGCATCGCACTGGCGGCGGGGGATCGGACCGACCTCGTCGGCGCGCGGGTGCCGACCGATGCGCTGCCCAAGCGCGACCGGCATCTGGTGATGGTGCACAAGCCCAACTCCATCGCGCTGCGGATGGCGATGGTCGCCGCCGACGAGGCGGACCTCGTCGCGACGCTGCGCTGGGGCAACGAATGGGACATCGCCGCCGCCGCGCTGATCGCGCAGGAGGCGGGCGCCGGCGTCAGCGATGCGCTCGGCGCGCCGTTGCGCTACAACAAGCCCGATCCGACCGCCTTCGGCGTCATGGTCGCCGCGCCGGGCATCCATCGTGCCGCGGTGGACTGGCTGGGCGACCGCGCCCGGGCGACGATCGGGCGCTAGCGGACGTTCGGGTCGGCACGGGCGGGACGCGCCCGGAGACGGCGCCGGTGGCGATCGGTGTTCGCTTACCCGCGCCGCCGCAGCCTGCCACGGAACAGGCCGCGATGCGTCGTCGCCTCGAACATCTCGCCGGGGCCTTCGGGATCGAGCACCTCGTTGTCGGCGAGCCATTTCTCCACCCCGTCGAGATCGGGCACCTCATAGGGACGCAGCGACCGGCCGGGACCGCGCAGCCGCTCGATCGTCTCGATCAGCGAGCCGGTCTGTTCCATCAGCTGTGCGACGCGTTCGGGCGCGACGTCGAGATGTTCGGCCATCAGATCGTCCCGCGTCGCCCGGATCCTGTCCTCCAGCCCCGCCCCCGGATGGCGCGTCGCGTCGATCACCACGTCGCATTCGGTGTCGAGCCGCAGCGACCGGTTGTTGATGTTCGCCGAACCGACGCGCAGCTGGGTGTCGTCGATGATCGTGATCTTGGCATGGCAATAGATGGAGGTGCCGCCGCGGGTATAGGGATGATACAGCCGCAGCCGGCCGTTCGGGTCGCGCCGCCGCAATGCCTCGACCAGCCGCGCGCGGGCGGTGTCCATCGCCAGCGGCTCCAGCCAGCCCTGTGCGGTCTGCGGATTGACGATGACGATCTCCGGACCGTCGGGCTCCTCCAGCCGCGCCGCGATCGCCTCCGCGATCCGGCGCGAGGCGAAATACTGGCTTTCGCAATAGACGTGGCGCCGTGCCGCCCTGATCTGGTCGACGAACAGCGCCTCGACCTCGGTCACGGCGGGCTCGCCCGGCATTTCGGGCTGGCTGCGTGCGATGCCGAGGTCGACCTGCTCGAACGTCGGCTCCAGCGAGGGCGGCCAGCAGCCGGTCTCGCCGACGATCGGATACAGCGTGTGGCCCGCGGCGACATGCCAGCGTTCGCGGCACAGGTCGCCCAGCGCCGCGGCCGCCGGGCCGGTGATCGCGGTGGTCGCATCGTGCCACGGCTTGTACGGCTTGCCGCCGCCCGGCGACCGGCGGCCGGGATCGTCGTCGCGGTGCGCGCGCGTGTCCCACCGCTCGGCGGTCATGTCGATGCCGCCGCAAAAGGCGAGGCAGTCGTCGATCGACACGATCTTCTGGTGGTGCGACGAGGCGGCGGGGTGATGCCCGTCGAGCTTCACATGGATGCGCGGGTGTCGCATCCACTTCAGCACCGTGAACACGGTGCTGCCGCGGAACGCCGTCTTCAACGCGCCGACGTCCCAGCGCAACAGGTACAGCTCAAGCTCGGGATTGCGTTCGACCAGCCAGTACAGGAAGTCGCCGACCGTCTCCGGCCCCTCGGTCACCCCCGTGCTGCCGACCAGGCGGATGCGCGCGTCGAAATCCCATCCGACGAGCATGATGCGCTTGCGCGCCTGCAGGAACGCTTCGCGCGCGACCCCGAAATAGCGGTCGGCATCGACGATCACCGACAGGCGATCGGCGCGTTCGATACGCCAGACGTTACGGGATGGGTCGAGCATCGCGGGCGTTCTGTCCTTCCTGTAGACCGGGATGCGACGCGGCATCCCGGCATGATGTACGGCCCCATACCGCAGAGGCGTCGAAACGGGGCGGGCGGGCAAGCCGTTCCACAGCGAACGGCCCTGGGACGGTGCGTACCGGCGAAACGCGGCGCCGTGAAGTCACGCAGCGCGCGCGACGAACGGCGCCCGCCGGGCGGGGCGGGGGCGAGACGGACAGGGAACGTTACGCCCCCGATCCGTGTTGATACGGGCGATGAGAGACGATCCCGCACCGCCGACCGCCGACCGCGCGCTGCTCACGGCCGAACTCGCCCGATTCCCGCTGACCGGGCGCTTCCTGCTCGGCCGTGGCCGACAGCGGATGTCGGCGGATGAGCGACGCGTGCTGGAGGAGGCGTCGTGCGCCGTGAAGGACTATCCCGCGCGACACCATCTCGTCCGTCGCGGCGAGCCGATCGTCATGAGCATGATGCTCGTCGAGGGCTATGTCACGCGGTACATGGACGATCGGGAGGGGTATCGACAGCTCGTCTCGGTGCACGTGCCCGGCGATTTCGTCGACCTGCACGGCTTCCCGACGGGCCGTCTGGACCACGACATCGGGACGCTCGGCCCGGTACGGATGGCGTTGTTCGACCACCAGACGCTGGTCGGCATCACCGAGCGCTATCCCGAGCTCACCCGGTTCCTGTGGTTCGCGACCCTGACCGACGCCGCGATGCACCGCGAATGGATCTTCCGGCTCGGCCGGCTGGGAGCGGACGGGCGGCTCGCGCACTTCTTCTGCGAATTGTACGCGCGGCTGGCGATGGTCGGCCTTGCCGCGGACGGCGCGTTCGACCTGCCGCTGACGCAGCCCGACCTGGCGGAGGCGTGCGGGCTGACCGGCGTCCACGTCAACCGCACGCTGCGCAGCCTGCGCGAGGAGGGCCTGCTGGTCTTCCGCAACGGCCGGGTCGAGATCCTCGACCATGGCGGGCTGTGCGCGCGCGCCGAGTTCGAAAGCGACTATCTCTACGCCGACGACGGCAAGTGGAAGCCGCAATGACCGGGCGCCGTTGCGGGAGGCGCAACCGGATGGGGTGACGGCGGCGGATCGGAGGCTATGATCGGGCGATCATGATCCGGAGATCGTCTTGCGTTATTTGCTCCTCGCCGTCGGCGCTGCCGCTTCCTCGGGCGCCGTGACGGCCGGTCCGGGACCCGTCCAGTCCGCCGTGACGGCACCGACGTCCAATCCGCTGCTCGCCGACTGGTCCGGCCCCTATGGCGGGGTGCCGCCATGGGACAAGGTCCGGCCCGAACTGTTCCCCGCGGCGTTCGAGGCGTCCCTGAAGGAGCGCGCGGCCGAATATGCCCGCATCGCCGCCGATCCCGCCGCGCCGACCTTCGCCAATACATTCGTGCCCATGCAGCTGGCCGGGCAACGCTATGGACGCGTGATGACGATGTTCGGCGTCATGACCGGCAACATGAACACCCCCGCCTATCAGGCGCTCGATCGGGAATGGTCGCCGAAGTTCGCCGCCGCGTCGGATGCCATCACGTTCGACCCCGGATTGTTCGCGCGGATCGAGGCGGTCTATGCCGCCCGCGCGACGCTCGACCCGCAGCAGCAGCGGCTGGTGATGCGCACCTACGACAGCTACGTCCGCCAGGGTGCGCGGCTGACGCCGGCGCAGAAGACGCAGCTGTCGGCGTACAACCAGCAACTGGCGAGCGCGTTCAGCGACTTCTCGCGCCGGCTGCTCGCGGACGAGGGCAGCGCGATCACCGTGACCGATCCCGCCCGGCTCGCCGGCATTCCCGACAGCGTGCGCGCGGTCGCGAAGGCCGCCGCCGTCGAACGCGGGCAGACGGGCTGGGCGATCGTCAACACCCGCTCCGCAGTCGATCCCGTCCTCACCTTCGCCACCGACCGTGCGCTGCGCGAACAGGTGTGGCGGGCCTTCGTCAACCGCGGCGACAACGGCGATGCGAACGACACGAATGCGACGATCGCGCGCATCGTCAAGCTGCGCGCCGACCGCGCCCACCTGCTCGGCTTCCGGACGCATGCCGACTGGCGGATGCAGGACACGATGGCGCGGACGCCGGCCGCGGCGATGGACCTGATGATGCGCGTCTGGCCCGCGGCAAAGGCCCGCGTCGCCGAAGAGGTTCGCGACATGCAGGCGATCGCGGACAAGAGCGGCGCCCGGATCACGATCGCGCCCTGGGACTATCGCTTCTATCAGGAACAGGTGCGCAAGGCGCGCTACGACCTCGACCAGGCGCAGCTGAAGCCCTATTTCGAACTCAACAACATCATCCAGGGATCGCTCTACGCCGCCAACCGGCTGTACGGACTGAATTTCAGGGAAATCACCGGCACCGTTCCGGTGTTCGAACCGAACATGCGCGTGTGGCACGTCACCGATCGCGCCGGCCGCGAGGTCGGGCTGTTCTATCGCGACGATTTCGCGCGGAGCGGCAAGCGGTCGGGCGCCTGGGCGAACACGTATCGCAGCCAGCGCAGGCTGGCCCCGGCGCAGACGGTGCTGTCGTCGAACAACAACAATTTCGCCCGCGGTGCGAAGGGTGAGCCGATCCTCATCAGCCTCGATGACGCGCAGACGCTGTTCCACGAATTCGGCCACGCGATCCACGCGATGCTCCAGGACGTCACCTATCCCGGCCTCGCCGGCACGCCGCGCGACTTCGTCGAATATCCCAGCCAGGTGAACGAGCATTGGCTGCTCACCCGCGACGTGCTCGACAAATATGCGCGGCACTATCAGACGGGGGCGGCGATGCCGCAGGCGTTGCTCGACAAGATCGAGGCGTCGAAGACGTTCAATCAGGGCTTCGCCACCACCGAATATCTCTCGTCGGCGATCGTCGACATGAGGCTGCACACGCTGCCCGACGGCGTCGTCGACCCCGACTCGTTCGAGCGGACGACGCTGGCGCAGATCGGCATGCCGCGCGAGATCGTGATGCGGCACCGCCTGCCGCAGTTCAATCACCTGTTCTCGTCGGAAAGTTATTCGGCGGGCTATTACAGCTATCTGTGGTCGGAGACGATGGACGCGGACACCTTTGCCGCATTCGAGGAGGCGGGCAGCCCGTGGGACAAGGCGACCGCGGATCGCTTCGCCCGCATCCTGCTGTCGACCGGCAACGAAACCGATCGCGCCGTCGCCTATCGCGCCTTCCGCGGGCGCGACCCGGACGTCAATGCGCTGCTGCGCAAGCGTGGTTTCCCGGCCGCGCCGGCGCGCAAATGACGGCGGGGGGGACGGCGGCGCCGGCGGGGCGGCTCAAATCGATCCTCGGCGGGTCGGCGGGGAACCTCGTCGAATGGTTCGACTGGTACGTCTATTCGGCGTTCGGCCTGTATTTCGCGCCGCATTTCTTTCCGAAGGGCGATCCCACCGCGCAATTGCTCAGCACCGCCGCAGTCTTTGCGGTGGGTTTCGTGATGCGTCCGATCGGCGCCTGGATCATGGGCATCTACGCCGACCGGCACGGGCGCAAGGCGGGGCTGACGCTGTCGGTGACACTGATGTGCGCGGGCGCGTTCCTGATCGCGATCTGTCCGGGCTATGCGTCGATCGGCTGGGCGGCCCCAGCGCTGCTGGTGTTCGCGCGGCTGATGCAGGGCCTTTCGGTCGGCGGCGAATATGGCGCCAGCGCGGTCTACCTGTCGGAAATGGCGGGGCGGAACCGGCGCGGCTTCTTCTCGTCGTTTCAATATGTCACGCTGATCGCGGGGCAGTTGCTCGCCTTATTCACGCTGTTGCTGCTCCAGGCGGCGCTGAGCGAGGCGCAGATCGAGCAATGGGGCTGGCGCCTGCCGTTCGCCCTCGGCGGCCTCCTCGCCATCGTGGTGTTCCGCATCCGGCGCGGGCTGATGGAGACGCAGGCGTTCGAGAATGCGCGGGACCAGCCGAAATCGAGCGGCTGGCTGCTCTTTTCGCAGCATCCGCGTCAGGCGCTGACCGTGGTGCTGCTGACCGCGGGCGGTACGCTCGCCTTCTACGCCTACACCACCTACATGCAGAAGTTCCTGGTCAACACCAGCGGCTTCAGCCGCGAAAGCGCGACCTGGATCATGACGCTGGCGCTCGCGCTCTATGCCGCGCTCCAGCCGCTCGCGGGCGCGCTGTCCGACCGGATCGGGCGCAAGCCCCTGATGATCGGGTTCGGCGTCGCCGGCCTCGTCGCGACGGTGCCGATCTTCACGTTGCTGGAGACGATGAAGAGCCCGGTGCTCGCCTGGGCGCTGGTGATGGCGGCACTGGTGATCGTCACCGGCTACACCGCGATCAACGCGGTGGTGAAGGCAGAGCTGTTTCCCGCGCACATCCGCGCACTGGGCGTCGCCTTGCCCTATGCGCTGGCGAACACCGCGTTCGGCGGCACCGCCGAATATGCCGCGCTCTGGCTCAAGCAGGCGCATATGGAGCGCGCCTTCTACTGGTACGTGACGGCGATGATCGGCGTATCGCTCGTCACCTATTGGCGGATGCGCGACACGCGCGCGCACAGCCAGATCGCGGAGGACTGAACCGGTCCGGCGGGCGCTAGCGCGGCAGCTCGATCGTCGCGCACAGGCCGCCGCCGTCGCGGTTCGCCAGCCGGACGTCGCCGCCCGCCTCGCGCACGATGCTGCGCGCCAGCGCCAGCCCCAGGCCGATGCCGCCGGTGTCGCGGTTGCGCGAGGTTTCGAGGCGGGTGAAGGCGTCGAACACGTCGGCCAGCCGCGCCTCCGGAATCCCCGGGCCGCGGTCGCCCACCTCGATCAGGACCACGGTCGTGCCCGGCACCAGCCGCACCGTGGCGCTGCCGCCGTATTTCACCGCATTCTCGATCAGGTTGCGGATCGCCCGACGGATCAGCGACGGCCGCAACCGCATCCGCAACCGCTCGGCCTCGTCGAAACTGACGTCCTGTCCGAGGTCGCGGAAATCCTCCACGACGGCGTCGATCAGCGCGGACAGGTCGACGTCGGTCAGCGGCTCGCTCGGCCGGCCCATCCGCGCGAGCGACAGGATGTCGTCCAGCGTCCGGTTCATCTCTGCGATCGTCTCGGTCATCCGCACCCGGTCGGTCTCGTCCTCCACCGACTCGACGCGAACGCGCAGCGCGGCGAGCGGCGTGCGCAGGTCGTGGCCGATCGCGCCCAGCATCCGGTCCTTTTCGTCGAGCATCGCGGTGACGCGCAGCTGGAGCGCGTTGAACGACTGGACGAGGCTCGCGATATCGGCGGGCCCGCGCACCTCCACTGCCGCGGGCGCGTCGCCGCCACGGCCGAAGCGCTGCGCGGCACCGGTCAGCTCGCGCAGCGGCCGCGAGATGCGGCGCACGATCCACAGCACCGGTAGCAGCACCACGCCGTAGAGGATCAGCGTCTGCGCGAACAATCGCCAGAACAGGCGGACGGTCCCGCCGTCGCCCCACGGCACGATCACCGCGAGCCAGCCGCGGCCGGGTTGCTCGATCGCGATCAGCAGCGCCTGGTCGGGGCGGTCGGCGGCGCGCCGCTGGCGGCTGGGTCGCGGGAAGTTTCGCGACAGGACGGCATCGTCCATCGCCGTCCAGCCGCGCACGCCGGTGTCGATCCGGCCGACCTCGACGCCCTGTTCGTGCAATTGCGTCCGCAGCTCCGCCGCGATCTGGGGCATGCGCGGCAGTCCCGCTGGGATGCCATCGCGGTCGGCGCGGCGGATCCGGCCGCGGTCGCGGGGGATCGGACGGATGCCCTGCGCCTCGCGGTCGATCGCGTCGGCGACGCGGATCGCGACCGGGCGCGTCGCCTGCGCCAGCCGGAAATCGGCGCGATCGCGCAGCATCAGCGCGAGATTCACCGCCTGCGCCACGAACAGCGCCAGTGCGATCAGCACCGCCATCTGCCCCGCCAGATTGCGCGGCCACAGGCGGATCGCGCTCACAGCCGCGTCACTTCCGCCGCCAGCGTATAGCCGCCGCCCCAGACGGTCTTGATGATCTCGGGCGCCTTGGCGTCCGCCTCGATCTTGCGGCGCAGGCGGCTGACCTGATTGTCGATCGCGCGATCGAACGCCGCCGCCTCGCGCCCCTGCGTCAGGTCGAGCAGCTGGTCGCGCGTCAACACCTGGCGCGGCCGCGTCACCAGCGCCAGCAGCAGATTGTATTCGCCGGTCGACAGCGGCACCGACACGCCCTCGCGATCGACCAGCGCGCGTTCGCCCGTCTTCAGCACCCAGCCGGCAAAGGCATAGGAGCCGCTTTCGGGCGCATGCTGGCGCGCGCCGCCCGCGGTCAGCCGGCGCAGCACCACCCGGGCACGCGTCGCCAGCTCGCGCGGCGAAAAGGGCTTCACGACATAATCGTCCGCGCCCATCTCCAGCCCGACGATCCGGTCGGTTTCCTCCGCCCGCGCGGTCAGCAGGATCACCGGCGTGTCGCTGGTCGCCGCGATGTGGCGGCAGAGCGACAGGCCGTCCTCGCCCGGCATCATCACGTCGAGCACGACGATGTCGATCGCATAGGCGGCGAGCCGCGTCCGCGCGCTTTCCGCATCCGCTGCCTGGGTCACGCGAAAACCCTGCTTGGTCAGATATTGCGCCAGCGGCTCGCGGATCGAGCGCTCGTCGTCGACGAGCAACAGGTGCGGCATGTCTCCCATCGGTTCGGCATTAGCCATGCACGACGCCTCCTGCAAAGCCGGAGGGGCACGCCCGCCCGTCCGGCCGATCGCTCAACGCGCGGGTGGGGATGCCGGCGGCATGGCGCCGGCATCGCCGCGGGGACCGCGCATCGGCCGTCCGGCGGCGATCTCGGCCGCGTCCAGCCGGCCGTCGTGATTGGTGTCGAGCCGGTCGAAGCGCGCGCCGGCACGCTGCACCGTCTCCTCGCGCGTCACGACCCGATCGGGGTCGCCGCGCATGCCGCCGCCGCCCGCGCGCCCCGCCTGGCCGCCGCGCCATTGCGCGCGGCGCGCGTCCCGCGCGGCGTCGCGTTCGGTCGCGGTGACCTTGCCGTCCTTGTCGGTGTCCATCGCGGCGAAGCGCGCCTCGGCCTCGGCGATCATCTCGGCCCGGGTGATCGTGCCGTCGCCGTTCGCATCCGCGCGCATCATCCCGCCACCGGGCGCGGGAGGGGGTGGCGGTGCCGTCATCGTCTGGGCGAGCGCGCCCGTCGCCAGCACGCCGCTCGCCGCCATCACGAGCCCAAGGGGAATACGCATCGTCGAACCTCCCGTCGGCGGGGACCGTCCCTCACCGTCGACGATCGTATGCGCGCCCGGTGTCGCGCCCGTGTGTCCACGCCCGAAAAGATTGTCGCAGAATGTCGCACGCGCCCCGGTCAGGCGAAGACGGCGACGCTCTGCATCTGGTCCGCCACGGGCGTGCCATCGGCGGCCCAGATGCCCATCCGCTGGCTCGAATTTCCCGCCCGCGCATAGTCGCTGGTCGCCTGCAACAGCCACCAGCCGTCGGTGGTTTCGGGGGCGTCCCCCAGCACGTTCAGCTGCCACGTCATCGAACTCACCGGCGCCGGCCGGCCGAGCAGCCGCAGCGCGACCGGCGGCAGGCAGTCCGCCACCGCCATCAGCTCGACCATTGGGTGCAGGCCGGTGCGATCCTTCAGTCGCACCCATCGCAGCCATTCCGCCGCATCCGGGGCGGCGCGCTCGACCAGTTCGAAATTCTGCGAGAAGGCGACCGCCGGGTGCCCGCGCAGGATCCTGTCGTCCGCGTCCGGCGGCGCGGCGGGCGGCGACCGGCCGGTGCGATGGTCGACGGTCGATTCGACCGCGCCCATGAAGACGAAGGTCGCGCGCAGGCCCAGTCCCGCCGCGCTCTCCACGTCCGCCTCGACGAAGGCGGCATTGCGGCCGCGCCGCAGCCGGCGGGCGCGGATCGTGACGTCGCCGCTCAACGGGCCGACGAACGCCACCAGCGCCGACCGCAGCGGGGGCAAATCGGCATCCGACGCCATCGCCGCATGCAGCGCCAGCGCCGCCGACAGGCCGCCATAGGCGGTCCGCCCCTGCAACCAGCCATCGGGCACCGATCCGCGCCAGCCGCCGTCGACCGGCTCCAGCCCGGCGATTACGTCGCGCAGCGGGGTCATGCCATCGCCTCCAGTCGCGCGCGCAGGTCGCGCTTGAGCACCTTGCCGATCGCGCTGCGCGGCAACGCGTCGACGCGGTGCAGTGCCGCCAGTCGCTGCGTCCTGCCGAGCCGCGCATTGGTCCAGTCCAGGATCGCCGCCGTATCGGGGGCATCGGCATCCACCGCCGCGACGTAGACGCCGACCGGCGTCTCGCCCCATGCCTCCGACGGCATGCCGACGACGCTCGCTTCCGCGACGTCCGGATGCGCCGCGAGCACCGCCTCCAGATCGCTGGGGTAGATGTTGAAGCCCCCCGAAATGATGAGGTCCTTCTTGCGACCCATCAGGATGAGGAAGCCGTCCGCGTCGAACCGGCCGAGATCGCCGTGCCGGATGTAGCGGTTGCCGGCGGCATCGTGCCATTCGGCGTCGCGCGTCGCCGCCTCGCGGCCGTGATAGCCCGTCATCATCGTCGGCGACCGCCCGACGACCTCGCCCATGGTCCCGGGCGGCACCTCGTGCCCGTCGTCGTCGATCAGGCGGATTTCGTGCCCGGGCAGCGGCTGGCCCACGGTGTGGAGCTTGTCGGGATGCGCGGTGGCGTTCAGTCCGCACGACGCGCCGCCCTCCGTCATGCCGTAATATTCGACGAGCAGACCCGGCCAGCGCGCGAGCACGTCGGCCTTCAGCGATGCGGCGAACGGCGCGCTGGTGCTCGTCTTGAAGCGGAAGCTCGACAGGTCGAACCGGTCGAAGTCGGGCAGGGCCATGATCCGCTGATACTGGACGGGCACCAGCATCGCATGCGTCGCGCGATGCCGCTCGGCGAGCGTCAGGAAGGCATGCGCATCGAATTTCCCCATCAGCACCGCGGTGCCGCCCCAGCCGAGCGTCGGCAGGACACTGACCAGCGTGGTGTTCGAATAGAGCGGCGTCGCGACCATCGTCACCGCATCGCCGAAGCCCGCCGCCGCGTTGCGGGCGATATGCGCCCAGCGCATCGCATGGCTCTGCACGATGCCCTTGGGGGTGCCCGTCGTGCCGGAGGAATAGATGATGTTGAACGCGTCGCCGGGCCGGATCGCGACCGGCGACGGCGGTCCGTCCGCCAGCCAGTCGCGATACCGGGGTCCGAATGCGACGGTCCGGGCGGCGATCGGCTGGCCAGCGAGCGCCGCGGCGTTGGCGGCGTCGACGAAGACGATCGGCGCGGCGCAGTCGGCGATCATCGCCGCGATCGCCGCGGGCGTCGCCGACGGCGCGAGCGGGGTCGCCACGCATCCCGCCCGCAACGCGCCGAGGAACACCGTCGCATAGTCGACGCTTGCGGTGGCGACGATCGCCACCGCGCGTCCGGGCGCGACGCCGTCGCGTTGCAGCGCGGCCGCGACGGCATCGACCGCACGGTTCAGCGCGGCATAGTCGATTGCTCCGTCGGCGTCGGCGAGCGCGGCCCGGCCGCCCCGCTCGCGGGCGTGCGCGGCGATCAGATCGGGGAGCGTGGCGAAGTCCGAGGCGAGCATGTCGGCGGCAGTCTGCATCGCGTCAGGCTATGGGAAGCGAGGCCGGAGCGCCATACGCAATCTTCGAAACCGGCATGACGACGATCGCGCGCCGGGCTGACGCGGGAAGGCCAAGCGCGGTTCGCGCAGTGATGCAAGGGTGTCGCGCCCTGCGAAAGGCGCCGTTTGCGGCAGGTAAGACGTGGGTGCCGACGCGGCGAGCCAAGCCCCGGTCGCACGCTCCATCCTGTCGCCTATGGCCGCGCGGCTTCGGGCAGCGTTCGCACCCGCGTGACGACGATCGCCGCGGCCATCAGCCCGAGCGCGCCCGCGATCACGAACGCCGCGCCCGGCAGGCCATGGTCGATGCCCCAGGCGAGGACCTGCGTCAGCAGGAACGGCGCGACGATCGCCGAGACGCTGCCCATCGATCCCAGCCCGCCCTGCAACTGCCCCTGCCGCGTCGCATCGACCATGCGCGACAGCAGGCCCTGCATCGCCGGCATCGCGAACCCGGACAGCGCGCTGGTGCAGAACAGCACATAGACCTGCCAGCTCGCACTCACCGCGCCGAACGCCAGGAACGACGATCCGCCCGCCACCAGCCCGATCAGCAGCGCGCGCCGCTCGCCGAACCGGGCGATCGCGCGTCCGGTCAGCCCGCCCTGCACGATCGTCGAGACGAGGCCGACGAAGGCGAGGCTCCAGCCGATCGCCTTTGCGTCCCAGCCGAAGCGCGCGGTCGCCCAGAAGCTCCACGTCGCGGGATAGACCATGTGCGCCAGCTGCCACAGGAAGATCGCGACCAGCAGCGGGGCGGCGTTGCCCGCGCGGAACAGCGGCCGGAACGCGCCGACGACATGCGCGTCGCGCAGGCGGAACGGGCGGCGGTTGCCGGGCGCCAGCGTCTCGGGCATCGCCACCAGCATCACGCCTGCGTTCACCAGCGCGAGCACCGCCGCGGCGACGAACGGCGCGCGCGGCCCCCACAGCGAAAACAGCCCGCCGAGCGCGGGGCCGATGATGAAGCCCAGACCGAACGCCGCGCCGATCAGCGCGAAGGTCGCGCCGCGCCGCTCGGGCGGCGTCACGTCGGCAATGACCGATCCCGCCGGGCCATAGACCGCGCCCGCCACGCCCGCGACCGCGCGGCCCAGGAACAGCCAGGCGACCGTGGGCGCCAGCGCCATCACCGCATAATCGATCCCGAAGCTCAGCATCGACGCGATCAGCACCGGCCGCCGGCCGAACCGGTCGGACAGGTTGCCCAGCACCGGCCCCGCGACGAACTGCGCCGCGGCGTAGACGACCAGCATGTATCCGGCGGTGCGCGTCGCATGCTCGATATCGGTCTGCCCGAGGCTCTTCAGCAAGGCCGGGAACACCGGCGCGACGATGCCGAAACCGATCGTGTCGATGAGCACCGCCGCCAGCGCCATCGGCACCGCTTTGTGTTCGAACCGCATGCCGCTTTTCCCCCGTCGCCACCGTTCTGCCGCATCCGGGCGCACAAGCCAATGGCAGGGCTTTGCAGCGCCGCGCTTTCATGTCATGGCGGCGGCGACATACCCGATCTTCAGAATCGGGTCCGCAGGAGATTCCCGATGGCTTCCGTCGCCCCCGTCGATCCGACCGCCGCGTTTCGCGAGGAGGCGCGCGCCTGGCTCGCTGCCCATTTCCCCAAAAGCCTCGCGCATCGCGATGCCGGCCTCTCCGCGCTCGAGGGGCCGAGCGATCCCGACGCCGATGAGGCCGCCTGGACGAAGGCGATGGGCGACACGGGGTGGGGCGTCCCCACCTGGCCCAAGGCCTATGGCGGCGGCGGCCTGAGCCGGGCCGAGGCGCGGGTGTTGCAGGAGGAGATGGCGCGCATCGGCGCGTGGAACCCGATCGGCGGCATGGGCGTGATGATGTTCGGCCCCACCCTGCTCGAATATGGCACCGAGGAGCAGAAGCAGGAGCATATCCCGGCGATCGCGCGCAATGCGGTGCGCTGGTGCCAGGGCTATTCCGAACCGGGCGCCGGATCCGACCTCGCCGCGCTCCAGATGTCCGCCGAGGACAAGGGCGACCATTATCTGGTCAACGGCCAGAAGACGTGGACGAGCGGCGGGCAATGGGCGGACAAATGCTTCGCGCTGGTCCGGACCGACCGGACGAAGAAGCACGAAGGGATCAGCTTCCTGCTGATCGACATGGATTCGCCCGGCGTCGAGGTGAAGCCGATCCGGCTGATCTCCGGCGCGTCGCCGTTCTGCGAGACGTTCTTCACCGACGTGAAGGTGCCCAAGCGCAACCTCGTCGGCCGCGAGGGCGAGGGCTGGACGATCGGCAAGCGGCTGCTCCAGCACGAACGGTCCAGCCTGTCCGGCGGCGGCGGGTCGGCGGGGCGTCTGCTGGCGGGCAAGCCGTTGAGCCAGGTCGCGAAGGAGTATCGCGGCACCGACGGCGAGGGGCGGCTGTCCGATGCCGATCTGCGCATGCGCCTCGTCCGGCACGAAATGGACACGCGCGCCTTCATGCTGACGCTGCGCCGTGCCGCGCTCGAGGCGAAGTCGAACCAGGGACCGTCCGCCGCGACGTCGATCATGAAGAACGTCGGCGCGCGCGTGACGCAGGACCGCGCCGAACTCGGTATCGAGATCATGGGCATGAACGGCCTCGGCTGGGAGGGCGAAGGCTTCACCGACGCCGAACTCGCGCAGACCCGCACCTGGCTGTGGGGCAAGGCGGTGTCGATCTACGGCGGCAGTTCGGAAATCCAGAACAACATCGTCGCCAAGCGCATCCTCGGCATGCTCGACCACCAGTAAATTCCGTTTGGAGAGGAGCGGGAGGGCGGCTTCGGCCGACCCTCCCGCCATAATATTTCAGGAACATAGCGATGGCCGCTCTCACCGACGAACAGACGATGCTCCGCGACATGGCGCGCGAATGGGCGGACAACGAATCCCCCGTCACCGCCTTTCGCGCGCTGCGCAATGCCGCCCGGCCCGAAGGCTACGATCCCGCCGTCTGGGCGGAGATCGGGCAGATGGGGTGGGGCGGCATCGTCATTCCGGAAGCGCAGGGTGGTTCGGCGATGGGCTATCTGTCGCTGGGCATGGTCGTCGAGCAGCTGGGGCGCAACCTTGCCGCCACGCCGCTTGCCGCGACCGGTCCCGCCGCCAGCGCGATCGTGCTGGGCGAGAGCGACGCGGCGAAATCCGACTGGCTTGCCCGCATCGCGAGCGGCGAGGCGATCGCGACGCTCGCCATCGACGAGGGACCGCTGCACGGCGGACCGATCGCGACCACCGTCGCGGGCGATCGCCTGACCGGCACCAAGGCGTTCGTCGCGGAAGGCGACACCGCGCAGGTGTTCGTCGTCGCCGCGACCGACGGCCTCTATCTCGTCGCCGGCGACCCCGGCGTGACGCGGTCGCCGCGGCACATGGCCGACGCGCGCAGCCATGCGGAGGTCCGGTTCGACGCCGCGCCGGCGATCCGCCTCGGCGGTCCCGAACTGACCGCCAGGGTCACCGATTATGCCACCGCGCTCGTCACAGCGGAGATGCTCGGCCTCGCCGAACAGGCGTTCGCCGTCACCAACGACTATCTCAAGACCCGCGTGCAGTTCGGCCAGCCGCTGAGCACCTTCCAGGCGCTTCAGCATCGCATGGCGCGGATGCTCACCGAGCTCGAGCTGATGCGGTCGGTGGTCGAGGGCGCGCTGGAGGCGATCGATTCGGGGCGTTCGGACCTCGATCAGGCGGTGAGCCTCGCCAAGGCGGTCGCGGGAGACACGCTGAAGCTGGTCAGCCGCGAGATGATCCAGCTGCACGGCGGCATCGGCATGACCGACGAGCACGACGCGGGGTTCTACATGAAGCGCGCCGCGGTACTCGAGGCCATGTGGGGCAATGCGGCGTTCCATCGCGAACGGTTCGCGCGGCTGAACGGCTATTGATAGCGCGACCGGGGTGACGGGATAGGCGGCCGATCCGGGCTCGTTAGGGGCCGTGTGGAGCGCTGCAAGCCGGCCGGATCGTCATCCCGATGCCTGTCGTTCAGGAGGCTGCGTTGCCCCCGCTGGCGCGCTGACGGCCTCGGGGCGGCAGTGCACGTCCGGGGTGACGGGTTTTCGATCCAGACGGTCATTCGCCCCGAAGGCTCCGTCACCCCCTGCTGCGTTCCGGGGGTCAACGGCGGGACAGGTGCCATCGCCGGGGCTTCCGCCGGTGGCCCCGAGCCAGTTCGGGGGGGCATCCCACGACCGCGCGCCGTCAGCCGGCGCGCAACGCCCGGTCGTCGAACAGCCCGAACAGCAACGTCGATGCGTACATCGCCACCGCACGCTCGCGCGGCATGGCGGCGGCCCATTTGCGCATGTCGAACGCCGCATTCTGCAACGCCATCAGCGCCTGCGCCGCGACGAGCGCATCGACCGCACGGATCGATCCTTCCGCGATGCCGTCCATCATCGTGCCCGCGAAGCGGCGCGCGATCCGGTTCGAGCGGTCGACCATCGCGGTCCGCACGACGCCGGGCAGCCCCGACAGCGCGGTCGTCCGCAGCAATGGCGCGCGCTCGGCGAACTGGACGTCGAGCAGGCAGGCGATCGTGCTCGACAGCCGGTCCCAATAGGATCCGCCGGCGTCGTCCGCCAGCCGCTGCGCATCGGTGATCGTATCGAAACTGCGCCGGTAGCAGGCGATGACGAGGTCGTCCTTGGCGTCGAGGTGGTGGTAGAAACTGCCCTTGGTGACGTTCAGTTCGGCGGCGATCTTCTGCACCGAGGCGCCGCGATAGCCGAGTTCGTTGATGAGCCGCGTCGCCGCGAGCAGGAAGGCCGCGCGGCCGGGCTCGGTTTCCTCGTGGTCGAGGTCGATCGGCGTCGGCGCCCAGCGCGAGGCCGGGCCGGCGACGCCATGTTCGAACACGTCCATCAGCCGCGCCTCGACCCGCGCATATTGATCCGGCTCGTAGCGGTTGAGCCAGGCGGGCAGCCAGAAGGTGTTTTCGAGCAGGACGTGCGCGCGTGCGCCGAACAGGTCGGTTTCGCTGCGGTTGGCCGCGTGGCCCCACAGCGCGCGCGTCCGGCGGAACACCTCGCGCCAGCGATTCATCAAACGGGTACGGTTGGGCTCCTCCGTCGCGCGCAGGTCGGACAGCACCGCCATCGCGCGATCCTCGCCGCGCTGCACGCGTTCCAGCCGTTCCATGTTGAGCGCGAGGTAGCGGCGCACGCGTTCGCGCGGGGTCGCCCCTGCCAGCGCCTCGTCGATCATCGCCAGCAGCTGGTCGAGCGTATGCTCAAACGCCGCGGCGGCTAGATCCTCCTTGCGCTTGAAATAATAGGTGACGCTGGTGGTGTTCAGCCCTACCCGTCGCGCCACGTCGGCGAAGGTCATGCCCTTCGCGCTCTGTTCGTTGATCGCCTCCGCGGCGGCGGACAGGATCGCGTCACGTTTCGCGCGGAAGCGCTTCGTGCCCTGTTCGCCGTCCCCGCTCGTGTCGCCGGCGTCCGTCCCCGTTGGTTCCATCCATCCAGTCTATCAATCGCGGTTTCGAAGAAACAGTGTTTTCTCGCCGCCGCGGCGATCAGGCGTGAAAAAGCGCCATGAGGGCACCCGGGACCACTTTACCGAATGTCCGGTACGGCCTAGACCCTGGGTCAAAGACGTTTGGAGAGAGCCCCATGGACTTCACCCTCAGCGAGCGCGAGACCTATTTCCGCGACCGGGTGCGCAGCTTCATCGATCAGGAGATCCGCCCGCGCGTTCCCGACCACGATCGCGAGGAGCACGAGGGCGAGCGGTGGAAGGTGATCCCGACGATCGAGGCGTGCAAGGAAAAGGCGAAGGCGGCGGGGCTCTGGAATTTCTTCATGCCGCCGAATTCGGGCCAGTCGCACGTCGACGACAGTTTCGAATTCGAGGGCACGCAGCTCACCAACCTCGAATATGCGCTGTGTGCCGAGGAGATGGGGCGGATCGGCTGGGCGTCGGAGGTGTTCAACTGCTCCGCGCCCGACACCGGCAACATGGAGGTGTTCCACCGCTACGGCACGCGCGAGCAGAAGGAGCGCTGGCTGCGTCCGCTGATGCATGGCGAGATCCGCTCGGCTTTCCTGATGACCGAACCCGCGGTGGCATCGTCGGACGCGACCAACATCGAAACCGCGATGGTCCGCGACGGCGATCATTACGTCATCAACGGGCGCAAATGGTGGTCGAGCGGGGTCGGCGATCCGCGCTGCAGGGTCGCGATCGTGATGGGCAAGACCGACACCTCCGCCAAGCGCCACGCGCAGCAGAGCATGATCCTGATGCCGATGGACGCGCCCGGCGTCACGATCGAGCGGATGCTGACCGTCTATGGCTACGACCATGCGCCGCACGGCCATGGCGAGGTGGTGATGAAGGACGTCCGCGTGCCGGTCGAAAACGTGCTGCTGGGCGAGGGCCGCGGCTTCGAGATCGCGCAGGGGCGGCTGGGGCCGGGGCGCATCCACCATTGCATGCGCACGATCGGCGTCGCCGAGACGGGGATCGAGGCGATGGCCAAACGGCTGCTGTCGCGCGTCGCCTTCGGCAAGCGGATCGCGGATCATTCGGTTTGGGAGCAACGCATCGCAAAGGCCCGGATCGACATCGAAATGACGCGCCTGCTCTGCCTCAAGGCGGCGGACATGATGGACAAGGCCGGCAACAAGTCGGCGCAGCTGGAGATCGCGATGGTCAAGGTCGCGGCACCGACGATGGCGCTCCAGATCCTCGACGACGCGATCCAGGCGCATGGCGGCGGGGGCGTGTCGCAGGATTTCCACCTCGCGCACGCCTGGGCCGCGTTGCGCACGCTGCGCTTCGCCGACGGCCCGGACGAGGTCCACAACCGCGCCATCGCCCGCGCCGAATTCGGGAAATACGGCGACCATGCCGCGGAGCGCCCGGTTCGCTGACGGATCGGCCTCACCCTTCGCCGCCTTCGGCACCTATCCCCTCTCCCGGCGGGAGAGGGAGGGGGCCCGCCGGCGCAGGCGATGGGAAGGGCGAGGTCGATCATTCCCTCGTGCGTGACAGGATAATTCCATGAAAGCCGCCATCCTCTTCGAACCCAAGCAGCCGCTCAGCATCGAGGACGTCGCCGTCGCCGATCCCGGGCCGCATGAGGTGCTGATCCGCACCGTCGCGGTCGGGGTGTGCCGCTCCGACCTGCATTTCGTCGACGGCATCTATCCGCACGCATTGCCCACCATCCCCGGACACGAGGCCGCGGGCGTGGTCGAGGCGATCGGCGGCGAGGTGCGGACGGTGAAGGTCGGCGACCATGTCGTCACCTGTCTGTCCGCCTTCTGCGGCCAGTGCGAATTCTGCGTCACCGGGCGGATGTTCCTGTGCGTCGATGCCGGCGTCCGCCGGCCCAAGGGTGCCGCCCCGCGGCTGATGCTCGGCGACCGCCCGGTCGCGCAGATGCTCAACCTGTCCGCCTATGCCGAGATGATGCTGGTCCACGAACATGCCTGCGTCGCGATCGATCGCGAGATGCCGATGGACCGCGCCGCGCTGATCGGCTGCGCGGTGACGACGGGTGCGGGCGCGGTATTCAACACGACCGACGTGACGCCGGGAGAGACGGTCTGCGTCGTCGGCTGCGGCGGGATCGGGCTCGCCGCGGTCAACGCCGCCAGGATCGCCGGCGCGGGCAAGATCGTCGCGATCGATCCCGTTGCCGAAAAGCGCGCGCTCGCCGAGAAACTGGGCGCGACGCACAGCATCGACGCCATGTCCCCGACCGCGGCGGACGAGGTCGTCGAGATCACCCGCGGCGGCGTCCACCATGCGATCGAGGCGGTCGGGCGGCCGCAGAGCGCCGCGATGGCGGTCAAGGTGCTGCGCCGCGGTGGCACTGCGACGATCCTCGGCATGCTGCCACCGAGGGAGACGGTCGGGCTGTCCGCGATCGACCTGCTGTCGGGCAAGACGCTGCAGGGCGGGTTGATGGGCAGCAACCGCTTTCCGGTCGATATCCCCCGGCTGGTCGATTTCTACATGCGCGGGCAGCTCGATCTCGACACGATCATCGCGGAGCGCATGCCGCTGGAACGGATCAACGACGCGTTCGACGAACTGCGCAAGGGCGATGCGACGCGCAGCGTGATTACCTTCGCATGACCGACACCATCCCCGTCACCGGCAAGGACCGCCTCGACGAGGGCGCATTGACCACGTGGATGACGGCGAACGTCGCGGGTTTCCGCGGACCGCTGACCTATGCCAAATTCGCCGGTGGCCAGTCCAACCCGACGTATCGCATCGACAGCCCGTCGGGTTCCTATGTGTTGCGGCGCAAGCCGTTCGGTCCGCTGCTGCCGTCCGCGCATGCCGTCGATCGCGAATACCGGCTGATCGCGGGGCTGCACCCGACCGGTTTCCCCGTCGCAAAACCCTATGGCCTGTGCACCGACGAGGGCGTCATCGGTGCGATGTTCTACGTCATGGGCCTCGTAGAGGGACGCAACCTTTGGGACGGGACGCTGCCCGATTATGCGCCCGCCCAGCGCACCGGCATCTACCACGCGATGGTCGATACGCTCGCCGACCTGCACAATACCTACTTCGCCGCGGCGGGCCTCGGCGAATATGGCAAGCCCGGCAATTATTTCGCGCGTCAGGTCGAACGCTGGACCCGGCAGTATCGCGCGAGCGAGACGGAGCCCATGCCGGAGGTCGAACGCCTGATCGACTTCCTGCCGCGCACCGTTCCCGAACAGACCCGCACCGCCATCGTCCATGGCGATTACCGGATCGACAACATGATCTTCGACGCGACCGAAGCGCGCGTCGTCGCCGTGCTCGACTGGGAATTGTCGACGCTGGGCGATCCGCTCGCCGATTTCAGCTATTTCCTGATGAGCTGGGTCACCGATCCGGAAGGCCGGTCGGGCGTGAAGGGGCGGACGGGCGCCGCGACCGGGATCCCGACGATCGAGGCGATGACGCAGCGCTATTGCGCCCGCACCGGGCGCGACGGCGTCCCCGACCTCGACTGGTATTTCGCCTACAATCTCTTCCGGCTGACCGGCATCGTCCAGGGGATCAAGAAGCGGATCGTGGACGGCACCGCGTCGAGCGCGCAGGCGGAACGCTCCGCGGCACAGGTCCATCGCCTCGCCGCGGCCAGCTGGCATTTCGCCGAGCGCGCAGGCGCTTAGGCCGGATACCTCTCTCCCCATCGTCACGTGATAGGAGTCCCATGTCGCTTTTCGACCTGACCGGAAAGGTCGCCATCGTCACCGGCTCCAGCCGCGGCATCGGCAAGGCCGGCGCGATCGAGCTCGCCCGCCATGGCGCCAAGGTCGTCATCAGCAGCCGCAAGCAGGACGCATGCGATGCCGTGGCGGCCGAGATCGACGCGCAGTTCGGCAGCGGCACCGCGATCGCGGTCGCGGCGAGCATCTCGTCGAAGGAGGCGCTCCAGGCGCTCGTCGACCGCACCCGCGCGCACTTCGGACGGATCGACGTGCTCGTCTGCAATGCCGCATCGAACCCCTATTACGGCCCGATGGAGGGGATCGCCGACGACCAGTTCCGTAAGATCCTCGACAACAACATCCTGTCGAACCACTGGCTGATCCAGATGGTCGTGCCGGACATGCGCGCCCGCCGCGACGGATCGATCGTCATCGTCTCGTCGATCGGGGGGCTGCGCGGATCGCCGATGATCGGCGCCTACAACGTGTCCAAGGCCGCAGACTTCCAGCTCGCGCGCAACTATGCCGTGGAATACGGCCCCGACAACGTGCGGGTGAATTGTATCGCCCCCGGCCTCATCAAGACCGATTTCGCCCGCGCGCTGTGGGACACGCCGGAGGCGGAGACGCGATCGAGCCGGCACACGCCGCTGCGCCGGCTCGGCGACCCCGTCGATATCGCCGGGACGATGGTCTATCTCGCGTCGGACGCCAGCTGCTACATGACGGGCCAGGCGATCGTCGTCGATGGCGGGGTGACGATCTGATGGCGCGCTTCACCGATCGATCGATCGTCGTCACCGGCGCGGGCAGCGGCATCGGCCGCGCCGCCGCGCTTCAGTTCGCCGCCGAGGGCGGGCGCGTCATCGTCGCCGACCTGACGGAGGGCGCCGACGACACCGCCGCCGCGATCATCGCCGCCGGCGGCATCGCGCAGGCGATCCGCATCGATGCCGGCGTCGAGGAGGACGTGGTCCGCGCAGTCGCGCTGGCGTGCGACCGGTTCGGCGGGCTCGACGTCATGTTCGCCAATGCCGGGATCTCGGGCGGCATGGCCAACATCTTCGACACCGACGTCGCGCTCATCACCGACGTGCTGCGCGTCAACCTGATCGGCCCGTTCCTCGCGATCAAGCATGCCGCGCCGCGCATCGCCGAACGGGGCAGGGGGGCGATCGTGCTGACCGCGAGCGTCGCGGGCATTCGCTCGGGCGCCGGCTCGCCCGCCTATTCCGCGTCGAAGGCCGGCGTCATCAACCTTGCCGCTGTGGCCGCGCAGCAGCTGTCCGGCAGCAACGTGCGTGTCAACGCGATCTGTCCCGGCCTGACCGAGACGGGGATGACCAAGCCCGTCTTCGACTATGCCCGCGACGCCGACAAGCTCGACCGCGTCGGTCGCCTCAACCCGCTGCGCCGCGGCGCGCAGCCCGACGAACTGGCCCGGGTCGCGCTGTTCCTCGCCTCCGACGATGCCAGCTACGTCAATGGACAGGCGATCGCGGTCGACGGCGGCCTGTCGTCGAGCCATCCCGTCACGCGGCAGGATTATGGCAAGACGGCCGTGTGAGGTGACTTGATGCGGTCACGCGGCGCGCGCAGGATGCGGCCATGCTCGTGATCGTCGCCGCCGCTCTTGCCGCCCCACAGGCCGTCCCGCCACCGATCATCGCCGTGCCGTCGGTCCCGCGCGCGCCGGTGCCGGGGCAATGGCTGCTCCACTGGACGATGAGCCCGGTGCTGTGCCGCGACAGCCGGGCGCAGCCGTCCGTGATGGCGCCCGAGCCGCGTCGTGCCGTTCTCTATTCCAACGGCAATGGTCGCGCCTCTGCGACGTTCGACTTCCGGATCGACGCCAGCGGCCGGCCGCTGTCGATCAGGCGCCGCAGCAATGCGTACCTTCAGGACAGCGAGGATCTCGCGCCTGCGCTCGCGGCGACGCGCTTCGCGCCGGGGGGAGAGCGAAAGGACTGCGTCGTCACGTTCACGCCGGATGTCAGCCCGGTTGCGGGCGCATCGCTCCACGATGTGATGGCAACGTTCATGACCCCGCGCAGCAACCCGCCGCGCAGCGTCTGGGATCGCATCCACGCCGGCGGGGATTGCGGCGATACCCGGCCGGCGCCGCTACTGCGCGGCTATCCCGATTTCAAGGCGCTGCCCGACCAACCCGGTTACGCCAGCTGGACGCTAATCGGCTTCGACCTGTCAACCGGTGGCAAGCCGCGGGCGATCCGCACGTTGGACGGCAGCGGCACCGCGCCGCTCGACCGCGCCGGCCGCGAAGCCGTGACGCGCTCGCGGTTCGAGAAGGGCGCGCATCGGGGCTGCACCTATGGCTATTTCAAGGCCGCCAGCGTCCTGCCCGCGCCGCCCGCGCCCGACGAAGACGCCTGGCGCCCCACCGCTGCGACCTGCCCGCGCGAGCATGCCTGGGATCGCCGTCCGCGGCTCGTCTATCCGGCCAGTTACACCGCGCGCAGCATCGAAGGCTGGGCGATGGTGACGTTCGACGTCGCCCCCTGGGGGCAGATCGGCAACGTCCATGCCTGGGCCGCGCAACCCACCGCGGATTTCGGCACGGCCGCCGAAATCATGCTGCGCGCCGCGACGTTCAGGCCGGGTCCGGGCTATGTCGGCTGCATCGAACGCGTGCGCTATGTCATCGGCAAGCCGGGCATGCCCAAGCCCGCCGACGATGCGCCGCCGCTGCCGCCGCCCGTCGTCGACTGACGATCAGCCGCTCGGTGCGCGGCGCCGGATCAGCCCCTCCTGCGCGACGCTCGCCACCAGACGGCCGTCGGCGGTGAAGATGCTGCCCCGGTTCATGCCGCGGGCGTGACCCGCCCACGGGCTGTCCGTCGTGTAGAGCAGCCATTCGTCCGCGCGGAACGGTTCGTGGATCCACAAAGCGTGGTCAAGGCTGGCCGTCTGCATTTCGGGCATCAGCCAGTTGACGCCGTGCGGCATCATCGATGTCGCGAGCAATGCCATGTCCGAGGCATAGGCGAGCGCCGCGCGATGCACCGCCGGATCGTCGCCGATCGGCGCGGCGACGCGGAACCAGGCCGCATTGTTCGGCGCGCGCACCTCCGGCGCGAACCAGCTGCGCGGATGGAGCGGCCGCATCTCGATCGCATTCTGGCGCCGCGTGAAGAAGTCGCGGAATTTCTCCGGCACCTGATCCGCGATCGCGAGCCGCAGTTCGCGCTCCGACTTCAGCGTTTCGGGCCCGGGCACGTCGGGCATCGCGCTCTGGTGGTGCAGCCCGTCCTCGGGCAGCTGGAACGATGCCGTCATCGTCAGGATCGGCTGGCCCTGCTGCGACGCGACGACGCGCCGGGTCGCGAAGCTGCGGCCTTCGAAATCGCGCGTCACCCGATAGACGATGGGGAAATTCTCATCCCCCGGCCGCATGAAATAGGCGTGGAGCGAATGCGCGTCCTTGCCCTCCGCCGACCGCTGCGCCGCCTGGAGCGCCTGCGCGATCACCTGTCCGCCGAACACGCGGCCGCGACCGCCCGGCTGGCGCGATCCGCGGTAGAGGTCGGTATCGATCGCCTCGACGTCGAGCAGAGTGACCAGCATCGCCGCCAGCGCCTCCGGCGTACGCTCGCCGCTCAATAGCCCGCCGCCTTCGCCAGCCGGTCGGCGTGGAAGCCCGCATCGCCGAACATCTCGGCGAGGACGCGCGCGCGCTTCATGTAGAAGCCGATGTCATATTCGTCGGTCATGCCGATGCCGCCGTGCATCTGGATCCCCTCCTGCACCGACAGCGTCGTCGCCATGCCGGTCATCGCCTTGGCCACCGACACCGCGTCGTCGGCCTCCGCACCGGTATCGAGCAATTGCTGCGCCTTCAGCACGGCGGCGCGCGCGACCTCCATCTCGGCGTACAGATGCGCGGCGCGGTGCTGGAGCGCCTGGAAACTGCCGATGGCGACGCCGAACTGCTTGCGCTCCTTCAGGTAACCGACCGTCATGTCCATCGCACCGCCACCGACGCCGAGCAATTCCGCCGAGGCGCCGGTCCGCCCGGCCCGCAGCAGGCGCGCGAGCGGATCGCGTCCCGCGTCCACCTCTCCGATCACCGCGTCGGCATCGACCTCGACACCGTCGAAGGCCAGCCGTGCGGCGAGGCTCGAATCGGCCAGCCGCTCGGGCGAGGCGGTCAGATTGGCGGCGTCCTTCGGGACGGCGAACAGCGTCACGCCCTCGGCATCGTCCGCCGCGCCGGCGGTGCGCGCGGCGACGATCAGCAGGTCGGCGACATGCCCGTGCGCGACGAACCGCTTGGCACCGGTCAGGCGAAAGCCGTTGCCGGATCGCTCCGCCCTCAGCCCGATCGTGTCGCGATGCTTGGCGCCCTCGTCGATCGCGAGCGCGGCGACGGTTTCGCCGGCGACGATGCCGGGAAACCAGCGGTCCGCCTGCGCCGATCCCTGCAACGCCGCCACCGCGGCGACCGCCGTCGTCAGGAAGGGGGAGGGGGACAGGTTGCGGCCGATCTCCTCGAGCACCACGCCCGCCTCGACATGGCCGAGGCCCAGTCCGCCCTGATCCTCCGGGATCAGCACGCCGTTGAGGCCCATTTCGGCGAACTGTTTCCACAGGTCGCGGGAAAAGCCGGTCGGGTCGTTCGCATCGCGCAGCGCGCGCAGATGCGACACGGGGGCGTGTTCGGCGATGAACGCCTTCGCGGTGTCGCGAAGCATCGTCTGTTCGTCGTTGAGATAGAGGGGCATCGATCGTCTCCAAAGCCCTCTCCCTTCTGGAGAGGGTCGGGTGAGGGCAGGGGCCGCATCGTGCCCGCGTGTCCTCACCCTTCCGCCACGCTGCGCGCGGCTCCCTCCCTCTCCCGCCGGGAGAGGGATCGACGGCTCAGGCTCCCGGCAGTTCCAGGATGCGCTTGGCGATGATGTTGAGCTGCACTTCCGACGTGCCGCCCTCGATCGAATTGGCCTTGGTGCGCAGCCACGCCCGCGGCGCGGCGCCCGCATTCGAGCGGTCGCTCTCCCATTCCAGCGCGTCGGAACCGCCCGCCGCCATCATCAGCTCGTGGCGATCCTTGTTCAGCTCGGTACCGACATATTTCATCATGCTGGGCTGCGCCGGATGCGCGCGCCCGGCCTTCAGTTCGTCGATGAAGCGTTCGGACATCGCCGCGAACGCCTTCGCCCGCACTTCGAACAGCGCAATCTGCGTCCGCAGCACCGGATCGGCGAGGCGGCCGTCGTGATCGACCCCGACCGTGGCGATCGCGCCCTCGATCAGCGGATTGCCCCCGCCACCGCCCAGGCCCATGCCCGAGATCATCTCGCGCTCGTGACCGAGGAGGTATTTGGCGACATCCCATCCCTTGTTCTCGTCGTGGATGCGATTGGCCTTGGGCACCTTCACATCGTCCATGAAGGTTTCGCAGAAGGGCGAATAGCCGCTGATGAGCAGGATCGGCTTGGTCGACACGCCGGGCGAGGCCATGTCGAACAGCACGAAGCTGATCCCGCCCTGCTTGGACGCCTTGCTCGTCCGCACGAGGCAGAAGATCCAGTCGGCCTTGTCGGCGTAGCTGGTCCAGACCTTCTGGCCGTTGACGATATAATGGTCGCCCGCATCCTCGGCACTGGCGGCGAGCCCGGCGAGGTCGGAGCCCGCGTTGGGTTCGGAATAACCCTGGCACCAGCGGATCTCGCCGCGCGCGATTCTGGGCAGATGCTCCAGCTTCTGCTCCTCGGTGCCATATTTGAGCAGGGCCGGCCCGAGCATCGATATACCGAACGAATTGAGCGGGTTACGGGCGCGAATTGCCGCCATCTCTTCGCGCAGGATCTTGGTTTCCGCCGCCGACAGGCCGCCGCCGCCATAGGCCACCGGCCAGTCCGGCACCGTCCAGCCGCGTTGCGCCATCCGGTCGAGCCACGCCTTCTGTGCCGGGCTGGACGGCGCGAAATTGCGGCCGCCCCAACAGATGTCGGCGTCGGAGCGCACCGGCTCGCGCATTTCGGGCGGGCAATTGTCCGCCAGCCAGGCGCGGGTCTCGTCGCGGAAGGTGTCGAGGTCGGTCATGCGAAGGATCCCTGATAACGGGGGCGGGTGGACGGCGCGGTCACTTGATCGAACCGCGCTTCAGGCTTTCGGCGACAGGGAAGCCGTGCTTCTCGAGCCCCGCGACGACCTTGTCGTAACCCTCTGTCTTCGCCCAGAACATCGGGCCGCCGCGATAGACGGGCCAGCCATAGCCATAGATCCATACGACATCGACGTCGGACGCGCGCTGCGCCATCCCTTCTTCGAGGATCAGCGCGCCTTCGTTGACCATGGTGTAGAGCGTCCGCTCGACGATCTCCTCGTCGGTGACGTCGTGCTGCGGCGTGCCGGTCTTCGCGCGCCATTCGTCGATGATCTCGGCGACGCGGGGGGAGGGGGTGGCGTTCCGCTTTTCGTCATAGTCGTAGAAGCCGGCCTGCTTCTTCTGACCCCAGCGGCTCTCGGCGGCGAGCGCGTCGCGGACGTTCTCGATCCGGGTGGGATCGCGATGCCAGCCGATGTCGACGCCGGCGAGGTCGGCCATCTGGAACGGCCCCATCGGCATGCCGAACGCGACGTGGACACGGTCGATCTGTTCGGGGGTCGCGCCTTCGAGCAGCAGCTTGTTCGCCTCGACCTGCCGCGGCATCAGCATGCGGTTGCCGATGAAGCCGTAGGTGACGCCGGCGACCACCGCGACCTTCCGGATCTTTTTCGCCAGGTCCATGACGGTGGCCAGCACGTCGGGCGCGGTCTTCGCACCGCGGACGACCTCGAGCAGCTTCATGACGTTGGCGGGCGAGAAGAAGTGCATCCCGACCACGTCCTGCGGCCGGCCCGTGACCGCGGCGATCGCATCGATGTCGAGGTAGGAGGTGTTGGAGGCGAGGATCGCGCCGGGTTTTGCGATCGCGTCGAGACGGGTGAAGATCTCCTTCTTCACGTCCATATTCTCGTACACCGCCTCGATGATGAGGTCGCAGTCGGCGAGCGCGTCGAAATCGAGCGTCGGGCGCAGCGCACCCATCGCCGCCTCGACCTGTTCGGGTTTCATCCGGCCCTTGGCGGCGGTCGCCTCGTAATTTTTGCGGATGACCCCGGTACCGCGGTCGAGCGCCTCCTGCTGCATCTCGACGATCGTCACCGGAACGCCGGCGGACAGGAAGTTCATCGCAATGCCCCCGCCCATCGTGCCCGCGCCGATGACGCCGACGCGGCCGATCGGGCGCCTGACGGTATCGGCGGGAACGTCGTCGATCTTGGCGGCCTGGCGTTCGGCGAAGAAGATGTGGCGCTGCGCGGCGGACTGGTTGCCCATCATCAGCTTCATGAATTCCTGCCGTTCGAAGGCGATGCCCTCGGCGAACGGCACTTCGGTCGCCTTGACGACACAGGCGATGTTCGCCGCGGGCGCGTCGAAGCCGCGGAAGCGGCGCGCGTTGTCCCTGGCGAAGGCGGCGACCGCGTCGGGATCGGGCTGCGCCTGCCGTTCCGAGGCGCGCGGGATCGGCCGGATCGCCGCCACCTCGCGCGCGAACGCGATCGCGTCCGCCGCGAGGCTGTCCTCGCCGACGATCCGGTCGATCAGGCCCGCCTGCTGCGCCGTCTTCGCCGGGATCGGATCGCCCTTGGCGGTCATCTCCAGCGCCATGCGGACGCCGGCGATGCGGGGAATTCGCTGCGTCCCGCCCGCACCGGGGAGCAGGCCCAGCTTCACCTCGGGCGTGCCGATCTTCGCCGAGGGTACCGCGACGCGATAATGACAGCCAAGCGCCACCTCGCACCCGCCGCCGAGCGCGGTGCCGTGGATCGCCGCGACGACCGGCTTGGTCGACGCCTCGATCGTGTCGACGACGGTGGGGAGGCCGGGTTCGACCATCGGCTTGCCGAATTCGGTGATGTCGGCGCCGGCGAAGAAGGTGCGCCCGTCGCAGCGGATCACCATCGCGGCGACCGAGGCGTCGGCGATCCCCTCCGCGACCGCCGCCGCCAGCCCGATCCGGACCGCGGCGCCGAGCGCGTTGACGGGCGGGTTGTCGGAGATGATGACGAGCACGTCGTCGTGGCGCTCGGTACGGATCGGCGATGTCATCGGTCGGTATCCCTCTCAATTCGTCAGTTCAGCGCGGCGTAGATCATCGTCTTCAGCTCGCGGCGGATCGGGTAGAGCCCGGACGGGCTGAGCTGGGTCATGAAGACCATGTGCAGCCGCTCGACGGGATCGATGAAGAAGGCGGTCGAGAACATACCGCCCCAATAATATTCGCCCTGCGATCCGGGGATCATCGTGCGGGCGACGTCCTGCGTCACCGCGAAGCCCAGGCCGAAACCGGTGCCGGCATTCTGCGTCTCGCTGAACAGCGACCGCGACAGGCTGGCGAGGTCCTTGCCGCCGGGCAGGTGGTTCATCGTCATCAGGTCGAGCGTCTTGCGCCCGACGATCCGCGCGCCATCCAGCGTCCCGCCATTCTCGCACATCCGGCAGAAGCGGTGATAGTCGAGCGCGGTCGACACCAGCCCGCCGCCGCCCGAAAGCAGCTTCGGCCGCCGGCTCCACGCGCTCGCCGCGCCCCGGTCGTACATCACGCGGCCCCCGGACTCCTGATGGCCCTCGACGCGGGTGTAGCAGTCGGTCAGCCGGTCGATCTTGTCCGGCGGCACCTGGAAGAAGGTGTCGTGCATGCCGAGCGGGGCGAAGATGCGCTCCGCGAAGAACGCGTCGAGCGTCTGGCCGGACACGCGCTCGACCACCGCGCCGAGCACGTCGGTCGACACCGAATAGTTCCAGCCCTCGCCCGGCGAAAACTCGAGGGGCAGCCGGCCGAGCGCCGCGACGAAGCCGTCGAGGTCCAGGTTGCCGTGCCAGCTTTCCATCTTGGACTCGCGGTAGGCGGCATCGATGTTCGAGCGATTCTGGAAGCCGTAGGTCAGTCCCGAAGTGTGGCGCAGCAGGTCGAGCATGCGCATCGGCTCGGTCGTGGGACGCGTGACGAACGGCACCCCGCCGCCGCCGCCGTTATAGACGCCGAGCCCCTTCAGTTCGGGCAGGACGTGGTGGACCGGCGTGTCGACCGCGACCTTGCCGTCCTCGACCAGCATCATGAAGGCGATCGAGGTGATCGGCTTGGTCATCGACGCGATGCGGAACAGCGAGCGGTCGTCGATGTCCGCACCGCCTTCGCGCGCGGCGCCCTGATGCGAGAAATGCGCGATCTCGCCATCCCGCGCGATCAGCAGCTGCGCGTTGGGCAGTCGGCCGGTGTCGAGGTAGCGCGCCTTCAGGAAGGCATCGATCGCCGCCAGCCGTCCCGCATCGAAGCCGTTCGCGCGTGCATGAGTGGCCGTCATCCGGTGCCATACCCCAGTTTCTAACTTATCCCTCCTATTGCCTTGAGTGGTGGCGGAATCAACAGTAACCTTTCATCGAAAGGCAGGAATCATGGCTGCCGGATAGCCGAGAGAGGACACCGACGTGGTTGCCGAGCCGATCGTAGACCTGCCGCCGTCGTGGCCGGCGATGCCGCTGTCGCAGGTGCACGCGCTGCTCACCGCGCCGGGCGCCCGGTTCGAGATGGACGAGGCGGTGATCCAGAATGTGCCGACCCGCGTCTGGAAGAACGCACCGCCATCGATGCGCGCCCTGCTGGAAGCGAGCCGTGCACACGGGGACCGGCCGTTCGTCGTCTACGAGGACGAACGGGTGGGCTATGCGGCGCACTATCGCGCCGCGGCGGCGCTGGCGGCGCACCTCGTCGGGCTCGGGGTGGGGAAGGGGGATCGCGTCGCCCTCGCGATGCGCAATTTGCCCGAATGGCCGGTGGCGTTCTTTGCCGGGGTGGCGATCGGCGCGATCATGGTGCCGCTCAACGCCTGGTGGACGGGGGCGGAGCTCGAATACGGGTTGCGCGATTCGGGGGCGAAGGTGCTCATCGTCGACGGCGAGCGTCACGCCCGGCTCGAGGGGGTGTATGCCTCGCTCCCCGATCTCGCCGACGTCATCGTCGCGCGTGCGACGACGCCCCTCGGCGACGGCGTCGCGCGGCTGGAGACGCTGATCGGCACGCCGCACGACTGGGCAACGCTGCCCGACATCGCGTTGCCCGACGCGGTCGTGGCGCCGGACGACGATGCGACGATCTTCTACACCAGCGGCACCACCGGCGCGCCGAAGGGCGCGCTGGGCACGCACCGCAACTTCATGACCAACATCCTGTCGAGCGGCTACACCGCGGCGCGCGCCTACCTGCGCCGTGGCGAGACGCCGCCCGAGCCGACGCCGCGCGTGACGCTGACGGTGATCCCGATGTTCCACGTCACCGCCTGTTCGGCGGGGATGATGGGGGCGATCGCGACCGGATCGACGATGGTGTTCCTGCGCAAATGGGACGCGACCCGCGCGCTGGAGGTGATCGAGCGCGAACGCGTCAACATGACCGGGGGCGTGCCGACGATCGCATGGCAACTGCTCGAGCATCCGGATCGCGCCAGTTACGATCTCTCGTCGCTCGACACGATCGCCTATGGCGGCGCGCCTTCGGCGCCCGAGCTGGTCCGCCGGATCTACGAGGAATTCGGCGCGCTGCCCGGCAACGGCTGGGGCATGACCGAGACGACGGCGACGGTGACGCAGCATGGCGGCGAGGATTATCTCAACCGCCCGGACAGCGCCGGTGCGCCGGTCGCGGTGGCGGACGTGGAGATTCGCGACGAGGACGGCGTCACGCCATTGCCCGTCGGGACGATCGGCGAACTGTGGGCGCGCGGACCGATGATCGTGAAGGGCTATTGGAACAAGCCGGAGGCGACGGCGGCGACCTTCCTCGACGGCTGGGTACGCACCGGTGACCTCGCCCGCATCGACGACGAGGGATTCCTGTTCATCGCCGACCGGGCGAAGGACATCGTCATCCGGGGGGGCGAGAACATCTATTCGATCGAGGTGGAGAACGTGCTGTACGCGCATCCCGCGGTCACCGATGCGGCGCTGGTCGGCATCCCCCACCGCACGCTGGGCGAGGAGCCGGCGGCGATCGTCCACCTGTGTCCCGGTTGCACCGCGAGCGAGGCGGAGTTGCAGGCCTTCGTCCGCGCGCGACTCGCCGCGTTCAAGGTTCCGGTCGCGGTGCGCTTCCTCGCCGACCCGCTGCCGCGCAATGCCAACGGCAAGATCCTGAAGAAACAGCTGAAGGCCCTGTTCGAGGATCGTGCGGCCGAAACGGCGCCGGCGACGGTCGCGCACTGATCGCCGCAATCGGCCGGCGATCGTGCAAGAAGCAGGGTGGCGGAATACGAAAATACGCTAGAGCAACGTCATGGTCGACGCCCCCGTATCCGCATCCGTTCCCGCTCCGCTGACGCCGGAGGAGCAGGTCGCGCTCGGCGCGCCGCTCTCGCCCGGCAGCCGGTCGGAGATCGGCAGGATCGCGCAGCGCCGCGACCGGCTGCTCGCCGCGCTGACGCTGATCGCGGGGATCGGGCTGACGCTCGGCACGCCGTTCGCGCTGAAGTCCGGCGCCGAATTCTTCATGCCGCTGACCGCCGCGCTGGTCATCGCGATCGCGCTGGTGCCGGTGCTGGAATGGCTGGAGCGGCGGCGCGTGCCGTCCGCGATCGCGGCGCTGTTCTGCGTGCTGGTGTTCCTCATCATCGCCAATATCGCGATCGCGGCGATCGTGGTGCCGGCGACCGACTTTTTCCAGCTGCTGCCCACCCGCATCAGCCGCATCCAGCACAACCTGTCGCCGCTGCTCGACCTCTACTCGACGCTCGAAAAGTCGGTGAACAAGATGTTTCGCCAGATCGCCTCGACGCCCGTCCGCCAGCCGCAGACCGCGGCGGTGGCGCCGCCGAGCTCGATCCTGGAGCTGGCCGCGACGTCGGCGCCGACGGTCATCGTCCAGTTCTTCTTTGGCATCCTGATCGTCTTCTTCTTCCTGTCCGGCTGGACGGGGATGCGCAAGAAGACGATCACCGGGCGGACCAGCTTCGATGGCGCGATGGCGACCGCGCGCGTGATCCAGGACGTCGTCGACGACGTCTCGGCCTATCTGGGCACGATCACGGTCATCAACCTGACGCTGGGCGCGGTGGTGGCGGGCGCGCTCTATTTCATCGGCATGCCGTCGCCGCTGATGTGGGGGGGCATCGTCGCGCTGCTGAACTACATCCCCTATTTCGGGCCGATCATCGCGATGTTCCTGCTGGCGATCGGGGGCATGATGACGTTCAACGACATCTGGGTGGCGATGCTGCCGCCGGCGGTGATGATCGGCTGCCACCTGGTCGAGGCGAATGCGATCACGCCGCTGATCGTCGGGCACCGGCTGACGATCAGCCCGCTGATGATCCTCGTCTCGATCAGCTTCTGGGGATGGGTGTGGGGGACGGCGGGGGCGCTGCTCGCAGTGCCGCTGCTCATCATCATCCAGACCGTTCTGGGCGCGGCGGGCAAGCCCGATATCGCCGGCTTCCTGTTCGAGCACGGCACGCTGGTCCAGCAGGAACGCGAGCGCCGCCGTCGCGGCGAGGACGACGGCGACGCCCCCGGCGAACCGGTGCGCGAATAGGCCGTTGACACCCCCCGGCGCCTCGCCTAGTTGGCGCGCCTCAACGCTTTCAGCGGGTGTAGCTCAGTTGGTTAGAGCGCCGGCCTGTCACGCCGGAGGTCGCGGGTTCGAGCCCCGTCACTCGCGCCATTCCCCGTCGGGGCGTGGGAAATGCTAATCGGAACGTGCGGGATTGCGCCATCGTCGGATCGACGACCGGTGCCGTCCGACCGCTTCAAGCGGGTGTAGCTCAGTTGGTTAGAGCGCCGGCCTGTCACGCCGGAGGTCGCGGGTTCGAGCCCCGTCACTCGCGCCATCCGGTCCATCGGCCGGGGCACCGATCCGGATAGGGCCTAGCGCCAGCGACCCGTCTCCATCCACAGCAGCAGCGGCCGCAGCGGCAGGATCCATACGATTCCCGTCACCAGGTAGAAGGGCAGTTGCAGCCACCACGGCCACGCCCCGACCAGCCCCGATACGCTGACGATGCCCCCGCACCAGATGAGGATCAGCGCCATGATGGCGAAGGTGCCGGCCGGCTTGCGCCAGGTAGGGGTCATGGAACGATCCAGTGCGATTCGGTGGCGATGGCGTGCAGCGGCATATCCCACGGGTCGACGGGGAGCGAATCGACCTGTTGGACCGACCAGGCGACGCCGACCCGCCACGCATGCGGATGGGCGGCGAACGCGCGGTCGTAATGGCCCGCGCCCTGGCCCAGCCGGTTGCCCGCGGCGTCGAAGCCGAGCAGCGGCGTGAGGATGACGTCGGGGCGCACCTCGACCGCGTCGTCGGCGGGCTGGCGCAGCCCGAACGGCCCGTCGACGAGCGGGCCGACCCCGTCCCACGCCAGGAACCGGATCGGTGCGGCGCGCGTGGTGACATGCGGCAGGGCGATGCGGCAGCCGGCGTTCCGGGCGGCTCGGACCAGCGGGGCGGGATCGGCCTCGCCGCCGATCGGACGGTAGCCCGCGACGATCGCGCCGGCATGCAGCCGCCCGGCGAATGCCGCCGGCACCGCAATGGGCGTGGCCGCGACGAACGCGCCACGCAGGGCACGCAGCCGGGCGCGGAGGGCAGGCTTGTCTGTCATCGCTCCGGTGGCCGGTGGGAAGCGGGTGGCGGGACCGCCGTGGCCGTGTGCCAAAGTATCCGCCGACGCCTGGTAACGTCAGGTGGGGACCATGTGCGTCGGACCAGGGTCCGGGCAGGGACAGCCCCCTTGGATGATGAATAGCCTCAGGGATAAAGTAAGGCTCGTACCGGGCAGAACCCGCCTCCGCCAATCTAGGGTGTGCCGCCTGCGCTGTCAATGGGTGATGCGCAGGGTTTCGCCGGCACCGCGCGCGCGGTCAGCGGGGTGCCGGCCCTGCGTCCAGCGCGGCCGCCAGCGCCTCCAGCCGGTCGGCGATCCGTGCCAGCGCCGGCTCGCTCACCACCGCGCCCTCCGGCGGGCGCTGCCGGATCTCGTCCAGCTCGTCCGCGAGCATCAGCGCGACGAACAGCATCGCACGCTCGCCGGGCACCCCGCCGGCGGCCCTGAGCGCGATCGGCCAGTGATCCGCCATCATCCGGCCGAGCTGATGCAGCCGCGCTTCCTCGCCATCGCGACAGGCGACGGTGTGCGGGCGCCCGCCGAGATCGATCGTGACGTTTGCCATCAGGAGGCGGCGCCGCGGGCGATCACGTCGTCGAGCGCGCTCACCGCCTCGGCCATCCGCGCCTTCAGCGCGGCATGCCGGCGGGCGAGCGCATCGCCCGCCTTCGCACGGGCATCGATAGCGGATTCGATCCGTGCGATCGCGGCGTCGATGCGATCGACGGCGGTGGGGTTGTCGGCCATGCCCCGGCAGTTAGGCGCGCCGCCGGTGAGCGACAAGGACCCAAACGCGACACCGCAAACGTCTCGCCGCACCGCACGCGCGGTTGACAGGACGGGCCGCCCCCTCGCAAAGGCTTGCCCGCCCGGCGCGGCCCCTTTTCGTCGCGCAGACATCCCATGCGAGGAGAGACCAGATGACGGTGAAGGTTGCGATCAACGGCTTCGGACGCATCGGCCGCCTGGTGGCGCGCGCGATCATCGAGCGCAATTCGACCGATCTCGAGCTGGTGGCGATCAACGACCTTGCCGATGCCAAGTCGAACGCCTGGCTGTTCAGCCGCGACAGCGTGCATGGCAAATATCCGGGCACGGTCAGCGCCGAGGGCAACGACCTCGTCATCGACGGCAAGCGCATCCGCGTCACCGCCGAGCGCGATCCCGCGAACCTGCCGCACGAGGAGCTGGGCGTCGACCTGGTGCTGGAATGCACCGGATTCTTTACCGACAACGTCGCCTGCCAGAAGCATATCGATGCGGGCGCGAAGAAGGTGCTGATCTCGGCGCCGGGCAAGGGCGTCGACCTCACCGTGGTCTACGGCGTCAACCACGACAAGCTGACCGCCGACCACACGATCGTGTCGAACGCGTCGTGCACGACCAACTGCCTGGCACCGGTCGCCAAGGTACTGAACGATTCGATCGGGATCGAACGCGGCCTGATGACGACGGTCCACGCCTATACCAACGACCAGAAGATCCTCGACCAGATCCATCCCGACCTGCGCCGGGCGCGTGCCGCTGCGATGTCGATGATCCCGACCACGACCGGCGCCGCGCGCGCGGTGGGCGAGGTTCTGCCGGAGCTGAAGGGCAAGCTGGACGGATCGGCGATCCGCGTGCCGGTGCCCGACGTCAGCCTCGTCGACCTGACCTTCCAGCCCAAGCGCGACACGACGCGCGACGAGGTCAACGCGATCCTGAAGGCGGCGGCCGAGGACGGCCCGCTGAAGGGCGTGCTGGTCTATTCGGACGAGCCGCTGGTATCGATCGACCTGATGCACACGCCGCAGTCGTCGACCGTCGACAGCCTGGAAACCGCGGTGCTCGACGGCAAGCTGGTGCGCGTCGTCAGCTGGTACGACAACGAATGGGGCTTCTCGAACCGCATGGTCGATACCGCGACCGTGATGGCGAGCTTCCTCTAGGCATGGGGGTGCTGGCCGGCATCGCCCGGCACGCCTATCCGAAGGCGCCGATGGAAGTGCTCGATGCGGTCGACGTGACCGTCGAGGGCGGCCTCCACGGCGACTTCCGCGGCGCGGTGAAGCCCGGGGGGCGCGGCCGGCGCCAGGTGACGATGATGGAGCGCGGCGACTGGGATGCCGCGATGGCCGAACTGGGCCACTCCATCCCCTGGCAGGAGCGGCGGGTGAACCTGTTGCTCGACGGCATCGACATTCCCCAGGTGCCCGGCACACGGATGCGGATCGGGGCGGTCGAGCTGGAGATCACGGTGGAGTGCGATCCGTGCAGCCGCATGGAGACGATCGCCACCGGACTGAAGGCGGCGCTCAAGACCGACTGGCGCGGCGGCGCGTGCACGCGGGTGAAGGTGGCGGGACGGATCGCGGTCGGCGATCCCGTTGCGGTCCTGCTGCCCGCCTGATCCCTTTTTCTGACGAAGGACCATGATGTGACCAAGCCCTTCAAGACGCTCGACGACATGGGAGACATCGGCGGCCGCCGCGTGCTCGTGCGCGAGGACCTGAACGTGCCGATGGCCGATGGCGCGGTCACCGACGACACGCGGTTGCGCGCGACGTTGGCGACGGTCACCGAACTGGCGGATCGTGGTGCGATCGTGCTGATCCTCGCGCATTTCGGTCGGCCAAAGGGCGTGCCCGACCCCGCCATGTCGCTGGCGATGGTGGTCCGGCCGTATGGCGCGCTGCTCGGCCGCGACGTCCGCTTCATCGACTGGGAGGGCGCGGAAGACGCGGTCGCGACGCTGCAGTCCGGCGACATCGCGGTGCTGGAGAACACCCGCTTCTTCGGCGGCGAGGAAACGAACGATCCGGCGGTAGTCGCCCGGTTCGCGGGCCTCGGCGACCTGTACGTCAACGACGCCTTTTCCGCCGCGCACCGCGCGCATGCCTCGACGGAGGGGATCGCCCGCGCGCTGCCCGCCTATGCCGGGCGTGCGATGGAAGCCGAGCTGGTCGCGCTGGAAAAGGCGCTGGGCAATCCCGAGCATCCCGTCGCCGCGGTCGTCGGCGGCGCCAAGGTGTCGTCCAAGCTCGACGTGCTCAAGCACCTCGTCACGCGTGTCGACCACCTCATCATCGGTGGCGGCATGGCCAACACCTTCCTCGCCGCGCGCGGCGTGGATGTCGGCAAGTCGCTCTGCGAGCACGAGCTGACCGGCACCGCCGACGAGATTCTCGACGCGGCGGACCGCGCGAACTGCACCGTCCACCTGCCGTACGACGTCGTGGTCGCGAAGGAATTCCGGGCCAACCCGCCGGTCCGCACCGTCAACGTCCACGAGGTCGCGGCGGACGAGATGATCCTCGACGTCGGCCCGAGCGCGGTCGAGGCGCTGGGCGACGTGCTCAAGAACTGCCGAACGCTCGTCTGGAACGGCCCGATGGGCGCGTTCGAGACGCCGCCGTTCGACGTCGCCACCGTCAGCTTGGCGCGCACCGCCGCCGCCCTGACCCAGGACGGCAGCCTGGTGTCGGTGGCCGGGGGCGGCGATACCGTCGCGGCGCTCAACCAGGCCGGGGTCGCGGATCGCTTCACCTTCGTCTCGACCGCGGGCGGTGCGTTCCTCGAATGGATGGAGGGCAAGGACCTGCCCGGCGTCGCGGCGCTGATCGGCTGACCCTGCGGCAGGCGCCGGTCAGGACGGCGGCGCCTCGCGCAGCAGCGGGATGATGTTCGCGTTGAGATCGTCGAGGTCCAGCGCCGCCGCCTTCGCGAAGCGTACGGTCCCCGCACGATCGATGATATAGTTGGTCGGCACCGCGTTGCCGATCAGCGGGTACCGGCCACGGATCCGCCGCGCCGGCGTGATCGACAGCGCGGCGAACAGCGGCTTCATCCGGAACGCTGGCAGCGAATCCTCCGTCGCCACCGCGAAGACGCGCAGGCCGTGACGCTGCGTCGCGCGGTAATAACCGTCGAGCAGCGGCAGCTCGGCGCGACAGGGCACGCACCATGTCGCCCAGAAGTTGAGCACGATCACCTGGCCGCGCAGGTCGGCCAGCCTGACCTTGCTGCCGTCGATCAGCGTGATCTCGAAGTCCGGCGCGGGCTTGCCGACGATCGATGCGGTTGGCGGCGTCGATGCCGCGGTAACGGTCAGCAGGGCCGCGGCGATCGCGGCGCGGAACAGGCGCATGTTGGTTCTCCCCCCGCGGCCGTCGAACGCCATCCGGCCTCGTCCGTCAACGATCCGCGCTTATCCGGTTGATCCGCCATGCCCGCGCGCGTATGTTAAACGCGTTAAACAGGAGCCGGCATGCTCGGAGTGCGACTCGATACCGAACTGGAAGAGCGGCTCGCCGCCGTCGCGCGCACGCAGGGTCGCAGCAAGAGCGACATCGCGCGCGAGGCGGTGCGGCGCTACGTCGACCTGCACGACGACGCCTATCGCCGCGAGGCGCGGCGCCAGTCGACGCGCGCCAGCGGACGCGACGCCGCCAGCGATACGACCTTCTGGCAGGATGGCACCGCGTGGAAGTGAAGCACGGCGGCATCGTGCTGGTCGACGGCCCGGACGGCATGGCGGCGCGGCCGTGCGTCGTGGTCCAGTCCGACCTGTTCAACGCCACCCATGCGACGATCACCGTCTGCCCGCTGACCGGCATCATGGGCGGCGAGGCGCTGTTCCGCGTCGCCATGTCGCCGCGCGAACACAATGGCCTCACCGCCGAATGCGAGGTGCAGGTGGACCGCATCACCAGCGTCGCACGCGAACGGATCGTCGCCGTGATCGGCCACGCCAGCCCGACCCGCATGGAGCAGATCGACCAGGCGCTGCGCCGCTGGCTGATGCTTTGACCCGATACGAACCCCAAGGAGCGAACCCATGACCAGCCTCACCCCCGCCGTGAAGACGATCCTCGACAAATATGAAGCGACCAGCCCCGCGGTGAAGGCGAACCTCGCCCGCATCCTGATGCAGGGCAAGCTGGGCGGTACCGGCAAGCTGGTGATACTGCCGGTCGACCAGGGCTTCGAACACGGGCCGGCACGGTCTTTCGCGGTCAATCCGCCCGCCTACGACCCGCATTACCACTACCAGATCGCGATCGACGCCGGCCTGTCGGCCTATGCCGCACCGCTGGGGCCGCTGGAAGCGGGCGCGGACACGTTCGCAGGCCAGATCCCGACGATCCTGAAGCTCAACAGCTCGAACAGCTGGGCGACGACGATCGACCAGGCGGTGACCGCCAGCGTCTCGGACGCGCTGCGCCTCGGCTGCGCGGCGATCGGATTCACCATCTATCCGGGCAGCGACGGCATCTTCGAACAGATGGAGGAAATCCGCGAGCTGAGCGAGGAAGCCAAGTCGGTCGGCATCGCCACCGTCATCTGGAGCTATCCGCGCGGCGGGAAGCTGTCGAAGGACGGCGAGCTGGCGCTCGACGTCGGCGCCTATGCCGCGCACATGGCGGCATTGCTCGGCGCGCACATCATCAAGGTGAAACTGCCGAGCGCGCATATCGAACAGGCCGAGGCGAAGAGCGCGTACGAGGGCACCGACTGGTCGAATCAGGCCGACCGCGTCCGCCACGTCGTGCAGGCGAGTTTCGCGGGTCGCCGGATCGTGGTGTTCTCGGGCGGCGCGGCCAAGGGCGCGGATGCCGTCTACCAGGACGCGCGCGACATCCTGGCGGGCGGCGGCAACGGCTCGATCATCGGTCGCAACACGTTCCAGCGCAGCCGCGAGGACGCGCTCGACATGCTCGGCAAGCTGATCGCGATCTATCGCGGCGAGGCCGCCTGACGCGAACGGGGGGAGGGATGCTACGGGCGATGACCGGCGCCATCGCTCCCCCCGCCGGCGGCGACCTCAGCTTCGGCTATCGGGACGGGGTCGCGCCGATGATGGGGATGCTCGTCGCGATCGGCGTCGTCGAACTGGCGGTGACGCATGTGCTGCTGGCCATCTGGCATCCGTGGATCGCGATCCTGCTGTCGCTCGTCACGCTGATCGGACTGGGCTGGATCGTCCGGGCGATCGTCGCGATGCCGCACCGGCCGGTGCTCCTGAACACGGACCGGCTGGTGATGCGGGTGGGGACGCTGCGCTCGGTCGAGATCCCGCTGGGGCAGATCGCCGGACTGCGCGCGTCGTGGGACGCGGCGGCGATCAAGGACAGGTCGGTCCTGAACCTTGCGCTGCTCGCTTATCCCAACGTTGTCGTCGATCTTCGCGCGCCGCTGCCGGGCCGGCGGGGGATCGTCGCCATCGCGCATCGGCTCGACGATCCGGCGGCTTTCGCTGCGGCGCTGGAGCGGCTAGGCGCTCGCGGATGACTGAAGACGATCCCCTCGGCCCGCTCGATCCCGATTTCGCGCTGCACTTCCAGCGCAACGACCGGCGGCCGCCGTGCCAGCTGTACCTCGTGTCGCCGCTCGACGTCGGCGGCGCCTTCCCGGATCGGCTCGCGCGCGCGCTCGACGCCGGGCCGGTCGCGGCATTCCAGTTCCGCGTCAAGGACATCGACCAGCATGCCGCGGCGGCGCTGGCCGAGCCGTTGCAGCGGATCTGCGCGGATCGCGAGGTCGCCTTCATCGTCAACGACAGCATCGCGCTGGCCAAGCGACTGGGGGCGGACGGCGTGCATCTGGGCCAGCAGGACGGCACCGCGCGCGAGGCGCGCGACGCGCTCGGCCCCGACACCCAGATCGGCGCGACCTGTCACGACAGCCGCCACCTCGCGATGGAGGCGGGCGAGGGGAGCGCCGACTATGTCGCGTTCGGCGCTTTCTATCCGACGTCGACGAAGCCGGTCGAGCATCGGCCCGATCCGTCGATCCTGTCGTGGTGGGCATCGATGTTCGAGATCCCGAGCGTCGCGATCGGCGGAATCACCCCCGCCAATGCGCCGCCGCTGGTGGCGGCGGGCGCCGATTTCCTCGCGACCTGCGGCGCGGTGTGGAACGGCGACGAGGCCGCGGCGGTGAAGGCGTTCGCGGACGTCCTGAAACGCTGACTGGTCGCATCCCGCTTCCGCCGACGAAACCCGATCCGTCGCCAACCGTTTGATGCGGATGCGTAACGGTGAAGGACTGGATCGATGAAGGCGCTTTTCGCAACGGCACTCCTGGCGGGCGCCGCGCTCGTCGCCCCCGCGATCGGCCAGGCGCCCGTCGCCGTGCCGACGCCGCCCGACCGCAACATCCTGCATGTCCAGGTGATCCTCGACGCGCTCGGCTTCGGTCCCGGCGTGCTCGACGGCAAGGGCGGGCAGTCGCTCACCGCCGCGCTCAAGGGGTTTCAGGAGGCCAAGGGCCTGCCGCGGACCGGCAAGCCCGATGCGGCGACGCTCCGCGCGCTCTACCCCTATCGCGCCAAGCGGCCGACCGCGCGCTTCACGCTGACCCGCGAGGCGCTCGCCGGCCCCTATTACAACCCGCTGCCCAAGGATTATGCCGAACAGGCGAAGTTGCCCAGCCTCGGCTATGCGACGCCGATGGAAAAGCTGGCGGAGATGTTCCACACGCAGCCCGCGGTGCTGATCGCGCTCAATTCGCCGACGACGCGGCTGAAGGTCGGCAACACGATCGTCGTGCCCAACGCGCTGCCCGCGTCGCGCGACTATGATGCGAAATTGCCCGACCATTGGCGCCAGACGTTGGGCATGCTCAACGTCGATGCGACCCAGCCGGTCGCCGATCACATCGTCGTCGATAAGTCTGACGGCGTGCTGCGCGTGCTCGACAAGGACGACCGGCTGATCGCGCAGTTCAGCGCCACGATGGGGTCGGAGCACGATCCGCTGCCGCTGGGGACGTGGAAGATCTACGGCGCGGACTACAACCCCAAGTTCCATTACAATCCGGCGCTGTTCTGGGACGCCAAGAAGGGCGACGACAAGGAGCTGCTGCCGCCGGGGCCCAATGGTCCGGTCGGCGTGGTCTGGCTCGACCTGTCGAAGGAGCATTATGGTATCCACGGCACGCCGCACCCCGAACTGATCGGCCGCACGGAGAGCCACGGCTGCATCCGGCTGACCAATTGGGATGTGGCCCGTCTGGCGCAGATGGTCAGGCCGGGGACCAAGGCCGTGTTCCAGGCGTGATGCCGATGCGCGACCGCCGCCCGCCATGCGTCCATGCCGCCGCCGCCCAGTGTCGCTTCTCCCGTCGGGGGCACGCCCGGCCGTATGATCGGCGGGCGGGCACGGGGGCGCGGGCATGACGCGCCTCGGCTGGGGCATTCTCGGCCTGCTGTTGCTCGTCGTCGCGGCCTTTGCGGCGATGACCAGCTTCGGAACAACCGAGCGTCGCGCGGCCCGGGTCGCCGCCGCGATCGCCGACCGGCCGGATGCGGACACGGGGGTGCTGACCGTGCCGGTCGCGGGCGTCCGCCGCGATGCCATCGCCGACAGCTGGGGCGATGCCCGCGGCGGCGGCACGCGCGGCCATCACGGCACCGACATCATGGCGCCGGGCGGCACGCCCGTCATAGCCGCCGCGGCCGGCCGGGTAGAAAAGCTGTTCCGGTCGGCGCTCGGCGGCACGACGGCCTATGTCCGGTCGCCGGACCGGCGCTGGATCTATTATTACGCACATCTGTCCGGATACGCGCCCGGCCTCACCGAGGGGCAGGCGGTTCGTGCGGGCCAGCCGATCGGCTATGTCGGCGATACCGGCGACGCCGGGCCGGGCAATTATCACCTGCATTTCGGCCTGCAACGCATGCGCCCGGAAGAACGCTGGTATCAGGGCGAGGACGTCAATCCCTTCCCCATGCTTGCCGCCCGCGCCCCCGCACGGTAAGGGCGGGCACCGGGCGCGCGCAGGCCGCGTCGCCCATTCGCTCTTTCCAGTAGGTTCAGACCATGAAGATCAGCGGCGTGGACATCCGTCCCGGCAACATCATCGAATATGAGGGCGGCATCTGGCGCGCCGTCAAGATCCAGCATACGCAGCCCGGCAAGGGCGGCGCGTACATGCAGGTCGAGATGAAGAACCTGATCGACGGTCGCAAGAACAACGTCCGCTTCCGTTCGGCCGAGACGGTCGAGCGCGTCCGCCTCGACACCAAGGATTTCCAGTTCCTGTTCCGCGACGGCGAGGCGCTGACCTTCATGGACAAGGACAATTACGAGCAGATCACGCTCGACGCCGGGATCCTGGGCGATGCCGCGGCCTTCCTTCAGGACGGCATGGACGTCGTGCTCGAACTGTACGACGAAAAGCCGATCTCGGTCGAACTGCCGAGCACGATCGAGGCGATGATCGTCGAGGCCGATGCGGTGGTGAAGGGGCAGACCGCCTCGTCGAGCTACAAGCCCGCGATCCTCGACAACGGCGTGCGCGTGATGGTGCCGCCGCATATCGGCGCGGGCACCCGGATCGTCGTCGACGTCTACGAACAGACCTACGTCCGCCGCGCGGATTGATCGTTCGAAAGCCCCTCCCCTTCAGGGGAGGGGTTGGGGTGGGGCGGTGCGGCTTTACGCAGCTCACCTCCTCCAACCCGATTCCCCACCCCAACCCCTCCCCTGAAGGGGAGGGGCTAGAAAGCCCATCATGCCCAGCCATTCCGGCCTCTTCACCGTCATCGAACGTGCCGCCCGCAAGGCCGGCACGGCGCTGCGCCGCGACTTCAACGAGGTGCAGAACCTCCAGGTCAGCCGCAAGGGACCGGCGGATTTCGTCTCGATCGCCGATCGCCGCGCGGAGCAGACGCTGTACGAGGAACTGAGCCGCGCGCGGCCCGACTGGAACTTCCTGATGGAGGAAGGCGGCGAGGTTGCGGGCGATCCGGACAAGCCGCGGTTCATCATCGATCCGCTCGATGGCACCTCGAACTTCCTCCACGGCATACCCCATTTCGCGATCTCGATCGCGGTCGAGGAGCCGACCCCGTCGGGCAAGCGCGAGATCACGACCGCGCTCGTCTATCAGCCGCTGACCGACGAAAGCTTCTGGGCGGAAAAGGGCAGGGGAGCGTGGCTCACCGACCAACGGCTGCGGGTGTCGGGCCGCCGCGACCTGTCCGAAGCGCTGATCGCGACCGGTATCCCGTTCCTGGGGCATGGCGATTTCGTCCAGTGGAGCCGCATCTTCGGTGCGATCGCGCCGGAAGTCGCGGGCATCCGCCGCTTCGGTTCGGCGGCGCTCGACCTCGCCTGGGTCGCGGCGGGCCGATACGACGGCTATTGGGAATCGGGCCTCAAGCCCTGGGACACGGCGGCGGGCATGCTGCTGGTCAAGGAAGCCGGCGGCTACGTCACCGATTTCCGCGGGGCCGACCGGGCGATGGAGCGCAACGAGTTCCTCGCCGCGAACGACGGCCTTCACGTCAAGCTGCACAAGCTGGTGGCCGGCGCGTTGCGGTAAACGCGCGGACCGACAGACCGCCGCGCCTGTGATCCGCACCCGCTTCGTGCGCGGGGCGGGCCGGCGCCGGGGCGCCAGTTGCGAGTGATTCTCATGGCCTCCCGGCCTTGCCCGCCCCTGCCGGCGGGCCTAAAGCGACCCCACACCCTTCGCACCTGCGAGAAGCCCTTTGGTCGATCTGTCGCAATACCTGCCTATCCTTCTGTTTCTGGGCGTCGCCCTGGCGCTCTCGAGCACGTTCGTATTCCTGCCGATGCTGGTTGCGCGCCTGACCGGGGCGGACAAGCCGAACGAGCAGAAGCTGTCGGAATATGAGTGCGGCTTCCCCGCATTCGAGGATCCGCGCAGCCAGTTCGACGTGCGATTCTACCTGATCGCCATCCTGTTCATCATCTTCGATCTCGAAGCCGCTTTCCTGTATCCGTGGGCGGTGTCGGTGTTCAGCATCGGCTGGACCGCGTGGATTTCGATGATGATCTTTATCGGCGAGCTTGCGCTGGGGCTCGTCTACGCGTGGAAAAAGGGAGCGTTGGATTGGGAATGACCCCCATGTCCGGACCCGTCGAACTCAATCGCTCGGCTGCCGCCACCTCGCTGGTCCCCCCCGACCAGGGGTTCTTCGACAGCCTGAACGGCGAACTGACCGACAAGGGCTTCCTCGTCACCTCGACCGAGGATCTGTTCCAATGGGCGCGCACGGGCTCGCTGTGGTGGATGACGTTCGGCCTCGCCTGCTGCGCGGTCGAGATGATCCACGTCAACATGCCGCGCTATGACCTGGAGCGGTTCGGCGCCGCGCCGCGCGCCTCCCCGCGCCAGTCCGACGTGATGATCGTCGCGGGCACCCTGTGCAACAAGATGGCGCCCGCGCTCCGCAAGGTCTACGACCAGATGTCGGAGCCGAAATACGTCATCTCGATGGGCAGCTGTGCGAACGGCGGCGGCTATTACCATTACAGCTACAGCGTCGTGCGCGGCTGCGATCGGGTCGTGCCGGTCGATATCTACGTGCCCGGTTGCCCGCCGACCGCGGAAGCGCTGTTGTACGGCATCATGCAGTTGCAGCGGAAAATCCGGCGCAGCGGGAGCATCGAACGGTGAGGGCGCCGGCTCCCGCCTATGCGGCGCACCTGAACGCCGAGACGATCGAGGCGGTCCGCGGACGGCTCGGGCCGGCGCTGATCGATGCGGTCGACCAGGTCGGCGAGGTCGCGCTCTATGTGGAGCGCGACAGCATCGTGACCGCGCTCATCGCGCTGCGCGACACGCCGGGCCTCGAATACCAGCAGCTGATGGAGATCGCGGGCGTCGACTATCCGGAGCGCCCCGAGCGCTTCGAGGTGGTCTATTGCCTGCTGTCGCTGACGCGCAACCATCGGCTGCACGTCCATGTCGCCACCGACGACGTCAAGCCGGTCCCGTCCGTGACGGGCATCTGGCCGGTCGCGGGCTGGCTGGAGCGCGAAGTGTACGACATGTACGGCGTATTGTTCACCGGTAATGCCGACCTACGCCGCATCCTGACCGATTATGGTTTCCGCGGCCATCCGCAGCGCAAGGACTTCCCGCTCTCGGGCTTCGTCGAGATGCGCTATTCGGAAGAGGCGAAGCGCGTCGTCTATCAGCCGGTGCAACTGGCGCAGGACTTCCGCAATTTCGACTTCCAGAGCCCGTGGGAGGGTGCGCAATACGTCCTTCCCGGCGATGAGAAGGCGATGGTACCGGAGGCCAAGGGCGCGCCGACGCCGTTGGCGGCAGACGCGATCGTCAGGGCCGACGCGCCGGCGAAGCCGCAGGTGGCGAGCCCGGTGAACGAGGCGAAGACGAGCGAGACGACGGCGCAGACGGGCGCGGGCGAGCCCGATCCCGGCAACCAGCCGCAGGACAAGCCCCGCGACGCGGACGTCGTACCGACCGCGGGCAGCGACAAGAGCGGAGGGCAGAACCAGTGAGCGACTATGTCGACGAGCTGATGCACGTGACCGACGCGGGCGACCCGACGACGGGCGACGTCACCATCCAGAACTACACGATCAATTTCGGCCCGCAGCATCCCGCGGCGCACGGCGTGCTGCGGCTGGTGATGGAGCTGGACGGCGAGATCATCGAACGGATCGATCCGCACGTCGGCCTGCTGCATCGCGGCACCGAAAAGCTGATCGAATACAAGACCTATGCACAGGCGATCCCGTATTTCGACCGGCTCGATTATTGCTCGCCGATGTGCATGGAACACACGTTCGTGCTGGCGATCGAGAAGCTGCTCGACATCGAGGTGCCGATCCGCGCCCAGTATCTGCGCGTGTTCTTCGCCGAGCTGACGCGCATCTCGAACCACATGCTGAACCTCGGCAGCCACGTGATGGATGTCGGCGCGATGACGCCGAACCTGTGGATGTTCGAGGTGCGCGAGGATTGCTACAACTTCCTCGAGCGCGCCACCGGCGCGCGCATGCACCACAATTACCTGCGGCCCGGCGGCGTGCATCAGGACGTGCCGCTCAAGCTGCTGACCGACATCGCGGACTGGCTCGACACGCGGCTGCCGCGCCTGTTCGAGGATGCGATCAGCCTGGTCGCGGACAACCGCATCTTCAAGCAGCGCAACGTCGACATCGCGACGGTGAGCCGCGAGGATGCGATCGCCTGGGGCTTCTCCGGGCCGATGATCCGGGCCGCCGGCATCCCCTGGGACCTGCGCAAGTCGCAGCCCTACGATGTGTACGACCGGATGGAATTCGACGTGCCCGTCGGCACGCGCGGCGATTGCTACGACCGGTTTATGGTGCGCGTCGAGGAGGTCCGCCAGTCGGCGCGGATCATGAAACAATGCCTGCGCGACATGCCGGAGGGGCCGATCGCCTCGTCCGACCGCAAGGTCGTGCCGCCCAAGCGCGCCGAAATGAAGCAGTCGATGGAAGCGCTGATCCATCACTTCAAGCTGTATACCGAGGGCTATCACGTGCCCGCGGGCGAGGTGTATGTCGCGACCGAGAGCCCCAAGGGCGAATTCGGCGTTTTCCTGGTCTCCGACGGGTCGAACAAGCCCTATCGCTGCAAGATCCGGCCGACCGCGTTCAGCCACCTTCAGGCGATGGACTTCATGAGCCGTGGCCACATGCTCGCGGATACGACCGCGATCCTTGGTGCGATGGATATCGTGTTCGGGGAGTGCGACCGGTGAGCGAGACTGCGCGAAAGTTTCTCGATCGACTTCTTATGATGTTGATTGGCGCAAACGCGGCTCTCGTACCGGTTGTCGATCACTCATTAGAAGCTCGAACGGTGTCCCATGTCGTGTTGGCACTGATGTGTGTCATGGCAATTGACTATCTGGTGCTCTCGAAGGTCACCTTTATGATGCGGTCTCGTACTCATGGCTGAAGCACCCCAGATCCCCGACGAAGCCGAGACCCGCGCCCGCTGGGGCGGCTTCGCGTGGAACGACGAGAACCAGCGCAAGGCGAACGAGATCCTCGCGCGCTACCCCAAGGGACGCGAACAGTCGGCGTCGATCCCGTTCCTCGATCTCGCCCAGCGGCAGGTCGGGGCGGAAACGGAGACGCAGGGCTGGCTGCCGGTGCCGGTGATCGAATTCGTCGCGAGGGCGATCGGCGTGCCGTACATGCGCGTGTTCGAGGTCGCGACCTTCTACACGATGTTCAACTTGGCGCCGGTCGGCCGCTATCACGTCCAGGTGTGCGGCACGACGCCGTGCATGCTGCGCGGGTCGGACGACGTGCTCGCCGCGTGCAAGAATCGCGGCCTCGTGAAGGGGGGCACGACGCCCGACGGGATGTTCACGCTGACCGAGGTCGAGTGCCTAGGCACCTGCGCCAATGCGCCGATGGTCCAGATCAACGACGACAATTACGAAGACCTCGACTACGATCGCACGGTCGCCGTGCTCGAGGCGCTGGCCAGGGGCGAAAGTCCGAAGACCGGCTCGACGATCGGTCGCCAGACGAGCTGTCCCGAAGGCGGCCCGACGACGCTGACCGCGATGGTCGACGCCAACCACGATTATCGGAGCGAGTGGGCCTGATGCTTGCCGACAAGGATCGCATCTTCACCAACGTCTACGGGTTCCAGCCGTGGAACCTGGAAGCGGCGCTGAAGCGCGGCGACTGGGACAATACCAAGGCGCTGATGGCGCTCGGCCAGGACGCGATCATCGACGTCATCAAGGCGAGCGGGTTGCGCGGTCGTGGCGGCGCGGGCTTCCCGACGGGCACGAAATGGTCGTTCATGCCCAAGGAGCCCAAGCCCGACCGGCCGAACTTCCTCGTCATCAACGCCGACGAATCCGAGCCCGGTTCGTGCAAGGACCGCGAGATCATCCGCCACGATCCGCACAAGCTGATCGAGGGCGCGCTGATCGCGGGCTATGCGATGCGCGCGCGGGCGGCCTATATTTATATCCGCGGCGAATATATCCGCGAGGCGGAGACGCTGTTCGCGGCCGTCGCCGAAGCCTATGACCGTGGCCTGATCGGCAAGAACGCGAGCGGGTCCGGCTACGACTTCGACGTCTTCGTGCATCGGGGTGCCGGCGCGTACATCTGCGGCGAAGAAACCGCGATGCTCGAAAGCCTTGAAGGCAAGAAGGGCCAGCCGCGCCTGAAGCCGCCGTTCCCGGCCGGGGCGGGGCTCTACGGTTGCCCGACGACGGTGAACAATGTCGAATCGATCGCGGTGGCACCCACCATCCTGCGGCGCGGTGCGGCGTGGTTCTCGGGCTTCGGGCGCGAGAACAACAAGGGCACGAAGCTCTACCAGATCAGCGGCCACGTGAATAAGCCGTGCGTCGTCGAGGACGCGATGGGCCTGACCTTCCGCGAGCTGATCGAAACGCATTGCGGTGGCATCCGCGGCGGCTGGGACAATCTGCTCGCGGTGATCCCGGGCGGGTCGTCGGTGCCGCTGGTACCGGCACGCGACATCATCGATGCGCCGATGGACTTCGACGGGCTGAAGGCGGTCGGCTCCGGCCTCGGCACCGCGGCGGTGATCGTGATGGACAAGTCGACCGACATCGTCCGTGCGATCAGCCGTATCTCCTACTTCTACAAGCACGAGAGCTGCGGCCAGTGCACGCCGTGTCGCGAAGGCACCGGCTGGATGTGGCGCGTGATGGAACGGCTGCGCACCGGCGATGCCGACATCGCGGAAATCGACACGCTGCATCAGGTCACCAAGCAGATCGAGGGCCACACCATCTGTGCGCTCGGGGACGCCGCGGCGTGGCCGATCCAGGGTCTCATCAGGCATTTCCGCCCCGAGCTGGAACGCCGGATCACCGAACGTAGCGGCGGCGACATGGCGCCGATGCAGGAGGCGGCGGAGTGAAGGTATCGCTCATGGTGGCGATGCTCGGTCTATCGATCGGATCGCCGGCGGTCGCGCAAAAGCAGACGGAGATGGATACGGGATCCAACATCCCCATCCCGCGTCGCGCGCGCATTGCCGAGGGGGCTGGCCTGTCCGACATCGATCGTGGCCGGATCGCAATGGCGGAATTCGCGCGGTGCACCGTGGACCGTCAATCGGCTCGCGTAACCGGTATCGCGGCGCGGCCCGCGGACAAGATCGACGGGCCTTCGCTGGCGCGGCTGGCGGATGACGAATGTCTGTCGAGTGGCGAGCTGCGGTTCAAGCCGCTGCTGCTGAGAGGGGCGTTGTTCGTCGAGCTCTATCGCCGTCGCAACGATGCACGGGCGCGGAAGGTCGCGTGGCAGATGCCGGCGGTACCGTTCGATCCCGTCGTCAAGACCGATCCGGCCGACGCGACCCTTTCGGTGCAGATGGCCTTGCTGGCCTTCGCGCAATGCGTCGTCACGCGCGACCCGGCGACGGCATCGGCGGTCGTGATGGGACCGACGGCGAGCAAGACGCAGAATGCGGCGTTTGCGGTGCTGGCGCCCAAGCTGGGATCATGCTTGTACGATGGGCAGAAGATCACGCTGAGCAAGCTCATTCTGGAAGGCGCCCTCGGTGAAGTGCTCTATCGCGGAACCGTGCCATCGGTGACGACCGCGTCGCAGGAAACGAGATAATGCCCAAGCTGAAGGTAGACGGGATCGAGGTCGAGGTGCCGCAGGGCGCGACGGTCCTCCAGGCGTGTGAAGCCGCAGGGCGCGAAATCCCGCGCTTCTGCTATCACGAGCGGCTGAGCATCGCCGGCAATTGCCGCATGTGCCTCGTCGAGGTGAAGCCGGGGCCGCCGAAGCCGCAGGCGTCCTGCGCGCTGCCCGCCGCGGACAATCAGGAAGTATTCACCACCACGCCGATGGTGAAGAACGCCCGCGAGGGCGTGATGGAATTCCTGCTCATCAACCATCCGCTCGATTGCCCGATCTGCGATCAGGGCGGCGAGTGCGACCTGCAGGACCAGTCGGTCGCCTATGGCCGCGGCCATTCGCGCTACGACGAGAACAAGCGCGCGGTGACCGAGAAGTATATGGGGCCGATCGTCAAGACGATCATGACCCGTTGCATCCAGTGCACGCGTTGCGTCCGGTTCGCCGAAGAGGTCGCCGGGGTCGAGGAGATCGGGGCGATCTATCGCGGCGAGGACATGCAGATCACCAGCTATCTCGAGCAGGCGGTGACGAGCGAGCTCAGCGGCAACGTCGTCGACCTGTGCCCGGTCGGCGCGCTGACGTCGAAGCCCTATTCCTACGAGGCGCGGCCCTGGGAATTGAAGAAGACGCTGACGATCGACGTGCAGGACGCGGTGGGGACGAACATCCGCCTCGACAGCCGCGGCCGTCAGGTGCTGCGGTGCGTGCCCCGGATCAACGAGGACGTGAACGAGGAATGGGCGCACGACAAGACGCGCCATCATGTCGACGGCCTGGTGCGTCGCCGCCTCGACCGGCCCTATGTCCGCCGCGACGGCACGCTCGTGCCGGTGAGCTGGGACGAGGCGTTCGCGGTCGTGAAGGCGAAGGTCGATGCCGCGGCATCGAACGTCGCCGCGGTGGCGGGGGACCTGGTCGACTGCGAGACGATGTATGCCGCCAAGGCGTTGCTGGGCCAGCTCGGCTCGTCGCTGCTCGAGGGGCGGCAGACGGGGATGGACTATGATACGTCCAGCCTCTCGGCGGTGAACTTCAACACGACGATCGCCGGGGTCGAACGCGCCGACGCGATCCTGCTGGTCGGCACCAACCTGCGCTGGGAAGCGCCGCTGGTGAACACGCGCGTGCGCAAGGCGATCAAGAAGGGCGCGAAGGTCTTCGCGATCGGTCCGGAGACGGAACTGACCTACAAGGTCGAGTGGCTCGGCGCCGACCTGTCGCTGATCGGTGCGCTGCCGGAGGCGGTGGCGAAGACGTTCGCCGACGCCAGGACGCCGATGGTGATCGTCGGTGGCGGTGCGTTGAAGGGCGGCCATGGCGCCGCGCTCGCCTTCGCGAAGCAATACGGCCTCGTCCGCGAGGGCTGGAACGGCTTCAACGTCGTCCATATGGCAGCGAGCCGTATGGGCGGGTTGATGCTCGGCTATGCGCAGGCGGGCGGCATCGGCGACCTTTCGGGCGCGGGCGTCACCTTCTTCCTCGGCGCGGACGAGGTGGACTATTCCCGCTTCGGCGGATTCAAGGTCTATGTCGGCCATCACGGCGATACCGGGGCGCATCATGCCGACGTGATCCTGCCGGGCGCGACCTATGCCGAGAAATCGGGGACGTGGGTTAACCTCGAAGGGCGCGTCCAGCGCGGCGAGCGCGCGGTGTTCCCGCCGGGCGACGCGCGCGAGGACTGGGCGATCTTCCGCGCATTGTCCGACGTGCTGGGCCACACGCTGCCGTTCGACAGCCTCGCCGGCCTGCGCGAGGCGATGGCGAACGATGTGCCGGCGCTCGGCAAGCCGGGGCTGGCGACGTTCGACTGGGCGCCGCCAGCGCTGGATGCGGCTGCGCAGGGCAGCCTGTCCGGCTATCCGATCAAGGATTTCTACCTGACCAACGCGATCTGCCGCGCATCGCCGACGATGCAGCGCTGCTCGGCGGAACTGGTCCATGGCGAAACGTTCGCGGAGGCGGCGGAGTGACCGGTTTCTTCAACACGACCGTCGGCATGTCCTACGACTGGGCATGGTTCGTCGCGACGATCGTCGGCATCCTCGTGATCGCCTTGCCGCTGATGCTGGCGGTGGCGATGATTATCTACGCTGATCGCAAGATCTGGGCGGCGATGGCGCTGCGCCGCGGCCCCAACGTCGTCGGTCCGTTCGGCCTGCTCCAGTCGTTCGCGGACGGACTGAAGGTGTTCCTGCAGGAAACCATCGTCCCCGCCGCGGCGAACCGGGCGCTGTTCCTGCTTGCGCCGATCATCACCTTCACGGTGGCGCTGATCGTCTGGGCGGTCGTGCCGTTCGGGGCCGGCGTGGTGCTCGCCGACATCAACGTCGGGTTGCTGTACGTGCTGGCCGCGTCGAGCCTCGGCGTCTACGGCATCATCCTGTCGGGTTGGGCGTCGAACTCCAAATACCCCTTCTATTCGGCACTGCGTGCCGCGGCGCAGATGGTCAGCTACGAAGTCGCGATCGGCTTCATCCTGATCTCGGTCGTGATGTGGGCGGGGACGTTCAACCTCAGCGGCATCGTCGCCTCGCAGGTGAGCACGCTCAATCTCCACATCAACGCCTTCGGGATCAACCCGCTGCTGTTCCCGATGGCGGTGATGTTCTTCATCTCCAGCCTGGCCGAGACGCAGCGCGCGCCGTTCGACCTGACCGAGGCGGAGAGCGAGCTCGTCGCCGGATACCAGACCGAGTACAGCTCGATGAGCTTCGCGCTCTTCTGGCTCGGCGAATATGCGAACGTGCTGCTGATGTGTGCGCTCAACGCGACGCTGTTCTGGGGCGGGTGGCTGCCGCCGGTCGACTGGGCGCCGCTCTATTACGTCCCGGGGATCATCTGGCTGTTCGCCAAGATCCTGTTTTTCTTCTTCCTGTTCAGCTGGGTGAAGGCGACCGTGCCGCGGTATCGCTACGACCAGCTGATGCGGCTGGGGTGGAAGGTGTTCCTGCCGCTGTCGCTGTTCTGGGTGTTCCTGGTGTCGAGCGTATTGATGCTGCTGCGCGTCGGCGTGCCGGCATGAGCCAGGTGTCGGACTGGATGATCGCGCGTGGCCTGCGGCCTCAGGTGATGCGGGACAAGGCGCTCGCGGGCGTCGGTATCGGATTGTTGGTCGTACTGATCGACCGGATGTTGGGATTGAGCTCTTGAGCGTCGCACAGATCATCAAGTCGTTCACCTTGTGGGAATTCGTGAAGGCGCATGCCCTCACGCTGAAGTATTTCTTCAAGCCCAAGGCGACGATCAACTACCCCTTCGAGCGCAATCCGATCTCGCCGCGGTTCCGCGGCGAACATGCGCTGCGTCGCTATCCGAACGGCGAGGAACGCTGCATCGCGTGCAAGCTGTGCGAGGCGGTATGTCCGGCGCAGGCGATCACGATCGAGGCCGAGCCGCGCGACGACGGCAGCCGCCGCACGACGCGCTACGACATCGACATGACCAAGTGCATCTATTGCGGCCTGTGTCAGGAAGCGTGCCCGGTCGATGCGATCGTCGAGGGGCCGAATTACGAATTCTCGACCGAGACGCGCGAGGAACTGATCTACGACAAGGCCAAGCTGCTCGACAACGGCGACCGCTGGGAAAGCGCGATCGCGGCGAACCTTGCCGCCGACGCGCCGTATCGTTAATGCGCGCCGCACTCGATTCCGGGCTCAGGGGGCCGACCAACTCGTGATCCAGGCCATAGCCTTCTACCTCTTCGCGATCGTCGTGATCGGATCGGCCGCGATGACGATCTCGTCGCGCAACCCGGTCCATTCGGTGATGTGGCTGATCCTCGCCTTCTTCAACGCCGCGGGCCTGATGGTGCTCGTCGGTGCCGAATTCATCGCGATGCTGCTCGTCATCGTCTATGTCGGTGCGGTCGCGGTGCTGTTCCTGTTCGTCGTCATGATGCTGGACATCGAGGTCGCGCAGCTGCGCGCCGGGGTCGCGCGCTATGCGGCGCTGGGGCTGGCGCTGGCGGTGGCGCTCGCCGCCGAGATCCTGATCGGCATCGGTGCGTGGAGCGCGGGCGGCCTGAAGGTCGGCCAGCGCATCGCGCCGGTCGACACGGCGGTGCCGAACATCCAGGCGATGGGGCAGCTGCTCTACACGCGCTATCTGTTCGTGTTCGAGGCGGCGGGCTTCGTCCTGCTCGTCGCGATGATCGGCGCGATCGTGCTGACGCATCGTCAGCGGGGCGGCGTCCGCGGCCAGAACATCGGCCGACAGAACGCGCGCCGTCCGCAGGATGCGACGCGCAACGTCCAGCCGCCGATCGGGCAGGGGGTCCAGCTGTGATTGGGTTGACGCATTATCTGGTCGTGGCGGCGATCCTGTTCACGATGGGCGTGCTGGGCATCTTCCTCAACCGCAAGAACCTGATCGTCATCCTGATGGCGATCGAACTGATCCTGCTCGCGGTGAACCTCAACCTCGTCGCGTTCTCGGCCTATCTGCACGATCTGGTCGGACAGATCTTCGCGATGTTCGTGCTGACCGTCGCGGCGGGCGAGGCGGCGATCGGGCTTGCCATCCTTGTGATCTATTTCCGTGGCCGCGGCACGATCGCGGTCGATGACGTCAACCGGATGAAGGGGTGATCGTTCGGTGACTTCGATTGTACTCATCGTATTCCTGCCGCTGCTTGCCGCGATCGTCGCGGGGCTCGGCAACAGGGCGCTCGGCACGGTGCCGGCGAAGGTCATCACGACCGGCGCGCTGTTCGCCTCGTGCCTGCTGTCCTGGCCGGTGTTCCTCGGCTTCCTCGCCGGCACCAGCGAGGCACACGTCCAGCCGGTGCTGACGTGGATCGTCAGCGGCAACATGGCGGTCGACTGGTCGCTCCGCGTCGACCAGCTGACCGCGATCATGCTGGTCGTCATCACCAGCGTGTCGGCGCTCGTCCACCTCTATAGCTGGGGCTATATGAGCGAGGATCCGGACCAGCCGCGCTTCTTCGCCTATTTGTCGCTGTTCACCTTCGCGATGCTGATGCTGGTCACCGCGGACACGCTGGTGCAGATGTTCTTCGGCTGGGAGGGGGTCGGCCTCGCATCCTACCTGCTGATCGGATTCTGGTTCCGCAAGCCGTCCGCCAATGCCGCCGCGATCAAGGCGTTCGTCGTCAACCGCGTCGGCGACCTGGGCTTCATGCTGGGTATCTTCGGCACCTTCCTCGTATTCGGAACGGTTTCGATCCCGGCGATCCTCGCGGCTGCGCCGGGCATGGCGGGCTCGACGATCGGCTTCCTCGGCATGCGTGCCGACACGATGACGGTGCTGTGCCTGCTCCTGTTCGTCGGCGCGATGGGCAAGTCGGCGCAGCTCGGCCTGCACACCTGGCTTCCCGACGCGATGGAGGGCCCGACCCCGGTGTCGGCGCTGATCCATGCCGCGACGATGGTCACCGCGGGCGTCTTCATGGTGTGCCGCCTGTCGCCGATGTTCGAGACGTCGCCGGCCGCGCTGCACGTCGTCATGTTCGTCGGCGCCGCGACCTGCCTGTTCGCGGCGACGGTCGGGATGGTGCAGACCGACATCAAGCGCGTCATCGCCTATTCGACCTGTTCGCAGCTCGGCTACATGTTCTTCGCGGCGGGCGTCGGCGCCTATGGCGCGGCGATGTTCCACCTGTTCACGCACGCCTTCTTCAAGGCGCTGCTGTTCCTGGGTGCGGGTTCGGTGATCCATGCGATGCACCACGAACAGGACATGCGCTATTACGGCGGCCTGCGCAAAAGCATTCCGGTCACATTCTGGGGCATGATGATGGGGACGCTGGCGATCACCGGTGTCGGCCTGCCGGCGGTGTTCGGCAACCCGCTCGGCATCGGTTTCGCGGGCTTCCATTCGAAGGACGCAATCATCGAGGCGGGCTGGGCCGCGGGCGAGCCCGGCGTCTGGTTCGTCGGCGTGCTCGTCGCGCTCATCACCAGCTTCTATTCGTGGCGGCTGATGTTCCTGACCTTCTGGGGCAAGCCGCGCTGGGCGGCATCGGAGCATATCCAGCACGCGCTGCATGACGCCCATGGTCACGATCATGCCCATGGCCATGATGATGCCCATGCGCACGCCCACGACGCGCATCACGCCGACGAGGCACACGCCACCCCGGCGCAGGCCGAGGACAGCGGCGTCCATCCGTCGACGCACGGTGCGGGGCAGCACGACCTGCCCGCAGGCACGGGCGGCTATCACCCGCACGAGAGCCCGTGGCCGATGCTGGTGCCGCTGGTGCTGCTGTCGATCGGCGCGATCGCCGCCGGGTTCGTCTTCCACGGCTATTTCATCGAGCCTAGCGCGGGCGAGACGTTCTGGAAGGGCGACATCGCGTTCCGCGAACACCTGATGCACGCGATGCATGAGGTGCCGGTGCCGATCAAGCTGTCGGCGACGATCGCCATGCTGCTCGGCCTGTTCACCGCCTGGTACGCCTATATCAAGGCGCCGGCCTTCCCGACGGCGGTCGCGGACCAGTTCCGCATCCTGTACCGCTTCCTCGTCCACAAATATTATTTCGACGAGCTCTATCACCTGCTGTTCGTCCGTCCCGCCTTCGCCATCGGCCGCCTGCTGTGGCATCGCGGCGACGAGCAGACGATCGACCGGTTCGGGCCGAACGGCTCGGCCTGGGTGGTGCAGCTCTCCAGCCGCGTCGCGGGCCGGCTCCAGAACGGATATGTCTATACCTATGCCTTCGTCATGCTGATCGGTCTGACCGCCGTCGTCACCTGGGCGATCGCACAGTGAGCGGGTTGCCCATCCTTTCGATCATGCTGCTGATCCCCGCGCTCGCGGCGATCGCCTGCCTCTTCCTGCCCGCAGCCACCGCCCGTGCGGTGGCGCTGGGCGCGACGTTGGTCGACTTCGTGCTGGGGGCATTGCTCTGGGCGAACTACGACATCGGCGGCGCGCAGTGGCAGTTCGTCGAGCACGGGCCGCGGCTCGGCTTCTTCGCCTGGGATCTCGGCATCGACGGCTTCGCGCTGATGCTCATCATGCTCAGCGTGTTCCTGATGCCGATCTGCATCGGCGCGAGCTGGCGCGCGATCGAGAAGCGCGTGCCGGAATATATGGCGGCGTTCCTGCTGACCGAAACGCTGATGATCGGCACTTTCGCGGCGCAGGATCTGTTCCTGTTCTACCTCTTCTTCGAGGCCGGCCTGATCCCGATGTATCTCATCATCGGCATCTGGGGCGGGGCGAACCGCATCTACGCGTCGTACAAGTTCTTCCTCTACACGCTGCTCGGCTCGCTGCTGATGCTCGTCGCGATGCTGTACATGGCGCAGGTGGCGGGCACGTCGAGCATTCCCGCGCTCCAGGCGTTCGACTTCCCGGCGCATGTGCAGACGTGGCTGTGGCTCGCCTTCTTCGCCTCGTTCGCCGTCAAGATGCCGATGTGGCCCGTCCATACGTGGCTGCCCGATGCGCACGTCCAGGCGCCGACCGCGGGATCGGTGATCCTGGCGGGCGTGCTGCTCAAGCTGGGCGGATACGGCTTTCTGCGGTTCAGCCTGCCCATGTTCCCGGAGGCGAGCGGGCAGCTGACGTGGCTGATCTTCGGCCTGTCCGCGGTCGCGGTCATCTACACCTCGCTTGTCGCGCTGGTGCAGTCGGACATGAAGAAGCTGATCGCCTATTCGTCCGTCGCACACATGGCGATCGTGACGATCGGCCTGTTCGCCTTCAACCCGCAGGGGATCGAGGGCGCGATGATGATGATGCTGAGCCATGGGCTGGTGTCGGGCGCATTGTTCCTGTGCGTCGGCGTGATCTACGACCGGTTGCACACGCGCGAGATCAGCCGTTACGGCGGGCTGGCGATCAACATGCCGCGCTACGCCCTGTTCTTCCTGTTCTTCACCATGGCGTCGATCGGCCTGCCCGGGACGAGCGGCTTCGTCGCCGAATTCCTGGCGCTGATGGGCACCTATCAGGTGTCGACGTGGATCGCGCTGCTCTGCACGACCAGCATCATCCTCGGCGCGGCATACATGCTGTACCTCTACCGGCGCGTGGTGTTCGGCGAGATCAGGTCGGACGACGTCCGCGCGATGGAGGACCTGTCGCATCGCGAGCTGTGGCTGCTCGCGCCGATCGCCGCGGTCGCGCTGTGGATGGGCGTCTATCCCGAAAGCTTCATGGCGCCGATGCGCAAGGACGTCGTGACGCTGCTCGCCCGCATCGATCGTGCGACACCGGCCTCCGATTCCCGGCCGACCGCCGGCAAGCCCCTTCCAGCGGCCCATGCCGCCGCCCACGGAACCGCTCACTGATGGACTACGCCGCCAACATCGCCATGACCCTGCCCGAGGTGATCCTGGGCGCAGGGGCGATCATCCTGATGCTCGTTGCCGCCTGGGGCGGCTCGGCGTCGACCCGTCTCGTGTCGTGGACCGCGGTCGCGATCCTGGGCGGGGCGTGCCTGTCGCTGCTGGGGCCCGCGGGCCACGGCGGCCCCGCCTTCGACGGCCTGTATCGCGCCGACGCGTTCGCGGCGTTCGCCAAGGTGCTGATCTTCATCGCCTCCGCGGTCGCGATCGTGCTGGCGCCGGACTTCTTCGCGCGCACCGCGGGCGACGACCTGCGTCCCGAATATCCCGTGCTGATCCTCCTCTCCGCGGCGGGTATGGGCATGATGGTGTCGGCGAGCGACATGCTGACGCTGTACGTCGGGCTCGAGCTGCAAAGCCTGTCGGCCTATGTCCTCGCCAGCTTCATGCGGCGCGACACGCGATCGGCGGAAGCGGGCCTCAAATATTTCGTGCTCGGCGCGCTGGCGAGCGGCATCCTGCTCTACGGGATCAGCCTGGTCTACGGTTTCTCGGGCACGACGCTGTTCGGCTGGATCGCCGCCGCCTATGCGGAGGGTCATTCGCTCGGGCTCTTGTTCGGGCTTGTCTTCGTCTTCGCGGGCATCGCGTTCAAGATTTCGGCGGTGCCGTTCCACATGTGGACGCCCGACGTCTACGAAGGCGCGCCGACGCCGGTCACCGCCTTCTTCGCCTCGGCGCCCAAGGTCGCGGCGATGGGCCTCGCGGTCCGGGTCGCGGTCGAGGCGATGGGGCCGGCGACGGACCAGTGGCGCCAGATCGTGATCTTCGCCGCGCTCGCCTCGATCCTGCTCGGCGCGGTCGCGGCGATCGGCCAGACCAACATCAAGCGGCTGCTCGCCTATTCGTCGATCAACAACGTGGGCTTCGCGCTCGTCGGCCTCGCCGCGGGCACGCCCGAGGGCGTGTCGGGCGTGCTGATCTATATGACGATCTATATCGCCATGACGCTGGGGTCGTTCCTCGTCGTCCTCCAGATGCGCGACGCCGATGGGCAGCCGGTCGAGGATATCGCCGCGCTGTCGGGCATGTCGCGGACGCGGCCGGGCCTTGCCTGGGCGATGCTGTTCTTCATGTTCTCGCTCGCGGGCATTCCGCCGCTGCTCGGCTTCTATGCGAAGTTCGCGGTGTTCAAGGCGGCGGTCGCGGCGGGCCTGTTCCCGCTGGCGGCGGTCGGCCTCGCGGCCTCGACGATCGGCGCCTATTATTACCTGCGCGTCGTCAAGACGATGTTCTTCGACGAGCCGGCACCGGCGTTCCCGAAGACCGGCAGCCCGGTCGAGGGCGGGCTGATCGCGCTGACCGCCGCATTCGTGTCGCCGCTGGGCTATCTCGCCATCCCGCTGATCGGTGGCTGGGCAATGGCCGCGGCGCGCGCGCTGTTCCCCGCGATGTGACGATCCGGACGGTCGACACGACGGACTCGACCAACGGCGACGTGCTCGCGCTCGCCCGGCAGGGTGAGGCGGAAGGCCTGTGGCTGATGGCACGCCAGCAGTCCGCCGGACGCGGCCGGCAGGGGCGGGCGTGGATCTCGCCGCCCGGCAACCTCTACGCCAGCACGCTCGTGCGGCTGCGGGCGAGCGACCCCGGCGCGGCGACGCTGGCGCTTGTCGCGGCGGTCGCGCTGCACGGCGCGATCGCGACCTTCGTGCCGGCGCCCGGCGTAACCATCAAATGGCCCAACGACCTGCTGATCGACGGGGCCAAGGTCTCGGGCATCCTGCTCGAACGCAGCGGCGATGCCGTGGTGGTCGGCATCGGCGTCAACCTGGCGCATCACCCGGCACTGCCCGACCGGGACACGACCAGCCTCGCCGCGCAGCGCGCGTCCGTGGCGCCGGAGGTGTTCCTCGACGTCCTGGCGGAGGGCTTCGCGCGCTGGCTGGCGCGATGGCGGGGCGAGGGGTTCGCGGTGGTCCGGCGGGCGTGGCTCGCCGCGGCGCACCCGGTCGGCACCGCGCTGGCCAGTCGCGCGGCCGACGGGACGGTGGAACAGGGCCTGTTCGACGGGCTCGACCGCGACGGCGCGCTCATCCTGCGCTTGGCGTCGGGGGACCGGCGTGTCATCCACGCCGCCGACGTGGTTCTGGCTTGAGGGATTGACGATGCTGCTCGCGGTGGATGCCGGCAACACCAATGTCGTGTTCGCGCTGGTCGAGGGCCGGACGGTGAAGGCGCGCTGGCGGATCGCCACCGATCCGCGCCGTACCGCGGACGAATATGCCGTCTGGCTCAGCCAGTTGCTCGCGCTCGAGGGCTACGACCGCGCCGACGTCGATGCGGTCATCATCGCGACCGTCGTGCCGCGCGCGCTCCACAATCTCCAGGTGCTCAGCGCCAAGTATTTCCGGACCGACGCACTGGTCGCGGGCCGCGCGCCCGTCGCCTGGGGGATCGCGATCGATGTCGACGAACCCGCCAGCCTCGGCGCGGATCGCGCGGTCAATACGATCGCGGCCCATGCGCTGCACGCCGGCGACCTGATCGTCATTGACTTCGGCACCGCCACGACGTTCGACGTCAGCGATTACAGCGGCGCCTACAAGGGCGGCATCATCGCGCCCGGGATCAACCTGTCGCTGGACGCGCTGGTCAGCGCGGCGGCGAAACTGCCGCGCATCGCGATCGAGGCGCCGGCCACCGACAGCGTCATCGGGCGCAACACCGTCGACCAGATGGCCATCGGCGTCTATTTCGGCTATATCGCGATGATCGAGGGGCTGGTGGCACGCCTCAAGGCGGAGGTCGGGCGACCGGTGACGGTCATCGCCACCGGGGGCCTTGCCACCCTGTTCGAGCAGCATACCGACGTGTTCGACGTCATCGAGCCGGACCTGACGATCCAGGGACTGGCGATCATGTACCAAAACGCCCATATCGGCTCCGACGCGCTCGCGCCGACAGGCCTGCGGGCGCCAACGGATTTCTGAAAGACCTCAATGACCCCCAAGACCAACGAACTTCTCTTCTGCGCCCTCGGCGGCTCCGGCGAAATCGGCATGAACGTCAACCTCTACGGCCACGCCGGCAAGTGGCTGATGGTCGATTGCGGCGTGACCTTCGCCGATGCCGCCTATCCCGGCATCGACCTCGTCCTGCCGGACCTGTCGTTCATCGAGGACCGGATCGACGATCTGGTCGGGATCGTGCTGACGCACGGCCACGAGGACCATATCGGCGCGTTGCCGTATCTGGCCGAGGATCTGGGCGTGCCGCTGTACGCGACGCCGTTCACCGCGGGGCTGATCCGCGGCAAGCTGGAGGAAGAGGGCAACGCCAACCGCGTCAAGCTGCGCGTCATCCAGTCCGGCAAGGGGGCGCAGATCGGGCCGTTCGGCGTCAGCTTCATCGAACTGTCGCATTCGATCCCCGAACCCAATGCTCTGGTCATCGAGACCAAGGCGGGACGCGTGTTCCACACCGGCGACTGGAAGCTCGATCCGACGCCGGTGATCGGCAAGCCGGTGAGCGCCGAGCAGCTGACCCGCATCGGCGACGCGGGCGTCGACGTGCTCGTCTGCGATTCGACGAACGTCTTCAATGCCGAGGCATCGGGCTCGGAAGCGTCCGTTCGCCGCGGGCTGGCCGAGCAGGTCGCCAAGGCGAAGGGCCGTGTGCTCGTCACCACCTTCGCCTCCAACGCCGCACGGCTGCACACGCTCGGCGAAGTGGCGCGTGAGACGGGGCGCAAATTGTGCGTCACCGGGCGGTCGCTCGACCGCATCCTGAAGGTCGCACGCGCGACCGGCTATCTGACCGATTTCCCCGAGACGGTCGATCCCGACACGGCGATGCGCCTGCCCAAGAACAAGGTGCTGATCGTCGCGACCGGCGGGCAGGGCGAACCGCGCGCGGCGCTGGCGCGGGTCGCCGACGGATCGCACACGATCCGTCTCGATCTGGGCGACACCGTGATCTTTTCGTCGAAGCAGATCCCAGGCAACGAGGTCGCGATCGGCAAGATCCAGAACACGCTGGCGGGCAAGGGCGTGGTGATGATTACCGAGCGTCAGGCGCACGTCCACGTCTCTGGCCACCCCGGCCGGCCGGAACTGGCGCAGATGTACAAATGGATCCGTCCCGAGGTGCTGATCCCGGTGCACGGCGAGATGCGCCACATGATGGAGCATGCCCGTTTTGCGCTCTCCCAAGGCATCCCGCAGTCGCTGGTGCAGAGCGACGGCGACATCGTCCGGCTGCTGCCCGGCAAGGCGGAAAAGATCGGCAATGCGGCGGTCGGGCGACTGGTTCTCGACGGCGACGTGATCCTGCCGGCGGATAGATCGACGATCAACGAGCGTCGCAAGCTTGCGATCAACGGCCAGATCTCGGTCGCGGTGGCGATCGGTCGCGACGGCCGCCCGATCGGCCGGCCGCAGATCCGCGTCAACGGCATCCCGGTCGAGGAAGACCGGATCGCCTTCGTCGAGGACGCGGCCGAGGCCGCAGCCGAGGCGATGAAGAGCAAGCGGGGCGATTTCGATCGCCGTCGCGAGGATATCCGGCTGGCGGTACGCCGCGTCGCGACGCGCTGGACCGGCAAGAAGCCGATCGTCGACGTGCTGATCGTCGAGGGCTGACCGGACCATGAAGTGGACGTCGATGCTGGCGATCTACGTCCTCTTCTGGGCGTTCTCGGTGTTTCTCGTGCTGCCCTGGGGCGTCCGCACCACGCATGAGGCGGGGGGCAGCTTCGTGGCGGGGCAGGCGGAAAGCGCTCCGCACGAATTCCGGCTGGCGCGGCTGGCGGGGCGCGTGACGATCGTCGCGACCCTGCTGTTCGGGCTGTTCGTCGCCAATTACCATTTCGGCTGGGTCACACCGCGGATGCTCGACCTGTTCGACCGCGAAGCCGTCTATAACGCGCAATAGCTGCCGGCCCCGGATGACAGCGGTTTCATCCGGGGATCACCATCGCGGCGGGTGCGCGGGCGTATCGGCGACACCGGCCCCGTCACCGTCGGCGGGGCTCCGGTCAGAGGACGCGCCGCCGTGAACCACGCTACCTTGCAGACCCTCGACCTGCTGTCCCGCGCGCTGCGGCTGATGGATCAGGAGGGCAAGCACCACGTCGCAGCCCGCATCGCGATGGCGATCGACGATCTCCGCCCGCCGACCGTCGTCGGCGGCGCGCCCCCGACGCGGAACTGATCCGGTCAGCGCAGGCGTTCGATCGCCTGCGCCAGCGCCACGTACAATTTGCCCATGTCGGACGACAGCAGCGTGACGCTCAGCGGCGATCCGTCGCGCTGCGCCAGCACGGTGCGCAGCATCCCCTCGAAGTCGTGGATGTAGCGGTTGACCGTCTGGCGGAACGCGCCGTCGTCGTCGTAGAGACGGGCGATGTCGCGGGCATCGCCGGGTTCGAGCACGCGGACCGCACGCCGGGTGAAGACGCCGCGATCCCCCTTCAGATAGGCCGCCCAGGCGCTGTCCGACACTTCCGGTGCGAACGCCTTGGTGATGTCGATCGAGGCGGAATGCAGCGATTCGATCAGCAGCGAGGCACGCCGCGCGAAGGTGTCGTGCTCGGCTTCCTCGCGTTCGTTGCGGGCATCCTCCATCCGCGCCTCGACTACCGCGGTCGAATCGACGATCCGCTGTACCTGTTGGGACAGCTGTTCGGTCGCGCGGGTGGTGGCATTGACCGCGTGGCCGGCCGCATCGGCGATCGCGCGGACCTGCCGCTCGACGGTGTCGCTGGTCGCGCGCCGCATCGCTTCCGCGCTCGCCTGTCCCAGCTGGCCCGCGGCCTCCGGGATCACCGTCGCCAGCGTTTCGCGCGCCTTGTCCGCGGCGACCGCGGCGGTATCGCGCACCCGCAGCAACGCATCGACGAGCCTCGGCGCGGCTTCCTCCGCGAAGCGGTGCGTGCGATCGATGGTCTCGTCGACCATCAGGCCGAGGGCGTCGGCCTTCGTCCGGCCATCGGTCAACGTCTGGAGCAAGGTGCCGGACAGCGTGTCGAGCGTACGGCGCTGTTCGGCGATGACGCCGGCGATCGCCTCGATCGCGTCGTGCGTGCTCTCCGCCGCGGTGACCAGCGCGAGCAGCTCGGGCTTTGCGGCGACGACGACCTGTTTGCTGGCGAGCACCTTGGTATCGAGCCGCGCCAGGGCGTCGGGCAGCGTCTCGTCGATCTCGCGCGCCGCCGCGTCGAGCGCGATCAGCAGCGATTCGGTAGTCCCGATCGTCCGCGTCGCCATGGCGTCGCCGGTGCGGAGCGCCTCGGTCATCGCATCCGCCGATCCGCCCAGCGCGCTGATCGAGGCGGCGAGCAGCTGCGAGCGTTCGAACCCCTGGACGTGGAGCGTCTCCAGCCGCGTCTCGACCTGACCGATCCCGGCGTCGAGCCCGGCGAGCAGCGATTCGCTCGCCGCGCGCTGATCCTGCAGGCGTATCGAGACGCGGTCGATGACGTCCTCGACCGCGGCGATCCGCGCCGCCATCGCGTCGGCGCTGTCGTGTGCGGCGCTGTCGAGCGCGGCCTGGTTCGCGCGCAGCATGGCCAGCATCGCCTCGCCCTGCGCGGCGATGCCCTTGCGCGCCTCGTCCACCGCATCCGCGGTGCGGCCGAGCAGCGCGTCGACCGCATGCGACATGTCGCCGGTCACCGCCTCCAGCCGCGCGCCGGCGGTCTCGCTGGTCGCTTCCATCCGCGCGATATGGGCGGCGAGCTTCTGCGCGGCACTGCCCGTGACGATGTCCGCCTCGCGCCCGCGCTCGACGAGCGCGGCGAGCCGCGCCTCGAGCGCCGCGGCATGTTCGCCTGCGGCAAGGCCGGTATTTTCCAGCAGGCGCTGCGTGTCCGCGATCTCCGCCTGCGCGCGCGGCAGCGAGGCGAGCAGGACGCCGAGCGTCGTCTGCGCATCCGCCGCGGCCTGCGCCAGCGTATGGGCATGGGCATCGGCCTGGCCGATCTCCAGTGCGATGCCGCGGCCGACCGCGGCGAGCCGTTCGTTGGCGCCGTCACCCATCGCCATCAGCGTGGTGACCTGATCCGCCAGCTGGCGGCGATTGGCGTCGAGCGACCGCGACAGGACGGCGACGGTCCGTTCGAGCGCCGCGGCCTCGACCCGCATCGCCTGCGCGGTCGTGCCGAACCGCCGGGCCTCGCGCCGGCTGGTGCGCATCGCGAGGAGATACACGATGCCGATCAGTGCCGGGACCACCGCCAGCGCCGCGACGAACTGGACGAGACCGACGGGATCGAGCGTCGCGAGCTGCGCGCGCGCGATCCACAGCATGCCGCCGAGCCACAGCACGCAGGCGATCGCCGCCGCGATCGCGCGGATCCGGCCGCCGCCGGGCGCGTCGGCTTCGACGACACCATGCGTCCACGCCATGTCGTCGTCGGCGACGCCGTCGTCCGCCGACTGGCCCGCCGGCACATAATCACCCATCGTCTCGTGGTCTCCATGGCCGCGCAGGTCGCTGTTGGGCGCCGCATCAGCCCGCATGTCGATAATCATGGAACCCCCGTTCGTCGGGGCCGAGCTTAACCGCGTTCACCATCGTCATAAAGCGAAACCGCAACGATCGGTTAAGCACCGTCGCGCTACAGCCTCGCTATGGCTTATGATCCGGGTGCGATCGATGCGGCGCTGGCCGCTGCGGTGGGTGACGAGCCCGGTTTGATCGCGGAGCTGCGTCTGGCGTTCGTAGAGAGCGCGCAGCGGGCACTGGCGGCGATGGAGGCGGCGACCGGCCGCGACGAATGGCGCGATGCCGCGGCCCGGCTGAAGGGGCTGGCGGCGAGTTTCGGCGCGGTGCGGCTGATGGCGCTGGCCGGCGAGGCCGCGGACGCGCCGCAGGATGCGCCGACGATCGCGCGGCTGCGGCGATCGGTCGCCCGCCTGTAGGCCCCGTGCCGGATGTCTGGCCCCTAGGCAGCGCCCGCTTCACCCCCTAACAGCCGGGTAATGCTCGCCGGCCTTCTCTTCGCCATCCACGACGCGGACGACAGGCCCGCGATGCTGACCGCGACGCTGCCCTTCGGCGGTGTGACGCTGATCGAATATCAGGCGCGGCTGCTGATCGCCGCGGGCGCGTCGCAGCTCGTCATCATGGTGGCGCGGCTGACCCCCGAGCTGCTCGGCGCGATCAACCGCATCGGCAAGCGCGGCGTGGCGGTCGATACCGTGCGCACCGCGGCCGAAGCGGCGGCGAAGCTGCATCCGCTCGCGCGCGTGTTGATGCTCGCCGATGGCCTGACCTCCACCGCGGACACCGTCGCCGCCCTCGCCGGGGAGGGCGGCGACGCGCTCCTCGTCCTGCCCGAAGACCAGACCGCAGCGCAGTACGAGCGCGTCGGCGGGGGCATGGTCTGGGCAGGTATCGCCCGACTCGATCCGCGCCGGCTGGGCGAGCTGGCGACGATGCCACGCGACTATGACGTGCAATCGACGCTGATCCGGCTCGCGTCGCAGGCGCGCGCCGTCCACGTCCTGTTGCCGAGGGATGCGATCCGCGGCGGCCATGGCGTCGGCCATTCGGGCACCGCGCTCGAGGCGCGCGGCCGAACGGTGATGGCGGCGATGGTGTCCGGGCGCAGTGGCTGGTTCGAGCGGTTCGTCACCGCGCCGCTCGCGCGGCTGGTCATCCCGCTGCTCGTGCCGGGGACGGTGCCGGTCGCCGCGGTCGCCGCGGGCGCCAGTGCGGTCGGCCTGCTCGGGCTGGCGCTGGTCGGTTACGCCCAGCCCGTCGCGGGACTGCTGTTGACGGCGCTCGGCGCGATCGGGCTGTCGCTGGGCGGCGTGCTCGCCGACCTGCGAGACGAATCGGTTGCACAGCGCTGGCTGCATGCCGCCGCGGGGGTGCTGCCGGCGCTTGCCGTGCTGCTTTATGGTCACGCCGCGACGGATGTGCACGGCGATGCCGCGCCGCTGGTGCTGGCGATCGGCCTGGTCCTCCTCGGCGTCCTCGGCGAACGGGCGCGCGGGCTGGCGCCGCGGCGGCTGTGGTGGGGCAGTGCGCCTGCCTATCTGTCGCTGGTCTGGCTGGGGTCGCTGCTGTCGTCGCCGATGGCAGGGCTGTCGCTGGCGACGGTCTATGCCGGTTCCACTCTGGCCGCCGCGATCGAACGATTGCGGCGCCAGCCTTAGCGCGATTTTAATGATGAAAGGCTAGGCGTCAGACCATGTCGGTCGGACAGGATCACGCGGAGCGCTCGTCGCTCGGCACCCGCATCAGCGCTGCTCGCCGCCTCGGCGCGCTGGCGGACCTGCGCCTGTCGGCGGCGATCGACGATCTGTTCCGGTCCGACGCAGGCGCGCTCGACGAGCGGCTGCGGCTGACGCTGCGCACCACGATCGCCGGGATCGTCACGGGCATCGAAACCGATTTGCGCCGGCATGCCGCGCGCGTGCTGGCCGGACGCGGCGCGGATGCGCTGGCGGAGCGGGTGTTGCAGGGGCGGACCGACGTCGTCCTGCGATTGTCGCGCGCGGGGCTGATCCGCGACCGCCTGCTGATGGACGAGCTGATCGCGCAGGTTCGCTGCGACCTGCTGGCCGAGGGACTGCCACCCGCGGTCGCCGGATCGCGGCAGGCGAGCGTGCTGGTCCGGCTGGCCGAGGTCGACGATCCCGTGGTCGCGGCGGCAGCGCGCGCGCTGCTCGCGGCGGACGCGGGCCGGCGCACCGCGAGCGAGGCGGGCGGGATATCGCCCGGCCGGCTGAGCGCGGAACGCCATCACCAGCTGATATGGTGGGTCGCCGCGGCGATCCGCGGGGACGACGACGTCGAGATCGATCATGCGATCGTGCTCGCCGCGCAGCGCAGCCTCGCTGCGCACGACGAGGGGCAGCGGCCCGAAGCGCTGGCGGTACGACTCGCCGCGGCGATCGACGCGCGGCCCGACGAGGTCGGCGACCTGCTGATCGAATCGCTCGGCGACCGGCGGCTGGTGCTGTTCGTCGCGGTGCTCGGCCGGGCGATCGGCCTCGATTTCGACGCGACGCTCGGCATCGTGCTGGAGCCCGAGGGCGACCGGCTGTGGCTAGCGCTGCGTGCGGCGGGGCTCGACCGGCCGTCGATCGCCCGCATCGCGCTGGCGCTCGCCGATGCCGATCCGCGTCGCGACATCGAAACCTTCGCGGACGACCTCGATGACATCGCCACCGTCCCCGACGACGCGGCGCGATCCGCGCTCGCGCCGCTCGCCCTGCACCGCGACCTGCGGCTGGCGATCGACGCGCTCGCGCGCGAGGCCGCGCGATGAGGGGCGACGGCATTCCCGACGTGCCGGTCAGCCATGCGATGCTGGATGCCGAGGGGCGCCTGGTCGCCGCGGACCCGGCGATCATGGCGCTCAACGATCATGCCGGCGGGGCGCTCGGTACGCCGCTGGCGGTGCCGCAGCTGGCGACGGTGGTGCGGCTGGCGCGGCGGCTCGGCGTCCTCGTGTCGCGGGCTGTCACCGTCGGCGACGACGATGCGGACATCGACCTGTGGGTGCGCGTCCAGCCCGACGGCGCGGGCACGCGGCTGACGGTAAGCGGATGGCGCGAGCTGCGCCCGCGGATCGTCGCGACGCCGCGCGCGGCGGTGATCGAGACGGGCGACCTGTGCTGGGAGACGGATGCGGCGCTGCGCCTGACGTTCGTCTCGATCGAGGCCGCGCGGCGCATCGGCGTCGATGCGCTGGCCTTGCTCGGCCGGCCGCTGACCATGCTGTTCGCGCTCGACGAGGCGGGCGAGGGGGCGTTGCCGATCCTGGAAGCGGTCGCGCGCCGCACCCCGCTGCATGACCAGCCGGCGCGGCTGCGCGCCAACGATATGGCGGTGTCGCTGACCGCACGCATCAAGCGCGACGCGGCGGGCGAATTCGCCGGGCTGGACGGTGTCGCACGGGCTGCCGACGCGCCGCCGGCGCCCCGCCCGGTCAGCATGGCGCCGGGCTTCACCGACGGGCTGGACCGGGCCCTGCGCGCCCCGCTCGCCCGTATCATCGCGCATGCCGATACGATCCACGCCGAGGCGGAGGGACCGGTCCAGCGCGATTATATCGACTATGCGTCGGACATCGCCAATGCCGGCCGGCACCTGCTCGGGCTGGTCGACGATCTGGTCGACCTCCAGGCGGTCGAGGGACCCGATTTCGCGGTCGAGGCGGAGCCGATCGATCTCGCCGACGTCGCGCGGCGCGCCGCCGGGCTGCTGTCCGTCCGCGCGGCGAATGCCGGCGTCGCGATCGCACGGCCGCTTCCCGAACTCCGCATTCCGACGACGGGCGATTTCCGCCGCGCGTTGCAGATCATGGTCAATCTGATCGGCAATGCGGTACGCTACACGCCCGAGGGCGGCGTCGTCACCGTGACCGCGGCGCAGGCCGGCGACCGCGTCGTCGCGATCGTCGCCGATCAGGGCAAGGGCATCGCGCCGGCGGATCAGGCGAGGATCTTCGACAAGTTCGAACGGGTCGATCCGTCGGAGGCGGGCGGCAACGGCCTCGGCCTCTACATCGCGCGCCGGCTCGCGGAGGCGATGGGGGGAGCGCTGACGGTCGAGAGCGTGCCGGGCGAGGGCGCGCGCTTCACGCTGACCCTCCCGGCCTGACCGGGATCAGCGCCGGAGGCGGCGCGCGACGAGGATCAGCAACAGGCCGGCGACGGCCAGCGCCGCGCCGCGATCCGCCCACGGCCGCTGGTCGAGCATGAAGCTCGACTGCGGCCAGTGGACGTAGCCCAGGCCCTGGCCGATCCACAACAACCCCATCAGCGTCATCAGGACGCCGACGGCGATCAGGACCGGCCGGGCGCGGCGCATCAGCGCTGGCCCACGGGAACGTAGCTGCGCTGCGTCGGCCCGGTGTAGAGCTGGCGCGGACGGCCGATCTTCTGGTCGGGATCGGTAATCATCTCGTTCCACTGCGCGACCCAGCCGACGGTGCGGGCGAGCGCGAACAGCACCGTGAACATCTCGGTCGGGAAGCCGATCGCCGACAGGATGACGCCCGAATAGAAATCGACGTTCGGGAACAGCTTCTTCTCGATGAAGTACGGATCGCTGAGCGCCAGTTCCTCGAGCCGCAGCGCGGTGTCGAACAGCGGATCGTTCACCTTCAGCGCGTCGAACACCTCGCGCACCGTCTTCTGCATGACGGTCGCGCGCGGATCGTAGTTCTTGTAGACGCGATGGCCGAAGCCCATCAGGCGGAACGGATCGTTCTTGTCCTTCGCGCGGGCGATGAATTCGGGGATCCGCTCGGGCGTGCCGATCTCGCGCAGCATGTTGAGCGCGGCCTCGTTGGCGCCGCCGTGCGCCGGGCCCCACAGGCAGGCGATGCCCGCCGCGATGCAGGCGAACGGGTTCGCTCCCGACGATCCGGCGAGGCGGACGGTCGAGGTCGAGGCGTTCTGCTCGTGATCGGCATGGAGGATGAAGATCCGGTCCATCGCCTTTTCGACCGCCGGGTTCACCTCATATTGCTCGGCCGGCACGCCGAACGTCATGCGCAGGAAGTTGCCGGTGTAGCTCAGCGAATTGTCGGGGTAGAGGAACGGCTGTCCGACGCTGTACTTGTAGGCCATCGCCGCGATCGTCGGGATCTTGGCGATCAGGCGGTGGCTGGCGATGGTGCGCTGCACCGGATCGTGGATGTCGGTCGAATCATGGTAGAAGGCCGACAGCGCGCCGACGACGCCGCACATGATCGCCATCGGATGCGCGTCGCGGCGGAAGCCGCGGAAGAAGGCCGCGAGCTGTTCGTGCACCATCGTGTGGCGGGTGATCGTGGTCGAGAAGCCCTTCAGCTCGTCCGCCGACGGCAGTTCGCCGTTGAGCAACAGATAGGCGACCTCCATGAAGCTCGACTGTTCGGCGAGCTCGCCGATCGGATAGCCCCGGTGTAGCAGGACGCCCTCGTCGCCATCGATATAGGTCAGGGCCGACTGGCACGACGCGGTCGAGGTGAAGCCGGGATCGTAGGTGAAGGCACCGGTCTGCGCATAGAATTTGCGGATGTCGACGACGTCGGGTCCGACCGAACCGGACATCACCGGATAATCGAGGTCCTTGCCGTCCAGGTTCACTTTGGCGGTTGCGGTCATGGGGATGTCCTTCCTGTCAGGCTGCCAGTCGGTCCGCGATCCGGCCGAGGCTTTCCTCTTTGCCGAGCAGCGCGAGCACGTCGAAAATGCCGGGCGACGTCTTGCGCCCGGTGAGAGCGGCGCGGAGCGGCTGGGCGACCTGGCCGAGCTTGACGCCCTGGCCGTCGGCGACCTGCCGTACCGCTGCTTCGATCGTCTCCTGATCCCACTGCTGCACCGCGTCAAGCGCTGCATGCAGTGCGGCGAGAAGCCCCGGCGGCGTCTGGCCGAGGAGGTCGGCCGCCGCTTGATCGAGCGTCAGCGGCCGCGCCGCGAACAGGAAGCCTGCACCCTCGCTCAGTTCGTTGAGGTTGGCGGCACGCGCCTTCAGCACCGGCATCGCGCGGGTCAGCAGGCCGGTGTCGGCATAGCCGCCGATCGTCGCGACCAGCCCGGCGAGCCGCGCATCGTCCGCGGCGCGGATGTAATGGCCGTTCAGATTCTCGAGCTTCTTGAGGTCGAAGCGCGACGGGCTCTTGCCCACCGCGCCCAGATCGAACCATTCGGTCGCCTGTTCGCGGCTGATGATCTCGTCGTCGCCATGCCCCCAGCCGAGGCGCAGCAGGTAATTGTCGAACGCTTCGGGCAGGATGCCGAGGTCGTCGCGATACGCCTCGATCCCCACCGCGCCGTGGCGCTTGGACAGCTTGGCGCCGTCGGTGCCGTGGATCAGCGGGATATGGGCGTAGATTGGCTCCGGCCAGCCGTTCGCGCGATAGATGGGCAGCTGGCGAAAGGCGTTGTTGAGATGGTCGTCGCCGCGAATGACGTGCGTCACGCCCATGTCGTGATCGTCGACGACCACGGCCAGCATGTACGTCGGCGTGCCGTCGGAGCGGAGCAGGATGAGGTCGTCCAGCTCGGCGTTCTGGACCGTCACCGATCCCTGTACCCGATCCTCGATCGTGGTCGCGCCGTCGCGCGGCGCCTTCAGCCGAACGACGAAGGGCTGGCCGGCGGGCGCGGTCGCCGGGTCGGCGTCGCGCCACGGACTGCGGATCCGGAGCGGCTTGCGCGCCGCCTGCGCGGCCTCGCGCTGCGCGGCGATCTCCTCTGCGGTCATGTAGCAGCGATAGGCATGGCCGCTCGCCACCATCTCGTGGGCGACCGCGGCATGCCGGTCGGCGCGCGCGAACTGGAAGACGGCATCGCCGTCCCAGTCGATCCCGAGCCATTGCAGCCCCGACAGGATCGCGTCGATCGCCGGCTGCGTCGAGCGCGCCCGGTCGGTGTCCTCGATCCGCAGCAGGAAACGCCCGCCATGGTGACGCGCATACAGCCAGTTGAACAGCGCGGTGCGCGCGCCGCCCAGATGCAGGTAGCCGGTCGGCGACGGCGCGAAACGCGTCACCACCGGGCTCCTGGAGGAGGACGCCCCGGTGGCGTCGTGATCTGTTGTTGCGCCCAACCGCGGGTGCTCCCAAGCTTCGTGATGTGATGGCCAGTCCAGCCGCCGCGGCCCCTAGCACGCGCTCCCGGCGCCTTCAAATGCCGCGCGTTGCGCGCAGGTTGCGCGATTCCATCGAATGGCGTCTCGAGTCGGAGCGCGACCAGCTGGTGCTCTGAATCCCGGTCGCGTTCGGCGGCGGCATCGCCGCATGGTTCCTGCTGCCCGATCCGCGCAGCTGGATCGCCACGATTCTCGCCTGTCTCGTACTGGCGCTGGGCGCCGCGGCGACCGCCGACGGGGGCCGCGCGCCGCGCGCGATCGTGGTGGGCGCACTGGCAATCGGCTGCGGCTGTGGCGCGATCTGGTGGCGGGCCGAGCGGGCGACCGCGCCGGTGCTGGCGCGCCCCGCGATCGCGACCGTCGCAGGGACCGTCGAGCGGATCGAGCCGCTGCCGGCGCGGGCGCTGGTCCGGGTGACGATCCTGCCCGACGCCGGTGCCGGCCTGCCACCGCGGGTGCGGGTCAATCTCGCGGCGGCGGATGTGACGGCGGGCCTCGGCGAGGGCGCGGTGGTGCGACTGCGCGCGCGATTGATGCCGCCACCCCCGGCGGCGGTGCCGGGGGCCTACGATTTCGCCCGCGTCGCGTGGTTCGCGTCGATCGGTGCGACCGGGCGCGGCTTCGCACCGGTCACCGTCGTGCGGCCGGGAATGCCGGAGGGCGGCATCCGCGCCCGGCTGACCGCACACATCACCGCGCGGCTGGAGGGCAGCCGCGGCGGCATCGCCAGCGCGCTGGCGACGGGGGACGAGGGAGCGATCGCGATCGACGATTCGGACGCGATGCGCCGCGCCGGGCTGGCGCACCTGCTGTCGGTCAGCGGGCTGCACGTCACCGCCGCGGTCGCGGCGACGATGTTCGTCGTCATCCGCATCCTCGCGCTCTGGCCGTGGCTGGCGATCCGCGTGACGCTGCCGCTGGTCGCGGCGGCGGCGGGAGCACTCGCGGCGATCGGTTACACGCTGCTGACCGGGGGGCAGGTGCCGACGATCCGATCGTGCGTCGCGTCGCTGCTGGTGCTGGCGGCGCTGGCGGCCGGGCGCGAGGCGGTGACGCTGCGGCTGGTGGCGGCGGGCGCGATGGTCGTGATGCTGCTCTGGCCGGAAGCGGTGGCGGGGGCGAGCTTCCAGCTGTCGTTCGCGGCGATCGCCGCGATCGTGGCGCTGCACGAGCATCCGCGGGTCGCCGCCTGGTTCGGCCCGCGCGAGGGGCCGCGTTGGCATGCCGTCCTGCGCGGGCTGGGTTCGCTGCTGCTCACCGGGCTGGTGGTCGAAGCGGCGCTGATGCCGATCGCGGTCTACCATTTCCACAAGGCGGGGGTGTACGGCGCGGCGGCCAACATCGTCGCCATCCCGCTGACGACGTTCGTCATCATGCCGCTGGAGGCGATTGCGCTGGCCCTCGATCCGGTCGGGCTGGGGGCGCTGCCGTGGTGGCTCACCGACCTCGCGATCCGTGCGCTGCTGGCACTTGCGCATGCGGTGGCGCGCGCGCCGGGATCGTCGGTCGCGCTGCCGTCGATGCCGACCGGGGCGTTCGCGGCGATGGTGATCGGCGGCCTCTGGTGCGCGCTGTGGCGAACCCGCTGGCGGCGGCTCGGCATCGGGCCGCTTGCGTTCGGCGCCGCATGGGCGATCGCGACGCCCGCCCCCGACCTGCTGGTCACCGGGGACGGACGCCACCTCGTGGTCCGGACGGCGGGTGGCGCGGCGTTGCTGCGCGATCGCGCCGGCGACTATACCCGCGCGATGCTGGCCGAGACCGGCGGCGTCGACGGCGAGCCGCTTCTGCTCGCCGACCAGGCGGATGCGCGATGCTCTGCCGACGCCTGTATCGTCGACGTGCGCGCCGGCGGGCGGGCATGGCGCGTTCTGGCGACCCGCAGCCTCTATCCGGTCGCATGGGATGCGATCGTCGGCGCCTGCCGCGTGGCCGACGTGGTCGTCAGCGAGCGGCGCCTGCCGGTCGCCTGCCGGCCGCGCTGGCTGAAGCTCGACGGGCCGATGCTGCGGCGGACGGGCGGGGTGGCGGTGGTGTTCGCCACCGGCGCGGTCACGACGGTGCGACACGCCGGCGATGCGCATCCCTGGCTCTCGCCGCCGACGATCCGACCGGACGGCGACGGCCCGACCTCACGGTCACGGAACCGGTGGGGCCGTGCCGATTGGCGGCGCGCGACGATCCGGTCAGATAACGGGCGCGCGCGATGACCCTGTCGGCCCCGGGGACGATCGACGATCGCGCCTTCCCCGTCGCGTGTCGGCCCCCGCTGGTGAACGCCTGGCGACCCGATGTTGTGGCGGAAGGGCGGGGTCGCGGCGGTGTTCGCCACCGGAACGGTCATGACGATGCGTCACACCGGCGACGCGCCCCGGCTGCCGCCGCCGACGCTCGAGCCGGCAAGGGCCGCCTGTTCCCGTTTTCAGGGCACGAGCGGGGCCGCGCCGGGTGACGGCACTACGGTGCGGGCCAGATCCATGGTCATCGGCTGTGGCTCTGTCTGTCACGGGGACAATCGTTGGTCGAGCGGCGCCCGCCCGCCGCCTGTCGCCGCGCTGGCCGAAGCTCGACGGCCTAAGGTTGCGGCGGATGGGCGGGGTCGCGGGTGTGTCCGCCACCGGTGGGGTCACGGCTGTGCTACGTGCGGCGATGCGCATCTCCGGCTGTCGCCGACGCCCCGGCTGGAAAGCGACAACCCGTCCCAATGTGCCCGGGGCGGGCGGGGCCGCGGCGGGTGGCGGGTCGCGACGGGTCGGGCCAGATGATGGTCACGCGCCATGAGCAGGTCAGTTCCGGGGACGATCGATGATCGAATGACGCGTTCACCGTCGCCGGTCGTCCGCGCAGGCCGATGCTGCGGCGGAAGCGCGGCGCCGCGGTGAAGTTCGCCATTGGCACCGTCGCGACGGTCCGACCCGCCGGCGACGCGCATCCTGTTGGCGCCGTCGATGCTCCAGCCAGCAGGCAACGGATTGTTGCCGACGTGGCGCGGCTCGCGGCACCGCCGGGTGGCGGTGCGCTGCGGACGGGGCTAGACGATCGTCACGGGCCGCGGTTCGGACCGCCATGGGGATATGAGGATGAAGCGTCTGGCCGTCGCATTGCTGCTGCTCGCGGTACCCGCATCGGCGCAGGATGCCGCGCAGCGGCGGGCGTGGAACGCGCCGAGCGCTCCGTTCCGTATCGTCGGCAATGTCTATTACGTCGGTACGGCGGGCCTGTCGGCTTTTCTGATCGCCGACCCCGCCGGGCTGGTCCTGATCGACGGCGGCCTGCCCGAAAGCGCGCAAGTGATCGCGGCGAACGTGCGACTGCTGGGATTCCGGCTGCGCGACGTGCGCTACATCCTCAACAATCACAGCCATTTGGACCATGCCGGCGGACTGGCGGCGTTGCAGCGGGCGAGCGGTGCACGGATGGTCGCCAGCCGCGGCGATACGCCCGATCTCATCGCGGGGCGTACGATCGAGCGTCCCGAACTGGGACGATTCGCGCCGGTCCGCCCGTCCGTCACGATCGGCGACGGGGGCGTCGTCCGCGTCGGCGACACCGTGCTGACCGCCCACCTGACGCCCGGTCATACCGATGGCGCCACCAGCTGGTCGATGCGGACCATCGACCGGGGCAGGCCGCTCCGGGTGTTCTTCCTGTCGAGCCTCAGCGTCGCCGGGCGCGCCTTGGTCACCGGCCGACCGCCGCGCGATACGTCGGCGGTGGCACAGTTCCGCGCCACGTTCCGCCGCCTCGCCACGTATCGCGCCGACGTCCTGCTGAGCTATCATGCCGAGCAGTTCGACCTCGCGGACAAACGCGCTGCACTGGCCGCGGGCGATCACCGCGCCTTCGTCGATCCCGGCGAGCTCGCCCGCCGCGTGGCGGCGGCGCGACGGGCGTTCGACGCCGACCTCATCCGCCAGCGGCGCGCGGTGCCTCAGTCGTAGCGGCGCAGGATGCCCGACAGCTTGCCCTGAACGCGGACGTGCGCGGGGGCGTAGCGCTGCGGTTCGTAGGCACGATTGGCGGGATCGAGCCGCACCATCGCACCCTCCCGCCGGAAATATTTCAGCGTCGCCTCGGTATCCTCGATCAGCGCCACGACGATCTCGCCGTCGCGCGCGGTATCGGTACGCCGGATGAGCGCATAGTCGCCATCGAGGATGCCGGCATCGACCATCGAGTCGCCCGACACCTCCAGCGCATAATGCTCGCCCGCGCCCAGCAGCGCGGCGGGCACCGCCAGCATCGAACTGCCCTCGAACGCCTCGATCGGCACGCCCGCCGCGATGCGGCCGTGGAGCGGGATCTCGATCACGTCGTTGGCGGGGGACGGCGCGGGGCGGATATTGCCCGCCCTCGGCGTCGGCGCCGGCGCCGCGGCCGGCGTCGTCACCGGCCTGCGCTCGGGCATCCGCAGCACCTCCAGCGCGCGGGCGCGGTTGGGTAGCCGACGGATGAAATGGCGTTCCTCGAGCGCGCTGATGAGCCGGTGGACGCCGGACTTCGACTTGAGGTCGAGCGCCTCCTTCATCTCCTCGAAGGAAGGAGAGATGCCGGTTTCTTCCAGCCGGTCATTGATGAAGCAAACGAGCTCGTGCTGCTTGCGCGTGAGCATGGGCGGTCCTTCCCCGTCAGAACAGACGCGGAACTTCTAGGGAACGAAGTGGCCGGCGTCAAGCGATGACGAGGATTTCCGCCGAGTCGCCCGCGCGCGCCGCCGGGGCGCCGACCGCGCGAACGATCAGGCAGTGCGAGCGCGCCAGCGTCAGCAGCATGGAGCTGTCCTGGATGGTGGAGGCATAGGCGCGGCCGTCGCGCAGTTCGGCGCGCAGATAGTCGGTGCGCGGGCCGTTGGCGGGAAGATCCTCGCCCAGAATGGCGTGCGTCGTCCGGGGCAGCGCGTCGCGCGCGCCGGCAAGGTGCGCGATCATCGGCCGGACGAACAGAATCGCGGTGACGAAGGCGGAAACCGGGTTGCCCGGCAGCCCGAGCACCGTCATCGCGCCCAGCCGCCCGGCCATCATCGGCTTGCCGGGGCGCAACGCGACCCGCCAGAAATCGATGCCGCCGCCCGCCGCCTCCAGCGCGGGCCGGACGAGGTCGTGATCGCCGACCGATGCGCCGCCGGTGGTGACGAGCAGGTCGGCATCGACCCCGGCGAACGCATCGCGCAGCACGTCGCGATCGTCGGGGAGGATCCCCAGATCGATCAGCTCGACCGGCAGGTCGGCGCACAAGGCGGCGAGCATCGCGCGGTTCGATTCGGGCAGTGCGGCGGGATCGTCCGACGCACCGGGGTCGACCAGCTCGTCGCCGGTGGCGCACAGCGCGACGCGTATGCGGCGATGCACCGGCAGGCGCGCGACGCCGCCGGTGGCCGCGACCGCGATCCGCGCGGGGGTCAGGCGGTCGCCGCGGGCGATCAGCCGGTCGCCCGCCGCAAAGTCGAGGCCGCGCCGGCGCGTATTGCGCCCGCGGACCGGCGGCCCTTCGCCGGTCAGGCGGATCGCGTCGCCGGCGGCGCTCGCCTCTTCCTGGATCATCACCGTATCGGCGCCCGCGGGCATCGCCGCGCCGGTGAAGATGCGCGCCGTCTCGCCGACGCCGACGGTGCCCGTGAAGGGGCGCCCGGCGGCGCTCTCGCCGATCAGCCGCCACGGGCCGGGCAAATCGGCGAAGCGGATCGCATAGCCGTCCATCGCCGACAGGTCCGTCACCGGCTGCGTGCGGCGGGCGTGGACGTCGTCGGCGGCCCAGCGGCCGTGCGCCAGCGTGATCGCGACATCCTCCGCCGCGACCGGTGCGGCGAGCGCGAACAGCCGCGCCTGCGCCTCGGCGATCGGCAGCAGCGTCACGCGCGCCAGTCGCCCGATGCGCCGCCGGCCTTTTCGAGCACCCGGATGCCGGAGATCGTCATGCCGCGATCCATCGCCTTCGCCATGTCGTAGATCGTTAGCAGCGCCACCGAAACCGCGGTCAGCGCCTCCATCTCGACCCCGGTCTTGCCATCGGTCGCGGCCAGCGCGGTCGCGGTGATGCCGCTGTCGTCGGGCGACAGGTCGACCGTCACGCGGGTGAGCGGCAGCGGATGGCACAGCGGGATGAGGTCGGCGGTGCGCTTGGCGGCCATGATGCCCGCGATCCGTGCGACGGCGAGCACGTCGCCCTTCTTCGCCGCGCCCGCGCGGATTGCGGCGAGCGCGGCGGGTTCGATCGCGATCCGTCCGGTGGCGACCGCGTGCCGGCGGGTCGCTGCCTTGTCGCCCACGTCGACCATGTGCGCGGCGCCGTCGGCGTCGATGTGCGTCAGTCCGCTCATCGCCGTGCCGGCGCGATCAGGGCACGCGTCGCCGCCTCGATGTCGGGCTGGCGCATCAGCGCCTCGCCGATGAGGAAGCAGCGCACGCCGCGCGCCGCCATCGCGTCGAGGTCGGCGCGCGTCTCCAGCCCGCTTTCGGCGACGAAGGTGCAGCCCGCGGGCGCCCGGTCGACCAGTTCGTAGGTCCGCGCGAAGTCGACGGTGAAGTCGCGCAAATCGCGGTTGTTGACGCCGATCAGCCGCGACTTCAGCCGCAGCGCGCGGTCGAGTTCGTGCGCGTCGTGCACCTCGACCAGAACGTCCATGCCGCAATCCACCGCCGAGGCCTCGATCTCGGCCATCTGGTTGTCGTCGAGCGCGGCGACGATGATGAGGATCGCATCCGCGCCGATCGACCGGCTCTCGGTCGCCTGCCACGGATCGACCATGAAATCCTTGCGGATCACCGGCAGGTCGCAGGCGGCACGCGCGGCCACCAGATAGGCGTCGCTGCCCTGGAACCATTCCTCGTCGGTCAGCACCGACAGGCAGGCCGCACCGCCCGCCTGATAGGCCCGGGCATGCGCGGGCGGATCGAACGATTCGCGGATCAGGCCCTTGGAGGGACTCGCCTTCTTGATCTCGGCGATCAGCGCCGGGCCTTCGGTCGCGTCGAGCGCGGCGCGAAAGCCGCGGGGCCGCGTCACCGCGGCGATCCGGGCGTCGAGGTCGGCGAGGCTGGTCGTCGCCTTGCGGGCGGCGACCTCGGCGCGCTTGGTTTCGATGATGCGGGACAGGATGGTCATCGGTAGGCGATCCAGCGATCGAGAAGCGCGGCGGCGGCGCCGCTGTCGAGGGCGGCGGCGGCGGCACGCGCGCCGGCGGCAAGGTCCGGACCATGCGCGGCGACGACCAGCGCCGCGGCGGCGTTGAGCAGCACGGCGTCGCGGTATGCGCCCCGTTCGCCGTCGAGCAGGCGGCGCAGCGCCGCGGCGTTATAGGCGGGATCGCCGCCGCGGATCGCGGCGAGCGGATGTCGCGGCAACCCCGCATCCTCGGGCAGGATCCGCCGCGGCAGGCGCGCGCTGCCGACGTTCACGGCCAGGCTGGGTCCGGCGGTCGACAGCTCGTCGAGCCCCTCTTCGCCCGAAACGACCGCAGCGCTTTCCGTGCCGAGCTGTTCGAGCGCCTCGGCATAGAGCGTGGCGTAATCGGGGCGGGCGATGCCGATCAGCTGGCGGCCGACCCGCGCCGGATTGGCGAGCGGGCCCATCAGGTTGAAGATCGTGCGGCGACCGATCCGACGGCGGATCGGCGTGATCCGCGCCATCGCGGGATGATGGTTGGCGGCGAACAGGAAAGCGATGCCGAGGTCGGCGAGGCTTCCCTCGGCGGTGGCGCCGGCGATGCTCATGTCGAGGCCGATCGCCTCCAGCGTGTCGGCGGCACCGGCCTTGGACGAGGCGGCGCGGTTGCCGTGCTTGGCGACGGGCACGCCGCAAGCGGCGACCACCAGCGCGACCGCGGTCGAGACGTTGAGCGTGTGATGCCCGTCGCCGCCCGTACCGCAGACGTCGATCGCGCCGGCGGGCGCGGCGATGGGCACGAGCCGCTCGCGCAGGGCGCGCGCGGCTTCCGCGATCTCGATGCTGGTTTCGCCGCGGTCGGACAGCGCGATCAGGAACGCGCCGATCGCCTCTTCCGACGCGCGCGCGTCGAGGATGTCCGCAAACGCCTGCGCCGCGCTTTCGCGCGAAAGCGGCGAAACCGGATCGGGCAGCAGCGTCAGGACGCTCACGCGTGCGCCTTCACCGGGATACCGGCGATCCGCAGGAAATTGGCGAGCATGGCATGGCCGTGTTCGGTGGCGATGCTTTCGGGGTGGAACTGGACGCCGTGGATCGGCAGGCTTTCGTGGCGGAAGCCCATGACGTTGCCGTCCTCCGCGCGGGCGTTGACGACGAGCGGGGCGGGGACGTCGTTGACGATCAGGCTGTGGTAGCGCGTCGCGGTGAACGGCGACGGCAGGTCGTGGAACAGGCCGGTGCCGTCGTGCTCGACGGGCGAGGTCTTGCCGTGCATCAGCCCGCCGCGCTCGACCCGGCCGCCGAAATGGTGGCCGATCGCCTGATGGCCGAGGCACACACCGAGCAGCGGCCGCCCCGCATCCGCGGCGGCGGCGACCAGATCGAGGCTGACGCCCGCCTCCAGCGGGGTGCACGGGCCGGGCGATATCAGGAACGCGCTCGCCCCGGACGACAGCGCCTGTCCGGCGGAAATCGCATCGTTGCGCACCACCTCCACCTCGCTGCCCAGCTCCATCAGGTAATGGACCAGGTTCCAGGTGAAGCTGTCGTAATTGTCGACGACCAGGATCATCGCGCCGCCATAGCCGAAGGCCGCTGCGGTGCAACGCCTGTTGCGTGCCGGCAATCGTGCAGCAATGCGGCGCGCGCTATCGTGCGCATCCAGACGAAGCCGGGAGAAACGGCGTCGCTTGCACGTTGAGCCCGAAGAAGGAGACGCCCGTCATGATCCGTCCGTTGCTTTTCGCCGCCCTGGTCGCCCTGCCCGCGGTCGCGGGTGCACAGACCTCGCCCGCGGTCGCGGATGCACAGGCCAGCCCGCAGGCGGCCGACGGTTCGGGCACCCCGCCGCAGCGGGTGCGCAGCGTCACGCTGTCCGCCGGCCAGAAATGTCCCCAGAGCTCGGGCGAGGAGATCGTCATCTGTTCGACGCTCGACCAGCCCTATCGCATCCCCAAGCAGTTCCGCGACAGCGCCCCGATTCCGGCGCAGAACCAGGCGTGGGGCAACCGCGCCGCGACGGTCGATCAGGTCAGCCGGGTCGCCGGCGGGCTGCCCGATACCTGTTCGCCGGTCGGCACCGGCGGCCAGAGCGGGTGCGCGCTCGCCACCAACCGGCAATGGGCCGCGGAGCGCCGCGCGCAGCGGGATGCAGAGAACCAGACTCCCTGAGCCACGGCGATCGGAGGGCAGGCCGGCGCCGTCCGGCCTATTGGCCGAACCCGCTCTCCGACGCCCGCGTCACGGCGTCCCGCGCGGCGGCGAGGATCGCACCGGCCTTCGCCTCGCACTCGCGCTGTTCGTATGCGGGCACGCTGTCCGCGACGATGCCGGCGCCCGCCTGCGCGTGGATGGTGCCGTCCTTGACCACCGCGGTGCGCAGCACGATGCACGAATCCATCGACCCGTCGGGGGAGAAATAGCCGACGCCACCGGCATAGGCACCGCGGCGTTCGGGCTCCAGCTCGGCGATGATCTGGCAGGCGCGGACCTTGGGCGCGCCGCTGACCGTCCCGGCGGGAAATCCTGCGAACAGGGCGTCGATGGCATCCGCCGCAGGCGACAGGGCGCCGACGACGTTGCTGACGATGTGCATCACATGGCTGTATAATTCGATGCCGTAGCTCGCCGTGACCCGCACCGATCCCGGCGCGGCGGCCCGGCCGACATCGTTGCGGCCGAGGTCGAGCAGCATCAGGTGCTCGGCACGTTCCTTGGGATCGGCGAGCAGGCTCTCGCGATTCGCCTCGTCCTCGGCCGCGGTCTTGCCGCGGGGGCGGGTGCCGGCGATCGGGCGGATCGTGACCTCGCCATCGCGCACCCGGACGAGGATTTCCGGGCTGGAGCCGATCAGCGCGAAGCCGGGCAGGTCGAGGTGGTACAGGAACGGCGACGGATTGATCCGGCGCAGGCTGCGGTACAGTTCGAATGGCGGCAGCGCGAAGGGTGCCGAAAAGCGCTGCGCGAGCACGACCTGAAAGATATCGCCGGCCCGGATATAGGCCTGCGCGCGCGTCATCATCTCGGCGTAGCGCGCCGGCGGGATCGCGGGGGTGTAGGACAGCGCGTCGGGATCGGCCCTGACCGGCGCGGGCAGGGGCGTGTTGGCGAGCCGCGCGGCGGTGACGTCGAGCCGGTCGTGCGCCGCCGCGACCTGCGCAGCGGGATCGCGCGTCGGGTCGGGCCATACCGGCGCGACCAGGTACAGCGCGTCGGCGAGCCGGTCGAAGACGCAGACCACCGTCGGTCGCACGAACAGCATGTCGGGAAGCCCGAGCGGATCGTGCGCCGGACTGTCCAGCCGCTCGACGAGGCCGATCGTCTCATAGCCGAAATAGCCGACGAGGCAGGCGAGCGCGCGCGGCAGCTCGGCGGGCACGTCGGCGCGGCATTCGGCGACCAGCGCGCGCAGCGCGGCCAGCGTCGGTTGCCCGGCGGGGCGGAACGCGTCGCGATCCGTCGCCCAGGCGCGGTTGATCTCCGCATGGTCGCCGTGCGCGCGAAAGACGAGGTCGGGGGCAAGGCCGATCAGGCTGTGACGGCCGCGCGTCGCCCCGCCCTCGACCGATTCGAGCAGATAGTCGCCCCGGCCGGGTTCGATCAGCTTGAGCGCGGCGGCGACGGGTGTCTCGGTATCGGCGACCTGCCGCCGCCAGACGAAGGCCGGCCGACCCTCGGCCAGCGCCGCGACCGCGGCATGCGTCATGCCGTCCGCCCGCGGCGCCCCCGCCACGATCAGTTGCCGGTGCCAGCCAGGTCGGCGCGTACCCGGCCAAGCGCGCCGGCGTCGGTCTTGACGCCGACGACGTTGCGCACCGCGCGCGCGAACTGTTCGGCATATTCGCGGCCGACCAGACGCGCGATGCTGCCGCGCGTGCCGGCGATCGCTGCCGGCGTGCCCGCGGCGTTGCCGGGGACGATCGTGTCGAGCTTGACGATCATCCAGCCCGCCCTGTCGGGCGCCTCGAGCAGCTTGGCATGTCCCTGCGCCATGCTGAACATCAGCGCGAGCGGCGGCTGGACGTTGCCCTGCTGTGCCGCGAGCTGCGCGCGCGATGCCGCCGCCGGCTGCACCGGGGGAAGGCGCCGGCCCGATGCGGCCATCGCCTGCGCCAGCGGCATGCCCTTGTCGACGCGCGCTAGGATAACGGTCGCCAGCTTGCGCGCGGCGGTACGGGCACGATCGGCCGAGACGTCGGCGAGCACCTGCGTCCGGACCTGCGCCAGCGGCCGCGGTGCCGCCGCGACGACGCGGCCGATCGCGACGACCGCGAAGCCGCCGTCGGTGCCGACGGGCACCAGCTGTGCCGGATCGCCCTCGACCATCTGGAACGCGGCGGCGACGACCGGCACGACCGCGGGATCGGGCTTGGCCGGCGCGTCGGGATCGGTGCCGTTGGCGAGCAGCGCCGGGGTGGTCCGCGCGCTCAGTTTCTGGTCGGCGACCGCCTCGTCGAAGGTCGCGTTGCGGGCGAGCGCGTCGTCGAGCTTGTCATGGACGTCCGCCAGCGCCTGCTGCAGCTTCTGCTTCGAGAGGTCGGCGACGAGCTCCGGCCGCGCCTGTTCGAGCGTCTTGCCCGCGGTCTGTTCGATCACGTCGACGCGCGCGACGATCCAGCCGAGGGGCCCGCGGATCGGCCCGACCAGCGCACCCTTGCCGGCGGCGAACGCCGCGTCGGCGATCGCCGGGCTGCTGGTCGCGGCATAGGCGGTCTTGGTGACGCCGGTCTGCACGGCGGGTTCGAGCCCGGCACCGCGCGCGGCATCCGCGATCGCGGCGCCTCCCCGCACCTTGGCGGCGAGCGCATCCGCGCCCGCACGGTCGGCGACGACGACCTGGCTGATCGTGCGCTTTTCGGCGGCGGCGAAGCGGCCGGCCTGTTGCTTGTAGGCGGCGGCGACCTCGGCATCGGTGGGCACCGCGCGTGCCTTCACCTGGTCCGGCGAGACGGTGGCGTAGCGCACGACGCGCCGTTCCGGCACGGTGTAGCGCGCGACGTTGCGGCGATAGAAAGCGGCAAGATCCGCGTCGGTCGGCGCCGGGCCGGCATCCGCGGCGCTCGCCGGGATGATGCCGATCTGGCCGCTGCGCCGCTCCAGCATCAGCGAGGCATAGGGCAACGCGACCTTCATCGGCACCTGCGTCGCGCCCTGCGTCGGCAGCATCAGCTGCTGCGCCATGATGTCGCGGGCGATGTCGGTGCGGATCTGCGCGTCGGTCAGCTTCTGGTCGGCGAGCAGGCGCTGGTACAGGTTGGGATCGAACTGGCCGTTGGGGCCGCGCAGGCCGGGAATGCTGGCGATCACGCCATCGACCGACCGCTTGCTGACGACCATCCCCTGGTCGTGCCCGAAGGCGTCGAGCGCGAGGCTGTTGATCGTACGGTCGAGCGTCGATTGCAGCCCGCCCTGCGCCAGCAGCTGTTCCATCGTCGCGGTCGGGTCCTGCTGGCGCGCGGCCTGCAACTCGGTCTGGACGCGATTGCGCAGTTCGGCGGCGACGACCTTTTGCCCGCCGACCGACGCGACGGCATCGCCCGTCAGCCCCGTCTTGCTGCCGCTCAGCCCGGTGACGTCACCCGCCGCGAACGCCAGTGCGATGACGCCGAGGACGATGAAGGTGACGACGATGCCGGCCTTGGAATTGATGATCCGGCGGAAGAAGCTGAGCATGGAAGGCCGATCGTCCCTTGAATAGTCGCGGGGTGCTTTAGGGGGGCTGCGCCTTGCCTTCAAGCGCGCGAGGGCGCATCGCCTGTTGAACATGTAAAACAGGAGGTCGGATGACGCGGCGCAAGCTCGTGGCGGGCAATTGGAAGATGAACGGATCGCGCGCCAGTCTGGCCGAGCTGGACGGCATCGCCGCGGCCGCCGCCGCCGCACCGGGGGTCGACGTGGCGATCGCGGTGCCCTTCACGCTGATCGCGCCGGCGGCGGAGCGGGTGCCCGCGTTGCAGATCGGTGCCGAGGACGTGCACGAAGCGGAGGCCGGCGCGCATACCGGCTGCGTCTCCGCCGCGATGGTGGTCGAGGCGGGTGCGCGATTCGCGATCGTCGGCCACAGCGAGCGCCGCGCGGACCAGGGCGAAACCAGCCACGACGCCTGGGCGAAGGCCGCCGCGGCGCGCCGGCAGGGGCTGCACGTCATATCGTGTTGCGGCGAGACCGAGGCGGAGCGCGACGCCGACCGCGCCGAGCGCGTCGTCCAGGCGCAGATCGAGAAATCCGTTCCCGACAATGCCGACGGCAGCTGGTTCACGCTCGCCTACGAACCGCGCTGGGCGATCGGCACCGGCCGCACCCCGACGCTCGAACAGATCGCCGCGATCCATTCGATCGCGCGCGCCAAGCTGCGGATGCTGATCGGCGATGCCGCCGACGGCGTACGGATCCTGTACGGCGGGTCGGTCACCGGTGAGAATGCGGCGACAATCCTCGCCTGCGAGAACGTCGATGGCGCGCTCGTCGGCGGTGCCAGCCTGACCGCCGCCAAGTTCGTGCCGATCATCGAGGCGGCGGCGGGCCTGTAGCGGTCAGCGTTGCGAAAGGCGCGCGGGCTTATCATCTGGTGATGGTGATCGCACCCGCTCCCTTGCGCGAACGGCTCGGCGCCGCGGCGCTGACCGCGCTGATCGTCGTGGCGCTCGGCTATGCCCTCGTGCTCGGTCTGGCGTTCGGCGGCACGGCGCAGCCGGTGCAGCAGGCGCTCGCGACGTTCGACCTGGCGGTCCCGCCGCCGCCGCCCGAACGGGTGATCCCGCCGCCGCGCAAAATCAACCGCCCGAGCGGCCGCGCGTCGCCGCCGAACCTGCGATCGAAGGCGACGGAGGTCACCGCACCAGTGCCCGTCATCCAGCTCGCGCCGCCGCCACCGGTCGTCGTCGCGCCGCTCCCCAATATCGGCGTGCAGGCGACCTCAGGCGCGTCGGATCGCGCCGGACCGGGGACGGGCGCCGGCGGCATCGGCGACGGTAACGGGGCGGGTGGCGACGGCGATGGCGACGGCAGCGGGTTCGAACGCGTACCCCGGCTGATCGACGGCCGGATCAAGGGTTCGGATATCCCCGACCCGATCCTCGACATCGGCTTTCGCGGCGTTGTCGGCGTCCGCTATCGCGTCGAGACGAACGGGCGCGTCACCGGTTGCACCGTGGCGCGGTCGAGCGGCAACACGCTGATGGACCAGGCGACGTGCCGCGCGATCGAAAAGCGCTTCCGTTACGTCCCGTGGCGCGATGCGGCCGGCCGGCCGGTGCGGTCGACGGTGCTGCGCGACCAGCAATGGGACATCGATCCGCCGACGATCGACCAATAGGGTAGGGGCCGCTACCGCGGGTAGCGTTGCTTCAGCATCGCGTAGCAGGCGCGCAGCGCAAAGGCGTCGCCGCCCTTGGGACGGCCGGGTCTGGCGGCAGGGCGCCACGCGAAGACGTCCATATGCGCCCATGCCACCCCCTTCGGCACGAACCGGCGCAGGAACAATGCCGCGGTGATCGCACCGGCGAAACCGCCGTCGGGAGCGTTGACCATGTCGGCGATGTCCGACCTCAGCATCTCGTCATACCCGTCCCACAGCGGCATCCGCCACAGCGGGTCGTCGAGCGCCTCGCCAGCTGCCAGCACCGCCTGCGCCAGCGCGTCGTCGTCCGTGAACAGCGGTGGCAGGTCGGGGCCGAGCGCGACCCGTGCCGCCCCGGTCAGGGTGGCGAAATCGAGGATCAGCGCCGGCGCGCCCTCACCGGCCCTGGCAAGGGCGTCCGCGAGGATCAGTCGTCCCTCGGCATCGGTGTTGGTGTTCTCGATCGTCGGGCCGAGCCGGCTGCGCAGCACGTCGCCGGGGCGAAACGCATTGCCGGCGATCGCATTTTCCACCGCGGGGATCAGCAGATGGAGCCGCACCGGCAGCTGCGCCGCCATCACCAGATCGGCAAGCGCGAGCGCGTGTGCCGCGCCGCCCATGTCCTTCTTCATCAGCCGCATGCCCGCCGCCGGCTTGATGTCGAGCCCGCCGGTGTCGAACGTCACGCCCTTGCCGACCAGCGCGACGCGCGGATGCGCGGGATCGCCCCATTCCAGTTCGATGAGCCGCGGCGCGCGCGCCTTTTCGGCGGCCTGTCCGACCGCGTGGATCAGCGGATAACCGGTGGCGAGCGCATCGCCGCGGGTGACGGTCATCGTCGCGCCGTAACGCCGCGCGAGCGCGTCGGCCGCCGCTTCCAGCTCGGCCGGGCCGAGATCGCCGGCTCCGGTGTTGACGAGGTCGCGGACCAGCGCGGTCGCCGCGGCGATGCGCAGCGTCTCGTCGATCGCGGCGACTTCGGTGGTCAGCAGCACGCGCGCGCCCGCATCCTCCACCGTGCGGTAGCGGTCGAAGCGGTACTGGCCGAGCACCCATCCGAGCGCGGCGGGGCCGAGGTCGCCCGCGACGCGATAGGTGCCGGCCGGCAGCGCCTCCACGAGCTTTGCAAGCATCCAGGGGCCGGGGCGGGGCGCGACCACCACCGCCTGCACGTCCTCATCGGCGTAGACCGCGTGGCTGCCGGGCGTGCCGGCGAAGCGCTGTGCCGCCAGAGCGGCGCGCACGCGCGCCGGTTGCACGGCCAGCCAGCCGTCGTGGTCGGCGGGCGCGACGATCGCAATGGTACGCGCGGGCTGGCCGCGATCGGGCTGGAGCAGGGCTTCGACCATCCTAGTTCGCCGGGCTGACGAGGAATTGTTCGTAGCGCTCGCCGCCGTCCGGTTCGGCGAAGGTGCCGATCGACAATTTCTGTTTGGGATAGGTCACCGTGTAGCGGCGCTGGACGAAGCCGCCGCGCAGCCGCTTGGGGGCGGCGAGCTCGAACCCGGTGGGTTCGCCGAGCGGCGACAGGCTGGCCCTGTAGTCGGCGAGCACCTGCGGCGTGAAATAATAGGAGGCATTCGCGGTCAGGCGGGTGCGGTCGAGCGTGCCGTTGCGCAGCGCGTCGAACATCGCGCGTGCGGCCCTGGTCCGGGTCGCCTCGATCGCGTCCGCGCCCGCGGGCAGCACGACCTTGGCAATCCCCTGCGCGATGGTGACGAAGGCGTCGCCGAAATCGGCGTTGGTGAGCACCACGATCGCCGCCTTGCGGTCCGGGAACACGATGTTTTCGGACAGGAAGCCGACCGCCTCGCCGCTATGCTCGACATAGGCCTCGCCCGCACGATTGCCGAGGCTGACGCCGAGGCCGTAATTGGTCGTACTGCCGTCGGCGAGCAGCACGGGCTTTTCCTGCGCCGCCCAGTCGTCGGCGGGCAGCAGGCTGCGGTTCAGCCGCGCGACGTCCCATTTGGCGAGATCGCCCGCGCTCATCGACAGTTCGCCGGCGGCGAACAGCCATCCCTCCGCGGGGGGCGGCGCGGCCCGCACCGGCCCCAGCGCGTTGCGGTGATAGCCGACGGGGAAGCTGCCGCCGACCGCCTTGTCCTGATCGATCGCCGTGATGCCGAGCGGCCGGAAGATGCGCCGCTGGAGAAAGGCCATCAGCGGTTCGCCCGCAGCCTTTTCGGCGATCAGGCCGGCGACGACATAGCCGGTGTTGGAATATTGCCACTGCGTGCCGGGCGCGAAATCGAGCGGCTTCTTCGCCCAGCGATCGACGATCGCCTGCGGCGTCGTCGGTTTCTCCATCGCGGCGAAACTATAATCCTGCGGCCAGTAATCCTGCAATCCGGCGGTGTGGGAAAGCAACTGGCGGATGGTGATGCGGTCGCCGCCGCTGATCCCCGGCAACCATCTGGCGACCGTGTCGTCCATCGACAGCTTGCCGTCATCCTCCAGCAGCAGCAGCGCGGCGGCGGTGAACTGCTTGGAGATCGACGCGATCTGGTACGGCGCCTCCGGCCGCGCGGGCGCCGCGTCCGATTGCCTGCCATAGGCCTTGACCAGCACGATCCTGCCGCCGCGAACCACGGCGACCTGCGCCGATGGCGTGCCGGTGCTGGCGAGGCCGTCGGCCACCACCTTGTCGACCGCGATCCGCTCGGCCGTGGTCAGGTCTTGGGCGGTGGCGGGAAGGGCTGCGACCGACAGGCTGGCGGCAGTCAGGGCGATGAGGGGGCGGCACTGCATCGCGCCTTGCTGCCACACCGGCGTCGGCGGACGATAGTGAAATCGTCGTCAGCGTTTGGGCCATTCCCACCGCGGGCCGATGCGATCGCGCGTGCGCGTTTCCCCCATGTCCTTTTCCAGCTCGATATCGCCGACGTCACCGCCGCCGCGCAGCGCGTCGACGAGCGTGTCGTTGTGCGAGACGACGACGATCTGACAGCGCCGGGCCGCCGCCAGCAACAGGCGGGCGAGCGCGGGCAGCAGCGACGGGTGAAGGCTGGCTTCGGGTTCGTTGAGCACCATCAGCCCGGGCGGTCGCGGCGAGAGCAGCGCGGCGACCAGCATCACGTAGCGCAGCGTGCCGTCCGACAGTTCCGGCGCCCGCATCGGTCTGAGCATGCCGGGCTGGCGCATCGCGAGCACCGCATTCTCCATCCCGCCATCGCCAAGGTCGATTCCCGACCCCGGGAAGGCGTCGTCGATCGCGGCGGCGAGGGCGTCCTCGTCGCCGAAGGCGCGGATCGTCGCGATGGCGGCGACCAGATCGGATCCGTCGCCCGCCATCACCGGCGTATAGGTGACGACCTGCGCCTTGCGGGCGGGCGCATCCTGATCGGTGCGCAATGCGTCGTAGAATCGCCAGTCGCGCATCCGTTCGCGCATCAACAGCAGTTCGAGTCCGTCGACCGGATCCGCGGCGTGGGTCACCATCGATTCGAACCCCGACAGGTCGATCGGACTGCGTCGCCATTCGCCCGTTTCGTTCGAGCGCAGGCTGACGGTCCGGCCGCGCCGCTCGGCGAACGTCGTGGCGCGGCGGCACAGGTCACCGGTCCACATCGCCTCGACCTTGATCTCCGGATCGTGCGCGAAGCCGGTGCCGGGGATCGGCGGTCCGAGATCGATCGCATAGCCGAAATCGGGACCCGAGAATCCTAGCTTAAGGCTGACCGGTCCGCTGCGCACCGTGCCCTGCACAGGCATGCGGCCGGCACGCATGTCGCGGCTGATCCGTTCGGGGCCGGCCCAGAGCACCGATGCCAGCCCGCCGTCGCGCGCGAGCGAGGCGATCAGGCGCCCTTGCGCGACGTCTGCGAGCAACCGCAGCGCGCGATACAGACTCGACTTGCCGGCGCCGTTGGTACCGGTGACGACGGTGAGCGGCGACAGTTCCAGCGTCAGGTCGCGAATCGATCGATAGCCGTGGATCGCCAGCCGCGTCATCATCGTGCCATGGCTCCCCGTGCCGGACGCAGGGCCGCTAGACCGGCACGCCGTACAGGTCGTGGTCGTCGGCATCCTCGATGCTCACGCCGACGATGTCGCCGACCGCCAAGTGCGCGGCATCGCGCAGGAAGACCTGGCCGTCGATCTCCGGCGCGTCGGCCTGGCTGCGGCCGGTCGCGCCTTCGTCGCCGACCTCGTCGATGATGACGGGCAGCGTGCGGCCGACCTTGGCGGCGAGCTTGGCAGCGCTGATCGCGGCGGTCTTCGCCATGATGCGCTGGTAGCGTTCCTCCTTTAGCGCCTCGGGGACGTGGTCGGGCAGGGCGTTGGCGGCGGCACCCTCGACGGGTTCGAAGCGGAACGCGCCGACGCGGTCGAGCTGCGCCTCGTCGAGCCAGTCGAGGAGATATTCGAAATCCGCCTCCGTCTCGCCGGGGAAGCCGACGACGAAGGTCGAGCGGATCGCGATGTCCGGACAGATGTCGCGCCACTGGTGGATGCGGCTCAGGACCTTGGCATCGTTGCCCGGACGCTTCATGCGCTTCAGCACCGACGGCGCGGCATGCTGGAACGGGATGTCGAGATAGGGGAGGACCAGCCCCTCTGCCATCAGCGGAATGACCTGGTCGACGTGCGGATAGGGATAGACGTAGTGCAGGCGGACCCACGGCGCGATCCGGCCGAGTTCGCGCGCGAGATCGGTCATGTGCGGCACGACCTCGCGGCCGTGCCACATCCGCGGCTCCTTGCGGATGTCGATGCCATAGGCCGAGGTGTCCTGACTGATGACGAGCAGCTCGCGCGTGCCGGCCGCGACCAGCTTTTCCGCCTCGCGCAGGATCGCGTCAGGGCGGCGGCTGACGAGGTCGCCGCGCAGCGACGGGATGATGCAGAACGAGCAGCGGTGGTTGCAGCCTTCCGAAATCTTGAGGTAGCTATAGTGCCGCGGCGTCAGCTTGAGGCCGGCGTCGGGGATCAGGTCGATATAGGGCGACAGGTTCGCCGGCGCGGCCGCATGCACCGCCTCCACCACCTGCTCATACTGATGCGCGCCGGTCACAGCGAGCACCTGCGGGAAGCGGGTGCGGATCACCTCCGCCTCCTTGCCCATGCAGCCGGTGACGATGACGCGGCCGTTCTCGGCGATCGCCTCGCCGATTGCCTCGAGGCTTTCCTCCTTCGCGCTGTCGAGGAAGCCGCAGGTGTTGACGAGCACGACGTCGGCGCCGGCATAGTCGGCGGACATTTGATAGCCGTCGGCGCGCAGCTGCGTCAGGATGCGCTCGCTGTCGACGAGGTTCTTGGGACAGCCGAGCGACACCATGCCGACGCGCGGCGGGGAGGGGAGACGAGTTGCCATGAGTGGGGCGCACATAGTCGTTTTCGCCGCGCTTCGCCAGATGGCGCCGCCCGACGCGCGGTTCGCGGCCCGACAGCGCGCGTTCGTCGCATCGCAGGCGGGTGACGCTCGACAGGCCGGCGGCCGGGCGGCAGAGCCGGCCGGGGAGTCGCGAACATGCTGGCAATGGGACTGATGTCGGGAACGTCGCTCGACGGGATCGACGCGGCGCTGATCGAAACCGACGGCGAGGGGCAGGTGCGCGCGATCGCATTTCGCGGCGAACCCTATTCCGACGCCGCGCGCGCGCAGCTGGCGGCGGCGACCGCGCTGGCGCTGACCTTCGACCGGCCGCGCGCCAGCCCGGATCTGGTCGCGGCGGGCGACCTGATCGACCGCACCCACGCGCTGGCGGTGCACAAGCTGCTGCGCGAGGCGGGCGTCGAGCCCGGCGCGGTCGACGTCATCGGCTATCACGGCCAGACGGTCGCGCATCGTCCCGATCGCGGCTGGACATGGCAGATCGGCGACGGCGCCGTGCTGGCGCGCGCCACCGGTATCGCGGTCGTCGCCGACTTCCGCAGCGCCGACGTGGCGGCGGGCGGGCAGGGCGCGCCGCTGCTGCCGGTCTATCACGCCGCGCTGGTCGCGGGACTCGACCTGCCCGTGGCGGTGCTCAACCTGGGGGGAGTCGCGAACGTCACCTTCGTCGGCAGCGACGGCGCGCTGGTCGCGTTCGACACCGGTCCCGCCAACGGGCTGATCGACAGCTGGGTGGAGGCGGAAACCGGCGCGCGCTTTGACGAGGGCGGCAGGCTGGCGGCGGCGGGGCGGGTCGACGAGGCGGTGCTGACCGGCATGCTCGATCATGGCTTTTTCGAGCTGGCGCCACCCAAAAGCCTGGACCGCAACGATTTCACCATCCAGCCGGCGCGCGGACTGGCGGCGGCGGACGGCGCCGCGACGCTGACCGCCTTTACCGCGGCGAGCGTCAACGAGGCGATCGACCGGCTGCCCGAGCGGCCGCGGCGGCTGATCGTCGCGGGTGGGGGACGCCACAATCCGACGATGCTGCGCATGATCGCCGAGCGCACCGGACTGACCCCCGAACCGAGCGATACGCTGGGCTGGAACGGCGATGCGATGGAGGCGGAGGGTTTCGCCTATATGGCGGTCCGTACGCTGCGCGGCCTGCCGATCAGCTTTCCGGGTACGACCGGAGTCGCGCGATCGCTGGTCGGCGGGGTCGTCAGCCGCCCCTGAGCCGCGGGGCGGCGAGCGGCGTGACGACCCTCACCGGTATCGGACAGCCGTCGACCTCGCGCAGCACGGTGTAGAAGGGCTCGGCCGGCGGCATGTCGCCCAGCTTGCGCAACGGCGGCGGCGGCCGGTCGCCGATCCGCTTCGTCGCCTTCGCCGCGCACGCACGCGGGACAGCCCCAAGGACCGGCATGCGCGAACCGGGCAGCGGCCCGGCATGCAGCGCCGTAGGCGTCAGCACTAGCAGCAACGACAAGCAACGCATGGCCCATCTCCCGAACCAGTCAAAGTCTAGCACGAACGGCGATGCCGATCTAGCGCTTGCGCGTCAGTTCCCGCATCGCCTCGTCCAGTCCGGCAAGGGTCAGCGGGTACATGCGGTCCGTCATCAGCTCGCGCAGGATGCGGATCGACTGGCTGTATCCCCATTGCGTGTCGGGCACCGGATTGAGCCACACCGCGGCGGGATAGGTGTTGGTCAGCCGTTGCATCCACACCGCGCCGGCCTCTTCGTTGGCGTGTTCGACCGATCCGCCGGGATGCGTGATCTCATAGGGGCTCATCGACGCATCGCCGACGAAGACGAGCTTGTAGTCGTGACCGAACTTGTGGAGCACGTCCCACATCGGCGTGCGCTCGGCGAAGCGACGGCGGTTGTCCTTCCACACGCCTTCATAGGGACAATTGTGGAAATAGAAGAATTCGAGGTTCTTGAATTCCGCGGTCGCCGCGCTGAACAATTCCTCGCACAGCTTGACCCAGGGGTCCATCGAGCCGCCGACGTCGAGGAACAGCAGCAGCTTCACCGCATTGCGCCGCTCGGGACGCATCCGGACGTCGAGCCACCCCTGGCGCGCGGTGCCGTCGATCGTGCCGTCGATGTCGAGTTCGTCGGCGGCGCCTTCGCGCGCGAAGCGGCGCAGGCGCCGTAACGCGACCTTGATGTTGCGCGTGCCGAGCTCGCGCGTCGAATCGAGGTTGCGGAATTCGCGCTGGTCCCAGACCTTGATCGCGCGCTGGTGCCGGCCTTCGCCGCCGATCCGCACGCCCTCCGGATTGTAGCCGCCGTTGCCATAGGGGCTGGTGCCGCCGGTGCCGATCCACTTGTTGCCACCCTGGTGGCGGCCCTGCTGTTCCTCGAGCCGCTGCTTCAGCGTCGCCATGATCTCGTCCCACGAGCCGAGCGACTCGATCTTCGCCATCTCTTCGGGGGTCAGGTATTTCTCCGCGACCGCCTTCAGCCAGTCGGCGGGAATGTCCTCCGCCTGGGTGCCATAGGTGGTGGCGATGCCGCGGAACACCTTGGCGAAGACCTGGTCGAACCGATCGAGCAGCCCCTCGTCCTTCACATAGGTGGCGCGGGCGAGATAATAAAAGGCCTCGGGCGTCGAATCGATGACCTCGGCATCGAGCGCCTCGAGCAGGACCAGATGCTCCTTCAGGCTGGCGGGGATGCCGGCGGCGCGAAGCTCGTCGAGGAAGTTCAGGAACACCGTTGCGGCCCCCGGTTTTGGCTGTGGATGACGAATGGCGGGCTGGTCATGCCGTGACGCTAGGCGCGAAGCCCCGCGCAGGACAGCCCGGTGCGCTATTTCGCGGGGACCACCGGCAGTTCGACGTAGCTGCCCTGCGCCGCGCCGCGACCGATGGTTATTGTCGCCTTGCGATAATCGGCCGGCCTCGCGTCGAAGATATTGGGGACGTAGGTCTGCGGATTGCGGTCGTAGAGCGGGAACCAGCTCGACTGCACCTGGATCATGATCCGGTGGCCGGGCAGGAAGACGTGGTTGGCGTGCGGCAGCTGGATCTTGTAGCCGGTCATCGCGCCGGGCGTGATCGGTTCGGGCGCCGAGAAGCTGTTGCGATACCGCCCGCGCAGGATGTCCATCGCGACGGGCAATTGATAGCCCGACATCTCCGGCTTTTCGCCGTATTCCGCTGGATAGACGTCGATCAGCTTGGCGACGAAATCGCCATCGGTTCCGGTGGTGCTGGCGACCAGATCGACGATCGCCGCGCCCGAGATGGCGACCGGTTCGGTCAGCGGCTCGGTCTGGTAGACGAGCACGTCGGGCCGGTCCGAAAACGGCCGCTGGTCGTCGACCAGCCACTGCCGCCACGTCGATCCCGAGGCATAGGTCGGGCGGATCGGGCGCAGGCGATAGGGGATCGGCCGCGCCGGGTCGGACACATAGCTGTCGGTGCCGGTGCCGGTCGACACCGTCGACGCGAGGCCGCCGTCGCCGGCGAAATACAGCCGCCGCATCGGTGCGGCGCAGGTCGTGCCGGGGCAGGCCAGCGGCCAGCCCGGCAGGCTCTGCCAGCGGTTGGTGCCGGTCTGGAACGCGACCACGGGGGCGAGCGGCGCAGCGGCCGGTGCGTTCGTCTTCAGATGCGCGTCCCAGAAGGGCAGCAGCACCTCGCGCCGAAACCACAGCGCGGTGTCCGAATCGAACCGCAGCGCCCCCAGCGTCGATCCGTCGCCGTTGGCGCCGCCATGCGCCCAGGGGCCGATCGCGAGATGGTTGACGTGATCGGGGTCGACCTTGCTCACCGCCATATAGGCGGCGATCGCGCCATAGATGTCCTCCTGGTCCCATTGCGACGCGACCCAGAGCGTCGGCACCGTCTGCGGCTGGCGCGGCAGGATCGTCTCGAGCGCCTGCGCCTGCCAATAGGCGTCATAGGTCGGGTGATCGTGCAGCCGCTGCGCCACCGGCAGCTGGAAGAGCCCGCGGCTCCTGGCAAAGCCGCTCGCCGACACCGCCTTCAGGAAGGTGTTGTAATCGTCGTAATCGTCGCGCCACAGGTCGCCTGCGCTGCCCTTGGCGGTGTCCTGGCTGAAATAATAATCATAGCCGACCATGCGATAAGCGCCGCCATGGAAGTCGTCGTCCCCCATCCAGGTGTTGATGACCGGGTTCATCGGCACCGCCGCCTTCAGCGCGGGGTGCGGCTTCACCAGCGCCATCGCCGCCATCATGCCGTCGTAGCTGGTGCCGGTGATGCCGACACGCCCGTTGCTGTTTTTGAGATTTTTCACCAGCCAGTCGATCGTGTCGTAGGCGTCGGTGGAATGGTCGACCTTCGTCCCGTTCAGCGGCCCGATCAGCGGCCGTTCGTTGACATAGGCGCCCTGCGACCCGTGCTTGCCGCGCACGTCCTGCCAGACGCGGATATAGCCCGCGTCGATCAGCATCGCATCGGGCGGGCGCACCACCATGCGGAAGCTGGGGCTGGTGTCGCGACCCGTCGGGCCGTCCGCGCCATAGGGCGTGCGCTGCAGGATGATCGGCGCATCGGTGACGCCACGCTTCTGGAAGATGACGGTGTGCAGCTTGACCCCGTCGCGCATCGGGATCTCGACCACGCGCCGCTCGTAATCGGCCTGCATGTCGACCGGCTTGAACGTCTTGGGGATGTCCGAGGGCAATTGTTGCGCGGCCACGGCGGTGGCGAGCGTCACGGCGATGGCGGAGGCGGTGAAGAGCGCGCGCATGTGAATTCCCCGAGGTGTGTCGGGAATGTGGCACGCCGACGCGGGCAGGTCGAGAGGGCCGGTGGCGGCTTCGCCTAGCGGCCGGCCCCCGGAACATAGGCGTCGATCAGCGCCCCGACATAGTCGGGATTGCGCGCGGTCAGCTGGGGCGATGGACGTCCGCCGTAGATGAAGCCCTTCACCGGATAGATGCCGCCGCCCAGCCCATCGACATCGCGGTACCAGACCTTGACCTCGCTCCAATCGTTGCCGGTCGACACGTCGTACAGCGTCACGTCCTGCTCGGCATGGCCGCGCTCGCCGTTCCGGCGCGACCAATTGGCATGGGTCAGCATCAGCACCCGCCGCTCGACGATCCTGCTGACCACCGCGACATGACCCATCGGCAGCCGCCCGGTGCGCGCGAAGACGATGACCGATCCCGTCCGCGGCGCGTGGCCGCGGTCGTAGCGCCCCTCCGCTTGGTCCCACCACGTCCAGGCATCGCCGAAGATCCGGATGCCCGAGGCCGCCCGCGCGAACGGCACGCACTGGCCGACATAGTCGAGCAGTCCCCCCGATGGCGCCGCCGCCGCGGCGCATGCGCTGCCGATCGACACCGAAAGCAAGACGCCGAACGTGGCAAGGGAACCCCGCATGGCGCCCGTGTATAACCGGCAAATGACCGCAGCGTTGGAAAATATGGTTAACGCACGACGGGCTGCCGGCCGCCCCCACGCAAGGGCGCCTGCTGCCGGATTTGGTCACGGCTACGGAACAGTCGCCGCACACGTAACGTTTTGTTTCCGACGCTGGGCCCTGTCGGTCACGCGTGCGTTTGGAAGGGAAGCCTGACGATGTTGTGGACGATCGCCGTAATCCTGCTGGTCCTCTGGCTGCTGGGCTTTTCGCTCCACATCGCGGGCGGGCTGATCCACATCCTGCTGGTGATCGCGGTCATCGTCGGCCTGATCCAGCTCTTCACCGGCCGCAAGGCGCTCTAGCGTACGGGCGGCCCTCTCCGCGAGGGCCGCACCGCCGTCAGTGGACGAAGCGGGCGACCACGTCGCGATAGCTGCGGCTGACCTTCACGCTGGCGCCCGAATTCAGCACCAGGAAGCATTCGCCGTTGGTGTGCGGCTTCACCTGCTTCACGAGGTCGAGGTTGACGATCGTCGACCGGTGGACGCGCTGGAAGCGCCGCGGGTCGAGCCGCTTTTCCAGATCCTTCATCGTTTCGCGCAGGATCAGCGTATTGTCGCCGGTGTAGATGCACATGTAATCGCCGGCCGCATCGATCCGCTCGATCGTGTCGACGTCGACGCGGAAAATCTGCCCGCGATCCTTGATGTTGATGAGCTTTTCGAAGCGGTTGGCGCTGACTGCGTCGCCCGCGCCGCCATCGGCCATGTCCGCGGCCGCCTCCGGCGCATGCTCGGCAAGCACCTCCTTCAGCTTCTCCACCTCCTCGACGCCGCGCTTTTCGCTAAGCCTTTGCCGCACCCGTTCGATCGTGTCGGCGAGACGCGATTCCTCCACCGGCTTCATCAGATAATCCACCGCCTGCGCCTCGAACGCGCGCAACGCATGGTCGGAATAGGCGGTGACGAAGACGAACAGCGGCGGTTCGACCTCCATCAACCCCTGCACCACCGAAAAGCCGTCGAACCCGGGCATCTGGATGTCGAGGAAGACGAGGTCGGGCTTGTGCGTCTTGATCGCCCGGATCGCCTCGCGGCCGTTGGAGCATTTCTCGATGATCTCGATGTCATCATGCGCCTGGAGCCGAAGCTCCAGCCCCTGGATCGCGAGTGGTTCGTCGTCCACCAGGATGGTTCTGATCGTCATGCGGCCTCTCTACTCAGATCGTCGAGCTGGAAGGGAATCTCGATATCCACCGAAAAGCCTCCAGCCGGCGTGGTACGCGTCTCGAAACGGTGGTCCGGGCCATAGGCCTGGACCAGCCGCTCCCTGATATTGGGGAGACCCACGCCGGTTGAAAGGCTTGGCATCGCGCGTCCGTCCTGCAAACCCGGCCCGGTGTCGGATACGCCGATCTGCACGCGATCCCCGGCGAGCCGCACGCGCACGCAGATTTCGGCACCGTCCTCCTGCGTGCTGACTGCATATTTGATCGCATTCTCGACCAGCGGCTGGAGCAGCAGCGAGGGCAGGCGCGCGCGCTCGGCCGCCTGGTCGATGTCGAATTTGGGGCGCAGCCGCTCCTCGAAGCGCATCTTCTCGATCTCCAGGTACAGCTTCAGCGTCTCGACCTCCTGCGCGACCGTGACGTGCGCGGTCGGTTCGTTGGCGAGCGTGTAACGCAGGAACGACGACAAGCGGCTCAACATGGCGTTCGCCCGCTCGGTCTGCTTCAGCAGCACCAGCGTCGAGATCGAGTTGAGCGTGTTGAACAGGAAGTGCGGATTGAGCTGATAGCGCAGCATCGCCAGCTGCGCCGACGACGCCTGGTTCTCCAGGTGCTGCATCTGGTCGATCTGGTCTTCGACGATCAGGTAGAAGTTGATCCCGAAATACAGCGCCGACCAGCCGAACAGGGCGGTGAAGGTGACGTAGATGGTGACGAGCAGCCGCGGCAGCGTGACCCCGGGCTGGTCGTTCTGGATCAGCGACCACGTAAAGGCGTCGAGGAACGCCCAGAACAGCGTCGCACCCGCAAAGGCGACGATCGTCAGGATCAGCCCCGGCACGCGCGGCAGGCTGCGGAAATAGCCATACAGCGTCGAGAGCAACAGCGTCACGCAATAGCCGACGATCGCCTCGACGATCACCGGGATGATCGCGTCGAGCGACAGGTTGCTGAGCGAAGAGGCGCCGCGCAGCAGCAGGTAGCCGGTCCAGCCGACCGCCTGCAACGTCCAGAACGCGCGGCTCTTGTTCTCGAAGAAGGGGCGCACGTTGAGCGCGGGGCGGGGTGGGGCGGGAAGCGTCGCCATGTCCCGCGCGTCTCTACACGGGCAGGCGCCGGGGTGCAAAAAAGAAGGGCCGCCGCTCCCGGATGGAAACGGCGGCCCGTAGGGCGCGCGTTGCGGGTGCTCGCTGTCAGAAGGAGAAGCGGGCGCCGACGCGGATCAGGTAAAGCGAGTTGGCGATGTTCGGCGCCGCCGTGTTCGGCGTGCGGAAGGAGGTGTAACGGTATTGCGCGCAGCGCTGCGTTGGCGTCGTGTTGACCACGCCGGTCCCAGGAGCGGTACCGGTCGGCGTCGCGACACTCAAACAGGCAACCTGAACCAGCGGAGCGTATTGCGGAAAGCCAAGCTGGCGAAGGCCACCCCAATCCTTGTTCAGCAGATTGGGCAAGTTCTCGATATCACCGAAGATCGACACGCGCGAACCACCGATGAATGTCGGCAGCTCCTGCTCAAGATGGAGATCGATGCGGGTAAAAGCTCTGTTCCGCGCAATGTTACGCGGCGCAATACGCCCGCGGTACTTGTTCAACACGCTGTTGCTAATCAGGTTCTCGACGGCAGTCTGCGTATCCGCGGAATCGTAGCTTACAATCGGATCGGTGGTGCCGGTCGGTACATAGAATAGGAAACGGCTGTCGCCGCTTGTTCCCAGACCCGTGCCGAGGGTGCCGAACACCGGCGAGCGGTTGCCGGTGCTCTGCATCGTGTAGCTAAACGGCCGTCCCGCACGGGTCTCGCCAAACAGTTGGAACGTCGTCTTATAGTCGCCAAAGAATGCATGGTCGAAGCCGAGGTTGTACTTAAACGCCCACTTCGTCTGATCTGCCGAAATGCCGTAGGGAGCATTGTTGGGATCGGACATTGCTGTGTTGGCATAGTTCGACGTCGCGGTGGACGACGATGCAGGACTGACGTCCTTGATATCCTGATAGGTATAGCTGCCGCCGACGGACAGTCCGAAATCGAATGTCTTGTCGAAGCGGATCACGGCGATATGGCTGCGCCCCTTGCCCGTGTTGAAGAGCAGGATGTCGGAATTCGTGTCGGCGGTTTGACCGGTGACGCCCGGCGTCGGCAGGAAGTTATAACGCGGGCGGCCATCCGGCAGTGTGCCGATCTGTACCGATCGTAGATCGGTGAACGTCACCGCATCGTTGGTCATCGTGTAAAGATAGTTGGCACCAACGTTGAAGCCGAACAGCTTGTAATCGGCCGACAGCGTAAGCTTGGTGACCGACGGGAGGCGGAAGTCCTGCGCAATGGCGTTCACCGGTGCGGTGCGAAGCGACGCTGTTGCCGTCGCGAGATAATTGTTCACCGAAGCAGGAATGCTCGTGCCTGTGACGCCATTCAATGCCGCGGTGCAAACACCGTTCAACGCGGTCGTGTTGTAGGGCGAAGCACAAGTGGTGGTGACACCACCAGCGGCAAGCGCCCGGGTGACCGTCGAAATCCGGTTGGTCAGGATGCCGGTATTCGAGAAGCTGTTCGACAGATAAATGTCAGGTGAGCCGCCACCGAAGACCGCCGCGCCAGCACGGAGCCTTAGATCGTGGATCGGCTTCCATTCCGCCTGGATGCGCGGCTGGAAATTGTCGAGGCCCTTATACGTCTTGGTGTTGTAAAACCCGTAACGGTTGAAGAAGCTATCGTTCGGTGCAACCTGACTGCGCATCGCATAGAGATCATAGCGCGCACCATAGGTCAGCGTCAGCGCGTCGCTGATGCTCCACGTATCCTGAAGGCCAAACGTGTATTGCTGATAACGGAAATCAGCAGCGGCATCACGCGAGTTCAATGAAACAGCATTCGAATAGTCGAACTGCGAGGCCGCGCGGTTCTGAAAATCAGCAATGGAGTCGAAGTAATATGCGCCGTTAACACGTTGCAGGAAATAGTTATAGGTTCGGTTGGCGTTTACCTCCGCAAGCGCCTTTACCTCATGTCCCTCGGCAGTATAGCGCGCTTCGAAAGACCCGCCCCACGTATCGAAAAACAGTTCATTTGCCTGACGGCTGATATCCGGGCCGAAGACGACGGTCGGATTGCCGGTTCCGCACGAGTTGACGAGGTTGCCCGTCGCCTGAACCACACTCGTCGGCGATGTGCAGACGGTGAACTGTGCAAAATTGTTGCCCAGCAACGGGGTCGATCCAACCTTGTTGGACTTGTAGATGAAACGCGCTTCCGTCGACAGATTGTCCGTCCAGTCGGAGTTCAACTGGGCGATTCCCGCACGCAACAGAACGCTACGCTGATAGTAATCGGACGCCAAGCCCAGCCCAGGCGTCGAAGTCGAGGTGCTGCTGCCCTGGGCGACCGTGCTCGATTCATATGCATTGATATAAGAAAGCGACAAGCGCTGACCTGTGGTGATGTTCCAATCAATCCGACCGACGATCTTCTCGTCCTTCTGATTGTTGATCGAAACCACACCGCCCGGATCGTAGCTGTAAACCGACTTCGCGATACCGGTAATTTGATCGACCTGAGCTTGGCTAAGTCCCGGGATCTGACCGATGGTGCTAGGCGTCAGCGGTCGCGGGTCCGTGTTGCGCTCGGCCGACACCATGAAGAACAGCTTGTCTGCGATCAGCGGACCGGAGAAGGTGGCGCCATAAGTTTCCGAATTGTACTTCGGCGTTACGAAGACGTTCGATCCGATGCGCTTGCCCTGCAGGGAATCGCGGCTTTGCGAATAGAAGCCGGTGCCGTGGAATTCGTTCGTTCCCGACAGCAGCACCGTGTCGATCGCGCCACCCTGAAAATTTCCCTGACGGATGTCGATAGGAGCGATCGACACGGAGAACTGGCTGATCGCGTCGAACGGGATCGGACCGCGGCCAGTCGGGTTGGCATCGGAATTCAAGCCGAAATTGTCACCCACCTGTACACCATTGATGGTGAAGCGGTTGAAACGCGGGTTGACGCCCGCAAAGCTGACTGCGCGGCTGTTCGACAGGTCCAAGGTCGCCAGGGGGTCTCGACGCTCCAAGTCTCGGATGTCGCGATTGACCGAGGCAACCTTGCGGATGTCTTCCTGCGTCAGCACCGTACGGAGGCCGCTACCAACCGTGCCGGCCCCCGCGATGGACCGCGCCGTGACGACGATATCCTCGCCTGCTCCGCCCGATGCCGTTGCTGCGGCAAGCTCCACCGGCAGTTCGAATGCCTGCTGGGCGACGGTGAAGATGTCCGTAACCGTCGTATTGCCCTGGGGGCTAGTGATCTCCACGGTGAACGGTCCGCCGACGCGCAGACCCGACTGCGTGAACGATCCGTCCGCGCTGGTGGTCGTTTCGGTGCGGGTGTTCGAGGGAACGTTAATGACGGTGACGGTGGCACCCGAAACCGGTGCACCATTCGCGGTGACCGTGCCGCGGATCGTCGACGTCGTCTCCTGCGCCGATGCGGCGGCCGGAACGATCAGCGCGACCGCGGCCACGCCCAGGAAAAGGTTATTACGCATCGCTAGTGTCCCCTTTGAGCAGCACGCTCGAAAATCGCGGCACGTTTCATCGCCGTTGCCGCGGCCCATGTGGGTTGAATATTGCGGGTTTGTGACATTGGCGAGTCGCGAAGGGGGACAGGGCATCTTCCCTTTTTGTGCGTTGCAAAAACGCCACGCTTTCCGGGCTTTGCATGCGGTGCCCGCGCCGTAGGGAACCAGCCGGCGCGGGCGGGTTTACGCAGCGTCGGCGACGATCTGTGCCCATTCCGCCTCGGTGACGACGGCGACGCCGAGGTCGGTCGCCTTCTTCAGCTTGGACCCCGCATCGGCGCCGGCGATCACCATGTCCGTCTTCGCCGACACCGAGGCGGCGACGCGGGCGCCGAGCGCTTCCGCCTGTGCCTTGGCCTCGTCGCGGCTCAGCGTTTCGAGCTTGCCGGTGAAGACCAGGGTCTTGCCGCTAACCGGCGACGCGCGCGTTTCCCAGACGAGGTCGGCTGGGGTGACCTCGGTCAGCAGGTCGTCGACGGCGGCGCGATTGTGCGGCTCGGCGAAGAAATCGACCAGCGCCAGCGCGACTTCGGGCCCGACCTGTTTGGTGTCCACCACCGCGGCGAGCGCCTTGGCCACGCGGGCGAGGTGCCTGTCGTCGCTCTCGCCGATCGCGGGGGCGAGCGCGTCGCGCTCGGCGATCGCGCGGGCGATCATGCCCATCAGCCCGTCCCAGCTGCGCCAGCGACGAGCGAGATCGCGCGCGGTGACCTCGCCGACATGGCGGATGCCGAGTGCGAACAGGAAGCGGTCGAGCGGCGGGGTGCGCTTGGCGTCGATCGCCGCGATCAGGTTGCGCGCCGACACCGTCGCCCAGCGTTCGCGCGCGAGCAGCGCCGCCTCGGTCAGGCGATAGATGTCCGCCGGCGCGTCGATCAGCGAATCGCGGAAGAAGCTCTCGATATTGGTGATCCCCAGCCCGTCGATGTCGAGCGCGTGGCGCGAGGCGAAATGGCGCAGCCGCTCGACCCGTTGCGCCGGACAGATGAGGCCGCCCGAACAGCGGAAATCGACCTCGCCGGGTTCGCGCTCCGCTGCCGATCCACAGTCCGGACACCGGGTGGGGAAGGGCCATGGCGCGCGCGTGTCGTCGCGCGACACATTCTCGACGATCTGCGGAATGACGTCGCCGGCCCGTTGCAGGACGACGCGATCGCCGGGGCGCACCCCCAGCCGGCCGATCTCGTCCGCGTTGTGCAGCGTCGCATTGGTGACGACGACCCCGCCGACGGTGACGGGTTCGAGCCGGGCGACCGGGGTCAGCTTGCCGGTGCGGCCGACCTGGATGTCGATCGCGTTGAGCGTCGTCTGCGCGCGTTCGGCGGGAAACTTGTGCGCGATCGCCCAGCGGGGCGCCTTCGCGACCTGTCCCAGCCGCTGCTGCCAGTCGAGCCGGTCGACCTTGTAGACGACGCCGTCGATGTCGAAGGGGAGGTCGGCGCGCCGCGCCTCGATCGCGCGATAGGCGGCAAGCGCCGCATCGATGCCCGCAGCGCAGGTGAAACCGTCGGCGATCGGCAGTCCCCAGTCGCGGATCGCCGCGATCACCCCGGCCTGCGTATCGGCGGGCAGGTCGGTCGCCTCCCCCCAGCCGTGCGCGAAGAAGCGCAGCGGGCGGCTCGCGGTGACGCCGGCGTCCTTCTGGCGCAGCGATCCCGCCGCCGCGTTGCGCGGATTAGCGAAGCGGCGCGCCTTGGCGGGGTCGGCGGCCTCGGCCAGCAGCCGCGCGTTGAGCGCCGCGAAGTCGGCCTTGGCCATGTAGATCTCGCCGCGGATCTCGAACACCGCGGGCGCGTCGCCGTGCAGGCGCTGCGGAATGTCGCCGATCGTGCGGACGTTGGCGGTCACGTCCTCGCCCGTGGTCCCGTCGCCGCGGGTGAGCGCCTGCACCAGCAGCCCCCGTTCGTAGCGCAGCGAGCAGGACAGGCCGTCGATCTTGGTTTCGGCGGTGAGCGCGACGGGTTCGTCGTCGCCCAGCCGCAGGAAACGGCGCACGCGGGCGACGAATTCGACGACCTCGTCGTCGGCGAAGGCGTTGTCGAGGCTCATCATCGCCCGCGCATGTGCGACCTTGGCAAGGTGCCCGGCCGGCGCCGCGCCGACGGACCGGGCGGGCGAATCCGCGCGAACGAGATCGGGGAAGGCCGCCTCGATCGCGGCGTTGCGGCGGACCAGCGCATCATAGTCGGCGTCCGCGATCTCGGGCGCGTCGAGCGTGTGGTAGAGACGGTTGTGGTGCGCGATCGTGGCGGCGAGCGCCTCCAGCTCGGCGGCGGCCTGATGCGGGGTGTCGGGCAGGTCGGTCATGTCGCGGGGGTAGGGGATCGGGCGCCGATCGGGCAAGTCCCGGCAGCGGCTCGACGTCGGTGACCCTGCCGGACCACCAGGAATAATAGTCGATCCGGTTGAACAAAGCGCCCCGGCGCAGGGTTGGCGCGACAGGGATATCCGGGAGTTTCCAGACATGGCCGACCAGACCAATCGACGCGACCTGTTCAAGGGCGCTGCCGTCGCCGGCGTGGCCGCCGCCGCCAGCCCCGCCTTCGCACAATCGGGCATGCCGCGGTCGGATCCGCAGACCAGATATACCGACACGCCCTTCGCGGAACAGCGCCAGAAATGGCCCGCCCTGCAACGCGACATGAAGCCGGTGCCCGATTCGGGCGAGACGAGCTATCGCGGGTCAGGGCGGCTCGCGGGGCTCAAGGCGCTGGTGACGGGCGGCGATTCCGGGATCGGCCGCGCCGCGGTGATCGGCTTCGCGCGCGAGGGCGCCGATGTAGCGATCAATTATTTTCCCAGCGAAGAACCCGATGCGCAGGATCTCGCCCGGCTGCTGCGCGGCGAGGGGCACAAGGTCGTGCTGATCCCCGGCGACCTGACCGACGAGACATTCTGCCGCGAGCTGATCGCGCGGGCGCACCGCGAACTGGGCGGGCTCGACATCCTCGTCAACAACGCCGCCTATCAGCAGTCGAAGGCGTCGATCGCGGAGATCACGGCGGAACAGTTCGACCGGACGATGAAGACCAACCTCTATGCGATGTTCCACCTGTCGAAGGCGGCGATCCCGCTGATGAAGCCGGGCGCGTCGATCATCAACACCGGATCGGTCAATTCGGTGTCGCCCGAGGAGGAACTGCTCGACTATGCCACGACGAAGGGCGGCATCCTGATCTTCACCAAGGCACTGGCGAAGCAGGTCGCCAAGCAGGGGATACGGGTCAACATGGTCGCGCCCGGCCCGATCTGGACGCCGCTTCAGGTCGCCGGCGGCCAATTGCCGGGCAAGATGGGCGAATTCGGGCAGAACACGCCGCTGGGGCGGGCCGGCCAGCCGGCGGAACTCGCCGGCCTCTACGTGACGCTCGCCGATCCGGCGATGAGCTTCACCACCGGCAGCGCGTTCGGCGCGAACGGGGGCACCGGCGCGATCTGACCGGGGTCAGGCGGTTTCGAGCAGCCGCAGGGCCTGGGCGCGCGCCTCGTCGGTGACGGTGGCGCCCGACAGCATCCGCGCGATCTCCTCGCGCCGCTCCGCCTCGGCCAGCACGCGGACGCCGGTGCGGGCGACGGTGCCGTCATGGCTCTTGGCGATCAGCAGATGCTCCGCGCCGCGGGCGGCCACCTGCGGCGAATGCGTGACGACCAGCAGCTGGGTGTGCTCGGCCAGCCGCGCCAGCCGCTCGCCGATCGCGCTCGCCACCGCGCCACCGACGCCGCGGTCGATCTCGTCGAAGATCATCGTCGCCGCGCCGCCTTCCTCGGCCAGCGCCACCTTCAGTGCGAGGATGAAGCGCGACAGTTCGCCGCCGCTGGCGATCTTGGCGAGCGGCGCGAACGGCGCGCCGGGGTTGGTCGCGATCTCGAACTCGACGCGGTCCTTGCCGTGAGCGGACCAACCTTCGCGGCCCAGCGTCGCCACGACAGTGCGGAACCGCGCCGCGTCGAGTTTCAGCGGCGCCAGTTCGCCCGCCACCGCCACGTCGAGCCGTTCGGCGGCGGCATGACGGCGCTGCGACAGGATGTCGGCGGCGGCGTCGAAATCGGCGCGCGCGGCGGCGACCGCGGTTTCGAGCAGCGCGATGCCGTCCTCGCCCGCCTCGAGCCGATCGAGCTTCGTGCGAAGCTCCCCGGTCAGGGCGGCGAGGTCGTCCGGCTGGACGCGATGCTTGCGCGCCATGCCGCGCAATTCGAACAATCGCGCCTCATCCTCTTCCTGCGCGCGCGGATCGAAGGCGAGATCGCGACGGGCTTCGGCCAGCTGTTCTTCGGCCGCCGAGGCCTCGATCACCGCGCGGTCGATCGCGGCCAGCGCCTCGCCCAGCGCGGGATGGTCCGCCGCGATCCGTTCGAGCACGCGCGCGGCCTGGCGAAGCCGCGCGAGGCCGCCGTCGGAGCCGTCGAGAAAATCGTCGATCGCGGCGAGTTCGTCGGCGATCTTCTCGGCGCGCTGCATGCCGCGCCGCTTGTCCGCCAGCGCCTCTTCCTCGCCCGGTTCGGCGGCGAGCGCGGTCAGTTCGCCGACCGCATGTTCCAGCCATTCGCGGTCGCGCGCCGCGGTCTCGATCTCGGCCTTTGCAGCAGCGAGCGCGGCGTCGGCGGCGCGCAGCGTCGCCCAGGCGCGCGCGGTATCGCCCGGATCGACCCGGCCGAAGGCGTCGAGCAGAGCGCGATGCCCGCGCGCGTTGAGCAGGCCGCGATCGTCGTGCTGGCCGTGGATCTCGACCAGCATCGGCGCCATTTCGCGCAGCAGCGCGGCGCCGGCCGGCTGGTTGTTGACGAACCCGCGGCTGCCGCCGTCGGCCTTGACGATCCGGCGGACGAGCAGGGGCTCGCCCGGCTCGATCTCGACGCCATTGTCGTCCAGCAGCGCGGCCAGCGGGCCGGCGGGGGGATCGAAGGTAGCGGTGACGACCGCCTGCGCGGCGCCGTGGCGGACCAGCCCCGTCTCGCCGCGCCCGCCCAGCGCCAGTCCCAGCGCGTCGAGCAGGATCGACTTGCCCGCGCCGGTTTCACCGGTCAGCACGTCGAGCCCGGCGCCGAATTCCAGGTCGAGTGCCTCGATCAGCACCACATCGCGAATGGACAGCGCGGTCAGCATCGCCGCCGATATAGCGCGGGCGGCGCGGATGTTGATCCCTAAACGTTCTGCGGCGCGCACAATTCGCGCCGCGAGCGTCAAGTCGTCGGCGTTTCCGTGCTGGGCGCCGGCGCGCCGGTGGTGCCGCCGCTCGGCGCGACCGGGGTCGGCGTGCCGGGCGCCTCCGCATTGGGCGTCGCGGTGCCCGATTCGCCGGGCAGCGACAGCGGCTGCGCACCGGGCGTGCCGACGGGCACGATCGGCTGCCCCGCCGCGATCGGCGCCGCGGCGGTGTAGGGATGCTCCTGCATCAGCTTGTAGGCATGGCCGTACCAGTCGGTGCCGGGATAATTGGCGCCGAGCACCGCGGTCGCCTTCTGCGCCTCGCCCGGCAGGCCGAGCGACAGATAGCTTTCGGTCAGCCGCATCAGCGCCTCGGGCGTGTGCGTGGTCTGCTGGTATTTGTCGATGACGGTGCGAAAGCGCAGCGTCGCCGCCAGCCACTGGCCGCGCGTTTCGTAGAAGCGCCCGATCTCCATCTCCTTGCCGGCAAGGTGATCGTTGACGAGATCGATCTTCAGCCGCGCGTCGGACGCATAGCGGGTGTTGGGATAGCGGCGGGTCAGTTCGCCGAGCGCGTTGAGCGCCTGCAGCGTGATCTTCTGGTCGCGCGTCACGTCGCGGATCTGTTCGTAATAGCTGAGCGCGACGAGATAATAGGCGTAGGGCGCATCGCGGTTGCCGGGGTGGACCGACAGGAAGCGCTGCGCCGACTGGATGCTCTCGGTATAGTCGCGATTGAGGTAATAGCTGAACGCGCTCATCAGCTGCGCGCGGCGGGCCCAGATCGAATAGGGATGCTGTCGCTCGACTTCGTCGAACAGCACCGCCGCCTCCTTGTAGCGGCCCTGGTCGAGCCGCTTGCGCGCGGTCGAATAGAGCGTGCCGACATCGCGCGCGACATAGGGCAGGTCGGATTTCGCGCGATTGCGGGCACAGCCCGCGATCGGAAGCGCGAAGACGGCGATCAGCGCTGCGGCAAGCGCCTTGGACTGGGGGGTACGCATCGGCTAAGGTCCTTAGCGTAAGCCCGTGCCTGCGAACAATCCCCTGTCTCGCACGTTGGCGCTCACGAGTTTCGATCACGAAAGGACCCCCATGCCGGCTACGTTGCTCCATACCCATCGCGTCGAAAAGCCATGGGGCCGGCACGATCTGGGCTTCGGGTTCGCGGATGCGCCGGCGGATGGCGCCCCGGTCGGCGAGATCTGGTTTCAGGAGCCCGGCGACACCACCCCCGACCTGCTCATCAAATATCTGTTCACCGGGGAAAAGCTGTCGGTGCAGGTCCATCCCGACGACGACCAGGCGCACGCCCGCGGCCTGCCGCGCGGCAAGGACGAATGCTGGACGATCCTGGCGGCGCGACCCGATTCGACGATCGCGTTGGGACCGAATGCGCCGATGACCGCCGAACAGCTGCGCGCCGACGCACAGGACGGGTCGATCGAGGCGGATCTCGACTGGGTGCCGATCAAGGTCGACGATTTCTATTATGCGCCCTCGGGCACGATCCACGCGATCGGCGCCGGCCTGACGCTGATCGAGGTCCAGCAGAATTCCGAGACGACCTATCGTCTGTACGATTACGGCAGCGACCGCGAGCTGCACCTCGACGACGGCGTCGCGGTGTCGCACCTGACGCCGTACCAGCCGATCGTCTCGCCGGGGCCGGCGGGGGAGGGGCGTGATATCCTCGTCGAGGGGCCGAAATTCGTGCTGGAACGCTGGACCGGCGGCACGCGCCAGGTGTCGCTGGCCGACGGGCAGACCGGATGGCTGGTGCCGATCCGCGGGTCGGGCACGGTTGCGGGCGTCGCCTTCACGGCGGGCGAGTGCGTGACCGTGACGGGCAGCGAGGCGGTGACGGCGAGCGACGATTCCGACCTGCTGTTCGCCTATCCCGGGACGCGGCGTATCGCCTGACATGCGGCAGGAAGCGTTAACCCCGATCGGCTAGCGTCGGCCCATGCTCCGCGTACTGACGCTGTCCACCCTGTTCCCCGATGCGACGCGGCCGAATTTCGGTATCTTCGTCGAACGGCAGACGCGCGGGCTGGCGCAAGCGCCAGGCGTCGCCGTCAAGGTGGTCGCTCCGATCGGGTTGCCGCCGGGGCCGCTCGCGCTGATCCAGCATGGAGACAAGCTGTCGCTGCCGGCACGCGAGACGTGGCGCGGGCTCGACGTGCATCGGCCACGCTTCACGACGATCCCCGGTGTCGGTGGCCGGTGGCATGCGCATCACCTGCAACGTGCACTGGAGCCGGTGCTCGACGCGGTGCGCGCCGATTTTCCGTTCGAAGTGATCGATGCCTCCTTCTTTTTCCCCGATGGGCCCGCGGCGGTCGCGCTCGGGGCGCGCTATGGCGTGCCGGTATCGATCAAGGCGCGCGGCGCCGACATCCATCACTGGGGCCGCGCGGCCCCGACGGAGGCGCAGGTCGTCGCCGCGGGCCTCGCCGCGGACGGCCTGCTGGCGGTAAGCGGCGCGATGCGCGAGGACATGATGGCGCTGGGCCTGCCCGGCGAACGCATCCGGGTCCATCACACCGGCGTCGATCTCGACCGGTTCCGGCCGGTGGACCGGGACGCGGCGAAGGCCGCGCTGGGCATCGCGGGGCCGCTGGTCCTATCGCTCGGCGCGCTGATCCCGCGCAAGCGACATGACCTCGTGCTCCGCGCCGTCGCGGCGCTGCCGGGCGTGACGCTGGCGATCGCCGGCGAGGGGCCGGAGCACGGCCGCCTGCTCGACCTCGCCACGGCATTGGGGATCCGCGACCGCGTGCGCATGCTGGGCGGCGTGGCCCACGACATGCTTCCCGCGATCGTCGGCGCCGCCGACGTCATGGCGCTTGCCTCGGCGTCGGAGGGGCTCGCCAATGCTTGGCTGGAGGCGCTCGCCTGTGGGACGCCGATCGTCATCTGCGACGCTGGTGGCGCGCGCGAGGTGGTGACGAACCGGGATGCGGGACGGATCGTCGCGGACGATCCGGAGGCGCTGACGGCGGCGATCCGCGACCTGCTGGACCACCCGCCGGCGCCGGCAGCGGTCCGGGCGGCGGCCGAGCCGTTCACCTGGGCCGCGAACACCGCCGCGCTGGTCGAGCATCTGGCCGGGCTGGTCGCGCGGGGCCGGCGTCGGACCGTCCGCGTCCGTCAGACGTCGAGAGGGTAGAGCGCCGCCCCGATCATCCGGCCTTCGCCGCGCAGCACGCCCCAGGCGCGCGCGGCGGCACGGCTGTCCATCGCCTCCACCCCGATCCCGCGCGCGTCGAGCGCATGGACCAGCGCGGCGGGCGGGTGGACCAGTGCCGCCCCCGTCCCCAGCAACAGGAATTCCGGTCCGTCGGCGATCAGCGCCCCGAGCGTGTCGAGGGTCAGATCGGCCAACGCCGGCGGGTCCCATGCGCTCGCGGTGTCGGGCGTGAGCAGCACCGCGCGATGGATCACGTCCTCGTCCAGGCGAAAGCCGGTACCCGCGAAACCGCGGACGATCGGTCCGCCCGCGGCGGCCTCGCGATCCATCCGCACCGGCTCAGCGGTCCCGCGGGACCACGCGTTCGGCGTTGTCGATTCCCGTCCGGCCCGGCTTTTCGGGGGCGTTGGGTTCCGCACGCAGGCCGAGCGTGATGAGCAGCGACGACGACACGTAGATCGACGAATAGGTGCCGACGACGATGCCGAGGATCATCGCCGCGGTGAAGCCGCGCAGCACATGGCCGCCGAGCAGCAGCATCGCGACCAGCGCGAGCAGGATCGTGACCGATGTCATCACCGTGCGCGGCAGCGTCTCGTTGACCGACAGGTTGATGATCTCGCGCATCTCCATCTTGCGATAGCGGCGCATGTTCTCGCGGATGCGGTCGTCGATCACGATCTTGTCGTTGATCGAATAGCCGATGATGGTCAGCACCGCGGCGATGATGTTGAGGTCGAATTCGAACCCCGACAGCGCGAAGAAACCGATCGTCATCAACAGATCGTGGACGATCGCGACGATGGTCGAGACGCCGAACTGCCATTCGAAGCGCACGATCGCGAACAGGCCGATGCCCAGCACCGCGAGCACGACCGCGAGCACGCCGTTGCGGATCAGCTCGTTCGACACCTTGCCCGACACGGTCGAATAGCGGCTGAACGTCGCACCGGGGAACGCCTGGCCCAGCGCAGTCTCAACCTTCTTGACCACGGCGTTGGTCGCGCCGTCGTCCGCGCCGGTCTGCACGGGCAGGCGGATGATGAGCGTCTGCGGCCCGCCCTGCTGCTGGAGCGAGGCTTCGCCGACGCCGAGGCCGTCGACGACCGAGCGGACCTTGTTCTGGTCCGGCGGGGTCGCGAAGGTTTCCTCGATCATCAGGCCGCCGGCGAAGTCGACGCCGAAGTTCAGGCCCTTGTAGACCGTCAGGCCGACCGCGAGCGCGCTCAGCAGCAGCGTGAGGCCGAACGCCCAGCCGCGCAGGCGCACGAAGTCGATATTCGTGTTGTCGGGTACGATTTTCAGGAGGCGCATGTCAGGCCTTTCGCCTCAGATGTTGATCGTCTTGGGCTTCTCGCGCCGGATCCACTGCGCGACGAGCATGCGCGTGAAGGTGACGGCGGTGAAGACCGAGGTGACGATGCCGATGAGCAGGACGACGGCGAAACCCTTCACCGGGCCGGAGCCCAGGATGAACATGATGATGCCCGAAATGGCGTGCGTCATGTTCGCCTCGAAGATGGTGCGGCTGGCCTCCTTGTAGCCCAGCTCGACCGCCTGGACGACGCTGCGGCCGCGGCGGCGTTCCTCGCGGATGCGTTCGTTGATGAGCACGTTGGCGTCGACCGCGGTACCGATCGTCAGCACGAAGCCGGCGATGCCCGGCAGCGTCAGCGTGCCCTTCAGCAGTGCGAGCACGCCGAGGATCACGAAGACGTTGATGACGACGGCGAGGTTCGCATAGAGGCCGAAGCGGCCGTACGTCACGAACATGAACGCGACGACGAGCGCGACCGCGACCGCGGAGGCGAGGATGCCGGCGCGGATCGAGTCGGCGCCCAGATCCGGGCCGACGGTCGATTCCTCGATCACCTTCAGATTCACGTCAAGCTTGCCCGAACGCAGTGCGATGGCGAGCTGGTTGGCGCTTTCCACGGTGAACCCCCCGTTGATGACCGCATTGCCGCCGAGGATCGGCTCGTTGATATTCGGTGCCGAGATAACCTGATCATCGACGATCATTGCGAATGGCTTGCCGGTGTTCTGCTGCGTAACCCGCGCGAAGCGGTTGCCGCCAACCGCATTGAACGTAATCTGGACGTTCGGCTGATTGGTCTGCTGATCGAATCCCTGACGCGAATCGGCGAGGTCGTTGCCCGAAATAATGACCGGACGCTTCACCGCGATGAAGGGGATGCCCGAGGGATTCCCAGGATAGGGCAGCACCTGGCTGCCGATCGGGGCGATGCCCTTGGCGAGGTCGGCGGGGTTGTTGGCGGTGGTGTCGACCAGCTTGAACTCCAGCCGCGCGGTCTTGCCGAGCAGGTCCTTCAGCGCCTGCGGATTGCCGAGGCCGGGCACCTGCACCAGGATGCGGTTGTCGCCTTGGCGGACGATGGTCGGTTCGCGCGTGCCGAGTTCGTCGATGCGCTTGCGCACGACGTCGGTCGCGTCCTCCATCGCGGTCTTGATGGCCTGCGTCAGGCCGGCCTGCGTCGGCGACAGCACGAAGCGGCTCGAATCGACGACCTGAATGTCCCATTCGCGCTGGCCCGTCATCCCCGCGCCGCCGCCGGTGATGCCGAGCAGGCGTTCGCGCGCGGCGTCGACCTGACTCGGATCGCGCAGCATGAAGCTGATCTGGTTGTTGCGCGTCGAGATGTCGCCGATCAGGATCCGCGGCGTGCCGTTGCGCATCGTGCCCTGGATCTGCTCGCGCATCGCCTCGATCCGCGTATTTGCAAGATCCTGCGTATCGGCTTCCAGCATCAGGTAGCTGCCGCCCGCCAGATCGAGGCCCTTGTTCACCCGCGGGTGGAACGGCCAGTTCGCGGTGGTGGATTCGGGCAGGAACGTCGGGATCGCCAGCGCGCACAGCACCGCCAGCAACGCCCAGATCGACACCACCTTCCAGCGGGGAAAGTCGAGCATCAGTCGTTCGCCGGTTTCGAATTGAGCCCGGTCACCTCGGCCAGCGTCGCCTTGACCACGCGGATGCGGGTGTTCGGCGCGACCTCGACCTCGACGATCGTGTCTTCCACGCGCGTCACCTTGCCGACGATCCCGCCTGCGGTGACGACGCTGTCGCCCTTCTTCACCGCGGCGACCGCCTGCTGCAACGCCTTCATCCGCGTCTGCTGCGGACGAATCATCAGGAAGTAGAAGACGATGAAGATGAGCAGCAACGGTGCGAAGCTGATGAGCGAGGCGAGCCCGCCCGATTCAGCGGCGCCGCCGGCGGTCTGTGCATAAGCTGGGGAGATGAACATCTGGTCCGTGCATGGCTGATCGGCGGGAGAATCCCCCCCCGCACCTGAAGCGCCGCGCGCTAGCATCGCTTGCGCGCCCACGCAATGTCGCGTCGCGGGCACGGGCCTCGCCCGGCTGCGCGGCTTGCGTGCAAACGCGGCTTGCATCGTCCGACCGACCCGCCTACAGGCCCCGCTCCGGGATCGGTGGCCATCGCGCCGCACGGTCCCTCGGTCGGGGCGTAGCGCAGCCTGGTAGCGCATCACACTGGGGGTGTGGGGGTCGCAGGTTCGAATCCTGTCGCCCCGACCAACATTTCGGCATCGTCGGGAGCGGACAGGGCAGTGGGCGCGGATCGCGCCTGCGACGCTCCGCGTGTCGCACGGCCGATAGCGCTGGCGCGGGCGCCGGCCGCGGCTATGCTCGGCGACGATCGAACAGCGGAAAACCGGACCCCGATATGGCGAAGACCGACAGCGGCATGGATCGCCGCCACCTGATGCTGGGCGGCATGGCGATGATCGGATCGGCCGCGTTCGCGCGCGTGCCCGTGGCGCCGCCGCCGGGCACGCCCGACGCGCCGGCGCTCCTGCGGCTGTCGCCCGCGCTCGACCGGATCGTCGCGCCGGGTACGACAGCGGAGGTGATCGCCACCGGCGTCCGCTGGGCGGAGGGGCCGGTATGGATCGAGGACGGTAATTATCTGCTGTTCTCCGACCCGCCGGCGAACCTGATCCGGCGCTGGCGGCCGGGCCGCGGCGCCGAGCCGTTCCTGACGCCGTCGGGCGCGGGCGGCACCGACCCGAAACGGGTGCGTGAGCCCGGCGCCAACGGGCTGGCCATCGATGCCGGCGGCGCCCTGCTGATCGCGAACAGCGGCGGGCGGACGATCGACCGGTTCGACCTGACGACGCGCCGCCGAACGGTGGTCGCGGACCGCTACCGGGGCAGGCGTTTCAACAGCCCCAACGACCTGCACGTCGCGCGCGGCGGTGCGATCTATTTCACCGATCCGCCCTATGGCCTGACCGACGGCGACACGTCGTCGCTGAAGGAACAGGCGGTCAACGGCGTCTACCGCCATTTGCCGGAAGGGACGGTCGAGCTGCTCGACGGCATGCTGACCCGGCCCAACGGCATCGCCCTGTCGAGCGACGAGCGACGGATGTACGTGTCGGTATCCGATCCCGATGCGCCGCGGATCATGGTCTACAACCTCGATGCGGCGGGGCGGCCGAAGGATGCGCGCGTCTGGCTCGATGCCCGGCCGATGCTGGCGGGTGGCGCGGCGCCGGGGCTGCCCGATGGCATGAAGGCGGCGCGCGACGGCACGATGATCTGTTCGGTGCCGGGCGGCATGATGCTGCTGACCCCGGAGGCGGAGCCGCTCGGCCTGGTATCGACCGGCGCACCGATCGCCAACGTCGCATTCGGTGAGCGGCGGCGCGTCCTCTACATGACCGCGAACGACCGCGTGCTGCGCCTGCCGCTGCGACCGGGATGGGCGGGCTGACCCGCGCCGACGTGCACCCAAAATGACTTCGTAACCGGCCGTTTACCGCGGGTGCGCATGCCGGTGCCCATGGTCGCTGCGGGGTTTCGATGACGCGTCTTCACTGGGTGCAACGGCTTGCCATGGCGGTGCTGCTCGCCACGGCGCTGCCCGGCGTCGCTGCCGCCTGCACGGTGACGTCGAAGGTGACGGCCGCCGCCGGCCCCTATTCGTCCGCGGCGGTGGCGGCGGCGAAGGTGCCGGCGATCGCGACGCAGGCGGGCTTTACCTGCGCGGCCTCGATCCTCAATCTCTTCGGCGGCAATTACCTGAAGGCGACCTTCACCAGCCTCAACGGCCTGACGCTGAAGAACGGCAGCAGGACGCTTCCCTACACCGCCTTCGCCGATTCCGGCTCGACCGTCCAATGGACGCAGGGCAAGCAGGTCGACTATGCGCAGAACAACCTGCTCAACGTGCTGGGGCTGCTTGGCGGAAGCGGCGCAACCCTGCCGCTCTACGTCAAGCCGGGCAGCGCGACGGGGCTGACCGACGGCGATTATGTCGACAAGATCACGATCGCCTGGGACTGGCAGATGTGCAGCGTCGCCTTCGTGCTGGGCAATTGCGCGGGCACGCTCGACAAGGGGACGGGGACGAGCGAGATCACGGTGACGGTGACCGTCGCCAGGCAGGACATGACGATCGCGCTGACGTCGGTGACGACCTGGGATCCGGTCAACGGCGCCGGCCGACCGCTCGCCCTGCCGGGGAGCAAGGGGCGGACCAGCCTGGTGGTGCGCAACCCCGACCTCGTGTCGCTCGACGACGGCTCGATCGCGCTCGTCTATCAGGTGCCGGCGAAGACCAGCGTCGCGCTGGACGGCGACGGCACGGGATCGGCGACGATCGTCGGCTACACCGACGGATCGCCGACGTCGGGCACGACGATGACCTACACCGCCGGCAGCAGCACCGACGACGTCGACTTTTCCGCCGACAATGCCGCGAGCTGGACCTATGCGCCGGTGGCGGGGAACCGCACGTCCGAAGCCGCGGTGACGCATATCCGCTTCCGCCCGCGCGGCGCGATGAGGCCGGGTAGCAGCTTCACGCTCTCCTTCCCCTATCTGGTGCGCTAGCGCCGGGGTGGGGGCGGCGCGGTCCAGCCGAGCCCCAGCGCCTTCTGGAGCGATACGTAGTCGCCGGTCAGGCTCGCGATCCCCGACGACAAATTCTGGTCGGCGGCGACGCGGCTGCGCTCGGCGTCGAGCGAATCGATCAGCGTCGCGGTGCCCGCGCCGAATCGCTGCTGCATCAGCACCGCCGCGCGATCCGCGCTCGCCTTGCTGCGCATCAGGCTGGCGACCGTCTCGCGCCGATGGCCGAAGCGCGACAGCGCACCCTCCGCGTCCTTCAGCGCGGAGAGGACCGCGGCGCGATATTGTGCCTCCGCCTCGTCGCGCTGGCCCTCGGCCTGTTCGATACGGGCGCGATTGCGCCCGAAATCGAGGAAATTCCATTGCAGCATCGGCGCGGCGAGCGCGACGAGCTTGTCCGGGCTGATATCGGACAATTGCGTGCCGCCGAGGCCGATCAGTCCGAGGATGTTCAACCGCGGGAAGCGTGCGGCATCGGCGACGCCGACCTGTGCGGTGCGCTGCGCCAGCGTACGCTCGGCGGCGCGGATGTCGGGCCGGCGCTGCAACAGCGCGGCGGGATCGCCGACCGCGACCCCCGCGGGCGGCAGCGGTACCGGCGCGGTGGTCGCGAGCAACGCGTCGAGCGCGCCCGGCTCCTGACCGGTCAGGACCGCAAGCGCGTCGACATAGCCCTCCATTTCGGCCTGGAGCGGCACGATCTGGCCATTGGTCGTCTCGACCTGACCGCGCAGCCGCTCGACGTCGAGGGCGGACGCCGCGCCGCGATCGAGCCGCTGCTGCGTCAATGCCAGCATCCGCTGCTGCATCTGCGCCGACTGACGCGACAGTGCGATACGGCGCTGGCGATCGCGCAGATTGACATAGGCCTGTGCGACCTCTGCGGTCAGGCTGACCTGCGCATCGGCGACGTTCGCCTCGGCGGCCTGCGCCTGCGCCCGGGCGGCCTCGACCGAGCGGCGGCGGCCGCCGAACAGGTCGACTTCCCAGCTGGCATCGAAACCGAGGTTGTAGAAATCGACCGCGCTCGCGCCGTTGCTGCTGTTGGTCGCGCTCCCGCTGCCGCTGCTGCCGCCCAGGTCGATGCCGGGCACCCGTGCGTGAAGGTAGGTCGCGGACGCATTCGCGCTCGGCGCCTGGTTGGCGCGTTCGAGGCGCAGCGAGGCGCGCGCCTGCCGCAGCCGCGCTTCGGCCACCGCGATGTCGGGATTGGCGGCGAGCGCGCGCGTCTCCAGATCGTCGAGCGTCGGATCGCCGAGCTGCGTCCACCAGCAGGCGACCCCGGGGGCGGCGGGGGACGCGGTCGGGCCGCCGCGGACGAAGCCGGTTTGGCCGGGCTTGCCCGACAACGTCGCGGGCGGGCCGGCGTAATTCGGGCCGACGGTGCAGGCGCCGAGGATCAGCGCGAGGGAGAGGAGGGGGAGGGTACGCATCATCGCCTCAATGCATCGCCGCGACCTTGCCGTGCGGCAGCGGGCGGAGGAACAGGACGAGCGGCACCACGCAGCAGATGCCGACCGAAAGCAGCCAGAACAGGTCGTTGTAGGTCATCACCAGCGCCTCGCGCTGGATCGTGCCGCCGAGCGAACGGATCGCGGTGGCGGTGCCGCCGAGCGACCGGCCCATCCCCGCCAGGTAATCCTGCAGCGCGACCGAATTGGCGTTGAGCGTTTCGTCGATCCGCCGGCTGTGCAGGTAGCTGCGCTGGTCCTGCAACGTCGCGATTCCCGCGAGCGCGAACGATCCGCCGATGTTGCGCGCCGCGCTGAACAGTCCCGCGGCGTCGCCCGCCTCCGACGGCTTCACCGACGCGATCGCCGCCTGGTTGAGGAAGACGAAGCCCAGGATCGTGCCGACGCCGCGCAGCAGCTGCGAATCGGTGAACGCGCTGCCGACCGAATCCGCGGTCAGCGTCGTGTCGAGGTGGCAGCTGAGCGCCATCAGCAACAATCCGGTCGCGACCGCGATCCGGATGTCGAGATGACGGATCATGATCGGCACCAGCGGCATCATCAGCAGGCTGGGGATGCCGCTGAGCAGCACGACCTTGCCCGATTGGAGCGCGTTATAGTCGGCGATCGCGGCGAGGAACTGCGGGATCACGTAGCTGCTGCCGTACAGGACCATGCCGAGCACGAGCCCCATCGTCGCCACGCTGCCGAACTGCCGGTCGAGCAGCAGCCGCAGCTTCACCACCGGGTTGCGCGACACGAACTGGCCCGCGAACAGCATCGCGAGCCCGAGGACGGTCAGCGCGGTCAGCTTCAGGATCAGCGCCGACTGGAACCATTGTTCACGCTGGCCCTCCTCGAGTACCACGGTCAGCCCGCCGAGGCCGAGCGCGAGCCCGGCGATGCCGAGCCAGTCCGCTTTCGCCAGTTCGTTGAGGTGCGCCTTCTGGTGCGGCAGGCCGACGAGCAGCAGCACGAGCAACAGCGCACCGACCGGGATGTTGAGGAAGAAGGCATAATGCCAGCTGACGTTTTCGGTCAGGTAGCCGCCGATCAGCGGGCCGAGCACCGGCCCCAGGATCGCGGTGACGCCGAACAATGCGGTGCCGATCGGCTGCTGCGCGCGGGGCAGGCGGGTGGCGATGATCGTCATCGCGGTCGGGATCAGCGCGCCGCCGGTGATCCCCTGTCCGGCGCGGCCGATAATCATCATCGTCAGCGTCGTCGACAGGCCGCAGACGACGGAAAAGGCGGTGAACAGAACCGATGCGATCAGCAGGAACGTACGCAGTCCCAGCACCCGCTCCAGCCAGGCGGCGAGCGGGATAATGATGATCTCCGCGACGAGGTAGGAGGTCGCGATCCACGTTCCCTCGGTGCCGCTCGCGCCGATCTCGCCCTGGATCACCGGCAGCGCGGAATTGACGATCGAGATGTCGAGCGTCGCCATCAGCGCGCCGAGGCTGCCCGCCGCCACCGCCAGCCACGCGCCGAGGTCGGCGCGATCGGGCGGGGCGGCGCGTTCCGGCAGGCCGCCGGTCGCGCGCCTTGCCGGCGACGCGGCGGCGCTCATCGCGCGCGCGCCTCGTTATGCTGGTCCTGCTCGTCGCGGATCCGCTGCACCGCGCCCTTTGCCGAACGGGTATCGACGGTCACGTCGACAGACATGCCGGGGACGAGCAATTTGCGCGTCTCGGCCCCCGCGTCGAGTGCGATGCGCACCGGCACGCGCTGTACGATCTTGGTGAAATTGCCCGTCGCGTTCTGCGGCGGCAGCAGCGAGAATTGAGCACCGGTGCCGGGCGAGACGCTCTCGACATGGCCGTGAATCTCGACGCCGGGCAGCGCATCGGCCTCCAGCGTCACCGGCTGGCCGACCCGCATCAGCCCGAGTTGCGTTTCCTTGAAGTTGGCGGTCACGTAGATCTGCTCGACCGGGACGACCGACATCAGCCGCGTGCCCGCCTGGACGAACTGGCCGATGCGCACCGTCTTGTCGCCGACGCGCCCGTCGATGCTCGCACGCAGGATCGTCGCGCCGACGTTGACGTTCGCCGCCTGCAACTGCGCACGGCTCGCCTCGCCCTGCGCCTGTGCCTGCTGCACCTGCGCCTGCAACGTGCCGATCCGGCGGGTCGCACTGGTCAGCGCGGCATCGGCGGCCGCGACCTGCGCATCCGCCTGCCGCGCCTGGTTCTGCAATTGCGACAGCTTCTCGCGCGTCTCGGCACCGGACGCCGCGAGCGGCCGGTAGCGGACGACCTCGGCATGCGCGAAGGCGGCGTCGCTGCGCGCGGCGGCGAGGTCCGAGCGCGCCTTCATCACCGCCGCATCCTGTTCGCGAATCTGCGCGCGTACGCCCTGCGCATTGGCGCGGGCGACGTCGATCTGCGCCTCGACCTGCGCCGCCTGCGCACGATAGTCGCGTGCGTCGATCCGCAGCAGCGGGTCGCCGGCCTTCACCCGCTGGTTGTCCGCGACGAACACCGCATCGACATAGCCCGACACCTTGGGCGAGATCGTCACCGCGTCCGCCTGGATATAGGCGTCGTCGGTGCCCTGCATGAACTTGCCGACGCTCTGGTAGCGCACGTACCACAGCACCCCGCCGATCACCGCGAGCGCCAGCACGACGAACAGGACGATCCGCACGCGTGGATTGCGCAGCGGCGACGTCCTTGCCTTCGCGTCATCGGCGTCGACCGCCGTGTCGCCGGGTTCGTCCTGCGGTGTCTCGTGTTCGGCCATGCGTTCGATCTTCGTGGTGCGGGATGCGCGCTAGATGCTCGCACTTGCAGCATAGTGCAAGACCATTTAATGAGGGTCCTCACATATGTCTGCGCCCGATCACCTCGCCTCCAGCCTTTTCAGCGTGTTCCTGCGCATGCACCGGCTGATGAACCGTCGGATGGCGGACCAAGGCGCGTCGCTCGCGCGCACCAAGCTGCTTCTGTTTCTCGAGCGCCGCGGGCCGGCGCGGGCGGCGGATATCGCGGAATTCTTCGACAACGCGCCGCGCACCGTCACCGAGGCGATCGACGGGCTGGAGCGCGACGGCCTCGTCGTCCGCACCGCCGACGCGCGCGACCGGCGCGTCAAGCAGGTGTCGATCACCGACGAGGGACGACGGGTGATCGGCGAGACGGAGCCGCTGCGGCAGGACCTCATCCACGGCGTCTTCGGCGTGCTCGATGCGGAGGAGCGCGTGCGCATGGGCGACATGCTCGGCCGGATGGCGGCGGCGCTGGACGCGCAGGAGGCGCCGCGCCCCGACTGAGCTTTGCTGTTGCATCCGATCCGGCCTGTGTTAGCCTGTCGTCCGTACCACCGACAGAGTGGCGGAGAGGAGAGGTGCTGTGGACCGGTATCAACCGACCTTGTGCCAATGCGGATTCGGCATGCTGTGCTGCGCGAGCGGGGCCGCGCTGTCGATCTGCGCGATGACGTTCATGCTGCTGGGATAAGCCGGCAGCGGTGTCGATCTGGCGGACGGCGGTGGGTCGCTCACGACCGCGCCGCCGGGGCTGCGCGTGTGATCCCTCATCCTCTGCCTGCCGTGCCCCGCTAGCAGCACTTCCCCCCGCCACGGCCGCCGTAGCGCGCCTCCTGCCGGTTCCGGAAGAACGCGGCCTCGCTCATCACCGGTTCGCCGGGGTGCGCCGTCGCCATATGCTCGGCATAGGTGCGGTACGACGGCACGCCGACCATCAGCCGCCCCGTATCGGCGATCGCCCGCCAGGCAGCGGCGGGGCTCATTCCGCGGCCACCGCCACCATCGGCGGGATTTCGCTGGTGCTCGGCCCCGCGATCCGGCGGGCGATCAGGCAGGTCCGGATGCCGTAGCCGATGATCGAGACCACGACGCCGAGGAACAGCGCGCACAGCGCCGCATCGATACGGTCGTTCATGACGATGCGCCCCATTTCGGCGAGCGACTTGGCGGGGGCAAGTACGCGGCCGTCCGCCGCCGCCTCTGCGAAGCGGCCGGCGTGGGCGAGGAAGCCGACGCGCGGATCGGCGGAAAACAGCTTCATCAGGCTCGCGGTGACGGTGCACAGCACCAGCCACGTCGCGGGCAGGATCGTCACCCAGGCGTAGCGTTCGCGCTTCATCCGGAACAGCGCCACCGTCGCCAGCACCAGCGCCACCGCGGCGAGCATCTGGTTCGAGATGCCGAACAGCGGCCACAGCGTGTTGACGCCGCCGAGCGGATCGGTGACGCCCTGATAGAGGAAGAACCCCCAGGCGATCACGCACAGGGCGGTGCCGACCAGACCCGGCACGAACGAGGTGGCGTTGCGGAAGCGCGGGATCGCGAGCCCGATCAGGTCCTGCAGCATGAACCGGCCCGCGCGGGTGCCCGCATCGACCGCGGTGAGGATGAACAAGGCCTCGAACAGGATCGCGAAATGGTACCAGAAGGCCATCATCGCGCGTCCGCCGATCAGGTTGCTGAAGATGTGCGCCATGCCGACCGCCAGCGTCGGCGCGCCGCCGGCACGGCTGATGATCGTCGTCTCGCCGACGTCGCGCGCGGTCGCGGCGATCGTGTCCGCGGTGATCGGGAAGCCCATCGCGGTGACGGCGGCGGCGGCGCTGGCGGCATCGGTGCCGACGATCGCGGCGGGGCTGTTCATCGCGAAATAGACGCCCGGATCGATGATCGACGCCGCCACCAGCGCCATGATCGCGACGAAGCTTTCCATCAGCATCGCGCCATAGCCGATGAAGCGCGCGTCGCCCTCGCTCGCGATCAGCTTGGGCGTGGTACCGCTCGCGATCAGCGCGTGGAACCCCGATACCGCGCCGCAGGCGATGGTGATGAACAGGAACGGAAACAGCGATCCCGACCAGACCGGGCCGCTGCCGTCGACGAAGGCGGTGAGCGCGGGCATGCGCATCAGCGGCGCCACGACGACGATGCCGATCGCCAGCGCGGCGATCGCCCCGATCTTGAGGAAGGTCGACAGATAGTCGCGCGGCGCGAGCAGCAGCCACACCGGCAGCAGCGACGCGACCGCGCCATAGCCGATCAGGATCCAGCACAATTGCACCGGCGTATAGGTGAACCACGGCGCCAGGCTGGCCGACGCGGCGACGTCCTGGCCGTAGACGATGGCGAGGATCAGCCCGACGAGGCCGAGCAGCGACACCTCGCCGATCCGGCCCGGCCGGATCCAGCGGGTGTAGATGCCCATCATCAGCGCAAGCGGGATCGTCGCGACGACGGTGAACATGCCCCATGGGCTGCCCGCCAGCGCCCGCACGACGATCAGCGCCAGCACCGCGAGGATGATGACCATAATCATGAACGCGCCGAACAACGCGATCGTCCCCGGTACCGCGCCCATCTCCATCCGGATCAGCTCGCCCAGCGACCGGCCGTCGCGACGCATCGACAGGAACAGCACCATGAAATCCTGCACCGCGCCCGCCAGCACCACACCGGCAAGGATCCAGAGCATGCCCGGCAGATATCCCATCTGCGCGGCGAGCACCGGGCCGACCAGCGGTCCCGCACCGGCGATGGCGGCGAAATGGTGTCCGAACAGCACGCGGCGGTCGGTCGCGACGAAATCGAGGCCGTCGGGATGGCGCACCGCCGGCGTCGGGCGGTCGGGATCGAGCCCGACGACGACTTTCGCGAGGTACAGCGCGTAGAAGCGATAGGCGATCAGGTAGACCGACACCGCCGCGACGACGATCCATACGGCGTTGACCGCCTCGCCGCGCGCCGTGGCGATGACCGCCAGCGCGGTGGCGCCGACGAGGGCAAGGGCGATCCACCCGATCCTGCCTGCGATGGTCATCCGCTCCGTCTCCCTCGCGCCATGCCTAGTCAGCGCGTGCCGACGGAGCAACAGCGGGGCGGCAGACGGCGGGTCACCCCACCCGGTTGGCGACCAGATCGTCGACCACCGCCGGATCCGCCAGCGTCGACGTATCGCCAAGGCTGCTCACGTCTCCTTCGGCGATCTTGCGCAGGATGCGGCGCATGATCTTGCCCGACCGCGTCTTGGGCAGGGCGGGCGCGAACTGGACCTTGTCGGGCGTCGCGATCGGTCCGATCTCCTGCCGGACCCAGGCGACCAGCGCCTTGTGCAGATCGTGCGAACCTTCGCGCCCCGCATTGAGCGTGACATAGGCATAGATGCCCTGGCCCTTCACGTCGTGCGGCATGCCGACGACGGCGGCCTCGGCGACGGCCTCGTGCAGCACCAGCGCGCTCTCGACCTCGGCGGTGCCCATCCGGTGGCCGGAGACGTTGATGACATCGTCGACGCGGCCGGTGATCCAGTAATAGCCGTCGCCGTCGCGGCGGCAGCCGTCGCCGGTGAAATATGTGCCTTCGTAGGTGGTGAAATAGGTCTGGAAGAACCGCTCGGCGTCGCCCCACACGCCGCGCATCTGGCCGGGCCAGCTCTGCGTGATGCACAGATTGCCCTGCGCCGCGCCGGTCAGCACCGCGCCCTGATCGTCGACCAGCTGCGGCGCGACGCCCGGCAGCGGCTTGGACGCCGAACCGGGTTTCATCGGGATCGCGCCGGGCAGGGGGGCGATCATGATGCCTCCCGTCTCGGTCTGCCACCAGGCATCGACGATCGGCGCGCGGCCTTCGCCAACGACGTCGTGATACCAGCGCCACGCCTCCGGATTGATCGGCTCGCCGACCGATCCCAGCAGCTTCAGCGACGACCGGTCGGTCCGGCGGACATAGTCGTCGCCCTCCTTCATCAGCGCGCGCAGCGCGGTCGGCGCGGTGAACAGCGTGTGGACCTTGTGCCGGTCGACCACCTGCCAGATCCGGCTGGCGTCGGGCCAGGTCGGCAGGCCCTCGAACATCAGCGTCGTCGCGCCGTTGGAAAGCGGGCCGTACAGGATATAGCTGTGGCCGGTGACCCAGCCGATGTCCGCCGCGCACCAGAACACCTGGCCCGGCTTGTAGTCGAAGGCGATCTTGAAGGTGAAATCGGCCCACAGCAGATAGCCGGCCGAGGTGTGCAGCACGCCCTTGGGCTTGCCCGTCGAGCCGCTGGTATAGAGGATGAACAGCGGATCCTCCGCCGCCATCGGTTCGGGCGCGCAGTCGGTGGAAACGCTCGCCGCTGCCTCGTGATACCAGACGTCGCGTTCGGTCATCGCGACGTCGGCGCCGGTCGCCCGGACGACGATCACGCGCTCGAGCCAGGGCGCGCGGGCCGCGGCCTCGTCGACGCAGGCCTTCAGCCTGATCCGCTTGCCGCCGCGCCGGCCCTCGTCCGCGGTGATGACGATGCGCGATCCGCAATCCTCGATCCGGCCGGCGAGCGCGTCGGCGGAAAAGCCGCCGAACACCACCGAATGGATCGCGCCGATTCGCGCGCAGGCGAGCGCGGCATAGGCTGCCTCGGGGATCATGGGCATGTACAGCGTGACGCGGTCGCCCTTCGCCACCCCCTGCGCCTTCAGCACGTTGGCGAAGCGGCAGACTTCGGTGTGCAGCTCGCGATAGGTGATGTGGCGCGCATCCTCGCCCGGTTCGTCCGGTTCCCAGATGATCGCGACCGTGTCGCCCTGCTTCGCCAGATGCCGGTCGAGGCAATTGGCGGCGACGTTGAGGCGACCGTCGGCGAACCATTTGATATGGAAGTCGGCCTTGGCGAACGACCAGTCGCCCGCGATCGTCGGCGGCGTGATCCAGTCGAGCCGCTTGGTCGCCTGGTCGAGCCAGAAGGCGCCCGGATTGCTCGCCGCCGCCTCGTATAATTCCTCATATCCCTTCGGGGACAGGCTGGCATTGGTCCAGTCGCCGGTGATCGGATAGATTTCTGGATCGGTCATCACGCACCCTCTACGAACCGCGGGCGCGCAGCGGCGCCCGCGGCAGTGACTAGCCAAGCGGCCGGCGTCGCGCCAGCCGCCGTGCGCGCCGACGCGATCAGCGACCGAGGAAGGTGAGGAGGTCCGCGGTCAGCCGGTCGCCATGCGTGGCGAACAACCCGTGCGGCGCGCCGTCATATTCGACCAGCTGGCTGTTCGCGATCCCGACCGAGGCGGGGCGCGCCGCCGCATCGATCGGCACGGTCTGGTCCGACGTGCCGTGGATGATGAGCGTCGGCACCCGGAACGCCGCCAGATCGGGCCGGAAGTCGGTATGGCCGAACGCCTGTGCGCACGCGAGCGTCGGCTTCAGCCCCGCCTGTATCGCGGTCGCCGTCGCCCAGTCGAGCACGTCGTCGCTGACCGGATGGCTGATGACGCCGACGCCGAAGAACTGCTTGAAGAACGTGTCGCGGAAGAAATGCGCGCGATCCTTCTGGATGTTCGCGCCGATCCCGGCGAGCGCGTCCTCGGGCGTGCCGTAGGGGTTGTCCTCCGTCTTCAGCATGTACGGGACGACCGAGGCGACGAGGCCTGCGGCGATCACGCCCTTGCCGTCGTGGCGGCTCATGTAGCGCGCGACCTCGCCGCCACCCATCGAGAAGCCGATCACCGCGGCGTCGGTATCGGCCCCCGTCGCCGCCATGACGTCGGCGAGGTCGTCGGCGAGCGTGTCATAGTCATAGCCGTTCCACGGCTGGCCCGACCGCCCGAACCCGCGCCGGTCGTAGGCGATCGCCCGGAAGCCCGCGTCCGCCAGCGCCATCATCTGCGGATCCCAGCTGTCCGCCGACAGCGGCCAGCCGTGCAGCAGCACGACCGGACGGCCCGATCCCCAGTCCTTGACGTAGATGTCGGTGCCGTCGCGCGTTTTGACGTAAGGCATTGGTCGTGCTCCTGTCGGTATGTCCGGCGCGTCAACGACGCCGGCCGGCCACCGTTCCGTCGCCGGGCAAGCCGCCGCGCGGCGCGGCGTCCCGCTCGTCCGCCGGAATTGATGCGGGAAGCCGACGCGGCACCGCTGAAACGGTCGCGGATGCGCCTGCACCACGACCTCCTATCGCGGCACCTGCGTTCCCGGCTGCTCGTCCTCCGCCTCCTCTGCCCTGGGGTTGCGGATCGACGGGCGCAGGCGCGCGACGCTGCACAGCCCGGCGACGAGCGCGAGGCCGGCCGCGACGAGCGGTGGCGTGGAGCCGGCGCCGATGCCCGTCGCCAGCAGCGCCGCGACCAGCGTCGCGCCCGTCGTCTGCCCGACGAGCCGTACCGTGCCGACCAGCCCGCCGGCCGCCGCCGCCCGCTCGCGCGGTGCCGACCCGATGATGAGCCGTGCGTTGGGCGGCAGGAACAGGCCGAAACCCGACCCGCACAGCGCCATCCGCCAAGCGATATCGAGATAGGCGGCATCGGCGGGCAGGGCGGCGATCAGCAGCAGCGCGACGATCGACACCGCCATGCCGATGCCGCCGAGGATGCCGGCGGGCACGCGATCCGACAGCCAGCCCGCCAGCGGCGCGACGATCATGTTGGTGAGCGGCCATGGCGCGATCGCCGCCCCGACCTCCGCCGCGCTGAAGCCATAGCCGTGCTGGAGCCGGAACGGCGTCGACAGCAACAGCGTCATCGACGCGGTGAAGGCGGTATAGGCGCCGACCGCCGACAGTGCGACCACCGGCCGGGCGAGCAGGTCGACGGGCAGGATCGGCTTGGCCTCCCCCCGTTCGCGTCGAACGAAGACCCAGCCGATCGCCGCGCCGACCGCGACGATCGCCGCCGACACCACCGGGCTGTCGCCGTGCACCGCGCTCTCCGCGCCCGAGATGACGAGCCCGATCATCGCGGCACACATCACCGCGCCGAGGACATCGAAGGGTTCGGCACGCGGTTGCGGCGCAGGCAGCGCCCGGCCGAGCACGAGGCTGAGGATCGCGAACGGCACCGCGCTGGCGAACACCCACGGCCAGGGCGCGATGCCGAGCACCAGCCCGCCCAGCGTCGGTGCGAGCGCGGCCGAGCTCGACACCACCACCGAATTGATGCCGAGGCCGCGGCCGAGCTCGCGCGCGGGATAGATCGAGCGGATCAGCGCCGACGAGACGCTGAGCGCCGCCGCCGCGCCGAGCGCCTGCGCCGCGCGCACGACGAGCAGGAACGGCAGGCTCTTGGCGAAGAAGCACAGCATCGTCGCGACGGTGAACACCGCCTGCCCGAACTGATAGGTGCGTTTCAACCCGAAGCGGTCGCCGAGGCCCGCGAACGGCAGGATCATCATCGCCAGGATCAGCTGGTAGACCGTCACCACCGCCACGACGGCGCTGTTGTCGACACGCAGGTCGCGCGCGATCGTCGGCAGCGCGACGGTCGCGATGCCGCCGTCGATGATGACAAGCGCCGTGCCCGCGCAGATCGCGCCGATCGCGACATAGCGGCGGGGAAGGGGCAGGCCGTCGGCGGTTGCCAGATCATTCGGGGAGGTGCGCATTGCGCGGCAACGCTTTGCCCGGCAAGACCGTCGCATCCAAGGGAGATGCACCAAAGATGATCCTGCGCAGCCTGCTGCTCGCCTCGACGCTCCTTGCCGCCACGTCCGCGGCCGCCCAGATGGCGCCGATGACCAACGCCCCCGCCGCCCCCGCTGCTGCCGATGCCGCGACCGACCCGTATCTCTGGCTCGAGGACAAGGACGGCGCCAGGCCGCTCGCCTGGGTCGAGGCGGAGAATGCGCGGACGCTGCCGCGGCTCCAGTCCGATCCACGCTACCGGACTTTCTATGCCGAGGCGCTGGCGATCGCATCCGCCAAGGATCGCATCCCGATGCCGAACCAGCTGTTCGGCCGGATCTACAATTTCTGGCGCGATGCCGATCATCCGCAGGGCGTCTGGCGCTGGACGAGCGAGGCGGGCTACGCCGCGGCGCAACCGCAATGGACGACGGTGCTCGACCTCGACGCCCTGTCGCGGGCGGAAGGCAAGAAATGGGTGTGGAAGGGCGCGACCTGCCTGCAACCCGACGAACGGATGTGCCTCGTCGCGCTGTCCGAAGGGGGCGAGGACGCGGTCAGCTATCGCGAATTCGACCTCCAGACCGGTGCGTTCGTGACCGGCGGCTTCGCGCTCGCCAAGTCCAAGCAAGGCGCGTCCTGGCTCGACCGGGACACGCTGCTCGTCAGCCGCGACTGGGGCGAGGGCAGCATGACCGCATCGGGCTATCCCTTCGTCGTCAAGCTGGTGAAGCGCGGGCAACCGCTCGCCGCCGCCACCGAGATCTTCCGCGGCCAGCCGTCGGACCAGCTCGGCACCTATGCTGGCGTGATGACCGACGGGCAGGGCAACCGGCTGGTGACGATCGTCCGCCGCACGACCTTCTTCGGCGGCGAGACGCACGTTTGGTCGCCGAGCGGCACGCGCAAGCTCGACATCCCGGCGCGCACCTTCCCCGCCGGCATGGTCGCAGGCCAGGTGCTGTTCCAGACGAGCGATCCCTGGGGCGCGGTGCCCGCCGGCGCCGTCGCCGCGGCGCCGCTCGCCGCGGTCCGGAGCGGCTCGATACGCCCCACGGTGCTGTTCGCACCCAATGCGCGCCAGTCGGTCGACGAGGTGGTCGCGACGAAAGACCGCGTCGTGCTGATCTACAACGACAATGTGCGCGGGCGCGCGACCGTGTTCACGCCCGGTGCGGGCGGTTGGACGTCGAAGCCCGTAACCCTACCCGACAACGCCTCGCTCGGCGTGGCGAGTGCCGAGGACAAGAGCGATCGCGCCTACCTGACGGTCACCGGATTCCTGACGCCGACCACGCTGTTGCCGCTCGATGCCGCCACGGCGACCGCCGCGCCACCGGTGAAGACGCTGCCGCCGCGCTTCGACGCCGCCAACCTCGTCGTCGAGCAGCATGAGGCGACCTCGACCGACGGCACGAAGGTTCCGTATTTCGTCGTCCATCGCAAGGGCATCGCCCTGGACGGCAGCACGCCGACGATCATGACCGCCTATGGCGGGTTCGAGGTGTCGATGCTGCCGAGCTATTCGGGCGCGACCGGCAAGCTGTGGCTGGAGCGCGGCGGCGCCTATGTCCTCGCCAACATCCGCGGCGGCGGCGAGTTCGGGCCGGCCTGGCACGACGCCGGGCGCAAGACCAAGCGGCAGGTGATCTACGACGATTTCGCCAGCGTCGCGAAGGACCTGTTCGCCCGCCGGATCACCAGCGCGCAGACGCTGGGCATCTATGGCGGATCGAACGGCGGCCTGCTGATGGGCGTCGAGTTCAACCAGCACCCCGACCTGTGGAAGGCGGTGACGATCCAGGTGCCGCTGCTCGACATGATCCGTTACGAATCGATCGCCGCGGGCGCATCCTGGGTCGACGAATACGGGTCGGTATCGATCCCTGCGGAAAAGGCGTTCCTCGACAAGATCTCGCCCTATCAGAACATCCGCAAGGGCGTCGCCTATCCCGAACCCTATATTTGGACGACGACGAAGGACGATCGCGTCGGCCCGCAGCACGCGCGCAAGTTCGCCGCGCGCCTGAAGGAATATGGCCTGCCGTATCTCTTCTACGAGGATACCGCCGGCGGTCATTCGGGCGATGCCGATATCGAGCAGGGCGCGCGCCTTCAGGCGCTGCAGATGACGTATTTCGCGCAGAAGCTGATGGGACCGGCCAGCCCGCAGACCGCAGCGAAGTGAAGCCCGCCCCTCCTCTCCGCGGCAGGGCGGGGAGGGGGTGGCGGAGAGAGTGGGATTCGAACCCACGGTAGGCTTCCACCTACGGCGGTTTTCAAGACCGCTGCCTTAAACCACTCGGCCATCTCTCCGTGGTCGGCCCCGGATAGTCGCACCGCGGCTGCCCGTGCAAGCCCTGCGACGACAGGAGGTTCCCGTCGTCCGCCCCCTGTGGCACCACGATTCCCATGTGGGGGCAACGAATGACACGCGGGCTGCGCGCCGGGATCCTGGCGACGACACTGGCGCTCGCGGCATCGGCGCCGGCTGCGGCGCAGGACGAGGCCGGGTTCCAGGCGTATCTCGCCACGTTGCGCCAGCAGGCGCAGGCGGAGGGCGTGACGCAGCGGACGATCGATGCGGTCTTCCCGACGCTGACGCTCAGCGACCGGACGATCGAGCTCGATCGCCAGCAGCCGGGCAATCCCGGCAGCACGGCGACGCCGCCCTTCGCCCCCTATCGCGCCAGCCACGTCGATGCGGCGCGGATCGGGCGCGGGCGGACGACCTATCAGGCGCAGCGCGCGCGGCTGGCGCGGGTCGAGCGGGATACGGGCGTGCCCGAATCGATCATGGTCGCGATCTGGGGGCACGAGACGAACTACGGCGCCTATACGGGCAATTTCGATCTTCTGCGCAGCCTCGCCAGCCTCGCGTACGAGGGGCGGCGGCGCAGCCTGTTCGCGGGCGAGTTCATCGCCGGGCTCAAGATCCTCGACCGTGGCATCCCGCGCGAACAGCTGAAGGGCAGCTGGGCGGGCGCGACCGGCAACCCGCAGTTCCTGCCCTCGGTGTACCTGCGGCTGGCGCGCGATGGCGATGGCGACGGCCGCGCCGACATCTGGACCAGCCCCGCCGATACGCTCGCCTCGATCGGCAATTACTTCCAGAACGCCGGCTGGCGGCCGGGTCAGCCGTGGGGGGTCGCGGTCAGCGTGCCCGCTGGACTCGACCGGAGCGGGCTGGCGAGCCGGCTGGTGTCGCCGCGCTGCCCGCGCGTGTTCGAACGGCACAGCCGCTGGCGGACGATCGCCGAATGGCGCGCGCTGGGGCTCGTGCCGCAGGGCAGGGCGTGGCCCGCCGACGGCGTGCAGGCGACGCTGATCGAACCCGATGGCCCCGGCGCCACCGCCTATCTGCTGACCGGCAACTACCGCGTCATCCTCGATTACAATTGTTCGAACTTCTATGCGCTGTCGGTCGGCCTGCTCGCCGATGCGGTAGAGGGCTGACGCCGCGCGGCGGCGGCGCTATGCCTGCCGTCCGATCCTGTATTCCAGATCCCGTATCCGTGCCCGGAAAGTCAAAGACGCCGTCATGAACAAGCTGATTGCCGCTCCCCTCGCCATCGTCGCGCTCGCCGTTCCCTCGGTCGCCGCCGCCCCGCAGTTTCAGGGCAGCGCGCCGATCGCCTATATGGAGGACCTGTCGTCCGGCGCGGTCCTGTACCAGCGCGACGCCGACCGGCGCATGCCGCCGGCGTCGATGGCGAAGATGATGACGGTCTACGTCGCCTTCGACATGATAAAGAAGGGCGAGCTGAAGCTCGACCAGACGTTCCAGGTGCGCCCGGAGACGTGGCAGCGCTGGCACGGACCGCAGGCGGGATCGACGATGTTCCTGTCGACCGGCGAGAGCGTCAGCGTCGAGAACCTGCTGAAGGGCATCGTCACCCTGTCCGGCAACGATGCCTGCGTCGTGCTGGCGGAGGGCATTTCGGGGACCGAACAGACGTTCACCGACCGGATGAACCAGCAGGCGCGCAAGCTCGGCCTGACCAACAGCCACTTCGGCACGTCGAACGGCTGGCCCGACAGCGGCGTCACCTATGTGACGGCGCGCGATCTCGCGCACCTCGCCACCGCGACGATCACCGACTTCCCGGACCTCTACAAGCGCTTCTATTCGCTGCGCAGCTTCACCTGGGGCAAGACGCTGGGCGCCGGCGCCGACATCACCCAGGCGAACCGCGATCCGTTGCTTGGACGCGTCGCGGGCGCCGACGGGCTGAAGACGGGGCATACGGAGGAAGCGGGCTACGGCTTCACCGGCTCGGCCGACCAGAACGGCCGGCGTCTGGTGATGGTCGTCGCCGGACTGACCTCGTCGGGCGCGCGCGCCGAGGAATCGGTACGCTTCATGGACTGGGGCTTCCGGGCCTGGCAGGCGAGGCCCGTCGTCGCGCAGGGCAAGCAGGTGTCGACCGCCGAGGTACAGATGGGCAGCGCAAGCACCGTCGGCCTCGTCGCGCCGCGGCAGCTGACGGTGACGCTGCCCGCCGGCGCAGTGCCCCAGATGAGCGCCAAGGTCGTCTACGAAGGCCCGATCCGCGCGCCGATCAAGGCCGGCCAGCATATCGCCGACCTGATCGTCAAATCGCCCGAGATGCCCGAGCAGCGCCTGCCGCTGGTCGCCGCCGCCGACGTGGGCGAGGCGGGCTTCTTCGGCCGCGCCTGGGCGGGCCTGACGTCGCTGTTCGGTTGATGGCGGCCGCCCGGGCGGCGGGCCGATGACCCGTCTGGTCGGCCACGACGACGCGCAGGCGGCGTTCGCCGCCGCGTTGCGCAGCGGCACGTTGCATCATGCCTGGCTGCTGGTCGGCCCCGAGGGCGTCGGCAAGGCGCAATTCGCCGCCGCTGCCGCGCTGCGCATGCTGGCGGAGGCGAGCGCCACCGGCGTCGACGCGCCCGGCCTCGCCGTGCCGGACGGGCATCCCACCCGCGCCCTCGTCGATCCCGGATCGCATCCCGATCTGCGCGTGATGCGGCGCCTGCCCAAGGATGCCGAGAAGCCCGATCAGGACATCGCGCGCAGCATCACGATCGCGCAGGTGCGCGCCCTGCAACCGATGTTCGCGACGACCCCGTCGATGGGCGCGCGCCGCGTCGTCGTCATCGATGCGGCCGACGATCTGGAGCGCAACGGCGCCAATGCGCTGCTCAAGAACCTGGAAGAGCCGCCGGTCGGCACGATCTTCCTGCTCGTCAGCCACGCGCCCGGCCGGTTGCTGCCGACGATCCGGTCGCGGTGTCGCGTGCTGCGCTTCGCCGCCCTCGACGATGAGGCGATGGCGCGGGCGCTGGGGCAGGCGCTGCCCGACGCCGATCGCGACGAGATCGCCGCGCTGGTCCGCACGGGGGAGGGCGCTCCCGGCCGTGCCATCCGCTACGCCGGGCTGGATATCGAGGCCCTCGACAGCGCGATCGCCCACATCGCACGGGACGGCGATCCGATGAACGCGCACCGTGCCGCGCTGGCCAAATCGCTGGCGGGGAAGGGCAATGCAGCGCGCTACGAGGCGTTCCTCGATCGCGTGCCGGCGATGATCGCGCGCGAGGCGCGCCAACGGTCGGGATCACGGCTGAAGACGGCGCTCGACGCGCAGGCGGCGGCGCGCGACCTCGCCGGCGCGGCGCTCGGCCTGTCGCTCGATGCGCAGGCGACCGTGTTCGAGATGGCGGCGATCGTCGCGACGCTGCGCTGAGGCGTGCCGGGCGTGCGGGTTCGGCTTCAATTCGCCGGATCGATCGACTAGGAGGCGGCCATGGCCGATCCTTATTACATCACGACCGCGATCCACTATCCCAACGGGCGGCCGCATATCGGCCACGCCTATGAAATGATCGCCGCCGACGCGATCGCGCGGTTCCAGCGCCAGGCCGGGCGCGACGTGCGGTTCCAGACCGGGACCGACGAACACGGGCTGAAGATGGCGCAGACCGCCCGCGCCCGCGATTGCGACGTCCGCGCCTTCGCCGACGAAATGTCGGCGCATTTCAGTGGCATGGCAGACACGCTCAACATCTCGTACGATCGCTTCATCCGCACCGTCGAGCCGGCGCATTATACCGCGAGCCAAGCGATCTGGCAGGCGATGCAGGACACGGGCGACCTGTATCTCGACCGCTACGAGGGCTGGTATTCGGTCCGCGACGAGGCCTTCTACGACGAGAAGGAGCTGATCGACGGGGAAGGGGGGCAGCGCCTGTCGCCGCAGGGTACGCCGGTCGAATGGACCGCCGAGGAAACCTGGTTCTTCCGCCTGTCGAAATACCAGCAGCCGCTGCTCGACCTCTATGCCGCCAATCCCGATTTCATCCGGCCCGAGGCGCGTCGGAACGAGGTGATGCGCTTCGTCGAGGGCGGCCTGTCCGATCTGTCCGTGTCGCGGACCAGCTTCGACTGGGGCGTACCGGTGCCGGGCAGCCCCGGCCACGTCATGTACGTCTGGGTTGATGCACTGACCAACTATTTGACCGGCGCCGGCTATCCCGACGATGCCGACACGATGGCGCGGTTCTGGCCGGCGGACCTGCACCTGATCGGCAAGGACATCACGCGCTTTCACACGGTCTATTGGCCCGCCTTCCTGATGTCGGCGGGCCTGCCGCTGCCGAGACAGGTGTTCGCGCACGGTTTCGTCCTCCACCGCGGGGAAAAGATGTCGAAATCGGTCGGCAACGTCGTCAGTCCGGACGAACTGACGGAGGCGTTCGGAGTCGACGCGGTCCGTTATTTCCTGCTGCGCGACGTCAGCTTCGGCCAGGACGGCAGCTATTCCGCCGAGGCGATCGTGACCCGCGTCAATGCCGAGCTCGCCAACAGCTTCGGCAACCTCGCCCAGCGGACGCTGTCGTTCGTGGCCAAGACCCTCGCCGGCGCCTTTCCGGATGCGGGGCGCAGCGACCCGGCGGATGCGATGCTGATCGAGGAGGTCGTCGTCGCTTGCGCCGGCTTCACGACCGCGTTCGGCGACCTGATGCTCAACCAGGGGATCGAGGCGTGGATGCGCGGCGTCTTCGCCTGCAACCAATATATCGACGCGCAGGCGCCATGGGCGTTGCGCAAGACCGATCCCGAGCGGATGCATGCGGTGCTCGGCACGCTGATCCGCGCGATCCGCATGCTTGCGATCACGATCCTGCCGGTCGTGCCGGATGCCGCGGCGAAGGTGCTCGACCAGGTCGGCGCGGCCGAGCGCGACCATGCGGCGGTGGACGACGACGGCTGGTATGCGCGACAGGCGGCGTCGGGCTTCGTCATCGCCCCGCCGTCGCCGGTATTCCCGCGGCTGGAGATGCCGGCTGCGGTGACGGACGCGTGATGTTCGCCGACAGCCACTGCCATCTCAACTACAAGGGCGTATTCGAGCAACAGGCCGACGTGCTCGCGCGCGCCCGCGACCGCGGCGTCGGCGCGATGCTCAACATCTCGACGCGCGAGAGCGAATGGGATGCGGTGGTTGCCACCGCCGAGCGCGAACCCGATGTCTGGGCGTCGATCGGCATCCATCCGCACGAGGCCGACCAGCATCCCCATATCGACACCGCGCGGCTGGTCGCGCGGGCGGCGCATCCGCGGATCGTCGGCATCGGCGAATCCGGGCTCGACTATTTTTACGACCATTCGGATCGCGCGCGGCAGCAGGCGAGCTTTCGCGCGCATATCGCCGCGTGCCGTGCGACCGGCCTGCCGTTGATCGTCCATACCCGGGATGCCGAGGACGATACCCTCGCGATCCTGCGCGACGAGATGGAGCAGGGGGCGTATCGGGGGGTCATCCACTGCTTCACCGCCAGCGGCGCCTTCGCCGACGCGGCGCTCGACCTCGGCTTATACATCTCCATCTCCGGGATCGTGACGTTCAAGAACGCGCGCGATCTTCAGGAGACCGCGGCGCGCCTGCCGATCGAGCGGCTGCTGATCGAGACGGATGCGCCGTTCCTGGCGCCGGTGCCGAACCGCGGCAAGCCGGGTGAGCCCGCGTTCGTCGCCGATACCGCCGCTTTCCTCGCCCGGCTCCGTGGCGAGCCGATCGAAACACTCGCGGAACGGACCGCGGACAATTTCTTCGCCCTGTTCGACAAGGCGAAGCGATGAAGGTCCGCATCCTCGGCTCCGGCACCTCGTCGGGTGTGCCGCGGATCGGCAACGACTGGGGCATGTGCGACCCCGCCGAGCCCCGCAATCGCCGGTCGCGCGCGTCGCTGCTCGTCGAGCATGAGGGGATACGGGTATTGATCGATACCGGTCCCGACATGCGCGAACAATTGCTCGCCGCCGATGTCGCGGCGGTCGATGCGATCATCTGGACCCACGACCACGCCGATCACTGCCACGGCATCGACGACGTGCGCCAGATCTTCCATGCGCTCGGCCGCCCGGTGCGCGGGTTTGCGCGGCCGACGACGCGGGCCGCGCTCGAACAGCGCTTCACCTATGTGTTCGCCGGACGACAGGGCTATCCCCCGACGATCGATGCCGCCGACCTGCCCGACCGGCTGACGATCGGCGGGATCGAGATCGATGTCGTCGACCAGCCGCACGGCAATATCACCACTGCCGGGCTGCGGTTTTCGGCGGGTGGCATGACGGTCGGCTATGCGACCGATTTCCACGCTCTGACCCCGGCGATGCGCGTGCTCTACACCGGGCTGGACGTGTGGATCGTCGATGCGCTGCGTTACGCGCCGCACCCCACGCATCCCGACGTGCCGACGGTGCTCGGCTGGATCGACGCGCTGCGGCCGCGCCGGTCAGCCTTCATACACATGGACCATAGCATGGATTATGCGACACTGGTGGCGACACTGCCGCCGGGAGTCGAACCAGGCTATGACGGGCTCGAATTCACGCCATGACGATCGATGCGGGCGGCCATATGCTGCTCTATCTGCTGTTGCTGGTCCTGCCGGTCTCGGCGCTGATCGCGCGGCGCGTGCCGATCCTGCGTGTGCTGCTGTCGCTGGCAAGCTGGGCGGTGCTCGCCGGTATCCTGCTGGTCGTCTTCAGCCAGCGTGAGAAGTTCGACCCGTATCTGCAACGCGTGGCGAGTCTGTTGAAGCTCGACGACCAGAATGTGGTCGGCCGGGAAACGCACATCCGCATGTCGCCCGACGGCCATTTCTGGGCACGGGTGACGATCGATGGCGTCGCGCGGCGCATGCTGGTCGACAGCGGCGCGACGGTCACCGCCTTGTCGACCGCGACCGCCCAGGCCGCTGCGCTCGATGTCCGCAAGAGCGTCTTTCCGATGATTCTCAACACTGCAAACGGCCGGATCAGTGCGCAGACCGCGGAAGTCCGCGAGCTGCGACTGGGCGACATCGCCGCACGCGATCTGCCCGTCGTGGTATCGCCGGCGTTCGGCGACACCGACGTGCTGGGGATGAATTTCCTGTCGAAGCTGAAGTCGTGGCGGGTCGAAGGCAATATCCTGATCCTCGAACCGCACCGACCACAGGATTTTACATAATGCCTATTATCGATCTTGCCGTGATCGGTGGAGGGGGCCCTTTCCGATGATTGAACGGCTTGTGGCGATCATGGCGCGGCTGCGCGATCCGCAGCATGGGTGCGAATGGGATGTCGCCCAGACCTGGGCGACGATCGCGCCCTATACGATCGAGGAAGCCTATGAGGTCGCCGACGCGATCGAGCGTGGCGATGCGACCGACCTCCGCGACGAGCTCGGCGACCTGCTGCTCCAGGTGGTCTTCCACAGCCGGATCGCCGAGGAAGCCGGCGCGTTCGCGCTGCCCGACGTGGTCGCCGCGATCAGCGACAAGATGGAACGACGCCACCCGCACATCTTCGGCGCCGCAGAGCGCAGTCCCGGCTGGGAGGAATTGAAGGCGGCCGAGCGCGCCGGCAAGGACGACGACAGCGCGCTCGCCGGCGTGGCGGCGGGAATGCCGGCGTTGTTGCGTGCGGTAAAGTTGCAGAAGCGCGCCGCACGCGTCGGTTTCGACTGGCCCGACGCCGGTGGGTCGCTCGCCAAGGTGCACGAGGAGATCGCCGAGGTGGCCGCCGCTCCGGCCGCGGAGATCGCCGAGGAAATCGGTGACCTGCTGTTCGCGGTGGTGAACTGGGCACGCCACCTGGGCGTCGACCCCGAAGCGGCGCTGCGGGCCGGCAACGCCAAGTTCGAACGACGCTTTCGCGGCATGGAGCAGATGGCAGGCGCCGGCTTCGCCGCACTGAGCCTCGCCGACAAGGAAGCGTTGTGGCAGCAGGTTAAGGCGCGTTAACCCCGGTCAGCGTTGCAGGAACCGTTCGTAATCGCGTTCGGCGAGCCGCACTTCATATTGCGTTTCCAGCCCCTCGCTCGACTGGCCGAGCATCTCGCCGTGCGCGTGCAGCCAGGCCGCACCGGCGCCGTCCTCCGCTGCAAGCGTGATCCAGTATCGACGGTGGCCGGCGGTCAGCTTCGCCGCGACCTGCCCGATCAACGCATCGACCCCTTCCCCGCCCAGCGCCGACAGCGCGACGACGTCGTCCCGCCGCTCTGCCTCGGCGAGCACCGCGTCGTGACGGTCGGCGTCGAGCAGGTCGAGCTTGTTCCACGCCTCGAACCGCGGCGTCAGGTCCGATACGCCGATCTCGGTCAGCACCGCCTCGACGTCGGCCCGCTGCGCCTCTGTATCGGGATGCGCGATGTCGCGGACGTGGACGAGCAGGTCGGCCGACACCACCTCCTCCAGCGTCGCCTTGAACGCGGCGACGAGCTGGGTCGGCAGGTCCGACACGAACCCGACGGTGTCGGACAGGATCGCCTTGTCGATTCCCGGCAGCGATACCTGGCGCAGCGTCGGGTCGAGCGTCGCGAACAACAGGTTTTCCGCCATGACGTGCGCACCGGTCAGCCGGTTGAACAGCGTGGATTTGCCGGCGTTGGTATAGCCGACCAGCGCGATCACCGGCCACGGCGCCCGCTGCCGCCGCTCGCGATGCAGGCCGCGGGTCCGACTGACCTGCTCCAGTTCGCGGCGCAGTCGGGCCATGCGGTCGCGGATCAGCCGGCGATCGGCCTCGATCTGCGTTTCGCCGGGCCCGCCGAGGAAGCCGAAGCCGCCCCGCTGGCGTTCGAGGTGGGTCCAGCTGCGTACCAGCCGTCCCGCCTGATAATCCAGATGCGCAAGCTCGACCTGCAACCGCCCCTCGGCGGTCGCGGCGCGCTCGCCGAAGATTTCGAGGATCAGCCCGGTACGGTCGATCACCTTGGCCTCGAGCGCGGTTTCGAGGTTGCGTTGCTGTACCGGGGTCAGGCTCGCGTCGAAGACGACGAGATCCGCCTCGTTCTGGCGGACCTGCACCGCGAGCTGTTCCACCTGACCGCTGCCGATCAGCGTCGCCGGCTTGGGCGCGCGCACCCGCACCGCGACCTTGTCGGTGACGACGAGGCCGATCGCGGCGGCGAGCCCGGCGGCCTCGTCGAGCCGCGCATCGGCGTCGCGATGCGCGTCCCCCTGGTCGGGGAGCACGATCAGCGCACGCCCGCCGCGGGCGAAATCGTCACGGTCGCGGTTGAACCCGGTGGTCATCGACTATTCGTCCGTCTCGCCCTCGTCGGCGAGGTTGAGCGCCCGCGCGGGCTGGATCGTCGACACCGCATGCTTGTAGACCAATTGGGCCATGCCCTCGCGCTGGAGCAGCATGCAGAACAGGTCGAAGCCGGCGATATGGCCCTGAAGCATCACGCCGTTGATGAGGAACATCGTCACCGAATCTTCGGACTTACGCACGGCGTTCAGGAATATTTCCTGCAACAACGGCTGCTTGCGCTGCGCTTCGCCGACGGAGTCGACGATCGCGGCGATATCCATCGGACCCGACGGCATGATCGTCGAGATCGCATGTTTGTAGATCAGCTGCGACTGGCCGTCGCGGCGCAGCAGCACCGAGAAATTGTCGAACCAGGTAACGATACCCTGAAGCTTGACGCCCTTCACGAGGAACATCGTCACCGGCGTCTTCGAGCGACGCAGGGCATTGAGGAACAGGTCCTGGAGGGACCCTTGCTTGTCGGCCATGAGGAGCCTTTCGTATTATTGGCGAGCCGTTAGCCCGCTATCGCGCCGTTTCCCGGCGTCGGATGCCGGTCGGTTCGACCAGCCACATGCATCTATGAACGATGATGCCCCGCGTCCAGCGATCAATCCTCGCGCATGTCGGTGATGCCGAGCAACTTGAGCTTCCGGTGCAGCGCCGATCGCTCCATCCCGATGAAGCTCGCGGTGCGGCTGATGTTGCCCGAAAAGCGGCGGATCTGGACGCGCAGATATTCGCGCTCGAACGTCTCGCGCGCCTCGCGGAGCGGTGCGCCCATGATCGCGCCGCCGCCACCGCCGCCGATATCGCCCTGATCGCCCAGCACTTCCGCGGGCAGCAGGTCGAGGTCGATCCGACCGATGCGGTCGCCCGGCGCGAGGATGATCGTGCGCTCGACCACGTTGCGCAGCTGGCGGACGTTGCCCGGCCAGTCGTAGGACTGGAGCGCGACCATGGCGTCCGACGCGATCTCCGGCGTCGGGACGCGGCGGTCGGCGGCATAATGCGCGATGAAATGCTCGACCAGCGCGGGAATGTCCTCCCGCCGCTCGGCCAGTGCCGGGATCGGCACCGGCACGACGTTGAGCCGGTAATAGAGGTCCTCGCGAAAGCGCCCCTCGGTGATCTCATGCGCGAGGTCGCGCGAGGTGGCGGACACGACGCGGACGTCGACCTTGACGATGCGGGTGCCGCCGATGCGGCTGAAGCTCTGGTCGGTCAGCACGCGCAGGATCCGAGCCTGCGTCGCGATCGGCATGTCGGCGATCTCGTCGAGGAACAGCGTGCCGCCATGCGCCTGTTCGAGCAGTCCCGGGCGGACGAGGTCGCCCCCCTCCTCCACCCCGAACAGTTCCTCCTCGACCCGTTCGGGCGTCATCCGCGCCGCGCTGACGATGACGAACGGCGCCTGGACGCGGTTGCTCCATCCGTGCAGCAGCCGCGCGGCGACCTCCTTGCCGACGCCGGCGGGGCCCATGATGAGCACCCGGCTGCCGGTCGCCGCGACGCGCTTCAGCGTCGCACGAACGGCGTTGATCGCGCCCGAACTGCCCGTCAGGTCGCTTTCGCGACCTGCGGAGACGCGCAGGCTCGCGACTTCCCGACGCAACCGTTCGGTTTCGGTCGCGCGGGCGACCAGCAGCAGCAGGCGCTCCGCCTCGAACGGCTTTTCGATAAAGTCGCTCGCACCGCGCCGGATCGCGGCGACCGCGGTGTCGAGGTTGCCGTGGCCCGAGATGACCAGCACCGGGATCGACGGATCGCGTCGCTTGATCTCGTCGAGCAGTTCCAGCCCGTCGAGCCGCGATCCCTGCAACCAGACGTCGAGCAGCACCAGCGACGGCCGCCGCGTGGCGATCGCCTCCAGCGTCGCGTCGCTGTCGGCCGCGGTCCGGGTTTCGTAGCCTTCGTCCTCAAGGACGCCGGCGACCAGTTCCCGGATATCGTGTTCGTCGTCGACGACGAGGATGTCGAGCGCCATATGCTAATTCCGATTGCGTGTGAGTGCGGCGAGCTGGTCGTCACCGACGGGTTCGGGTGCGCTGGCACCCTGATCGAGCGCGGCGAGGGCATCCGCATCGAAGGCCATGCGGACGACCGTGCCCCCCTTGTCGCGGTCGGCGAAGGTCATGATGCCGTGATGCTCCTCGACGATCTTCTTGACGATCGCGAGGCCGAGGCCGGTGCCGCGGGCGCGGGTGGTCATATAGGGCTCGACGATCCGGTCGCGGTCGGGCGGCAGGCCGACGCCGCTATCGGCGACCTCGACCACCACGGCGCCGTCGTCCGCACGCACGCACATCACCACCGAACCACCGTCTTCGCCTTTCGCCTCGATGGCTTCGACCGCATTCTTGACGATATTCGTGAATGCCTGGCTCAACTGGCGGCGATCGCATACCAAGGTCGGCGCCGGGACGTCATGGTCGAGTTCGAAGCGAACGCCGGGATGCGCGACCTCGTGCAGGAACAAGGCCTGGCGGGCGATGTCGACCAAGGATTCCTCGCGGAACACCGGTTTGGGCATCCGCGCGAAGGACGAGAATTCGTCGACCATCCGGCGCAGGTCGCCGACCTGGCGCACGATCGTCTCGGTCAGCCGCGCGAACGTCGTGTCGTCGGGGTCGATCTTGCTGCCGTAGCGGCGCTGGAGCCGCTCGGCTGCGAGCTGGATCGGGGTCAGCGGGTTCTTGATCTCGTGCGCGATCCGGCGCGCGACGTCGGACCAGGCGGCGCGGCGCTGGTCGAGCAGCTGCTGCGTGATATCGTCGAAGGTCAGGATCGGCCCAGAATCGGTCCGCGCGATCCGCACCGCGAGCGTCCGCGGCTCCCCGCCCCGCGCCACCTGTACGATCGCCTCGCGCTCGCGCCCGGCGACGAGGTCCGCCAGTTCCGGCGCGACCGCGCCCAACGGTCGCCCGACGAGGCCATCGACGCCGGTACCGATCAGCTCGGTCGCGGACCGGTTGGCGATCCGCACCGTCCCGTCCTCCGCCACCGCGATGACGCCGGCGGAGACGCCTGCCATGACCGCCTCGATCAGCGCGCGGCGGTTGTCGAGCTGGTCGTTGGCGGTCACCAGCGCGCTCGTCTGTTCCTGGAGCCGTCCGGTCATCTGGTTGAACGCGTTGGCGAGCGTGCCCACCTCGTCCTTGCGGCGCGGGTCGGGAACCCGCGCGGTCAGGTCGCCGGTCGCGACCTTGCGCGCGGCGTCGACCAGTTCGGCGACCGGCCGCACCAGCCGGTCCGCGACCGCGAGCGCCGCCCAGACGGCGATGCCGACGATGAGCAGCGATACCAGCAACAACGCCGCGTTGAACTTGAGTTGCAGTGCACGCGACCGGCTCTGGAGGGCCTGATAGTCGCGGACGATCGCGTCGCCACGGCGGATCTGGCTGGCGAGCTGAGGATCGAAGATCCGCGCCGAATAGAGATAGGCGCCCTTGCCATAGGATATCGGCACGACCGCCCCGATGCGGTCGTCGCTGCGCACGATCACATAGGGCGCGCCCCGATCAAGCGCCTGCTCCATCGCGGGCGAGACGATGTTCTGCAACGGCCGTTCATAGGGGTTGAGGACGATCAGCGGATCGCCCTCGCCCTTGCGGATAATCATCGCCTCCGACTGTTCGCGGCGATAGGTCTGGACGAGCAGGAGCTGCTGGAAATACGGGCTGTCGACCGCATGGCCCTGCAATTCCGCGGACAGATCGCCGCTCATCGCCTGCACCTGCGCGACGACGCGATCGACCTCGCGCTGGTAGTTCTCGCCGACCAAAGTGCGGGCATTCTCTAGCATGCCGCTGGCGCGGTCGGACGACCAGAATTCGACCCCGATCTGGAACAGGAGCGAGGCGAAGATCGTCACCAGCAGCGCCGGTACCGCGGCGATGATCGAGAAGATCGCGACGAGCCGGACGTGCAGCCGTCCCTCGCCGCCCACCGCGGATGCCGCGGCGCGCCGTCGCGCGATACGGCGGCCGACGAGCATAAGCAGCGCGATGCCGGGCACCAGATTGGCCACCAGCAGCGACGCGATCGTCGGCGGCGACAGGGGCATCTGTGGCGTGCTGCTTGCCGCGATGACGAAGTAGGTGGCGGTGGCGATCGCGATCGCCAGCGCGAGGACCAGCGCCTCCACCGCGGGCGTTATCCGCAGGAGGCGCGCCCGGTCGGTCTCATGTAGATCGGGCATCGGGGCCGCGTTCATCACGGCTCTCGTACAACGGGGATTGTTGCACGGAAACCACATAATTTCGGATTGGCGATGGTTTGTGGTGACACTGCGGCAGATCGCCTGTGCCGGAATGGGACGGGGCTATTGCAGACGGACCTTAGGTCAGTCCTCGCTGCGCACACTGATTCCTAGCGTATCCAGACGCTTACGCAGCGTATTGCGGTTGAGGCCGAGGGCGCGCGCGGCGCGCAATTGATTGCCGCCGTGGCGGGCGAGCATGGTTTCGATCAGCGGACGTTCGACCTCGCCGATGACGCGGTCGTAGAGCGTGCCGTCGTCGAGGGCGTCGGGACGCTCGCGTGCGATACGCTCGACGAGGTGTCGCACCGCCTCGGCGATGCCCGGATCGGCCGCCTCCCCCGTCGCGCCGGGCGCGCCGAGCAGGTCGCGGATCGTCGCCGCGTCGATCAGCTCGTCGCGTGCGAGCACAGCCAGGCGGCGCATCAGGTTTTCGAGCTCGCGGACGTTGCCCGGCCAGTCGTGCGCGGCGAGCGCCGCCTGGGCCGCGTCGCTCAGCTGACGCCGCGGCAATCCCTGTGCTGCCGCGCTTTCGAGGAAATGACGCGCGAGCAACGGAATGTCCTGCCGCCGTTCGCGCAGCGCGGGCAGCGGCACCGGCACGACGTTGAGCCGGTAGAACAGGTCCTCGCGAAACTGGCCGGAGGCGACCTGCTGCGTCAGGTCGCGGTTGGTGGCCGCGACGACCCGGACATCGGCGCGCATCGTCCGTGCACCGCCGACAGTGGTGAACTCGCCCGATTGCAGCACGCGCAGCAGCCGCGTCTGCGCCTCCATCGGCATGTCGCCGATCTCGTCGAGGAACAACGTTCCGCCCGCCGCCTGTTCGAACCGGCCGGCGTTGCGCATCGCCGCGCCGGTGAAGGCGCCGCGTTCGTGCCCGAACAGCTCCGCCTCGATCAATTCGCGCGGGATCGCCGCCATGTTGATCGCCACGAACGGTGCCCCGCGCCGCGCGCCCAGATCGTGGATGGCGCGCGCGACCAGCTCCTTGCCCGTCCCGGACTCGCCCGAAATGAGCACGGTCAGGTCGTTGGACAACACTCTTGCGATGATGCGGTAGACGTCCTGCATCGCGGGCGATCGCCCGATCAGCGGCAGCGCCGGGTCCTCGCCCGCTTCCGGCTGCGGCATCACCGCATTGCGCGCCAGCGCCCCGGCGACCGCGCGGGTCAAATCGTCGAGGTCGAACGGCTTGGGGAGATATTCGTAGGCGCCGACCTCCGCCGCGCGCACTGCGGTGGTCAGCGTGTTCTGCGCCGACAGGATGATGATCGGCAGTTGCGGCAGGCGCTGGCCGACTTCCCGCACCCGTTCGATGCCGTCGCCGTCGGGCAGCACGACGTCGGTGACCAGCACGTCGGGAACCCGCGTCGCCAGCGCGCGGTCGAGTTGCGCGAGCGTTTCGGCGGTCTGCACTTCGTGACCGGCGCGGCGCAAGGCCTGGGCGACCACGGTGCGGATCGCGGCGTCGTCGTCGACGACCAGAATGCGGGTCATGGCCGCGCGGCGCGTGGCAGGAGGAGGCGGAGCGTCGTCATTTCGGGACTTCCTTCGCGGGCGTATTGGACGATGCCGCCCATGTCGCGCATCAGCTTGTCGACCAACGCGAGGCCCAGCCCCTGCCCCTCCGGCCGCCCCGACACGAACGGGTCGAACAGATGATCGGCGATGTCCGCCGGCGCGCCCGGACCGTTGTCGAGCACGCAGATCTCGATCGGCAGCGGCACGCGCGGGCGGCCGGGCGCCGCGGCGACCGACATGCCGTGACGATAGGCGGTGGTGATGACGATCCGGGGGTTGCGCTCCAGCTTCGATGCTTCGCGCGCATTCTTCAGAAGGTTTATCAGGATCTGGAGCGTCGCGTCGCGGTTGATCGCGGCGGGCGGCAGCGACGGATCGAACCGCTCCTCGATCGTGATGCCGCGCGCGAACCCAGCGAGGGCCAGCCGGCGCGCATGACCGATCAGGGGATAGATGTTTTCCGGCGCGATCGGCAGCGGGCGGGTGTCGCTGAAATCCTGCATCCGGTCGATCAGCGCGGCGATCCGATCGACCTCCGTCACGATCAGCGTCGTCAGCTCGCCCGCGCCGATCAGCTGAGCGGCCCCGCGGATCCCCGACAGCGGGTTCTTGATCTCGTGCGCGAGCATCGCCGCGGCACCGCTGGCAGCGCGGGCGCTGGCCCCTCGCCCTGCGGCGTGGCCCAGCCCGCGCGTGCTGGCGGCGCTGTGCAGCGTGATCGTCCGCCAGCCGGGGTGATCGGCGATCGCCGCCTCGACGAAGTCGACGCGGATCTTGGGGCCGTGCGGGATCGCGATCTCGGTATCGTAGAAGGCGACGCCCTGCCCCTCGCGGCGATCGCCGTCGGCGGGTGGCGGCAGGATCGCGGCGAGCGGTTGTCCCCGCATCACCCGTTCGGAAAGGTTGAGCAATTGCTCGGCCAGCGCGTTGGCGTGCGCGATGCGATCGTCCGGATCGACGACGACGACCGCGACGGGCAGCGCGGCGAACAGTTCCGAAAACCCCGGCCGGATCGCCATGGCCGGGTCAGGCGGCCTGCTGCTGCCGGGCGGGCTGGTCGCGATGCGGCGCGTAGAAATCGGCGAGCATGCGCTTGACGGTCGCGGCGTCGGGCTGCTGGTTGACGGCGTTGCGGAACTCCGCCGATCCGGTCAGCCCCTTGGTGTACCAGCCGATATGCTTGCGCGCCATATTGACGCCGGTCACGTCGCCATAATGCGCGAGCATCGTCTCGTAATGCTCGAGGATCACATGGTATTGTTCGTCGAGTGACGGATCGGGCCGGCGCGTGCCCGATGCCAGATACTCCATCACCTGACCCAGCAGCCACGGCCGGCCATAGGCGCCGCGGCCGATCATGATCCCGTCCGCCCCGGACTGGTCGAGCGCGGCGACCGCATCGTCGATGTCGCAGATGTCGCCGTTGGCGATCACCGGGATCGACACCGCCTCCTTGACCGTGCGGATGAAGCGCCAGTCCGCTTCGCCCTTGTACATCTGGTTGCGGGTCCGCCCGTGGACGGTGATGAGCCGCACCCCCAGATCCTCGGCGATGCGCGACAGTTCGGGGGCGTTCAGGCTGTCGTGACACCAGCCCATGCGCATCTTCAGCGTCACCGGCGCCTTTACCGCCTTCACCACGCTGTCGACCAGCGCCGCGGCGAGCGTCAGGTCGCGCATCAGCGCCGAACCGGCGTCGCCATTGGTGACCTTCCGGACCGGACAGCCCATGTTGATGTCGATGATCGCCGCGCCGCGATCCTCGGCGAGCTTCGCGGCTTCCGCCATCTCATAGGGCGTGCAGCCGACCAGTTGCATCGACACCGGCTCCTCGGACAGATGCCACGCCGCCTTCTGGATCGACTGACGCGTTTCGCGGATCGCCGCCTGGCTGGCGATCATCTCCGTGACGTTGAGGCCGGAGCCGTAGCGGCGCACCAGCGTGCGGAACGGCATGTCGGTGACGCCGGTCATCGGCGCCAGCACGACAGGGCTGTCGATCCGCACGGGACCGATCTGGATGGGCGTAAGGTGAGCCATGATCTGCCTGAAAATTGGGCAACGCCTTACCCTGCCCCGCCCGCTCTGGCAAGCTGGCGGGCGTTGCGCTAGGCGGCGGCGATGACGGATCGACCACGCACGGTGGCGCTGATCGTCGCGGCGGGCAGCGGCTCGCGCGCGGGCGGCGCGGTTCCCAAACAATATGCGATGCTGGTTGGCAAGCCGCTGATCGCACACGCATACGCCGCCTTCGCGGGGCATCCGGCGGTGGACGAGGTCGTCGTCGTGATCGCCGCCGGCGCTGAGCGGCAGGCAATCGACGCGCTCGGGCCGGTCCGCACCGTCGTCGGCGGCGCGACACGGCGCGAGTCGGTGGCGCGGGGGCTTGCGGCGGTCACCGGCGCGCGCATCCTCGTGCACGATGCGGCCCGGCCGTTCGTGCCCGCGGCCGTGATCGACCGCGTCCTCGCCGCGCTCGACGAGGCCGATGGCGCGGTCCCCACGCTTGCGGTCGCGGATACGCTGTTGCGCGACGGCGCGCTCGTGCCGCGCGACGGGCTGTCGCGTGTCCAGACGCCGCAGGGGTTTCGCCGCGACGCGCTCGCCCGCGCGCATGCCGGTTGGCCCGCCGGCGAGGACGCGACCGACGACGCGCAGATGGTGCGACGGCTTGGCGGGAGCATCGCTTTGGTGCAGGGCGATGCGATGCTCGACAAGGTCACGCATCCAGAGGATTTCGCCGCCGCCGCAACGCGGGTGGCGTGGGAAACGCGCAGCGCATCCGGTTTCGACGTCCATCGGCTGGAAACGGGCGAAGCGCTGTGGCTCGGCGGCGTGCTGATCCCCCACGACAAGGGGCTGTCGGGGCATAGCGACGCCGATGTCGGCCTGCACGCGCTGACCGACGCGCTGCTCGGCACGATCGCGGCGGGCGACATCGGCACGCATTTTCCCCCCACCGACCCGCAGTGGAAGGGCGCCGACTCGGCCCAATTCCTCCAGCACGCCGCGCGGCTGATCGCCGACAATGGCGGGCGGATCGATTTCATCGACCTCACGCTGATCTGCGAGGCGCCCAAGATCGGTCCGCACCGCGCGGCGATGCAGGCGCGGATCGGTGCGCTGCTGGGGCTCGACATCGATCGGGTGAGCATCAAGGCGACGACGACCGAACGGCTGGGCTTCACCGGCCGCGGCGAGGGGATCGCGGCGCAGGCGATCGCCACCGTGAGCCTGCCGCGATGAGGGCGCTGATCGCCGCCGTGGCGTTGCTCGCCAGCCCGGCCGGGGCGCAGACCCGCTGCATCACCACGCCCGAGGCGGAGGCGATGACGCTGGTCGCGATGCCCGACATCATCCAGCAGACCGGCATCATCTGCGCAGCGCGCCTGCCCGCGAGCAGCCTGCTACGACGGACCGACAGCGACTTCCTCGCCAGATACCAGGTCGCGGCGGATCGGGCATGGTCGAGCGCGCGCGCCGCGATCGTCAAGCTGTCCGACCCGATGATCGATTCGCTGCTCCAGTCCGACTTCGCGCGGCCGTTGCTGACCGCGGCGCTGGCACCGGTGCTGGTCGGGCGGATCAACCCCGCCGACTGCGCGACGATCGATCGCTTCGTGACGCAGCTCGCGCCGCTGCCGCCGCAGAACACGGCCGGCGTGATCGTGACGACGCTGCGCTACTTCAAGGCGGAGAAGGCGAAGGGCAAGGCGATCGCCGTCCCCGACCTGCCGCTTTGCCCGGAAGGCGCGCGGTGATGGATTCGCTGCTGCCCCCCGAACTGCTCGCCGCCGCCGCGCGCGTGGTCGAGGCGAACCGCGCCGCCGGGCGCACCGTCGCGCTGGCGGAAAGCTGCACAGGTGGCCTCGTCGCTGCCGCGATCACCGAGATCCCGGGGTCCTCGGACGTGTTCGGTGCGGGCTTCGTCACCTATTCGAACGATGCCAAGATGAAGCTGCTGCGCGTCAATTCGGACGTGCTCGAAACCTTCGGCGCGGTGTCGATCGCGGTGGCATGGAGCATGGCGCAGGGCGCACTGGCCAACAGCGGCGCCGACGTCGCGGTCGCGATCACCGGCATTGCGGGCCCCGGCGGCGGTTCGGAGAAGAAGCCGGTCGGCACCGTCGTCTTCGCGCGCGCGGAGAAGGGCGGCGATCCGTCCGACGTCCACGCCGATCGCAAGATGTTCGGCGACCTGGGCCGCGGCGGTATCCGGCTTCAGGCGGCGCTGGTCGCGCTCGAACTGCTGCTGCCGTAGAGCACCTTCGCGCGCTCCTCGAAGGCGCCGATCATTCGGCGCAGCGCCACGCCGAACACCTGCCCGGCCAGCATTTCGAACATCCGGTTCTTGAACTGGAAATCGACCGCGAAATCGACCGCACAGCCGCCCTCTTCCGCGCGGAACGTCCAGTCGTTGTGCAGGTATTTCAGCGGGCCTTCGATATATTCGACATGGATCGTGGACGGCCGCGCCTTCTCGACCTTCGACGTGAACGTCTCGCGCAGCCCCTTGAAGCCGACGATCATGTCGGCCAGCGTCGCGGTGGCACTGTCCTGGCGGACGCGCATCGCCGTTACCCAGGGCAGGAATTCGGGGTAGCGCTTCACGTCGGCGACCATGTCGAACATCTGCTCCGGCGTGTAGGGCAGATGCCGCGTCTCGGAATGTTTAGGCACGATCGGGGGCACGATCGGGGGCACGATCGGGGATCCCGGCGGCCAGCTTCGCCTCCCGGTTCGCGCGCATCTTCGCGAAGTCGTCTCCCGCGTGATAGCTCGACCGGGTGAGCGGCGAGGATGCGACGAGCAGGAAGCCCTTGGCGCGCGCGATCGCGGCATAGCTGTCGAACGCCTTGGGCGTGACGAACTCCTCGACCTTCGCATGGCGCGGCGTCGGCTGGAGATACTGGCCCATCGTCAGGAAATCGATGTCGGCGGAGCGCATGTCGTCCATCACCTGATGCACTTCGAGCCGCTGTTCGCCCAGCCCCAGCATCACCCCGGACTTGGTGAAGATCGAGGGATCGAGCTTCTTGACGCTCTCCAGCAACCGTATCGACGCATAATAGCGCGCGCCCGGCCGGATCGTCGGATACAGGCGCGGCACGGTTTCGAGATTGTGGTTGTAGACGTCGGGCCGCGCCGCGACGATCGCCTCGACCGCGGCCTCGTGCTTGTTGCGGAAATCGGGAGTCAGGATCTCGATCGTGGTGCGCGGATTGGAACGGCGGATCGCCTCGATCACCTTGACGAACTGGCGCGCGCCGCCGTCGGGCAGGTCGTCGCGATCGACCGAGGTCACGACGATATGCTCCAGCCCCATCTGCGCCGCGGCGTCGGCGACGTTGTTGGGCTCCATCGGATCGACCGCGCGCGGCATGCCCGTCTTGACGTTGCAGAAGGCGCAGGCGCGCGTGCAGGTGTCGCCCAGGATCATGACGGTCGCATGCTTCTTCGACCAGCATTCGCCGATGTTCGGGCATGCCGCCTCTTCGCAGACCGTCGTCAGGCTTTTCGAGCGCATCAGCTCGCGGGTCGCGGCGAAGCCGGCGCTGGTCGGTGCCTTGACCCGGATCCAGTCGGGCTTGCGCAGGCGTTCCGGACGGGCGAGCGGAGTCATCTCGTTCATGGGCGCGAGATAGCGATCAAGCCGCCCCCCCACAACCTCTGTCCACGGTGTGCCTGCGCCTTGCCCCTTTGTAACGCTTGATGGCTGGGACCGTATTGGCCCTTTCGTGCGGAAACCCAGATGGGATACGGCGTTCTGCACGCAGATCGGACATCAACGGAGGACGCATTGACCGACTTTTCGAACATGATCGAGGGCTATCACCGCTTCCGCAAGGGCGGCTGGACGCAGCAGCGCGAACGCTGGGTCGAGCTGAGCGCCGGGCAAAGCCCCAAGGTCATGGTGATCGCCTGTTCCGACAGCCGGGTCGACCCGTCCCAGATCTTCGACACGTCGCCCGGCGAGATCTTCGCCGTCCGCAACGTCGCCAATCTCGTCCCGCCGTTCGAGACGGGTGGCGGCTATCACGGCGTGTCGGCGGCGGTCGAATTCGCGGTGACGCAGCTGGAGGTGCCGGAGGTCGTCGTGATGGGCCACGCCTCGTGCGGCGGCTGTGCGGCGGCGCTGTCGCACGGCTTCAAGGACAGCAAGGCGGGAGAGGGCAAGTTCATCTCCGACTGGGTCGGCCTGCTCGACGAGGCCCGCGAGCGCGTGATCGCAAAGTTCGGCGACAGCGCCGATGCCAAGCGCGAGATGGAGCATGAGGCGGTTCGCGTCAGCCTCGACAACCTGCGCACCTTCCCTTTCGTCGCCGAGCGCGAGGCGGCCGGCACGCTGAAGCTGCGCGGCGCCTATTTCGCCATCGCCGATGGCGTGTTGCACGTCATGGACGACGACGGCGTGTTCGCGCCGGCCTGACCGGTCCCGCTCCCCCCGCCCGAGGCGGGGGGAGCGGTTAGATGGTGCGGGCGTAGACGACGTCGTCGTACAGCGACGCGCCGACGCGATACTGCCGGCTGCCCGCCATCGCGAAGCCGTTGCGTTCGTAGAATGCCCGCGCCCGCGCGTTCCTGCCGAGCACCCCCAGCAGCAACCGCCGCCGGCCCAGCGCCCGCGCGTCGTCGATCGCCCGGGCAAGCAGCGCCTTGCCCAGTCCCGTCCCTTGCGCGAGCGGCAGCGTATAGATCCGGCGCAACTCGATGTCGTGCGCGTCGCCGGGGATCGGAACGTCGGGCAGGGTGAGCAGCGTGTAGCCGACCGGCGCGGCGCCATCGGCATGTTCGGCAAGCGTCACGATGCTGCCGGACCCTTGCGCCCATGCCTCGAACGCGGCGGGCGAGCTGTTCCGGGTGACGTGCGCGACGATATCGGCGCCGTCGAGGATCCCGGCGAAGGTCGCGAGAAAGCTCGCCCCGGCGACCAGCGCGACGGCGGGCGCGTCCGCAGGGGACGCGCGCCGAAGCCGCCACTGCGTCATCAGCCGACGATTTCGTTCGGCTGGAAGAAATAGGCGATCTCGATCTCGGCGTTCTCGTCCGAATCCGAACCGTGCACGGTGTTCGCCTCGATCGATTCCGCCAGTTCCTTGCGGATCGTGCCGGGCTCCGCGTTCGCCGGGTTGGTTGCGCCCATGATGTCGCGGTTGCGCTGCATGGCGTTCTCGCCCTCCAGCACCTGCACGACCACCGGACCCGAAATCATGAACTCGACCAGGTCGTTGAAGAACGGGCGCGCGCGGTGGACGTCGTAGAAGCCCTCCGCCTGCTCGCGCGTCATCTGGATCCGCTTCGATGCGACGACGCGCAGGCCGGCATCCTCCAGCATCTTGGTGACGGCGCCCGTCAGGTTGCGACGGGTGGCGTCCGGCTTGATGATCGAAAAGGTACGGTTCGCGGCCATGATGGTCACGGGCTCCTGTAATTTGGGGCGGGAAGGAAGTGGCGTCGCCCTAGTCGCGGGTCGGCCGGTTTGCAACCGTCCGCGACGGGTCAGGCCGCCTGCTCCCACCGCCCGCCGTCGTTCTGCTTCCAATAGCGTCGTTCGACGCCGGCACGCTCGCCCAACGCCCGCCAGGCGTCGCGCGCCGGGCGGATCGCGTCGTCCTCGAAGAAATGAAAGGCGCGATCGAAGGCGAGCGCGCCGTCGCGCCATGTGCCGTCGACCAGCGCGACGTGGCGCGCCGCGTTCGTGGCCGCGACGTCCGCCGCGATCAGGATCGGCTGGATCGCGTCGTCACCCGCGCCGGCCTGCGCATGCGGCAGGAAGCTGTCGGCGCGATACGACCAGAGCAGACGGTCGAGCAGCACACGCTGTTCCTCGCGCGCGCTGACGATCAGCAACCGTGCCCCGCTGTCGACGACCTTGGCGGCGATCTGCGGCAGCGCACGGTCGAGCGGCGTGGCGGTGAGATGATAGAAGTCGACCTGCATCGCGCCAGCCTAGCGCAGCACGGCGGGCGCGTCATCATGACCGCGCCCGCCGCCCGCCCCGTCAGCCCTCGAAATGGTCCGCGACGACACGGTCGAGCAGCCTGACGCCATAGCCGGTCGCGCCCTTGTCGTAGGTGGCACTCGCCTTGTCGCTCCACACCATGCCGGCGATGTCGAGGTGCGCCCAGCGCACGCCCTCGTCGACGAAGCGCTGGATGAACTGCGCCGCGGTGATCGAGCCCGCGCCGCGCGGCCCGACGTTCTTCATGTCGGCGATCGGGCTGTCGATCAGCTTGTTGTAGGTGTCCGAAAGCGGGAAGCGCCACAGCTTGTCGCCCGTCGCGAGGCCCGCGGCGAGCAGCCCGTCGGCGAGCGCATCGTCGTTGGCGAACAGGCCGCCATATTCGTTGCCCAGGCTGACGATCATCGCGCCGGTCAGCGTGGCGAGGTCGATGATTGTCTTCGGCCGGAACGTCGCCTGCGTCCAGGTGATGACGTCGGCGAGCACCAGCCGCCCCTCCGCATCGGTATTGAGGATCTCGATCGTCTGGCCCGACATCGACGTCACGACGTCACCCGGGCGCTGCGCATTGCCGTCGGGCATGTTCTCGACCAGCCCCATCACGCCGACGACGTTGACCTTCGCCTTGCGCGCGGCCAGCGCCTTCATCGTACCGGCGACGGCACCGGCACCGCCCATGTCCCACTTCATGTCCTCCATGCCGGGCCCCGGCTTCAGCGAGATGCCGCCGCTGTCGAAGGTCACGCCCTTGCCGACCAGCGCCAGCGCCGGATCGCCCTCGCCCGCGCCGTTCCACTTCAGCGCCAGGATGCGCGCCTCGCGGACCGATCCCTGGCTGACGCCGAGCAGCGCGCCCATGCCGTGCGTCGCCATCTCGGCCTCGTCGATCACGACGATCTCGAGACCGAGCCCTTCCACGTCCTTGCGGACCTGTTCGACGAAGCTTTCGGGGTAGAGGACGTTGGGCGGCGCCGCGACGAGGTTGCGGGTCAGCTCGAGGCCCTGCGTCAGCGCGTCGGCCGCCATCCAGGCCGCGTCGGTGCCGTCGGGCGCCCCCGTGATGGTCAGCGTCGCCAGCGTCGGCTTCTGCTGCTCGGGCAGCTTGGTGCGATACCGGTCGTAGCGCCACGCCCGTTGCGCCGCGGCACCGGCGAACCGCGCCGCGGCCTTCGCCGTCGGCTCCGCCGCGGACAGGTCGACGCTCAGTTCGGTCGCGCCGGACGTGAGCAGCTTCGCGACGATCGCGCCGCCGGCCTTTTCCCACTCCGCCTCGCCACCGGCACCGACACCGACCAGCAGGATGCGGCGCGTGCCCTCCCCTTCCGCGACGAACAGGTCGACGACGGCGCCGGCCTCTCCATCGAAACGGGCGGCCTTCGCCGCCGCCGTCGCCAGCGCCTGGTGCCCGCCGCCGAGCCCCGGCCAGTCGGTCCGACCGGCGAGATCCTTCGCCACCGGCAGCGCGAGGATCGCGGGTGCGGCGGCGGGCGTGGGCGAAAAGGCGATCTTCATGAAAACGGGGCTTCCTGGGTTGCTGGTGCTGCCTGATCTAGGACTGCGATGCGCGAAGCACAACGATTGCGGCGGCGCGCCGGTGATGCGATAGGCGTGGCGAGTGAGGCGCCGTTCAGGGCGGCGTCGACACCGAAAGGGTGTTCGGATCATCGTGTTGCGTTTCGACCTTCTGGCCGGCGGTGCTGCCGTGGCGGCGATCGCCGCGGCCCTGTTCGCGCCGCCCGCTACGGCGCAGGACCTCCAGAACCGCCCCGCGGCCCCGCCGCCCGCCAGCGATCCCGCCGCGCAGGCGCCGGTCGCGGCCGACCAGGTGCAGTTCAGCGCCGGCAGCCTGGAATATGATACCAATGCCGATGTCGTCACCGCGCTCACCGAAGTCCGGATGTTCCGCCAGGGTGACCGGCTGCGCGCCGATAGGGTCGTGTGGAACCGCAAGACGGGCAAGGTGATCGCCACCGGCAATATCGCGGTCACCAATCCGCAGGGGGACGTCGCCTACGGGGATTCGATCGAGCTGACCGATTCGCTGAAGGACGGCGTCGTCGACAACATGCTCGTCGTGCTGGAACAAGGCGGTCGCATGGCCGCCGAACGCGGCACACGGTCCGCCGACGGCACGCTCCAGCTCGACAAGGCCGCCTATACGCCATGCGCGGTCACGACCTCCGCCGGCTGTCCCAAGGAGCCGTCGTGGAAGATCACCGCGGTTCGGCTGACCTATCGCCCGGATCGCCAACGCGTGTATTTCGGCGGCGGGCAGTTCCACCTGTTCGGCCTGCCGGCGCTGCCGCTGCCCGCCTTCTCGATGCCGATGGGCGAAGGGTCGGAGAGTGGCTTTCTGGCGCCCGACCTCCAGCTCGACCGGGTCAACGGGCTCGAACTGGTGATGCCCTATTATTTCCGCCTCGCGCCCAACAGGGGGCTGACGCTGACCCCGCACCTGTTCACCGCGGTGCTGCCGATGATGCAGGCGCAATATGAGGCGCTCGGCACCAGCGGCGCGTTCCGCGTGACCGCCTATGGCACCGAAAGCCGGCGCAGCGACGATCTCAACACGGTCACGCCGACCGATACCGAACGCGCCTTCCGCGGCTATGTCGATGCCATCGCGCGCTACCAGCTGTCGCCCTATTGGAGCGTCAGCGGATCGGCGCGGATCGCGAGCGACCGCACCTTCCTGCGCCGCTACGACATCTCGCGCGACGACCGGCTGCGCACCACCGCGTCGATCGAACGGATCGATCCCAACACCTATTTCGCGTTGACCGGCTGGTACGTGCAGACTCTGCGGGTCAACGATCCGCAGGGCAACCAGCCGATCGCGCTGCCGGAGCTCGATTTCCGCAAGCGGTTCGACCTGGCCGGCGGCAAGCTGCAGTTGCAGGCGAACACGCTGGCGATCACGCGGACCGCGGGGCAGGACACGCAGCGCGCGTTCGTCGCCGGGCAATGGGACCTGCGCCGCCTGACCAATTGGGGCCAGGAGGTGACGCTGACCGCCTATGCCCGCGCCGATGCGTACAACACCGATGATTCGCTGCTGACCTCGGTGGTCAGCTATCGCGGCAACGAGGGGTTCCGGACGCGGGCGATCGGTGCGCTCGCCGCCGACGTCAAATGGCCTTTCGTGGGCGAGCTGTTCGGCGGCACGCAGCGGCTGACACCGCGGGTGCAGATCGTTGCCGCGCCGCGGATCGCCAACCTCGACGTGCCCAACGAGGACGCGCGCGCGGTCGACCTGGAGGATTCCAACCTCTTCGCGCTCAACCGCTTCGCCGGCTATGACCGGTTCGAGGACAGCAGCCGCGTGACCTATGGCGCGGAATGGGCGCTCGCGGTGCCGGGGATGACGCTCGATACCGTGATCGGCCAGAGCTATCGCCTGTCGGCACGCCCGACCATCCTGCCCGACGGCACGGGGCTCAGCGACCGCTTCTCGGACTTCGTCGGGCGCACCACCCTGCGCATCCGGGATTTCGTGTCGATCACGCATCGCTATCGCCTCGACAAGGACGGATTCGCGGTGCGACGGAACGAGGTCGATGCGACGATCGGCTCGCGCTCGACCTATATCCTGGCGGGATACCTGCGGCTCAACCGCAACATCTTTCCGCGGATCGAGGACCTTCAGGACCGCGAGGAGGCGCGCGTCGCCGGCCGCGTGCAGTTCGCGCGCTTCTGGTCGGTGTTCGGGTCCGCCGTGGTCGACCTGACCGATCGCAGCGAGGATCCGCTGTCGCTCGCCAACGGGTTCGATCCGATCCGCCACCGACTGGGCGTCCAGTATGAGGACGACTGCCTGCGGCTCGGCGCGACGTGGCGGCGCGATTATCAGGACACCGGCGACGCCCGCTCGGGCAACAGCTTCCTGTTGACGCTGGCCTTGACCAACCTCGGACGCTAAGCCGCAGTTCAGCTGGATCGGGGCAAGGCCGGCGACAGGGTGCTGCGCCCCCGCGTGCAGCCAGCTTTGGGGTAACGGAACAACGTGACGCACAACAATCGACGGAACGCGCGGATCGCCCGCACCTTGGGCTGGGTCGCGCTGGCGGCGTTCGCAACCGGCGCGGTGGCGCAGACGGTGCAGGACAACCAGGTGCCCGAGACCAACCTCAACATCCCGGCGAACCTCCAGATTTTCGGGAAGCTCGATCCCAACGTCCGCAAGCCGACCGCGATCGTCAACGACACGGTCATCACCGGGACCGACGTCGACCAGCGCCTTGCGCTCACCGTCTTCAACAACGGCGGCCGCGGCCCGGCGCCCGAGCAGGTCGACGAGTTCAAGCTCCAGATCCTGCGTCAGCTGATCGACGAGACGCTGGAGATCCAGGAGGCGAAGACCGCGGAGATCACCGTCACCGCGGCCGAGCTCGACCAGAGCGAGGCGGGCCTTGCCAAGCGGTTCAACATGACCGCCCCGCAGCTGCGCGCCGCCCTGCGCAAGGCAGGGTCGTCGGAGCGCTCGCTGCGCCGCGCGATCGAGGGCGAGCTCGCCTGGAGCCGCTACCTCCGCCGCAAGATCGAACCGTTCGTCAACGTCGGCGACGAGGAAGTGACCGCGATCCAGAAGCGGATCGAGGCGTCGCGCGGGACCGAGGAATATAACCTGCGCGAAATCTACCTGAGCGCCAACGACGCCAACCGCGCCGAGGTCTTCGCCAAGGCCAAGCAGATCATCGCCGAGATCCAGAAGGCGCAGCAGCCCTTCGAACTGTTCGCGCGCAACTATTCCGAAGCGTCGACGCGCGGCGTCGGCGGCGATCTCGGCTGGATCCGCCTCGTCACGCTGCCGCAGCAGCTGGCGGATGCGGCGCAGCAGATGCAGGTCGGCCAGGTCGCCGGCCCGATCGAGACGCCGGGCGGCTATTCGATCCTGTACCTGACTGACAAGCGCACGATCGGTTCGGCCGATCCGCGCGACGCCAAGCTCAGCCTAAAGCAGCTGACGGTTTCCTTCCCCGCCGGCACCACCCAGGCGCAGGCGCAGACGCGCGCCGCCACCTTCGCCAAGACCGTCCAGTCGATCCAGGGCTGCGGCACCGTGGAAAAGGTCGCGGCGACGATCGGCGCCGAGGTCGTCGACAACGATTCGATCCGCATCCGCGACCTGCCCGCCCCGTTGCAGGAGATCATGGTCAAGCTGCAGGTCGGACAGGCGACCCCGCCGTTCGGTTCGCCGACCGAGGGCGTCCGCTCGCTCGTGCTGTGCGGCCGCGACGATCCGCAGCAGTCGGCGGTGCCCGGCGCCGCACAGATCCAGGGCCAGCTGGAGCAGCAGCGCGTCAACCTGCGCGCGCAGAGCAAGCTGCGCGATCTGCGTCGCGATGCGGTGATCGAGTATCGCTGACATGACCGCCCCTGCCCCGCTCGCGATCCCGATGGGCGATCCGGCGGGGATCGGTCCGGAGATCGTCGCCAAGAGCTGGGCGGTGCGGACGTTGCGCAGCCTGCCGCCGTTCGCGCTGGTCGGCGATCCCGCCGCGGTCGCGCGCGTGTGGAGCGGCCCGGTCGAAACGATCGAGCGCCTCGACACGGCCGTGGCCGTGTTCGACCGCGCCTTGCCGGTGCTGCGCGTCGCGGATGCGGGCGCGGTGACGCCGGGGATCCCCGCGATCGACGGCACACGCGCGGCGTTACTGGCGCTGGAACGATCGATCGCGCTCGTCCGATCGGGCGACGCCCGAGCGCTGGTGACCGGTCCCGTCTCCAAGGCGCAGCTGTATGGCATCGGCTTCGACTGGCCGGGCCAGACCGAATTCGTCGCCCACCGCTGCGGCGTCGCCGCCGAGGATGCGGTGATGATGCTCGCCGGCCCGACGCTGCGGGTGGTGCCGATCACCGCGCATGTGCCGCTCGCGGAGGTCGCGGCGCTGCTGTCGGTCGATCTCGTCGTCGCCAAGGCAAGGGCGACCGCGTCCGGACTGACCCGCGACTTCGGCATTGCCGCCCCACGCCTCGCCTTCGCCGGCTTCAATCCGCATGCGGGCGAGAGCGGCACGATCGGACGCGAGGAGATCGACATCCTCGAACCGGCGATCGCCCAGTTGCGCGCGGAGGGGATCGACGCCACCGGGCCGTTCGCCGCCGACACGCTGTTCCATGCCCGCGCCCGCGCGCGCTACGACGCGGTGCTGTGCTGCTATCACGACCAGGCGCTGGTCCCGATCAAGACGCTGCATTTCGACGAGGGCGTCAACATCACGCTCGGCCTGCCGATCGTGCGCACCTCGCCCGACCACGGCACCGCATTCGGCATCGCGGGCACCGATCAGGCGCATCCCGGCGCGATGATCGCGGCGATCGCGATGGCAGGGCACGCGGCCGATCGCCGCGCGCGCGCACGAGCGGGGCGGTGACCGACGCCAAACTGCCGCCGCTGCGCGAGGTGATCGCGCGCTACGGGCTCAACGCCAGCAAGGCGCTCGGCCAGAACTTCCTGTTCGACGGGCAATTGCTCGCGCGGATCGCGGCGGTGCCGGGCGACCTGTCCGATGAGGAGGTGCTGGAGGTCGGCCCGGGTCCCGGCGGCCTGACGCGCGCCTTGCTCGCGGCGGGCGCACGCGTCACGGCGATCGAACGCGACCATCGCTGCATCCCCGCGCTGGCGGAATTGGGCGACCATTATCCCGGCAGGCTTCGCGTCATCGAGGGCGACGCGCTGGCGGTCGACGCGCCGTCGCTGTTCGCCGGCCGGCCGCACATCGTCTCCAACCTGCCCTATAATGTCGGGACCGCGCTGCTGGTCGGCTGGCTGACCGCATCGTGGCAGCCGTGGTGGGCATCGTGCACGCTGATGTTCCAGAAGGAAGTCGCGGATCGCATCGTCGCGTCGGCCGGCGACGACGCTTATGGGCGCCTGGCGGTGCTCAGCCAGTGGCGCTCGACCGCGCGGATCGCGATGCCGGTGCACCGGTCCGCGTTCACGCCGCCGCCCAAGGTCATGTCCGCAGTCGTCCATATCGTGCCCGCCGCGGCGCCCGACGGGGTCGAGGTGCGCGTGCTGGAGAGACTGACCGCCGCCGCCTTCGGCCAACGCCGCAAGATGCTGCGGCAAAGCCTGAAGGGCGTGCCGGGCGCGCTGGCGGCATTGGAGCGGATCGGTATCGACCCGACGCGACGGGCCGAGACGGTGAGCGTCGCGGAGTTCGTCGCGCTGGCCCGGGCGGTAGGTATCGCGCCCGACGGCTGACCGCCGCTATTCCTTGGCGACGGGCGGCTTGGTTTCGACCTGCGCGGTGGTAACCGGCGGGCCCTTGGCGATCGCCGCGGCGAGCTGGTTCGCTTCCGGACAGCCCGCCTTGCACAGCGTGCGTATCCTGGCGAGATTGCCGCGCGCCACCGACACCGCGCCCTTGGCGATCAGGGCCTCGCCCTGCCCGCGCAGCGCGGCGACGTCGTTGGGCTCCAGCGTCAGCGCCTCGCGGTACAGGCGGATCGCCTTGCCCGGCAGGCCGCGCGTCTCCGCGACCTCGGCGAGGACGACGAAGGCGGCCCGGTTGCGCGGATCGACCGCCACCGCGGTTTCGAGCAGGTCCGTCGCGCCGTCGAGATTGCCGGCGCTGCGCGCGGCGCGCCCCTCGGCGAGCAATTGCAGCGAACGCGCGTCGATCTGGTCGTCCGGGCGCTGGCCGCTCAGCGCGGTCGATACGCAGACCAGGGTGAGCGCGGCGGCAATGGCGACGGACGTAACGCGCATGAAGGTCTCCACCGGGGGCATCCCCCGACGATTAGCAGGGGCGGATCAGCCGCGCGACAAAAAAGCCGTCGGTGCCGTGGCGTAGCGGGTCGAGCCGGATGCCCGCACCGTGCGCGCTGCCGGCGGGCAGGTCGAGCGGCGCGGCGACCCAGCCGGGCCGCTCGGCCATGAACGCCGCGACCCGGTCCGCTCCTTCCGCATCGAGCAGCGAACAGACGATGTAGACGAGCGCCCCGCCGGGCCGCACCAGCCCGGCGCCGACGTCGAGGACGTGGCGCTGCTGTGCGGCGAACCGGTCGAGCCGGTCCGGGGTCAGCCGCCAGCGGGCCTCCGGATTGCGTCGCCACGTTCCCGTGCCCGAACAGGGCGCGTCGATCAGCACGCAATCGGCGGCCTCCGCCCAGTCGGCCAGCGCCTCCGCCTCGCGTCGAGGATCGAGCAACCGCGTCTCGACGATCGTCACGCCGGCGCGGTTCGCGCGCGGCGACAGGCGCGACAGACGCCCGCGATCGACGTCCGCGGCGAGGATGCGGCCGGTGTTCGCCATCGCCGCGGCCAGCGCCAGCGTCTTGCCGCCACCGCCGGCACACAGATCGACGACCGACTGCCCCGGCGTCGCCTGCGCCGCCAGGCTGACGATCTGGCTGCCGGCGTCCTGCACCTCGACCTGTCCGCCGAGGCCATCGACGTTCGTTCCGGCCGGCAGGCGCAACGCGCCGGGCAGGCCGGCGATCGGTTCGCCGCCAAGCTGGGCGGCAAGCGCGGCGGGATCGGCGAGCAGCCGGTTGACCCGCACGTCTAGCGGCGCGCGGTCGATCAGCGCCGCCTGCTGCTCCGTCGAAACCCCCGACGCGGCGAGCGCATCCGCGAGCCATGCGGGCATGATCCCGCCCGGAGCGGCGCGTTCGGCGTCGCCGACCGGTGCCGGACCGTGGACGGATCCGTCGAACGTCGCCGCGAGCGCAGGATCGTCCGCCGCCACCGCCAGCAGCGCCGCGCGTCCGGACGCCGGCACCTCGCCGGCGCGGCGGATAGCGGCATAGACCAGCTCGCGCACCGCGCGCCGGTCCTTCGACCCGGCATAGCGGCGGGTGGCGAAGTAGCGCGCGATCAGCGTGTCGGCCGCGGCGCCGTTGCCACGCGCGGCGGCGATCACCGCGTCGAGCAGTTCGATCGCGGCCTGGGTGCGGGCGCCGGGGGTCATGTCATCGGATCCAGTCGCAACGGGCCGGCGCGCATGCCGGTGGGAAACGGGCGGCGCGGGCGATCAGCGCGTCGGATAATTAGGCGCCTCGCGGGTGATCGTCACGTCGTGGACGTGGCTTTCCTTCAGCCCCGCGCCGGTGATCTGGACAAATTGCGCACGGCGCTGAAGGTCGGGGATCGTCGCCGACCCGGTATAGCCCATCGCCGCCTTGATACCGCCGACCAGCTGGTGGATCACGTCCTTCGCCGGTCCCTTGTAGGCGACCTGGCCCTCGATCCCCTCGGGCACCAGCTTCATCTGGTCCTTGATGTCGCCCTGGAAATAGCGGTCGGCGGAGCCGCGGCCCATCGCGCCGACCGACCCCATGCCGCGATACGATTTGTAGGCGCGGCCCTGATACAGGAACGTCTCGCCCGGTGCTTCCTCGGTACCGGCGAGCAGCGATCCGACCATGCAGGTCGATGCACCGGCGGCGAGCGCCTTGGCGAGGTCGCCCGAGGTGCGCAGCCCGCCATCGGCGATCACCGGCACGCCGGCGGCGGCGGCCGCCTTCGCGCAGTCCATCACCGCGGTCAGCTGCGGCACGCCGACGCCCGCGACGACGCGGGTGGTGCAGATCGATCCGGGGCCGATGCCGACCTTGATCCCGTCCGCACCCGCATCGATCAGCGCGCGCGTCGCCTCGCCGGTCGCGACGTTGCCGGCGACGACCTGCACCGAATTCGACAGCTTCTTGACCCGCTCCACCGCCCGCGCAACATCGCGGTTATGGCCATGCGCGGTGTCGATGACGATCAGGTCGCATTCGGCATCGACCAGCGCCTCGGTCCGCTCGAACCCCTTGTCGCCGACGGTCGTCGCCGACGCGACGCGCAGCCGGCCCGCCGCGTCCTTGGTCGCGGTGGGATAGGTCACCGCCTTCTCGATGTCCTTGACGGTGATGAGGCCGACGCAGCGATACGCCTCGTCGACCACCAGCAGCTTCTCGATCCGCCGCTGGTGGAGCAGCACCCGCGCCTCTTCCTGCCCGACGTCGGTCGACACGGTGGCGAGGTTGTCGTGCGTCATCAGCTCGGCGACCGGCTGCTTGGGGTTCCCGGCGAAACGGACATCGCGGTTGGTCAGGATGCCGACCAGCTTGCCGTCTCGCTCGACCACCGGGATGCCGCTGATCCGGTGATGCGCCATCAGCGCCTGCGCCTCGGCCAGCGTTGCGGTCGGCGCGATCGTGATCGGGTTGACCACCATGCCCGATTCGAACCGTTTGACCTGACGGACCGCGGCGACCTGTTCCTCGACCGACAGGTTGCGGTGGAGCACGCCGATGCCGCCTAGCTGCGCCATGACGATCGCCATGTCGGCCTCGGTCACCGTGTCCATCGCCGACGACAGGATGGGGATGTTCAGCGCGATGCCGCGCGTCAGCTGCGTGCGGGTATCGGCGGTGCTCGGCAGGATGTCCGACTCGCCGGGCACGAGCAGCACGTCGTCGAAGGTGAGGCCGAGCCGGATATCCAAAATGCCGTTCCTCGCGGGAGGGGAGAAGTGGCGGGCCATGTAACCGTACCCGCCGATCTGCGCTAGAGGCGCTGTGACGCCACCGCAGCTGTGCTATCGATCCGCGTCGGCACGCCGGAATCGTGCCCCCGGGAGGACCTATGGGTATCACGATCGCCGCCTTCGCCCTCGTGCTGGTGCTCTTCTACCTGTTCACCAGCATCAAGATCGTGCGGCAGGGCTATCAATACACGATCGAGCATTTCGGCCGCTACACCAACACCGCCTCGCCCGGCTTCAACTTCTATCCCGCCTTCTTCTATCGCGTCGGCCGCAAGGTGAACATGATGGAGCAGGTGATCGAGATTCCGGGGCAGGAGATCATCACCAAGGACAATGCGATCGTCTCGACCGACGGCGTCGTGTTCTTCCAGGTGCTCGACGCGCCCAAGGCGGCCTATGAGGTGTCCGACCTCTACGTGGCGCTGCTCCAGCTGACGACGACCAACCTGCGCACCGTGATGGGGTCGATGGACCTCGACGAAACGCTGTCGAAGCGCGACGAGATCAACGCGCGGCTGCTGTCGGTGGTCGATCATGCGACCGTGCCATGGGGCGTCAAGATCACCCGCGTCGAGATCAAGGACATCCGCCCGCCCGCCGACATCGTCACCGCGATGGGCCGCCAGATGAAGGCGGAGCGCGAGAAGCGGGCCAACATCCTCGAGGCCGAGGGCACGCGCGCGTCCGAAATCCTGCGTGCCGAGGGGCAGAAGCAGGCGCGCATCCTCGAATCCGAAGGCCGCAAGGAATCGGCCTATCGCGATTCGGAAGCGCGCGAACGCGCGGCCGAGGCGGAAGCGAAGGCGACCCGCGTCGTGTCCGAGGCGATCGAGCAGGGCGGGACGCAGGCGATCAACTATTTCGTCGCGCAGAAATACGTCGAGGCGATCGGCAAGTTCGCGACCAGCCCGAATGCCAAGACCATCCTGTTCCCGGTCGAGGCGACGCAGCTGATGGGCACGCTCGGCGGGATCGGCGAGCTCGCCAAGGACGCGCTGGCCGCGCATCCGCCGGCCGCCGCCGCGCCCAGGGAGCCGCGGCGCGGCCCGTTCGACCTGCCCAAGCCGTGACGCTGGACGCGATCGGCGGCGCGGGGGCGGCGTGGCTGATCGCCGCGCTGGCGCTCGGCGTGGCGGAGCTGGCGATCCCGGGCGTCTTCGCGATCTTCCTCGCCATCGCCGCCGCAGTGGTCGGTATCGCCACCTTGGTCGTGCCTGTGCCGGTCGAGGCGCAGATCGGCGCCTTCGCGGTCTGGAGCGTGGTCACCGTGCTCGTCGGCAAGCGCTGGTACCGCGATTTTCCCGTGGCGAGCAGCGATCCGCAGCTGAACGACCGGTCCGCGCGGATGGTCGGCGAGACGGTGGTGGTCGAGGTCGGAATCGACGCAGACGGTGGCCGGGTGCGGATCGGCGATGGCTCGTGGCCCGCGCGCGGTCCGATCGCGGCAGCCGGCACCCGCGTGCGGATCGTAGAGGTCCGCGGCGGGCTGGTGATCGTCGAACCGGTCGACGCATAATCGGCAATCGCGTACCGGTTGGTAGCTGTCAGTTCATCCTCGATCTGCTATGACCGTCGGTGTGACGCACAGCATCCCCCATTCCTACCCGATCGGCATCGATCCTGCCGACATCGACTTCATGGGCCACGTGAACAACGCGAGCTATCTGAAGTGGGTGCAGGACGCGGTGGTGAGCCACTGGCAGAAGCTCGCGCCCGCGGAAGCGGTCGCGACGCATCTGTGGGTCGCGCTGAAGCACGAGATCACCTATCGCAAGCCGACGTTCCTCGGCGACGATGTGATCGCCACCGTCCTGCTCGAAAAGGTGCAGGGCGCACGCGCGTTCTACGAAACCGTCATCCGCCGCGGCGAGGACGTGCTCGCCGAGGTGAAGTCGAGCTGGTGCTGCCTGGATGCGGAAACGCTGCGCCCGGCGCGGCTGGCGCGCGAGATCGTCGAACAGTTCTTCCAGCGCGGCGACGCCCCCCTGCCGGCAACGGGTCCGGTCGAGCCGCGCTGAGGCGCCCGTCGGCGGCGTCGGTGGTGGCAGGCGACCTGCCCAAAGAGCGCGGCACGGCTGGAAAAATCGAGACTTCCTCGACCACACCGTCGTCCCGGACCGGTTCCGCGATCCACGATGTCAGCTTGGCGGCTGGTGCCGTCCCCGCGTGGCGCCATCAAACCGGGAGCCGGTCCGCGGTGACGTTCGGGACGGGCTAGACCGCTCCGATCATACGGGCCGCCCGGTTCCAGAGCGCGCGCGTTCCATAGTCCGCCTCGCCAGAACGCGTCATCGGCCGTGACCGCCAGGTCCTACGGCAGGCAGGTCGGGGCGGCGCCACACCGCCCCTCCCCCCGTCAGACCGCTTCGGTCGCCCGCGCGACCTTCGGGGCCGACTGCCTCACCCCGTCGTCGACATGCTCCGCGAACTGCGCGAAGTTCTCGACGAACAGGTCGACCAGCCGCGCCGCGGTCGCGTCATACTCGGCCTTGTCGGCCCAGGTTTCGCGCGGGTCGAGGATCCCCGCGTCGACGCCCGGAACGTTCACCGGCACCTGGAAGCCGAAATTCGGATCGGTGCGGAATTCGGCGTCGCGCAGGCTGCCGTCGAGCGCGGCGTTGAGCAGCGCGCGGGTCGCCTTGATCGGCATGCGGTTGCCGGTGCCGTACTTGCCGCCGGTCCAGCCGGTGTTGACCAGCCAGCAATCGACGCCGCCGCGCGCGATCCGCTCCTTCAGCAGATTGCCGTAGATCGACGGATGCCGCGGCATGAACGGCGCCCCGAAACAGGTCGAGAAGGTCGCATCGGGCTCGGTCACGCCGATTTCCGTGCCGGCGACCCGCGCCGTGTAGCCGGACAGGAAATGGTACATCGCCTGGTCCGGCGTCAGCTTCGCGATCGGCGGCAGCACGCCATAAGCGTCCGCGGTCAGCATCACGATGTTGCGCGGCACGCCGCCCATATTGTCCGCCGACGCATTGGGGATGAAGTCGATCGGATAGGCGCCGCGGCTGTTCTCGGCGAGGCTGTTGTCGTCGAGGTCGAGCTGGCGGGTGACGGGGTCCATCACGACGTTCTCGAGCACGGTCCCGAACCTCTTGGTGGTCGCGAAGATCTCCGGCTCGGCGTCGGACGACAGGCGGATCATCTTGGCATAGCAGCCGCCTTCGAAGTTGAAGACCGCGGTGTCGGACCAGCCATGTTCGTCGTCGCCGATCAGCGTGCGGCTGGCATCGGCGCTGAGCGTCGTCTTGCCCGTGCCCGACAGGCCGAAGAACACCGCGGTCGACCCGTCCGCACCCATGTTCGCCGAACAGTGCATCGGCATCACGCCGGTCGTCGGCAACAGGTAGTTGAGCAGGCCGAACACGGATTTCTTCATCTCGCCGGCATAGCGCGTGCCGCCGATCAGGATCAGCTTCTCGGTGAAATTGACCGCGATCACGGTTTCGCTGCGGGTACCGTGCCGGGCGGGGTCGGCGCGGAAGCTCGGCAGGTCGATGATCGTATATTCGGCCTCGAACCCGCGCAGTTCATGCTCCTGCGGCCGCACCAGCATCGTCCGGATGAACAGATTGTGCCAGGCGAGCTCGTTGACGACGCGCACGCGCACCCGGTTCTCCGGCTGCGAACCGCCGTACAGGTCCTGGACGAACAGATGCTCCTTGTCGCGAAGCGCGGACAGGAAATCCGCCTTCAATGCGGCGAAATGTTCGGGGCTCATGCCCTTGTTGGACTTGCCCCACCAGACGCTGCTCTCGGTCTCGGCATCGCGGACGATGAACTTGTCCTGCGCCGATCGCCCGGTGTGCTGCCCGGTTTCCACCACCAGCGGCCCGTCGGCGCTGAGCTTGCCCTCGCCGCGGGCGACCGCGGCCTCGACCAGTCGCGCCGTGACCAGGTTCCAGTGCAGATCGGCACGGGTTTCGATTCCCTGACTCGCAAGGCCCGCATGCGGAATACGCTCGTTCACTGACATCCTCCCAATGTACCTGCCTGACGCGCGCATCCTGGGGAGGGTCTGCACGCACGCCGGCTATGGCGACGGGCATAAGCGGGGCGCCGGGGATCGTCAAACACCGCGCGCCGCCGGCGTGGTTCCATGCCGGGACGGTTGAGCCGGTGGCGGCTTTGCCCTACCGCGGTGCGACCATGGGCGACAGGCTTCCCTCCGCATGACGGCGACGATCGCGCTGGTCGACGACGACCGCAACATCCTGACCTCGGTTTCGATCGCGCTCCAGACCGAAGGGTTCGTGACCCGCGTCTATTCCGACGGCGAAACCGCGCTGAAGGCGCTCACCGACAACCCGCCCGACCTCGCGATCTTCGATATCAAGATGCCGCGGATGGACGGGCTGGAGCTGCTGCGCCGGCTGCGCGAGAAGAGCCAGATCCCGGTGATATTCCTCACCAGCAAGGACGACGAGCTCGACGAGGCGCTCGGCCTCGCGATGGGCGCGGACGATTATATCGCCAAGCCGTTCAGCCAGCGCCTGCTGATCGCACGGATCCGCGCGATCCTGCGCCGCACCGAACTCGTCGCCTCGCCCGCGGGGGACGACGACGCGACGGCGGCCGGCCCGCTGGTCCGCGGGCGGCTGTCGATGGATCCGGCGCGGCACCGGACGTTCTGGGGCGGCGAGCCGGTAACGCTGACCGTCACCGAATTCCTGATCCTCGAGACGCTGGCGCAGCGGCCGGGCATCGTGAAGACGCGCAACCAGCTGATGGATGCCGCCTATCACGACGACATCTACGTCGACGATCGGACGATCGACAGCCACATCAAGCGCCTGCGCCGCAAGTTCCGGGGCGTGGACCCGACCTTCGACGCGATCGAGACCCTGTATGGCGCCGGATACCGATTCTCCGAGGAATGATCGCTGGCCGGAGGGGGGCGATCTCGCGCTCCGCTGGTCGGGACAGATCTCGCTCACGCGGCGCATCCTCGCGGTCAACATCTTCGCGCTGCTGTTGCTCGCGGGCGGCTTCTTCTACCTCGATTCGTATCGCAGCCGGATCGTCGACGGGCGCGTCGCGCAGGCAGGCCGCGAAGTCCGGCTGATCGGCGAGGCGCTGGCCACGGTGCCTCCCGACCGGCGCGATACGCGCGTCGCGCGGCTCGCGCGCGACACCGGCGCGCGGCTGCGCGTGTTCGACGACGACGGCCGCACGATCGTCGACAGCCGAGCGCTGGGCATCCGCAACGCGACGCTGCTCGACCCCGACAAACAGGCGTGGGACCAGACCGTCGCGCGGTTCCTCGATGCCGGTATCGACACCGTCGTCGGCGCCGCGCGCCCGCCGCTGTATCGCGAGCGTGCCGACGGCCGGCAATGGCCCGACGTCGCCGCCGCGGCCCGGCGGCGCCAGGTGTCGGCCAGCGTCTGGCGCGCGCCCGACCGGACGCCGGTCGTCACCGCCGCCGCGCCGATCCCCGGCGGCGTGGTGATGACCACGGTCAATGCGCGCGACATCACGCAGACGGTGCGGATCGAGCGGTTCCGGCTCAGCCTGGTGCTGCTGGTCGTCACGATCGTGTCGGTGCTGCTCTCGCTGTTCCTCGCGCGGACGATCGTCCGGCCGCTGCGGCGGCTGGCGCGCGCCGCGGTCCGCGTCCGGCTGGGCCGCGCGCGTGAGGTCGTGGTCCCGCGCCTGCCCTCGCGACGCGACGAGATCGGCAGCCTCGCCCGCGCGCTGTCCGACATGAGCCTCGCGCTGCGCGCCCGGATCGACGCGACCGAGGCGTTCGCGGCCGATGTCACGCACGAGATGAAGAACCCGCTCGCCTCGCTCCGCTCCGCGGTCGAGGGGCTGGGCGCGGTGAAGGATCCCGACCTGCAGGCGCGGCTGCTCGCGATCGTGCGCGACGACGTCCACCGGCTCGACCGGCTCATCACCGACATTTCCGAAGCCTCGCGGCTCGATGCGCAGCTCAGCCGTGCGAAGTTCGAACCCGTCGACATCGCCGCGTTGCTCGGCGCGCTCGTCGAGCAGCGTATCGCGCGCGAGGTCGAGCGCGGCGTGCGGCTGCGCTTCGACCATCGCGGCGGCGCGATGACGGTGATCGGCGACGGGGCGCGGCTGGAACGGGTGTTCGAGAACCTGATCGACAATGCATTGTCCTTTTCGCCCGACGAGGGGTTGATCGCGATCGCGGTGGTGCGCGAGGGCGACGACGTGCTCGTCCGCGTCGAGGACGAGGGCCCGGGCGTGCCCGAAGAGGCGCGCGAGGGCATCTTCCGCCGTTTCCAGTCGATCCGGCCGGAGACGGAGGCGTTCGGCCAGCATTCGGGCCTCGGCCTCGCCATTGCGCGAACCATCGTCGAGGCGCATCAGGGCGGCATCGGCGTCGAATCGCGCGAGGATCGGCTGGGCGGCGCGCGGTTCGCGGTCCGCCTGCCCCTCGCCGATGGCCAATAGACGTAACGGAGCCATGGCGATCCTGTCCTCGGAAATGCTGCATGCGACGGCTGTCGCGATCGACGGCCGCGCCGTCCTGCTCGAAGGCGTGTCGGGGACGGGCAAGTCCGACCTCGCGCTCCGCCTGATCGACCGCGGGGCGATGCTGGTCAGCGACGACCAGACGCTGCTGATGCGGCAGGGCGAGCGGCTGGTCGCCCGCCCGCCCGACACGATCCGGGGACGGATCGAGGTGCGCGGGATCGGCATCGTCGCGATGCCGCACGTCGAGGACGTGCCGGTCGCGCTGATCGTCCGGCTGGGCGCCGAACCGATGCGCATGCCCGAGCGGCGGCAGCGCCGGCTGGCGGGCGTCGTCGTCCGCGAGGTCGCGTTCGACGCCTTTCACGCCTCCACCCCGGTCAAGATCGAATGGGCGCTGCGCCAGCCGGAGGCGACGCCGGCATGACGACTGACATCCTGCTCGTCACCGGCCTGTCCGGCGCCGGCAAGTCGACCGTGCTGAAGACGCTCGAGGACCTGGGCTGGGAGGTCGTCGACAACCTGCCGCTGGTGTTGCTCGACCGGTTGCTGGAGGCGCCGCTGTCGGCGGGACGGGCCGACGACAGCCAGCCGCTGGCGATCGGAATCGGCACCCAGACGCGCGATTTCGATCCCGAACGGATCGTCGAGCGCATCCGCTCGCTGCGCGACGAGCACGGGCTCGACGTCGGGATGCTGTTCCTGGACTGTTCGGGGGCGGAACTGGAGCGGCGCTATTCCGAGACGCGGCGCCGCCATCCACTGGCGCCCGACCGGCCCGCGCACGACGGCATCGCGCGCGAACGCGAACTGTTGCGCCCCTTGCGCGACTGGGCCAACCGCCTGATCGACACCACCGACCTCAACGCGCATGCGCTCGCGTCGCAGGTGCGCGCGACGTTCGGCGGGCATGGCGGGGACGCCCCGGTGCTCTCGATCCAGTCGTTCGGTTTCGCGCGCGGCCTGCCGCGCAACGCCGACCTGGTGTTCGACATGCGCTTCCTGCGCAATCCGCACTGGCAACCCGCGCTGCGGCCGGGCACCGGCCTCGACCCCGACGTCGCCGCCTATGTCGCCGCCGATCCCGCCTATCCCGCCGCGATGGAGCGGATCGGCGAGCTGCTCGAACTCCTGATCCCCCGCTACCGGGCGGAGGGCAAGTCTTACGTCAGCGTCGCGATCGGGTGTACCGGAGGGAGACACCGGTCGGTCCACGTCGCCGAACACCTCGCTGCCCGGTTGCGCGGCGCGGGTTTTTCCCCCACCATCACGCACCGCGACCTCGGGGCCGCACCGCAGGACTCGCTCGAGGGGCCGCCGGCCAGCACATGAGTAACGTAATTGAGATGATTGGCCTCGTTCTGGTGACGCACGGCAGGCTCGCCGAGGAATTCGTGACCGCGATGATTCACGTCGTCGGCCCGCAGGAACGGGTCGCGACGATCGCGATCGGGCCCGACGACGACATGGAGGAACGCCGCGCCGATATCGCCGCGGCGATCGCCGCCGTCGATACGGGGCGCGGCGTCATCGTGCTGACGGACCTGTTCGGGGGCACGCCCTCCAACCTCGCCATTTCGTTGATGGAGCGCGGGCGGGTCGAGGTGATCGCGGGGATGAACCTGCCGATGCTGATCCGGCTGGGGTCGGCACGCAAGTCGATGAAGGTGGTCGAGGCGGTCGCCGCGGCGCGCGAGGCGGGGCGCAAATACATTTCGGTCGCGTCCGAAGTGCTGGGCGAGGCCGCGGCATGAGCGAGGTCGCGCGGACCGTCCTCATCACCAACAAGCGCGGGTTGCATGCGCGCGCCAGCGCCAAGTTCGTGACGCTCGCCTCGACCCAGCCGGTCGAGGTCAAGGTCTGCAAGGACGACAGCGGCGCCGGCGGATCGGTGACGGGCACGTCGATCATGGGGCTGATGATGCTCGGTGCCGCCAAGGGCGACGAGATCACGATCAGCGCGGTCGGCGACGGTGCCGAGGCGGCGGTCGGCGCGCTGTGCGAACTGGTCGAGGCCAAGTTCGGCGAAGACTGACGTTTCCTCAGTTTCCGCTTGCACGGACCCGCCGGTGTGCCGGACAGGGGAACGATGCCCCGTGAGATCACCGCCTTCTCGAACCCGCTGGTCAAATATGCCCGCGAGCTGCGCGACAAGAAGCACCGCCGCGGCGCGCGCCAGTTCATGGCGGAGGGGCTGCGCATCCTCACCGAGGCGCGCGACACCGGTCGCCTGCCCCGTACCCTGTTCTATGCCGCCGCCAATGCCGACCACCCGCTGGTCCATGCGCTGTCGATCGACGTCGAGATGGCCGGGGGCGAATCGATCCAGACGACGCCCGACATCCTGTCCAAGCTGTCGGGCAAGGACAATCCGCAGGCGGTCGTCGGCGTCTTCGACGAATTCGACCGGACGCTGGCGGACCTCGACCGGTCGACCGCAGGCATCTGGCTGGTCGCCGAACGGCTGCGCGATCCGGGCAACCTCGGCACGATCCTGCGCACCGCGGATGCGGTCGGTGCCGGCGGGCTGATCCTGATCGGCGAGTGCGTCGATCCCTTTTCGGTCGAGGCGGTTCGCGCGAGCATGGGGGCGCTGTTCACGATCCCCGTCGTCAGGAGCGACTGGCAGCCGTTCCTCGACTGGCTGCGCCAAGGGCCGGGGCAGCTCGTCGGACTGAGCCTCGACACGGATCACGATTATCGGGCGGTGCGCTATGCCTCGCCGACCTTCCTGCTGACCGGCAACGAGGCGCAGGGCATGCCGGCGGATTACGCCGACGCATGCGACCTGCTGGTCAAGATTCCGATGCTCGGCAAGGCCGACAGCCTCAACGCCGCGGTCGCCACCGCGGTGATGGCCTATGAGGTCCTGGCGCAGCAGCGGGGCGCATAACGGGGATTCGAAATTGCTGGTTCGCGCGGAGGCGCGGAGTGCGCAAGGGCAGCCCAGGATGCGCCGGGGGTGCTTTACGTCAGACGCTCCAAGGACACGCGCGGCGTCCCACCGAATTGCCTCTCTGCGTCCTCCGCGCCTCGGCGCGGATCATTTCGACGGTGCCTTTTGGACGATGTCCCCGTGTCCGAAGACCGGCGTTGCTCCATAGCATCCGTCACCCCGGACCGGTTCCGGAGCCCATTGTCCCCACGGCACCCGCGGGAGGCTCCAGCCTGACGCCTCGCCGCAGGGTGGATCCCGGAACACGTCCGGGACGACGGCCAGTAACCAGAGGGCTGTTGCGTCCTGAATACCGAAGACCGCACGGGTACGCCCCGGCAGCGTCACTCTGCCGCGTCGGGCAGTCGCAGCGCCTCGTCGCCGTAGCGCGCCATCGCCTCTACGGGCTCCACCACCGATATCTCGCGCGCGCCGGGTTCGATGTTGAGGTCGCGGAACTTGCGCGCCGACACGAGCGCGCGACTTTCGAAGCTGGAGACGAAGTTGTTGTAATTGTTCACTGCGGTGGTGAGGCCGCTGCCGACCTTGCGCAGGTCTTCGCCGGCCTTCGCCAGCCGGTCGTACAGTTCCTTGCCGAGGCTCCCGATCGCGCGCGCCTCGGTCGCAAGCTTTTCCTGCCGCCAGACCGCCGCCACCGTCCGCGCGATCGCGACGAGATTGGTCGGCGTCGCCAGCAGGACGCGCTTGTCGAACGCGAACTGCCAGATGTCGTTGTCGTGCTCGAGCGCAGCAGACAGGAAATGTTCGCCGGGAATGAACATGATGACATAGTCGGGGGTGTCGGCGAACTGCGACCAGTAGCTCTTGGCCGACAGGCCGTTGATATGCGCGCGGATCGACGCCGCATGGGCGGCAAGCCCGGTGCGGCGATCACCGTCGTCCACCGCACCGAACGCATCCTGATAGGCGTTGAGCGAAACCTTGGCGTCGATGATGAGCGACTTGCCGCCGGGGATGTTGACGATCGCGTCGGGACGCAACCGCCCGCCCTCCCCGTCCGCGACGCTGACCTCCATCGCGAAATCGGTGTGTTCGGCAAGGCCGCAGCTTTCGAGGACGTTGCGCAGCTGCTGCTCGCCCCAGCGGCCGCGCGCCTTGGGCGCGTTGCGCAGCGCGTTGACCAGCTTGGCCGCCTCTCCCGACACGCGCTCCTGCCCCAGCCGCATCTGCTCGATCTGTCCCTTGAGGTCGCCGAACGCGTCGCGGCGTTCCGCCTCGACCCTGGCGACGCCCTCCTCGTAGCGCAGCAGGCGGTCGTTGACCGGCTGGAGCAGCGATTTCAGATTGGTGCCGGCGATTTCCTCGGACTGGCGGAAGCGCGCTTCGGCACGATCGAGGAACGCCTTCTGCGCATCGGTCAGCGCCTTGTTGGCGAGGTCGTTGAACTGCGTCGCCATCAGCACCTTGGCATCGCGCATGTCGGCAAGACGCGCCTCGAACGCCTCGTGCTGGGCGCGCATCGTGGCGAGATCGGCACGCGCGGCGTCGCGATCGGCGCGGATATGCGCCAGTTCGATGCGGAGCGTGTCGGCGGCGGCGGTGCGATCCTCATGCTGCGCACGCAGCGCGGCGAGGTCGCGAAGCGCCTCGTTGCGCTCGCGCTCGACCGCATCGCGCGTCTGGCGGACCAGATCCGCATCCGCAGCCCTGCTTTGCGCGACGGCGAGATCGGCGGCGAGCGTCCCCGCCTTGCGGCCGGCGATCAGCCAGCCGACGACGAGGCCGACGACGAGCGCCAGGATGGCGATGATGAGCGACTGATCCAAACCATTATACCCCTAGACCGGCGGGGAACATAGGTCGAACGCCGGCACCGGCGCAACGCTAAATCGGCGACCTCGGGGTCAGCCGCGGCGCAGCTTGTTCAGCTTCTTCATCACCATGTCGCGCTTCAGCCGGCTGATATGGTCGATGAACAGCACGCCGTTGAGGTGATCGATCTCGTGCTGCATGCAGGTCGCGAGCAGGCCGGTAAGGTCCTCCTCGTGGGTCGCGCCCGTCTCGTCCTGCCAGCGCACGCGGCATGCGGCGGGGCGCTGGACGTCGGCATATTGCTCGGGGATCGACAGGCAGCCTTCGTTGTAGGTGCTCGTCTCCTCGCTCACCGAGAGGATCTCGGGATTGATATAGGCTTGCGGCGCCTTGACCGGCTTGTCCTCCTCGTCGCGTCCCTCCTGCAGGTCGATGACGAGGATCCGCTCGGCGACGCCGACCTGGATCGCGGCGAGGCCGATGCCGTTGGCGGCATACATCGTGTCGATCAGGTCGGCGACGAAGGCCCGCGTCGCATCGGTGATCGCATCGACCGGGCTGGAAATGACGCGCAGGCGGGCGTCGGGGACTTCGACGATCGGAAGGACTGACATGGCGTGCGCGCTAGGGTTTGGCCGGGTTTGCGTCAAGTTTCGAAGGGCGAAGCCGGGTTCACGCCATCGGCCGCCTGGCGCGCAGCGCCTGTGCCAGCGTGCCCTCGTCGAGATAGTCGAGCTCGCCTCCCACGGGCAGGCCGTGCGCCAGCTGCGTGACCCGGACCGGGAACCGCTCGATCCGCTCCGCCAGATAATGCGCCGTCGTCTGCCCCTCCAGCGTGGCGTTCATCGCCAGCACGATCTCGTCGATCCCGCCCGCCTCGATGCGCGCGACCAGCGCGTCGATCGAAAGGTCCTCGGGGCGGATGCCCTCCAACGCGGACAGCCGGCCGCCCAGGACGTGGAACCGGCCCGGGAACAGCCGCGAGCGTTCGAGCGCCCAGAGGTCGGCGACCTCCTCGACCACGCAGAGCGATCGCGGGTCGCGCCGCGGGTCGGCGCAGATCGAACAGGGGTTGGCGGTATCGACGTTGCCGCAGGTCGCGCAGGTTTCGAGCCGTTCGTCGACCGCCTCCAGCGCCGCACGCAGGGGACCGAGCGCGGCCTCGCGCTTCTTGAGCAGGTGGAGCACCGCGCGGCGCGCCGATCGCGGGCCGAGGCCGGGGAGACGCGACAGCGCCTGGGTCAGGGCTTCGATTTCGGGAGACGCCATGACGGGAACAGATAGGGGGTTGCGCGCCCGGCCGCCAGCGCGTTGAAGGCGGCGATGCGGATCATCTTCATGGGAACTCCCGACTTCGCCGTGCCGACGCTGGAGGCGCTGGTGGCGGCCGGGCACGATGTCGTCGCGGCGTACAGCCAGCCGCCGCGGCCGGGCGGCCGACGCGGGCGCGAAACCGTCCCCTCGCCCGTACAGCAGCGCGCCGAGGCATTGGGGATCGCGGTCCGCCATCCGGTGAGCCTGAAGGACGTCGATGCGCAGGCCGCCTTCGCGACGCTCGGCGCGGAGGTCGCGGTGGTCGCCGCCTACGGGCTTATCCTGCCTCGGGCGGTGCTCGATGCGCCGGTGCACGGCTGCCTCAACGTCCATGGTTCACTGTTGCCGCGCTGGCGCGGCGCGGCGCCGGTGCAGCGCGCGATCCTCGCCGGCGATGCGGAAACCGGGGTCGGCATCATGCAGATGGAAGCGGGGCTCGACACCGGCCCGGTGCGTCTCGAAGGGCGGGTCGCGATCGGGCGCAAGACCGCGGGCGCGCTCACCGCGGAGATCGCCGCGCTGGGTGCGCGGCTGATGGTCGAGGTGCTGGGCGACCTGCCCGCGCACCCGCCGGTCGCGCAGATCGCGGATCGCGTGACCTATGCGAACAAGATCGACAAGGCGGAGGCGCGGATCGACTTCACGCGCAGCGCGGTGGAGGTCGAGCGGCTGGTCCGCGCGATGAACCCGGCGCCGGGCGCCTGGTTCGAGGTGGCGGGCGAACGGGTGAAGCTGCTCGCCGCGGACGTCCTGCCCTTCACCTTTCCGGGGGGCGAGGGCACGACGGTCGACGACGCGCTGACGATCGCGTGCGGCGACGGCGCGATCCGCCCGACGCTGGTGCAGCGTGCGGGACGTGGCGTGACGACAGCGGCCGAACTGCTGCGCGGCTTTCCGGTGGCGACGGGCGTGCAGCTTTGACGCGCTACGCGCTCACGATCGAATATGACGGCCGGCCGTTCATGGGCTGGCAGCGCCAGAAGCACGGCCCGAGCGTGCAGGCGGCGTTGGAAGAGGCGGTGTTTGCGGTGACCGGCGAGCGGACCGCGGTGCACGCCGCCGGGCGGACCGATGCGGGGGTGCACGGGCTCGGGATGCGCGCGCACGTCGATATCGACAAGGCGATCGCGCCGTTTCGCCTGATGGAAGCGCTCAACGCGCGCGTGCGGCCGGCACCGGTCGCGGTGCTGGACTGCGTCGCGGTGGCGGACGACTGGCATGCGCGCTTCTCGTGCCTCGGCCGATCCTACGAATACCGGATCGTCAACCGCCGCGCGCCGTTGACCTGGGAAGCGGGGCTGGCGTGGCAGGTGCCGCAGGTGCTCGACACCGGGGCGATGGCGGCGGCGGCGGCGGTGCTGGTCGGCCGTCATGACTTCACCACGTTCCGCTCGGCGCATTGCCAGGCGGATTCGCCGGTGCGGACGCTCGACGTGCTGTCGGTGGAGCGGAGCGGCGACCGCATCGCGATCCGCGCGGCGGCGCGGTCGTTCCTGCACCATCAGGTGCGCTCGATGGTCGGATGTCTCGCGCTGGTCGGCATGGGGCGGTGGTCCGTCGACGATGTCGCCGCGGCGCTGGGGGCACGGGATCGCGCGCGGCTGGGGCTCAATGCACCGCCCGACGGACTGTTCTTCGTGACCGCCGTCTACTGACGCATAAGGCCGTGGTGCGGCTGCCGTGGGGGTGCAGCGACCGGAGAGACGAGACGCCGTTACGAACGCAGCCGCGTGGTCGAACCCGTTCGCGTTTCCGCGCGCGATCCTACCGCACGAAGCGCGCCGCCAGCTCGACATGGGTGGACCAGCGGAACTGGCCGACCGGCTGGATCCAGTCGATCCGCCAGCCGCCATCGATCAGCAGCCTCGCGTCGCGCGCGAAGCTCGACGGGTTGCACGAGACATAGCCGATGACCTTCGAGCGGCAGGCGGCGAGCGCGTCGGCCTGATCGCGGGCGCCGGCGCGGGGCGGATCTATGACGATCGCATCGAAGCGGTCCAGTTCGGCGACGGTCAGCGGGCGGCGGTAGAGGTCGCGATGCTCGGTGAACACCTGCAATTGGCGGCTGCCCGCCGCGGCCTTGAGCGCATAGATCGCGTCGCGGCCGCCCTCCGCCGCATAGACGCGGCCGGGCAGTGCCAGCGTGAAGGTGCCGAGGCCGGCGAACAGGTCCGCGATCGTGCCCGCACCCCGGGTGGCCTCGCGCATCGCGGCGACGAGCGCATCCTCGCCCTCCTGCGTCGCCTGCAGGAACGATGCCGGCGGCAGCGGCACCGGGTGCCCGCCCAGCGTGATCGTCACCGGCCGGGGCTCCCAGCGCGTTTCGGGCCCGTCGCCGCTGTCGAGCGTGAAGCGGGCGATGCCGTGGCGTTCGCAAAAGCCGGTGATCGCCTCCGCCGCCACGAGCCCGTCGGCCGTCAGGTTGGTGACCATCACGTCCGGCCCCTGATCCGACAGCGTCAGGTGGACGTCGCCGCGGCGCCTGAAGCCGAGCTTCTGGAGCAGCGTCTGCAATGGCGCGACGACGGCGAACAGCGCGGGTACCAGGACGTGGCATTCGCGCATGTCGACGATGTCGTGACTCTTTTCCGCGGTGAAGCCCAACGTGACGCGCCCGCCCTTCCCCTCCGCATGCAGCGTCGCGCGACGGCGCGTCCGCGGCGGCGAGACGAGCGGCGCGCGCAGCGGCGCGGCGAGGTCCTGTGCGTCGAGGGCGCTGGCGACGCGGTCTGTGACGAACGCGGCATAGGCCTCGTCGTCGAGATGCTGGAGCTGGCAGCCGCCGCATTCGGGAAAGTGACGGCACGGCGCGACCTGATGATGCGGGCCATGGGTGAGCGTGCCGTCGGCGTCGAGGGTGTCGCCGGGCGCGGCGAAGGCGGCATGGCGGCCATCGCCGGTGACGCCATCGCCGCGGGCGGCGACGCGCAGGATCGTGTTTTCGGAAGTCATGCGCCGGCTCTGGCCGGGGTCAGCGCATTTGCCAAGTCGTCGGCGACGAAGCTGCGTCCGGCGAGCCGTGCCGCCCGCGCGTGCAGCCAGACGCCCGCGTTCGCCGCGGCGAACGGATCGCTGCCGGGATGCGCCAGCTGCGCCGCGATCGCGCCGGCGAGGACGTCGCCGGTGCCTGCCGTCGACAGCCACGGATTGCCGCCGGGATGCACCGACGTGCGGATGGCGTCGGCGACGATCGTGGTCGCTCCCTTCAGCACCACCACCGCGCCCGTGCGCACCGCCGCGGCGCGCGCGCGGTCCAGCGGCGATCCGGCCGACGCCCCGAACAGCGCGGCGAATTCGCCCGCGTGCGGGGTGAGGATGACGGGATGGCGTCGCCGCAGCGCATCGGCGTCGATCAGGTGGAGCGCATCGCCGTCGATGACCATCGGGTGCGTATCCGCCTCGATCAGCGCCTGCACGCGAGCGCGGGCGACGGCGTCGCGGCCGAGGCCGGGTCCGATCAGGATCGCCCCGATCCGCGGGTCGGCCAGCGCCGCAGGATCGAACGCGCGATGCACGATCGCATCGGGTCCACCCCGTCCGCTGCCGCCGTAGAGCGCGACATAGCCGGCGCCGCTGCGCAGTGCGGCGACCGCGGCTAGCCGCGCGGCCCCCTCCATCGCGCCGGTAACGACGGCGACCATGCCGCGACTGTACTTGTGCGACTCCGCGCCGGGCTCGGGTAGCTGCGGGCGCTGCGCGACGGCGACCGCCCCCGGACAGGCAAGGCCGAGGTCGACCAGCCGCACCGCGCCGCAGGCCGCCGCCGCAGGATACAGGACATGCGCGGGCTTGAGGGCGCCGAGCGCCAGCGTCAGCGTCGCCGGCCGCCGGCGTGCCCAGCCGGGCGCCGCCGCGGTGTCGGCCTGCGTTCCGCTCGGCAGGTCGGCGGCGACGACGATACCCGCCGCCAGCGCCAGCCGTTCGAGGCCGGCGTCGACCTCGCCGGACAGCGGCCAGTCGACCCCGGTGCCGAACAGGCAGTCGAGCATCACCGGCGCGGGCGGGGCCTCCGCGAAGGGCGCCACCGGCCCGCTCCAGCGTACGCGCGCGCGCCGCGCGGCATCGGTGCGCGGCGCACCGCTCGCGGCGACGCGGACGCGATGGCCGGCGGCCTGCAATATCGCCGCCGCGACATAGCCGTCACCGCCGTTGTTGCCCGGCCCGCAGACGACGAGCACCTCCGCTCCGGCCGTCAGGCGGCGCACGGCCGCGGCGAGACCCTGTCCCGCGCGTGCCATCAGCGCATCGACCGTCGCACCTCCGGCGATCGCCGCATCCTCGGCGGCGCGCATAGCCGCGGTGGTCAGGATCGCGCGGCCCTCGATGCCGATCATCGCGCTGCGCCGATCGTGGCGGGCAGGCGATAGCGGTCGCCGCCGATCGCGACTTCGATGGACGTTCGGTCCCGCACGGCGACCCGCGCCGGCTCGGCGCCATCCGCGGCGACGACGCCGCGGCCGTCGTGCGTCACGCGCAAGCGGTGAAAGCCCCCGTCGGGATTGCGGACGGTCAGGATCAGGCCGTCGGCATCGTGGCAGCGTTCGACGGTGCAGCCCTCACGGAGCGGCGCCGCGCCGCGGGCGCAGGCGAGCGGTTCGCCCGCGAGGACGGTCGCGGCGGTCGCACCCGCATCGCGATCGCCACACGCGGCGAGGAGCAGCATCGCCCCCGCCGCGTATCGCGGATCAGATATCGGCATAGACGTGGGTTTCGGCCTTCGCGCCGGGGTGCGTCACGGCGCCCTGCCACGCCGGACCGACGGTCTGCGCATAGCGCCACAAGGCGCCCGACCCGTAGTCGGTGACGCGGGGGCGCCATGCCGCGCGGCGGTCGGCGAGCGTCGCCTCGTCGACCAGCAGGTCGATCGTCCCCGCCTCCGCATCGATGCGGATCGGATCGCCGTCCGAGACCAGCGCGATCGGGCCGCCCTCCGCCGCCTCAGGCCCGACGTGGCCGATGCAGAAGCCGCGCGTTGCGCCCGAAAAGCGGCCATCGGTGATGAGCGCGACCTTTTCGCCCATGCCGAGGCCATAGAGCGCCGCGGTGGTCGACAGCATCTCGCGCATCCCCGGCCCGCCCCTGGGGCCTTCGTAGCGGATCACCAGCACCTCGCCCTCGTTGATCGCCCGTGCCTCGACCGCGGCGAAGCAATCCTCCTCGCAATCGAAGACGCGCGCCGGCCCTTCGAACTGGAGGCGGTGCATGCCCGCCACCTTGACGATCGCACCATCCGGGGCGAGCGAGCCGCGCAGGCCGACGACACCGCCGGTCGGGCTGAGCGGCGTCGCCACGTCGTAGATGACCTTCTGGTCCGGATTCCACGTCACCTGGTCGATATTCTCCGCCAGCGTCCGGCCGGTGACGGTCATGCAGTCGCCATCGAGCAGACCGCCCGCCAGCATCGTCTTCATCAGCATGTAGACGCCGCCCGCCTCGTACATGTCCTTGGCCACGTAGCGGCCGCCGGGCTTCAGGTCGGCGATGTACGGCGTCGACCTGAACGCCTCTGCGACGTCGAACAGGTCGAAATCGATCCCCGCCTCGCTCGCCATCGCGGGCAGGTGGAGCGCGGCATTGGTCGATCCGCCGGTGGCGGCGACGACCCGCGCGGCGTTGACGAAGGCGGCGCGGGTGCAGATGTCGCGCGGGCGCAGCTGGCGACCGACCAGTTCCATCACCTGCGCACCCGCGGCGACTGCAATCTGCTCGCGCGTGCTGTACGGCGCGGGCACCATGTTGCTGTTGGGCAGGCTGAGCCCGATCGCCTCGCCGACGCAGGCCATGGTGTTCGCGGTGAACTGGCCGCCGCAGGCGCCGTGGCCGGGACAGGCGACCTTTTCGAGTTCGTGCACTTCCGACAACGGGCATGCACCCGCGGCATATTTGCCGACGACCTCGAACACGTCGACGACCGTCACGTCGCGATTCTGGAAGCGGCCGGGCAGGATCGATCCGCCATAGACGAAGATCGAGGGTATATTGAGCCGCAGCATGGCCATCATCATGCCGGGCAGCGACTTGTCGCAGCCCGCGAAGCCGACGAGCGCGTCGTAGCAATGGCCGCGGACCGACAGCTCGACCGAATCGGCGATCACCTCGCGGCTGACCAGCGATGCCTTCATGCCCTGATGGCCCATCGCGATGCCATCGGTCACGGTGATGGTGTTGAAGCGGCGCGGCATGCCGCCACCCTGGATCACCCCGGCCTGTGCCGCGTCCGCCTGGCCGTCAAGCGTGGTGTTGCACGGCGCCGAATTGTTGCCCGCGCTGGCGAGCGCGACGAAGGGCTTGGCGATATCCTCCTCGCCGATGCCCATGGCGTAATAATAGCTGCGGTGCGGGGCGCGCTCGGGGCCGACCGAGACGTGGCGGCTCGGCAGGCGGGTCTTGTCGAACTGGGTCATGGCGATGCCCTATGTCGTCAAACGCCCCGCCGACGCAAGCATGTTACGCGTAATACCGGATGCGTGCGCGTCGCAGGATGCGATCCTCCAGCGAGAAGTAGAGCGAGATCATGCCGTCCTCGACGACGGTCGACGCCGCGAAGGCGATATCGGTCTTGCTCCGATCCTCGGGCGGCGGCGGCAGGATCAGCGGTTCCAGCCCACGGCCCGTGACGGTGGCGAATCGCGCATCGAAGCTGATCCAGCCGATCCGCCAGCGCGCATCGAGCGTCGCCCCATTGTAGAACATAACCGGGTCGGCGCCGGGCAGGCAGCAGATCGGGCCGGTCGACAGGTGCCAATTGTCCCAGGAATCACCGCGGATCGGGAATGGGTCGGCCAGCGCCGTCCACGGGTCGCCAAGCGTCGCGGCGCGTGCGACGCCGACGCGGGATGCGCCGACGCCATGATCCTCCGCGGCGGCATATTCGTAGAACAGGCGCCAGTCGCCCGCGGGGGTGCGGGCGAAGGTCGCTTCCTTGATATTGCCCTCGCCTTCCGGTGCCGCGAGTTCGACCCGGCGCTTGACCAGCGCATCGAGCGACGGGCCGGTGGCGGAGATCATGACGCCGCGCGAGCGGGCGGCGTCGACGCCCGTGTAATAGACCACGTAGCTGCCGTCGTCGGCGCGCAGCACGGTCGGGTCCTCGCATCCGCCAGCATCCGCGTCGGCGGGATCGGTGCCGGGCGCGATCGCAAGTCGCTGGTCGAGCGTGAAGGCCAGCCCGTCGTCGCTCCAGCCGCTGGCGATCAGCCCGGTCGGGTCGCGGGGTCCCATCGGGTCGGGAACGCCGCGCACCAGCATGCGGTAACGGTCGCCCTCGCGCCACACGAAGGGGCTCATCAGGTCCATGCCGTCGAGCGGCGAGCCCGGCGCGATGGTGACGGTGTCGAGCTGTTCGACGGCATAGGTCGGCATCAGGCGTTCCTCACGCGCCCTGCGCGATGACGAGCGACAAAGCGCCGTCGATCGTGACGGTGGTTCCCGTGATATAGTCCGCGGCAGGCGAGAGGAGGAAGGCGACCAGCGTCGCCACTTCGCCCGCCGCACCGGCGCGACCCCAGGGAATGTTCGCTTCCAGCTTGGCGCGATAGGCGTCGTCCGCCATGGCTTTCGCATTCATCGGCGTCAGGATCATGCCCGGCGCGACCCCGTTCACCGCGATCCGCCTGGGTGCGAGTTCCAGCGCCAGCGTCGCGGTCAGCTGCGCGAGGCCACCCTTCGCGGAATCGTAATCGGCGCCGCCGGGACGCGGGGCGCGTTCGTGGATCGAGGATATGTTGACGATCCGCCCACCGACGCCCTTCGCCTCGGCAGCGCGGACGAACCTGCGACAGGTCAGGAACGGTCCGTACAGGTCGGATCGGATGACGCGGTCGAACTGCGCCAGTTCCATGTCGACCAGCTTGGTGCCCGTCATGTTGAGCCCGGCGGAATTGACCAGCCACGTCGCGGTGCCGAACGCCTGCTCGGCGGCGGCGAACAGCGCATCGACCGCACCCTCGTCCGCGACGTCGCATTGCACGGCGCGGACCCGCGCTTCGCCGCCGCTCGCGGCGACGATCGCCCGCGCGGCATCGGCATCGCGGAAATAGGTGAAGACGACGCGCGCACCTGACTTGGCGAGTGCCTCGACGCAGGCCGCGCCGATCCCGCTTTCTCCGCCCGTCACCACCGCGATCGGTCCGTCCGTCATCCACCCGCTTCCTTCGCTGTCCGCCGAGACAATGCGACCGGATCGTCATCGTTCCGGTGACAAATCCGTCATGCGGCAGCAGGTGCGATCAGCGGCCGTGCACGACGGCGACCAAGCCCATGAGAACGATCAGGATCGCCACGGCGAGAACGAACAGCAAGCGAGCGGAAAAAACGCGCTGGTACGGTTGTCGTAACGCCATGCGATGATCGGCAGGGCGAGCACGCAAACGAGCAAGGCCGCGATGCTGCCGACGAATCCGCCGGCGAGGATCGCAATCGCCATGGTGAGGATCGGAATGCCGTGACGCCGCGCCGTCGCCGGCAGGGATGTCACGGGGGCGTCACAGGGCGGCGAGCGCCTTTGCCACGCCGTCCATCGTGAACGGCTTCTGCAGCACCGGACGATCGCGAAACTGCGCATCGACGCTTTCGTCGCTGCCGCCGGTCGCGAAGACGAACGGGATGTCGCGCGCGGCCAGCGCTTCGGCGACGGGCGTGCTCTTCTCGCCGCCACGCAGGTTGACGTCGAGGATCGCAGCGTCGATGCCGCCGCCCTCGACACGCGCAAGCGCACCGGCGACGCTGTCGACGGTGCCGACCGCGGTCTTGTCCAGCACTTCGAGGAAATCCTCGAGCATCATCGCGATCAGCGGTTCATCCTCGACGATGAGGATCTGCGTGGGTGAAGGCATAGCTGCCCTTACCCGCGGTTGTTGCGCGATGACAACATGTTGTTTTGTTGCTTGCTCAGCGGGTCGCCAATACGTCGCGCGCCGCTTCGGCCAGCTGCTGGACGCTGAACGGTTTGGGCAGGAACGCGACGTTGTCGAGATCGATCGATTTGCGCAGCTGTTCCTCGGCATAGCCCGACATGAAGATGATCGGCAGGTCGGGATAGCGTTCGCGGACGTGGCGGACCATCGTCGGCCCGTCCATCGTCGGCATCACCACGTCGCTGATGAGCAGGTCGGGCCGCCCGTTGCGGTCGAGCAGGTCGAGCGCCGCCTCGCCGTTTTCCGCGGTCATCACCGTATAGCCCTGGCGCGTCAGCGCGCGCTCGGCGACCGCGCGGACCATGTCCTCGTCCTCGACGAGCAGGATCGTGCCGGTGCCCCATACCTCGACCGGCTTCGCCGGCGCGCGCGCCGGGGTGGGCAGCTTGGTGACCGTCCCCGCGGCGTGGACCGGCAGGTACATGGTGAAGGTCGCGCCCTGCCCCGGCTTCGAGTCGGCGAAGATCCAGCCGCCCGATTGCTTGACGATGCCATAGACGGTGGACAGCCCGAGGCCGGTGCCCTTGCCCACTTCCTTCGTCGTGAAGAAGGGTTCGAAGATCTTGGGCAGCACTTCGGGCGGGATGCCGCCGCCGGTGTCGGTGACCACCAGCGCCGTATAGTCGGCGACCGGCAGGATGTCCGATCCCAGCGCGCGCACTTCGGCCGGGGTGATCGACTTGGTCTGGATCGTCAGCGTGCCGCCGCCGCGCGGGTTGTGCGCGAGCATCGCGTCGCGCGCGTTGACGGCCAGGTTGACGACGACCTGTTCGAGCTGCCCCGGATCGGCGCGCACCGCGCCGAGGTTGCGGCCGTGCGTCACGTCGAGCCGGATCTGTTCGCCCATCAGCCGCTTGAGCAGGTTCGACACCTCCGCGACGACGTCGGGCAGTTGCAGCGTCTGCGGCCGCAGCGTCTGCTGACGGCTGAACGCGAGCAGCTGGCGGGTCAGGCTGGCGGCGCGGTTCGAATTGGTGCGGATCTGCTGGATGTCGTCGTAATCGCTGTCGCCGGGCGAATGGCGCATCATCATCAGGTCGCAATGGCCGATGATCGCGGTCAGGATATTGTTGAAATCGTGGGCGACGCCGCCTGCCAGCTGGCCGACCGCCTGCATCTTGGTCGCCTGCGCCACCTCGCGCTTCAGCCGCGATTCCTCGCTGTTGTCCTTGAGGCTGAGCAGCACCGCCGCATCCCCCAGCCCGCGCGCGCCGGCGATGGTCAGCGCGACCGGCTCGTCGGGATGGCCCTTCAGCCGGACGGCCATGTCCGACGAATGGGTCGCGCCGCCCGCGAACCGGCGGATCGCATCGGCGACCGCGGCCTTGTCTTCGCGGACCACCAGATCGCCCGGATAGAGCGGCGGCGCCTGCGGATCGACGCTGGCGGCGCGCAGGAAGGCATCGTTCATCTGGAGGAACCGGCCCTCCCGATCGACTAGCGCCATGCCGAACGGCATCAGGCTGACGAGGCTGCGGACGTGCGCCGACGCGCTGGCACCGATGGCGGGCGCATTGTCCTCGTCGTCCAGCAGCGCGACCAGAACCGGCGCGTGCTCCGAATCCATGAACGGGATCTGGAGGACGCGCAGCGGCGTGCCGTCCAGCCCCTCGCGCTCGAAGCGGACCAGCCCGCGACTGTCGGTGATGAGCAGCCGGGCGAAATCGCGTCCCTCGATCCCGCTGTTGCCGCCGAGCGCCCGCTGCATCAGGACGCGGTTCGCCGCGCGGATGCGGCCATCGGGCGCGATCAGCGCGGCCATCACCCCCGCCTGTCCCAGCCGGTCGCCGGTGGCGCCGCCGATCAGTTCCTCGGTATTCGCGGCAAGGTCGTGCTGCTGGAGCACGGTGAAGCGCCAGACGAGCATGTCGCCGTCGTCGCCCGACCGCGTGATCCGCGCGGCGACGTGCAGGTGGCGGATGCGCAGGTCGCCGACCTCGCCGATGCCGTCGCGCCACGCGATGCGGCCCGCATTGCCGAGCAGCGCCACGCCGTCGCCGTCGAGCGGCAGGCCGGGCGGCGTCGGAAAGCCGGAAAACAGCGATTCATAGGCGTCGTTGGCGCAGACCAGCCGCCCGGCGCGATCGGTGATCGCCACCGGATCGCTGCTCGCCTGTGCGACCGCGCGGGTGAACTCCCAGTCGAGCGCGCGCGCCGGCGCGTCCGTGCGCGGTGCGATCAGGCGCCAGGCGACGAGCATCCCCGCCGCGACGAGGCCGAGCGCGAGGAATCCCGCCGCCGCCACCAGGCTGCCGACGATCGCGAGGATCAGCACGGCCGCGGTCAGCGTCGCGCCGCCCGCGACCAGCGCCGCGGCGCGGGTGGGGCTCATGCCCGCGGGGATCGGAAGGGACGCCATCTCAATGCGTCATCGCGGGATCGGACGGGTGACGTCAAGCGATTGGTGGTCGCGGCGTCCCCCGTCCCGCATCGGTCCCGACGCTACCAGATCCGCACCCGCTGCTCGGGCGCCAGCACCAGCCTGCCCGACGGCGCCGGCTTGAACGCGGCATACCAGGGATCGAGGTTGCGGACGACCCAGGTCCGCTGCTGCGACGGGCTGTGCGGATCGGTCATCAGCCGCTGCTTCAGGTTCGCCTCGCGATAGTTGCGGCGCCACACCTGCGCCCAGCCGAGGTAGAAGCGCTGGTCGCCGGTCATGCCGTCGATCACCGGCGCCTCGCGACCGCCCAGCGCCTTGCGATAGGCGTCGTAGGCGACCGACAGGCCGGCGAGGTCCGCCGTATTCTCGCCCAGCGTGAGCGCACCCTTGACGTGCAGGCCGGGCAGCGGTTCGTAGGCGTCGTATTCGGCGACCAGCTTCGCGGTAAGCGCCTTGAACCGGGAGACGTCCTGCGGCGTCCACCAGTCGGTCAGCTGGCCCTTAGCATCGTATTTCGATCCCTGATCGTCGAAATGGTGCGACAGTTCGTGACCGATCACCGCGCCGATGCCGCCGTAATTGACCGCCGGGTCGGCGGCGGGATCGAAGAACGGCGGTTGCAGGATCGCGGCGGGAAACACGATCTCCACCATGCCGAAATTGGCATAGGCGTTCACCGTCATCGGCGTCATGCCCCATTCCCAGCGCTGGAGCGGCTTGCCGAGATGCCCGACATTATAGGCATAGCGCCATTCCGCCGCGCGCCGTTCGTTGCCGAACGCGTCGCCGGCGACGATCTTCAGCGCCGAATAATCGCGCCACCGGTCGGGATAGCCGATCTTGGGCGTAAACGCGGCGAGCTTCGCATGCGCCTTCACCTTGGTTTCGGGCGCCATCCAGTCGAGCCGGTCGATGCGCGTGCCCATCGCGGCGAGGACGTTTTTGACCAGCTGATCCGCCGCCGCCTTCGTCTCGGGCGGGAAATATTGCGAGACATAGGGCTTGCTGACCTCGTCCGACAGCGCGCCGCTGGTGAAGGCGACCGCCCGCTTCCACCGCTCCTCCTGCTCGGGCGTGCCGGATAGCATCGTGCCGTAGAAGGCGAATTGCTCGCGATCGAATGCGGCGGGCAGGACGTCGGCGTACGTGTCGAGGCTGCGGATCAGCAGCTGGTCCTGCAACACGCCGATCGGCGCCGCCGCGATCAGCGCGGCGATGCCCGTGATCGCCGACGGCTGGCTGACGTTCAGCGTGTCGACGGGCGTGCCGAGCGCCTTCAGATAGGTCGCGAAATCGAACCCCGGCGCCTGCCGCATCAGGTCGGCGACGCTGGTCTTGTTATAGGTCTTGCTGGCGTCGCGGCTGTCGATGCGGCTCCAGCTGACCTGCGCGATGCGCGTCTCGAAATCGACCAGCGCCTTCGCGCGCGCCGCCGCGTCCGCTTCGCCGGCGAGCGTGAACATCGCCGCGACATGCGCTTCGTAGCCCGCTTTCTCCTTGGCGTTCTTTGCTTCCAGATAATAGTCGCGGTCCGGCAGGCCGAGGCCGGACTGGCGCACGCCGACGATATAGACCTCGGGGTTCTTCGCGTCCTGGCCGACGCCGGTGCCGAACGGCGTCCCGACACCCTGGCGGGCGGCCCGGGCGATCAGCGCCGGATAGTCCGCCCTGGTCGCGCGCCGAATCTCCCCAAGCCACGGCTTGATCGGCGCGAGCCCCTTCTTCTCGATCGTCGCGGTGTCGAGATAGGTCGCATAGGCGGTGCCGATCTTCGAACCCGACGTCCGCGACGCGGCTTCGAGGATGCCGCGCGTGCGGTCGCGCGACCGGTCGGCGAGGACATCGAACGCGCCGAAGCTCGGCCGGTCGGCGGGGATCGCGGTGGTCTTCGCCCAGGTGCCGTTGGCATAGCCGTAGAAATCGTCGCCGGGCGCGACCGAACGGTCCATGCCCGCCGTGTCGAAGCCGTAGCTGCCGAGTTCCGGCTTGCCCGCCGCGCGCGCGGCCGGCGGCGTCGTGGCGGTCTGCGCGTGGACGATGCCGGCCATGGCGGATGCGCCGAGCAGGGCGGTGATGAGGATGGCTTTCATGACGACTCCGAAGCGAAACGGACACCGCCGCGCGCCCGATCGGGACGCGCGGCGGTGGAAGGAACGATCACGCTCGACGCGCGCCCGGCCGGTGCCCCGCCGCCGGACCGGCGTCCGGCGAGCGGTCGGCGCGGGACGGCGCGCGAGGGATCGCGACCGGGATCACCAGATCTTGATGCGGTCGGCAGGGGCCAGATAGTATTTCTGGCCCGGCTTGACCGCAAAGGCAGGATACCAGGCGTCGAGATTGCGGACGACATAGGCACGCCACTGGCCCGGCGTATGCGGATCGGTGGTCAGCTGGTTCTTGATCGCCGCCTCGCGCGCCTTGGTCTGCCAGACCTGGCCGAAGCCCATGAAGAAGCGCTGGTCGCCGGTATAGCCGTCGATCACCGGCGCCTTCTTGCCCTTCAGCGAGAGCTTGTAGGCGTCATAGGCGACGTTGATCCCGGCAAGATCGGCCATGTTCTCGCCCAGCGTCAGCTTGCCGTTGACCTTGCTGCCCGGGATCGGTTCGTAGGCACCGTATTGCGCGACGACCTTGTCGGTCAGCGCGGTGAAGCGCTGGACGTCGGCGGGGGTCCACCAGTCGGCGAAATTGCCCTTGGGATCGAACTTGCGGCCCTGGTCGTCGAAGTGATGGCTCAGCTCATGGCCGATCACCGCGCCGATCGCGCCGTAATTGACCGCCGGATCGGCATTCGGATCGAAGAACGGCGGTTGCAGGATCGCCGCCGGGAACACCACCTCGTTCATCAAGGGATTGGCATAGGCATTGACCGTCTGCGGCGTCATGAACCACTCGCTGCGATCGACCGGCTTGCCGATCTTGTCGAGCTGGCGCTTGTATTCGAACGCCGCGACGCGATCGGCGTTGCCCAGCACGTCGCCCTTCACGACGCGCAGGTTGGTATAGTCGCGGAACTTGTCGGGATAGCCGATCTTGGGCGTGAACGCGGCGAGCTTGGCCCGCGCCTTCACCTTCGTCTCGGGCGCCATCCATTCGAGCTTGGCAAGGCGCGCATCCATCGCGACGATCAGGTTGTGGACCAGCTCGTCGGCCTTCGCCTTCGCCTCGGGCGGGAAATACTTCTGGACGTAGACCTGCCCGACCGCCTCGCCGAGGCTGCCGTTGACGAGGTCGACGCCGCGCTTCCAGCGCTCCTTCAGCTGCGGCGTGCCCGACAGGGTCGTGCCGTAGAACGCGAACTGGGTGTTGACGAAGTTCGACGAGAGCAGCGGCGCGGCGTTCGAGATCGTGTGGAACGCCAGATATTCCTTCCACGTCGACAGCGGCGTCGCCGCGACGATCTTCGCGGTGCCGGTCAGCGCCGACGGCTGGCCGACGATCACGCGCGTCTGGCTGCCCAGCCCCTGCGCGGCGAGCATCGCCTTCCAGTCGAATCCGGGCATCGCGGTCGCGAGCTGGTCGACCGGCATCGGGTTATAGCCCTTTTCGACCTGGCGCAGCTCGGCGCGCTCCCAATGGACCTGCGCGATGCTCTTTTCGAGGTCGAAGATTCGCTGTGCCGCGCCCTGCGGATCGGGCTGGCCCGCCATCCGCAGCATGTCGGCGATATAGGCGACGTACTTCGTGCGCGCCTCGGCGAACTTGGGATCGTCCTTCAGGAAGTAATCCCGGTCGGGCAGGCCGAGGCCACCCTGGCCGAGGTACACCGCATAGACGGTGTTGTCCTTCAGGTCCTGCTGCACCCCCGCGCCGATCGGCACGTCGATGCCGTGCATCGTCGCCTCGCCGAAGGCCGTGGCGAGCGCGGCGGGTGAGTTGATCGCCGCGATCTTCGCCAGATAGGGCTTGAGCGGCGCGGCACCGGCCGCCTCGATCGCCGCGGCGTCCATGAAGGTCGCATAGGTGTCGCCGATCTTGGTCGAGACCGGATCAGCGCCCGGGTTGGCCGCCGCGCCCTCGATCACCGCACGCGTGCGCTCGTCGGACAGGTTGCGCAGGATCGCGAAGCCGCCCCAGCTCGACCTGTCCGCCGGGATTTCGGTGCGCGCCATCCATGCGCCGTTGACGTAATTGTAGAAGTCGTCGCCCGGCGCGACGGCCTTGTCCATCGCGGTCAGGTCGACGCCGAAGTCGCCGAGCTGCGGCTTGCCCGGCGCGGTCGCCGTCGCGGCGGCGGGACGGGTCGCGGTCTGGGCGTAGACGACGCCCGACGCCGCGGAGGCGAGCAGAAGGGCGGCAAGAACCGTATTGCGCATCGAAGGTCCCTTAAGATGAGGATTATCAGGGGAAAGAAGACTCGTGATGCGCGGTGTTGTAATCAGTTAAAACGCCTCGTCAAACCCGCTTCGACATATGGCGATGCCGCCATTTGCGCGCGATCCACAGCCGCCAGCCGAGCGCCGATCCGGCATAGCCGAGGATCGCACACGCACTCGTCAGCACGATCAGCCCCAGGCCGAACGCCGGCCCCTGTGCCCACAGCCAGTCGAGCGCGCCGGTCAGCCATTGCAGCCAGCCCGTCGCTGCCTCCGTCACCGGCTGGGTGATCGCGGGCGCGTCGCTGCGCAGCATCCAGCTGCCGATCCGGTAGGCGACGTACCACAGGAACGGGGTGGTGAACGGATTGGTGATGAAGGTCGTCAGCGCCGCCACCGGCACGTTGGCGCGGAACGGCAGCGCGAACAGCGCGGCGATCGCGATCTGCGCGACCGGGAACAGGAAGCCCGCGACCATCCCCAGCGCGACGCCGCGCGGCACTGACCGGCGGTTGAAGCGCCACAGGCCCGGCTCCATCACCCGATGCGCGACCGGACGCAGCAGCCGGTTCGTTTCCACCGATTCGCGCGTCGGCATGTTGCGACGGCACCAGCCGATGCTCTTCTGGAACATGGCCCGCGTCGCTCAGCCGCGGTCGCGCATGATGCGGCCAGCTTCCCGCTTCCACTCGCGCTCCTTGATCGCGGCGCGCTTGTCGTGGTCCTTGCGGCCCTTGGCCAGCGCGAGCTCCACCTTCGCGCGGCCACGGCCGTTGAAATAGACGCTGAGCGGGACGAGCGTCATGCCCTCGCGCGCGACCGCGCCGTGCAGCTTGTTGATCTCGCGCTCGTGCAGCAGCAGCTTGCGCGGCCGTTTCGCCTCGTGGTTGAACCGGTTGCCATGGCTGAATTCGGGCACGTTGGCGTTGACCAGCCAGACCGCGCCGTCACGCACCTCGGCATAGCTTTCGGCGATGCTGCCCTCGCCGAAGCGCAGGCTCTTCACCTCGGTGCCGGTCAGCGCGATCCCCGCCTCGTAGACGGTGTCGATGGTATATTCGAACCGCGCCTTGCGATTCTCGGCGACGATCTTCTTCTTGTCGAAGGTGGCGGGTTTGGGACGCGACATGTGAGGGGCGATGTAGTGGCTGTTACGGCGCAGGGGAAGCGGCGCCGTCCCGGGCGCTCAGATTAGCCGCGCATGCGCCAGCGCCGCATCGACCGCGGCGCGCGATTCGGCCGACGGCCACGTCATGGGCAGGCGGATGCCCGCGGGAAAGCCCGGCCGGACGCGCGTCATCGCATACTTCACCGGGCCCGGCGAAGCGTCGGTGAACAGCGCGTCGTGGAGCGGATAAAGGCGATCCTGCAACGCCAGCGCCGCCGCATAGTCGCCGGCCGCGCACGCCGCCTGGAAGTCCGCACACAGGCGCGGCGCGACGTTGGCGGAGACGGAGATGCAGCCCCTGCCCCCCATCGCGTTGAAGGCGAGCGCCATGTCGTCGTTGCCCGACAGCTGGACGAAATCCGGCCCGCACGCCGCGCGGTGGGCGGAGACGCGCGCGATCGCGCCGCTGGCGTCCTTCACCGCGACGAACACCGTCGGGAACGCATTGACGATCCGCGCCATCGTCGCGGGCTGGATGTCCGTCACCGTCCGTGCGGGCACGTTGTAGAGGACGATCGGCAAGTCGGCGGTTTCGGCCAGCGCCGCGAAATGCCGGTAGATCCCCTCCTGGCTAGGGCGGTTGTAATAGGGCGGAACCATCAGCGCGGCATCGGCGCCGGCAGCGCGCGCGCGGGCGATGTTGGCGGCGGCGACGGCCGTATCGTTGGATCCGGCGCCGGCGATCACGGGCACGCGGCCCGCCGCCTGATCGACGCAGATGCGCACGATGCCGAAATGTTCGTCGGCGGTCAGCGTCGCCGCCTCGCCCGTCGTGCCGCAGGGGACGAGTGCGGCGGAGCCTTCGGCGATCTGCCAGTCGACCAGCGCGCGATACGCGGCCTCGTCGAAGCGGCCATCGTCGTCGAAGGGCGTGACCAGCGCGGGAATGGAACCTGAGAACATACGGTAATTCGCGCTCCTGCTGCGCCGGGACGGGTTTTCGTTCAGGACAGATACGGGTGGAGGCCGTATGATGTCCACATGCACCCAGCCACGCTTCCGATCGGACTTCTTCTCGCGACCTTTGCCGGCGTCACCGCCGCGCCCCTTCAGACGATCACCCAGCCCGCCACGCCGGCGGCGACCGGGGACGCATTCGACCGCTATCGCACGCAAATGGCGAATATGTCGCCGCAGGCACCGCAAAACCCGCAGGACGGCGCGATCGCCGCGGCGCTCGCCCAGTGGAAGGCGGTGCAGCAGACCGACGCGCTGCCGTTCGACAGCTATGCGGGCTTCCTGATGGCCCACCCCGGCTGGCCGGGCGAGGCGTCGAACCGGCGCGCGGCGGAGCGCCAGGCGGCCACCGCCGCACCGGGCAGCGCGATCGCCTATTTCACCCGCTTCCCGCCGCAGTCGGGCGCCGGCCTCGTCGCGCAGGCGCGCGCATTGCAGGCGGTGGGCCGCACGGCCGAGGCGCAGGCCGCGGCGCGGGCGGCGTGGCGCAAGGGCGGGCTGGCGGCGAACGACGAGGCCGCGGTGCTGACCGGCTTCGGATCGGCGCTGACCGCCGACGACCATGACGCGCGGATGGATGCGCTGCTGTGGCAGAATGCGACGGGCGTCGCGGCGCGGCAGCTCGCCTGGACCAGCCCGGCCCGGCGACCGGTGTTCGAGGCACGGCTCGCCTTCCGGACCAATGCCGCCAACGCGGCCGAGCTGTCGACGCGGACGCAGGACCAGTTCGCCGACGATCCGGGCTATATCGCCGATCGGGCGACATGGCTGCGCAACACCAACGCCTTTCCAACCCCGCGCAGCTGGCTCGCCCGGACGCGCACGCTCGCGACCCGGCCCGGCGACGTCGAGAAATGGTACGAGGTGCTGCTCGTCAATGCGCGCGGCGCGCTGGCGGACAGCCAGTATCAGCTCGCCTATGACATCGCGCGGCAGGTCGACGACGCCTATCCCGCGGGGACGGACGTGTCGGCCAAGCCCTATGGCGAGCGCGACGACTATACCAGCCTCGTCTGGCTCGCGGGCCAGGTCGCGATGAAGCAGCTCGGCCGGCCGGCGGACGCGATGGTCATGTTCGAACGCTACGGCCGCGGCAGCCAGTCGCCGCAGACGCGCGCCAAGGGCTTCTATTGGGCGGGCCGCGCCGCGGAGGCGGCGGGCAAGACGGTCGAGGCGGCGGCGTATTATGCGCAGGCGGCTGGCTATCGCGACCAATTCTATGGCCAGCTCGCGCTCGAGCGGACCGGGCGGCCGCTCGTCGCGCCGCCGGCGATCGGCACGCCGACGATCGCCCCTGCCGTCCGCCAGGCGTTCGCGAACCGCGAAACCGTACGCGCCGCGCGTTTCCTTGGCCAGATCGGCAGCTGGCAGGACCAGACCGCCTTCGTCCGCCAGATCGCGGCGCAGGCGAGCACCGATACCGATCACCTGCTCGCCGCCGAACTGTCGCGCGAGATCAACCGCCCCGACCTTGGTGTGATGGTCGGCCGCAGCGCGATGCAGAACGGCCTCAGCGACTATAGCGCGACGGGCTTTCCGACGGTGTCGGTTCCGGCGGGCTACGAGGACAATTGGACGCTGATCCACGCGATCGCACGGCAGGAGAGCCAGTTCGACAAGACCGCGGTCAGCCATGCCGGCGCGCGCGGACTGATGCAGCTGATGCCCGCCACCGCGCGCGAACAGTCCGGCAAGATCGGCCTCGCCTACAACCCCGCCGCGCTGACCAGCGATCCCAGCGTCTCGATCATGATCGGGTCGAGCTATTTCCAGCGCGTCTACGCCAATTACGGCAGCTACCCGCTCGCCGTTGCCGCCTATAATGCGGGCGGCGGCAACGTGAACAAATGGTTGCGCGCCAATGGCGACCCGCGCACCGGCACCGTCGACATGGTCGACTGGATCGAGGCGATCCCGTACCAGGAAACGCGCAACTACGTGCAGCGCGTATTGGAGAATGCGGTCGTCTACGACCTCATCAACCCCGCCCGCGCGAAGAGCCGGGGACCGGCGAACCTCAGCTGGTATCTGGGCAAGGGTCGCCCGGGCTGATCCGCGCGATGGAACAGCGACCCAATTACATCACGCCCGCCGGCTATGCCGCGCTGCGATCGGAATATGAGCAGCTGTTCGCGCGCGAACGCCCGGCGCTGGTCGACACGATCGCCTGGGCCGCGGGCAACGGCGACCGGTCGGAGAACGGCGATTACATCTACGGCCGCAAGCGGCTGCGCGAGATCGACCGGAGGCTCGGCTGGCTGTCGAAGCGGATGAAGGCGGCGAAGGTCGTCGATCCCACCGCGGCCGAAGACAGGGAACGCGTCTGGTTCGGGGCGACGGTGACGATCGCCGACGAGGACGACGGCCGGCGCGTGCTGACGCTGGTCGGCGACGACGAGGCGGAGGCGGGCGCCGGGCGGATCGGCTGGCACGCCCCGATCGCGCGCGCGCTGCGCGGCGCGGCGGTCGGCGACGTGCGGCGCGTCGTGCTGCCAGCCGGCGAGAAGGAATATGAGGTGCTGGCGATCACCTATCCGGCGGCATGAGCGCGCGGGCGCGGCGTTAGCGGTTGACCTCGCCCGCCGCCCCGGCGACGGTCGCTGCATGGCTGACGAAACCTCCCGCAACATCGCCCTGCTGATCGATGCCGACAATGCGTCCTGGCATGCGATCGATCCCGTCCTGACGGTGCTCGCCGAACTCGGCACGGTCAACATACGGCGCGTCTACGGCAACTGGTCGAAGCCGGCGCTGAAGGGCTGGCGCGACATGACGGTCAAGCACGGCATCGAACCGCAGCAGCAGTTCGACCTGACAAAGGGCAAGAACGCGACCGACATGAAGATGACGATCGACGCGATGGACCTGCTGTTCCGCGGGCGGGTCGACGGGTTCGGCATCATGTCGTCGGACAGCGACTTCATGCCGCTGGCGATGCGCATCCGCCAGGACGGCATCCCCGTCTACGGCTTCGGCAACGCCAAGACGCCCGAGGCGTTCAAACAGGCATGCACGCGCTTCATCGACGTCGGCGCGCTCGTCAGCGAAGCCAAGGCCGATGCGGCACCGCTCGCCGCCGCGCCGGCCACCGCCAACACCACCGCCACGAAGCCGGCCGCGAGCAAGCCGACCAGCATCGACGTGCCGATCGGCGATTCGCTGCCCCCCGCGCTCAGCGGCACGACCAAGGTCAAGAAGCCGATCGATCCCGAACTGATCGCGCTGCTGATCGACGCGTACCAGTCGGTCAAGCGCGACGAAAAGGGTTATGTCAGCCTGTCGGCGATGGGCCAGCTCGCGGGCAACCGATCGAGCTTCGACGCGCGCAACTACGGCTATCAGCGCCTGTCCGACCTGATCCAGGCGGTGCCCAATTTCCAGAGCGAGACGCGCGCCGACGGACGGATGTTCGTCAAGCGCGTGCGCTGACGGCGCTTCACGCGCGGCGCGGGTCCGGCATCGCTAGCACCGCCCGCGTGCCGGGCCCGGCGTCCTCATAAAGCAGCTCGCCGCGCAGCTGGCGCGCGAGGCTGACGATCATGCGCATGCCGAGGCTGCGCGACGAGGCCGATTTCGGATCGAATCCCTCGGGCAGCCCGACGCCATGGTCGCGCACCGCGAGGTGCAGGCCGTCGTCGCCTTCCGCGATCCGCACCTCGATATCGCCGCCGTCGTCATAGGCGTATTTGATCGCATTGGTGACGAGCTCGGTCACCAGCAGCCCGATCGGGATCGCGGTATCGGCGCTGATCTGCACCCGCGCGACGTCGCAATGGATCGAATGACCCGGCGCCTGTTCGCGCATCTGTTCGACGATACCGCCGATCAGGTCGTCGAGCGCCACGATGCCGACCTGATCGCCGCGCCACAACCGGTCGTGCGCCAGCGCGATCGCGGTGATCCGCGCCTGCGCATCGCCCAGCAGCCGGGTGATCCGCTCGTCCGGATCCGCCTGCATCTGGAGGTTGAGCAGCCCCGACACCATCGCCAGGCTGTTCTTGACGCGGTGGCTCGCCTCGCGCGTCAGCAGCTCCTGGTGTTGCAGCGCGTCGTTGAGCCGGCGCTCCGCCTCCTGCCGCTCGATCGCGACGCCGATCAGGTTCGCGAACCCCTGCATGAAAGCAAGGTCGGACGCCTCGAACTTGCCCTCGTCGGGGCTGTCGACCTCGAGCACGCCGAAGCGGCGGCCGCCGGCTTCGACCAGCACGTTGATCGCACGGCGGATCTGGTGATCGGCCATGAACGCGGGGGTCCGGAAACGCGTCTCGTTGCCGAGGTGGTTGGAAATGACCGCCTCGCCGGTGTGATAGGCATAGCCCGCCGGCGAGCCGAGATCCGCCCGCATCTCGACGCTGCCGACGACGCCGTCGCGCCAGCCGACGCCGCTGCGCACCAGCAAGGCGTCCTTGTGCTGGCAATGTTCGAGCAGCTTGCAATAGCGCGAGCGCATCCCTTGCGCGCACAATTCCACCGCCCGCTGGAGCATCGGTTGCAGGTCGCGCGCGCGCAGCGCCTCGATCCCGAACTTCGCGAGCACGGACTGCTGTTGCAGACGATATTGAAGCTCATCGGAACCGGGCGTTTCGCTGTCGCCCGGCGCCTGCTCGACGACCGCCAATCCCTGATCTTCCCCATCCCCGCGGGCGTCCGCCCGCTGCCTCATCCACGCAAGTAGAACGGTTCCAGCGGTTTACAAGCCACCGTGGGCCGACCCGTGCGCGACCCGCCGTCCGGCGACCGCCGACCGCACCGTTTCGGAGGTATCTGCGGCTCCACTGCCGTCGCGCACGCGCCATAGCGTCCCCCTGCGCTGCAACGGCGAACGGGGGAACGATGAAACTGAAGATCGAGGATATCGTCATCTGTCTGGCGCTGATGCTCAGCTTCTCGACGACGCTGCTGATGTCGATCGCCAACGAATCGTGGGGCACGCATTTCCCGTCGAGCCTGATCGCCTTCTTCGCCGCCGTCTGCGTCGCGGCGCTGCTGTACCGCTTCCTGGGGGGATCGGAGGGGTCGGAGTTCCGCATGGGGGTGTTGAAGGTCACCGGCTCGGGGGCGATCCTGCTCGGCGCGACGTGGTTCCTGGGCGATCGTATCCGGGCGGAAACCGCGATATACCGGACCGAGGCCGAATACCGGCCGGCGCTGGAGGCGAAGCAGGCGGCGGTGACGCGCCTGACCGAAACCAACCTGGCGCTCGACGAAAAGGTGCAGCGGCTGGAAACGCGGGTCGCCGAACTGAGCGCCGGGCACAGCGGCTACACGATCGAACAGATCCGCCGGATGCAGCCCGACGATGCGTTCGTGTCGGCGATCCGGCGGATGGTTGCGAACGAGGACATGCCGTTCCGCCTGACGCTGCGCGAGATGCCGGTCCGGGTCACGCTGAACGATGCGATGACCGACGCCAACGTCTATCGCATCTGCGTCGATACGCAGGAGGCACTGTTCCGGGATCTGGAGACGCAGAAGGACCGGCTGCGCATCCGCCGCAATACCGGCGACGGCGACACGCATGTGGTCGATGTCGTCCGCGGCGGCACGATCACCGGCGATGCGGCGGTCTGTCCGGCGAGCGGGCCGCGGACGTTCGACATCCAGATCACCTGCGCGGATGCCGCCACGCTGTTCCCCGACCGGATCGCGCGGTGTGCGGGGCTGAAACCGGTCTATCAGCCCAACGTCACGACGATCCGCGGCGAGAGGGTGACGCTGGGCGCCCTCCCGCCGCGGTGACCGTCAGCGGGTGAGCTTCTTGTACGCAAGCCGCGTCGGGCGATCGGCGGCGTCGCCCATCCGGCGGCGCTTGTCCTCTTCATAGCTTTCGTAATTGCCCTCGAACCATTCGACATGGCTGTCGCCCTCGAACGCCAGGATGTGCGTGCACAGGCGATCGAGGAAGAAGCGATCGTGGCTGATGACCACCGCGCAGCCCGCGAACGTCTCCAGCGCCTCCTCGAGCGCGCGCAGCGTCTCGACGTCGAGGTCGTTGGTCGGCTCGTCGAGCAGCAGGACGTTGCCGCCCTCCTTCAGCATCTTGGCCATGTGGACGCGGTTGCGCTCGCCACCCGACAGCTGGCCGACCTTCTTCTGCTGGTCGGGTCCGCGGAAGTTGAACGCGCCGACATAGGCGCGCGTGCCCAGCTCCTGCTTGCCGAAGCGGAAGACCTCCAGCTCGTCGGAGATTTCCTGCCACACGTTCTTGTTGGGATCGAGATCGTCGCGGCTCTGATCGACATAGCCGAGCTTCACCGTCGAGCCGACCTCGATCGTCCCGCTGTCGGGCTGTTCCTGTCCGGTGATGAGCTTGAACAGCGTCGACTTGCCCGCGCCGTTCGGGCCGATCACGCCGACGATACCGCCGGGCGGCAGCGTGAAGTCGAGGCCGTCGAACAGCAATTTGTCGCCATAGGCCTTGGTCAGCCCCTTCGCCTCGATCACCTTGCCACCGAGCCGTTCGGGCAGCTGGATCAGGATCTGCGCCTTGCCGGCGACGCGGTTCTCCTGCTTCGCCATCAGCTCGTCGAAGGCGCGGATGCGCGCCTTCGACTTGGTCTGGCGCGCCTTGGGGGTCTGGCGCATCCAGGCCAGTTCGTCGGCGATCGCCTTCTGCTTGCCCGCCTCCTCGCGCTCTTCCTGCTCGAGGCGCTTCGCCTTCTTTTCCAGATAGCCCGAATAGTTGCTCTCGTAGGTGTAATAGCGGCCGCGATCGAGTTCGAGCACCCAGTTGACGACATTGTCGAGGAAGTAGCGGTCGTGCGTCACGAGGATGACGTTGCCGGTATATTCCTTCAGGTAATTTTCCAGCCACGACACGCTTTCGGCGTCGAGGTGGTTGGTCGGTTCGTCGAGCAGCAGGATATCGGGCTTTTCGAGCAACAGCTTGCACAGCGCGACGCGGCGCTTCTCGCCGCCCGACAGCTTGCTGACGTCGGCGTCGCCCGGCGGGCAGCGCAACGCCTCCATCGCGACCTCCAACTGGTTGTCGAGCGTCCAGCCGTCGACCGCGTCGATCTTGCCCTGAAGCTCGCCCATCTCTTCCATCAGGGCGTCGAAGTCGGTGTCGTCCTTGGGATCGCCCATCTCCGCCGAAATGGCGTTGAAGCGGTCGACGAGGTCGGCGACCGGGCGCACGCCGTCCTTCACGTTGCCCATGACGTCCTTGGTCGGATCGAGCTGCGGCTCCTGCGCCAGATAGCCGACGCGCACGCCCTCGGCCGCCCAGGCCTCGCCGGTGAAGTCGGGGTCCATCCCCGCCATGATCTTCATCAGCGTCGACTTGCCAGCACCGTTCGGGCCGATGATCGCGATCTTCGCCGAGGGAATGAACTGGAGGTGGATGTTGTTGAGCACGGGCTTGTTGGCGCCCGGGAAGGTCTTGGTGAGGCCCTTCATGACGTAGGTATACTGGACGGCCATGGTCGGCGCGCGCTCCTGATCGATAAGTGCGGGAATTCTGCGTTGCGCATGTAGCGAGCGCGGGGGCCGGGTGCAAATGGCCGGCGCTTGTGCTCGGCGCCGCCATCGCTCACACCGCCGCCATCCGTATCAGACAAGGGGATTGACCGAATGACCCGCCTCGCCCTCGCCCTGCTGGCGCTCGCCTCGTCGAGCGCGCTCTCCGCCCCCGTCGCGGCGCAACGTACGGCGCCCCCTGCCCCCGCCCCGGTCGATCCGAAGGTCGCCGCGCTTCGCGATGCCGCGCTGAAGGACGACCTCGCCTATGACATCGTCGAGGGACTGACGACCGAGGTCGGACAGCGGCTGGCGGCGACCGATGCGGAGGCGCGGGCGCGGACCTGGGCGGTGGCGCGGCTGAAGGCGCTCGGTTTCCGGAACGTCCATGTCGAGACCTACCAGATGCCGGTCTGGCTGCGCGGCGCCGAGACCGCGGAGATCGTCGCGCCGTTTCCGCAGGCGTTGAAGCTGGTCGCGCTCGGCAATTCGGGCGCCACGCCCGCCGCGGGCCTGACCGCGCCGGTGGCCGTGTTCCGCACCTATGGCGACCTCGCCAACGCGCCGGCGGACAGCGTGCGCGGCAAGATCGTCTACATCGGCAATGCGATGCGCCCGACGCAGGACGGATCGAGCTACGGCGCCTACGGTCCGGCGCGCTTCGTCGGCCCTGCGCTCGCGGCGAGCAAGGGTGCGGCGGCGGTCGTCATCAAGTCGATCGGCACCGATCACCACCGCAACCCGCACACCGGCGGCACCAACTGGCCGGCCGGCGTGACGCCGATCCCGGCCGCGGCGCTGTCGGTGCCGGACGCCGAACTGATCGAGCGGATGGCCGACCGCGGCAAGCCGATCAGCCTCAAGCTGGTGCTGACGCCGCGCTTCGCGGGCACCGGCACGTCGGGCAACGTCATCGCCGAGGTGCCGGGCAGCGACCCCAAGGCGGGGATCGTGCTGGTCGGCGGCCACCTCGACAGCTGGGACCTCGGCACCGGCGCGATCGACGATGCGTCAGGCGTCGCGATCACGACCGCGGCGGCCAAGCGGTTGCTCGACGGCCCGCGCCCGCGCCGCACGATCCGCGTCGTCTGGTTCGGCGCGGAGGAGCCGGGCGGCTATGGCGGCAAGGACTATGCGCGCATCCATGGCGGTGAACGCCACGCGACGGCGGGGGAAAGCGATTTCGGCGCCGACCGCGTCTGGCGGTTCGAGGTGAACCTGCCCGACAGCGCCAAGGCCTTCGGCGACCGGCTCCAGTCGGCGCTGGCTCCGCTCGGCATCAGCCGCGGCGCCGGGCTCGGCGGCGACGGGACCGACGTCGGCCCGACGATGGCGCTCGGCGTCGCGGCGATCGACCTCAACCAGGACGGCACTCGTTACTTCGACACGCATCACACGCCCGACGATACGCTCGACCGGATCGACCCCGAACAGCTGCGCCAGAACGTCGCCGCGTGGACGGCGATGCTCGCCGTGGTGGCCAATGCGCCGGAGGATATCGGCCCCGTGACGCCGCGGCGCTGACCCGCGGAGGAGCACCGCAGCTGTCGCCCCGATGAATTTGGTGATTGACCGGGGGGAGTCGTGCGGTATTTGGGCTGTCTCGCGACGGCGATCGGGCCGGCCGCGATTTTTGCTTTGCTTGGGAGCATTCGAATGAAGAAGATCGCTTTCGTTCTCGCTGCCGCCGGCCTGATGTCCGTCGCTGCCTGCTCGAAGTCGCCTGAAGCCGCCGCCGTTGAGAACAACGCGGACATGCTGGCGGACAACATGGAAATGCAGGCGGACAACATGGACGCCATGGCTGACAACACCTCGAACGCGACGGCCGAAGCCGTGCTCGAGAACGCGGCCGACAACATCAACTCGGCGGCGGACAACGTCCGTGACGCAGCCGAGGAGAAGGCCGACAACATGTAATCGCGCTGCGCCGGGTTCGCCCGGCGCGCCGATCATGCTGTTGCACGATCTCGAAAGGGCGCTTTCCCGTGGGGAGGCGCCCTTTTTCGTTGTCCGTCTTTTTCTTTGGGCAGCGTTGCGCTAGCGAGCGCAGCACGGTGGGGCCTGTAGCTCAATGGTTAGAGCTGGCCGCTCATAACGGCTAGGTTGCGGGTTCGAGTCCTGCCGGGCCCACCAATTCCCCGATCCTCCGTCGCAGCGGGTTGCCACGACGCGACGACGCCTCTACAGCCGCCGACGTCCGTACGATCGGGGCACCCGGGCGGTGCCGTCCGTCGCCGGACATGTCGGGGAGTGGCGCAGGCTGGTAGCGCACCTGGTTTGGGACCAGGGGGTCGCAGGTTCGAATCCTGTCTCCCCGACCATCGTCGGTTCCGGTCAGCCGGCAGCGCGGAGTAGGTCTTCGAGGCTAGCGGCGGTCATGCCGAGCCGGGCGAGCAGGTCGAACATCCGATCCCACCATTGCCAGAAGCGCGACAGGTCGGCCGCGTCCCTGACATAGGGCGTGTGCCCGGGCACCAGCGACGGCGAGTGGAACGAGAAGGCGAGCAGCCGCAGGTCCTCCTCCCCCACCGCGATCCGGACCGCCTCGAGCGCGTCGGCGATCGGCATGTCCTCGGGCGTCAGCGCGATGCGACGCAACAGGCCGCTGCGGGCGAGCAGGCCGGGCGTGCGCGGAACGCGCGCCGCCACGGGGTACAACGCCGATCCATGCCGCCGCAGCCGCCCTGCGAAAACCGTCGTCAGCGGAATTTCCAGCAGCCCGCCCGTGCGATAGGCGGCATTGCCGATCGCGGAGAAATCGGGACCGCCATCGGCGCGATAGTCGTAGCGGGCGCGGACCGACGTATCGATCCGGTAGCCGCGGTCGACCAACAGGTCGCGCGTCGCCGCCCCGATGCCGTAGCGTCCGGCGCGATAGGCGACCGGCGTGCGTCCGAACGCCACGCGCAACAGGTCGGTCAGCGTGTCGAGCTTCGCGGCTTCCAGTCCGCGGGGCAGGTTGCCGGCGTAGCTGTCGCCCGGCGCCGCCGCGGCATAGGGCGGCGTTACCCACGGGTGCAGCTGTGCCCCCAGGGTCGAGCGGCCGTCGGCCAGCACCGCGCGCAGGATGTCGACGGCCGCGGCGTCGCTCGCGACGGGATGATCGATCATGCAGGCAAGCCCGACGCCATGCGCCGCGAAGCGGGCGTGAGCGGAGGGCAAGGCGGCGATCGTCGACACCGAGCGGTGGCGCCGGTCGAGCGGCGCCGACCAGTCGAATTCCTCCTCCACGTCCATGAAGACGACGAAGCGGCGTCCGAACGATGCCGGCCATCGCACGATGTCGCCGGACGGGGGCACGGGCATCCGATAGGGTTCGATGCCGTCGCGCCGCACGTTCAGTTGGTCGCCTGCCCCACCCTGTCATCTAGCGCGGCGGGCAGCCGCAGTGTCAAGAGATGCTCGCCGAACAGCAATTCCCCGCCCAGTTCGGCCGCGAGATTGCGTGCCAGCCGCAGCGCGAAGCCGGTGCCGAGCAGCGGCGCGCCCTCGGCATCGACGACGTCGCTGTCGATGCTCAGCAGCGCCTCCTCGCCCCCCGTACCGAGCGCGGACGGTCGTGCGAAGCACAAGGCGACCTGTCCGTCCGGCGCGGGCGCCTCGGCGATGTCGATCCGCTCGCCCGATGCCGCGGCGGCGGTCAGCGCCGCGAGCAGTCGCGACAGCAGGCGCTCCAGCGTGCGATCGTCGGTGAAGGCGGCGTGGTCCCCCATCGGGTGGATATCGAGCGCCGTGCCACGCAACGCGGCCAGCGGCGCGAGATCCTGCGCGATCCGTTCGAGCATCGGCTGGATGGCGACCGGTGTCGGGCGCAGGTCGAGCGCCTTGCCCTCGATCCGCGCCGCGGTGTCGAGATCATCGATCGCGCCGAGCAGCTTCAGTGCGGAATCGCGGATCGTCAGCGCGTGGTCGCGATAGACGGGCGCGACCGGGCCGAGCAGCTGCGCCTCGATCAGCTCGGCGAACCCGGCGATCGCATTGGTCGGGGTGCGCAGTTCGTGGACGAGCTGGCGCAGCGAATCGGGCGCGACGCGGCCCGGCACCGGGGTCGCCTCCTCGTCGCTCCGCGGGCGGCGCGCGGTCGCGGCATAGCCGGTGAAGCGGCCGGTGGCCGGATCGAACTGCGGCGTGCCGGCGACCCGCCACGCCCCCGCGGCGTCGGACTGGCCGCCGATGTCGAGCCGCGCACCCGCAAAGCGCTGCCGCTGGCGCAGCGCGCCGGTCATGACCGCGTCGACGCGGACCGCGCCCTGCGGTGCGCCGAGTGCCAGCGATGCGCCGATCAGTGCGCCGCGCGATACGCCGTCGACCGCGCAGATCACGCCGCGGCTGTCCGTGTCGAACCGGAAGCTGCCGACCGGCTCGGCGGGCGTGCGGGCGGTCCGCGGCGCCGCGTCCGCCGGACCGCGCTGCCGCTGGAAGGCGTCGATACGCGCGACGAGGTCGGCGATCTGGAACCCGCCTTCGGCACCGGCGACGGGCTCGGGCGGCGCCTCGTCGGGGAAGACGCGCGGGGCGGGCATGTCGGCCGTCGCAAGCGGCGGCGGCGGCGCCATGAACGGGACGGGGCTTGCAGGAGCGGCCACGACGGGAGGCGCCGCATCGTTCGCCGCCAGCGGCGCATCCGCAACGGGTGCGTCGTAGGGCAGGACGAAATCGGACGGGCCGAAGCTCGCCAGTCCGCGCTCGACATCGGCCGGAAGGTCGCGTCGATGGCGCAGCACGGCGCGGCTTTCGGGCTTCAGGCGCGGCAGCAGCGCGGTCCATTCCGCCCCGGTCAGCCGCGCGGTGCGGAGCACCGGCGCGGACACGGCCAGATCGTCCTCGGCGAACAGCCCGACGAGCGCGGCGGGTGGGCTTGCGAAGGCGAGCGCGCGCGCGCTTGCGGCGCGCACCTCGACCGGCACCGCCTGGCGGAGCAGGCGCAGCCGCGCCAGCGAGGGTTCGTCGTCGCCGATCCGCCCGCGTCCCATCAGGTCGACGAGCTGACGCCAGGCCGACTGCGCGCCGAACCCGGAGTTCATGTCGGCCGACAGGACCGTCTTCAGGCTATCATCGAAACGCACGGTCACTCCAGGACAGCGCCCGCTACCGAAGCGGCGCGAGGATTCCTTACCGGTGGCGACTCCCGCGGGGAACAGGCGATTTCGGGACACATTCCCGATCGTCGCATTGTGGGACAATTGCGTTGCACCGCAATTTTCTTATGAGTAGGACGGAGGTGCCACGCTGAACGGCCTGTTTTCGGAGAGCTTTACGCAATGTCTTTCGACCGGATCGACCGCCAGATCCTCGCCCACCTGCAGCAGGACGGCCGGATGACCAACGTCGAACTCGCCGAGCGGGTCGGCCTGACCGCGCCGCCGTGCCTGCGCCGCGTGCGCGCGCTGGAAGAGGCTGGCGTCATCCGCGGCTATCACGCCGATCTCGACGCCGCCAGCCTGGGCTTTCCGATCACCGTGTTCGCGATGGTTTCGTTGCGCAGCCAGGCCGAACACGATCTCGCCGCGTTCGAGGCGCATGTCGCCGGTATCGCCGAAATCCGCGAATGTCACATGCTGAACGGCGAGATCGACTTCATCCTCAAGATCGTCGCCAGCGACCTCAAGAGCTTCCAGGAAATCCTGACGACGCATCTGACCCCCGCGCCGAACGTCGCGAGCGTCAAGACGTCGCTGACGATCCGGACTGCGAAGGCCACGTCCGGGATTCCGGTCACGATCGACTGATCCCCAGGCGCACGTCGGGGATCCCGAACGGAACAGGGCGGCCCCTCGCGGGACCGGCCTGTTCGCGCTTCGGAAGTGGGCTCAGGCCGCGGGTGCGGCGTTCGAACCGACCTGGGTCCAGGTGGTCCACAGTGCCGCGATGCCTGCGCGGGGGTTGCCCGTCACGGCGCCGAATGCGGCCTGCGCCCCGGCCTTGTCGCCCGACCGCGCGAGCGCGATGCCGAGGCGCGTGTTCACCTCGTTCGCATCGACGCCGCCCTTGCTCAGCGCCGCGCGATACAGTTCGGCGGCCTTGGCATAGTTGTTCTGGCCGAGATACGCATCGCCGGTCGATGCGGCGATCTTGCCGTCCTTGGCGGCAAGCGCCTGCTTCTCGCTGCCCGCAAGCGATCCTTCGGTCTTGATCGCGCCGTTCGCCGCGGTCAGCAGCCCCTTCGAAAAGGTGCTCGACGCCGGGATCCTGCCGGACGCCATGCCTTCCTTCAGCACCGCCGCCGCCTCGTACGGGTTGCCGCGGTCGTAGACGCTCTTGGCGTAATCCTCGTACATCGCCTGGTCGGGCATCGCGCCCGCCGCCCGCATCAGGCGGTACAGATCAACGTTCTGCGCCTTGTCGGGCGTCGCGAGGCTGTTCTGCGCGAAGGCGAACTGCAGGATCACGTCACGCCACACCTTGGGCGTCGGATAGGCGGCGACGTACTTCTGCATCCACGCCAGCGTTTCGGGCGCCATCTTCTTGTTGTTCGCGGTCGCGATGCCGAAGCGGTAATAGGCCTCCGGCACCGGCTGGCCCGCCGCCTTCTGCGCGGTGATGTAGCGGTCGAGATCGGCCAGGCCGCCGGCGGTGTCGCCCGCCTGCACCTTCACCTTGGCGAGTTGGAGGTCGAAATCGGGGCTGTTGTAGCCGGCCTGCTTCGCCTGCGTGAAATATTGCGTCGCGACCGGATACTGGCCGCCGTTATAGGCGAGCTGGCCACGGCGAAACAGGTATTTGCCGCGGTCCGCCGCGGGTGTGTTCTTGGCCGCGAGCAATGCGTCGAGCGGCTTCGCCAGCACCGTCTCGTCGAGCGGCGCCTTGGGGTTGGCGGCCTGCGCGATCGCCAGCTTGGTGTTTTCCAGGTCGTAGCGGAGCGCGGCGGCGATATATTTGTCGTCGTCGGTCGTCGCCTGCGCCTCGATCTGCGCGACCAGCGGCTCGGCGGTGGCGGGGGTGCGGGCGGTGATCGCCTGCTGCGCCTGATAGGCGATCGCCTGCACGGGCTTGCTGAGCTTGAAGCCCGGCGCCGCCTGCTCTTCCTTCTTGTCCTTGGCGGCCGCGGGGGCGACGATCGCCAGGCCGCTCACGCCGGTGGCGAGCACGGCGGCGAGCGCAAGCTTCGAAAGGGTCTTCATGCTAACTCTCTCTCCAACAAGTTGGGGGCATCGCTGCCGCTAACGTTCGCGGCGCTCTAACGGTCCGTCCCCGACCGTACAAGCGACGCCGGCGGCAAACGACGGCGGTGGCGATGCCGATCCGCCGCTGAACGGCGATTGAACGCGGGCCGCCGGACCGCTACCGGCGGCGACGATGATCGCCGTTATCTCCCCCGCCAAGACGCTGGACTATGAGTCCCCCCTGCCCGCGCTCACCGCCACCGCGCCGCGGTTCGCGGACGAGGCCGCGACGCTCGCCGCCGCGGCGTCGCACCTGACGCAGCAAAGGCTGTCGGAGCTGATGCATATCTCGCCCGCGCTGGCCAAGCTGAACGCCGACCGGTTCCGCGACTTCGCGGATGCGCCGGAACGCCCGGCGCTGTTCGCCTTCGCGGGCGACGTCTACACCGGCCTCGATGCCGCGACGCTGGAGGCGGAGGCGCTGCCCTTCGCGCAGGACCATCTGCGCATGCTGTCGGGCCTCTACGGCCTGTTGCGGCCGTTCGACCGGATGCGACCCTATCGGCTGGAAATGGGCACGCGCTGGGCGCCGCGGCGCAAGGCGCTGACCGACTGGTGGGGCGACCGGATCGCGGCGGCGCTGACGCAGGACGTCGTCGCGGACGGCAGCGGCGTGGTCCTGAACCTCGCCAGCCAGGAATATTGGGCCGCGGTCGCCGGTCGCCTGCCGGCGGACATCCGCGTCGTCGCGGTCGATTTCCGCGACGGCGACCGCTTCGTCAGCTTTCACGCGAAGAAGGCGCGCGGCATGATGGCCCGCTGGATGATCGAGCATCGCATCACCGACATCGCCGCGATGCAGGGGTTCGACAGCGCCGGTTACGCCTTCGACGCCGATGCCAGCACCGACGACCAGTGGCGGTTCAGCCGATGACCGCCGCGGTCATCATCGGCAGCTCGGGCGGGATCGGTGCGGCGCTCGCGGACGCGATCGAGGACGAGGGCACGTTCGACATGGTCCACCGCCTGTCGCGGGCGGGCACGGACCGGATCGATATCGAGGACGAGGCGAGCATCGCCGCCGCGGCGGCACGGATCGCCGCCGGCCCGCCGCCCGCGCTGGTGATCGTGGCGACGGGCATGCTGCACGATGCGACGCACGGCCCCGAAAAGAGCCATCGCGAGCTCGACGCGGCATGGCTCGCCCGGACGATGGCGGTCAATGCGATCGGACCGGCGATGGTCGCCCGCCACCTGCTCCCGCTGATGCCGCGGCAGGGGCGGACGGTGTTCGCGGTCCTGTCGGCACGGATCGGCAGCATCTCGGACAACCGGCTGGGTGGCTGGTACGGCTATCGCATGGCGAAGGCGGCGCTCAACCAGCTGGTGCGGACGCTGAGCATCGAGGAGCGGCGGCGGAACGACCGGTCGATCGTCGTCGGCCTGCACCCCGGCACCGTCGATACCGCCCTGTCGCGGCCGTTCCAGGGCAACGTGCGTCCCGGCACGCTGTTCACGCCCGACCGCGCGGCGTCGCAGCTGCTCGACGTACTCGACGGTCTGGGCGCGCCGGACAGCGGCAAGCTGTTCGATTTCGAGGGGAAAGAGGTCGCTCCCTGACCGAAGATGACGGAAACGTCATGATCCGGCCATTGCGGCGTCAGCGATCCGCGCGCATTTTCCCGACACGACGACGACGCGGTTCCACGCGTCCGCCGGTGGAGACGATGCCATGACCCGATCCCTGCCCCTCGCCCTGTTCGCCGCCGCCACGCTGTGCTGCGGATCCGCCGCGCTCGCCACCGGCGGGCAGGCGACGTCCGCCAAGGTGACCGCGACCAGCCGCACGACGACGACGACCAGGCCGGCGATCGGCAAGCCGACCACGGCGACGCGGACGACGACGCGCACCACCACCGCCGCCAAGGGGCGGATGGTGACCACCAAGACGAGCACCGGCAAGACCGTCACCTACGATTGCGGCAAGGCGGGCAACGCCGCCAAGGCCGCCTGCAAGAAGTGACGCCGCCGGGCGTCTGAACGCGCCGCGCGCGTGCGCTCACGGGTGCACGCGCGCGTGACTTTCGGTGCGGACGTGCCTACAAGATCGGCACACATCTGTAACAATCCGAAAGCGTATAGCCTTGGCCGACGAGACCACCCTCGCCGAACCCTCTCCCCATACCGACGGCGGGGCGACGATCTCGATCGTCGACGAGATGAAGTCGAGCTATCTCGACTATGCGATGAGCGTGATCGTCGCCCGGGCGCTGCCCGACGTGCGCGACGGGCTGAAGCCGGTGCATCGCCGCATCCTGTTTTCCGCGCAGGAAAACGGTTTCCTGTTCAACCGGCCGTATCGCAAGTCCGCGCGCATCGTCGGTGACGTGATCGGTAAGTACCACCCGCACGGCGACACCGCGATCTACGACGCCCTCGCGCGGATGACGCAGGACTGGTCGATGCGGCTGCCGCTGATCGACGGCCAGGGCAACTTCGGCTCGATGGATCCCGATCCGCCCGCGGCGATGCGCTACACCGAGGCGCGCCTCGCCCGCGCCGCCAATTACCTGATGGAGGATCTCGACAAGGACACGGTCGATTTCCAGCCGAATTACGACGCCAGCGAGCGCGAGCCGCAGGTGCTGCCGGCGCGATTCCCCAACCTGCTGGTCAACGGTGCGGGCGGCATCGCGGTGGGCATGGCGACCAACATTCCGCCGCACAATCTGGGCGAGGTCGTCGACGCCTGCCTCGCCTATATCGACAACGCCGAGATCACGCTCGACGAACTGATCGAGATCGTGCCCGGTCCCGATTTCCCGACCGGCGCGATCATCCTCGGCAAGGCGGGCGCGCGGTCCGCCTATCACACCGGCCGCGGCTCGATCATCGTGCGATCGCGACACATCGTCGAGGAAAGCCGCGGCGATCGCCGCTCGATCGTGCTGACCGCGATCCCGTTCCAGCAGGGCAAGAACGCGCTGGTCGAGAAGATCGCCGAGGCGGCGAAGGACAAGCGGATCGAGGGCGTCAGCGACATCCGCGACGAATCGAACCGCGAAGGCGTGCGGATCGTCATCGACCTGAAGCGCGATGCGACGCCGGAGGTGGTGCTCAACCAGCTGTGGCGGCACACGCCGGCGCAGGGGTCCTTCCCGGCCAACATGCTGGCGATCCGTGGCGGCCGGCCCGAGACGCTGAACCTCAAGGACATCATCCAGGCGTTCGTCCAGTTCCGCGAACAGGTCATCACCCGCCGGTCGAAGTTCGAACTCAACAAGGCGCGCGACCGTGCCCATATCCTGCTCGGGCTGGTGATCGCGGTCACCAATCTCGACGAGGTGGTGCGGATCATCCGCGGATCGGGCAGCCCGGCCGAGGCGCGTGCCGCCCTGCTGTCTCGCGAATGGCCGATCGCCGAGATCGCGCCCTATCTGAGCCTCGTCGAGGCGGTCGAGGGCACGCAGGCCGGCGACGGCTATCGCCTGTCGGACACGCAGGTCCGCGCGATCCTCGACCTGCGCCTCCATCGGCTGACCGCGCTCGGCCGCGACGAGATCGGCGACGAGCTGAAGGGCCTTGCCGATTCGATCGCCGCGTTGCTGGAGATCCTGGGCAATCGCGCGCGACTGTACGAGGTGATGCGCGAGGAACTGGTCGACGTCCGCGCGATCTTCGCCACGCCGCGCCGGACCGAAATCGCCGCGGCCGCGGACGGCATCGACGACGAGGACCTGATCGAGCGCGAGGAGATGGTCGTCACCGTCACCGTGCAGGGCTATATCAAGCGGACGCCGCTGGACGCCTTCCGCGCGCAGAAGCGCGGCGGCAAGGGCCGCGCGGGCATGGCGACGAAGGAAGAGGATGCGATCACCTCGCTCTTCGTCACCTCGACCCACACGCCGGTGCTGTTCTTCAGCAACCACGGCAAGGTCTATCGCAAGAAGGTCTGGCGCCTGCCCGAAGGTGGCCCGGCGACACGCGGGCGGCCGATGATAAACCTGCTGCCGCTGGCGGAGGGGGAGACGATCTCCACCGTCCTGCCGCTGCCCGAGGACGAGACGCGCTGGGGCGACCTGCACGTCATGTTCGCGACCGCGAACGGCACGGTGCGCCGCAACGCGATGGACGCCTTCGCCAACATTCCCACCAACGGCAAGCTGGCGATGCGCTTCGACGAGGGCAGCGACGACAAATTGATCGGCGTCGCGGTGCTGACCGAAACCGACGACGTGCTGCTCGCGACGCGCAACGGCAAGGCGATCCGCTTCGCCGCGACCGACGTGCGCGAATTCCAGAGCCGGACCTCGACCGGGGTCCGCGGCGTTAGCCTGATCGGCGACGACGAGGTCATCAGCCTGTCGATCCTGCGCGGTTTCGCGGCGACGACCGACGAGCGCGAGCAGTATCTCAAGGCCGCCGCCTGGAAGGAAGGCGAACGCGAGGCGGCGCTCGCCCCCGAACGGATGGCGGAATTCGAGGCGGCGGAGGAGTTCATCCTCACCGTCACCCAGAACGGTTATGGCAAGCGCACCTCCGCCTATGAATATCGCCGCACCAATCGCGGCGGCCAGGGGATCACCAACATCGTCTCGGCCGGTCGCAACGGCCCGGTCGTGGCGAGCTTCCCGGCGCATTCGGGAGAGCAGCTGATGCTCGTCACCGACCAGGCGAAACTGATCCGCATGTCGGTCGGCGACGTCCGCGTCACCGGCCGCAACACGCAGGGCGTCACGCTGTTCAGCGTCGCGAAGGACGAGCACGTCGTCTCCGCGGCGCGGATCGACGAGGAGGAGGAACCCGAGAACGCGGCGGAAGCGATCGTCGCGGACGAGCTGGACGCCACCCCCGACGCACCGGCGGAGGACCAGCTGATCGTCGACGACGGCACCGGCCCGCAGACGATGGACGGGCCGGCGGATGGCGAGGACGACGCATGACCGGCCGTCCGACGACCGCCTACAAGGTGCTGACCGCAGACCAGATGGCGATGCTGGAGCGCGACGGCAGTTTCGCGGGCGCCCCCGTCGACCTGGCGGATGGCTATATCCATCTGTCGACTGCGGCGCAGTTGACCGAAACGGTAGACAAGCATTTTGCGGGACAGGACGGGCTTTACGTCGCCGCGGTCGACCTCGGCAGCTTCGATGCGTCGGTGAAATGGGAAGAGTCGCGCGGTGGACAGCTGTTCCCGCACCTCTATGGCCCATTGCCGCTGGAAACGCTCGTCGCCTATTCTCCGCTGGAGCGTGGCGAGGACGGGACGGTCCGTTTACCCGTCACCGGTTGATCCCGGCGGGGGCTCCGCTCGCCGAGAATGGCGGGCGGAACCGCATCGCAAACCCCATCGTTACTATGTCACAACGACAGAAGATGGAGAAGTTTCGATGCGTACCCTGGCCCTGACGATCGGCAGCCTGATGATGGCGCCCGCCGCGGCTCTGGCACAGCAAGCCCAGCCTGCCGCCCCCGCCGGCGCGACCGCAACGGCCGCCGCCCCGACGGTCGGCGCGACGATCTACGACAGCGCGGGCGTCGCGCTCGGCACCGTCGCCAGCATCACGCCGCAGGCGGTGATCCTCAACACCGGCACCGCGCAGGTTCCGCTGCCCCCCACCTCGATCGGCAAGACCGACAAGGGCTTCGCGATGGCGATGACCAAGGCCGACCTCGACGCCGCAGTTGCCCGGTCGCAGGCCGATGCGCAGGCCGCGGTGAAGGCGAAGCTGACCCCCGGGACGGCGGTGAGCGGGCTGAACGGCGCCGCGCTCGGAACGATCAAGTCGGCCGACGCGCAGTTCGTGACGCTGACCACCGCCAAGGGCGATGTGAAGCTGCCCATCGCGGGCTTCAGCGCGGACGCCAGCGGCAAGGTGATCGTCGGCATCACCGCCGACCAGCTCGCCGCCGCGACCGCCGGGGCCGCAGCGAGCGCCCCCGCGAAGTGAGGTCATGGGGGGAGGTCGGTCGCCTCCCCCCAAACGGTTTGAATGAAGGCGCGCGGGGCTGATATGGCGCGTGCAATGGGCGTGACGCCGCCCCGGGCTGGAATGATCGGGGCATGATCGGGCGAACGTGACGTGCGCGGTGAGGCCCGGCACCGTTTACCGCCAGATGCGGCGCTCCGATCCGGGCGTGTATGATTATTCATCGTCGCCAAGGATGACCGAGCCGTCCGTCGTTGCGAGCGTAGCGAAGCTACCCAGGGCGTCGTGGTCCGACTCGGGGTAGCTTCGCTACGCTCGCAATGACGGATCGACGGGTCTTGCCAGCTCCAGATCGTATCGCGGGCACCGTCGCCGATTGGATCCCAAGCGCGGGCACAGCTTCACCGCCCCCGTGTGTGGCAACCCGACATGACGACCCCGGCCTTACAAACCGCGCCGTAGATCACGCCCCGGCGTCGGCACCCGCCAGCGCCGAGCGGATCGCGTCGACGGCGTCCGCCGCCCTTGCGCCATCCGGGCCGCCGCCCTGTGCCATATCGGGACGACCGCCGCCGCCCTGCCCGCCCAGTACCGCAACCGCCTTGCGCAGCAGGTCCACCGCGTTGACGCGCCCCACCAGATCGTCGGTTACGCCGACCGCGACGGACGCGCGCCCGTCATTGACCGCCACCATCACCGCGACGCCCGAACCGCCGAGGCGCTGCTTGGCGTCGTCGACCGCGCCGCGCAGGCCCTTGGCCTCGAATCCGTCGAGCACCTGGCCGATGAAGGCGACGCCGCCGACCTGTTCCGGACCCGCTGCCGGACCGCCGGCGCCGCCGCCCATCGCCAGCGCCTTCTTCGCCTCGGCCAGCTCGCGTTCGAGCCGCCGCCGGTCGTCGAGCAGGGCGGCGACCCGCGCCGGCACCTCGTCCGGCGTCGTCTTCAGCGCCGTGGCGGCCTCGCGCAGCCGCTCGTCGCGGCCGTTGAGATAGGCACGCGCCGCCTCGCCGGTCAGCGCCTCGACCCGGCGGACGCCCGATGACACGGCGCCCTCACCGACGACCTTGAACAGGCCGATGTCGCCGAGCGCATCGACGTGCGTGCCGCCGCACAGCTCGACCGAATAGGTCTTGCCGCCATCCCCGGTCCCCATCGACACCACGCGGACCTCGTCGCCGTATTTCTCGCCGAACAGCGCCATCGCGCCCTCCGCGATCGCCTCGTCGGGGGTCATCAGCCGCGTCGTCACACGGCCGTTGCCGCGGATCTGCGCATTGACCGCCGCCTCGGCATGCGCGAGTTCCTCCGCGGTCATCGCCACCGGGTGCGATACGTCGAAGCGGAGCCGCTCGGGCGCGACCAGCGACCCCTTCTGCGCGACATGCGTGCCGAGCCGCTCGCGCAGTGCCTCGTGCAGCAGGTGAGTTGCGGAATGATTGGCGCGGATCTGGCCACGACGGGCGACATCGATCCGCAGCTTCACCGCATCGCCGACCGTCAGCGCGCCGGTGTCGATCGTCGCATGATGGACGAACACCCGGCCCAGCTGCTTCGACGTCTCCGTCACCGTCGCGCGCAGGCCGGCATCGGTCGCGATCGTGCCGGTATCGCCGACCTGGCCGCCGCTTTCCCCGTAAAACGGCGTCTGGTTGACGATCACCGCCACGCTATCGCCCGCCACGGCCTGATCGACCCGCACGCCGTCCCTGACCAGCGCGACCACCTCGGCCTCGCCGGTGTCGGCGCCATAGCCGATGAATTCGGTCGAGCCCGTCTCCTCGGCGATGTCGAACCACAGGTCGTCCGATGCTTTCGCACCCGATCCCTTCCACGCCGCCCGTGCCGCGCGCTTCTGTTCGGCCATCGCCGCGTCGAAGCCGGCGCGATCGACGGTCAGTCCGCGCTCGCGCAGCGCATCCTCGGTCAGGTCGTAGGGAAAGCCGAACGTGTCGTAGAGGCGGAACGCGGTCTCACCCGCCAGCGTCGCACCGTCCGCCATGCCGGCGGTCGCCTCGTCGAGCAGCTTCAGCCCCTTGTCGAGCGTCTTGCGGAACTGCGTCTCTTCCTGGCGCAGCGTCGCCTCGATCAGCGGCTGGGCACGCACCAGCTCGGGATAGGCCGCGCCCATCTCGGCGACCAGCGCCGGCACCAGCCGATGCATCAACGGCTCCTTCGCGCCCAGCAGGTGCGCGTGGCGCATCGCGCGCCGCATGATCCGGCGCAGCACATAGCCGCGGCCTTCGTTGGCCGGCAGCACGCCGTCCGCGACGAGGAACCCCGACGACCGCAGGTGGTCCGCGATGACGCGGTGCGACGCGCGCCGCGGCCCCTCGGCATCGGTGCCGGTCAGCGAGGTCGAGGCGGCGATCAGCGCCTTGAACGTGTCGGTGTCGTAATTGTCGTGGACGCCCTGCAGCACCGCGGCGATCCGCTCCAGCCCCATGCCGGTGTCGATCGACTTCTTGGGCAGCTCGCCGACGATCTCATTGGCGTCTTGCTCATATTGCATGAAGACGAGATTCCAGATCTCGACGAAGCGGTCGCCGTCCTCGTCGGGGCTGCCCGGCGGGCCGCCCGGGATATGGTCGCCATGGTCGTAGAAGATCTCGGAACACGGCCCGCACGGGCCGCTGTCGCCCATCGCCCAGAAATTGTCCTTGGTGGGGATGCGGATGATCCGCTCTTCGGGCAGGTATTGCGTCCACAGCCCGAACGCCTCGTCGTCGGTATGGTAGACGGTCGCGGTCAGCCTGTCCGCCGAAATGCCCCAGACGTCGGTCAGCAGCGTCCACGCATGGTGGATCGCCTGTTCCTTGAAATAGTCGCCGAACGAGAAATTGCCGAGCATCTCGAAGAAGGTGTGGTGCCGCGCCGTATAGCCGACATTGTCGAGATCGTTGTGCTTGCCACCAGCGCGAACCGACTTCTGGCTGCTGGTCGCGGTGACATAGGGACGGCTTTCCAGCCCGGTGAAGACGTTCTTGAACGGCACCATGCCGGCGTTGACGAACATCAGCGTCGGGTCGTTCTGCGGCACCAGCGGCGCCGACGGGACGATGGCATGGCCCTGCGAGGCGAAATAGTCGAGGAAGCCGCGGCGGATGTCGTTGGTCGAGGTCATAGGCGTAGCGACTTAGGCGGAAGCGGGCCTACCCTCAAGCGCCCTTTCCCGCGCATCCGCCGCCCAGCGCAACCCGCCCGGCAGATCGCAGGCGGCGACGTCGAACTGCAATACGCGCCGCCGCCCTCCCGACGTAGAACGCGCGGAAGCGTGCAGGATCGGCGTCGCATAGATCCACGCCTGTCCCGCCTCCGCCAGACAGGTCGCGGTGCCGCAGCGCGCCACGACGGCATCGATCGCGTTTTCGGCGACGAGGCCCAGCCGGTGCGATCCAGGCGCCACCAGCAGCGGTGCATTGTCGCAGGGCACGGGATCGAGGTGGAGGCGCACGGTCAGCATCGCGGCCAGCAGGCCGATCGGCGGCGCGACATGGATGCGCCCCTGCTTTACCGTCCACGGACCATAATCGGGAACGTCGACCCGCTCCACCACCTCGATCGTGCGATCCTGATGCCAGCCGAGCGCCCAGTTGATGCCGTCCCGCTTCTCGAACAGCAGCGCCCGCACCGGTCGCGCCCGCGGCCCCAGCAACGCCCGCAATGTCGGCGCGACCGCGCGATACGCGGCAAGGGTGGCGCAGTCGGCGGGGTCGATCCGCACGCCCGGCCGGTCGTTCGCGTGCGAATCGAACAGCGCGCGCAGATCGTCGCACGCCTCGGCGTCCAGCACGCCCGGCCAGCGCACGAAGCCGGCTTCGGCGAGCGCGGCCTTCATCCCAGCGGCGCGTCGATCGACACCGGCGGCGTGCTGAACCAACGCGGGCCGTCGGCGGTCACGTGGAAGCAATCCTCCAGCCGCACGCCGAACCGGCCGGGCAGGTACAGTCCCGGTTCGTCGGAAAAGCACATGCCGGGCGCCAGTCGCGTCGTCTCGCCGCGGACGAGGTTGACGGGCTCGTGGCCGTCGAGGCCGATGCCATGGCCGGTACGGTGCGACAGGCCGGGCAGGCGATAGTCGGGACCATAGCCGAGCCCGGTATAGAAGGCGCGGACGGCATCGTCGACGCTGCCGGCGGTCGCGCCGGCGCGCGCGGCGGAAAAGGCCAGCTGCTGCCCCCGCGCGACCTGGTCCCAGACGCGGCGCTGTTCGGCGGTCGCCGCGCCCTTCGGCACCCAGGTGCGCGAGACGTCGGACTGATAGCCCTGCACCGCGCAGCCGCAATCCATCAGCAGGATCTGGCCCGCCGCGATTCGCTGCACCTCGCGGCTGCCGTGCGGCAGCGCGGCGGCGGGGCCGACCAGCGCGAGCGCGAATTCGGGATCGCCGCCCAGTTTGCGGGTAGCGGCGTTCATCAGCGCGCCGATTTCCGCTCCGGTCATGCCCCCCTCGATCCGCGACGCGAGCCAGCGATAGGCGGCGATCGTCACGTCGGTCGCGACCTGCATCAGCGCCAGCTCAGCAGGCGTCTTTATCATCCGGCAGCCGCGGACGACGGGATTGGCGCTCACCTGTCGCGCGTCGGGCGCGACGCGGGCGAGGTCGGCGGGGATGAACACCCGGGTCGTTTCCTCGATACCGATCGGCAACGTCGCGAGCCGGCGTTCCTTCAGCCAGTCGGCGACCCGCGCCAGCGCGTTGCCGTCCTCCTGCCACACGCGCACCTCGGCGGGGATCGCGAGCGTCTGGCGCACCGAGGGTTCCTCGAAGAACGGCGTGACGATCAGCGGCGCGCCCTCGCGCGGCAGGACCGCGAGCGTCGGGCGCTCGCTGCGGCTCCAGGCGACGCCGGTGAAATAGCGCATCGACGACCCCGGTTCGATCAGCACCGCGCCGAGGCCCGCGGCCCGCATCAGCTCCTGCGCGCGCGCCAGCCGCCGGGCCCGTTCGTCCGGCCCGATCGGCGCCGTCCCGCCGGTCATGTCGCGCAGCGCGGACAGGTCCGGTTCGGCGGCGCGCAGCACCCCCGCGGACAGCAGCGGCACGGTGGCGAGGCCTGCGAGCACCGCACGGCGGGAGGGGAAGGCGACCATCGGTTTGCGATACGGCGCTTGACCCGGCGCCCGCAATCCCCTTCCCTTGGCGGACTTCTGGGAGTGCGTGCATGGCCAAGCGGCTGACTGTGTATATCGTGATCGGCCTGTTGCTCGGCATCGTCACGGGACTGGCGATCAACGGTTGGCTGGACGACGGCACGCCCGCCGCCGCGGCGCGGCTGAAGGGGATCGCCGGCTATTTCTCGATCGGCACGACGATCTTCCTGCGCCTCATCAAGATGATTATCGCACCGCTCGTCTTCGCGACGCTGGTCAGCGGGATCGCGCAGATGGGCGACACCGCCGCGCTGGGCCGCGTCGGGGCGAAGGCGATCGGCTGGTTCGTCTGCGCGAGCCTCCTGTCGCTGGGGCTTGGGCTGGTCCTGGTCAACGCGATCCAGCCCGGCGTCGGCATCGGCCTCGCGCTGCCGCCGGTAACCGCGGATGCGGGCGTCGCGACCAATGCGTTCAGCCTCAACACCTTCATCACGCATATCGTCCCGGCATCGATGGTCGAGGCGATGGCGACCAACGAGATCCTCCAGATCGTCGTCTTTTCGATCTTCGTCGGCGTGGCGATCACCGCGGTGGGCGATCGCGCCGCCCCGATCGTCCGCGCGGTCGACGGCCTCGTCGCGATCATGCTCCAGATCACCGATTACGTCATGCGCGTCGCACCGATCGCGGTGTTCTGCGCGGTGACCGCGACGCTCGCCGAACGCGGCGCGGGCGTGATCGGCCAGCTCGCCTTCTTCATGGGCAGCTTCTACCTCGCGCTCATGATCCTGTGGGCGATCCTGCTCGGGATCGGCTTCCTCTTCATCGGGCCGCGCATCCGCGAGCTCGTTCGCTACGTGCGCGAGCCGCTGTTGGTGGCGTTCACCACCGCCTCGTCGGAGGCCGCCTATCCGCGCATGCTGGAGGCGCTCGACCGGTTCGGCGTCCCACCCAAGATCGCCAGCTTCGTGCTGCCGCTCGGTTATTCGTTCAACCTCGACGGATCGATGATGTACATGACGTTCGCGTCGGTGTTCATCGCCCAGGCCTATGGCATCCACATGCCGCTCGGCACGCAGATCGCGATGCTGCTGTTCCTGATGATCTCGTCGAAGGGCATCGCCGCGGTGCCGCGTGCCAGCCTGGTCGTGATCGCCGCGGTGCTGCCGGTCTTCGACATCCCGGAAGCCGGGCTGCTGCTGATCCTGGCGATCGACCATTTCCTCGACATGGGCCGTACCGCCACCAACGTCATCGGCAATGCGGTGGCGAGCGCGGTGGTCGCGAAATGGGAGGGCGGGTTCGAACCGCGCGAGCCCGCCGAGATCGAACCGCCACACGCCCCCGCCCACCGCCTGCACTGACGGTGAAGCCCGTTATTCAGGCGTAGGCGTAGGGTCCGCCCTTCGCCAGCGCCGCCTGATAGGCGGGGCGGGCGTGCACCGTGTCCAGCCAGGCGATCGTCGCCGGGCGCGACGCGTCGAGGCCGGCGCGGCTGCGCGCGGCCTCCAGCGGAAAGCTCATCATGACGTCCGCGGCGGTCATGTCGTTGCCGGCGAACCACGGCCGCTGCGCGAGCTGCGATTCGACATAGTCGAGGTGGACGTCGATCATCGGCTGGATGCGCTTCATCGCCGGCTTGCCCATCAACGGAATGCGGCCGAGCACGAGCTTGAGCAGCAGCGGCGGCATCATCGAGCCCTCGGCATAGTGCAGCCAGAAGCGATAGCAGAGCGCGGCGTCGCGATGCGCGGGCGGCCCGAGCCGGCCGTCCGCCTTCTCGACCAGATATTCGACGATCGCGCCCGTCTCCGCGACGATCTGGCCGCCGTTGCCGTCGAGGTCCTCGATGACCGGCGCCTTGCCCAGGGGATGGATCCGCTTCAGCTCCGGCGGGGCCAGCATCGTCTTGCGATCGCGCTCGTAGCGCTTGATCTGGTATTCGAGGCCGAGCTCCTCGAGCATCCACAGCATGCGCTGGGACCGGCTGTTCTCGAGGTGATGGACGATAATCATGGCTTGTCCCCCCTGGCGTGTGCCCGCCATATCCAGGCCGCCGCCGGAAAGGCGACGGTCCCGCCGCTGCAATAACGCGCGAGAACGGTTTTGAGCCGGTCGATCGACAGGACGGGATCGGGTGCGTCGCGCAGCGCCCCGGCGAGCGGCCCGATCCGGCGGAAGAAGCCGACCGCATCGGCCACCGGATCCGCACCCGCCCCCACCACGTAGCGGAAGTCGACACGGGTCCGCCCGGCGATGCGCCAGCCCGCATCGTGCAGGATCGGCGTGGCGACCGCCGGATCGGCAAGGCCGAACGGACCCGGCGCATATCCCGGCGCGCGCGTCGGACGCGTGCCGGTGACCTCCTCCACCAGCGCGCTCGACCAGGGGTTGTCGGCGGGGTCGCCGAAACACGAAAAGACCAGCGCGGCCCCGGGAGCCGCGGCATCGCGCAGCCGTCCGAACGCCGCGACCGGATCGGCGAAGAACATCACCCCGTGGCGGGAGACGAACAGATCGACCGGTGACAGGTCGCCCGCCATCGCGGTTGCGTCGCCGGTGACGAAGCGGAGATTGCCCCGCTCCCCACCACGGCGCAGCGCGACGGCGATCAGCTCGGACGACAGGTCGACCCCGGTGACGTCGCCATCTGGCCGCGCCTGCGCCAGCGCCAGCGCGGTCGCCCCGGCGCCGCACCCTATGTCCAGCGCCCGGAACGCACCGGTCGGCGCCGCGGCGGCGATTGCGGCATCGAGATGCGGCGTCAGCGCGGCGAACGAGCGATCGGTCCGCGCCCATTCCGCCGCCCAGGTCCGTCCGACCCGCCCGGTCCAGTCCGATGCGGATGTCATCGCACCGCCCGCTGTCCGCGCCGCCCGATCACGCAGGGCCTTATCGCCATGCGCTGGTTACCGCGTGGCGCATGGCGGCGGTCGCGATCGCGCGTTCGGGGCACCGGAGCGCGCCCATCGCGATGCGGCCAACCGAAAAGGGCCCGCCGTTGCCGGCGAGCCCCTCGATCCATCCTGCCGGCCGGACGCTGCGTCGTCACAGGTCGTCGTCCGCCTCCGGACCGGTCATCATTTCCTCGGCGACCTTCTCCGTGCGCTGGCGGATCGCCTTTTCGAGGCGGTCGGCCATCTCGGGATGCTCGCGCAGATAGGTCTTCGAATTCTCGCGCCCCTGGCCGATCCGGACGCTGTCGTAGCTGAACCACGCGCCCGATTTCTCGACGAGGCCCGCCTTGACGCCGAGATCGAGGATCTCGCCGATCTTCGAAATGCCCTCGCCGTACATGATGTCGAACTCGACCTGCTTGAACGGCGGCGCGACCTTGTTCTTGACGACCTTCACGCGCGTCGCGTTGCCGGTCACCTCTTCCTTGTCCTTGATCGCGCCGGTGCGACGGATGTCGAGGCGGACGCTGGCGTAGAACTTCAGCGCATTGCCGCCCGTCGTCGTCTCCGGGTTGCCGTACATCACACCGATCTTCATGCGCAGCTGGTTGATGAAGATCACCATGCACCGCGACCGGCTGATCGAACCGGTCAGCTTGCGCAGGCTCTGCGACATCAGCCGGGCCTGGAGACCGACATGGCTGTCGCCCATCTCGCCCTCGATCTCGGCGCGCGGGACGAGCGCGGCGACCGAATCGACCACGAGCACGTCGATCGCATTGGACCGCACCAGCGTGTCGACGATCTCCAGCGCCTGCTCGCCCGTATCGGGCTGCGACACGATCAGCTCGTCGATATTGACGCCCAGCTTCTTGGCATAGACGGGGTCGAGCGCATGCTCGGCGTCGACGAACGCGGCGGTGCCGCCGCCCTTCTGCGCCTCGGCGATCACATGCAGCGCGAGCGTGGTCTTGCCCGACGATTCGGGCCCGTAGACCTCGATCACGCGGCCGCGCGGCAGGCCGCCGACGCCGAGCGCGATGTCGAGCCCCAGCGAGCCGGTCGAGATCGTCTCGACCTCCATCGACTGCTTGGCGCCGAGCTTCATCGCCGACCCCTTGCCGAAGGCACGGTCGATCTGGGCCAAAGCGGCGTCGAGCGCCTTCTGACGGTCGGTGGTAGCGGTTGCCATGCCGGTATCGATCACTTTCAGACTGGCGGCCATCGGGAGGTTCCTCGCTAGAGCAAGCGCGTGTGCGGGGCAACGCGTCTGTTCTGCATGTACGACCTTTGTTCTACGGGAACAAGAGGGGAACCGTCGCTTTTCGGTCGATCAGGTCAATACCGTCGGCAGCGCCCACCACCCGTGTTCCCGCGCCCGGACGGCGGCGGCGTCGCGGGCGACGAGGTCGCGGAACAGCGCGAAACAGGTCGCACCGCTGCCGGACATGCGGGACAGGATCGCGCCGCCCGCAAGCGTTTCGAGGACCTTGGCGATGATCGGGGCGATGGCCAGTGCGGCGGGTTGCAGGTCGTTGCGTCCTGCGATCGCGCGCGCGATCAGGTCGCCCCCTGCGACGATGCCGCCGCGATCGACGCCGTCCCAGCGCGCGAACACCGCCCCCGTCGCCACGGCCACGCCGGGATTGACCAGCAGCAGCGGCGTGCCGGCGAGCCCGTCCACCGGGACGAGCGATTCGCCCTTGCCCGTGCCCAGCGTGGTGCGCCCGAGGAGGCAGGCCGGCACGTCCGCGCCGAGCGCCGCGGCGATGACGAACAGCCGCGGATCGTCTGTCGCGATCCCGTGCAGCCGCGCGAGCGCGCGCAGCGTCGCGGCGGCATCCGCGGATCCGCCGCCGATCCCGGACGCGACCGGCAGGTGCTTGTCGAGCGTGATCGCATGGCGGCGTTCGACGGCGAAGGCGTCGCGGAAGGCATCCGCCGCGCGCTCGACCAGATTGCCGCCCGGCCCCGCCGGCCCGGCGACCAGCGTCGCGGCGAAGGGCCCCGTCACGGCGAACGCGTCACGCCCGGCCGGCACCACGGTGACGGTGTCGCCGTCGGCGGCGAAGGCGAACAGCGTCTCCAGTTCGTGATAGCCATCGGGGCGGCGATGGCGGACGTGGAGTGCCAGGTTGATCTTGGCGGGTGCGCGCTCGACGATCATCGGCGGGGCAACCCCGTGGCGATCTTGGCCGCGAGCCGCGGCGCGTCGGCGGGTGCGGCGGTCAGCGCGGCGGCGCGCCACGCATAGCGCGCCTCGTAGCGGCGGCCGACCGCCCAGTAGATGTCGCCGAGATGCTCGCCGATTTCCGCATTGACCGGGTCGCCCGCTGCGGCGGATTCGATCAGCGGCAGCGCGCGCGCGGTCTCGCGACGCATATAATAGGCCCAGCCGAGCGAATCCGCGATCGAATGATCCTCGGGACTGAGTGCGTGCGCGCGTTCCAGCATCGTCGTCGCGGCGGCGACGTTCTCGCCGCGTTCGGCCTGGGCATAGCCCAGATAATTGAGCGCCAGCGGTTCGCGCGGCGCCAGCACCACCGCGCGTCGCAGCGCGTCGCGGGCGGCGGGCCACGCCCCCGCCTGTTCGAGCGCCCCGCCATAATGCAGCCACGCGCTCCAGCCCGCGGCGTCCGGTGCGGCATCGACGATGCGGCGATACCATGCCGCGGCATCGGCAAAGCGGTTCGCGAGCATCAGCCGGTCGGCGTAGCGCTGCCAGTCGGCGGGCGTGGCACCGGTACGTTCGGCGCGGCCGCGGGCAAGCGCCAGCGCGGCATCCCCGCGTCCGGCGCCGGACAGGATGGTGATGCGGGCGTCCACGGCGGCGGCGGCGAACGGGCTGTCGGGTGACATCGCGTCGAGTGCCGCGAGCGCGGGTCCGGTCGCCTTGTCCTGCGCCAGCGCGCCGGCGAGCAGCAGGCGGATACGATCGTTGTCGGGATAGGCGACGAGGGCGGTGCGCGCGAGTGCGATCGACAGCGGCGCCGCGTCCTGGTCGGCAAGATCGCCGGCGACGCGGCCGAGCAGGCGCGCGACGCCATAGCCGAGCGTCGGCCGCGCCGCCACACCGCTGCGCAGGGCCGCGAACACCGGATCGCTGCCGGTCAGCAACGCCCGCGCCTGTTGGGCATGGCCGGTCCCGAACAGCAATTGCCCCGCCGCGAGGCGCAGGTCGATCGGCGAACCCGCCTCGCGCAGCGCCTGCACCGCGGCGATCCCGCCGTCGGCATCGCCCTGCGCGATCCGCAGCAGGGCCGCGGTTTCCGCGGCGAGCCGCTGGGTGACCGGGCTCTTCCCCGCGGCGGCAAGCGCAGGCGCCGGATCGCGCCCGCGCGAAACCGCAAGCCACGCGCGCAGCGACGGCGCGAGAACGCCGAGCGGGGTGCGCGCGAGATCGGCGACGGCGGCCTCGACGCCCGCCGGATCGTTGCGCGCGGCGGCCTGCGCCAGCGGCAGCAACGGCAGGTCGGCGGGCGCGTCCGGCGTGCCGCGCAAGATCGCCGCGGCGCGGGTCGCGAGCGCGATGTCGCCCGCCGCCAGGGCCTCGCGATACGCGCGCGCGGCGACGACGGTGCTCGCCGGGGCGGCGGCGAGCACCCGCGCGTACCCGGCGACGGCCAGATCGGCGCGCCCGTCCCCGTCCGCCGCCCGCGCCTTCAGATAGGTCGCGACGCCGCCCGTATCGGCCTGCGCCGGCATCGCCGCGGCGAAAAGGAACGCGGCGGGCATGGCCGCGAACAGACGACCGGGGACCGCACCGCGCGCCACGTCGAAAACGTTACATGTTGGGATAGTTGGGGCCTCCACCGCCCTCGGGTACGACCCAGTTGATGTTCTGGGTCGGGTCCTTGATGTCGCAGGTCTTGCAGTGGACGCAATTCTGCGCGTTGATGACGAACTTGGGATCGCCGGTGTCCTGTCCGACGATCTCGTAGACGCCCGCCGGGCAGTAGCGCTGAGCGGGCTCGTCGTACATCGGCAGGTCGTATTCGACCGGCACGTCGGGATCGCGCAGCGTCAGGTGGACCGGCTGATCCTCCTCGTGATTGGTGTTCGACAGGAACACCGACGACAGGCGGTCGAACGTCAGCACCCCGTCGGGCTTCGGATAGACCGGCGGCTTGACCATGTCCTTGCGCCACAGCGTCTCGTGGTCGGGATGATGCTTCATCGTGAACGGCATACGGATACCGAAATGCTCGAGCCACATCGTCACGCCCGACAGCCCCGATCCGAGGAAGTCGCCGAACTTCTTGACCAGCGGCACGACGTTGCGGACGATCGACAGCTCCTTCTTCACCCACGACCGTTCGAACGCCTCGGGATAGGCGGCCAGTTCGTCGTGCGCACGCTGCGACAGGATCGCCTCGGTGGCGGCCTCGGCGGCCATCATCCCGCTCTTCATCGCCGTGTGCGTGCCCTTGATCCGCGGCACGTTGAGGAAGCCTGCCGAACAGCCGATCAGTGCGCCGCCCGGAAAGACCAGCTTCGGGATCGACTGCAGCCCGCCGTCGCTGATCGCGCGCGCGCCATAGGACACGCGCCTGGCGCCCTTCAGGATCGCCGCGATCTCGGGATGCGTCTTCCACTTCTGCATCTCCTGGAACGGAGACAGATAGGGATTGCTGTAGTTGAGCCACGTCACGAAGCCGAGGCTGACCTGGCCGTTCGCCTGATGGTACAGCCAGCCGCCGCCGTTGGCATCGTCGCCCAATGGCCACCCCTGCGTATGGATGACGCGACCCGGCGAATGGAGCGCGGGATCGATGTCCCACAATTCCTTCACCCCCAGGCCATAGACCTGCGGCTGCGCGTCCTTCGCCAGGTCGAAGATGCGGATGACCTCCTTCGACAGATGGCCGCGCACCCCCTCGGCGAAGAAGGTGTATTTCGCGTGGAGTTCGAGGCCGGGCTGATAGTCGCCCTTGTGCGTGCCATCGCGGGCGACCCCCATGTCGCCGGTGGCGACGCCCTTCACCCGGCCCTGCTCGTCGAACAGGATCTCCGCCGCCGCGAAGCCGGGGAAGATCTCGACGCCCAGCTCCTCGGCCTTGCCCGCCAGCCAGCGGCACAGGTTGCCGAGGCTGCCGGTATAGGTGCCCTTGTTGTGCAGGAACGGCGGCGTCCACAGGTGCGGCAGCGTCACCTTCTTCTTCGCCGACATTACCCAATGCAGGTTCTCGGTCACCGGCACCTCGGCGAGCGGACAGTCGTCGCGCCAGTCGGGCAGCAGTTCGTCGAGGCTGCGCGGATCGATGACCGCGCCCGACAGGATGTGGGCGCCGACCTCCGACCCCTTTTCGAGCACGCAGACCGAAAGGTCCGCGCCCTGTTCGGCCGCGACCTGTTTGAAGCGGATCGCCGCCGACAGGCCGGCCGGCCCGGCACCGACGATCACCACGTCGTAAGGCATCGATTCGCGGTCTGTCTCGCGTGTCGTCATCATGTCCACTCCCGGATACGGTTGCGGTTGTCGGCGCCGGGGGATAGCGGTCAGGCGCAGGCCGACAACGTCTCGTCTCCGGACCGCGATCGGGCAAGTTGACGAAAACGTCAACCTACAGAAAAGGGAATGCGTGGGGGCCGATCAGCATCTCGACTGGATGGACAGCGCGGCGAGCGCGCTCGACTGGTGGCAGGAGGCGGGCGTCGACATGCTCGTCGACGATGCGCCGCGAGACTGGCTGAACGCGCCGACTGTTTCGCCGATGGCGGTGGCCGTGGCGCACGCCGCGACCGCCGCCACGCCAGTCCCGCCCGCCGCGGCGACGATGCCCGATGCCCTCGCCGATTTCATCGCGTGGCGGATCGGCGATGCCGTGCCCGAGGTCGAATGGCGCGGCGTATCGATCGCCGCGACCGGCCCGGCCGATGCGGCGATCATGATTTTGGTCGATTGCCCCGACAAGGACGACGGCGAGGCGGGCACGTTGCTGACCGGCGCTCCCGGCGCGCTGTTCGACCGCATGCTCGCCGCGATCGGGCTCGACCGGGGTCGGGTCCACCTCGCCGCGGTGTGTGCGAAGCGGCCGGTGGCGGGGCGGATGCCGCGCGAGGTCGAGGGGCGGCTCGCCGCGATATCGCAGCATCATGTCGGTCTGGTCGCGCCGAAACGGCTGCTGTGCCTCGGCAATGCGGCGAGCCGTGCGATTCTGGGGGCGGAGATGCCGGGGACGCGAGGGTCTTTACACCGGTTTGACCATAAGATGGGGCAGACGGGGGTGGTCGCCAGCTTCCACCCGCGTTTCCTGCTGGAAAAGCCCGCGGCGAAGGCGGAGGCGTGGCGGGACCTGCAATTGCTGATGGGGGGATTGTCCGGGTGATCGCAAAGCATCTGCTGATGGTCGGGGCCGCCGCCGTGCTAGCGAGCGCCGCACCGGCCCTCGCCGACCCGAACGCACCCGCGGGCGCCGCGCCGGCTTTGGCCGATCCCAACGCACCCGCGGGCGACGCCCGGCTCGCCGCCGCGGGCACCGTCGACCGGATTCCCGACCAGCTCGATGCCGGCCAGCGCGACGGCTATCGCGCGGTGTTCCAGGCGATCCGCGACGGCCAGTGGCAGAACGCGCAGATCGGGCTCGACGCGATGAAGCCCGGCCCGCTCCACGCGATCGCCCGCGCCGAGCTGTTCACCGCCAAGGGTTCGCCCCGGGTGGAGCTCGAGCCGCTGGTCGCGCTGCTCAACGAGGCGCCGGAACTGCCCGAAGCCGCCGATCTCGCGCGGATCGCGCGCACGCGCGGCGCGGTGGAACTGCCCCCCCTGCCCCAGGCGCAGCGGCTGATCTGGCAGGACGGTGCGCCCCGCCGGGTCCGCGCGAAAAGCAGCCGGAGCGACGAGATCGCCGCCGACCTCGCGATCCGGATGCAGCCGTTCGTGAAGGCGGACCTCGCGCCCGATGCGCAGGCGCTGCTGGACGCGACGCAGGGCCTGACGCCGGAGGCGCAGACCGAATGGCAGGCGAAGGTCGCGTGGATGTATTTCCTCACCGGCGACGACGCCAATGCGCGCGTCATGGCGACCCGGGCCGGCGACGGCGCGGGCGACTGGGCGGTGCAGGGACGCTGGATGGGCGCACTCGCCGCCTGGCGACAGTCCGATTGCGCCGCCGCCGGAACCGGGTTCGAGGGCGTGGCCGCGCGCGCGAGCGACGTCGACCTGCGTGCCGCGGCGCTCTATTGGGCGGCGCGCGCGGACATGGTGTGCGGACGGCCCGACAAGGTTCAGGCGCGGCTGCGCTCGGCCGCGCAATTCTCGGAGAGCTTCTACGGTCAGCTCTCGCGGCAGGCGCTGCTCATCAAGGACAAGGGACGACCGTCGACGCAGGTCGTCGCGGCGGACTGGGCCCGGCTCGACAAGCGGCCCAACATCCGCGTCGCCGCGGCACTGGCCGAGATCGGCGAAACCGACCTTGCCGATAGCGTCGTGCGCCAGCAGGCCCGGATCGGCGACCCCGCCGAATTCGGCAGCCTCGTCCGCGTGGCCGAGGCGCTGAGCCTGCCCGCCACCACGGTCTGGCTCGCGCACAATTGCCCGCAGGGCGTCGTCGCGACCGCGGAGGCGCGCTACCCCACCCCCAATTGGACCCCGGCGAGCGGATGGCGCGTCGACAGGGCGCTGGTCTATGCCCACACGCTCGAGGAAAGCGGCTTCCGCAACAAGGTGGTCAGCCCCGCCGGCGCCTATGGCCTGATGCAGATCATGCCCGCCGCCGCAACCGACTATTCGCGCGAGCAGGGGTTGAGCCTCGACAAGGCGGCGCTGACCCGGCCGGCGACGAACATGGATATCGGCCAGCGTCATCTCGAGCGGCTGCGCGACATGGCGGGCGTGACCGGCGGGCTGCTGCCGAAGGTCATCGCCGCCTACAATGCCGGCCCGCGTCCGGTCGGCGACTGGAATGCGATCGTGCGGGATGGCGGCGACCCGCTGCTGTACATCGAGAGCATCCCCTATTGGGAGACGCGCGGCTATGTGACGACGGTGCTGCGCAACTATTGGATGTACGAGGCGCAGGCGGGGCGGAAGGCGTCGACCAGCCGGTCGGCGCTGGCACAGGGCCTGTGGCCACGCTTCCCCGGACTGCCCGGAGCCGCCGCGGTGCGGATGAACGCGCGCCCCAATGCGACCGCGACCGCGATCGCGGTCAACGGCCGGGTCTCGCCGCAGTCCACGACCGTCTCGAAGGATTGACGACGGCCGGTCGCGCGTCCGTCGTCCACTCCGTCGAGGGATCGTATGACAGCGGTTCGCCCCGACCTCGCGCGGCAGCCGCCTGCGTGCGGGCCATCGCTTTCGCTATCGTGTGACCGTCAGCACCCCCGTCGAGCCCGGCCCGCGCGGTTGGAGGACGAGGCGGAAGCCGCCGCCGCCGGTTCGCCTGCCGACGACGATCCGCGCGCTCGACGTGGTTTCGTAGCCCGCGCGGCGCGCCGCCGCGGCATAGGCGGCGCTGAACGCCCTCGGCGGCAGCGGGCTCGCGATGCGATAGACGTCCGCCGCGGCACGGCCCTGCGCCCCCGACGCGATATCCATCGCGATCAGCGCCGTTCCGTCCGGCGCTACGATACCACCGATCGTTGGCAGCAGCGCACTTGCGAGCAGCAGCAGGCATGCAGGGATCATCGTCGACTCCGGGGCGGGTGCGTGCGGACATCAGGCTAGGCGCGGCCCCGCCCCGTCGCAATGCCGCCGGCCGGCAATCATTCCTGACACCCGCGGGATTGCCCTTGCTGCTTGGTCGGGTATGGTCGGGGCAATGCCGAGGCGCGACCGGCGCACGGCCGACAGGAGCAGGCGATGCTGGGCGGGATGCAGGATTTCGAACTTCGGGTATCGACGCTGCTCGATCATGCGGCGCGCGAGCACGGCGCGCGCGAGATCGTCACCCGCTGGGCCGACGGAAGCGAGACGCGCAGCGACTGGCGCGGCCTCGCGCACGATGCCCGCCGGCTGGCGCAGGCGCTGGAGCGGATGGGCATCCGTCGCGGCGACCGGGTGGCGACGCTCGCGATGAACCACGGCCATCACCTTGCCGCCTGGTACGGGACGATCGGGATGGGCGGGGTGATCCACACGATCAACCCGCGGCTGTTCGACGACCAGCTCGTCTACATCGCCAACCATGCCGAGGATCGCGTGCTGTTCTACGACCGCGCGTTCCAGCCGATCGTCGACCGGCTGCGCGGCCAGTGGACCAGCATCGAACGCTATGTCGTCATGGACGGCGACGGGCCCGGCACGCTGCACGCGCTGCTGGAAGCCGAGGACGGCGACTATGCCTGGGCCGAAGGATCGGAGCGCGACCCGTGCATGCTCTGCTATACCAGCGGCACGACCGGCCACCCGAAGGGCGTGCTGTACGAACATCGATCCACCCTGCTGCACGCGATGCTGGTCGTGTCGCCGGCGGTGCTGGCGCTGTCGTCCGCCTCGGTATTGCTGCCGGTGGTGCCGCTGTTCCACGCCGCCGCCTGGGGCACGCCGTTCGCGGCGCCGCTCGCCGGGGCGAAGCTGGTCTTTTCGGCGGTGAACGATGCCGCGGTGCTGTGCGGACTGATGAACCGCGAGGGCGTGACGATATCCTCGGGCGTGCCGACCGTCTGGCTGGCGATGTTCGCGCATCTCGACGCCGCCGGCACCGCCCTGCCCCATCTGAGGATGGCGACGATCGGCGGGTCCGCCGCGCCGCGGGCGATGATCGAGCGGCTGATGGACATGGGGGTGGAGGTCAAGCACCTGTGGGGCATGACCGAAACCTCTCCGGTCGCGACCGCGGGCGCGCCGCCGGTCGGCTGGGCCGACTGGCCGAAGGATCGCAAGCTGGATTTCCTGACCAAGCAGGGCCAGATCCCGTTCGGGGTCGAGCTGACGGTGATCGACGATGCCGGCGCGCACCTGCCGCGCGACGGCGCCAGCGCGGGGCGGCTGCACATCCGGGGCCCCTGGGTGGTCAAACGCTATTTCGGGGCGGAGGCGGACGCGATCGACGCGGACGGCTGGTTCGACACCGGCGACGTCGCGGTGATCCACCCCGACGGCACGATGCAGATCACCGACCGGTCGAAGGACGTCATCAAGTCGGGCGGCGAATGGATCAGCTCGGTCGAGCTGGAGAATGCGGCGGTCGGCTGCCCCGGCGTCGCGGAGGCCGCGGCGATCGGCATCGCGCACCCGCGCTGGGACGAGCGGCCACTGCTCGTCGTCGTGCGCAAGCCCGACAGCGACGTCGACGAAGGCGCGATCGTGGCGCATCTGTCGGGTGTGGTCGCGAAATGGTGGCTGCCCGATGCGGTGGTGTTCGTCGACAGCCTGCCGCACACCGCCACCGGTAAGCTGCTCAAGACCGCGCTGCGCGAACAGTTCAGGGACTATCGGCTGGTCGCGGCCTGACCGTAGCGTCGATCCTGCACGAGAGGGCGATCAAGGGCTGACATTTCGCCGCCCTCCCCTACAGTCGCGGTCATGGCGATCGGACTGGACAATGCGGGCTTCAGCGACACGCTGGTGATCCTGGGGGCGGCGGGGCTCGTGATCCCCGCCTTCGCGCGGTTCCGCGTCAGCCCGGTGATCGGCTTCATCCTCGTCGGCATGCTCGTCGGCCCGTTCGGGCTGGGGCAGCTGACCGACCGGGCGCCGTGGCTCTATTACCTGACCATATCCAACCCGCATTCGATCGAGCCGTTCGCCGAGTTCGGCATCATCCTGCTGCTGTTCTCGATCGGCCTGGAACTGTCGTTCAAGCGGTTGTGGGCGATGCGCGCGCAGGTGTTCGGCACCGGGCCCGCGGAGCTGATCGGATCGGCGGCGCTGATCGCCATCGCGGTCCACCTGCTCGGGCAGGACTGGGCGGGGGCCGCCGGCCTCGGCTTCGCGCTCGCTTTGTCGTCGACCGCGCTGGTGCTGCCGCTGGTCGGCACCACCAGCCCGGTCGGGCGCGGCGCGTTCGCGATGCTGCTGTTCGAGGATCTGGCGCTGGTGCCGATCATCTTCGCGCTCGGTGCGATGGCGCCGACCGCCAGCGACGAAGGCTGGGTCGGCATCGCCGGCGTCGCGCTGCGCGGCGCGGCGACGGTGGTCGTGATGTATCTCGGCGGCCGCCTCGTCCTGCCGCGCCTGTTCGCGCAGGCGGCGCGCACCAAGAGCCCGGAGCTGTTCCTCGCCGCCTCGCTGCTGGTGGTGATCGTCGCGAGCGTCGCGACCACCGCGGCGGGCCTGTCGCCCATCGTCGGCGCGCTGCTCGCCGGACTGCTGATCGCCGAAACCGAATATCATACCGAGGTCGAAGTGATGACCGCGCCGTTCAAGGGGCTGGCGCTGGGCGTGTTCCTCATCACCGTCGGCATGAGCGTCAATCTGGCGGAGGTGCTGGCCAACTGGTCGTCGCTGCTGGTGGCGGTGGTAGCGGTCGTCGGGGTAAAGGCGATCGTCACCTTCCTGCTGCTGCGCGTCGCGCAGACCGGGCGTGGCACGGCGGCCGAAACCGGGCTGCTGATGGGCAGCCCGTCGGAAACGACGCTGATCGTGCTGGCGACCGCCGCGCAGGCGCAGCTGATCCTGCCGTCCACCGCCGCCTTCTGGCAGACGGTGACCGCGATCGGGCTGACCATCACGCCGCTGCTGGCAAAGGCGGGCAACCTGCTGTCGCGCGGGATCGAGCGGCGTTCGGTCGACGACGACCCTCCCGTCGCGGTGGACGGCGCCGGGCCGGGCGCCGTAGTGATCGGCTTCGGCCGCGTCGGACAGATGGTCGCGGACCTGCTCGCGGTCCACGGCCAGCGCTACCTCGCGGTCGAGGCGGACGTCGACACCGTCGCCGCCGCGCGGCGCGACGGCTATCCGGTGCTGTTCGGCGACATCGCCCGTGCCGAACTGGTCGACCGGCTCGATCTTGCCCATGCGCGCGCGTTGATCCTGACGATGGACGACCCCGTGCTCACCGTGCGGCTGGCGCGGCGGATGCGCGCGCTGGCGCCGGCGCTGCCGATCATCGCGCGCGCCCGCGATCCCGGCCACGCGGCGGAGCTGTACCGCGCCGGGGTGACCGACGCGGTGCCGGAAACGCTCGAGAGCTCGCTGCAATTGTCCGAGGCGGTGCTGGTGGACCTGGGCGTCGCGATGGGTCCGGTGATCGCGTCGATCCACGAGAAGCGCGACGCGCTGCGCCGCTCGATCCGCGCCGAGGCGGAGCTGGACCGCGAACCGCGGATCCGGCGCGTCCGGCGGCTGCGCGACGCGGTCTAGGCGTACAGATCGACGACCGTGGCCCCCTCGCCCACCGCGTCGAGCAGCAGCGTGCGGTGGCAATGCGCGGGGTCGCGCTCGTAACAGAGCAACGCGCTCGGCCGTTCCGCGGCAAGGTCGAGCATGATCGCCGCGGCGGCCTGCGCCTCCGGCAACGCGAGCTGCTCGTCGTACACCGCCTCCAGCGTCGCGACGTCGCCCTTCTTGGCGGCGTCGCGCCCCCGCTTCGGCGTGCCGAGCGACTTCAGGTGGACGTAGTCGATGCCGACCTCCGCCAGCTGCGCGGCGAGCGAGGACTTGGAAAAGCCCGGCCGGCGCGACAGCGGGAGCGCGCGCACGTCGATCACGCGCGCCACGCCGGCGGTTCGCAGGGCGGCGAGGAAATCGGCCATCGTCGTGGCCTCGTAACCGATGGTATAGATCGTCGTCATGCCGTCCCGAACGCACCAGCGCGGCGGTGCGTTGCCCGCGGCGGCGGCGGCGCCTAATGCCGACGCCATGACCCATGACATCCATATCGTCGGCGGCGGCCTCGCCGGATCGGAAGCCGCGTGGCAGCTGGCGGAGGCGGGGTTCCGCGTTCGCCTGTCCGAAATGCGCGGCTCGGGCGAGCGCACGCCCGCGCACCAGACCGACCACCTCGCCGAACTCGTGTGTTCGAACAGCTTCCGGTCGGACGATGCCGAATCGAACGCCGTCGGCCTCTTGCACCAGGAAATGCGCGCGCTCGGCTCGCTCATCATGCGCCAGGCGGACGCGCACCGCGTCCCCGCCGGGTCGGCGCTGGCGGTCGATCGCGACGGCTATTCCGCCGGCGTCACCGCCGCGCTGGCCGACCACCCCAACGTGACGCTGGTGCGCGAACGCGTCGATACGCTGCCCGACGGGCCCGCGATCCTCGCCACCGGGCCGCTGACCGCGCCCGCGCTGGCCACGGCGATCGGCGGTGCGACCGGCGCGGAGGCGCTCGCCTTCTTCGACGCGCTCGCCCCGATCGTCCATTTCGACACGATCGACATGGACATCGCGTGGAAGGCCTCGCGCTGGGACAAGGGCGAGGCGGACTATATCAACTGCCCGATGACGAAGGACGAATATCTCGCCTTCCACGCCGGCCTGATCGCCGGCGAAAAGACCGAATTCAAGGAATGGGAAAAGGACACGCCCTATTTCGAGGGGTGCATGCCGATCGAGGTGATGGCGGGGCGCGGGATCGACACGCTGCGCTACGGGCCGATGAAGCCCGTCGGCCTCGACGATCCGCGCACCGGCCGCTGGCCCTATGCCGTGGTGCAGCTGCGCCAGGACAATGCGCAGGGCACGCTGTGGAACATCGTCGGCTTCCAGACCAAGCTGAAGCACGCCGAGCAGGTGCGGCTGTTCCGCACCATCCCCGCCCTGCGCGATGCGGAGTTCGCGCGGCTGGGCGGGCTGCATCGCAACACCTTCATCCGCGCGCCCGAGTTGCTCGATTCGACGCTGCGGCTCAGGACCCGGCCCAACCTGCGCTTCGCCGGCCAGATCACCGGCTGCGAAGGCTATATCGAGAGCGCGGCGGTCGGGCTGATGGCGGGCCGCTTCGCCGCGGCGGAGCTGTCCGGCGCGACGCTGGCGCCGCCGCCGGTCGAAACGGCGCTCGGCGCGCTGCTCAACCACATCACCGGTGCCGCGGTCGCGGAGACGTACCAGCCGATGAACGTCAACTTCGGCCTGATGCCGCCGATCGAGGGGCGGACGAAGAAGGCGGATCGCAAGCGCATGTATACCGATCGCGCGCGCACCGCCTTCGCCGCGTGGGTCAGCCCTCCTCCGCCGGCGGCCGATCGGGCGGGCATTTCGTACGGGATGCCGGCTTCCGCTTGACCGCGGTGGTGGCGAATTCGGCGGCATCCATCGACCCCGACCTGTCGCGGTCGGCGGCGGCGAACTTGGTCGTCGCCTTCACCGCCCATTCGTCGAAATCGAGCCGCCCGTCGCCGTTGACGTCGAGCTTGGCGAACGCCTTGCGCCGCGCGGCGAGATATTCGTCGCGCGTCACCGCGCCGTCGCGGTCCTTGTCGTAGCGGCCGAAGCGGCGCGCCTCCCGCGTCGCCGGCGCCGCCTCGGGCACGGGATCGTCGGGCGTGCCCGCGCTGGCAGCCGCCTGACGCAAGGGTGCCGGAGGAAGCGGCGACGAGGGCCGCGCCGCGCCGCCCGACATCATCACCCCCGCGGCTACCGCCGCCAGTAACGCCCCACCCCCCGCCAGATATCGCCACATCGCCCTGCCCTCCCGTACAAGTCGACGCTAGCGATCCTATCGATCAGGGCAAGAGTTCAGCGACCGTCGATCCGAAATCGCGTCGTCCGGAGTGCATTGGCAAACGGCGAACCGCCGCGATCGTCGAGGTACGACACCAGGCTCAACAGCCCGATCACCCGCAACGGGCGTGGCCAACGCTTTGAGAAGGCTTGCGACCACTGCGCCCGTGCCAGCGCGGCAGCATCCGCCGCGGCGCGTTCGACGGACAGATGCCCCGCCAGATCCGCGAACGCCCAGCCGCGCCCCGCCGGCGCGAGCAGCGGCGAATCGGTGCCGAGCACACGGCCGAGCAGCACGAACAGGCCCGCCCCCCGCGATTCGGCGTGTCGCATCAGCGCCGCATCGTCGAGCGTGTCGGCGGCGATCAGCGCCTCCCACCCGTCGATCAGCGCGGCCAGTGCATCGCCGCGGATGCCGGCGGGCACCAGATGCGCCTGCACCGCCTGCAACAGCGGTTCGGCGGGTGCGTCGGCACCGTCGAGCCGGCCCAGGGCGTCATGCCACCAGGCGAGCCGCATCTGGCCGATCATCGGCTCCCGCGCCGCCCGGACGATCGCCGCGAGCCGCAGGTCGAGCGCGAACAGCGTGTGCAGCGCGTCGCGGGCAACGGCGGGCGCGGTGGCGACGACGAGCGCGCGATCGGCGGGCAGCGCATCGGGGTTCGGATCGGTCATGCGCGGGACGCTTGCCCCGTGCCGGTCCGCCGGACAAGCGCCCCGCCGCAGCGGCGTGGCCGCCAGCATGGATACGAATTGTTGAGATATAATGGGTTACGGCGATTTTGAACTCATCGGACGGGGCAGGCGTGACACATTCACACGGGATGACAGCGGGCAGGACGCCGACGCCGTGCTTCCTGACGCGACTGATGCGGGCGACCGGCGGCAATACGCTGGCGATGCTCGCCGCCTTCCTGATTCCGCTGTCGGCGCTGACCGGATCGGCGGTCGACATCGGCCGGCTGTACATGGTCAAGGTGCGATTGCAGCAGGCGTGCGACGCGGGCGCGCTCGCCGGCCGCAAGTTCATGATCGACAGCACCGCCACCACGCTCGACACGAACGCCGCTGCGCAGGCCAAGCTGTTCTTCGCCAACAATTTCCCAAGCGCGATGATGGGGACGCCCGCCTATACCACGGCCAACGTTCCGTTCACGCCGACCAAGACCGCCGACAATCAGGTCGCGGGTACCGCCACCACCCAGGTGCCGATGACGGTGATGAAGATGTTCGGCCAGCCGGTCCGGTCGATCACCGTCACCTGCGAAGCGCGTTTCGACATCGCCGACACCGACGTGATGTTCGTGCTCGACACGACCGGATCGATGACCTGCGCGCCGCAGGAAACCGGCGGCTGCACGATGACGAGCGAAACCTACACGCGCCCCGACGGGACCAAGGGGTACAGCTACACGGAGAAGTCGACCTCCAAGATCGTCGCGCTCCGCGGCGCGGTCATGGACTTCTACGACACCGTCGCGTCCAACGCCGATCCGTCGACGCACCTGCGCTATGGTGTCGTCACCTATACCTCGACGGTGAACGCCGGCGCCGCGGTGCCGACGCAATACATGCTCAACACCGACTGGACCTACCAGACGCGTCGCGCGGTCGGCGACCAGAACTACGGGGCGACGACGACGACGACCTACAACAACATCACGCAGGCGGCGTGCAACGGCTACGTCAACCGCACGCCGGCGCTGTTCACCAACAAATATGGCGCGACCGCCTATACGTACGACACGACGGGCGTGGCGCAATGGAAGCTGGTCGACAGCTGGACCGCGAACAGTGGCAACCCCAGCAAGGGTACATGCGTCATCCGAAACCAGCCTGTGGTGCCGCTGTGGCGCTACACGCAATGGCCGGCCGATATCTCCGGCTACGTCGCCAGCATCTCCAACGGCACCGGCGTGCCGGATCCCAGCAAATACAACGGATCGCTCAACATCTGGCAGGGGTGTCTTGAGGAGCGTCAGACGACGGCCAGCACGACGTTCGACGTCAACAACCTGCCGCCGGACCTCGATCCCGACCTGATCCCGAACAGCGACGCCACCAAGTGGAAGCCGATGTGGCCGGAGCAGACGTACGACCGGTCGGGAACCGACACCTATGACATCAGCGAGGAACTGTTCCCGCCCCGCTACGGCAACAACAATTACTACAATTACTTCGTCAACACCGGCGGCGACGTCGGGCGGTTGCAGGGCGGCTTCGTCAGCTGCGGCAAGCCGGTGCAGCGGCTTGCGACGCTGACCCGCTCGCAACTGTCGAACTACGTCAATGCGGTCGATTTCCGCGCTATCGGCGGCACCTATCACGATACGGGGATGATCTGGGGCACGCGGATGCTGTCGCCCAACGGCATCTTCGCGGCGGATACCGCGCCGTGGCCGGGCCGCCAGTCGGTCAACCGCAGCATCGTGTTCATGACCGACGGCGACATGGCGCCCAATGCGGACATCTATGGCATGTACGGGCTCGAACGCTACGACAAGCGCGTGTCGGCGGGCGATTTCACTTCGCTGACCGATCGCCACAATGCCCGCTTCCTCGCCGAATGCGCCGCCGCGAAGGCACGCAAGATCACGGTCTACGTCATCGGGTTCGGCCAGACGCTGACGCCGCAGCTGACGCAATGCGCCTCGCCCGGCCAGGCCTATTATGCCGGCGACAGCGCCGCGCTGAAGGCGGCGTTCGTCAAGATCGCCAACCAGGTCGCATTGCTGCGGGTGTCGAAATGATCCGCGCGCTGCGGCGGCTTCGCCGGGACCGGCGCGGCGTGACGATCGTCGAGTTCGCGCTGGTGATCCCGGTCATGTCGCTGATGATGATGGGCCTCGGCGACCTGTTGTACCAGATGTACGCCAAGGAGCTGCTGACCGGCGCGCTGCAAAAGGCCGCGCGCGATTCGGCGATCCAGGGCGGCTCCGATCAGGCCGCGACGATCGACGGCAAGGTGCTCGCGATGGTCAGCAACATCATGCGCCAGCCGACCCCGTCGTGCGTCGCCTCGCCCGCCGCCGGGACCTATTGCACGTCGCGCCTCAGCTACGCGACCTTCGCCGCGGTCGGCCCCGAGCGCTTCGACGACAACAACGGCAACAACCAGCGCGATCCGGGCGAATGCTACACCGACGTCAACGGCAACGGCCAGTGGGATGCGGAACCGGGCAACGTCGGCCAGGGCGGTGCCAACGACGTGACGTTGTACAGCATGACGATCACCTATGCGCGGCTGTTCCCGGTCGCCCGGTTGCTGGGCGCCAGCCCCAACCAGACCATCGCCGTCCAGACGCTGCTCAAGAACCAGCCCTATGCGACGCAGGCGGCGCCGACGGCAACGCGGCTGTGCAACTGATGCCCGGCCCCGCCCGGCGCACCGTCGCGCTGCTCCGTCGGCTGGGTGCGGATCGCAGCGGCCTCGCGCTGCTCGAATTCGCCTTCGCCGGCCCGCTGGTTCTCGCGCTCGGGCTCTACGGGGTCGAGATGGGCAACCAGGCGCTGACCCACATGCGCGTCAGCCAGATCGCGCTGTCGATCGCGGACAATGCGTCGCGGATGGGCGCGTTGCAGTCGGGCAATATCGAACAGATGCGCGAAGGCGACATGAACGACGTGCTGCAGGCGGCGCGACTCCAGGGTGCCGGGATCAAGCTCGGCACCTATGGCCGCATTATCATCTCCAGCCTGGAAAACGTCCAGCAGAGCTACGATCTGGTTCCGGTCCAGCGGATCCACTGGCAACGCTGCATGGGCCTCAAGAGCGCGACCGGCTATCCGTCGAGCTACGGCACGACCACCACCACCGCCGGCACGACCGCTACGGTCAGCGATGCGGGAACGACCGCGCTGCTGGGCATGGGCGATACCGGGCGCAAGGTCAGCGCGCCGTCGGGATCGGGGCTGATCTTCGTCGAGGTCAATTACGAATATCAGCCGATCGTCAGCGGATGGTTGGCGAAGCCGTTCCGCATGCATTACGTCGCCTCCATGATCGTGCGCAACAACCGCGATTTCAAACAGATATACAATCCGTTGAATTCGGCGACGCCGTCCACCTGCAACCTGTACGCGGCCTGATCGGTCCGCCGTCCGCAGCGGCGCCTTAGCGCGGAACCCGTCCGGACCGCCTGACCATTTCTGACATTAACCGGCCGTAAACGGATCGGACCGCATGTTAGGTCCATTATGATCCCGAATCCCCGCATCATGCCCCGGTTGCCGACGCACGACGCGCTGGCATCCGACCGCCGTGGTTCGGCGATCGTGCAGTTCGCGATCATCTCGATCCCGTTCTTCGCGCTCATCATCGCTGTCTTTCAGATCACCACGACCTTCCTCGCCCAGCTGGCGTTGGAAACGGCCGGGGACAAAGCGGTACGACAGTTGCTGACCGGCGAGGGGCAGCAGGCGGGAACGAGCCAGGAGCAATTCCAGACCCTCGTCTGTTCGAAGCTGCCCGGCTTGATGACCTGCCGGAATGTCTACATCGACGTGCGCAACGCGAGTTCGTTCGCTGCCGCAAGCACGGCGAGGCTGCCCTTCACCGTGGGAGCCGACGGCCGGCCTATCCAGACGCTGTCCTTTGCCCCTGCCCCGCCGGGGCAGATCACGATCGCGCGCGTCATGTACGTCTGGTCGGTGCAGGCCGGCCCCCTGGGACTCGACCTTGCCAATCTGGGCAGCAACCGTCGGCTGTTGACGGCGACTTCGGTCTTCAAGACGGAGCCGTACGCATGACCGGCCCGTCGGGGATGGCAGCGTTCCATCGCGATCAACGCGGCGCCGCGCTGATCGAGTTCGCCTTCCTGCTCCCGTTCCTCGCCTTGCTCTTCGTCGGCGGGTACCAGATCAGCGACGCCGTCTTCGTCCACCGGAAGGTGACGATGACGGCGCGGACGCTGGCCGACGTCACCAGCCAATATACCACGGTGAGCACCAGCGATCTGGATACGATCCTCGGCTCCGCACAACAGGTTCTTTCGCCCTACGCGATGGCCAACGCCGAGATGGTCGTCAGCCAGGTGGTGATCGACGCCAGCGGCAATGCGACGGTGGCCTGGAGCCGTGGCCTGAACGTGGCCGCGCGTGCGCCGGGGTCGAGCTTCTATGTGCCCTCGGCGTACCGCCAGAATGGTGCGACGGTCATCGTCGCCGACGTGACGTACCGGTACAGGCCGACCTTCGCCTCGTCGTATATCGGACCGCTCGCGCTCACCGAGCAAGTGACGATGTACCCGCGCAAATCCTCCTCCATCACGAAGACCTGAGCCATGCGCGTCTGCACACTCACGTTGAGCCGGGCCCTGACGCGTGCGGCCGAGGCGATGCGGCTCCGGCTGCGGCGCGCGCTGGCCGACCGGCGCGGCAACGTGATGATGATCATGGCATTTGCCCTTATTCCCATGACGTTTGCCACCGGCATGGCGGTGGATTATTCCCGAGCGGCACGTCTTCAGACCAAATTGAACGCCGCCGCCGATGCCGCATCGCTGGCCGCGGTCACGAAACCGATGCTCGACCAGCCCTTGCAGGCGGCCTGCAACATCGCGCGCCAGACGTTCCTCAACGCCGTCCAGCAGAGGAGTGGCGGCCTGACCCTTTCCCCGGCCGACGTCATCATCACCGTTGCCGAGGCCTATGGTACGGCGACCACCACCACCACGGCGTGTGCGTCGTCGCTCGTGCCCGTACCGTCGAGCTTCACCAAGCCGACGAGCCGGATCGTAACCGTTACCTATACCGGACAGTCGCGCAACGCCTTTGCCGGCGTGCTCGGCAAGGCGACGATCGCGATCGGGGGCAGCGCGAAGGTCCGCGCCGGACTGGGCGGCTATTACCAGATCGTATTCCTCGTCGACGTCTCGAACTCGATGGCGATCGGCGGCACGCCTGCCGCGATCGCAGGACTGGGCGGGGAACGCACGATCCAGTGCGCCTTCGCCTGTCACGATCCCAATGGGCTGATCGCGGTCGGCGCGAGCAGCTATTGCAACGCCAATCCTCTCGACGCGAATTGCCGCCGCCAGGGGTCATGGTATTGCCCGTCGGGGGTCGCGTGCAATTGGCTCGCCAACTCGCCGGTCTATTCGGATCGTCGCGGGCTGGCCAAATTGTACGGGTACAAGCTCAAGATCGACTATATCCGGGACGCACTGAACAGTTTCATGGCCAAGCTCCAGCCGACGATGGATGCCAAGCCGATGAACTACAGCGTCGGGCTATACACGTTCGGGAGCACCTTCGCGCAGCTGCAACCCCTGACCAACAGCTCGCCCGCCATCCAGAGGGCGATCAACACCGTCGATATCGAGGTCGCGTCGCGTTACCTGCCCGCCTATGCCAACCAGGGCTGGACGTTCACCAGCGCCGGGCTGCAAAGCACCCTCGATTCCCTGACCAATATCGGCGACGGCAGCGCGCCGGACCGCCGCAAGACCTACGTCATCCTGTTGAGCGACGGCGTCGAGGACGATGTCGGCCAGCTGATGTACAACCGCGGCACCTATTACAACTATCTGCAGAAATGCCAGGCGATCAAGAACGCCAACGTGACGCTCTTCTCGATCGAGGCGAGCTATCCCGCGATCACCGACGACACCGACGGCCAATATACGACGCTGGTCGGCAATCTGCCGTCGCGCAACAACGGCATGACGATTCAGCAGGCGATGCAGCAATGCGCCTCGTCACCGGACCGTTTCTTTTCGGCCGACGACGGCCCCGGGATCCAGACTGCGGTGGATCACGTCTTCACGTCGATCAACGTCGACACGACCCGCCTGACCCACTGACGCGGGGGGGCGTGATCGTCGGGGGCGGACGTGGCCGGGACCGGCCGCGTCCACCCCCGGCGGTTACAGCACCTTGCGGACGGTCGCGACGATCTTCGCGGCGTCGATCAGCGCCTTTTTCTCGAGGTTCGCCGCATAGGGCAGCGGCACGTCCTCGTTGGTGACGCGCAGCACCGGCGCGTCGAGGTCGTCGAACCCCTCCTCCATCACGATCGCGGTGATCTCCGATGCGATCGAACAGGTCGGCCAGCCCTCTTCGACCACGACGAGGCGGTTGGTCTTGGCGAGGCTCTTCAGCACCGTGTCCTTGTCGAGCGGGCGCAGCGTGCGCAGGTCGATGACCTCCGCCTCGACGCCTTCGCCCGCCAGCTGCTCGGCGGCTTCCAGCGCCAGGCCGACGCCGATCGAATAGCTGACCAGCGTGACGTGGCTGCCCTCGCGCATGATCCGCGCCTTGCCGATCGGCAGGACATGGTCGTCGAGCCTGGGCACGTCGAACGAGCGGCCGTACATCAGCTCGTTTTCGAGGAACACGACCGGGTCTTCCGACCGGATCGCCGCCTTCAGCAGGCCCTTGGCATCGGCCGCGTCATAGGGCGCGATCACGATCAGGCCGGGGACGGATGCGTACCACGGACCGTAGTTCTGGCTGTGCTGCGCGCCGACGCGGCTGGCGGCGCCGTTGGGGCCGCGGAACACGATCGGGCAGCGCATCTGGCCGCCGGACATGTAGTTGGTCTTGGCCGCCGAATTGATGATGTGGTCGATCGCCTGCATGGCGAAGTTGAACGTCATGAATTCGATGATCGGCCGCAGCCCGCCCATCGCCGCGCCCGTGCCGACGCCGGCGAAGCCATATTCGGTGATCGGCGTGTCGATGACGCGGCGGTCGCCGAATTCGTCGAGCAGCCCCTGCGTGACCTTGTACGCGCCCTGATATTGCGCGACCTCCTCGCCCATCACGAAGACGCGCTCGTCGCGGCGCATTTCCTCCGCCATCGCATCGCGCAGCGCCTCGCGCACCGTGGTCTTCACCATCTCGGTGCCCTCGGGGATCGCGGGGTCGGACTTGCCCTTCTTCTCGGCGGAGGCGACGAGCTGCGCGGTGCCGGTTTCGGGCGCCTTGGGCGCTTCCGCCGGAGATTCCGCCTTCTGGTCGGACGGCGTCTCGGTGGCGGCGGGTGTGGGCGATGGCGTGGCGGTGTCCTCGCCCTCGCCCGCCAGCGTCGCGATGACGGTGCCGACCTTCACGTTGTCGGTGCCCTCGGCGATCAGGATCTTGAGGATCGTGCCCTCGTCGACCGCCTCGAACTCCATCGTCGCCTTGTCCGTTTCGATCTCGGCCATGATGTCGCCGGACCTGACGGTGTCGCCCTCCTTCACCAGCCACTTGGCGAGCGTGCCTTCCTCCATCGTGGGGGAGAGCGCGGGCATCTTGATCTCGATTCCCATCTCAGTACGTCTCCACCAGCACGTCGGTATACAGCTCGGCCGCATCGGGCTCGGGCGTGCTTTCGGCGAAATCGGCGGCTTCGTTCACGGTCTTGCGGATCTCTTGTTCGATGGTCTTGAGGTCGGCCTCGGTCACGCCCTGCGCTTCCAGCAGCTTCTTGACGTGCTCGATGGGATCGGACTTGTCGCGGACCCCCTGCACCTCCTCGCGGCTGCGATACTTGGCGGGGTCGGACATCGAATGGCCGCGATAGCGATAGGTCTTCATCTCGAGGATGACCGGCCCCTTGCCGGCGCGGACCCAGGCGAGCGCCTCCTCGGCGGCACCGCGACAGGCGAGCACGTCCATGCCGTCGACCTGGATGCCGGGGATGCGGAAGCTCTCGCCGCGGCGATACAGCTGGTCCTCGGCCGAGGCGCGGTTGACGCTGGTGCCCATGGCGTACTGGTTGTTCTCGATCACGAAGATGATCGGAAGCTTCCACAGCTCAGCCATGTTAAAGCTCTCGTACACCTGGCCCTGGTTGGCCGCGCCGTCGCCGAAATAGGCGAGGCAGACGCCACCGTCGTTGCTGTACTTGTGACCGAAGGCGAGGCCGGTGCCGAGGCTGACCTGCGCGCCGACGATGCCGTGGCCGCCGTAGAACTTATGCTCGGTCGAGAACATGTGCATCGACCCGCCCTTGCCGCGGCTGATGCCGGCGGCACGGCCGGTCAGTTCGGCCATAATGACCTTGGGATCGATGCCATAGGCGAGCATGTGGCCATGGTCGCGGTAGCCGGTGATGACCGAATCCTTGTCGCCGTCGAGCGCCGACTGGAGGCCGACCGCCACCGCTTCCTGTCCGATGTACAGGTGACAGAAGCCGCCGATGAAGCCGAGGCCGTAGAGCTGGCCCGCCTTTTCCTCGAACCGGCGGATCAGCAGCATGTGCTTGTAGAAGTCGAGCAGCTGCTCCTTCGAGGCTTCGAACGGTTTGGGATCGGCGGGACGCTCGCGGTTGGTGAGCGGTACGGCGGGAGGAGCAGGCGATTTGGCCACGTATTACCTCAACGGTCCTGGGGATGTGGGGCAGCCTATAGGCCGTGTTCGCGGGGAACATCAATTCCCCGGGGCAAGATGGCCGTAACGTTACGTTACCCGGGCCGCGCCGGACGCCGCGATCGGATGGCCGAAGGCCGCGCGGCCAGGCCGCGATAGCGCAACTATGTTGCCCTACCCGCGGCGGCCGTGCCAAAGCCGCCGGCGATGGACACCCCGATGCATCCGTTCCGGATCGCCAATTTCCGTGCCTACTGGCTGTCGCGTTTCAGCGGGACGATCGCGGTCAGCGCGATGTCGATCGTGATCGGGTGGCAGGTCTACAACCTCGCCCGCGAGACGATGGACGTGCGGCAGGCGGCGTTCATGCTCGGCATGATCGGTTTCGCGCAGTTCGTGCCGCTGTTCCTGCTGACGCCGGTCACCGGCCTCGTCGCCGACAGCGTTGACCGGCGCTGGATCGTGCGCGGCACGACCGCGCTGCTGGTGGCGACCGCGGCGGCCTTGTGGCTGCTGACCTGGTCGGGGCACCTCAGCCTGACCGCGCTGTTCGCCGCGGCGGTCGCATTCGGGATCGCGCGCGCCTTTTCCGGGCCGGCCTATTCGGCGCTGGCGCCCAACCTCGTCCCGCGTGCCAGCCTGCCGACCGCGATCGCGATCAGTTCGATCGCGTGGCAGGTCGGCACGATCGCGGGGCCGAGCGTCGGCGGGCTGCTCTATGCCATCCATCCGGAGGTCGCCTATGGCGTCGCCACCGTCCTGTTCGCGGTGGCGCTCGGCTTCATGTTCCTGATCGGCCCGGTGCCGCAGCCGCCCTCGCAAAGCGATCACCGGCCGCTCGCGCGAATCGCCGAGGGGTTCCGCTACGTGCGCCGCAACCGGCTGGTCCTCGCCACGATCACGCTCGACCTGTTCGCGGTGTTGCTCGCCGGCGCCACCTCGCTGCTGCCCGTCTATGCGCGCGACATCCTGCACGTCGGCTCGCAGGGCCTCGGCGTGCTCGCCGCGGGGATGGGGATCGGCGCGGCGGGGACCGCGATCTGGTTCTCGGTCCGGCCGATGACGCGCAACGTCGGGATCAAGATGCTGTGGGCGGTGGTGGTCTTCGGCCTCGCCATACTGACCTTCGGCGTCGCGACGATCGTCACCGACGCGCTCGGGCTGCACGCGGGCGCAGTGGCGCTCGGCGGCACGTCGGTGCCGATCCATCCGGCCTTCCTGCTCAGCCTTGCCGCGCTCGTCGTCGCGGGGGGCGCCGACATGGTGTCGGTCTACGTCCGCCAGTCGCTGATCCAGCTCCACACGCCCGATGCGATGCGCGGGCGGGTCAGCGCGGTGTCGCAGCTCACCATCTCCGCCTCCAACGAACTCGGCGAATTCGAAAGTGGCGTGATGGCGTCGCTGCTCGGTCCGGTCGGTGCGGTGGTGTTCGGCGGGGTGGGCGCGATCGCGATCACGCTGGGATGGGCACGGCTGTTCCCGGAACTCGGGGCCGCGCGAACCTTTGATCCCCCCGACATGCTCGAAACAGAACCCCAACACGGAGAAGCGAAGCCATGAAGGTCAACACCGTCCTGGAAACGATCGGCAACACGCCGCACATCCGCCTCGCCAAGCTGTTTCCCGATTCGGAGGTCTGGATCAAATCCGAACGGTCGAACCCCGGCGGATCGATCAAGGACCGCATCGCGCTGGCGATGATCGAGGCGGCGGAGGCCAACGGCGACCTCAAGCCCGGCGGCACGATCATCGAGCCGACCAGTGGCAACACCGGCGTCGGCCTCGCGATGGTCGCGGCGGTCAAGGGCTACCGGCTGGTGCTGGTGATGCCCGAATCGATGTCGCTGGAACGGCGCCGGCTGATGCTCGCCTATGGCGCGACGTTCGACCTGACCCCGCGCGAAAAGGGCATGAAGGGCGCGATCGAGCGCGCGCTCGAGCTGGTCGGGCAGACGCCGGGCGCGTGGATGCCGCAGCAGTTCGAAAACCCCGCCAACATCGACGTCCACGTCAGGACGACGGCGCAGGAGATCCTGAACGACTTCCGCGACACGCCGATCGACATCATCATCACCGGGGTCGGCACCGGCGGTCATATCACCGGCGTCGCCGAGGCACTCAAGCAGCACTGGCCCGCGCTCAAGGTCTTCGCGGTCGAGCCCGCCGCCTCCCCCGTCATCGCCGGCGGCCAGCCCGGTCCGCATCCGATCCAGGGAATCGGCGCGGGCTTCATCCCGCGCAACCTCCACACCCAGGCGCTCGACGGGGTGATCGAGGTCGACGCCGCGGTCGCCAAGGACATGGCGCGCCGCTCCGCCGCCGAGGAAGGGCTGCTGGTCGGCATCTCGTCCGGCGCGACGCTGGCGGCGATTCTGCAGAAACTGCCCGACCTGCCCGATGGCGTGCGGGTGCTCGGCTTCAACTACGATACCGGCGAACGCTATCTGTCGGTCCCGGACTTCCTGCCCGAACAGTGAGTCCCAAGGATCCAGGCGAACCGGCCGGCGTCGCGCGGGACGCGACGCCGGCGTGGCTGCGGCCGCTGCTGGCGGTGACCGCGCTCGCGGCGGTGGCCGTGCCGGCGTTCGTCGTCACCCACCCGCCGGCGATCGCGCGCCCTCACCAGCGCGTCGTCCTGCCGCGCCGGGTCGTACCCGCGGCCGAACTGCCCCCGGTCGAGCCGGTCGCCTATGTCGACCTGGCGCCGGAGGATGCGAAGGCGTTCAACGCGAGCGTGCCCTTCTCGACGCTGCCCAACCCGGCGGCGCGGCCGTTCCGGTTCTCCGGGGGCTCGGAGGATCGCGCCCGCGCGACCGACTGCCTCGCCGCCGGCGTGCTGTACGAGGCGGGCGACGATGCGCAGGGCGAGCGGGCGGTCGCGCAGGTGGTGCTCAACCGCCTGCGCCACCCCGCCTTTCCCAAGACGGTCTGCGGTGTCATCTTCGAGGGGCAGGAACGCAGCACCGGCTGTCAGTTCAGCTTCGCCTGCGACCATGCGCTGACCCGCTGGACGCCGACCGCCGATGCGTGGCGGCGCGCGCGCGAGGTCGCGGCGGCGGCGCTGTCCGGCTCGGTCTACAAGCCCGTCGGCTATGCGACACATTACCATACCGACTGGGTGGTGCCCTATTGGCAGGCGAGCCTCGACAAGGTCGTCGCGGTGCACAGCCATCTGTTCTTCCGCTGGACCGGCTGGTGGGGCACCCCGCCCTCCTTCAACCGTCAGGTCGGCGGCGAGGAACCCGTCATCGCGCAGCTCGCAGCGCTGTCGCCCGCGCACGGCGGAAGCGCGACGCCGGAGGATGCCGAGACGCAGGCGGCGCTGGTCGACGGCTCCACGGCGCTCGGCCTGTTCGGTGACGATGCCCCCGTCCTTGTCGCGGACACGCTCGCGCCGCCGGCGGCGCCCCCCGATGCGGACAGCCTGCTCGTGTCCCTGCCCAAGGCCGATTCGCCCGACGCCTATCCCGCGATCGCGGCGAAGGCGTGCGGCGATCGGAAGACGTGCAAATTTTCCGCCTGGGCCTATGGCGCCGCGCCGATCGGCCTGCCGCTGACGCCGGCGCAGGTCGCGGCAATGACCTTCAGCTATTGGCGCGATCGCGATGCGGGGATCGAGAAGACGCTGTGGAACTGTACGCAGGTGCATCGCCCCGATCGCCGGCAGTGCATGAAGCAGCAGGTGCTGCTGACCGCCGCGCCGGTGACACCGACCGAACCGCTGGGCGGCGTGCGGCGCAAGCCTGCGGCGGCGCCGCTGGGCGATCCGGTCCCGCCGCCGGGTAGTGCGCCGACAAAGCCCTGAGTCGATCCGGCTCGCACAGTCACGCCGTTCGACGTTTCTCCCCGACAAAGGCCGGGCCCGGTCAGGAAGGCCCCGGGATGACGCGCTACGTGCGCCCGGGATCGTTCGCCAACCCGGCCCCGGCCTTCGCCGAGGTGGCGACCGTGGCTGGAGCGGCTGCAATCGCCCCCCTTACCGATGGTTGCGGATCGCGCTTGCCAGCGCAGCCTTGTCCATCGTCGATCGCCCGGCGATGCCGATCTCGCGCGCTTCCTTCAACAGGTCGGCCTTGGTCCGGTCGTCGAGCCGGTCGCCGCGGTGATCGAGCGAGCCGTTCGCCTTCGCATTGGCGATCCGCGCGGCCTTCTCCTTCGAATCGCCCTGCTTGCGCAGCTCTTCGTAGAGGCCGTCGTCCTTGATCTGGGTGCCGTGATCCTTGGCCATCGCAACCGCTCCTTCCGGTCACGCCAACGCGGCGGCGGCAAAACGGTTCGACAGTGATATTACAAGCAGGCGACAAGCGCGGAATGCGCTCCTATATGGCCACCCGCACGATGTGAGCCCCCGCCACCATGCTGACGACCAATCCGTTCGAAGACGACAAGCTGCATGAAGAGTGCGGCGTGTTCGGTGTATCCGGCAGCGACAGCGCCGCCGCGCTCGTCGCGCTCGGCCTGCACGCCCTCCAGCACCGCGGGCAGGAGGCCGCCGGGATCAGCAGCTTCGACGGCCATCATTTCCACACCCACCGTGCGATGGGCCATGTCGCGGGCAATTTCGACCGCGACGACGTGATCCGCGCGCTGCCCGGCGATTATGCGGTCGGCCACGTCCGCTATTCGACGACGGGCGAAACCGCGCTGCGCAACGTCCAGCCGCTCTACGCCGAGCTTGCCAGCGGCGGCTTCGCGGTCGCGCATAACGGCAATATCTCCAACGCCATGAAGCTGCGCCGCGAGCTGATCCGGCGCGGATCGATCTTCCAGTCGACGTCGGACACGGAAACGATCATCCACCTCGTCGCGACGTCGAACTACCGGACGCTGCTCGACCGGTTCATCGACGCGCTGAAGCAGATCGAGGGGGCCTACAGCCTGGTGGTGATGACGCCCGAGGGCATGATCGCCTGCCGCGACCCGCTCGGCATCCGCCCGCTCGTAATGGGGCGGCTGGACGGTGCGGTGATCTTCGCGTCGGAAACGGTGGCGCTCGACGTGTGCGGCGCGACCTTCGAACGCCAGGTCGAGCCCGGCGAACTCGTGATCGTCCAGCATGGCGAGGTCCGCTCGATCCGCCCGTTCGCACCGATGGCGCCGCGGCCCTGCATCTTCGAATGGGTCTATTTCAGCCGCCCCGATTCGATCGCCGGCGACCAGTCGGTCTACACCGTCCGCAAGGAGATCGGCGCGCAGCTGGCGCACGAATCGCCGGTCGAGGCGGATCTCGTCATCCCGGTGCCCGATTCGGGCGTGCCCGCGGCGATCGGCTATGCGCAGGCGTCGGGCATTCCGTTCGAACTCGGCATCATCCGTTCGCACTATGTCGGTCGCACCTTCATCCAGCCCGGCGACAAGGTCCGCCACCTGGGCGTCAAGCTGAAGCACAATGCCAACCGCGCGCTCATCAAGGGCAAGCGCATCATCCTTGTCGACGATTCGATCGTCCGCGGCACCACCAGCCTCAAGATCGTGCAGATGATGCGCGATGCCGGCGCGGCGGAGGTGCACATGCGCATCGCCAGCCCGCCGACGCGGCACAGCTGTTTCTACGGCGTCGACACGCCCGAGCGGGCGAAGCTGCTCGCCGCCAAGCACGACGTCGGCGGCATGACCGATTTCATCCATGCCGACAGCCTTGCCTTCGTGTCGATCGACGGGCTGTACAAGGCGCTGGGCGAGGCGAAGCGCGCCGACGTGCGGCCGAAATATTGCGATGCCTGTTTCACCGGCGACTATCCGACGACGCTGACCGATCAGGACGACAGCGTCGCGGTCGATCAGTTCGCGATGCTGGCGGAGCGCGTCAACTAGCTCTTGTCCGACCCGCCCGGCTCCGGCTAGCGCCGCGGGGATGACCAAGCCTCTTGCAAACCAACTCGCGCTGGTGACCGGCGCGAGCCGCGGCATCGGCGCCGCCACCGCCATCGCGTTGGGCGCCGCCGGTGCCCATGTCGTGCTGACCGCGCGCACCGCCCGGGATCTGGAGGCGGTCGAGGAGACGATCTTCGCCGCCGGCGGCTCCGCGACGATCGCGCCGCTCGACCTGACGCAGAGCGACAGCATCGCACGGCTGGCGACGGCGATCGGCGAGCGCTGGCAGGCGCTCGACGTGCTGGTGCTCAACGCCGCGACGCTCGGCAGCCTCGCCGCGGTGCCGGCGATCGATCCCAAGGAACTGGCGCAGGTGCTGACGCTGAACGTCAGCGCGCAGGCATCGCTGATCGCCGCCTTCGACCCGATGCTGCGCAGGGCGCCGGCAGCGAAGGTCATCGGCCTGACGTCCAGCGTGGCGCGCAACGCCCGCGCCTATTGGGGAGGCTACGGCGCGTCCAAGGCCGCGTTCGAGACGCTGCTCGGTGCCTATGGCGACGAAACCAGCGAGATCAGCGGCATCCGCACTGCGATCGTCGATCCCGGCGCGACGCGCACGGCGATGCGCGCGCGCGCCTATCCGGGCGAGAGCCCCGATTCGGTGAAGCCGCCAGAGGTCGTGGCGGAACGGATCGTCGCCCTGGCGATCGCCGGGTTCCAGCCGGGGCATCGCGAACGCATCGGCTGACCGCACGCACGCGGCGGCCGCCTCCGCCGACCCACGACGACCGGGCGGCAGCGACCGCACCGGCGAGGAGAGACGATGATGCTGCTGATCCTGCTCGCCGCACAGGCCGCCACCGCGACGCTGGGCGCGGCCGACCATCAGGTCGACCGGCCGCTCGCGGTGCCGACGCGAAAACCCGACTTCGCCGATGAATTCCGCGGTACGCGCGTCGACACCCGCGTCTGGCGGTTCGACGCGTCGCGCAATGCCGAAGGCTGGGCCAACCACGAGAAGCAATATTACGACGCCCGCAACGCGCGGGTCGCGAACGGCACGCTGGTGATCGAGGCGCGGCGCGAACGGCCCAGGGGTGCCGACAGCGGCGGGCAGGACTATACCTCGGCCAAGCTCGTCAGTCGCAAGGCGCTGGGCTACGGCACCTACGAAATCCGCGCGAAGCTGCCCTGCGCGCGCGGCACGTGGCCGGCGGTATGGATGCTGCCCGCCACCGGCAACTGGCCGGCGATGGGCGAAATCGACATCATGGAGATGGTCGGGTGGGATGCCAACGTCGTCCATGCGACGGTGCATTCCGAAGCCTATAACCACGTCAGGGGAACGCAGCGGGGCGCGCAGGTCACGGTGCCGACCGCCTGTACCGCCTTCCACCGTTACCAGCTCGAATGGCGATCCGATGCGATCCTGATCGGGGTCGACGGCCGCGCCTATATGCGGGTCGCCAACGATCGCCCCGGCGGCGCGGCGGCATGGCCCTTCGACCGGCCGTTCCAGATGATCCTGAACCTCGCGATGGGTGGCGACTGGGGCGGCACCAGGGGCATCGACGATGCCGCGCTGCCGCAGCGCATGACGGTCGATTACGTGCGCTACTGGCGCCCTCGCTGAAGGCCGTCGATCCTGTCGGTGGAGGGGGGTCCGGGACCTCCCCGCCGAAGCGGGGAGGTGGTGGACAGGGCTGGATTCGAACCAGCGTACGCTTGCACGGGCAGATTTACAGTCTGCTGCCTTTAACCACTCGGCCACCTGTCCAGATGGGAGCTTCGTCGAAGCGAGGCGGCCTATTGGCGAAGCCCGGCGCGGCTGTCAACGCCACGGAAGCGCGAATTGCGCAACTTGCACGAAAGCCGGCACCCGCCTAGCACCGCGCTCGCCGCAACACCGGGGATCCCATGCGCCGTTCGCTGACCATCACTGCCGCCGTCGTCGCGCTCGGCGCCGCTCCCGCCCCGGCGCAGGATCGCGCCGCGGTCGCGACGATCATCGACCAGGGCACCAATCACAGCCAGGTCGTCCAGACCGCGCAATATCTAACCGACGTGATCGGCCCGCGGCTCGCCAATTCGCCGGGTGCGCGTCAGGCGGAGGAGTGGACGCAGCGCCGCTTCCGCGAATGGGGCCTCAGGAACGTCCGCAAGGAAGGCTTCGTTTTCGGCCGCGGCTGGTCGATCGATCGCGCCAGCGTGCGCATGGTGACGCCCCGCGTCGTCCAGCTGACCGCGATCCCGATCGCATGGACGCCGGGGACGAACGGCACGATCACCGCGCCGGTCGTGGTCGCGCCCATCACGCGCGAGCGCGACTTCGCGCGCTACCGCGGGCAGCTGCGCGGCAAGATCGTGATGGTGACGCTGCCCCGCGCCGCGGGCGATCCGACCGACATCGCCTTCCGCCGCCTGTCGGGCGACGACATCGGCAAGCTCGACCAGTTCCAGCAGCCCAGCTACGATCCCGCGACCGCCGACCGGCGGACCAGGCGCCTTGCCTTCGCCAAGCAGCTCGACGCGTTCCTGAAGGCGGAGGGCGCGGTGGCAATGGCGACGATGTCGTATCGCGACGGCAAGCTGGTGCACGGCGAGGGGTATCTTTTCGGCGTCGGCGACACCCCCTCGCTGCCCGCGGTTCAGATCGCGCAGGAGGATTACCTGCGCCTCGCCCGCCTCGCCAAGACCGGTCCCGCACCGACGCTGGAGATCGCGAGCGACGTCCGCTTCGACGACAGCGATACGCAGGCGTACAACGTCATCGCCGAACTGCCCGGCACCGATCCCAAGGCGGGCTACGTCATGGCCGGCGCGCATCTCGACAGCTGGGTCGCGGGCGACGGCGCCGCCGACAATGCGGCGGGATCGGCCGAGGTGATGGAGGCCGCACGCATTCTCGCCGCCAGCGGCATCCGGCCGAAGCGCACGATCCGCTTCGTCCTCTGGGCCGCCGAGGAAGAGGGGCTGCTCGGTTCGGTCGCCTATGCCAAGGCGCATCTCGCGCGGCGCGGCCCGGGCGATCCGCAGGGGACCGATCTGGGCCATGCCACGCGCTGGCCGATCGTGCCGCTTGCCGGCCATGGCGAGGTCGCCGCCTATTTCAACATCGACAACGGCTCCGGCCGCCTGCGCGGCCTGTATGCCGAAAACAGCCCGGCCGTGGTGCCGATCTTCCGCGACTGGCTAGCGCCGTTCGCGTCGATGGGGGCGGGCAACGTCGTCGCGCGCCAGACCGGCGGCACGGATCACATGACGTTCCAGCAGCTCGGCATCCCCGGCTTCCAGTTCATCCAGGATCCGCTCGACTATGGCAGCCGCGTCCATCACAGCTCGGTCGACACCTTCGACCACCTGCGCGCCGAGGACCTGCGCCAGGGTTCGATCGTGCTCGCATCGGTGCTGCTGTCCGCCGCCAATGCCGACAAGGCCCTCCCCCGCCCGCCGCTGCCGACGCAGCCGGTGGTCACCGACCCCTTTGCATATAGCGACCCGAACGATGACTGATCGACACGCCCCTTCCCGCCCCGCGGACGCCCGCTGATGGCCCGCCGCGGCCATCGCCCGTCGACGGGCACCGCCAACCGTCCCAAGTTCTGGGGCCGGCATCCCGTGACGGCCGCGCTCGCCAACCCGAACCGGGTGGTGCGCAAATTGTGGGGCACGCGCGAGGCGCTGGCCGCGCTCGACCTGCCGTCGACGCTGCCCGTCGTCTACGCCGATGTCGCAGACCTCGGCAGGCTCGTCCCGTCCGACGCGCCGCATCAGGGACTGGTCGCGGAGGTCGAGCCGCTCGACGACGCGTGGCTCGCCGACCTGCTGATCGAGGGCAAGGACGACCAGCGGCCGCTCGTCGTGCTCGACCAGGTCACCGATCCGCACAACGTCGGCGCGATCCTGCGCTCGGCTGCGGCGTTCGACGCGCTCGGCATCGTCACGCAGGACCGCCACGCGCCGCCCGAGAGCGGGACGGTCGCGCGATCGGCGTCGGGTGCGCTGGAGACGGTGCCGTGGATCCGCGTCGTCAACCTCGCCCGCGCGCTCGAGGAAATCGCCGAGGCCGGCTTCTGGCGCATCGGCCTGACCGGCCACGCCGACCAGACGCTGGCGGAGGCGATGGGCACTCAGCGCATCTGCATCGTCCTCGGCGCGGAAGGCGAAGGCATGCGCCAGAATACCGAGGCGCATTGCGACGAGCTTGCCAGGCTGCCGATCAGCGGCAAGGTCGAAAGCCTCAACGTGTCGAATGCCGCCGCGATCGCGCTCTACGCGGTGGCGGCGCGGGGCTGATCCGGCGGAAGGGGCGTGGTGATGGGTGGCTATGTCGAACCCGGAGCCGCGCGCCATCGGATCGTCGTCGTCGACGGGTTCGAGACGCTGCGGATACCGCCGCGCCGGCAATGGTTCGTCATCGCCTTCCTGCCGATCTGGCTGACGATGTGGACGTTCGGCGGCGTGCAGGCGATGAAACAGGTCGTGCTGGACCACGAACCGTTCCTCGTGGTCTGGCTGGTCGGCTGGGCGGCCGGATGGATCTATGCGACGACGACACTGGCGATGCAGGTGGCGGGATCGGAGCTGGTCCGCGTCGTCCATGGCGACCTGGAGGTATCGAGCGGCGTCGGCCCGCTGCGTCGCACCTGGCGGTATCGCGGCAGCGTGATCGGCGACCTGACGTCGCACGTCCCGACCGATTCGATATGGACTGGACGCGGGCTCGACCGGCCGTTCTTCCTCACCCCGACCTCGGGCGCGGTCCGCTTTTCGTACGGCGCCAAGACCGTGTACCTCGCCCCGGGTATCGACGAGCCCGAGGGGCGACAGATCGTCGCGTGGATGATGCGGCGCCTGCCGCAACGGGCCGCAGCCGCACCATCCGCCTGAACGGAAACGCTCAGTCCTCGCCGGCGATCGTCACTTTCAGCCCGTCGAGCGCGCTGGTCATCTGCAACTGGCAGGACAGGCGCGAGGTGGCGTTGCGCTCGTCGCTCGAATCGAGCAGGTCGTCCTCGTCCGGCCCCATCGGCGGCAGCATGTCGGCAAAGGCGGGGTCGACGTGGACGTGGCAGGTCGCGCAGCTGCAACAGCCGCCGCACAGCGCGAGCAATTCGTCGATGCCGGCATCGCGGATCACCTCCATGACCGACAGACCGGCCTCGCCGTCGATTTCGCGTTCTTCCCCCTCACGCGTGACGACGATAAGCTTGGGCATGATATTCTCCGCTGAAGTTGCCGCCGGCCATGCCGCGCCCGGGCACAAGGATCAAGCATGGGCCTGAGTGCAGAACAGATCCGCCGCGCGATGGATGCGCTCGCCGCCGCCGAACCCGCGTTCGCCGCCGGCCTCTCGCGCGTCGGCTATCCCCCGCCGCGACTGCGCGAGCGCGGCTATGCGACGCTGCTGCGCACGATCCTCGGCCAGCAGGTGAGCGTCGCATCCGCCGCCGCCGTCTATCGCAAGCTGGAGACGCTGGTCGGCGATCCCGGCGATCCGCACACCATCCTCGCCGCGAGCGACGAGACGCTGCGCGCCGCCGGCCTGTCGCGACAGAAAGCGAGCTATGTCCGCAGCCTCGCCGACGAGGTGACGAGCGGCCGCCTCGATCTCGACGATCTGCCCGCCGACGACGAGGCGGCGATCGAACAGCTCGTGCGCGTCAAGGGCATCGGTCGCTGGTCGGCGGAAATCTACCTGCTGTTCGCCGAGGGGCGGGAGGACGTGTGGCCGGCCGGCGACCTCGCGGTGCAGATCGAGATCGGACGACTGCTCGGCCATGACGAACGGCCGTCGGAAAAGCTGACGCGCGCACTGGCGGAGGCGTGGCGGCCGCATCGCGGCGCGCTGGCGATCTTCACCTGGCACCATTACGGCGCCGGCCCGGACGTCGACGCGGCGCCGGTCTAGGGCGGTCGGCCATACCGTCCCCACCGTCGGCCCGGCGACGATGTGGCTGGGGCAAAGCCGACCCCCGCAAGCCCAACTATCCTGCGGCCCCTAAACGATAAGCGCACCGCGCTCGCCGCCGTCGATGATACGGAGCGCCCGAAACCCGGCACGGCCCCGCTTGCCCACGCCGCCGCCTTCCGCCACAGACCGTCGCGATGACGCCGCCCGCCTCCCCGTCCACCGGTTCGCTGATGGGCAGCCATCGCAGCATCGCCCTGCCCGTCGGTGGATCTGGCTGGCGGCGGCTCGCCGCCTTCATGGGGCCGGGCTTCCTCGTCGCGGTCGGCTATATGGATCCCGGCAACTGGGCGACCGACATCGCCGGCGGGTCGGCATTCGGCTACACGTTGCTGTCGGTCATCCTGCTGTCGAACCTGATGGCGATCGTGCTGCAGGCGCTGTCGGTGCGGCTGGGCGTCGCGGCGGGGCTCGACCTCGCGCAGGCCTGTCGCGCCTATTACAGCCGGCCCGTCACGCTCGCGCTGTGGATGCTGGCGGAGGTGGCGATCATCGCCTGCGACCTCGCCGAGGTGCTCGGCACCGCGATCGCGCTGAAGCTCCTGTTCGGGGTGCCGCTGGTCTGGGGCGTGGTGGTGACCGCGCTCGACGTCTTCCTGATCCTGGCGCTGCAACGCTACGGCTTCCGGAAGATCGAAGCGTTCATCCTCGCGCTGCTCGTCATCATCGCCGGCTGCTTCGCCTACGAACTGTTCCATGCCGCACCCGACGTCGGCGCGGTGCTCGCCGGCTTCGTGCCGTCGCCGGGGATCGTCACCGATCCCGCCAAGCTGTACCTGGCGATCGGCATTCTCGGCGCGACGGTGATGCCGCACAACCTCTACCTCCATTCCTCGATCGTGCAGACGCGCGCCTTCGCCCCCACCGACGCCGGCAAGGCGGAAGCGGCAAAGCTGGCGACCCTCGACAGCACGATCGCGCTCGGCCTCGCCTTCTTCATCAACGCCGCGATCCTGATCGTCGCCGCCGCGGTCTTCCACACCGCCGGCCGGACGCATGTGGCGGAGATCGACGAGGCGTACCGCCTGCTCGCGCCGATGATGGGCGTCGGCGCCGCCAGCGTCGTGTTCGGCGTCGCGCTGCTCGCATCCGGCCAGAACTCGACCGTCACCGGCACGCTTGCCGGGCAGATCGTGATGGAGGGCTTCCTCAACCTGCGGCTGCCGGTGTGGCTGCGGCGGATGGTGACGCGGCTGCTGGCGATCGTGCCGGCGGTGATCGTCGTCGGCGCGGCCGGCGACAGCGGCGCGACGCGCCTGCTGGTGCTGAGCCAGGTCGTGCTCAGCCTGCAATTGCCGTTCGCGGTCGTACCGCTGGTCCTGTTCACCGGCCAGCGCCGGGTGATGGGACGATTCGTCAGCCCGATGTGGCTGCGCACGCTCGCCTGGGCGATCGCGGCGATCATCATCGGGCTCAACTGCACGCTGCTGATCGGCATGCTTTGATCCCGATGCGGGCGTTTAAGCGGGTGACAATCCACGCAAGCCAGCGTCTATTGCGTCCTCCTCTTGCTACGGACATGCCGTGACAGACAGCCAAGCCGCCGCCACCCCAGCCGTCGCCGACACCACCCTGCCCGCCCGCACCGAACTCGCCTCCGCCATCGTCGACACGCTGGTCCATCGCATCGGCAAGGACGCGCAGGCGGCACGGCCGCACGACTGGCTGGCGGCGACGATCTTCACGCTGCGCAACGAGATCATCGAACGCTGGATGGCGTCGACCAAGGCGGCGCATGCCGCCGGCGCGAAGCGCGTCTATTACCTCAGCCTCGAATTCCTGATCGGGCGGCTGCTGCGCGACGCGCTGTCGAACCTGCGCCACAACGACGAGGTCGCCGAGGCGCTGGCGTCGCTCGGCGTGAGCCTCGCCGAGATCGAAGAGATCGAGCCCGACGCGGCGCTCGGCAACGGCGGCCTTGGCCGGCTCGCGGCATGCTTCATGGAAAGCCTCGCCAGCCTCGACCTCCCCGCCTACGGCTATGGCATCCGCTACGTGAACGGCATGTTCCGCCAGCGGCTCGACGACGGATGGCAGGTCGAGCTGCCTGAAAACTGGCTGGCGCACGGCAACCCGTGGGAATTCGAACGCCGCGAGAGCGCCTATTTCGTCGGCTTCGGCGGCGAGGTGACGAGCGTCGCCGACGGCCGCGTCCACTGGTCCCCCGCCGAGGCGGTCGAGGCGGTGGCGTTCGACACGCCGATGGTCGGCTGGCGCGGCAAGCGGGTCAACACGCTGCGGCTGTGGAACGCGCGCGCCTTCGACCCGATCAAGCTCGACCAGTTCAACGCCGGCGACTTCCAGGGCGCGCTCGCCGGCCAGATGCGCGCGGAGACGCTGACCCGCGTGCTCTATCCCAACGACAGCACGCCGGCAGGCCAGGAACTGCGGCTGCGACAGGAATATTTCTTCTCCTCGGCCTCGATCCAGGACATCGTGCGACGGCATGTCCAGTATTTCGGCGACATCGCGACGCTGGCGGACAAGGCGGCGATCCAGCTCAACGATACGCATCCGGCGGTGGCCGTCGCCGAACTGATGCGCATCCTCACCGACTTCCACGACCTGTCGTTCGATGCGGCCTGGGACATCACCCGCGCGACGTTCGGCTACACCAATCACACGTTGCTGCCCGAAGCGCTCGAAAGCTGGCCGCTGCCGCTGTTCGAGCGACTGCTGCCGCGCCACATGCAGATCGTCTACGCGATCAATGCGCGGCTGCTGCGCGAGGCCGGGCGCACCGCGGGCATCGACGAGCGCGCCATCGCCGCGATCAGCCTGATCGACGAGGGCGGCGAACGCCGCGTCCGGATGGCGAACCTCGCCTTCGCGGGCAGCCACAGCGTCAACGGCGTCGCCGCGCTGCACACCGAATTGATGAAGAAGACGGTCTTTTCCGACCTGCACCGGCTCTACCCCGACCGGATCAACAACAAGACCAACGGCATCACGCCGCGCCGCTGGCTCCAGCAATGCAACCCGGGGCTGACCGGCCTGCTGACCGAAGCGATCGGCGAGGATTTCCGCGACGACGCCGCCCGGCTGACCGCACTGGCGCCATTCGCCGACGATGCGTCCTTCCGGGAGCGTTTCGCCGCGGTGAAGCGTTCCAACAAGGTGGCGCTATCGACCTACCTCAAGGACAGCATGGGATTGCGGCTGAACCCCGACGCGATCTTCGACGTGCAGATCAAGCGCATCCACGAATACAAGCGCCAGCTGCTCGGGATCGTCGAGACGGTGGCGCTCTACGACCAGATGCGCAGCCATCCCGAACGCAACTGGACGCCGCGGGTCAAGCTGTTCGCGGGCAAGGCGGCGTCGAGCTATCACAACGCCAAGCTCATCATCAAACTGGCGAACGACGTCGCCAAGCGGATCAACGCCGACCCGGCGATCGGCGACCTGCTGAAGGTCGCGTTCATCCCCAATTACAACGTCAGCCTGGCGGAACGGATCATCCCCGCGGCCGATTTGTCGGAACAGATTTCGACCGCGGGGATGGAAGCGTCGGGCACCGGCAACATGAAGTTCGCGCTGAACGGCGCGCTGACGATCGGAACGCTCGACGGCGCCAATATCGAGATCAGGGATCACGTCGGCGACGCCAATATCTTCATCTTCGGCCTGACCGCGGACGAGGTCGCCGAGACACGGGCGAGCGGCTATCGCGGTCGCGACGTCATCGAACGCTCGCGCGAGCTGGGACAGGCGGTCAACGCGATCGCGTCGGGCGTCTTCTCGCCGGACGATCCCGGCCGCTACGCCGGGCTGATGGACGGACTGTACGAGCACGACTGGTTCATGCTCGCCGCCGATTTCGACGCCTACGCCGCCGCGCAGCGCGACGTGGATGCGCGCTGGGCCGATGCCGACGCCTGGGGGCGTTCGGCGGTGCTCAACGTCGCCAACATGGGCTGGTTCTCGTCCGACCGGACGATCGGCGAATATGCCAAGCAGATCTGGGGGGTGATGTGAAACCACCACGTGGCGCCATCGCCGCCCTGCTGGAAGGGCGCCACGACGATCCGTTCTCGCTGCTCGGCGCGTTCGCGGGGCCGACGGGAACGTTCGCGCGGGCGTGGATACCCGGCGCCGAAACGGCGGAAGCGCACGATCTCGCCGGCCGTTCGCTCGGCGTGCTGGCGCGCGTCGCCGACGCCGGCCTGTTCGAAGGACCCGTGCACGGCGCGCCGCAGCCGGTGAAGTACAGGGCGCAGGGATTCGGCGCCGAATGGTGGGTGACCGATCCCTACAGCTTCGGGCCGGTCCTCGGCCCCACCGACGACTATCTGATCGCCGAGGGATCGCACCGCCGCCTCTACGACAAGATGGGCGCGCACCTGATCGAGCATGAGGGCGCGAGCGGGATGCACTTCGCGGTCTGGGCGCCCAATGCCCGGCGCGTGTCGGTGGTCGGCGACTTCAACGACTGGAACGAGGGCCGCCACGTCATGCGGCGGCGCGCCGACGTCGGCGTGTGGGAGATTTTCCTGCCCGACATCGGCGCCGGCCGCAGCTACAAATATGCGATCGTCGGCCCCGACGGCACGCTCCAGCCGCTGAAGGCCGATCCCTACGCCTTCGCCGCGGAACTGCGTCCCCGCACCGCATCGATCACCACCGCGCCACCCGCGCACGTCTGGGGCGACGATGCGCATCGCGCGACATGGGCGAAGGTCGATGCGCGCCGCGTGCCGATGAGCGTGTACGAGGTCCATGCCGGCAGCTGGGACCGCGACGAAAGCGGCTGGTACCTGTCGTGGGATGCGCTGGCCGACCGGCTGATCCCCTATGTCGTCGACATGGGGTTCACCCATATCGAATTCATGCCGATCAGCGAGCATCCCTATGATCCGTCATGGGGGTATCAGACGACGGGGCTCTATGCGCCCTCCGCGCGGTTCGGCGACGCGGACGGCTTCGCGCGCTTCGTCGATGGCGCACACCGCGCCGGCGTCGGCGTGCTGCTCGACTGGGTGCCGGCGCATTTCCCGGTCGATCCGCACGGCCTGACGCGTTTCGACGGGACCGCCCTGTACGAGCACGAGGACCCGCGGCTGGGCTTCCATCCCGACTGGAACACCGCGATCTACAATTTCGGGCGGCGCGAGGTGCGGTCGTTCCTCATCAACAACGCGCTGTTCTGGCCGGAACGCTATCATGTCGACGGCCTTCGGGTCGATGCGGTCGCATCGATGCTGTACCGCGATTACAGCCGCGACGCGGGCGAATGGATCCCCAACGAGGACGGCGGCCGCGAAAACTGGGAGGCGGTGCATTTCCTGCGCGACATGAACCGCGCCGTCTACGCCAAGGGCGACGGCGTCTTCACCGTGGCGGAGGAATCGACCAGCTGGCCGGGGGTGTCGATGCCCGCGTTCGAAGAGGGGCCGCGCCAGAACCTGGGGTTCGGGTTCAAATGGAACATGGGCTGGATGCACGACACGCTCCAGTATTTCGCGCGCGAGCCGGTGCACCGGCGCCATCACCACGACGAGATCACGTTCGGGCTGGTCTATGCCTTCGACGAGAACTTCCTGCTGCCGCTGAGCCATGACGAGGTCGTCCACGGCAAGGGTTCGCTGCTCGCCAAGATGGCCGGCGACGACTGGCAGCAGTTCGCCAACCTGCGCAGCCTGTATGCGTTCATGTGGGGCTATCCGGGCAAGAAGCTGTTGTTCATGGGGCAGGAATTCGCCCAGCGGCAGGAATGGAGCGAGGAGCGCGCGCTGGACTGGCACCTGCGCAGTTCCGCGGCGCACGAGGGCGTGCGCAAGCTGGTCCGTGACCTCAACCGCCTGTATCGCGACACGCCGGCGCTGCACGCGCGCGATTGCGAGAGCGAGGGGTTCGAATGGCTGATCGGCGACGATGCGACCAATTCGGTGTTCGCCTGGCTGCGTAAGGCGCCGGGTGAAAAGCCGGTTGCGGTGATCGCCAACCTGACGCCGGTGGCCCGCGCGCCATATCGCGTGCCGTTGCCGCATGACGGTCGCTGGCGCGAGATCATCAATTCCGATGCGCACGATTACTGGGGATCGGGCCTGGGCAATCTGGGCGGGGTCGAGGCCCGGCAGGGTGCGGCATGGGTGACGCTGCCGCCGCTGGCGACGGTGATGCTTCAATACGACGGCTGACAAGACGATAACAGGAGGGTGCCGATGGTAGACAGACGAGGACAGCCGCTTTCGCGCGACGCGATGGCCTATGTACTGGCGGGCGGGCGCGGCAGCCGGCTGATGGAGCTGACCGACACGCGCGCCAAGCCCGCGGTCTATTTCGGCGGCAAGAGCCGGATCATCGACTTCGCGCTGTCGAACGCGATCAATTCGGGCATCCGCCGGATCGGCGTCGCGACGCAGTACAAGGCGCATTCGCTGATCCGCCATCTGCAGCGTGGCTGGAACTTCCTGCGCCCCGAACGCAACGAGAGCTTCGACATCCTGCCCGCCTCGCAGCGCGTGTCCGAATTCCAGTGGTACGAAGGTACCGCCGATGCCGTGTTCCAGAACATCGACATCATCGAGGCGTATAACGTCGAGTATATGGTGATCCTGGCCGGGGATCACATCTACAAGATGGATTACGAGATCATGCTCCAGCAGCATTGCGACAGCGGCGCCGACGTCACCGTCGCCTGCATGGAGGTGCCGCGGATGGAGGCGGTCGCGTTCGGCGTGATGCACGTGGACGAGCAGGACCGGATCATCGATTTCGTCGAGAAGCCCGCCGATCCGCCCGCGATCCCCGGCCAGCCCGACATCGCGCTCGCCAGCCTCGGCATCTATGTCTTCCGCACCAGGTTCCTGATCGAGGAACTGCGCCGCGACGCCGATACCGAAGGATCGTCGCGCGATTTCGGCAAGGATATCATCCCCTACCTCGTCAAGCACGGCAAGGCGCAGGCGCACCGTTTCTCGGCCAGCTGCGTGCGCACGAGCGAGGAACCGGCGGCCTATTGGCGCGACGTCGGTACGCTGGACGCCTATTGGGAGGCGAACATCGACCTGACGGACATCATTCCCGAACTCGATGTCTACGATCACGAATGGCCGCTGTGGACCTATTCGGAGATCACGCCGCCCGCCAAGTTCGTCCATGACGCCGACGGCCGGCGCGGGTCGGCGGTGTCGAGCCTGGTGTCGGGCAATTGCATCGTGTCGGGCTCGGCGATCCATCGCAGCCTGTTGTCGACGGGCGTGCGCGCGCACAGCTATTCCTCGCTCGACGAGGCGGTGGTGCTTCCCTACTGCCACATCGGCCGCAATGCGCAGCTGAGCCGCGTCGTGCTCGATCGCGGCGTCGTCATCCCCGACGGACTGGTCGTCGGGCAGGATCCCGACCTCGATTCGCGCCGCTTCCGCCGGACCGAAAAGGGCATCTGCCTCATCACCCAGCCCATGATCGACCGCCTCGGCGCGTGACGCTCCGCGTCCTCTCGGTCGCGTCGGAGGCGTTCCCCCTCGTCAAGACCGGGGGTCTGGCCGACGTCGTCGGCGCGCTGCCGGACGCGCTGGCGCCGCATGGCGTCGCCACGACCACGCTGATCCCCGGCTATCCGGCGCTCGCCCCCGCCATGAAGGGGGCGAAGGTCGTGCATCGCTGGCCGGACCTGATGGGCACCCCGGCGCGGCTGCTCGGCCTGCGGCTGGGCGCGCACCCGTTGCTGGTGCTGGACGCGCCGGCGTTGTTCGCGCGCGCCGGCGGATTGTACGGCCATGACGACGACTGGCGGCGCTTCGCGGCACTGGGGCTCGCCGCGGCGGACATCGCGGCGGGCGCGGCGCCGAAGCTGCGCTTCGACCTGCTCCATGCGCACGACTGGCAGGCGGCGATGGCGCCCGCCTATCTGCGGTTCGGCCGGCCGGAGGCGACGGTGCCTAGCGTGATGACCGTCCATAACATCGCCTTCCAGGGCCATTTCGGTGCCGAGGTGTTCGCGCAGCTGGGGCTGCCCGCGGGCGCCTATGCGCTCGACGGCGTCGAATATTACGGCGGCGTCGGCTTCCTGAAGGGCGGGCTGGAGGCGGCGGACGCGATCACCACGGTCAGCCCGACCTATGCTGCGGAGATCCGCGAGGGCCGGTTCGGCATGGGGCTCGAAGGATTGATCGAGAACCGGCGCGGCAGCGTGCACGGCATCGTCAACGGCATCGATCCGGCGGTGTGGAACCCGGCGACCGATTCCGCGCTCGCCACCCGCTATACTCCGCGCGCGCTGGGACGGCGGAGCGCCAACAGGCGCGCGATCGAACGCGCGTTCGGGCTGGAAACCCTTGCCGGCGACCGCGGCGGGCCGATCTTTACCGTCATCAGCCGGCTGACGTGGCAGAAGGGCATGGACGTGCTCGCCGAATGCCTCGACGAACTGGTCGCGCTCGGCGGACGGCTGGCGCTGCTCGGATCGGGTGACGCGCATCTGGAGGCGGCGTTCCTCGCCGCCGCCGATCGGCACCCGGGACGGATCGGCGTCCGGATCGGCTATGACGAACCGCTCTCGCACCTGTTGCAGGGCGGGGCCGACGCGATCCTGATCCCGTCGCGGTTCGAACCGTGCGGGCTGACCCAGCTCTACGGCCTCGCCTATGGCTGCGTGCCCGTCGTGGCGCGGACCGGCGGCCTCGCCGACACGGTGATCGACGCCAACGAGGCCGCGATCGCCGCGGGCGTGGCGACCGGCTTCCAGCACGGCGAGACCGGCTATCACACGCTGGCCCACGCGATCCGGCGTGCGATCGATGCCTATGCGCGGCCCGAGCTGTGGAGCGCGATCCAGCGCAACGGCATGCGCGCCGATTTTTCCTGGGCGGAAAGCGGACGCCGCTACGCCGACCTCTACAAAAACCTGACAGGAGCCGCATGACCCGCACCGTCGCCACCCGACCGTACACCGACCAGAAGCCCGGCACATCGGGCCTGCGCAAGAAGGTGACGGTGTTCCAGCAGCCGAACTATGCCGAGAATTTCATCCAGTCGGTGTTCGACGTCATCGACGGCAAGGCCGGCGCGACGCTCGTCATCGGCGGCGACGGCCGTTTCCTCAACCGCGAGGTGATCCAGAAGGCGATCCGCATCGCCGCCGCCAACGGCTTTGCCCGTGCGGTGGTGGGCCGCGGCGGCCTGTTGTCGACGCCGGCGGCGAGCAATCTGATCCGCATCCGCGGGGCGCTCGGCGGGCTGGTGCTTTCGGCGAGCCACAATCCCGGCGGACCGACCGAGGATTTCGGGATCAAGTACAATATCGGCAACGGTGGCCCCGCGCCCGAGTCGATCACCGACGCGCTGTACGAACGGACGCGGACGATCGACCGCTGGCTGACGGTCGATGCCGACGACGTGGATCTCGACCGGCTGGGCGAAGTGCAGGTGGGCGGCATGACGGTCGAACTGGTCGACCCCGTCACCGATTACGCCGCGCTGATGGAAACGCTGTTCGACTTCGACGCGATCCGTGCCGCCGGCCTGACGATGGCGTTCGACGCGATGAACGCGATCACCGGCCCCTATGCGACCGAGATCCTGGAAAGGCGGTTGGGCTTCGCACCGGGCACGGTGCGCAACGGCAACCCGCTGGAGGATTTCGGCGGCCATCATCCCGATCCCAACCTCGTCCACGCGCATGCCTTGTACGAAACGATGATGGCGGCGGACGCGCCCGATTTCGGCGCGGCGTCCGACGGCGACGGCGACCGCAACCTCATCATCGGCAAGGCCCGGTTCGTGACCCCGTCGGACAGCCTCGCGATGCTCGCCGCGAACGCCCACCTCGCGCCCGGCTATGCGCAGGGCCTGAAGGGCATCGCCCGATCGATGCCGACCAGTGCCGCGGCCGACCGGGTGGCGGAACGGCTGGGCGTGCCGCTGTTCGAAACGCCCACCGGGTGGAAGTTCTTCGGCAACCTGCTCGATGCCGGCATGGCGACGATCTGCGGCGAGGAAAGCGCGGGCACCGGGTCGGATCACGTCCGCGAAAAGGACGGTCTGTGGGCGGTGCTGCTGTGGCTCAACATCCTCAGCCGTCGTGGCCAGTCGGTCGACGACATCGCGCGCGACCATTGGGCGACCTATGGGCGCAACTATTACGCGCGCCACGACTATGAAGGCGTCGAGAGCGACAGGGCGGACGCGTTGATGGCGGACCTGCGCGGGCGGCTTGCGGCGCTGCCGGGCACGCGGGTCGGCGACCTGACCGTCGCGACCGCGGACGACTTCGCCTACACCGATCCGACCGACGGATCGGTCAGCCGCAACCAGGGCGTGCGCATCCTGTTCGAGGGCGGCAGCCGCGTCGTCTTCCGCCTGTCGGGCACCGGCACCAGCGGTGCGACGCTGCGCGTCTACCTCGAGCGCTACGAGCCCGCCGGGGGCGCCCTCGACCGAGAGACGGGCGCGATGCTCGCCGATATCGTCGCCGCGGCGGATGCGATCGCGGGCATCGTGCGCCATACCGGGCGGACCGCGCCGGACGTCATCACGTGAGCCCTGCGCCCGAACCGGGCGCGACCGTCGACGCCGCCGGCACCCGCTTCGCGGTCCGCTCGACCACGCCCGTCACGCTGTGCCTGTTCGACGCGGACGGCGAGCGCCGGGTGGCGATGACGGGGGTGGACGGCCTGTGGTCGGTGGACGTGGCGGGTATCGGCGCCGGCGCCCGCTACGGCTATCGTGCGGCGGCGGATGCCGCGAAGCTGCTGGTCGATCCCTATGCCATGGAACTCGACCGGCCGTTCCGGTTCGACCCCCTGCTGGCCCGGCCGGGCGTGGACACCGCGCATCTGGTGCCGCGCGCCATCGTCCAGCCCGCGGCGCCGGACGCCGGGCCCCATGCGCCGCCGCCGCCGCTCTTCGCGCCGGGCGGGCTGATCTACGAAGTGAACGTGCGCGGGTTCACCATGCTGCATCCCGACGTGCCCGCCGCGCAGCGCGGGACGATCGCGGCGCTGGCGCACCCCGCGATCATCGCGCACCTGCAGTCGCTGCGCGTCGCCGCGATCGAGGTGATGCCGATCGTCGCGTGGATCGACGAACGCCACCTCCCCGCGCTGGGGCTTGCCAACGCGTGGGGCTATAATCCGGTCGTGCCGATGGCGCTCGACCCGCGCCTCGCGCCGGGTGGCGTCGCGGAGCTGCGTGCAGCGGTCGCCGCGCTGCGGAACGCGGGGATCGGCGTGATCCTCGACCTCGTCTTCAACCATACCGGCGAAAGCGACGCACAGGGGCCGGTACTGGCGATGCGCGGCCTCGACGCGCGCGGCTATTATACGCACACCCCCGACGGCGTGCTGGTCAACGACACCGGCACCGGCAACACGCTCGACTGCGCGCGCCCCGCGGTCCGCGATCTGATCCTCGCATCGCTGCGCCATTTCGCCGCGATCGGCGTCGACGGCTTTCGCTTCGACCTCGCCACCGTGCTCGCCCGTGCGCCGGGGTTCGATCGCGATGCCCCGATCTTCGCGGCGATCGCGGCCGACCCGCTGCTCCGCACCCGCGTGATGATCGCCGAGCCGTGGGACATCGGGCCCGGCGGCTACCAGCTCGGCGCCTTCCCGCGCGACTGGCTCGAATGGAACGACCGCTATCGCGACGACGTGCGCAGGTTCTGGAAAGGGGACGGGCGCGCCGGCGATCTCGCGACGCGGATCGCGGGATCGGACGACGTGTTCGGCGGGGGCGACACGCGCACGGTGAACTTCCTCGCCGCGCACGACGGCTTCACGCTGGCCGACACCGTCGCCTATGCCGAACGGCACAATCATGCGAACGGCGAGGACAATCGCGACGGCCATGGCGACAACCACAGCTGGAACAACGGCGTGGAGGGCCCGACGCAAGACGGGGCGGTGCTTGCGTGCCGCGACGCCGACGTCCGCGCGATGCTCGCGACGCTGTTCGCCTCGCGCGGTACCATCCTGCTGACCGCGGGCGACGAATTCGGCCGCACTCAACACGGCAACAACAACGCCTATGCGCAAGACAATGCGACCGGCTGGGTCGACTGGACGGCGCGCGACCGCGATCTGGCGGACTTCACCGCCCGGCTGGCAGCATTTCGGCAGGCGCACGGCCTCGACCGCCCTGCCCCCTGGCACGCCGCCGAATGGCGGCGGCTGGATGGGGACCCGATGACGGACGACGACTGGAACGGCGCCGACGGGTTCGCGCTGCGCTTGCCCGGCGCCGACGGCCGGGTCACATTGCGGTTCGATCGCCGGACGCGACGCGTGTCGCTATCGTCCGGCACGCTGTTGGAGAGCCGCCGATGATCCGTCCCCTGTTGCTGGCGCTTGCCGGCCTGCTCGTCGCCGCGACGGCGCCGCCAACCGTGCCGCGATCGCCCGCGCAACGATTCGGCGCTCTGTTCCACGACGTGCAGATGCGACGGCTGTTCCCCGATTCGAAGACCTTCGCCGATGCGCAGCCACGCCGCGGCGATGCGGCGATCCTCGCCGCCTATCGTCGCCGCGCGTGCCGTGACGATACGGCGTTGAAGGCGTTCGTGCTGGCCAATTTCACGCTGCCGGTGACGCCCGCCGCGCCGCCGCCGTCGCGCCGGCTGGGGCTGTCCGCGCATATCGACGCCCTGTGGCCGCAACTGACGCGCACCCTGCCCGGCGTGCCCGCCGGATCGTCGGCGCTGTCGCTGCCCCGCCGCTTCGTCGTGCCCGGCGGCCGCTTCCGCGAAATGTATTATTGGGACAGCTGGTTCACGATGCTGGGTCTCCAGGCATCGGGCCGGCAGGACCTGGTCGAGGACATGATCGCCGACTTCGGCAGCCTGATCGACCGCTACGGCCGGATTCCCAACGGCACCCGCACCTATTACCTCAGCCGCTCGCAACCGCCCTTCTTCTACCTGATCGCGGCCATGTCGCGCGACCGGGCGACGCTGGCACGGCGGACCGGATGGCTGCGGGCGGAGCATGATTTCTGGATGGCGGGCGCAGCCGGCCTGACGCCCGGGACGGAACGCGCGCGCGTCGTCCGGCTGGCGGACGGATCGCTGCTCAACCGCTATTGGGACGACCGTGACGATCCGCGCGACGAAAGCTATCGCGAGGATGCGACGCTCGTCGCGGCGACGCCCGGACGCGATCCGAAGGCGATGTACCGCGACCTGCGCGCCGGTGCCGAAAGCGGCTGGGATTTCAGCGCGCGCTGGCTGGGCGACGGTCGGACGCTGGCGACGATCCGGACGACGCGGATCGTGCCGGTCGATCTCAACAGCCTGCTTTACGGACTGGAGCGCAGCATCGCCGCGGATTGCGCGAAACTCGCCGACCGTGCGTGCGTCGCGCGGTATTCCGCCGCCGCGTCGGCGCGGGCGACCGCGATCGCGACGCATCTGTGGAACGGCGAGGGTTTCTATGCGGATTACGACCTGGACGCGCGCCGCCCCGCGTCGACCCGGACCGCGGCGATGGCGTTCCCCCTGTTCGTCGGGCTCGCCGATGCGCAGCGGGCGCGCGCCACCGCACGGGCGCTCGCGCCGCTGATCGGTGATGGCGGCCTCGGCACCACCGCGGTGCGGACCGGCCAGCAATGGGACGATCCCAACGGCTGGGCGCCGCTGCAATGGGTCGCGATCCGCGGCCTGCAACGCTACCACGAGGACGCGCTCGCGACGCGGATCGCGCGCCGATGGCTGGCGACGGTGGAGCGCGAATATGGGGCGAGCGGAAAATTGCTCGAAAAATACAATGTCGTCGATGCGCTGCCCGGCGGCGGCGGCGAATATCCGTTGCAGGACGGCTTCGGCTGGACGAACGGCGTGACCCGCGCCCTGATCGCGCAAGGCTTTACCGCGGACGACGGCCAGCATAACATTCGTCATGGCCAACGCACCGGCAAATGAACCGCGCGCCGCGCGACCGACCGACCTGGCACCGCACGACTGGCTTGAGGCGGGGCAGTCGCTGCTGCGGCAGGGCGGGCTGCGCGCGCTGAAGCTGCGCCCGCTGGCGAGCGAGCTGCGCGTATCGACGGGCAGCTTCTATCACCATTTCGGCGACTTCGACGAATATCAGGGGCTGCTCGCCGACTATTTCGCGGGCGCGCAGATCGCCGGGCTGATCGACGCGATCTCCCGATCCGAAGCCGACCCGATCGGGCGCATCCGCCTGCTCGCGCAGGTGGTGCGACGGCGCGGCATGTCGCGCCTGTCGATCGCGATGCGCGCCTGGGCGGAAAGCGATCCACGAGCGCTCGCCGCGGTTCAGCGCCACGACGAACAGGTGCTCGGATTCCTCGCGGCCTGCCTGCAGGCGCGCGGCTTCGCCCGCCACGACGCCATGGTGCGCGCCTATGCACTGATGACGCTGGGGCTGAGCAAGGTGCATGCGCCCGAACTGAACCTGGCGACGCTGATGGACGAGATGATCGCGCTCTTCTGCCACCCGTCGGCCGACACGAGCGTAACGGACGCGGGGGAGCACGGGGCATGGACCGGCGGAGCTACGACTATATCGTGATCGGCGGCGGATCGGCGGGCTGCGTGCTCGCCGCCCGCCTGTCCGAAGACCCGGCGGCCAGCGTGCTGCTGATCGAGGCGGGCGGCCGCAACCGCGAATTGCTGGTGCGCATGCCGGCCGGCGTCGGCGAGCTCATCAAGGCGAAGGGCAAGCACAATTGGGGGTTCTGGACCGCCCCCGAACCCCACCTCGACGGGCGGCGGCTGTGGTGGCCGCGCGGGCGGGGACTGGGCGGCAGCTCGGCGATCAACGGCATGATCTATTCGCGGGGGCATCCGCGCGACTACGACCGCTGGCGCCAGTCAGGCCTCTCCGGCTGGGGCTGGGACGACGTCCTGCCGTATTTCCGCAAGCTGGAACGCCACCATCGCGGCGGCCCGCTGCATGGCGACGCGGGGCCGCTCCACGTCTCGCCGGGCGAGAGCGACAGCCCGTTCAACCGGGCCTTCGTCGATGCGGGGCGGGAAGCCGGCTATCCGGTGACCGACGATTTCAACGGCGCGCGGCCCGAAGGGTTCGGCCCCTACGACCTGACGATCGCGGACGGCCGGCGCTGGACCGCGGCGGAGGCGTATCTGGTGCCGGCGCTCGCCCGCCCCAATCTCACCGTGCTGACCGATGCGCGCACGACGCGGATCCGTATCGCCGGCGGACGCGCGGTCGGCGTCGACTATGTCGTCGGGCGCGACGCGCGGACGGCGGATGCCCGGGGCGAAGTGCTGGTCGCCACCGGCGCCGTGCAGTCGCCGCAGCTGCTGCAAGTGTCCGGGATCGGCGATCCCGCCCGCCTGCGCGCGGCAGGCGTCGCGGTGAACCACGACCTGCCGGGCGTCGGGGAAAATCTTCACGACCACCTCGACGTCATCATGAACTGGCGCAGCCGGGGCCTTCGCACGGTCTTCAGCGAGGTGAAGGGCCTGCGCCAGCTCGGCGTCGGGCTGCGCTATGCACTGACCGGCAAGGGCGTCGGGAGACAGAATTTCCTCGAATCCGGCGCCTTCATCCCCTCGCGCGAGGGGATCGAGCATCCCGACATCCAGATCCATGCCGTGCTGGCGATCATGCGCGACCACGGCAAGGTCAAGGCGACCGAGGACGGCTTCTCGCTGCACCTGTGCCAGTTGCGCCCGGAAAGCCGCGGCCGGATCGGCCTGGCGAGCGCCGACCCGTTCGCCGACCCGCTGATCGAGGCGAACTATCTCGCCACCGCGGAGGATCGCCGCGTCCTGCGCGAAGCGGTGCGGGTCGGGCGCGACGTGGTCGGCCAGTCGGCGCTCGCGCCCTATCGCGATGCCGAACTGGCACCGGGGCCCGACATCGAATCCGACGCACAGGTTGATGCCTGGGTGCGCGCCACCGCGGAGACGATCTACCACCCCGTCGGTACGTGTCGGATGGGGGCGGCCGACGATCTGCTGGCGGTCGTCGACGCATCGCTGCGGGTGCGCGGGATCGCCGGACTGCGCGTCGTCGACGCATCGGTGATGCCCAGCCTCGTCAGCGGCAACACCAATGCGCCGACGATCATGATCGCGGAAAAGGCCGCCGACATGATCCGCGCCGCCTGACGACGGCGCGGGGGCGCTCACATCGCCGGCATGCCCGCGGGCATCAGATTGTGATCGAGATGCGCCATGATCCAGATCGATCCGATCAGCACGAGCCCGACGATCAGCACGCCGAACGCCAGTGCGAGCACGTTGTTGGTGTTGTCCGGCCCGCTGGTGACATGGAGGAAGAACACGAGGTGCACCCCCATCTGGGCGATCGCGAGCGCGACAAGCGCGACCGGGATCGCCGGCCCGTAGACATAATTACTGTGCACCACCGCGAACGACGCCGCGGTCAGGATCGCGGCGAGGACGAACCCCGCGCTATAGGTCAGCACCTGGCCGCGGATATCGTCGGCCTCGCCCCCGCCCTCGCCGGGTGCGCGATCGTCGTCGAGTTCGGTATCGTCGCTCATCGCGCGACTCCCAGCAGATAGACCATGGTGAACAGCGCCACCCAGATGATGTCGAGCGCATGCCAGAACAGGCTGAAGCACGCGATGCGGCGGACGGTTTCCTCGCGGAAGCCCTTGGCCTGCACCTGCGCCATCATCGTCGTCAGCCACACCAGCCCGAGCAGGACGTGCACCCCGTGGCACCCGACCAGCGCGAAGAAGGCCGACAGGAAGGCGCTGCGCTGCGGGCCGTGCCCCGCGCCGATCAGCGTTAGGAATTCATGGAGCTCCAGCGCCAGGAACCCGGCGCCGAGCACGGCGGTGACCGCCATCGCCGCCTGGAACCAGAAGCGGTTCTTGGCCGCGGTCGCGATCCCCGCCATGCCGCAGGCGAAGCTGGACGCGAGCAGCAGCGCGGTTTCGGCACCGACCATCGGCAGTTCGACGATGTCGCGCGCCGCCGGCCCGCCCGCGGTCGCCTTGGCCAGCACCGCATAGGCCGCGAAGAACCCGGCGAAGAGAATGAAGTCGGTAAGCAGGAAGATCCAGAAGCCATAGGCGACGACGATCCGCTTGGGCGCCGGCCCCCGTTCGCTGGGGGCGGTGTCGCCACGGCCCAGCTTGTGCGGATCGCCGCTCATGCGCGGGCGTCCGCGGGAATGTCGAGCAAGGCCGCCTTGGCGTCACGGCGGTCCCGGTCGAGCCGCTCCGCATCGGCGGCGGTCACCTCGATCTCGTTCTCGTCGCGCCAGGCGAAGACGACGAAGGTCGCCCACGCACCGAGGAAGCCGAGCGCGAACAGCCACCAGATATGCCAGACCGCCGCAAAGCCCAGCGCGGTGGTGAAGAAGGCGGTAACGACGCCGGTCGGCGAATTGCGCGGCATGTGGAACGCCTCGTAGCGCGGACGCTCGGACAGTTCGCGGTTCTCGCGCGCCTGGCCCTTGATGCCCCAATAGGCTTCCTCGCCCTTCACGTCGGGCAGCACCGCGAAATTGAACGGCGGCGGCGGCGAGGTGGTGATCCATTCGAGGCTGCGCCCGTCCCAAGGATCGCCGCTGCGGTCGACGAGGTCCTTGCGCCGCCTGATCGAGACGTAGAGCTGGATGACCTGACACGCGATCCCCCCGGCGATCATCAGCGCACCGAACGCCGCCGCGATCAGCCACGGATGCCATTCGGGCACGTCGTAATGCTGCATCCGGCGGGTCATGCCCATCAGCCCCAGCACGTACAGCGGCATGAACGCGACGTAGAAGCCGATCACCCACAACCAGAATGCCGCCTTCCCCCAATATTCGTCGAGCGTGAAACCGAACGCCTTCGGGAACCAGTAATTATATCCCGCGAAACAGCCGAACAATACGCCACCGATGATGACGTTGTGGAAATGCGCCACGAGGAACAGCGAGTTGTGCAGCACGAAATCGGCGGGCGGCACGGCCAGCAGGACGCCGGTCATCCCGCCGATGACGAAGGTTATCATGAACGCCACCGCCCACATCATCGGCACGTGGAAACGGATGCGCCCGCCGTACATGGTGAACAGCCAGTTGAAGACCTTCACCCCCGTCGGGACCGCGATAATCATCGTCGTCACGCCGAAAAAGCCGTTGACGTCGGCCCCCGCCCCCATCGTGAAGAAGTGGTGCAGCCACACCATGAATGACAGGATGCATATGACCATCGTCGCGACGATCATCGAGCGGTAGCCGAACAGCGGCTTGCCGGAGAACGTCGACACCACTTCGCTGAAGATGCCGAATGCGGGCAGGATCAGGATGTACACCTCCGGATGCCCCCACGCCCAGATGAGGTTGACGAACATCATCTGGTTGCCGCCGGCATCGTTGGTGAAGAAATGGAAGCCGAGGTAGCGGTCGAGCAGCAGCATCGCGAGGCAGGCGGTCAGGATCGGAAAGGCGGCGATGATCAGCAGGTTGGAGGCGAGCGCCGTCCAGCAGAACATCGGCATCCGGGTATAGCCCATTCCGGGCGCGCGCATCTTGAGGATGGTGGTGACGAGGTTGACGCCCGACAGGAGCGTGCCGACGCCGGAAATCTGCAACGCCCACAGATAGTAATCGACACCGACGCCGGGCGAGAAGCGCAGCTCCGACAGCGGCGGATAGGCGAGCCAGCCGGTCTTTGCGAATTCGCCGATCACTAGGCTGAGGTTGATGAGCAGCGCGCCGCTTGCGGTCAGCCAGAAGCTGACGTTGTTGAGCGTCGGAAACGCCACGTCGCGCACGCCGAGCTGCAGCGGCACGACGAAATTCATGATTCCGATCACGAACGGCATCGCGACGAAGAAGATCATGATCGTCCCATGCGCTGAGAAGATCTGGTCGTAATGCTCGGGCGGCAGGTAACCGGGATTGCCGTAGGCGACCGCCTGCTGGCTGCGCATCATCGCCGCATCGACGAAGCCGCGGACCAGCATGACGAGGGCGAAGATGCAGTACATCACCCCGATCCGCTTGTGATCGACCGAGGTGATCCATTCGCGCCACAGATAGGGGATGTGCCCGGCGCGCCACGTCCAGACCAGCGCGGCGAGCAACAGCCCGCCGACGACCGCGGCGGCGATCAGCGGGATCGGCTGGTCCCATGGGACCGAATGGAGCGTCAGCTTTCCGAACATGGCTCAGCTCTCCCGCCCGCCGCGCTGCGTGTCGTGGACGGGGGCGCCCGCCTGTCGCACCGCGGCCGCGAAGAAGCCCGCCGGAACGCTGCGATAGGTGAACGGCCGCGCAGCCGCCTTGTGCTGCGCGAGCGCCAGATAGGCGCGACCGTCGAGCGCCGGCCCCTGCCCATTCGCCTTGGCCGCCCAGCCCGCGAACGCGCCGGCCGGTATCGCGTCGACCGCAAAGGCCATGTCGGAGAAGCCCTCGCCGCTGTAATGCGCGGACAGGCCGCGGAAGCGGCCGGGGCGATCCGCCATCAGATTCAGCTTCGCCTCCATCCCCGCCATCGCGTAGATCTGGCTGCCGAGCCGCGGCACGAAGAAGCTGTTCATGACGGTGGCCGAGGTGATGCGGAAAGTGACCGGCGTACCGACCGGGATCACCAGCCGGTTGACGCTCGCGATGCCCTGTTCGGGGTAGATGAACAGCCATTTCCAGTCGAGCGCGATCACCTGAACCGTCAGCGGCCGTTGCCGCGCGGCGATCGGGCGCGACGGATCGAGCCGGTGGCTGGCGATCCACCCCATGCCGCCGAGAAAGATGATGACGAGCAGCGGGACTGACCAGACGAGCAATTCGAGCTTGCCCGAATAGGACCAGTCGGGTCGGTGCCGCGCGCGCGTGTTGGACGCGCGGAACCACCAGGCGAACACGATCGTCGCGACGATCACCGGCACGACGATGCCGAGCATGATCGCGACCGAATTGATGAGTAGCGTGCGCTCTCCCGACGCGACCGGTCCGGCAGGATCGAGCAGCGCGGGCGTGCAGCCGCCGACGATCGTCGCGATCGCGGCCACCGCGACGGGTTTCACCATGAACGTAGCGGCCAACGGATCATCGGGTCCCTTTTGCGGAGCCGCCATCGCGGTTCTTCCTCTCGGCGCCCAACGCCCGGTGCAACGCTAGGGTCCGTGCCGCGTGTCAAACTGTTGCCGAAATGCGGGAACGCCGGCGTCCGTCGAACCGCCGTCGCCGGATGCCGCCCCGACGCCGTGATCCGGCACTCGCGCAATGGTTCGTTTGCAGGCGACGGGCAGCGTCGGGCTTGCCGCTAGCCGGCCTTGCGCTGGCGACGCCAGGCCAGCGATCGCCGATTGAGGTCCGCCACGTCCGCGGTGCCGGCCGCCGCCGCCCGCGCGAGCGCCACCGCTGCCGCCAGCACCGCAGGCGGCGCGTGGCTATAGGCCGGTCGGCCGGCGATGGCGTCGTACCAGACGCCGCCCACCGCCGTGTCGAGCAAGATGCGCTGGAAACAATGATCCGCGCGGACCGGCCAACGGCGCGATGCCGCCAGCGCCGGCAGCGTCTCGCGCGTCAGGCACAGCCATTCCGCCTCCAGCGCGGCGCGATCGGGCGTCGCGCCGGGCGGCATCAGATGTGGATCGGCTTGCCCGTCACCGCCATCGCCGCTTCCTTCATCGCTTCGGAATGCGTCGGATGGGCGTGGCAGGTATAGGCGATGTCCTCCGACGTGGCGCCGAACTCCATCGCCTGCGCCGCCTGCGCGATCATCGTGCCCGCGACGCTGGCGATCGCCCAGACGCCGACGACGCGATCGGTCCTGGCGTCCGCGATGATCTTCACGAAGCCGTCGGGCTCGTGATTGGTCTTGGCGCGGCTGTTGGCCATCATCGGGAACTTGCCGACCTTGATCTCGCCCTTCGCGCGGGCCGCTTCCTCGGTCAGGCCGACGCCGGCGAATTCGGGCAGCGTGTAGACGACGCTCGGGATGATGTCGTGGTTCACGATGCCAGTCAGCCCGGCGATGTTTTCGGCGACCGCGATCCCCTCGTCCTCCGCCTTGTGCGCCAGCATCAGGCCGGGCGCGACGTCGCCGATCGCCCAGATGCCGGGCACGCTCGTCGCGAAATCATGGTCGATGTCGACCTGCCCGCGCGCATTGACGGCAAGGCCCGCCGCATCGAGCGCCAGCCCGTCGGTGTTGGGCCGGCGCCCGATCGCGAGCAGCACGCAATCCGCCGCGATCGTCTGCGCCTCGCCACCGGCGGCGGGCTCGACCGTCAGCGTGGCGGCACCGTCCGCCACCGCGACGCCCGTGACCTTGGTCGACAGGCGGAATTCCATCCCCTGCTTCTTGAAGATCTTCTGTGCTTCCTTGCGGACGTCGCCGTCGAAGCCGGGCAGGATCTGGTCGAGATATTCGACCACCGTCACCTTGGCGCCGAGCCGCCGCCAGACGCTGCCGAGCTCCAGCCCGATCACGCCGCCGCCGATGACGACCATGTGCTGCGGCACCTTGGCAAGCTCCAGCGCACCCGTGCTGTCGACGACGACGGTCTGGTCGACCGTCACGCCCGGCAGCGGGGTGACCGACGAACCCGTGGCGATGACGATGTTCTTCGCGCGCACCACGGTGCCCGCGACGTCGACGCTGTCCTTGCCGGTGAAGCGGGCATGCCCCTTCAGCCAGGTGACCTTGTTCTTCTTGAACAGATATTCGATCCCGCCGGTCAGCTGCTTGACCGCGTCGCGCCGCTGCGCGTGCATCGTGCCGAGGTCGAGCTCGGCGGTGACCTTGATCCCCATCTGCGCCATCGTGCCATTGGTCGCGGCGTCGAAGAATTCCGACGCGTGCAGCATCGCCTTCGACGGGATGCAGCCGACGTTGAGGCAGGTGCCGCCCAGCGTCTCGCGGCTGTCGACGCACGCGGTCTTCAACCCCAGCTGCGCCGCGCGGATCGCCGCGACATAGCCGCCGGGGCCGGCGCCGATCACGAGGACGTCATAATCGTATTGCTGTTCGTCGGCCATCTTGAGGTCTCCTCCCCGGCGCGGGCCGGGGTCCAGTTGGGGGACATATGGGAAGAGCGAGGCGCTTCGTCACCGCCGCCTTCCCAACTGGGCCCCGGCCGTCGCCGGGGTGGGTCGGGGTCGCGACCCTTACAGGTCGATCAGGATACGCGTCGGGTCCTCGATCGCGTTCTTGAGCGCGACGAGGAACGTCACCGCCTCGCGGCCGTCGATCAGCCGGTGATCATAGCTGAGCGCGAGGTACATCATCGGGCGCACCACGACCTGTCCGTCGACGACGACCGGGCGGTCCTCGATCCGGTGCAGGCCGAGCACCGCCGACTGCGGCGGGTTGATGATCGGCGTCGACATCAGAGAACCGAACACGCCGCCGTTCGAGATGGTGAACGTGCCGCCGCGCATCTCGTCCATCTTGAGCGTGCCGTCCTTGGCGCGCTTGCCGAAATCGCCGATCGTCTTCTCGATCCCCGCGACCGTCAGGTCCTGCGCATCGCGGATCACCGGCACGACGAGGCCGCCCGGCGACGACACCGCGACCGAGATGTCGGCGTAATCGTGATAGACGATCTCGTCGCCCTCGATGCTGGCGTTGACCGACGGAATGTCCTTCAGCGCCATCGTCGCGGCCTTCACGAAGAAGCCCATGAAGCCCAGCCGCACGCCGTGCTTCTTCTCGAACAGATCCTTGTATTTAGCGCGCGCCGCGATCACCGCGGACATGTCGACGTCGTTGAACGTCGTCAGCATCGCCGCGGTATTCTGCGCCTCCTTCAGGCGCTTGGCGATCGTCTGGCGCAGGCGCGTCATCTTGACGCGTTCTTCCTTGCGACCCGTCGCGGGCGCAGCGGCGGGCGCTGGCGAGGCGGCGGGGGCCGGCGCTGCCGCCGGCTTCGACGCGGCGGCGGCGGTCACGTCCTCGCGCGTGATGCGCCCGTCCTTGCCGGTGCCGGTGATCGACGACGGGTCGAGCCCGTATTCCAGCACCGCACGACGGACCGACGGCGACAGGGCGGCGGGCGAATCGTTCGACGCCTCCGGCTGCAGGGCCGCGGCGGGCGCAGGCGCGGGCGCAGCCGTGGGGGCCGCTGCCGGGGTGGTCGGAGCGGCGGCAGGCGCCGGAGCGGCGGGCGCCGGCGAGGCCGCCGCGCCACCGCCGGCCTCGATCGTCGCGAGCATCGCGCCGACCTGCACCGTATCGCCGACCTGAACCGCATGGCTGCCCATCACGCCGGCGACGGGCGACGGCACCTCGACCGACACCTTGTCGGTTTCCAGGCTGGCGATCGGCTCGTCCGCCTTGACCGGGTCGCCCGGCTGCTTGAGCCATTCGCCCACGGTCGCTTCGGTGATGGATTCACCCAATACGGGCACGGTGACTTCGGTTGCCATTGCTTGCATCCTTCTCCCCGGGGAGGCGGGGTCTCGATCGGGGGGTGGTTAGCTGCTGGGAGCCTGTGCGGGGCGGGCGGTCGTCGTCGACCCCTCGCTGCGGGTACGGCGGATTTCCTCGCGGACGTTGTGGCCGAGCGCGTCGGCGACCAGCGCACCCTGTTCGGCGGTGTGCCGCTTCATCAGCCCGGTCGCGGGCGAGGCGGCGGCGGCGCGGCCGGCGTAGCGCGCGCGCGTCACCGCACATCCGGCAGCGGCGAGCGATTCCTCGATCAGCGGCTCGACGAAGAACCAGTAACCGTTGTTCTTCGGCTCTTCCTGCGCCCAGACGACATGTTCCAGCTTCGGCATCCGCGCGATCCGGCGGGCGAGCGCGTCGCCGGGGAAGGGATAGAGCTGTTCGATCCGGACGATCTGCGTGTCGGTGTCGCCCGCGGCGTTGCGCGCCTCGATCAGGTCGTAGGCGACCTTGCCGGTGCACAGCACCAGCCGCTTCGTGTCGGCGTCCGCCGCACCGTTGGTGTCGGACAGGATGCGCTTGAAGTGGCTGTCGCCCTGGAAGTCCGCCGCGGCCGACACCGCCAGCTTGTGGCGGAGCAGCGACTTGGGCGTCATCACGATCAGCGGCTTGCGGAAGTTGCGATGCATCTGCCGGCGCAGCAGGTGGAAATAGTTCGCCGGCGTGGTGCAGTTCGCGACCTGGATATTGTCCTGCGCGCAGCTTTGCAGGAAGCGCTCCGGGCGTGCCGAGCTGTGCTCGGGGCCCTGCCCCTCGTAGCCGTGCGGCAACAGCATGACGAGGCCGTTGGCGCGCAGCCACTTGGATTCGCCGCTGGTGATGAACTGGTCGATCATGATCTGCGCGCCGTTGACGAAATCGCCGAACTGCGCCTCCCACATCACCAGCGTCTTGGGATCGGCGAGCGCATAGCCATATTCGAAGCCGAGCACGCCATATTCGCTCAAGGGGCTGTCGAGCACCTCGAACCGGCCGTGCTCCACCGTCGTCAGCGGCACGTATTTGTGCTCGTCGGTCTGGTCGACCCACACGGCATGCCGCTGCGAGAAGGTGCCGCGGCCCGAATCCTGCCCCGACAGACGGACGCCATAGCCCTCCGACAGCAGCGATCCGAACGCCAGCGCCTCGCCGGTTGCCCAGTCGAAGTTCGCGCCGCTGGTGAACATCTGGCGCTTGGCATCGAGGACGCGGGACAGCGTCTTGTGGATCTGGATGCCCTCCGGCACCGTCGTCAGCGTCCGGCCGAGCGCGTCGAACAGCTTCAGCTCGATGCCCGTCTCGACGTTGCGCCGCTCGGTGCCGCCGTCGGTCGGCGCCGACAGGCCCGACCAGCGACCGGCGAACCAGTCCGCCTTGTTGGGCTTGTAGCTCGCGCCCGCCTCGAACTCGCCCTCGAGCAGCGTCGTGAACTGGTGGACCTTTTCATCCAGCCACGCCTGGTCGATCACGCCTTCGGAAATCAGGCGCTTGCCGTAGATCTCGCTGACGCCGGGATGCGAACGGATCGTGTTGTACATCAGCGGCTGGGTGAAGCCCGGCTCGTCGCCTTCGTTGTGGCCGAAGCGGCGATAGCACCACATGTCGATGACGATGTCGCGATGGAACTTCTGGCGGAACTCGATCGCCATCTTGGTCGCGAAGGTCACCGCCTCGGGATCGTCGCCGTTGACGTGGAACACCGGCGCCTGCACGCCCTTCGCCACGTCCGAGGGATAGGGCGACGATCGCGCGAATTGCGGGCTGGTGGTGAAGCCGACCTGGTTGTTGATGATGAAATGGACGCAGCCGCCCGTATTGTAGCCGCGGATGCCGGAGAAGCCGAGGCATTCCCAGACGATCCCCTGCCCCGCGAACGCCGCGTCGCCGTGGATCAGCACCGGCAGCGCGCCAGTATGCTCCTTGAGGTCGCCGGCGATCGTCTGGATCGCGCGCGTCTTGCCGAGCACGACCGGGTCCGCCGCCTCGAGGTGCGAGGGGTTGGCGACCAGCGACATATGCACCTTGTGCCCGTCGAACTCACGGTCGGTCGAGGTGCCGAGGTGATACTTGACGTCGCCCGATCCGCCGATGTCGTCGGGGTTCGCCGACCCGCCGGCGAATTCGTGAAAGATCACGCGCAGCGGCTTCGCCATGACGTTGGCGAGCACGTTCAGCCGGCCGCGATGCGCCATGCCGAACACCATTTCGCGCACGCCCGCCTGGCCGCCGTACTTGATGACGCTTTCCAGCGCCGGGATCATGCTTTCGCCGCCGTCGAGGCCGAAGCGCTTCGTCCCGACATACTTCTTGCCGAGGAACTTCTCCCACTGCTCGGCCTCGATGACCTTGCTCAGGATCGCCTTCTTGCCGTCGACGCTGAACTCGATCGCCTTGTCCTTGCCCTCCATGCGGTCCTGGAGGAAGCGGCGTTCCTCGACATCGACGATGTGCATGTATTCGAGGCCGACGTTGCCGCAATAATTGCGGCGCAGCGTGTCGACGAGCTCACGCACCGTCGCCCATTCGAAACCGAGCGTGCCGCCGAGGTAGACCGGGCGATCGATGTCGGCGTCGGTGAAGCCGTGATATTCGGTACGCAGGTCCTCGGGCATGTCGCGGTGCGACAGGCCGAGCGGATCGAGATTGGCGGCGAGATGGCCCCGGACGCGATAGGTGCGGATGAGCAGCTGCGCGCGGATCGCATCGCCGGCTGCCTTGATGATGTCGTCCTTCGACGGCGCGGCCGCCGCGGCGGGGGCGGGCTTGCCGCCCTTCGCCGGCCGGGGGGCGGGCTCCATCTGCGTCGGGTCGAGGCCGGCGGTCAGGTCGTCGGTCGTCGTCAGCGGCCAGCGCTTGTTGGTCCAGCTCGGCCCGCCGGTGCCCGCCTCCAGCCCCTCGAAGAACCCGCGCCAGCCGAGGTCGACCGACGACTGGTCCGCCTGGTACTTCGCGTAGAGCGCCTCGATGAACGCAGGCGACACGCCGCTGGCGATGTCGCTAAAATCCTGACCTTCGTAGCCCATGGTAACTTCCTATACCCTTCTCCCCTTGGAAGAAGGAGGGGCCCGCCCGCGCCAGCGGGTGGGAGGATGAGGGTCGAAGGGGAAGGGCCCACTGCCCTCACCCTTCCGCGCCTGCGGGACCCCATGAAAGCAATACTTCACGGGCACCCTACGGCGCTCCCTCCCTCTCCCGATGGGAGAGGGATCGTCGTTTAACCGTTCAGCACTTCGAGCAGCGTCGAACCCAGTTCCGACGGGCTCGCCGCGACCTTGATCCCGGCGGCTTCCATCGCCGCGATCTTGCTCTCCGCATCGCCCTTGCCGCCCGACACGATCGCACCGGCATGGCCCATGCGGCGACCCGGAGGCGCCGTGCGACCCGCGATGAAGCCCGCCATCGGCTTGCGTCGGCCGCGCTTCGCCTCGTCGATCAGGAACTGCGCGGCCTGCTCCTCGGCGTCGCCGCCGATCTCGCCGATCATGATGATCGACTGCGTCGCCTCGTCGGCGAGGAACAGTTCGAGCACGTCGATGAAGTTGGTGCCGTTGACGGGATCGCCGCCGATGCCGACCGCGGTGGTCTGGCCGAGCCCGGCGTTCGAGGTCTGGAACACCGCCTCATAGGTGAGCGTGCCCGAGCGCGAGACGACGCCGACGCTGCCCTGCTTGAAGATGCTGCCCGGCATGATGCCGATCTTGCATTCGCCCGGCGTCAGCACGCCGGGGCAGTTCGGCCCGATCAGCCGCGACTTGCTGCCCGACAGCGCGCGCTTGACGCGCACCATGTCGAGCACCGGAATGCCTTCGGTGATGGCGACGATCAGCGGGATCTCGGCATCGATGGCCTCCAGGATCGAATCCGCGGCGAAGGGCGGCGGCACGTAGATCACCGACGCATCGGCGCCGGTCTTCGACTTCGCCTCGGCGACGGTGTTGTACACGGGCAGGCCGAGATGCTCGGTCCCGCCCTTGCCCGGCGTCACGCCGCCGACCATCTGCGTGCCGTAATCCAGCGCCGCCTTGGTATGGAAGCTGCCGGTTTCGCCGGTCATCCCCTGCGTGATGACCTTGGTGTTCTTGTTGACGAGGATGCTCATCTAGGTTCTCTTCCTCTTGCGCTGCCACGATGGCGGCAGCCCAGCTTGCGTCATCCGAACAGCGACTCGAACAGATCGAGCCAATCGGGGTTTCTCTCTTCGATCAGTCGCAACTTCCAGGCCCGGTTCCACTTTTTCAACTGGCGCTCGCGATATCGCGCCGCTTCCAGATCGTCATGGGCCTCATACCAAACCAGAAGCGTACAACCGTATGTCTTGGTGAAGCCCTCGACCAGTCCGTTGCGGTGCTGATACACCCGGGCAGGCAGGTCGCTGGTCACACCCGTGTAGACCGTCCCGTTCAGCCGGCTGGCCATCATATAGACGCAGCCGGACTTCACTACGCCGCTCCATGTGCTCCCGCGAAGGCGGGAGCCCAGTCCCGGGTCCCCGCCTTCGCGGGGACACATGAAGGCCCGCGATGCACGATCAGTTCAACGAACCATCGATCCCCTTGCACGCGACGAGCAGCTCCTTCACCGCGTCGACCGACACCGTCAGGTTCGCCTTCGCCTCGTCGTCGAGCGCGATCTCGACGATCTGCTCGACGCCGCCCGCCCCGATCACCACCGGCACGCCCACGTACAGATCGTTGACGCCGTACTGGCCATCGACATAGGCGGCCGCCGGCAGCACGCGCTTCTGATCGTACAGATACGCCTCCGCCATCGCGATGCCGCTGGTCGCGGGGGCATAATAGGCCGAGCCGGTCTTGAGCAGCGCGACGATCTCGCCGCCGCCGCCGCGCGTCCGCTTGACGATCGCATCGATGCGCTCCTGCGACGACCTGCCCATTTTGATGAGGTCCGGAACGGGGATGCCCGACACGGTAGAGTAGCTGATGACCGGCACCATCGTGTCGCCATGGCCGCCCAGCACGAAGCTGGTGACGTCCTTCACCGACACCTTGAACTCGTCCGCCAGGAAGTGGCTGAACCGCGCGCTGTCGAGCACGCCGGCCATGCCGACGACCATGTGATGCGGCAGGCCGGAGAACTCGCGCAGCGCCCAGACCATCGCGTCGAGCGGGTTGGTGATGCAGATCACGAAGGCGTCCGGCGCATTGACCTTGATGCCCTCGCCGACCGCCTTCATCACCTTGAGATTGATGCCGAGCAGATCGTCGCGGCTCATGCCCGGCTTGCGCGCGACGCCGGCGGTGACGATGATGACGTCCGCACCGGCGATGTCGGCATAGTCGTTCGAGCCGATGATCGTCGCGTCGAAACCCTCGACCGGTCCGCACTGGCTAAGGTCGAGCGCCTTGCCCTGCGGCACGCCCTCGGCGACGTCGAACAGGACGATGTCGCCCAGCCCCTTCAGCGCCGCGAGGTGCGCGAGCGTGCCGCCGATGTTGCCGGCGCCGATCAGCGCGATCTTCTTGCGAGCCATCCAATCCATCTCCGTTCAGGCCCAGACGAGGGCAAGGCGTGGTTGGCCAAGCCGCATAGGCCCATTGGCACGGCCGCACAACCACCGATCAGCGACCCCCGTCAACTATCTATGATAACTATTCGCAATAGCGATATGCTGTGCTGACCCATGGTCGGAGGGTGCGGAGCGGTTCGCCAGCCGGTATCGCGATGCCATGAACGGCCGTTCGATACAGGCCGAAATCGCGGCGGCGCCGCCGGTCGCGACGGCGTAGCGCCACGCCGTCGCGACCGGCGGATCGTCGATCCCCATCGCCGTCGCCAGCGCATCGGCGACCTGCGCCAGGCTCGCATGCCAGATGTACAGGGAATAGGAGATGCCGCCCAGCCAGCCCAGCGCCGCCACGGGACCGGCAAACGGCGATGTCCGCGGCCGGTGACGAAGGCCGAGGATCAGGAGCGCACTCGCGCCCCAGGCGATGGTCAGCCCTGCCCCATAGCGCCACTGCACGTCGTCGACATACGCCAGCAGTGCGAACCCCGCCGCCGCGCCCGCGATACACCAGCGTCGATGCCGCAAGACGCGTGCGACATGGCCGGGCCGATAGCGCTCGCCCCACGCCAGCAACACCCCCGCAGCGATGGCATCGATCCGGTAGGGCGTCTGCCATTGAACGGCCGTCGGCGGCGCACCGCCCGCCAGCGCGGCGATCCGCAGCACCAGACATCCGATCAGCACCGCCACCAGCACGATGGCCACGCGTCCGGCCCCACGCCGCAGCAGCCACGGCAGGCCCAGCGCTGCGACCAGATAGAAATGCTCCTCCACCGCCAGCGACCAGAGGTGGCTCGGCCCATGCGTCGCATAATTCTGGACGTGCAACAGCACGGGCGACACCATCGCCCACGCTGCGCCGCCGCCGGCGATCATCATCGCCGCCAGGTAGAGGTAGAGCACCGGCCACAGCCGCAGGGCCCGCCGCGCGAAGAAGCGGCTGCGGGAGAAGCCGGCGGGGCTGTCCGCCTCCGCCAGGATCATCGTGCCGACCAGCAGTCCGCTGAGCACGAAGAACAGGTCGACACCGACCCAGCCGACATCGACGATCGGGCGCAACGCCCGGTCGAGCGCCGGCACGCCGGTCGCGATGCGCAGATGGAAGACGAGCACGGCGAGGATCGCGCCACCGCGAATCGTATCCAGCATGTGATCGCGTTCGACCGCCATGCGTCCCGGCTAGCGCCCACGCCTTAAGATTTCCGCCGCATCGCGCGCCGCGGGGTACACGGTGAACGCCGTCGAAAGCATTTCGCGCCTAGAAGCCGGCAATGTCTTCGTTCCACCCACCCGCCGATGCGCGACGGTTACGCGCCGGCATCGCCGCGCTGATCCTCGCCTGGGCGCTGCTGACGGCGCTGGCCTGGGACCTGCCACTCAACAACGATGTGGCGTGGCAATATTGGGTGGCGCGGCAGGTGCTGGGCGGCGCGCGCCTCTATCGCGACATCGTCGAATCGAATCCGCCGCTGTGGTTCTGGGAGGCCATGCCGCTGACCCGCGCGGCCGACGCGATCGGGATCGATCCGGCACATCTGGCGATCGCGGCGGTGATGGCGCGGATCGTCGCCGCGGCGGCGCTGGTCGGCGCATTGGTCGGGCGCGGCGCCGGGCGCCACCGGACCGTCGCCGCCGCGATCCTGATCCTTGCCGGCGGTTTCAGCTTCGGCGAACGCGACGTACTGATGGCGGTCGGGGGCCTGCCCTATGCGCTGCTGATCGCCCGCCGCGCCGCAGGCGCCCCGACGGCCCCGTCGCTGGCAGTCGCCGTCGCGGGGCTGGCTGGCTGGGGCTTTGCGATGAAGCCGCATTTCGTGCTGGTGCCGATCCTGCTCGATCTGTGGCTCGGCTGGCGCCTGCGTCGGCAGTGGCGGATCGCGCGGCCGGAGACGGTGACGATCGCACTGCTCGCCGCGGCCTACCTCGTCGCGATCCGCGTGGCGACGCCGGCCTATGTCACCGACCAGCTGCCGCTCGTCCTGTCGGCCTATGCCGATTTCAAGCCGCCGTTCGCCACGCTCTGGGCTGGACAGGTCTATGCCCCCGTCTGGGTGCTGGGTGGCGCTGCGTTGCTGGCCGCGGCGCGGCTTTCGCCGTCCGTCGCCGCGGCCGCGGTCAACGCGACGGCATGCCTCGCGATCTATGCGGTACAGGGCAAGGGCTTCCCGTATCATGCCGCGCCGGTGACGATCGCTGTCACCTGGGCGGCGTGGCTGCTGCTCGCCGACGAACGCCGGTTGGCGGCGCGGATGCTGGCGTGGCTGACGCTGTTCGCGGCGGCGCTGATCGTCGTGCTGGTCGGCCCTTTCCGCCCCTCGCGCCTCGCGGGGATCACCACCGCAGTCGAGGCGCTTCCCCCCGGCGCGACATTCGCGCTCGTCTCGGCGCACAGCTGGGACGCGTTTCCGCTCGTCGAGCGTCGGCGGCTGGTGTGGCCGATGCGCGGCCTGTTGCTATGGACGTTGCCCAGCGTGGCGCGCACCGGCGAGGACGGACCGCTGGCACGCCGCGTGCGTGCCGAAATTGTCGCCGACCTGTGGTGCCACCCGCCCGACGCGATCCTTTTCGACGACCCGCGGCGCTCTCCGGCAATGCCGCACATTGGGCGCGGCGCAGGGTTCGATTACCGTCGCTTCGTGCTCGGCGATCCGTCGGCGGCCACGTTGCTGAACCGCTATCGCCTGGCCGCCCGCTCCGGCGGCGCGACGCTGTGGCGGCGAGCCGGGCCAGTGGCGCCGCGCGGCACCGGATGCCGGGCCATCTCGATCCGGCCGGCCACGACGACCGCGGTATGGCCGGTCGCGGCGATCAGCCTGTTCCGTGCCCCTGCGCCAGATACGTCTCCGACCGCATCTCCTCCAGCCGGCTGACGGTGCGCTGGAACTCGAACCGCCCGTCGCCCTCCGGGTAGAGGGCGTCGGGTTCGGCATCCGCCGCGGCGAGCAGCTTGACCTTGTGCTCGTACAGCGCGTCGATCAGCGCGACGAACCGCGCCGCCTCGTTGCGGTTTTCCGGGCCGAGCCGGGGAATGCCGACGAGTATGACGGTGTGGAAACGGCGCGCGACCGCGATATAGTCGGCGGCGCCCCTTGCCTCCCCGCAGAGCTTGCGGAACGAAAAGACGGCGACGCCCTTCAACGTCTTGGGCACATGCAGCGTCCGTCCCTGCACGGTCAGATCCTCCGCCGGGATCGGCTCGGTCACCTCGTGATCGGTCAGGCGGAAGAAGGCGGCGGAAAGGTTCGCCGTCGCCTCCGGCCCGTTCGGTACCAGCCAAGTGTTCTGCTGGCCCAAGCGGTCGCGGCGGTAATCGATCGGGCCGTTGAGCGTCAGCACATCCAGCCGCGCCTCGATCAGCGCGATGAAGGGCAGGAAATGCTCGCGGTTGAGGCCGTTCCGATAGAGGTCCCCCGGCGCGCGGTTCGACGTGGTGACCATCGTCACCCCCGCCTCGATCAGGGCGGTGAACAGCCGGCTGAGGATCATCGCGTCCGGCGAGTTGGTGACCATCATCTCGTCGAAGGCGAGCAGGCGCGTCTCGTCGGCGATCGCGGCGGCGACCGGCGCGATCGGGTCGCCCGCCTCCTTGCGGCGCTCGATCGCGATGCGGCCGTGCACCTCGATCATGAATTCGGAGAAATGGACGCGGCGCTTCCGCGCCATCGCGACGTTCGCGAAGAACAGGTCCATCATCATCGACTTGCCGCGGCCGACATCCCCGAACATGTAGATGCCGCGCGGCGCGGCCGGCCCACGGCCGGTCAGCCGGGCGAGCAACCCCGCCCTGCGCGGACGTTCCAGCGCGGCCGCCAGCGCGTCGAGCCGCTCGGCGGCGGCACGCTGCTCGGGATCGGTACGCAACTCGCCCGCCGCGACCAGGGCGTCATAGGCGTTGAGGACTTTGGTCATGCAGGGCTCCCGGTCGTCGCGACCGTCCTGGGGTGTCGGCCGTGGGGAGGAGGGCCCCCGGCACGCGGCCGACTGCGGTGAGCGACTAGCGCAACGATGGCGGGGGCGTGGATTTGCGCAGCGTGCCGGTGAAGCTGGCGATCGTCGGCAGTCCGTCCTGCACGATTAGGCCGCGCAGGAACAGCATCCGGCTCGTCTCGCGGAGCAGTTCGATCCGCGCCTCGAGCGGCTGGCCGATCGCGCCGCCGCCGATGAACTGCGCCGACAGGTCGAGCGTCACCGCACCGCCCGCACCCAGCACCCCGAAGCCGCGCGACGCGGCGAACAGCGCGACATCCATGAACCCCAGCAGCGCCCCGCCATGGACATTGTCGCGCATGTTCGAATGATCCCGCCGCGGCAGCATCCGCACGCGGGCGATGTCGCCCTCGACACGGACGTGCAGCGGCTCGATAAACGCATTGTACCGCGTCGCATCGCGAAACTGCCAGCGTTTCCACCCCGGCAGGTCCGGATCGTCCTCATAGGCGAAGACCGGCGAATGATGGTCCGACACGATCCGCTTACAGGATGCGTTCGGCTTCCATCTTCTTGACCTCGGCGATCGCCTTGGCGGGGTTCAACCCCTTGGGACAGGTATTCGCGCAGTTCATGATCGTGTGGCAGCGGTACAGGCGGAACGGGTCCTCCAGCTGGTCGAGCCGGTCGCCGGTCATCTCGTCGCGGCTGTCGGCCAGCCAGCGATAGGCCTGCAACAGGATCGCCGGCCCCAGGAACTTGTCGGCGTTCCACCAATAGCTCGGGCACGACGTCGAGCAGCACGCGCACAGGATGCACTCGTAGAGGCCGTCCAGCTTGGCACGATCCTCGGGCGACTGGAGCCGCTCCTTGCCCGACGGCGGCGGACTGACCGTCTGGATCCACGGCTTGATCGAGCTGTACTGCGCGTAGAAGTGCGTGAAGTCGGGGACGAGATCCTTGATGACGTCCATCGCGGGCAGCGGCGTGATCTTCACCTCGCCCTTCACGTCCTCGATCGCGGTGGTGCAGGCGAGGCCGTTGCGCCCGTCGATGTTCATCGAGCACGACCCGCAGATGCCCTCGCGGCACGAGCGGCGAAAGGTCAGCGAACTGTCCTGTTCCGCCTTCATCTTGATAAGCGCATCGAGCACCATCGGGCCGCAATCGTCGAGATCGATCTCGAACGTGTCGTAGCGCGGATTTTCCGCGGTGTCGGGGTCGTAGCGATAGACCTTGAACGCCTTGACGCGTTTGGCGTCCGCGGAGGCTTTGTGAACCTTGCCCTTCGCCTTGACCTTGCTGTTCTTGGGCAGGGTAAACTCGGCCATCGCCGCTACGCTCCTATGAATGCTGCGTTGCGGCTATGCCTTTCGGGGGCGCGGCGCAACCCCCGAGAGATAGGCGCGCGATCAGATCACATCAAGAACGATGCCGCGATCCCGTGCCTCCTCCGCCTCCAGATACCAGTTGGACGGCGCCTTGCTCTGCAACTCCTCGAAGGTGACGCCCGAACCGCGCACGATGTCGCGGAACCCCTCCTCCTGGATCTTCACCGATTCCTCGATCTCGTGCAGCTTCGCGCGCAGCACCGCCGGCAGCGTCGTAAGCGGGCCCGACAGCTGGATCGTGCTCGACATCGACCGCTCGTGCAGCATCAGCCGCGTACCGCGGGTGAGGAAACGCTTCTCGACCGGAAACGCCGACATGAAGGTCGCGCCCGCGGAATAGACGGCGACCTTGCCGAGGAACAGCATCTCGCGCCCCGTATAGTCGCGCAGCAACCGGATATCCGCGCCCATCGCGCGACCCATTTCGGGATCGCCGCCCAGCGTCGTGATCGATACCACCAGCGGTCCCTCGCGCGGCGCGTCGGCCAGCTGCGTCTTGAAGCGCGCATACATCATGTCGTCGACGACGCCATGAAGCTGGATGTGCGGGAAGGCGAGCAGCGGGTATCTGCTGGCGGTGTTGGCGGCGTTGTTGTCGGTCATGGCGCGGCGAACCGTTTGCGGTGCAGCAAGTTCCCGGAGCGGCCGTAAACATGCTTGACGCAGGTCAAGCGCACGGCGGCGCGGCGGACGGGGGCGGCAATACCCCTTCGTCCGCCGCGCCGCCCCCGGCCGGCCTCACGCCGCGCGGAACATCTCCGGCGGCAACGCCATCAGCGTGTCGGCGCCGCCTTCGATCTTGCGGCGCAATGCGCCTGCATCCGGCACGATCCGTTCGGCGAAGAAGCGTGCGGTGACCAGCTTGGCATCGAGGAAGGCGGCATCGCCCTCGCCCGCCGCCTTCAGCTCGGCCGCCGCCCTGGCCATCCGCAGCCACATCAGCCCGGTCGCGACGATGCCCATCAGGTGCATGTAGGGAACCGCACCGGCGCCGACGTTCTCGGGGTTCTTCATGCCGTTCGCCATGAACCACATCGTCGCCGCCTGGAGCTCGCCGAGCGCCTTCCTGAGCGCGCCCGCGATTACCGCGGTCGCCTCGACACCCTCGGCTGCAGCGGTTTCCTCGCCGACGATGCGGAACAGCGCCTGCACCGCACGGCCACCCTTGGTGGCGAGCTTGCGGCCGACCAGATCCATCGCCTGCACGCCGTTGGTGCCTTCATAGATCATCGCAATCCGGGCATCGCGGACATATTGCTCCATGCCCCATTCGGCGATGTAGCCGTGGCCGCCATAGACCTGCTGCGCGTTGGTCGCGATCTCATAGCCCTTGTCGGTGCCGACGCCCTTGATGACCGGGGTCAGCAACCCGATCAGGTCCCCCGCCATCTCGCGCTCCTCCTCGGTCGCGCCGTGATGCTCGAGGTCGACCTGGAGCGCGCCCCACAGGCACAGCGCGCGCAGCCCCTCGGTCCACGCCTTGCCCTCCATCAGCATGCGGCGGATGTCGGGGTGCACGAACAGCGTGTCGGCCTTCTCCCCCGGTTCCTTCGCGCCGGTCAGCGCCCGGCCCTGGCGCCGGTCCTCGGCATATTGCACGGCATTCTGATAGGCGACCTCGGCGATGCCCAGCCCCTGCAGGCCGACGCCGAGCCGCGCGGCGTTCATCATGATGAACATCGCCGCGAGGCCCTTCATTTCCTCGCCGACCAGCCAGCCGGTCGCGCCGTCATAGTTCATGACGCAGGTCGAATTGGCGTGGATGCCCATCTTGTGCTCGATCGAGCCGCAGGTCACCGCATTGCGCGCGCCGAGCGACCCGTCGTCGTTGACCAGCACCTTTGGCACCACGAACAGCGAGATGCCCTTCGAACTGTCCGGCGCGCCAGGCGTCTTCGCCAGCACGAGGTGGATGATGTTGTCGGTCAGATCGTGCTCGCCCGCCGAGATGAAGATCTTGGTCCCGGTGATGGCATACGATCCGTCGGCCTGCGGCTCCGCCTTCGTGCGGATCAGGCCCAGGTCGGTGCCGCACTGCGGCTCCGTCAGGTTCATCGTGCCGCCCCATTCGCCCGACACCATCTTGGGGACGTACATCGCCTGCTGCTCGGGGCTGCCCTTGGCGACCAGCGCGGCGATCGCGCCGTGGGTCAGGCCGGGATACATGGCGAACGCCATGTTCGACGAGATCATATATTCCTGGAAGGCGATCGAGACGACGTGCGGCATCCCCTGCCCGCCATATTCGGGCGCGTTGCCCAGCGTCGCCCAGCCGCTCTCGACATAGCGGGCATAGGCTTCCTTGAACCCGGCGGGGGTGGTGACGCTGCCGTCCTCGTGCCGGGTGCAGCCTTCCTGATCGCCCGACTGGTTGATCGGGAACAGCACCTCGGCGACGAAGCGGCCGCCCTCTTCCAGCACCGCCTCGACCACATCGGGCGTGGCGGCGTCGAACCCGGGCAGGTTGCTGTAGTTCTGCAAGCCGACGACATGCTCGAGGATGAAGCGCGTATCGCGGACGGGGGGCGTATACTGGGGCATCCGGGTATCCCTTAAAGATTATGCGTGTGTGTCTTGCGTATGGACGGCCTCGACGACCGTCACGAAGGCGTTGAGTTCGGCGATGGCGGCGTCGATGTCCTGCTTCTGCCGCTCCAGCAGCGCGATCCGCGCGCGGCAGCGATCGATCGACACCTGCCGCTGCACCCGGCGATTGTCGCCGAGGTCGTAGAGGTCGATCATCTCGCGGATCTCGCCCAGCGAGAAGCCGACGCGCTTGCCGCGCAGGATCCACGCCAGCCGCGCGCGATCGCGATGCGAATAGATGCGCTGCGTCCCGCGCCGCTCGGGGGCGATCAGCCCCTCGTCCTCGTAGAAGCGCAGCGCGCGCGCGGTGACGCCGAACTCGTCCGACAGGTCGGAAATGGTGAAATGCTCGCGATCGTGGCGATGCTCGATCAGGGCATAAGCGGGTGACGCGGCCATGACCGGGGCGCTACATCACGTTTACGTCAACGTCAATCTATTCCCCCGTGCTGCACAGGCGTTTGCCCGACGGCGTGCGCAGCGTTTCCGCCTCCGATCGCGATCCGCTCAGCCGTTCGACCGAAAGCGCGGCGAGCGAGGCACGCGCCGTGCACAACCGGTCGCAGGCCGCCGGCAATTCGGCGGGAAAGACGATCCGCGTGCCCTCGAACGCGGCGTCGAACCGGCAGGCGCCGAACGTCACCGCGACGCGGTCGCCCTGCCGGCGCGCCGTCCCCGACGCAGCGCAGCCCTGCCCCTCGCCATAATCGATCATCGCGCCGATCCGGTAGGTGTCGCGGCCTTCCGGCACCACGCAGACGCGGTCGGTGTCCAGCGCCCAGGATCCGACCAGACTGACCTTCGCCGGATCGACGACCAATCCCGCGCGGTCCGCCGCCGCCTCCAGCCGCGCACCCGGCGTGTCGACCGCGCCATCGGGCTGCGAACCGCATCCGGCGAGCGACAGCGCAAGCGCGAGCGTGCGCCTCATTCGAGCGGGACCAGCCGCTCGCCCTCGACCCGGCGATAGAAGCAGCTGGTCGCGCCGGTGTGACACGCCGGTCCCGCCGGATCGGCGATCACCCACAGCGCATCCTGATCGCAATCGATCCTGAGTTCGACGACGCGCAGCACGTTGCCCGACGTCTCGCCCTTCGTCCACAGCCGCCCGCGGCTGCGCGACCAGAAGGTCGCCTCGCCGCTCGCCTGCGTTGCGGCGAGCGCGTCGGCATTCATGTGCGCGACCATCAACAGCGCACCGTCGCGCGTCGTCACCACCGCGGTGATGAGGCCGGCGGCATCGTATTTGGGGTTCAGCACGGTGTCGGTTTCGCGGAGATCGGGCATGATGCCGTCCTACCGTGCCGACCGCGGTCCGTCACCGGCCTTCGCCGGCGCGGCGGCGCGCGACAATCGACGCAACCGCCTCACCCCGCCACGCGGGCCGGCTCGTGGGCGTGGACCCGCGCCAGCGCCTCGCCCTCCAGCTTGGCGAGATCGGCGAGCGTCTGGTCGAGCGCGTCGCGTTGCTGTTCCAGCTCGTCGATCCGCATCCGCACCCGTTCGGCCAGGGCGCGCATCTGTTCGAGGTGCTGCGGGTCGGCGTCGTACAGGTCGAGGAACTCGGCGATGTCGGTCAGCGAGAATCCCAGCCGCTTGCCGCGCAGGATCAGCTGCATCCGCGCGATCTCGCGCCGGCGATAGACGCGGGTCGTGCCGATCCGGCACGGCTCGATCAGGCCCTTGTCCTCGTAGAAGCGCAGCGTCCGCGGCGTGATGCCGAGCATCATCGCCACCGCCTGGATCCCCTTCAGATCGCCCCTGTCGTCCCCCTTGTCGCGCATCGTCTCCCCCGGGCGACTAACGCGCCGCCTTCGCCTCTTCCTCGGCCACCAGTTCCTTTTTGGAAAGCTTGCCGATCAGCGTCTTGGGCAGAGTGTCGCGGATTTCGACCTCGCGGGGAAGCTCGATCTTGCTGATCTTGTCGCGCAGGAAATCGCGCAGTGCCGCGCCGGTGACGGCGGGATCGTTGACGACGACGAACGCCTTGGGCGCCTGGCCGCGGTGCGCGTCGGCGACGCCGATCACGACCGCCTCGACGACCGCGGGATGCTCGTACAGCGCTTCCTCGATCACGCGTGGATAGACGTTGTAGCCGCCGCACAGGATCATGTCCTTGATCCGGTCGACGATGAACAGATAGCCATCGGCATCGAGATAGCCGACATCGCCGGTGCGCAGCGCACCGTCGGCGAAGACCGCCGCGGTCGCCGCCGGGTTGCGCCAATAGCCCGACATCACCTGCGGCCCGCGCGCGCAGATCTCGCCCTTCTCGCCCGCCGCCACGATCCGCGCCGGATCGTCGCGATCGCGGATCTCGATCGTCGTGCCGGGGAAGGGAAGCCCCGCCGACCCTTCCTTGTTCAGCCCCTCGAACGGGTTGCAGGTGATGATCGGCGACGCTTCCGACAGGCCATAGCCCTCGACCAGCTTCGCGCCGGTGTTCGCCTCGAACGCGTGGCGCACCTCCTGCGGCAGCGGCGCGCCGCCCGAGATGCAGACCTTCACCGACGACAGGTCGGGGCGCTCGCCCTCGCCCACGTTGGCGAGCACGTTGTAGATCGTCGGCACCGCCGGGAAATAGGTCGGCCGGGTGCGCTTAAGCGTGGCGAGCAGCTGCTTCAGCTCGAACCGCGGCAGCAGGATCATCTCCGCCCCCACCAGCGTCGCGAAGGTCAGGACGTTGGTCAGCGCGAAGACGTGAAACAGCGGCAGGACGCCGAGGACGCGGTCCTGATCGGCGCTTTCGCCGCCGACGTGGACCAGCATCGCGTCGGTGTTCGCGACGATGTTGGCGTGGCTCAGCATCGCCGCCTTGGGCACGCCGGTGGTGCCGCCGGTATATTGCAGCACCGCGACCTCGTCCGGATCGACCGCGACCGGCGCGGGCGTGCCGCCGCGCGCCATGAAGCCGGCGAACGAGAGGTGGCGCCCGTCCGTGGCCGCCCGGCCGATTTCCTTGCGCTTGACCAGTTTATAGCCGAACTTCTTGAGCGGCGGCAGCGCATCGGCGATCGGGCAGCTGATGACGTGGCGCATCCCCGTAACGCTTGCCACCTTCAGCACGCGCGCCTGGATCTCGGCGATGTCGCAGGTCGCGATGACCTCCGCGCCCGAATCCTCGATCAGGTGGGTCAGCTCGCGCTCGACGTAGAGCGGGTTGACGTTGACGACGATCCCGCCCGCCTTCAGCGTCGCGTAGAACAGGATCGGGTAATATGGCGTGTTGGGCAGGCAGAGCGCGACGCGCGTGCCCTTGACGACGCCGAGCGCCTGCAACGCCGCCGCGGCCCGATCGACCGCCGCGCCCAGTTCGCCCCAGCGGGTGACCTTGCCCATGAAGTCGATCGCCGCGCGATCCGGGAACCGTGCCACCGACCGGTCGAGCATGTCGCCGAGCAGCCGCGGCCGGGCCTCGAGCGGCACGCCGTGCCTGACCGCCAGCGGCAGGGTGGCCGGCGCAGCGGCGTCCCGGCTTCCGATGTCGCTCATCCGTGCATCCTCTCATTCCCGCTATCGAGCATATTGTCCGCCCGTACCACTTGACGTAAAGGGAAGCTATCGCACCAATACGGCATACCGCAAGGCCGGATGCCGGCACTGAGAGGATTTCATGACCAACGCCGTCATCGCCGGTTATGCGCGCTCGCCCTTCCACCTTGCCGGCAAGGGCGCGCTCGCGCGCGTCCGTCCCGACGATCTTGCCGCCCAGACGATCCGGGGCCTCATCGAGCGCACCGGCGTCGATGCCGCCCGAATCGAGGACATCATCCTCGGCTGCGCCTTTCCGGAAGGCGAGCAGGGCCTCAACGTCGCGCGGCTGATCGGCCTGCTCGCCGACCTGCCGCTGTCGGTCGGCGGGATGACGGTCAACCGCTTCTGCGGATCGTCGATGAGCGCGATCCATATCGCGATGGGCCAGATCCAGATCGGCGCGGGCGAGGCGTTCATCTGCGCCGGGCTCGAATCGATGAGCCGCATTCCGATGGGCGGCTACAACCCCCTGCCCAATCCCGCGCTCGCGAAGGCGAACCCGGGCGCCTACATGGGCATGGGCGATACGGCCGAGAACGTCGCGACCAAATATCAGATCACCCGCGGCGAGCAGGACGCCTTCGCGGTTGAAAGCCAGCGCAAGGCCGCGGCGGCGCGTACCGACGGTCGTCTGGCCGACGAGATCGTGCCGATCGCGACGAAGGCCGGCACCGTCGGCGAGGACGGCACGATCCGTCCCGATACGACGGTCGAGGCGCTCGGCGCGCTGAAGCCCGCGTTCAGCCTCGACGGATCGGTGACCGCCGGCACGTCGTCGCCGCTGACCGATGGTGCGTCGGCGGTGCTCGTCACTTCGGAGGATTTCGCGCGGCAGCACGGCCTCAGGATCCTCGCGCGGATCAAGGCGGTCGCGGTGTCGGGGATCGAGCCCGAGACGATGGGCCTCGGCCCGATCAGCGCGTCCCGCAAGGCGCTCGATCGCGCCGGCGTGACCGTCGCCGACCTCGACGTGGTCGAGATCAACGAGGCCTTCGCCAGCCAAGCGATCGCCTGTATCCGCGACCTCGGCCTGAAACCGGAAACGATCAATCTCGACGGCGGCGCGATCGCGATCGGCCATCCGCTCGGCGCGACCGGCGCGCGCATCGTCGGCAAGGCGGCGGCGCTGCTGGAGCGCGAGGGCGGCCGCTACGCGCTGGCGACGCAGTGCATCGGCGGCGGCCAGGGCATCGCCACGGTGCTGGAGCGCGCATGATGGCCGATTCGATCAGGAAGGTCTGCGTGATCGGCGCCGGCGTGATGGGCGCCGGCATCGCCGCACAGGTCGCCAATGCCGGCGTGCCCGTACTGCTGCTCGACATTCCGGCGAGCGACGGAGACGATCGTGACGCGGTCGCCAAGGGCGCGCTGGCGAAGATGCTCAAGACCGATCCCGCGCCGTTCATGTCGGCCGCGGCGGCGAAGCTGGTCGAGACGGGCAATATCGACGACCACCTCGACCGTGTTGCGGAATGCGATTGGATCGTCGAGGCGATCGTCGAGCGGCTCGACATCAAGCAGGCGCTGTACGCGAAGCTGGAAACGCGCAAGCGCCCCGGGACCGCGGTGTCGTCGAACACCTCGACCATCCCGCTCGGCCATCTGGTCGAGGGGCGATCGGAGCAGTTCAGGGCCGACTTCCTCATCACCCATTTCTTCAATCCGCCGCGCTACATGCGGCTGGTCGAGATCGTGCCCGGCGACCACGGCGACGCCGCGGTCGCCGGGCGGGTCGAGGATTTCATCGATCGCTTCATGGGCAAGCGGATCGTCCGCGCGAAGGACACGCCGGGCTTCATCGCCAACCGCATCGGCACCTACTGGCTGGCGGTCGCGATCAACGCGGCGATGGACCAGGGGCTGACGGTCGAGGAAGCCGACCAGATCGGCGGTCGGCCGATGGGTGTGCCCAAGACGGGCATCTTCGGCCTCGTCGACCTCGTCGGCGTCGATCTGATGCCGCTCCTCTCGAAGAGTCTGTCGTCGACGCTGCCGCAGGGCGATGCCTATTTCGACACGGTGCGGCCGATGCCGCTGGTCGACCGGATGATCGCGGAAGGTTTCACCGGCCGCAAGGGCAAGGGCGGCTTCTACCGCTTCGACAAGGCGACGAAGACCAAGCTCGCGCTCGACCTCGCCACCGGGAACTATCGCGAAGGGATCAAGCCCGCCGCGTTGCCGCCCAAGGCGGAAAAGGATCTGTCCGCACTGATCGCGACGCCGGGCAAGGTCGGCGACTATGCGTGGGAGGTGCTCGGCAAGACGCTGTCCTATGCGGCGGCGCTGGTCGGTGAAGCGGCGGACGATATCGTCGCGATCGATGACGCGATGACGCTCGGCTACAACTGGAAATACGGCCCGTTCGAACTGATCGACCGGATCGGCGCCGCCGCCTTCGCCGCCCGCCTGCGTGATGAGGGGCGCGGCGTGCCCGCCATCCTCGACACCGCGGGCGATCGCAGTTTCTATCGCGTCGTCGACGGCAGGCGCCAGTTCCTCACCCGCGCCGGCGACTATGCCGACGTCGTGCGCAGCGACGGCGTGCTGCTGCTCGAGGACGTCAAACTGCGCGCCGAACCGCTGCTGCGCAACGCCTCGGCGGCGCTTTGGGACATCGGCGACGGGGTTGCCGCGCTAGAGTTCACCACCAAGATGAACGCGCTCGACGGCGAGATCATGGGCCTGATCCAGCAGGCCATCCCGCTGGTGCAGGATCGCTTCAAGGCGCTGGTGATCTATAACGAGGGGTCGAACTTTTCGGCCGGCGCCAATCTCGGCATGGCGATGTTCGCCGTCGCCGCAGGAATGTGGGGCGAGATCGAGAAGCTGGTCGCCGGCGGACAGCAGGCATTGAAGGCGCTGAAATACGCCCCCTTCCCCGTCGTATCGGCGCCCGCCGGCATGGCGCTGGGCGGCGGATGCGAGGTGCTGCTCCATTCCGACGCGGTACAGGCGCATGCCGAAAGCTATATCGGCCTCGTCGAATGCGGTGTCGGCCTGCTCCCCGGCTGGGGCGGCAACGGCGAGCTGCTCGATCGCATCGCGAAGGCGCCGATGATGCCACGCGGGCCGATGCCCGCCGTCGCCAAGGCGTTCGAGACGATCTCGACCGCGCAGGTGTCGAAGTCGGCGGCGCTGGCGAAGGAGATGATGTTCCTGCGCGCGTCCGACGGCATCACGATGAACCGCGACCGGCTGCTCGCCGATGCCAAGGCGAAGGCGCTGTCGCTGGTCGAGGGCTATGTCGCGCCCGAGCGGCCGACCTTCCGCCTGCCCGGCGAAAGCGGCCGCGTCGGCATCGCCGGGATCGTCGAGGGGTTCCGGCGCAAGGGCATGGCTACCGACTATGACGCGGTCGTCTCCGCCCGCCTCGCCAACGTCCTCACCGGCGGCGATGCCGACCTGATCGACGTCGTGCAGGAGGAGGACCTGCTGGCCCTCGAACGCGCGGCGTTCCTCGAGGCGGTGAAGGATCCCCGCACCCAGGCGCGCGTCCAGCAGATGCTGACCACCGGCAAGCCGCTGCGCAACTGACCCGTCCCGTCACTCCGGATCCGGTTCGGGGTGACGGAACCGCTGACGCCGGCGGGCGGTCGCCGCCGGCACCGTCGCGGCGCCCGCGCGTTATCGCCAATGCTGCCCGACGCTTGACACGACGCCCCGTCGCGCTAGTCGGGCCGCTGATTGCCGTATACGGCATCGCATTCGCCCGAACGTTATCTTACAGGTGACCGGGCGCGACCATGACAGCCCATCGCGACCGTACGGATACGGCGCGCGCTTCCACCGGTTCATCCGACGCCCGCGGCCGGTCGCGGGCCTTATGGAGAGGAGAATGTCCATGTCCCTGATTCTCGTCGGCGCCCTGCTCGCCGCCGCCCCCGCACCCGCCGCCGATACCGCTGTCGGCCGGTGGAAGACCGAAACAAAGAACGGCGTCGTCGAGATCCAGCGCTGCGGCCCGTCGATCTGCGGCCGCCTGGTCACGTCCGACCTGCTCCGGCAGCAGCCCGACCTGAAGGACGGCAACAACCAGAATGCCGCACAGCGCAACCGTCCGCTCCGCGGCCTGATGCTCATCAGCGGCTTCACCGCCGATGGCGATGCCTGGACCGGCGGCCAGATCTACAACCCCGACGACGGCAAGACCTACAAGGCGAAGGTCACGCCGATCGACGCCAATACGCTCAAGGTCCGCGGCTGCGTCTTCGTCCCGCTCTGCAAGACGCAGACCTGGACCCGCATCCGCTGATCCCGTCCCACCACTCTGCCAGTAAGCTTATAGGAATGCTCTCCATGTCCCTGCGTATCAAAGCCCCCCTGTTCGCGACCGCGGCGCTCGGCGCGTTCGGCTTCGCCACCGTCGCGCACGCCCAGGCCTTCTACCTCCAGGAGCAGTCGGCACGCGGTGCCGGGCGCGCCTTTTCCGGCGAGGTCGCCGACACCGGTCCGCAGTCGCTGTGGTGGAACCCCGCCGCGATCGCAGGCATGGAGAACGGCGAGGCCGCGATCAACGCCTCGGGCATCATTCCGCGCGGCAAGGTGGTGAACAACGGCACCGTCATCTGCCGGCCGGCGGGCGTCGCCTGCAACGCGCCGTCGCGCTTCGCGGCGGTCGGCGGCGATCAGGTCGCGCGCAACCCGATCGACAAGGGGCTGCTGCCCTCCGGCGCGGTGGCGGTGCCGTTCGGCCCGGTCGCGCTCGGGCTCGCCGTGACCTCGCCCTACAGCTTCACCACCGATTACGATTCGACCAGCTGGACGCGCTACAGCGCCACCCGCACCAAGCTGCAGACGATCGACATCCAGCCGTCGATCGCGGTCGCGCTGACCGACTGGCTGCGCGTCGGCGGCGGCGCCAACGTCGAGCATGTCTACGCGAGCCTCGGCAACGCGCTCCCCAACCTGACCAGCACGGCCGACGGGCGCCAGCGCCTCGAGGGCGACGGCTGGGATCTCGGCTGGACCGCGGGCATGCAGATGCACAACGACTGGGCGACCGTCGGCGTCAGCTACAAGTCGCGGATCGAGCACACGCTGAAGGGCGACCTGCTCGTCGAGGGCCTCGTCGGGCCGCTCGCCGGGCAGAACCGCACCGTCAACGACGTCGAGGCATCGTTCTACACGCCGGCGCAGGTGATCGTCGGCGCCCGCATCCGGGCGACGCAGGCGCTGACGCTGAACGGCCAGGCGGTCCGCTACAACTGGAGCAAGTTCGACGCGATCCGCCTCGGCGCACCGCTCAACGCTGCGCTGCCGGAAAACTATCGCGACAGCTACAGCCTTGCCGGCGGCATCGATTATGCGCTGTCGCCGCGGCTGACGCTGCGCGCGGGCGTCCAGCATGCCACGACGCCGACCCAGAACGGGCTGCGCGACGCGCGCGTGCCCGACGCGAACCGCTGGAACTACGGTGCCGGCGGCACCTTCCAGCTGACGCCGAAGTTCGGCATCGACCTCGCCGCGAACTACGTCGATTTCAAGGACGCGACGATCGACCGCACGACCGCGGCCTATGCCGGCACGGCGGTGCAGACGCCGATCCTGACCAACGGCTATCTGCGCGATGCGAGCGCCGTGGTCGTGTCGGCAGGCGCGCATATCGGCTTCTGATGCCGCAAACCGGGTTCCGTCGCGATCGCGGTGGAACCCGGACCGGCCTTCCGGCGTACCACAATCGAGCGTATGCTCCGTAGGGTATCGCCTGTCGAAGCGCCTCCGGAGCCAGTGAGCGCGCCTCCCGCCCCGGCGGCAGGCGACTAGACCAGCATCAGGGGGCCTTCGATGAGCCAGAACGAATTCCAGCTGTCCCGCCGCGGCGTGATCGCGAGCGGGGCCGCCGGGGTGGCGGCGACCGCCATTCCCGCCGTTTCGGACGCGGCACCGCCGCCGCCGTTGCAGGACCGCGCGGCACCGCCGACGATGCCGGTGACGCTGAAGGTCAACGGCCGCACCAGCCGCCTCGACCTCGACACCCGCACCACGCTGCTCGACGCGCTGCGCGAGCATTGGAAGCTGACCGGCACCAAGAAGGGCTGCGATCACGGCCAGTGCGGCGCCTGCACCGTGCTGGTCGACGGGCGGCGGATCAATTCGTGCCTGACGCTCGCGGTGATGCACGACGGCGACGAGATCACGACGATCGAGGGGCTGGGCAAGCCCGACGACCTGCACCCGATGCAGGCCGCCTTCATCAAGCACGACGGCTATCAGTGCGGCTATTGCACCCCGGGCCAGATCTGTTCGGCGGTCGCGGTGCTCGACGAGATCAAACGCGGTGTGCCGAGCCACGTCCAGGCCGACATCGTCGGCCAGCCGGGGGTGACCGCGGCGGAGATGCGCGAGCGGATGAGCGGCAACATCTGTCGCTGCGGCGCCTATTCCAACATCATCGAGGCGATGCGCGACGTCGCGGGAGCCAAGGCATGAAGGCGTTTACATACGAGCGCGCCGAAACCCCGGCCGGCGCCGCCGCGGCGGTCGCCGCGAAGCCGGGCGCGAAGTTCATCGCGGGCGGGACCAACCTGCTCGACCTGATGAAGCTTCAGATCGAGGAGCCGGTGCACCTCGTCGACGTCAACCGTCTGAAGCTCGACCGGATCGAGGCGACGCCGGAGGGCGGGCTGCGCGTCGGCGCGCTGGTGCGCAACACGGAGCTCGCCAGCGATCCGCGCGTCCGCCGCGATTATGGCGTGCTGTCGCGCGCGATCGTCGCCGGGGCGTCGGGACAGCTGCGCAACAAGGCGACGACGGCGGGCAACCTGCTCCAGCGCACGCGCTGTCCGTATTTTTACGACACCAACCAGCCGTGCAACAAGCGCAAGCCCGGTTCGGGCTGTGCCGCGATCGGCGGCTACAGCCGCCAGCTCGGCATCATCGGCACCAGCGATGCGTGCATCGCCACCTATCCCGGCGACATGGCGGTCGCGATGCGCGTGCTCGACGCGACGGTGGAGACGGTGCAGCCGTCGGGCGAGACGCGACGCATCCCGATCGCCGATTTCCACCGGCTGTGGGGTGACACGCCGCACATCGACACCAACCTGCGGCCCGGCGAGCTCATCACCGCGGTCACGTTGCCAAAGCCCGTCGGCGGCACGCACATCTACCACAAGGTGCGCGACCGCGCGTCCTACGCCTATGCGCTGGTGTCGGTCGCCGCGATCGTCCAGCCGAACGGCAGCGGGCAGGTGGCGATCGGCGGCATCGCGCCCCGGCCATGGCGCGTGGCGGCGGCGGATGCCGCCATGCCGCAGGGAGCGAAGGCCGTGGCCGGGCGCCTGCTCGCAGGTGCCCGCCCGACGACCGACAACGCCTTCAAGGTGCCGCTGGTCGAGCGCACGCTCGCCGCGGTGATGGCCGAAGCTAGGAACGCCGCATGAAGTTCGACACACCCGCAGGGCAGAACCCGATCGACCAGCTGAAGGTCATCGGCAAGCCGACCGACCGGATCGACGGCAAGTTCAAGACGACCGGCACCGCCCCCTACGCCTACGAACGCCACGACGTCGCCCCCGACGCCGCTTATGGCTATATCGTCGGCGCGGGGATCGCGAAGGGGCGGATCGCGGGCATGGATCTCGGTGCGGCCAGGGCCGCGCCGGGCGTCCTGACGATCGTCACCGCGGACACCGCCGGGCCGCTGGTGAAGGGCGACTTCAACACCGCAAAGCTGCTCGGCGGCCCCGCGATCGACCATTATCACCAGGCGATCGCGCTGGTCGTTGCGGAAACGTTCGAACAGGCGCGCGCCGCCGCGGCGCTGATCCGCGTCGACTATGCCCGCGACAAGGGACGGTTCGACCTCGACACCGCGCTGAAGACCGCGCCGCTGAAGGCCGGGGACGACAAGGCGCCGCCGGTCGACCGCGTCGGCAATTTCGAACAGGCGTTCGCCGCTGCCCCGGTCAAGCTCGACGCGCAATATCACACGCCCGACCAGAGCCATGCGATGATGGAGCCGCACGCGTCGACCGCGTCGTGGACCGGCGGCAAGCTGACGCTCTGGACGTCGAACCAGATGATCGCCTGGGGCAAGGGCGACGTCGCCAAGACGCTCGGCCTGCCCAAGGAGGACGTGCGCCTCATTTCGCCCTATATCGGTGGCGGCTTCGGCGGAAAGCTGTTCGTTCGCGCCGACGCGATCCTGGCGGCGCTGGGCGCAAGGCAGGCGGGGCGCCCGGTCAAGGTCGCGCTCCAGCGCCCGCTGATGATAAACAATACGACGCACCGCCCCGCGACGCGCCAGCGCATCCGGCTGGGTGCCGGCCGCGACGGCCGCATCACCGCGATTGCGCACGAGAGCGGATCGGGCGACCTGCCCGGCGGCGGGCCGGAGACGGCGGTCGCGCAGACGAAGCTGCTCTATGCCGGCGCCAATCGGCTGACGTCGATGCGGCTCGCGGTGCTCGACCTGCCCGAAGGCAATGCGATGCGCGCGCCCGGTGAGGCACCGGGGCTGATGGCGCTGGAAGTCGCAATGGACGAGATGGCGGAAAAGCTGGGCATGGACCCGGTCCAGTTCCGCATCGTCAACGATACGCAGGTCGATCCGGAAAAGCCCGGTCGGAAGTTCTCGCAGCGCCAGCTGGTCGAATGCCTGCGCATCGGTGCCGACCGGTTCGGCTGGTCGAACCGCAATGCGAAGCCGCGCTCGGTCCGCGACGGCCAGTGGCTGGTCGGCATGGGCGTCGCGTCCGGTTTCCGCAACAACATGACGATGAAGTCGGGCGCACGCGTCGGCATCGACCGCAAGGGCGTGGTGACGGTCGCCACCGACATGACCGACATCGGCACCGGCACCTACACGATCATCGCGCAGACGGCCGCGGAAGTGATGGGTGTCCCGCTCGACAAGGTCGTCGTGCTGCTCGGCGACAGTTCGTTTCCCGCCGCCGCCGGATCGGGTGGGCAGTGGGGCGCGAACAGCTCGACCGCCGGCGTCTATGCCGCCTGCATGAAGCTGCGCGAGGCGGTCGCGCAGAAGCTCGGGTTCAACTCGGCCGACGTCGCCTTCGCCGACGGCCGGGTCAGCGCCGGCAATCGCAGCGTGCCACTCGCCGATGCGGCGGGGGACAAGGGGCTGTCGGTCGAGGATTCGATCGAGTTCGGCGATCTCGCCAAGCAGGAGCAGCAGTCGACCTTCGCCGGTCATTTCGTCGAGGCCGCGGTCCATGCCCATACCGGCGAGATCCGCATCCGCCGCATGCTCGCGGTCTGTGCCGCCGGCCGGATCCTCAACCCCAAGTCGGCGCGCAGCCAGGTGATCGGCGCGATGACGATGGGTGTCGGCGCGGCACTGATGGAGGAACTCGCGGTCGACAAGCGCTTCGGCTTCTTCGTCAACCACGACCTCGCGAGCTACGAGGTGCCGGTGCATGCCGACATCCCGCATCAGGAGGTCGTGTTCCTCGACGAGGTCGATCCGATGTCGTCGCCGATGAAGGCCAAGGGCGTCGGCGAGCTGGGCCTGTGCGGCGTCGGCGCGGCGATCGCCAATGCGATCTACAACGCCAGCGGCGTGCGGATCCGCGAATATCCTATCACGCTCGACAAGATCATCGCCGGCAGCGCGATGGTGGCATGACCGGCGCGGTGACGGTCACCCCCGCGTGACCGTCACCGCCGCGACGTGCAGCGGATAATCGCGATCGTCCTCCGCCATCCAGACCGCGCCTTTGGCATCGGTCAGGTAATAGCGGCAGAAGATGCTGCGTTCGTCGGCGAAGCGCAGGCACACCCGATCCGGTGTCACGGTGTACCGGCCGGTCGTATCGGGCCGTTCGTAGCTGAGCGTATAGCCGTCGCCGACCGCGGCGAACCGTTCGACCGGCGGAGCCCCCGTCCCCACCGCCGCGCGCGTCACCACCGCGCCGCGGATCAGCCGCTCCAGCGCCGCCCCGCGTACGAGCGTCATCGCGTCGGCGCCCCGGATCGGCACCGGCAGGCGCGGCGCCGTCGGAGCCGGCGCCTGCGCGGAACAGGCCGATAGCAGGACCAGCAAGGCCATCGATGATCGTGTCATGCGCAACTCCCACGCATCGGGCGTGGCGGCGCGCCCGGATGCCATGGCTTCCCTGCGATGCCGGGGCGCCCGGGACAAGCCCGCCGCACCACATCCATTTCGGCGCCGCCCCGCGCGCACGCAGCCTTACGGCGGGCATCGCACTCCTGCGGGAACTTCCACCCCGCCCGCCCGCTTGGACCTGCGCATGACTTCACCGACCCTGCTGTGGCTCCGCCAGGACCTGCGCCTCCACGATCAGCCCGCGCTCGTCGCCGCTGCGCATGAGGGCGCGGTGATCCCCGTCTACATCCTCGACGATGCGGCGCCCGGCGCCTGGGCGATCGGCGGCGCGCAGCGCTGGTGGCTGCACCACAGCCTGATCGCATTCGGCGACAGCCTTGCCGCGAAGGGGAGCCGCCTGATCCTGCGTCGCGGCGATGCCGCGACCTGCCTAAGGGCCCTGATGGCGGAAACGGGCGCGACCCGCATCCATGCGATCCGCCATTACGAACCCTGGTGGCGCGACGCGGGGGCGGCACTCGGCGACGCGTTGGACCTGCATGACGGCAACCATATGGCGCGGCTGGAGGACGTGACCACCGGCGCCGGCACGCCGTTCAAGGTATTCTCGTCCTTCTGGCGCGCGCTCCAGGGCCACCTGCCCCCCGCCGATCCGTTGCCCGTCCCGCATACCCTGCCCGCCCCCGCGCACTGGCCGGCGAGCGACGACATCGACGATTGGAGCCTCTTGCCGACCAAACCCGATTGGTCCGCCGGCTTCGATGTCGACTGGACGCCCGGGGAGAAACAGGCGCTGATCCGCGCGAAGGACTGGGCCGACGAGGTCTCCGCCTATGACCGACGTCGCAATTTGCCGTCCGAAGAGGGGACGTCGCGGCTCTCGCCGCACCTCCACCACGGCGAGATCTCGCCGGCGACGGTCTACAGTATGCTGGCCGGCCACCGGGATACCGCGCCGTTCCTGCGCGAGCTTGCCTGGCGGGATTTCACCGCCGGGCTGCTGCTGGTGCTGCCCGCCTACGGCGACGTCAACGGTCGCCCCAAATACGATGCGTTGCCGTGGCGCAACGATGCCACGGCGAAACGGGACTTGCGCGCGTGGCAACGCGGGAAGACCGGCTACCCGATCGTCGATGCCGGCATGCGCCAGCTGTGGACCAGCGGCTGGATGCACAACCGCGTCCGCATGATAACCGCCAGCTTTCTGGTGAAGCATTTGCTGATCGACTGGCGCGCGGGCGAACGCTGGTTCTGGGACTGCCTGATCGACGCGGACTACGGCAACAATGCCGCCAACTGGCAATGGATCGCCGGGACGGGTGTCGATGCCAACATGTTCAGCCGGATCATGGCCCCGCTCGGCCAGTCGGAAAAGTTCGATGCCGCCGGTTATATCCGCACCTGGGTACCCGAGCTGGCGGACCTCTCCGACGCCGCCATCCACGATCCCGACGCACACGGCGCACGGCCGAAGGCGTATCCGGCAAAGATCGTCGGCCATCGCGAGGGCCGCGAACGCGCCCTCGCCGCGGCGAAGACGCTGAAATAGGCGCGTGCCCGTCGAGGCGCGCATGTCGATTTTCGCGTCGCGGCACCTGCGATCGCGGCCCTCGCCTCCTATATCGGGACCTGCGCCAACTGGCCCCGCCGTGAACGAGGTGCCGACGCCGCCCGGAGAGCATCGGTCCCCGTAGAAAGCGCCCTTCTCCGCATGCAGCTCCACCTTCCGCCCGCCCTCGATCCCCGCAAGCTGTTGCGCCCGCGACGGCGCGGCATAGCGTCGGTGAACGCCGAGGTGCGCGACGGCATCGTGCCGGCGGGGGATGCCATCGCCCGAACCAGCGACCATGCCGGCGGGCCGCACGCCGATGCCGCACCGACCCGCAACTATCGCACGGTGGCGCTCATCATCGCGACCGCGATGTTCATGGAGAATCTCGACGCGACCGTGCTCGCCACCGCGCTGCCGACGATGGCGCGCGATTTCGGGGTGCGCGCGCCGGACATGAGCGTCGCGCTCACCGCCTATCTGCTCGCGCTCGCGATGTTCATCCCCGCGTCGGGCACGATGGCGGACCGGTTCGGTGCCCGGCCGGTGTTCCGCGCCGCGATCGGCCTGTTCGTCGCGGGCAGCATCGCCTGCGGCCTGTCACCCGGGCTCGAATGGATGGTCGCGGCCCGCTTCGTACAGGGGATCGGCGGCGCGATGATGATGCCCGTCGGGCGGCTCGTGCTGCTGCGGTCCGTCGCCAAGCGCGACATGGTGTCGGCGATGTCGTGGCTCATCATGCCCGCGCTGGTCGGGCCGATCGTCGGACCGCCGCTCGGCGGGCTGATCGTCACCTATCTCGACTGGCGATGGATCTTCTGGCTCAACCTGCCGATCGGCATCGCCGGGATCGTCCTCGTCGGCCGCTACATCGCCGACATCCGCGAAACCGCGCCGCACCCCTTCGATCCGGCGGGCTTCGTGCTCTCGGGGGTCGCGCTCGGCTGCCTCTTGTTCGGGTTCGAGATGGCGAGCCGCCCCGGCGAGGGCGGGCTTGCCGCTGCGCTGGTCGCGACCGGCGCGGGGTTCGGCGTGCTGTACTGGCGCCATGCGACGCGGGTCGCGCACCCCATCCTCGACCTGTCGCTGATGCGGATCACGACGTTCCGGCTGTCGGTGCTCGGCGGATCGCTGACCCGGATCACGCAAGGCGCGCAGCCGTTCCTGCTGCCGCTGATGATGCAGCTCGCCTTCGGCCTGTCGGCGGCGCAGAGCGGGGCGATGACGGTGGCCACCGCGATCGGATCGTTCGGGATGAAGGGCGTCGCGCGCCGTATCCTCAGGCGCTTCGGGTTTCGCAACAGCCTGATCGCGATGGGTGTGGGCGGGACCGCGGCCTATGCCGCCTGCGGCCTGTTCCGCCCCGGATGGCCGTTGCCCGCGGTGTTCGCCGTGCTCGTCGTGTCGGGGTTCCTGATGTCGTTCCAGTTCACCGCCTACAACACGATCGCCTATGACGAGATCGGCAAGGACCGGATGAGCGCGGCGACCAGCTTCTATTCGACGTTCCAGCAGCTGATGCTGTCGCTGGGTATCTGCATCGGTGCGACGGCGCTGCACCTGTCGATGCTGTGGCGGGGGAGCAACGGCGTCGCCTTCCCCGATTTCACCTTCGCGTTCTGGACGGTGACGGCGATCTCGTCGCTCGCGATCGTCGTCAACGCGCGGTTCGATCGCCGGGCGGGCGACGAATTGAGCGGACGGAGCGTGCGCTCCGGGTGACGGGACGGGGTGCGGACACCCCGTCCCGCGAAGGTCAGCGCTTCACGGCGGCGCGCTGCGCGCGCGCCTGCTTGGCGTAATGGTGGTGCATGGCGATGCAGCCGGCGGCGGCGCCCATCAGCCCATGGCCCTTGCCCACGTAATGGCCCGCGACGCCGCCCGCGGCGGCCCCACGGATACAGCCCTTGGCAAGAGCGGGTTGCGCACCGACGAGGGCGGTGGCGGCGGCGACGAACATCAACATCTTCATGACAGGTCCTCCTGCGCGAAGAAGGCGTGACGGCGCCGCGACGTTCCATGAATTCGGCGTCATCTGTCCTCCCACCGCGCACCGTCCAGCGTCTCGCGCAGGAAGCCGACGAACGCGGTGACCGCCGACGGCACCGCCGCGCTGCGCAGGTGAACGGCGTAGATGCCGACCTCCGCCGACCCCTCCCAGTCCGGCAGCAGCCTCACCAGCCGGCCATCGTGCAGCGCGTCGCCAACGTCCCACAGCGATCGCAATGCGATCCCGACGCCACCGATCGCGAGTTCGCGCACCATCTCGCTCGAATTGGTCCGCACATGGCTGTCGCGCTCGATCTGCACCGCCTTGCCCCGGCCAACGAGGCGCCACGGCATCTGCCCCGCCGCGGCGAGCAACCGATGCCCCGCGAGGTCGGGGATCGTAGCGGGCACGCCGTGCGCCGCGACATAGGCCGGCGCCGCGCACAGCACGCGGCGGCTGGTGCCGAGCCGATGCGCGACGACGTTCGGCGGGACATCGGACGCGATGCGGATCGCGCAATCGACGCGCTCGCCCAGCAGGTCGACGAACGCATCGCTGAGATCGAACGACAGCTGCACGGCGGTGTATCGCGCCAGGAATGCCGCCAGATGCGGCGCGACGTGCAGCCGCCCGAACGACGTCGGCGCCGATACGCGCAGGACCCCGGCGGGCGCATCGCGCGCGCCCGTCACCCGCGCCTCCGCCGCCGTCAGCGCAACAAGGATGTGGCTAAGGTCATCACGGAGATGCGCGCCCGCGTCGGTCAGCGCCAGCCGCCGCGTCGTGCGATGGACGAGCGTCACGCCCAGCCGCTGCTCCAGCCGTTGCAACCGCTTCGACACCATCGCCGGCGAGATGCCGAGCCCGCGTGCCGCCGCGGACAGGCTGCCGCAATCGGCCACCGCCACGAACAGGGCGTAATCCGGATCGAACGCCATTCGTTCTCCAATCGATAAGGTGTTTCAATAGTTTTGCGTCTAGTGATCGGATCGCCCCGCGTCTACGATGGCCCGATCGCTAGAGGATCGCCCCGCCATGACCCACGCCGGCCTGCACGTCGCACCCGAACTCGCCGCCTTCGTCGCGGATCGCGCGTTGCCCGGGACCGGGCTCGACGCCGCCACCTTCTGGTCGGGCGCCGCCGCGATCTTCGCACGCTTCGCGCCCGAGAACCGTGCGCTGCTCGCCGAGCGCGAGCGCTTGCAATCCGCGATCGACGACTGGCATCGCACGCACGCGTTCGATCCCGCCGCCTATCGCGCCTTCCTGACCGACATCGGGTATCTGGCCGACGCGCCGGCGCCGTTCGCGATCGACCCCGCCAACGTCGATGCGGAGATCGCGACGATGGCCGGGCCGCAACTCGTCGTCCCGATCCTCAACGCCCGCTTCCTGCTGAACGCCGCGAACGCGCGCTGGGGTAGCCTGTACGACGCGCTCTACGGCACCGATGCCATTCCCGGCACGCCGGCCCCCGGCGGCTACGATGCCGCGCGCGGCGCGCGGGTGATCGCGCGCGCGAAGGCGTTCCTCGACGACGCCGTGCCGCTCGCCGACGGGCGCTGGGCCAACTGGACCGGCGGCGTGCCCGCGCTCGCGGATCCCACGCAGTTCGTCGGCCGGTCGGGCGACACGCTGCTGCTGCGGCATCACGGCCTGCATATCGAGATCGTCGTCGATCGCGCCCACCCGATCGGCCGCGACGATCCTGCGGGCATCGCCGATGTCGTCCTCGAATCCGCGCTCACCACGATCTGCGACCTCGAGGATTCGATCGCGGCGGTCGACGCGGCGGACAAGGTCGCCGCCTATGCCAATTGGCTGGGCCTGATGCAGGGCGATCTGGTCGCGAGCTTCGCGAAGGGCGGCAGGACCGTCACGCGCGCGCTCGAACCCGACCGCACCTATACCGCCGCCGATGGCCGCGCCATGACGCTGCCCGGCCGCAGCCTGCTGTTCGTCCGCAACGTCGGCCATCTGATGACCAATCCGGCGGTCCGCCTGTTCGACGGCAGCGAGGCGCCGGAGGGCATTCTCGACGCGATCATGACCAGCCTCATCGCGCTGCACGACAAGGGGCGCAACAGTCGCACCGGCTCGATCTACATCGTCAAGCCCAAGATGCACGGGCCTGCCGAGGCGGCGTTCACCGACCGCCTGTTCGACGCGGTCGAGGATCTGTTGCGGCTGCCCCGTCACACGATCAAGGTCGGTCTGATGGACGAGGAACGCCGCACCAGCGCCAACCTAGCCGCCTGCGTCCACGCGGTCCGCCACCGGCTGGTCTTCGTCAATACCGGCTTCCTCGACCGCACCGGCGACGAGATGCACACATCGATGCAGGCGGGCGCGATGATCCCCAAGGGCGAGATGAAGGCGAGCCGATGGATCGCGGCCTATGAGGACCGCAACGTCCAGATCGCCCTCGCCTGCGGCCTGTCGGGCAAGGCACAGATCGGCAAGGGCATGTGGGCGGCGCCCGACCGGATGGCGGACATGCTGGACCAGAAGATCGCGCATCCCCGCACCGGCGCGAACACCGCCTGGGTGCCGTCACCCACCGCGGCGACGCTGCACGCGACGCACTATCACGCCGTCGACGTGTTCGCCCGCCAGCGCGAACGGGCGCGGGAGGCCGTCGCGCCGCTCGGCGACCTGCTGACGGTGCCGGTCGCGGCGCCCGGCCGCAACCGGACCGCGGACGAGGTGCGCGCCGAACTCGACAACAATGCGCAGGGGATCCTGGGCTATGTGGTCCGCTGGGTCGATCAGGGGATCGGCTGTTCGAAGGTGCCCGACATCCACGACGTGGGGCTGATGGAGGATCGCGCGACGCTGCGCATCTCGTCGCAGCATATGGCGAACTGGCTGTTGCACGGCGTCGCGACCGCGGCCGACGTCGATGCCGCCTTCGCGCGGATGGCGGCGACGGTCGACGCACAGAATGCCGGCGATCCGGACTATCGGCCGATGCACGGGCACGAGGACGCCAGCCTCGCCTATCAGGCCGCGCGCGCGCTGGTATTCGAAGGCCGGGCCCAGCCGAGCGGCTATACCGAGCCGTTGCTCCACCGGTTCCGTGCGATGCGCAAGGCGGCCGACGCTCAATAGGGCGGATCGCGGCGCGCGCGTTGCCGGCGCGCCGCTTCCGTCCACCAGGCGAGGTCGTCGGCGAAGCGCGGGAACGCCTTCGCCAGCGCGGCGCCACCCTCGCCGCCGGGCTCGGCATCGGCGGTGAGCGCGTGGCCGATGCCGCCGACCGCGAGCGCGCTCGATACGACGACCATCCCCATTTCCGACAGGATGCCGTGCCAGGCGAGTCCGGCGCGCGCGCCGGCGAACCGGCCGGCGGAATAGCTGGCGATCGCGGCGGGGCGCCAATACCATTCCTCCAGGAAATGGTCGGTCAGGTTCTTGAGGCCCGGCTGTACGCTCCAATTGTATTCGCCCGCGACGAAGACGAACGCATCCGCCGCGCGGATCTTGCCCGCCAGCGTTTCCAGCACCTCGGGCGCCTCGCCGGCGGGATATTCCTTGTACATGCGATCGAGCATCGGCAGGTCGAGCGCCCTGGCGTCGATCAGCTCCGCCGAGGCCCCGCGATCGGCGAACGCCCGCACCAGATAGTCGGCGAGCCGGATGCCCTGCCGGTCGGACCGGTAGGATCCGTAGAAGATCAGGATAGTGTCGCTCACGTCGGCTGTCCCGTGCTGGAGGTGGAGTGCGACGCGCCGTCCGGCGTCGCCGATACGGTCGACGGCGGCATCCCGTGCGGCCGTTGCTGGCGGCCGCACGGGATCATGCCCGCGTCACGCGGCGTCGACCAGCACGATCTCGGCGTCCTGCGACGCCGTGATGCGGATCACCGCCTCGTCGACGATCGCCGCGCCGTCGCGGGCGGCGAGCGCCACCCCGTTGACCTCGACCGCGCCCGTTGCGGGGACGAGATAGGCGTGGTGACCCGCGCCGAGCGGATATTCCGCCGTCTCGCCCGCCTTGATCGTCGCGCCGACGATCCGCGCATCGGTGCGGATCGGCAGCGCATCGCCGTCGCCCTCGAACCCGCTCGCGAGCGTGACGAACCGGCCCGACCGTTCGCCCTTGGGGAAGGGCTTGGCACCCCAGGAAGGCGCCGCGCCGCGCGTCTTGGGCTCGATCCAGATCTGGAAGATCCGGGTCGTGCCGTCCTCGCGGTTATATTCCGAATGCCGGACGCCGGATCCGGCGCTCATCACCTGCACGTCGCCCGCCTCGGTCCGGCCCATGTTGCCCAGGCTGTCCTGATGCGTGATCGCGCCTTCGCGAACGTAGGTGATGATCTCCATGTCGGCATGCGGGTGCGGCGGAAAGCCGGTGCCCGCGGCGATGGTGTCGTCGTTCCACACGCGGATCGGGCCCCACCCCATCCGCTTGGGATCATAGTAATTGGCGAACGAAAAATGGTGCTTGGCGTCGAGCCAGCCGTGGTTGGCACCGCCGAGGGAGGCGAAGGGGCGACGTTCGATCATGACCGATACTCCTGATGGGGCGCGTGTGCGTCCCGTTGCGGCCAAGATGGGGGCCAGGGCGACGGCGCGAAACAGCAAGGATGGCATCGCACCATTTCCGATCGTGATACCCGGCCGGCCGGATCGCGACGCCGGAACCGCCCCGCCTATGGCCCGTAACCCGACGGCCCGCGGCGCACGCCGGTGCCGTTACAGCCTGTGGTAATCGCGGAACCAGTCGACGAAGCGCGGCACGCCGACATCGATCGTGGTCGTCGGGCGATAGCCGAGGTCGCGCGCGATCGCATCGATGTCCGCCGCGGTACGCACCACGTCGCCGGGCTGGATCGGCAGGTCGCGGCGCACCGCGGTACGACCGGTGGCCCGTTCGAGCAGCCCGATCACGCGGCCCAGCGGCTCGGACCGGTTGTTGCCGATATTGTAGAGGCGGTGCGGCGACACGCTGCCCCCCGCCTTGGCGGCGCCGTCGTCGGGCGGGGGATTGTCGTGCGCGGCGACCACGCCGGCGACGATATCGTCGATGAACGTGAAGTCGCGTTCCATCCGGCCTTCGTTGAACACCGGGATCGGCTCCCCCGCGAACAGCGCGCGGGTGAAGATCCACATCATCATGTCCGGCCGTCCCCACGGTCCGTAGACCGTAAAGAAGCGCAGGCCCGTCAGCGGCAGGCGGTACAGGTGCGCGTAGCTTTCGCTCATGACTTCGTTGGCGCGCTTGGTGGCGGCGTAGAGCGATACCGGCCGGTCGACGCGGTCCTCGACGCGGAACGGCACCGAGGTGTTCGCGCCATAGACCGAGGAGGATGAGGCATAGATGCAATGCGCCACCCGCCGCGCCCGCGCCAGTTCGAGCACGTTGAGGTGCCCGATCAGGTTCGAATGGCCGTAGGCGGCCGGGTTCTCGATCGAATAGCGCACCCCCGCCTGCGCGCCCAGATGGACGATCCGTTCGAATGCGTGCCCGGCGAGCGCCGCCGCCAGCGCCGCGGCATCGGCGAAATCGACCCGCAGGAAGGTGAAGCGGTCGCCGTGGCGCGCGACCAGCCGGTCGAGCCGCGCCTGCTTGAGCGCCGGGTCGTAATAATCGTTCAGCACATCGATGCCGATGACGGTGTCGCCGCGGGACAGCAGCGCCTCCGCCGTGCTCATGCCGATGAAGCCCGCCGCTCCGGTCACCAATGTCGTCGGCATGTCGCTGTCCCGCTTCCGTTGCCCGACCGCCCCTAGCGGCAAAGCGGCGGACCGGGAATGCCCGCGCTCAGCGGGCGGCCTCGACCCGCGTCATCGCCACCGCGGCGAGCACCAGCGCCCCCGCCGCGAAGGCGAGCGTCCAGACCGGCTGCGTCGGAAAGAAATATTTGGTGATCGACCCCATCACCGTCGCGACCAGGAGCTGCGGCACCACCACGAAGACGTTGAACAACCCCATGTAGATGCCGAGCTTGCGCTGCGGCAGGCTGCTCGCGAGGATCGCGTAGGGCATCGCGAGGATCGACGCCCAGGCGATGCCGATGCCGATCTCGCTGACCAGCAGCAGCTTGGGGTCGCTGATCGCGAAGAAGCTCGCGAATCCCGCCGCGCCGCACGACAGGCCGACGATATGCGTCCTCACTTGCCCAAACCGGCGTGCCAGCAGCGGCAACAGCGTCAGCGCGGCGATCGCGGCGACGCCGTTGTAGGTCGCGAACAGCACGTCGACCCAGTTCGCGCCCTCCTGATAGGACGGGCTCTGCGCGTCGGCGGCACCATAGAAGGCGCCCGCGACGATCGGCGTCGTGTTGATCCACATGATGAACAACGCCGACCAGCTGAAGAATTGCGCGACCGCCAGCCGCTTCATCAGCACCGGCATGCCGCCGAAATCGCCGACGATATGCCCCAGCATGTCCGCCGGCCGGCCGCTGCGCGCGCGCAGGATCGCGACGATGCTCGCGACGCCATAGGCAGCCAGCAGCGCACCGAGCAGATAGACTTCCTTTTCGAGGCCCAGCGCGGCGACCGCGACGATCACCGCCGCGCCCGCGCCGATCCAGACGATGCTCCCCGCCACGCTGCGCGCCGCCAGGACGGCGGTGACCTGGTCCTGATCGTCGCTTGTGGCTCCATGGAAGCCGGCCATCTGTTCGGGCGAATATTCGCGCGTGGTCAGCACCGTCCACAACACCGCCAGGAACAGCGCCGCGCCCCCGAACCAGAAGGCGAAGCGCACCGTGTCCGGGATGCCGCCCGCGCCTGCGGCGTTCGACACGCCGAGATGTTCGAGCAGCCAGGGAAAGATCGATCCGAACACCGCGCCCGCACCGATGCACGCGGTTTGCACGGCATAGCCGGCGGCATGCTGGTCCTTGTCGAGCATGTCGCCGACGAAGGCGCGGAACGGCTCCATTGAGATGTTGAGCGATGCATCCAGCATCCACAGCAGCATCGCCGCCATCAGCAGGCCCGGGCTTTCGGGCATCAACACCAGCGCGATCGCGGCGAGGATCGCGCCGCCGAGGAAATACGGCCGCCGCCGACCGAGACGGCCAAGCCACGTCCGGTCGCTCAGATGGCCGATCACCGGCTGGACGAGCAGCCCGGTCAGCGGCGCCGCCACCCACAAGGCCGGCAGGTCGTCGAGGCTGGTGCCGAGCGACTGGAAGATGCGGCTCATGTTGGCGTTCTGCAACGCGAAGCCGATCTGGATCCCGAAGAAGCCGAACGAGATGTTGAACAGGCCCGCCCAGCTCTGGCGGGCGCGGGTGGTCGTCGCAGTCATGGCATCCTCCGGGCGAGCGCCGCCGCATGATCGGGAAAATTGAGCAGGCAGCCGTCGAGAAACCGGTCGACCGCGGCGAGGTCCGCGACCGGCGCCGCGGCGCGCAGCCGCTTGGTTTCGGGGAACGTGCCATAGCCCGCCAGCAGCACCTCCCACGACATCGGCGCGTAGAAGCCGCCGAGGTCGCGCGCCGCGATCACCTCGGCAACGTCGCGGCCGGTGAACCACGCGGACATGATCGCGCGCAGGTCGTCCGACAGGTCGTCGTTGGTGGCGACGGCGCGCCAGAAGTCGCCGCCGCGCCGGTTCAGCCGGTAATGCGCGACGATATAGTCGCGGATGCCTTCGTATCGGCGCGCGATCGCGGCGTTGAACGCCGCCCGCTCGCCCCGCCCGAACGCCGCGATGAACCCTTCGACCGTCGCCTGGACGATATGCAGCGCGGTCGCTTCCAGCGGCTCGACGAACCCCTGCGCCAGCCCGATCGCGAGGCAGTTGGCGTGCCAGCTCTCCGCGACGCGACCGACCTTCATCGTCAGGTGCCGCGCGGCGACGTCCGCATCGAGCAGCCCCAGATGCGTGCGCAGCTCCGTCTCCGCGGCGTCCGCGGACAGGTAGCGCGAGGCATAGACATAGCCGTTGCCGGTCCGCGACGTCAGCGGGATGTCCCACGCCCAGCCGGCCGACAGCGCGGTCGCGCGCGTCTGCACCGCAAGCTGTGGTCCGCGCGGCGTCGGCATCACGACGGCGCGATCCGCGAACAGATTGCCCGCGAACGACCGGAACGGCACGCCCAGCGCGCCCTGCGCGATCACCGAGCGAAACCCGCTGGCATCGACGAACAGCTCGGCAGTGACGGCATCGCCATCGTCGAGGGACAGCCGGGCGACGTTGCCGTCCGCGCCGACGCCGACGTCGGTCACGCGTCGCGGCAGATGGATGACGCCGCGGGTCAGCGCGTGCCGGCGCAGCACGTCGCCGACCTTGTGCGCGTCGAAATGATAGCCGTAGCCGATCCGGAACGGGAAGTTTTCGGTCGAGATCGGCGCGCGCCCCGCCGTGGCGAGCCGCGCATTGAGGAAAAAGCGGTCCGGATGCGCGGGCACGTCCGCTCCCAGCCGCCGCGCGTGCGCGCTGGCGAAGAACGCGCCCTGCGTATGGAGATCGACCTGCCCGGCAAAGGGATGGAAATAGGATGGCGTATCGTCCGCCCAGCCGTGGAAGGCGATGCCGGTCTTGTAGGTCGCGTCCGCCGCGGACATCCATTCCGCCTCGGCGATACCGAGCGTCTCGAACAGCGCCTTCAGCTGCGGCGTCGACCCTTCGCCGACGCCGACGATGCCGATCTCCGGCGATTCGACGACGGTGATGCGCGCCGCGGGCCAGGCGCGCGCCATCAGGCAGGCCGCCATCCATCCCGCGGTGCCGCCGCCGAGGATCGCGATGCTGGCGGGCAGTGGCTGCGGCATCACCTTACCCGCACGCCCGGCCCGGACCCGCGTCGCAGGCCACCGTCCCGCACCCCCTCCGGCCGCGGGTCATGCGGACGGAGGGACCCCGGAACGGGCCCGGGGTGACGGGGCATGTCGTGCGAACCGTCCGACACCTACCGCCGGCGCGCCCTGCCCGTCGCGACGAAGCGGATCGCCTGCCCGCCGCCGGGGGCGAGCGCGAGCGTCATCGTGTCGCCCTTGCGCACCGTCCGCTTTTCGATCGCGATCGCATGGCGTGCGGCGGTGCGATAATCCGCCCCTGCCCCGTCGCGATAGATCTCGGCCGTATAGGTCCGTCCCGCATCGAGGAAATCGAGCGCGACGGGCAGCGTCCGCGCCGCCTCGTTGGTGATGCTGCCCAGATACCAGTCGTCGCTCGCCCTGTCCTTGCGCGCCACCGTCACATAGTCGCCGACGGCTCCGTTGAGCACGCGCGTATCCGACCAGTCGACCGGCACGTCGCGGATGAACTGGAACGCGTCCATGTGCTTGGCATAATTCTCGGGCGTATCCGCCGCCATCTGCACCGGCGAATAGATGACGACGTAGAGCGCCAGCTGCTTCGCCTCGGTCGACAGGATCGCGCTGCCGCCCTGCCCTTCGAGGCTCAGCACGCCGGGCGTGAAGTCCATCGGGCCACCGAGCCATTGCGTGAAGAACATGTTGGCTTCGTGGTTGGGCGGGTTCTTGCCCGGCCAGCTGTTATATTCCATGCCGCGGCCGCCCTCGCGGCTGAGCCAGTTGGGATAGGTGCGGCGCAAGCCGGTGTCCTTCACCGGTTCGTGGCTGTCGATCCCGACCCGGTACTTCGCCGCGGTCTGCACGACGCGCAGATAGTGGTTCACCATCCACTGGCCCTCGTGCCATTCGCGCTTGCGCGTGCCGTCGGCATCGACGCGCTCGATCTGGCCCGCGTCGGTGACATAGCCCGTCTTGACCACCGGGATGCCGTGGTCGCGGGCATAGGAAAAGGCGCGATCGAGTTGCGCGTCGTAATGGCTCGCCGACCCGCCGGTCTCGTGATGCCCGACGAGGTGCACGCCCTTCGCCCTGGCGTAGCGGTAGAGTTCGGCCGCATCGAAATCGGGTGTCGGCCGGTCGAACTCCATCGCATTGCCATTGCCGAACCAGTCGCCGTCCCAGCCGACGTTCCAGCCCTCGACCAGCACGCCGGGGATCCGGTTGGCGGCGGCGAAGTCGATATAGGTCTTCACATGCGCGGTGGTGGCGCCGTGCTGCGGCCCGGTCGCCCAGCTCCAGTCGCCCTTTATCATGTTCCACCACACGCCGACGAACTTGGCGGGCTTCAGCCAGCTGACGTCGCCCAGCTTGTTGGGCTCGTTGAGGTTGAGTTCGAGGTGGCTCATGTACAGGCCGGGCGCGTCGTCGGCCAGGATCACCGTCCGCCACGGCGATGCGAACGGCGCCATGCGGCTGACCTTGGGCGCGCCCGCACCGGGGGTCAGCGACGCCTTGAACGTGTTGCCCTCGCCCCGTGCCAGGTTCATCGCCGCATAGTCGACCAGCGCCGCCTCGTGCAGCGCGGCGTGGGTGCCGTCGGCGAGCTGGACCGTCATCACCGTCTGGGCGGTGCCGACCGCGTCGAGCGAGGTCTTGTTGTAGAGATATTCCTCGCGGTTCCATTGATAGGCGGGCTTCCACCACGCCGTGCCGTTCTGCGCGAAGGCGAATTCGGTCAGCTCGTCGGCGATGTTCGCCCGATGCAGGTTGGGCTGGTCGGGGAAGCTGTAGCGGAAGCCCAGCCCGTCGTCGAAAATGCGGAAGACGACGTCCATCTCTCGCTTCAACCCGCTCTTTTCGCGGAACCGCAGCGTCAGTTCGTTGTGGCGGTCGCGGATCGTCTTCCACTCGCCGAACGGCTGCGTCCAGCTGGTGTCGGCGCTGTCGGTCGACTTGCCGATCAGTTCCAGGTTGCGTTCGATCTTGGGCGCGTCGGTGAACATCACGCCGAGCTTGCCGGGATTGAGGATCGCCTTGCCGCGGCGCGTCACGGCGTAGGTCGGGCGGCCGTCGTTGTCGAACGCGATGGTGACGACCAGCGAACGGTCGGGCGAGGTCGCGGTGGCGACGCTCTTGAACGCGGTCGTCGGGATCTGCGCCACCGCATTGGGATCGGTCTGCGCGACCCCTGCGGTTGCGACCATCGCCAGCGCCATGGCGGCGCCGATCCTCAGATGCTTCATCATGCCTCTCCCGTCCTTGCGGCGATCAATGCGCCATATCCGTCGAAATGCCACCCCTGCGTCGCGGTATCGGCGACCGGCGACCACGCATCGGGATCGGCCGGCGCCCAGCGCTGCGGCCGGTCGGTCAGGTTGAAGACGCACAGCATCGTCTCGCCACCGCCGTGCCGCTCGATCGCGAGCATCGCATCGTCCGCGGCGACGACGCGGATGTCCCCGGTGAGCAACGCCGGATGCCGCTTGCGCAGAGCCAGCACGTCGCGCGTCCAGTGCAGCAAGGCGTGCGGATCGCGCTCCTGCCGGTCGACCGCGAGCGCGGCGTGATCGTCGCCGATCGGCAGCCACGGCTTGCCGTCGGAAAAGCCGAGATGGGGAGCGTCCGCCGACCACGGCATCGGCGTGCGCGCGCCGTCGCGCGACAGCGTGCGCGGCCAGTTGGCGATCGCTTCGGGATCGCGCAGGTCGTCGAACGGCACGTCGACCTGCGTCAGGCCGAGCTCTTCCCCGTAATAGAGAAAGATGTTGCCACGCAGCGCGGCGAGCAGCAGCATCTTCATCCGGGCGAAGGCATCGCGCCGGTCTGGCGCGACCCAGCGCGAGATCGCGCGCGGCGCGTCGTGGTTCTCGAACGCCCAGCTCGGCCAGCCGACGCCGTCGCGCTCGGGCCATTTCTCCACCGCATCCGCCACCACCCGCGGCGTCAGGTCGGGCGCATAGAGGAAATCGAAGCCATAGGCGCTGTGCAGCCGGCGCCCCTCCGCGGTGAACAGCTTCATCTCGCGATCGCTGTCGGCACCGCCGACCTCCGCCACCGTGAAGCGCGCATCGTAGCTGTCGAACAGCGCCCGCACGCGCTCCAGGAATCCCGGGATCGCGTCGTGGCTCTGGTTGTAGGTGTGGAGCTGGAAATCGAACGGCCGCGTGCGCGGGATGCCGTCGTCGGCCGGCGCGGGCGGATTGTCGCGCAGTTGCGGATCGAACATCATGAAGTTGATCGCGTCGATCCGGAACCCGTCGATACCGCGGTCCAGCCAGAAGCGCGCGACATCCAGGAACGCCTGTTGCACGTCGGGGTGGTGGCCGTTGACCTGCGGCTGTTCCTTCAGGAAATTGTGCATGTAATATTGGCCGCGGCGCGCGTCCCACGTCCATGCCGGGCCGCCGAACACCGACTGCCAGTTGTTGGGCGGCGACCCTTCGGGTTTCGGATCGCGCCAGACGTACCAGTCCGCCTTGGGATTGTCGCGGCTGGACCGGCTTTCCTCGAACCAGGGGTGCCGGTCGCTGGTATGCGCCCAGACCTGGTCGACGATCACCTTCAGGCCCAGCGCATGCGCGCGCGCGACGAGCGCGTCGAAATCGGCGAGCGTGCCGAAGATCGGATCGACGTCGCAATAGTCGGACACGTCGTACCCGAAGTCGGCCATCGGCGACCGGAAGAAGGGGGACAGCCAGATCGCCTCGACCCCCAGCCCGGCGACGTGGTCGAGCCGCGCGGTGATCCCGGCGAGATCGCCGATCCCGTCGCCGTTGCTGTCGGCGAAGCTGCGCGGATAGATCTGGTAGATCGTCGCGCCGTGCCACCACGCACGCTGGGGCAGGTTCGTCATCGGTTCGCCTTCAGGGCACAGACGGCATAGCCGAGGGGGGGCAGCGTGACAGTCAGGCTGCCCGGGGCGGCGACCGCCGTGCAGCCGGTGCCCGCCAGCGTATCCGCCGCCGTCGCGCCGACACCGATCTCCACCTGCCGCGTCAGCGGCGCGGTCGAGGTGTTGAACGCCAGCAGGATCTCGGCACCGCTCGCCGGGTCGAAGCGCGAGATCGCCAGCAGGCCCGGCGCCTCGTCGCGGGCGCGCAGCACCTGCCGCCCGCGGGTCAGCGCCGGCGTCGCGACGCGCAGCCGGGTCAGCGCCGCAATCGCGCGGAACAGCGGGTTGTCCGTACCGAAATGGGACACGGCGGTCGTCGTCGTCGTGCCGAGCAGGCGATTGTCGTTGTAGCTCGCGACCTTGCTCGCGAACATGTCCTCGCGCGCGTCCTGGTCGTTGCCGTCGCTGACGAAGCCCTGTTCGTCACCCGAATAGATCGTCGGCACCCCGCGCAACGTCAGCAGCATCGCGTTCGACAGCATCACCCGCGCGGTCACCTCCGCATCGCTCGCCTGCGGGAACGCCTTGCGGACGAAGGTCGCGAAACGGCCGTCGTCGTGGTTGCCGGTGAAGGTCGGCAGTTGGACCGCGGTGTCGAACCCCTTGGCATACAAGGCGTCGCCGTCGAACAGCGCCTCGAACGCGTCGGTGCCGCGGGTGCCGGCGACCGTTTCCACCACCGCCTGGCGGAAGGCGAAGTCGAGCACCGCGGGCAATTTGTCGACGATCGTGTGCTGCGCCAGCACCGCCGGCCGCACCTCGTGATCGGACACCTCGCCGAAGACGTGGAAGTTGGGGATGCCCTTCGCGGCGGCGCGCGCCTGCATCGCCGGCACGAACTGCGTCCAGAAGGCGGGATCGACGTGGCGCGCGGTGTCGATGCGGAAGCCGTCGATGCCGTAACGGTCGATCCAGCCGCCGAAGATGTCGATCATCCCGGCAAGGACGCGCGGGTTTTCGGTCATCAGGTCGTCGAGCCCGACGAAATCGCCCATCGTCGAGCTTTCGTTGCGATAGGTCGTGTCGCCGCGGTTGTGGTAGTAGATCGGGTCGTTGAGCCAGGCCGGCACCTTCACGTTGCGCTCGCCGGCGGGGACGAAGGGCGTGTAGGCATAGTCGCTGCGCGTCAGCGTCGCGAAATTCGCTCCGGTGCGGACCTCGTCCCCCAGAAAGCCGGGGTTGATCGCCTTGCCGGCGACGCCGCCCTGCCGCTGGTAGGGATAGTCCGCGCGGCTGCGATACGGGCATTCCCGCTGGCCGACGCATTCGCGATACTGGATCACGTCGGCCGTATGGTTGACGATGATGTCCATATAGACCTTCATCCCGCGCGCATGCGCTGCGGTCACCAGCGCGGCGAAATCGGCGTTGGTGCCGAGGTGCGGATTGACCCGGGTGAAGTCGGTGATCCAATAGCCGTGATAGCCCGCCGACCGGTGCCCCGCACCGCCCTGCACGGGCTTGTTCCTGAACACCGGCCCGACCCAGAGCGCGGTCGCGCCGAGCGCCTGGATATAGTCGAGCCGCCGGGTCAGCCCCTTCAGGTCGCCGCCATGGTAGAAGCCCTTGGCGGCGGGATCGAAGCCGGTGACCGCGGCATCGCCCTTCAGTCCGCCGCGATCGTTGGCGGGATCGCCGTTTTCGAACCGGTCGGGCAGCAGGAAATAGATCACCTCGTCCTGCGGCAGGCGCGCGCGATAGTCGGCGGTCGCCTGTCCGCTCGCGGCGGGCGCTGCAAGCAACAGCGCGAGCGCGGTCGCGGTTCGTGTGGCCAGCTTCAACATGCATCCCCCGCCGATGAGCGCGCGACCGATCCTTTGCCGGCCGCATCCGGCGCCGTTGTGCGGATGCCCGCCGGCCAAGCCAAGCAAAGGGCATACGTATTCACGGATGCTTTCGTCATCGCCGCGGGTGTTGTAGAACCCGCATCATGGCCGTGAAGAGCAGACGACGGGGATTGTCGGGTGCCGGCGACAAGCCGACCTCGTTCGACATCGCCGCGCTGGCGGGCGTGTCGCAACCGACCGTCAGCCGCGCCCTGCGCGGCGACCGCACGGTCAGCGGCGCGACCCGGATGCGGATCGAGGCGATCGCGCGACAGCTCAATTACAAGGTCGACAAGAACGCTTCGTCGCTGCGCCGCGGCCAGAGCATGACGCTGGCGCTGCTGTTCTTCGAGGACCCGCTCGACGACGGCAGCTTCATCAATCCCTTCTTCCTGTCGATGCTCGGTTCGATCCTGCGGACCTGCGCCGCGCGCGGCTACGACCTGCTCACCTCGTTCCAGCAGCTCTCGGCCAACTGGCACATGGATTACGAGGACAGCCGCAAGGCGGACGGCATCATCCTGCTCGGCTACGGCGACTATGAGCTGTACAAGGCGCGACTGGAGGCGCTGGTCGCGCAGGGCACGCATTTCGTCCGCTGGGGGTCGGTCGACAGCCACAATATCGGCGTGACGATCGGCTGCGACAATATCGCGGGCGGCCGCATGGCGGGCGAACATCTGGTCGCGCAGGGCCGGCGCCGGATCGGCTTCATCGGCGACGCCGACGATCATTATCCCGAATTCCGCGATCGCTACCGCGGCCTGTCCGCGGCGATGCGCGCGGCCGGACTGCCGGTCCATCCGGGCCTCCATGCCGATGCCCTGTCGGTCGAACAGTCGGGCTACGACGCCACGCGACGCCTGCTCGCGCGCGACCTGCCGTTCGATGCGCTGTTCGCCGCATCCGACGTGATCGCGCTGGGCGCGGTCCGCGCCCTGTCGGAGGTCGGGCTGCGCGTTCCCGAGGACGTCGCGCTCATCGGGTTCGACGACATTCCCGCCGCCGCGACGACGCAGCCGCCGCTGACGACGATCGCCCAGGATTATCGCAAGGCGGGCGAGGTGCTGGTCGACACGCTGCTGCGCCGCATCGCCGAACAGCCGACCGACACCGCGTTGCTCCAGCCGCGCCTGATCGTCCGCGCCTCCACCTGATCCGCACGGTCCGGCGAATTTCCTGTCTGTTCAAGTAAATACAGATCGTATTGCGGCAAAATGCCGGCAATGCGCCCTTCGATCGGCGATGTTCCCCATGCTCTTCGCCGATGTCCTTCGCCCGCTCATGTAGTTTCGACAATTGTTGCCATATGCTTTCGAGGTGTTATTCCTGCGGGAGCCGCCTTACCGACGGCCGAAAGGTGGCGATGCTTTGGACGCTGTGATGGACACGCTCGGATGGTGAAGCAGGGCGGCATCGGCATCCGGGCGATCCGCTTTCTCGACGATCATGGTCTTGACCACACGCCGGATCATTATGCCTTCGCGCATCGCTATCTTGCGGGGCAGGATCGCCCCTTTGCCGCGGCGGTGAACCACGAGATCGAGGGCGGCGTCCGGTTGCGCGCGGATTCGGTGCGGGCGCTGATGCCCGGCGATCCCGCCGCCGCCACCGCCGCGAACTTCGGCGAACTGGCGACGCAATTGCTGGGGCTGCTGACCAACACCGCCTCGGCGACCGGCGACCTCAACCGCGACTTGGTGAAGACCGCGGCGGCACTCGTGTCCGCCGAACCACCGCGGGTCCGCAACCTCGTCGTCTTCATGATCGAACGCACCGCCGAAACCGAGGCCTCGCTGTCCGCGGCGCTGCGTCAGGCGCAGGCGCTGCGCGATACGCTGAACGGCGCGCGCGACGACATCGGCCGCGACCCGGTCACCGGGCTGCCGGGGGTGGATTCGATGACGCGGCGGCTGGAGGCGAGCATCGCCGATGCCGGCAATTGCGCGATCGCGATCGTCGACATCGACCAGCGCGCGCAACTGACGCTCGAACACGGGGCGGAAATGGAACAGCGGCTGCTGAAGGCGGCATCGCTGACGCTGTGCGCGGCGTGCTCGCCCTATCAGGTCGGCCGCTGGGGCGATGCACCGTTCCTGGTGCTGGTCGACGATCCCGATATCGCGACGGCGATCGCCCGGCTGGAGGCCGCGTGCGCGGACATGGCGTCGCGCAATCTCAAGCGGCGCGAAACCGACGAGCCGATCGGCCGGATCACGCTGTCGGCGGGCGTCGCGACCACCCGGGGCCGCGACGCGGGCCAGGTGGCGGCCGCGGCAATGCGGCTGCTGGCGGAAGCGAAGCGCGCTGGCGGCAACCGCGTCGTCGCCGAACCGCGGCTGATCGCGGTGTCCCCCAACCGGGCGTAGCCGCCGGCGTCAGCCGCGCGCGGCGCAATGCCGGGCGATAAGGTCGGCGTGCGTCGGCATCGCCTGCACCTCGCGCCGGTACAGCAGCTCCAGCGTTTCCATATAGTCCGCAAGGTCGCGCTCGCCGATCTGGTCGGCGAGCGGGTGATGCGCGCGTGGCTCCACCCCCTGCCCCGCCAGCACCTGCAGCCAGCCGTCCTCGGTGAACAATTCCTCATGCTCGCGCGTGATCGTGCCCGCCTCGCGCCACAGCGCGATCTTCGCCTTGAGGCTGTCGGGCAGCGCGACCTCACGGCACGCCTGCCAGAAGGGTTCGCTGCGCCCGTTTGCCCAGTAATGGAGGATCAGGAAGTCGCGGATCCGCTCGACCTCGAAATCGGTCTGGCGATTGTATTCGTTGCGCAGCGCGGGGACGAGCGGCAGCGCGGGCAGCAACTTGACGAGCCGTGCGATCGCCGACTGGATCAGGTGGATGCTGGTCGATTCGAGCGGCTCGAGGAAGCCGCTGGCAAGGCCCATCGCGACGACATTGCGGTTCCACGCGCGCTTGCGCCGCCCGGTGACGAAGCGGAGCAGGCGCGGATCGGCCTGCGGCGCGCCCTCGACATTCGCGAGCAGCGTCTCGGTGGCGCGCTCATCGTCGATGAAGGCGCTGCAATAGACGTGGCCGTTGCCGGTGCGATGCTGCAACGGAATGCGCCATTGCCATCCCGCTTCGCGTGCGATCGCGCGGGTATAGGGCAGCGGCGGTCCGACGTTGGCGGTCGGGACCGCGACCGCCCGGTCGCACGGCAACCAGTGCGTCCAGCTTTCGTATCCCGTCTCCAGCGCGCCCTCGATCAGCAGCCCGCGAAAACCGGTGCAATCGATAAACAGGTCGCCGGCGATCCGTTCGCCGCTGTCGAGCACGATGGCGGCGACGTCGCCGCTGGCACCGTCGCGCTCGACGCGATCGATCCGCCCCTCGGTCCGCTCGACCCCGCGATTGACCGCGAAGCGACGCAGGTAGGCGGCGTACAGTCCGGCGTCGAAATGGAAGGCATAGGGCATCGCCGGGATCGTCGCCGCGGTCAGCGGCCCGCCGCGATGCATCCGCCCGGCGCGCGCCGCGACCTCGTTCAACGCATAGGCATCGAGTGGCTTGGCCAGCCCCAGCGCCCGCGCGCGCAACCAGTAATGCTGGAAGGCGATCAGGCCGACATCGCGGCCGACGTCGCCGAAGGCGTGCATGTAGCTGTGGCCCGGCTCGCGCCAGCCGTCGAAGGCGATGCCGAGCTTGAACGTGCCCCCGGTCGCACGGAGGAACGCGTCCTCGTCGAGGCCCAGCGCCTGGTTGAACAGGCGGATCTGCGGGATCGTCGCCTCGCCGACGCCGACGGTGCCGATCTCCTCCGATTCGACCAGGCGGATGCGATAGCCGGATTCGAGGAACCGGCCGAAGGTCGCCGCCGCCATCCAGCCCGCGGTGCCCCCGCCGGCGATGACGATGGTGGTGATCGGTGGCTGGGTCATCGCGCGCCTCGACTAGCAAGAAAAAGGGCTGCCGTCACATGACGGCAGCCCCAGGCGGTTCGGGGAGGAACCTCGGATCAGAACTTGTAGGTGATGCCGATATAGTAATCGCGGCCGTAGCGCTGATAGTCGATCACCTGGCGCGGATCGTCGTTCTGGTAGGTGATGAACGGACGGTCGGTCAGGTTCTTCGCCTGCGCCAGGATCGAGAAGCCCTGGAGGAAGCCCTCCTGGAATTCGTAGCCGATCTGGGCGTCGAGGATGCCTTCCGACTTCGCGGTGCGATAGGTCGGGTTGGCGGACAGGCCGGCGACCTCGGCGAGGAAGTTCGAGCGGTAACGATAGTTGGCGCGTGCCTGGAACCCCCACTTTTCGAAGTAGATCGTGCCGCTGCCGGTCCACTTGGACAGGCCGGGCAGCGTGATCGCTTCCGATGCGTTGGCGAACTTGATCGTCGACTTGGTGTAGTTGCCGCTCGCGAAGATGCCGAAGCCATCGAGCGCGCTGGTGATCGCCTTGAACGGCAGCGACAGCGTCGCCTCGACACCCAGGATCTCGCCGCGACCGGTGTTGGCCGGTGCGCTGACGTTGCCGGTGGTCTGGCCGGCGGCGATCACCTGCGCCCGCTGCGCCGCGGTCAGCGCCGGCAGCAGCCCGCTGAAATCGTAGGGCAAAGTGTTGTTGGGATCGACGAAGTCGGTCAGGTGCTTGAAATAGCCCGACAGCGCGACGTAGCCGCCGGCGTCGAAATACTTTTCGAACGACATGTCGACGTTGGTCGACTGGTACGGCCGCAGCGCGACGTTGCCGCCGTTCGAGCTGAACACCGGGAACAGCCCGGCCGGGGTGCGGCCGATGTTGGCGAGGTTGATGCTGACGTCCTGCGTCACGCGCTCCTGATCGAGGCGCGGGCGCACCATCGTCTGCGACGCGCCGAGCTTGACGTAACCGTTGTCGATCAGTTCGACCGACATCGTCGCCGACGGCAGGACGTTGGTGTACTTTGCGGTCTGGTTGGCCGGCGCGATCGTGACGACGCCGTTGACGACGCTGGCGATCTGGCCGGTCGAATTCTGCTCGGACCGGACGACCTGGACGCCGACCGACCCCTTCAGCGCCTTGCCGCCGAGCTCGCCGTCGATGTTGACCTTGGCATAGCCGGTGTACACGTCCTCGTTGACGACATTGTCGCGCACCAGCGAGCCCGGACGTCCGTCGAACGCCGCGTTCAGCGAATTGTTGTACACGTACAGCGGATCGTAGGTCAGCATCGCGGGGATGCCGAGGTAGGTCAGCGGAATGTTGGTGCCGAGCAGAGCGGCGCTCGGCACCGCCGCGCTGGTGGGGGTGTTGCTCGCCACGGTGCAGCCCGTGCCGGCGCCCTTCGGGCACAGGAAGTACGAGCTGTACGCGCTGGTCTTCTTGCGGCGGCTGTAGTTGCCACCGACTTCCCAGCTCTTGACGATGCTGTTGTCGAACTCGCCGTTCAGGCTCGCACGGAGCGACTTGAGGTCGTCCTTGAAGCTCGGCTGGTTGAGGAAGCCCGACTGCACGACCGGCTGCGTGCCGTTATAGCCCCAGCCCTGCGGATCGGTCAGCTTGAAGATGCTGGTGTTGGTATAGTCGAGCGTCGGCACGATCTTGTAGGTGCCGTTGGCATTCTGCGTCACGGTCACGCGATCGGCGGCGCCGCTCTTCTGATAGCCGCTGCCGGTGTTGGTTTCGAGCAGGAAGTCGGTGCGGGTCGCGCGGCTCCAGCTGGCGTCGACGTTCAGGTGGACGTTGTCCGTCACCTTGAAATCGTTGTTCCAGCCCAGCGACAGGTTCTCGGCGGTGCGCTTGTTATAGTCGTTGCGCTGGACCGCGAAGACGTTGGTGAAGGTCGTGGCGGTGGCGAAGCCGTTGTTGACGGTGATCCCCGACTTGACCGGATCGGAGAAGCCGAGCGGGAATTCGATCCCGCGCAGGTGCTGTTCCTCCGTGAAGTGCGAATAGAGCGCGTCGAATGTCGAATGGAACGCATCGGACGGCGCCCACTCGACGGTGCCGACCGCGCCGTAGCGGCGCAGTTCGTTCGACTGGACGTAGGGCTTGGCGCCGCCGAGGACGAAGGGGTCGGCGGCGGTGCCGCTGCCGGCATAGCCCCAGGCGTTGTAGCGCTCGTCCTGCGACGGCGTCTGCGTCGCCGACACGCCGATCGCGATGCCGAGCGTGTCGCCCGCGAACTTGTCGACATAGGTCGCCGAGGCGCGATAGCCGTAGCGCGAGGAATCGGGGTTGAGGTTGTCGATGCCGTTCATCTGGCCGCGCGCGTTGATCGCGAAGATGCGGCCGGCCTGGTCGAGCGGGCGGAGCATGCGCAGGTCGACGGTGCCCGAGATGCCGGCGGCGATCAGCGATGCGTCGGCGGACTTGTAGACGTTGACGTTGCGGAAGAATTCCGAGGGATACTGGTCGTATTCGACGCCGCGGTTGTCACCCACCGTCACCTGTTCGCGGCCGTTGAGCAGCGTCGTCGAGAAATCGGGGCCGAGGCCGCGGATCGACAGGCGCTGGTCGCGCCCTTCCAGGCGCTGCGCGGTCACGCCGGGCAGGCGTGCGAGCGAATCGGCGATCGACACGTCGGGCAGCTTGCCGACGTCCTCAGCCGACACGCTGTCGACGATCAGCGTCGAATTGCGCTTGATCTTGGCGGAATTGGCGAGGCTGGCGCGGATACCGGTGACGACGATCTCGCTGGAATCGGCGGCGGCGTCGGCAGCGGTCTGTGCCTGCGCGGCGTCCTGGTTGGGGGTCGGCTCGGCGGCGGGCGCGGGCGCCAGCACCGTCGCGGCGGCGGGCGGGTTCGCGGTCGGCGAGGACGGGTTGGGCGCTTCCTGCGCAAAGGCCGCCCCGCCGGTGACGAGCAGGATGCTGCCGATCGCGACGGAGCTGGAGCGCAGCGCGATCAGCGCGCGCTTCGAAAAACGGGAATCGATGTGGGACATGAAACTTCCTCCCCCTGCGTGGCGCCATGCCCCCGCCCGCTACCATCGCGGGCGATCGGCTGACTGTGTTGCCGGCTTGTGAACGCGGCACGATTGGGAGTGAAGTCGGCCACATACGTATTCACGGGCAGGCCGATACCCGTGCCTTTTGTGCAACAGCGTGCGCTAGTTGTGCCCGTCGAGAAAGGTGTTGACGGTCAGCCGCCCGGTTTCCGGATCGGGCGACAACGACAGGTCGTCGGGCAGATGCGCGCAGTGCAGCGTGTTGGACCGGTACAGGATGGCCCGGTTGAAGCGCCCTCGATGCATCGCGATCCGTTCGAACACCGGCGTGTCCCCGGCGATGTATCGAGCATCGGGTATGCCATGACGCTGGAGGTCGGCGTCGAGTGCGACGCGATAGGCGGGCAATCGTCCGGCATCGATCGATTCGAACCCGGTGCTGCGATGGCGATAGAAGGCGGTGCCGCTGCTTTCGTCGGGGGACAGGTAATGGAGCAGCGCGAGCCGGGTCGGCGACACCTCGTCGAAATGCGGCAGCCGCTGGATCGGCGTCAGCGCCGACGGCGGCGTCGTCACGATCGAGTAGAAGGCATCGACCACCTCGAGCCCCGACAGGCCGAACACCTCCGCCGCGACCGGCTCCAGTCGCGCGAGCACATCGCGCAGCATCGCCGCCGCCACCGGCGCGCGGATACCCGGATAATGCGGCCCGATCGGCGCATAGGACAGAAAGGCCGCGTCGTCCCGCCAGCGTTCGGCATCGCCGAACGTGTCGATCACGACCACCGGTTGCGCCTCGGCCCCGTGCCGTTCGATGGTGATCGCCCATGTCATGGTCGATGCTGTGCCATCGCCGACGGGCGGAAATCAATCCGACCCGACATCATCGCGCCCTTGTTCGAAGCTTCCCCGCCCCCTTATGTCGGCTCTTCGGCTTTTTGCGGGGAGACGGCGATGCGTGGATGGACTGCCCTGGCGGCAATGGCGATGCTGGCGGGCTGCAACGGCCAGCCCGTCCCGGAGGCCGCGAACGTCGCGGCCACCGCGACGCCGGCGCCCGGCGGCTATATCGCCAAGGTGCTGGCGCTGCCGCCGCGCCAGCTCAACGGCGTGCTGTACCGCGCGATCGACGACGCCAAGCAGCCATGCCAGGGCATCGTCGAGGCGACGCGTCAGGCGGATCGCAAGGGCAAGCCGGTCTGGGCGGTCCGCTGCGTCGATGGCAGCGCCTGGCTGATCGCGCTGGGCGACGACGGCATGGCCGACGTCACCGGGATCAAGGGCACGCCCGGCGGCTGATCGGCGCGCGCGCCGGCGGCGGTCGAAAGGGCGACGGGCGGCGCGGGTTACCGCGGCGTGATCCGCGTGTAGGCCCGCGCGTGAGGGATAGCGGCGGTGCGCGCGGCGCGAGCCGGGCGTTGGTTCGCGCGGAGGCGCGGAGGAGGTCCCGCCCGGCGCGGTGTTGTGCTTCAAAGCAATGATAAACGGCGCGGGCTAGCGACGGACGCAGCCCCCACGTACCGCCGCGCGACCAATCTCGGCCTCGCCGTCACGCCATCCTGCGTAAGCGAGGATCATCCCGCCGTGCACAAAAGGACAAGGGAAGCCCGCGCTGTGCACTGGGACTGGGGCCCCGTTCTGTTCCTCTCTGCCTGGACTGGTTCGCGACGCCGCCCCCGGCAAGCCCCCTCCGCGCCTCCGCGCCTCCGCGCGAACAATCGTCACTGTCCCCGCGCGCGTCCTGCGTGAAGGGCAACAGGCCACCAGCGACACAACCCGCCACGCAATCGGACGAGAGCCGGCGTCGCACGCCGCCCCTCGTCGCCCCATGGTCCGACGGCCGACGTGCACCGCCAGCCGACAGGCGGCCGGATGACGGTGCCCATGTCGACCGCTCAGCGCGTCGCGCCGAGCCACGTCTGCACCGCGGGACGCAGGCGGTCGGCGGCGGCCTTTCGCACCGCGATCCCCGACAGCACGCGCTTCGCCGGCCCGCGCGACGTTTCGGGCAGCGTCTGCGCGAACGCCTCGATCTTGGCGGGCATCGCCGGGTCGGTCGATCCCGCGCCCAGCGTCACGATATAGCCCGAGCGGCTGCTTTCCTCGATGAAGCCGTCGACCAGCTTGCGGTTCGCGACCGCCCAATCGAACGCCATGTCGGGGTGGCTGCCCGCGACCGCGCGCAGCAGGCTCGCCTTCTGCGGCGCGGTCAGGATCCCCTCACCGGTGAGCAGCGCCAGCGCCTGGCGCGCGACGCCCTCGTCCTCCGCCGCGCCCAGCAGCGACACGTACCGGTTCTTCGCGACCGGGTTCGTTTCCGCCTTGGTCAGCGCGAGAAGGCGCTGCCAGTCCGCGGCGGTCGCGTTGCTCGCATAGGTCGACAGGATCGGCTGGCGGATCGCCGGCGGGATCGCGGTGGGGTTGGTGGCGAGCTGCCCGACATAGTCGCGCGCCTTGCGCAGCACTTCGGGATCGCCATTGTCGCCGAGCCGCCCGACCAGCCCTTCGCGCAGGTTGCTGACCAGCGGCGATTCGCCCGGCTTGGCGTCGAAGCCGATTCGTTGCAGCACCGGCGCGAGGATGGCGACGGTGCGCGCGCGCAGCGGCTGCGCCAGCGGCGTGCCCTCGAACAGCGCGCCGAGGCTGCCGAGCCGCCCCGACACGAGCGACCATTCGAGCGGATCGGCAGCGGCACCGACGCGGCCCATCAGCGCGAAATAGCGCGACAGGTCCTGATACCCCCCGGCCGCCAGCGCATAATCGTCACCCAGCGTGCCGAGCCGGTCGGCGAGCGGCAGGCGCGTATAGTCCCGCACCAGCGCGTCGTGTGCCGGCTGGTCGTACATCACGCGGGTATAGCTGCCCTTGCCCTTGTTGAGCAGCAGCGTGCCGCAGCCCTTCACCGACACCGTCGTCGCCGGCCCGGACACGATGCCACGCGTCTCGCCGCCGCCGAGCGTGCCGACGACCAGCGGCACCTGCCACGTCTGCGGCGCCTTGGACGCCGCGTCGAGCCCGAACCGGCCCTGTGCCAGCGTCGCGGTCGTCGTGCCGCCGGTGCAGCGCGCACCGGTCAGCGTCACCAGCGGCACGCCGCCCTGCAACGTGAAGCCGCGCGCGATGTCGGCGACCGGCTTGCCCGCCGCCGCGGACAGCTCCGCCCACAATTGGTCGGTGACGGTGTTGCCGTATTTGTATTTCGCCATGTAGCGGCGGATGCCGTCGCGGAACGTGTTCGCGCCCAGCGTCGATTCGAGCATGCCGATCACCGCCTGCCCCTTGGCATAGGTGATGCCGTCGAACGCCTCGCCGATCTGGTCGACCGTGTCGATCTTGCGGATGATCGGGTGCGTCGCCGCGGTCGCATCGATGCCCATCGCCGATTCGCGATCGCTCGACACCGCGGCCTCCGCCGCCTCCCACGAGGGGTTGAGGTCGGCGGCGGACTTGTTCTCCATCCACGAGGCGAAGCCCTCGTTGAGCCACAGGTCGTCCCACCAACGCATCGTGACGAGGTCGCCGAACCACTGGTGCGCCATTTCGTGCGCGACGACGGTGAAGATGCGCTGGCGCCCGCTTTCGGTGGCGCGCGTCCTGTCGAACAGCAGCTCGGGCTCGAAATAGAAGATCGCGCCCCAGTTCTCCATCGCGCCGAAGAACTGGCTGGAGCCCGGCCCTGCGATCATGTCGAGCTTGGGCAGCGGATAGGGCTGACCGAAATAGTCGTTGTAATAGGGCAGCAGCCGCCTAGCCTGCGCCAGCGCGTAATCGCCCTGGTCGACGACGCCGCGGCGGGTCACCACGCCGATCTCGACGTTGCCCGCCTGCACCGTCTTGCGCTCGAGGTCGCCCATGCCGAGGTACAGCAGGTAGCTCGACATCACCGGCGTCTCGGCGAAGCTGTACAGCTGCGTCCCGTCCGCCTGCTTCGCAACGGAGGCGACCGGCATGTTCGACAGCGCGAGCTGCCCCGCCGGCGCCACCGCCTTCAGCCGGAACTTCGCCTTGAACGCAGGTTCGTCCCACATCGGCGCGAAGCGGCGGGCGTCCGGCGCCTCGAACTGGGTCGCGAGCATCCGCGCCTTCGACCCGTCCTGATTGGTATAGTCGATCGCGAACAGGCCCGCGGCGGACTGGTTGATCTTGCCGCTCCAGCGGAAGCCGACGCTGTGCCGGCCGACAGTGGCGGCGGCGGGCAGCGTCAGCACCAGTTGCTGCCGGTCCTTGTCGAGCGCGAAGCGGACCGGCTTGCCGTCGAAGGTCGCGGCGGCGATCGCCAGGTCGGCGGCGTTGAGCGTGATCGTTGCGGTTGCCGCCTTGACGTCGACCGTCACCGTCTCGCTGCCGGTGAAGGTCATCGCCTGCGCATCGGGCGTCACCGCAATGTCGTAGACGACGGGTAGGACGGTGGTCGGCAGGCTGCCGGCGGCGAGGGCGGGCGTGGACACGGTCAGCGCGAGGGCGGCGACAACGGCGATCTTCATGGGTGGCAGGACTCCGGACGGGTGTATGGCGCCGGCCATACGCCATTGGTCCGCGACGGCAAGCGAGCGCTGCTGGACAGCCAGATCGGTTTCGGTAAACAACCGATCCCGAGAGGATGCCGCCGCCATGACCCGCCAGCCCGTTCCCAAGATCTTCGACACCCTGCGCCTGCCCGTGATCGGGTCGCCGCTGTTCATCATCTCCGGGCCCGAACTGGTGATCGCGCAATGCAAGGCGGGCATCGTCGGCTCGTTCCCCGCGCTCAACGCGCGTCCGCAGGCGATGCTCGACGAATGGCTGCACCGGATCACCGAGGAGCTGGCGGCGTATAACCGCGATCACCCCGACGCGCCCGCCGCGCCCTTTGCGGTCAACCAGATCGTCCACAAGTCGAACGACCGGCTGGAGGCGGACCTTGCCACCTGCGCCAAGTGGCAGGTTCCGATCGTCATCACCTCGCTCGGCGCGCGCGAGGACCTCAATACCGCGGTGCACGGCTGGGGCGGGATCACGCTGCACGACGTCATCGACGACCGGTTCGCGCGCAAGGCGGTGGAAAAGGGCGCCGACGGCCTGATCGCGGTCGCCGCCGGGGCGGGCGGGCATGCCGGCCGGCTGTCGCCCTTCGCCATAGTGCAGGAAATCCGCCAGTGGTTTGGCGGCCCGCTGGCGCTGTCCGGATCGATCGCGACGGGCGATGCGGTACTCGCCGCGGAGGCGATGGGCGCCGACTTCGCCTATATCGGCTCGCCCTTCATCGCGACGACCGAGGCCAATGCCGCCCCAGCCTACAAGGACGAGATCGTCGCCAGCCGGGCGGCGGACATCGTCTATTCGAACCTGTTCACGGGCGTGCACGGCAATTACCTGCGCGGATCGATCGTGGCCGCGGGTCTCGACCCCGATGCGCTTCCCGAAGGCGACCTGAAGACGATGAACTTCGGCGGCGACAACGGGTCGAAGGCCAAGGCGTGGCGAGACATCTGGGGATCGGGCCAGGGCATCGGCGCGGTCACCGCCGTCGAGAGCGTCGCCGATCGCGTCGCCCGGCTGGCCCAGGAATATGCCGCCGCGCGGGCCCGCCTCGCGCTCTGACGCCTAGAAGGCGAGCGCCAGCCGGTCGTGGAGGCGGTGCACCGGGCTGGCGGCCAGGTCGCCTTCCTGCGCGACGTCGAGCAGCGCCACCCGGCGGTGCAAATTGGCACTCGTCTCGATCAGCGCGCGCGCCCGGTCGGGCAGCGCGGCGACCAGCGCGTCGTCGGATCGCGGCGCCTCGCCCAGCCGGCGACCGGGATCGAGCGCCTCACGCGGCTTGATCTCGCCCGCGTCGATCGCCCGCTGTGTGAGCAGCCACGCGATGACGTGCATCAGTCGGGTGGTGACCTTCAGCGATTCGCACGAAAAGCCGACGCGGATCAGCGGGTCGAGCCCCTCGCGCTCGCTGCGGCCCGCCTCGTCGAAATAGGACCGCGCCTCGTCGGCGAGCAGCATCGCCTCGGTATACAGCGAATCGATCAGCCGGCGGTGGATACGCGATTCGGAACCGGTGCCGTTCATCGCGTCACCGTGACACGGCCGCCGACGTCCGCACAACGCCGCATCCGCACGCAAGTGTCTCGAAGAGAGGCAGTTTTCCGACCCTCCACGCGACCGGTCAGGCGATGATGTCGGGGATCAGCTGGTCCTCGCAATTGGCGATCTCGTCGCGCAGGCGGAGCTTGCGCTTCTTCAGCCGCGCGATCTGCAACTGGTCGGGGATGCCGGTGACGGCCAGCGCATCGATCGCCGCGTCCAGATCGCGATGTTCGGTGCGCAGCACCTCGAGCCGGGCGATGATCTGCGCTTCGTCCATGCCGTCCGCCCCCGTGAAAGCCTGACGCCGCCCTAGCCCAGCACGATCCGTGGACCAAGTCGTCGCACGCTTCCCCTCGGCTAATCGCGTTCGACCGATTTCGATGACGACTTTTGCCGCGGTCGATGGTTTACTCCGTCCCCCAACTTGCATCAGGAGGTACACCGAAATGCAGACGACGCATCACCAGGCCCTGGAGACCAAGCATGCCGCGCTCGACCGCCGCATCGCCGACGAAGCCCACCGCCCGATGCCCAACTCCGCGATCATCACCGACCTGAAGCGGCAGAAGCTGAAACTCAAGGAAGAGCTGAGCGGCCTCTAGGCCGACCGACCGGCCCCTCCCGTCGGGGAGGGGCTCACCGGATCATCGCTTGACCGCACCGATCGGCTTGCGCGCCCTCATCGGATCGATCGGCCGATCGAGTGCGATGCCGATCCGCCCCTCGGTGCACCAGGCGACCTTGCCCGTGACCTCCCCGATCCCGCGCAGGTCGAGGACGACGGGCGTACCGGGGTCGCGCACGCGCGGGCAATCGACCATCAGGCCGCCCTCGGACAGATTACGGACGCGCACCTCGCGCACGCTCTCCTCGTCCTCGAACCGCAGCGGCGCCATCAGGAACAGGCTGTCGCGTGCGCGGCTGCGTTGCGACCCTTCGCCATCGCCGCCGTCCTGCACCGGAACGGGCCGCTCAGACGGGTCGTAGGAAAAGCTGTCCATATGCAAAAGCGACTCGTGATTGCCGGGCGATCGGCTCAGGCCTGCGCGTAGCCGCCGAACATGGCGAAAGTCTTAACCCCGCCACGTCGTGCACGGCAAATCAATCTTCTCGCGAGATCTTCTCGTTGCGCTCGTGACGTTCCTGCGCTTCCAGCGTCATCGTCGCGATCGGCCGCGCCTCCAGCCGGCCCAGGCTGATCGGTTCGCCGGTCACTTCGCAATAGCCGTATTCGCCCTCGTCGATGCGGCGGATCGCTGCCTCGATCTTCGACACCAGCTTGCGCTGGCGATCGCGGGTGCGCAGCTCGATCGACCAGTCGGTCTCGCTCGACGCGCGATCGGTCAGGTCCGATTCCCGCAGGGAGTCGAGTTGCAGCTGGTTGAGCGTGCCCGCCGCATCCTGAAGGATCGCATCCTTCCAGTTGAGCAGCTTGTTCCGGAAATACGCCTGCTGTCGCAGGCTCATGAACGGTTCGTCCGCACTGGGCCGGTAACCATCGTCCGCCCAATCTCCCGCATCGTTGGCCGGCATCGGTTTGGAACTCACATCGTGTACGCGACTGACTTGTGTTGCCATACCACTCTCCCTCCGGCCCCATGTTGACCTCGGGGCCGCCCCCAAATGGTGAAGGCGCCTATAATCGTGCGCGGGAAGAACCACAAGCGATCGGAGTTGCCGAATCGATCATGATTGCGAACGTTTATTGCGAATAGCGACTTTTACGCATCACCGGCGTCAGGTCCGATGCGGCCGGAAATACGGAACATGTCGTCATCGCGCTTTCGTATCGTTCCGGCACGTTAAGGACAAATACCGTTGCCGCCCGCATCGAAAAAGCGCCGGGCACGCCAAGTTCATGGTTAACGAACTTGCACTTAATGCTTTGTTTTGCACTTTCTCGGATAGCGGAAGACCAATGTTGCGACCGTACATCTGGAGCCGTCGCGCCAGCAACGAGAAAGAGTCGATATGTCGGTACGGATGGCCCTGGCGAAACTGTGCGCCTGCGCGTGCGGCGGCGCCGTGATCGGCGGCGGCGCGGTCCATGTCGCCGAACGGCCGGATCGTCCCGCCTATGTCAAGCAGATCAAGAAGCGCATCGTCGCGCGACGGCCGGCCGCGCCGGTCCGCCGGAACCTCCGGCGCCGCATCGTCACGACCACGACCACCGCCTGCGCGCCGACGGTCGTGACCGTCGCAAGCCAGTCCGCACCCGTGCCCGTGCCCTTGCCCGTCGCGCCCGGCTTCACCGGGGGTGGCAGCGGCGGCGTCAGCAGCACCTCGTCGTCCAGCGGGAATGTCTCGTCATCGTCGAGCGGCAACGTGTCGAGCTCGTCGTCGTCCAGCGGCAACGTATCGTCGTCGGGATCGACCTCCACCTCGTCGTCGTCGAGCGGCAACGTCGCTTCGTCGTCGAGCAGCAGCGGCTCGTCGTCGACCTCCTCGTCGAGCAGCGGCGGGTCGTCCTCGACCTCCTCGTCGTCGAGCAGCTACGGATCGAGTTCGAAGGGCTGGAGCACCAGCGGCGGCTGGTCGTCGAACGGCGGCTGGACGTCCAGCGGTCATCACGGGTCGAGCGGATCGACCGGGTCCTCGGGTGGGCCGCCGGCGCCGGTCCCGGCTCCGCCCATGGTATTGCTGTTCGGGGCCGCCGCGGCGGCGCTCGTCGCCCGCCGCCGGTTCGCGCGTCCGAAGCCCGCCTGATCCGACCGGAACGGGCGGGCGGAATGGCGTCCGCCCGCCCGGTCCTCGCCCGTCAGGCGGCGCTCAGCGCCTTTTCGATGTCGGGCACCGGGTGGCCGGTCAGGTCCTTGGCGAGTTCGCCGGTCAGCTTGTCGCTCACCGCCTTGTGATAATGTTTGCGCAGCTCGCCCAGCGTCTTGGGCGGCGCGACGATGATGAGCGATTCGAAATCGTTGGCGAGTGCGCGGCGCTTCAGCATGTCCGCGGTTTCGGCGGCGAAGCGGTCCTCTTCCTGCTGGTGGAAATCGGTTTCGCCCATCGACCCGCCGCCCGCCGAAAACTGTCCCCCGCCACGGGTCGAGGATGCCGCGCCGGCGGCGTCGGTCTTCTGGTCGCGATCGGCCGGGTTCACCTGTTCCTCGGCATGCTCGACCTGGAGGTTGGGATATTCGGCGTCGCCCTCGTTGCGGAAGAACAGCGCCTTGCGCCCGTCGGCGACCAGCACGAACGCGTTATGGGGAACCAGCATCGTCGCTTACTCCAGATCGTTGCAATCGGGGGCTCAACGCAGCGGAGGGCGCGCGGGTTGCCGGCTTGCGTGGCGGGAACGGCGCCGCCATAGCCGTGCGCCATGCACGACATCCGCGCCATCCGGGACGATCCCGCCGCCTTCGACGCCGCCCTCGCCCGCCGTGGCCTGCCGCCGCACGCCGCCGCGCTGGTCGCGCTCGACGACGCGCGCCGCGGCGCCATCGCCGCCGCGCAGGAGGCGCAGACGCGGCGCAACGAGCTGTCGAAGGGGATCGGCCAGGCCAAGGCCGCCAAGGACGAGGCGCGGGCGCAGGCGCTGATGGCGGAGGTCGCGGCGTTGAAGGACGCGCTGCCGACGCTCGAAACCGCGGAAGGCGCGGCAGAGCGCACGCTCGCCACCGCGCTTGCCGCGATCCCCAATCTGCCGCTCGCCGACGTCCCCGAGGGCGCGGACGAGGCCGGCAACGTGGTCGCCCGGCAATGGGGCGAACCCCGCGCGTTCGCCTTCCCGCCGCTGGAACACGATGTCCTCGCCGAACCGCTCGGGATGGATTTCGACACCGGCGTCCTGCTGGCGGGGGCACGCTTCACGCTGCTGCGCGGCGGCATCGCCCGCCTCAGCCGCGCGCTCGGCCAGTTCATGCTCGACCGCGTCGTCGCCGCCGGCTTCGAGGAGGTCGTGCCGCCGCTGCTCGTTCGCGACGAGGTGGCGTTCGGCACCGGCCAGTTGCCCAAGTTCGCCGAGGACCTGTTCCGCACCACCGACGGCCGCTGGCTGATCTCGACGTCCGAAATGTCGCTCACCAACATGGTGCGCGAACGGATCGTGGCGGAGGGCGAGCTGCCGCTGCATTTCGCCGCGCTGACGCCCTGCTTCCGCTCCGAGGCCGGGTCCGCCGGACGCGACACGCGCGGGTTGATCCGCCAGCACCAGTTCGAGAAGGTCGAGATGGTGGCGATCACCACGCCCGAGGCATCGGCGGCCGAGAACGAACGGATGACCGGGATCGCCGAGGCCATCCTCGAATCGCTCGCCCTGCCGTATCGCCGGATGCTGCTGTGTACCGGTGACATGGGGTTCAGCGCCCAGCGGACGTACGACCTGGAGGTCTGGCTGCCGGGCCAGAACAGCTATCGCGAGATTTCGAGCTGCTCGACCTGCGGCGATTTCCAGGCGCGGCGGATGAACGCGCGCTATCGGCCGGAGGGGGAGAAGACCACGCGCTTCGTCCACACGCTCAACGGGTCGGGGCTCGCGGTCGGCCGGACGCTGGTGGCGGTGCTGGAAAATTACCAGCAGGCGGACGGAGCGGTCGCCATTCCCGACGCGCTGCGACCCTATCTGGGCGGGCTGACGCGGCTCGAGCCGCGCGGCTAGGGCGGGCGAGGGTCCGATGCGGTTGCGGATCGCCACCGGAGCGGCCCTCGTCGCGCTGACTGCGACCGCGTGCATTCCCGCGGTGGACGGCCCGCCAGCGGCCTATCCCGTGCCGGCATACGACCAGCCCGCGGACGATCGGGGCGGCGCGGCCGCGGCGGAAACGCCGCGATCCGACCCGCCGCCGCCGCCCGAAGACCTGCCCGGACGCCGGCCGATCGAGCGCGGCGACGTCGCGATGCCGCGCACCGCGCGACCGGCCTGGGAAGCCCGACCGGTCACCCCCGATGCGCAAATCGTCGCCCCGACCCGCTACGTCGTGGCCGCCGGCGATTCGCTCCAGCGCGTCGCCGACCGCACCGGCGCCGGGGCCGACGCGATCGCCCGCGCCAACGCGCTGGCGCCGCCGTTCACGATCCGCATCGGCCAGACGCTGGCGATCCCCGGCGGCCGCTATCACCTCGTCCGGCCGGGCGAGACGGGAATCGCGATCGGGCGCGCCTATGGCGTCGAATGGTCGCGCATCGTCGCCGCGAACAGCCTCAGCGAGCCCTATGTCCTGCGCGCCGGCCAACGGATCCTGATCCCCGGCGATCCCGATCGCCAGCCGAGCCGCGCCGAGCGCGCCGCGGCGTTCCGGCTCGACATCGACGACATCCTGACCGGCGGCGAGCCCGCCCCCGCGCCGCGCCAGACGCCGGCGCGGCCCGTCGCCAACCCGCGCCGCGTGCTGCCGCCGAGTGCGGTCGTCGCAGCCCCGGCGCGCTTGCAGGGCGGTTTCGTCTGGCCGGTCGACGGGCCGGTCGTGCGCCGCTTCGGCCCGGGCAGGAGCGGCGAGCGCAACGACGGCATCACCATCGCGGTGCCGCTCTCGACGCCCGTCCGCGCGACCGCGGACGGCGTCGTCGCCTATGCCGGCGACGGCATCGCGGCGCTGGGCGGCCTCATCATCATCCGCCACGGCAACGGCTGGACCAGCGTCTACGGCTACGCCCGCAAACTGCTCGTCCAGCGCGGCCAGAGCGTCCGGCGCGGCGAGACGATCGCCCTGTCGGGCGACACCGGCTTCGCCGATCAGCCGGAACTGCATTTCGAACTGCGCAAGGGCCGGACGCCGATGGATCCGCAGACGCAGCTGCCGCGCAACTAGCCTGTCCCCGTCCACCTTGCTAACGGGCGCGGATGACCTACCAGTCCGACCTGCTCAGCACGCTCGCCGCGCGTGGCTACATCCATCAGATGACCGACGCGGGCGCGCTCGACGCGCTCGCCGCCGGTCAGGTCGTGCCGGGCTATATCGGCTTCGATCCCACCGCGCCGTCGCTGCACGTCGGCAGCCTGGTGCAGATCATGCTGCTCCGCCGCCTGCAACAGACGGGGCACAAGCCGATCGTCCTGATGGGCGGCGGCACCGGCAAGATCGGCGATCCCAGCTTCAAGGACGAAGCGCGCAAGCTGCTCGGCGCGGACGGGATCCAGGCGAACGTCGCCTCGATCAAGCGGATCTTCGAACGCTTCCTGACCTTCGGTGACGGGCCCACCGATGCGGTCATGCTCGACAATGCCGAATGGCTCGACGCGCTCGAATATATCCCCTTCCTGCGCGACGTCGGCCAGCATTTCTCGGTCAACCGCATGCTCAGCTTCGATTCGGTCAAGCTGCGGCTCGATCGCGAACAGTCGCTGAGCTTCCTCGAATTCAACTACATGATCCTCCAGGCGTACGACTTCCTGGAACTGTCGCGCCGCGCGGGGTGCCGGTTGCAGATGGGCGGCAGCGACCAGTGGGGCAACATCGTCAACGGGATCGAGCTGGCGCGGCGGATGGACGGGGCCGAGGTGTTCGGCGTCACCACGCCGCTCATCACCACCGCGGACGGCGGCAAGATGGGCAAGACGATGGCCGGCGCGGTCTGGCTGCACGAGGACCAGCTGCCGCATTTCGATTATTGGCAGTTCTGGCGCAACACCGACGACCGCGACGTCGGCCGCTTCCTGCGCCTGTTCACCGACCTGCCGCTGGACGAGATCGCGCGGCTCGAGTCGCTGCCGGGCGCGGAGATCAACGATGCGAAGAAGGTGCTCGCCAACGAAGCGACCGCGATGTGCCGTGGCCGCGCCGCCGCGGATCAGGCGGCGGAGACCGCGCGGCGCACGTTCGAGGAAGGGGCGAGCGGCGACGCGCTGCCCAGCGTCGCGGTCGCCGGCGACGCGATCGCGGCGGTCGATGCGCTGATCGCGATCGGCTTCGCCAAGTCGAAGGGCGAGGCCCGCCGGCTGATCGCGGGCGGCGGCGCGCGCGTCGACGGCGACAGGATCGTCGACGAGAATGCGGTCATCGCGCTGACCGGCGCGGACGTGCGGATCTCGGCCGGAAAGAAGCTTCACGGGCTGCTAACCCTCGCCCGGTAGCGGTCTGTAAACGGGTTTTAACATATGGCTTTATCCGAGGCGGTCCGGCGTTCGGGACCGCGAGGAGCCATGCGTTGTCCCTACGAGCGTTGACCATCGCCGATGTCCGTGCCGAGCCGCGCGACGAAGTCCACCACCGCACGCGCGCATCGCTCGACGGGCGCCGGACGGTGCCGGTGCTGATCGTCAACCTGTCTCCCCACGGCCTGATGATCCGCAGCGACATGGCGGTCGACGTCGGCGCGACGCTGCGCGTGCAGTTGCCGGTGGTGGGCGAGGTGCGCGCGATCGTCCGCTGGGCGCTGGGCGGGCGTATCGGCTGCCAGCTCGACACCCCCGTGCCCGCCGGCAGCTATCACGCGGTGCTCGGCGCGATGGCGGCCTGATCCGCCACCGCGACCGGGCGGCGGGTCAGCCCGATCGCAGCAGGGCGACGCCGGCGTCGCGATCGAACAGGTAGAGCGCGACGCGCGCCGCCTGCCCCCGCGGCCCCTCCAGCCCGCCGTCGCGGTCGATCAGCAGCCGCGCGTCGTCCTGCGCGCATTGCAACAGGTCTGCGAGCATCTCGGGCAGCGCGAGCCGGAAGGTCGCCTCGCCCGACTGGCGCGTGCCGAGCAATTCGCCGCCGCCGCGCAGCCGCAGGTCCTCTTCCGCGATGCGGAAGCCGTCGTTGCTCTCGCGCATCAGCGCCAGTCGCGCGCGCGCCGTTTCCGACAACGCGCTGCCCCGCAACAGCAGACAGCGCGACAGCCCCCCGCCCCGCCCGACACGCCCGCGCAGCTGGTGCAGCTGCGCCAGGCCGAACCGGTCGGCATGTTCGATCACGATCAGCGTCGCGTTGGGCACGTCGACGCCGACCTCGATCACCGTCGTCGCGACCAGCACGCTCAGCCGGTTGCCGGCGAACGCCTCCATGACGGCGTCCTTTTCCGCGGGCTTCATCCGGCCGTGGACGACCCCGATCCGCTCGCCGAAGCGCGCGCGCAGCGATTCCGCGCGCATCTCGGCGGCGGCGAGGTCGCTCTTCTCGCTTTCCTCGACCAGCGGGCAGACCCAATAGGCCTGGCCACCATCGGCCATGTGGCGACCGATCGCGTTGACGACCTCGTCCAGCCTGTCCTCGGAGACGACGCGGGTCTCGATCGGTTCGCGACCGGGCGGCATCTCGTCCAGCCGGCTGACGTCCATCTCGCCATATTGCGCGAGCGTCAGCGTGCGCGGGATCGGCGTCGCCGTCATCGCGAGGAGGTGCGGCGGCGCCTTCCCCTTCGCCTGCAGCATCATCCGTTCGGCGACGCCGAAGCGATGCTGTTCGTCGACGACGACGAGCGCGAGGTCCCGATAGCCGACCGCATCCTGAAAGATCGCGTGCGTGCCGACGAGGATGTCGATCTCGCCCGCCGCCAGCGCCATCAGCGTCGCCTCGCGCGCGCGGCCCTTGTCGCGACCGGTCAGCACCGCGATCTCGACCGGCAGGCCGGCGAGCAGCTTGCGCAGCGTCTCGTAATGCTGCCTTGCCAGGATCTCGGTGGGCGCGAGCATCGCCCCCTGCGCGCCCGCCTCGACCGCGATCAGCAGCGCGCAGGCCGCAACGAGCGTCTTGCCCGATCCGACGTCGCCTTGCAGCAGCCGCAGCATCGGCGCGCTCTGGGCGAGGTCGCCCTCGATCTCGGCGATCGTGCGCGATTGCGCACCGGTCGGCGTGTAGGGTAGCCGCAACTGGTCGCGCAGGCGGCCGTCCCCCACCAGCGCCCGCCCCTTGCGCTTGCGCGTGTCGGCGCGCACCAGCGTCATCGCGAGCTGGTTGGCGAAGATCTCGTCATAGGCGAGCCGCTCGCGCGCCGGCTTGTCGGCGGGGTCGTCGTGGATGCGGCGCAACGCATCCTGCCAGTCGGGCCAGCCGCGCTTCGCCTTCAGCCCCGGCTCGATCCATTCCGCCAGCGCCGGTGCGCGGTCGAGCGCCTGCGCGGCGAACCCGCCGAGACGGCGCGAGGTCAGCCCCTCCGACAACGGGTAGATCGCCTCGCGCTCGCGGAATGGCTCGTCGGGTTCGCCGAGGTCCGGGTGGATGATCTGGAGCGTCTCGCCATAGCTTTCGAGCTTGCCCGACACGCGGCGCGGCTCGCCCAGCGGCAGCAGCTTCTTCACCCAGCCCGAGGAACCGCCGAAATAGACGAGGCTGACGGCATTGCCAGACGCGTCGGTCGCCTGCACCCGCGTCGGGCCGCGGCCGTTGCCGGTGCGATAGTCGCGCGGCGTCAGCGTGATCGCGATCACCCGACCGGCGTCGGCGACGTCCAGCGCCTCGCGCGGCAGCCGGTCGATCCAGCCACTCGGCAAATGGAACGCGACGTCGACGACGCGTGCCAGCCCCAGCCGGTCGAGCGGCTTGGCGAGGGCCGGGCCGACCCCCTTCAGGGCGGTAACCTCGGCGAACAGCGGATTGAGGATGTCGGGGCGCATGACTACATGGCTGCTATACCGTACCCGACAGATGCCGCCAGCATCTGCCGGTTTTTCGCATTGGATCGCCCGTGGACCACGCCACCCGCCTGAAACGCCTGAAATTCCGCAGCTGGCATCGCGGCACCAAGGAGGCCGATCTGATGATCGGCGGCTTCTTCGACGCGCATGGCGCGGACTGGACGCCCGACCAGATCGACTGGTTCGAGGCGCTGCTGGAGGAACAGGACGTCGACATCATGGGCTGGGCGATCGGATCGCTGCCCTGCCCGCCCGCATGGGACGGGCCGATGATGCAGGCGATGCGGTCGCTGAGCTACGTCCCGGTGGCGCGCTGAACCGGTAACACGGACCAAATCGCCGCCCGCCCCGCTGCCGTCGACCCCGCACCGGCGGGGATCCCTTCGCACGGCGGCGGCGGTGGAGGCGACAGGCCAGCCGTATGAATTCCCGCCCTCGCGGGAATGACGACGGGATGGTGAGCATGTGGAAAACGACAAGATGCCCGATCTGAAGACCATCCTTGGCGCCAGGACGCAGCTCACGCTGTCGGGCGTCCCCGCCGGGTTCCAGCCGTCGCTGCTCGCCGACATCGCGCGGGCCGCCGCGCATTCGGGCAAGGGCGGTCGCGCCGTGTTCGTCGCGCCCGACGACGCCGCGATGCGCGCGATCGCCAGCACGGCGGCGTTCTTCGCACCCGATCTGGAGATCGTCAGTTTCCCCGCGTGGGACTGCCTGCCCTACGATCGCGCCAGCCCGACGCTCCGTATCATGGCGGAGCGGATCGCGGCATTGTGGCGGCTCCAGCGGCCCGGCAAGGCGCCGCAGCTGTTCCTCACCACCGTCAATGCGGCGACGCAGCGCGTGCTGACGCCGTTCCGCATCCGCCAGCTGGTCGCGACGCTGGAGCCCGGGGCGCGCATCGATCGCGACGACCTCGCCCGGCTGTTGCAGGCGAACGGCTACGTCCGCACCGAAACCGTCCACGACCAGGGCGAATATGCCGTGCGCGGTGGCATCGTCGACCTGTTCCCGAGCGGCGAGGAACAGGCGCTGCGCCTCGATTTCTTCGGCGACGAGATCGAGACGGTCCGCACGTTCAGCCCCGAGGACCAGCGCACCACCGGGCGGGTCGATGGCTTCACGCTGCTGCCCGCGTCGGAGGCGCTGCTCGACGAGGAATCGATCAAGCGGTTCCGCACCCGCTATCGCGACAAGTTCGGCGCGACCGCGACCGGCGACCCGCTCTACCAGGCGATCAGCGACGGGCGGCGTCTCGCCGGCATGGAGCATTGGCTGCCGCTGTTCGAGGACAAGCTCGCGACGCTGTTCGATCACCTGTCCGCCGACGACGTGGTCGTCCGCGACTTCGGCGTGACCGGCGCCGCGGACGGGCGGATGGAATCGATCGCGGACTATTTCGACAACCGCCGACGGGCGGAGGCGGCGCAGCCGGGCAGCTATCGCCCGCTTGCCGCCAGATCGCTGTACCTCGACGCGAAGGAATGGGCGGAGGCGCTCGCCGCCGCCCGCGCGCACCTGACCTCGCCGTTCCACGAGCCGGAGCGCGCCGGCGTGCTCGATTTCGGCGTCGACGGCGCGCGCGATTTCGGGCCGGAGCGCGGCAGCGGCGTCAACATCTACGAAGCCGTCGTCGATCACCTCAAGACGCTGCGCAAGGAGGGCCGGAAGCCGGTCCTCGCCAGCTATTCGGTCGGCGCGCGCGAGCGGCTGGGCAATCTGCTGAAGGACCACGGGCTGGCCGGCGGCAAGGCGGCGGACAGCTGGCAACAGGCGCTCGGCATCGCCGACACGGGCAAGAGCGCGGGCGTCGCGCTGGTCGTCCTGCCGCTCGACCACGGCTTCACCGCGCCCGACGTCGCCGTGCTGACCGAACAGGACATGCTCGGCGACCGGCTGGTCCGGCGCGCGAAGCGCAAGAAGTCCGCGGATGCCTTCCTCGCCGAGATCGCGGCGCTGACCCCGGGCGACCTCGTCGTCCATTCCGATCACGGCATCGGCAAATATCTGGGCCTCACCTCGATCCCCGTCGGCAAGAGCCCGCACGATTGCGTCGCGGTCGAATATGCCGGCGGCGACAAATTGTTCGTGCCCGTCGAGAATCTCGAGGTCCTGTCGCGCTACGGCTCGAACGAGGAAGGCGCCTCGCTCGACCGCCTCGGCGGCGAGGCATGGCAGCGCCGCAAGTCGCGGATGAAGGAGCGGATCCGCGAGATCGCGGGCGAACTCATCAAGACCGCGGCCGAACGCGCACTGCATCCGGGCGACGTGCTGGAACCCGATGCCAGCGGCTATCCCAGCTTCGTCGATCGCTTCCCCTATGCCGAAACCGACGACCAGGACCGCGCGATCGACGACGTGCTCGGCGACCTGTCCGCGGGCAAGCCGATGGATCGGCTGATCGTCGGCGACGTCGGGTTCGGCAAGACCGAGATCGCGCTGCGCGCCGCCTTCGTCGCGGCGATGGCGGGCAGGCAGGTCGCGGTGGTGTGCCCGACGACGCTGCTCGCGCGCCAGCATTACAACAATTTCACTGCCCGCTTCGAAGGCTTCCCGATGAACATGGGGCGGCTGTCGCGGCTCGTCCCCGGCGCGGAGGCGAAGGCGGTCAAGGAAGGGCTCGCCGGCGGGACGATCGACGTCGTCATCGGCACCCATGCGTTGCTCGCCAAGACGATCGATTTCAAGCGCCTCGGCCTCGTCATCGTCGACGAGGAACAGCGCTTCGGCGTCACCCACAAGGAGCGGCTGAAGGCGCTGCGTGCCGACGTCCACATGCTGACGCTCACCGCGACGCCGATCCCGCGCACGCTCCAGATGGCGATGAGCGGCATCCGCGAACTGTCGGTGATCCAGACCCCGCCGGTCGACCGGCTGGCGGTGCGGACGTATATCATCCCCTGGGACCCGGTCGTGCTGCGCGAGGCGCTGCTGCGCGAACATTATCGCGGCGGGCAGAGCTTCATCGTCACCCCGCGCATCGCCGACCTGCCCGACCTCGAGGAGTATCTGCGCGAACAGGTGCCCGAAATCCGCTACGTCGTCGCGCACGGCCAGATGAGCCCGACCGAGGTCGAGGAGCGGATGAGCGCCTTCTACGACAAGAAGTTCGAGGTGCTCGTTTCCACCACGATCATCGAAAGCGGGATCGACATCGCATCGGCCAACACGATCATCGTCAACCGTGCCGACCGGTTCGGGCTCGCCCAGCTCTACCAGCTGCGCGGCCGGGTCGGGCGGTCGAAGACGCGCGCCTATGCCTATCTGGTGACGCCGCCCGAGCGGATGATGACCGAAACCGCGGAAAAGCGGCTGAAGGTATTGTCCGACCTCGATTCGCTCGGCGCGGGCTTCCAGCTCGCCAGCCACGACCTCGACATCCGCGGCGCGGGCAATCTGCTGGGCGACGAACAGTCAGGCCACATCAAGGAAGTCGGCTACGAACTCTACCAGTCGATGCTGGAAGAGGCGATCATGGACGCCAAGGCCGGCGGCATGGCCACCCGCCCGCGCGATTTCAGCCCCCAGATCACCGTCGACGCGCCGATCCTGATCCCCGACGATTACGTCCCCGACCTAGACCTGCGCATGGGCCTGTATCGTCGCCTTAACGAGCTGGAGGACCAGCGCGATATCGAGGCGTTCGCGGCGGAGATGATCGATCGCTTCGGCCCGCTGCCCGATGCGACCGAGAACCTGATCCGCGTGATCGAGATCAAGCTCAACGCGAGGCGGGCGTGCATCGCCAAGATGGACGTCGGGCCGCGCGGCGTGCTGGTCGGCTTCCACGACGACACGCCGCCCAACGTCCCGGGACTGCTCGCCTATGTGGAGCGGCTGAACGGCGTGGCGAAGCTGCGCCCCGACAGCAAGCTGGTGCTGCAACGCGCGTGGCCGGATGCCAAGTCGCGGCTGCATGGCGCGTTGCAGCTGTCCAAGGGGCTGGCGAAGGCGGCGGGGTGAACGCCTGCCCCGGCCGGGGCGGGGGAAATCAGCTGCTGTGGTCGGACACGATCTTCCACACGCCGGCCTGCCGCTCGAACAGCAGCGACGTCATGCCCTGCTGCGCCTTGCCGTCGGGATAGTCGAGCATCCAGCGCGCCCACAGCATCCGGTGCGTCGCGTCGATCCGGCGGAAGCCGAGCATGCGGAACGACAGCCGCCCCCGCTTCGCGGCGTCCACGCCATAGCTTTTGGCGTAGCGCGCCGCGATCGCCGCCTTGCCGCGGACCAGGCCGTCCTTGCCGACGAACACCGCGTCATCGGCATAGATGGCGAGGAAGCGCGCCATGTCCCCTGCGCTCCAGCCGGCCGCGCTCGCCGCCATCGCGTCACGGATCGCAGCCTCCGGATCCTGTGCGGCCAACGCCGCCCCCGCGATCATCGCGATCGGCACGATCAGCATCGTCCATCCTCCATGAAGGCGAGCAGCGCCGCCTCGTCGAGCGGTTCGGCCAGCCAATAGCCCTGGTAATAGGTGCATCCCTCGGCGGCGAGCATCGCGCGCTGCGCCTCCGTCTCGATCCCCTCGGCGATCACCGCCACGCCCAGCGCGCGCGCCAGCGTCATCACCGCGCGCACCACGCCGCGGTGACGGGCGCTGCCCTCCACCCCCAGCGCCAGCGCCTTGTCGAGCTTCAGATAGTCGAGCGGCAGCGCGGTCAGATAGGCGAGGCTGGAATAGCCGGTGCCGAAATCGTCGAGCGCGACGCGCACCCCCGCCTCGCGCAGCCGCGCCAGCACCGCCGCCGCCGCGTCGAGGTTGCGGATCGCGCCGGTTTCGGTGATCTCCACGGTCAGCCGCTGGAACGGCACGCCGCTCGCCGCGACGCGATCGAGGAACAGCGCGGCGAAGCCCGGCCGGCCGAGGTCCCCCGCGGTCAGGTTGAGCGAGACGCGCAGGCCCCCGAGCGACCGCGGCCAGGCGGCGACGCGCGCCAGCACCAGCTGCTGGATATGGTCGGACAGCGCGATGCCGAGGTCGGCGCGATCGGCCGCGGCGAACAGCGCGTCGGCGCCCAGCGGCCCCAGCCGGCCGTGGCGCCACCGCGCCAGCGCCTCGACCCCGGTGACGTGGCGGCCGTCGATCGGCGCCTGCGGTTGGAACAGCACGTCGATCTCGTTGCGCTCGATCGCCAGGTGCAGGTCGATCGCCAGCAGGTCGAGCGGCGCCGCGCCTTCCGGCCCGGCGATGCGGATCATCGCGCCATCGCTCGCCTTGGCGACGATCAGCGCCTCGGCGGCGCGGCGCAGCAGGCTCGCCGCGTCGTCGGCAGGCCCGCTCTCCGCCATCCCCCAGCGGCTGCCGAGCACCGCGATCCGTCCCGCGATGGGCAGCGGCCGGGCGAGCGCCGCGTCCAGCGCCGCAGCGAGCCGGGCCAACACCACCGGTCCCGCCGCCGCCGCCACGATCAGGTCGCCGCCGCCGGTCGACACGACCAGCCCCGCCGGGCCGAGCAACGCGCGGGTGATCCGGTCGACCTGCTCGCGCGCCTCGGCGATCAGTGCGTCGCCCGCGGCGCGGCCACGCGCGGCGTTGAGGATGTCGAGGCGCGACAGCGCGATCATCAGGACGCCGACCGGCGAGCCGTCCGCCAGGCGTCCGGCGATCCAGTCGCTGATCGCCGCGCGATCCTCGTCCGTCGCAGCGGTCCGGCCGCGCCGATCGCCAGCGTCGCGCGACGGCGCCTGTGCGGCGAAGCGGATCGCCTGTCCCAATTCCGCCGCGTCGCCGCGATCGACGAAGAAATGCGTCGCGCCCGCGTCCATCAGGTCGGGCAGCCCGTCCGCGTCCGTGGTCAGCGCCAGCAGCGCGCCCCCGGTCGCCGCGACGAGGCCGCCGAGCGCGCGCACCTCGGCAAGGCCCCGGCCCGCGTCGGCGCGTACGTCGACCACCACCAGATCGGCACCGCTCGCCAGCGCGCGGGCGGCGACATCGTCCCCGCCCCCGTCGACGCGCACGACCCAGTCCGCCGCACCGGGGATCGCCGCGAACGTGCCCTCCCCCTCGGCCGCGACCACGAACAGCGCCAGACGATCGATATCGGTCCCCATCGTCCCACGACCTAACCGGCTGAAGGCAACTCGACAATGGAGCGCCGACGTCCGCCGGCCCGGCGCCCCCGCGCCGCCGCTGGCAGGGAACGGACTTGTCGCCGGACGGTTGACCGCCTAGCTCCCTATCATGACCAGCGCCCTCCCCCAATCCGATCAGCCGCTGGTCGACCGTCTGGTCGATCCGCAAGGCCGCACCATCCGCTATCTGCGCATTTCGGTCACCGACCGGTGCGACCTGCGCTGCCGATATTGCATGGCGGAACAGATGACGTTCCTGCCCCGCGCGAAGCTGCTCAGCCTCGACGAGATCGCGATCATCGCCGAACGCTTCATCGCGCGCGGCGTGACCAAGATCCGCCTGTCGGGCGGCGAGCCGCTGGTCCGCCGCGATGTCGGCGACCTCGTCCGCCGGCTCGGCCGCCACGTCGGCGCCGGCCTCGACGAGCTGACGATGACGACCAACGCGACGCGGCTGGAGGCGCATGCCGCCGAGATGGTCGACGCCGGGATCCGGCGGATCAACGTCAGCCTCGACAGCCTCGACGCCGACCGCTTCCGCTACATCACCCGTCACGGCGACCTCGACCAGGTGCTGCGCGGCATCGCCGCCGCGCGCGCCGCCGGGCTGGCGGTCAAGATCAACATGGTCGCGCTTGCCGGGCTGAACGAGGACGAGATTCCCGCGATGCTGCGCTGGTGCGTCGATCAGGGCCACGACCTGTCGCTGATCGAGACGATGCCGCTCGGCGCGGTGGACGAGGACCGGACCGACCGGTTCGTGCCGCTGACGCGCGTCTTCGCGGACCTCCAGACGCAATTCGTGTTGGACCGCGACGCGCATCGCACCGGCGGCCCGGCGCGCTACTGGCGCGTCGACGGCAGCGCGACGCGGCTCGGGCTGATCTCGCCGCTCACCGCCAATTTCTGCGACGGTTGCAACCGCGTACGCCTGACCACCGAAGGCAGGCTGTACATGTGTCTCGGCCATGACGATCAGGTCGACCTGAAGGGCGCGTTGCGCGACGGCGGCATCGCCGGGCTCGACGCGGCGATCGATCGCGGCCTGTTGCGCAAGCCCGCGCGCCACGATTTCAGGATCGAGGCCGGCGCCGCGCCCGCGGTGGCGCGTCACATGAGCGTCACGGGCGGATGAGCCAGTACGAGCGGCGGGCGCTCGTCGCGTCGCCGACCGCCCCCGCGCAGGCCGCCGCCGCCGAACTGGCGGATGCGGCCGACTGGGTCGACCCGGCCGAGGCCGACGTCATCATCGCGCTGGGCGGCGACGGCTTCATGCTCCAGACGCTGCACGGGCTGCTCGATCGCCGTCGCCCGACCGTGCCGGTGTTCGGCATGAACCTCGGCACCGTCGGCTTCATGATGAACGAATGGCGGCGCCACGGCATCGGCGAGCGGCTGGACCGCGCCAAGCCGTTCAAGGTCACCCCGCTCGCCGCCACCGTCACCGGCGTCGACGGCCGCATCCATCAGGCGCCGGCGATCAACGAGGTGTCGCTGCTGCGCGAGACGCGGCAGACCGCGAAACTGGAGGTCACCGTCAACGATCGGGTGGTGATGCCCGAACTCGCCTGCGACGGCATCCTCGTCGCCACGCCGGCGGGATCGACCGCCTACAATCTGTCGGCGCAGGGACCGATCCTGCCGCTCGGCTCCAACATGCTCGCGCTGACGCCGATCAGCCCGTTCCGACCGCGCCGGTGGCGCGGCGCGATCCTGCCAGACAAGGCGCGGATCAGCCTGCGCGTGCTCGACGCCGCCAAGCGCCCGGTATCCGCAGTGGCCGACCAGCGCGAATTCCGCGACGTCGCCGAGGTATCGATCGCGATCGACCGCGCGCGCGAACTGACCCTGCTGTTCGATCCCGAACACGCGCTCGACGACCGGATCACGATGGAACAGTTCGTCGCCTGACCCGCGATCCGGGAAAAAGCGCAGGAACAGGGTTGCATCGCCGTTTTTGCCGGGTATAGACGCGCTCCACGACGACGTTCCCTGATAGCTCAGCGGTAGAGCTCTCGACTGTTAATCGAGCGGCCGTAGGTTCGAATCCTACTCAGGGAGCCATTTTTTCTCGTCGGACCCTCTCTCCGTCATTGCGCGATCGCCGGACATTTTACCCTTGTCGTTCCGGGCGCGACGCGACATCATCCGCCCGAACGAGGAGCGCACAGGCTCCCGCGGGAGGATGACGATGGTGTTTCTGGAACTGGCGATCGGCGCCATGGCGGCCGCCTTGCTGGCGGTGCCGGTGCTGATGGCGGTCACGGGGAAGGCGAAGGACGCCGTCGGCGACAGCCCCTCCAACTGACGATCCCGCACGCCTTGGCGGCGGACGTTAACGCGATGGTGCCGACTGGACGATAGGGAGGGACAGCCCCTCCCCCTCGCGCCACAGGACAACCCCACGTGGACATGCCGTCCCGCACCGCCACCGCACAATTGGTCGCCTCGATCCATCAGCCCTGGCGCGCGCCCGTGCACGAATGCCTCGATCGCTGGCGGCGGCTCGACGCCGTGGCACGGTCGACCGCGTACCTCGTCGTCGAGGGGCCGGAGCCCCGGCGGCGGCGGACGCTCAACGCCTCCGCGATCGCCGAGCTCGCGCACGGCGCCTGACCTGCCCCGCGGCGATTGAACGGATGCGCCCGTCGTCGGTTGGTCCCGCCGGTATGGGAAGGGATCGGGCATGCGACAGGCGTCGGGAATGCTGCACGTCGACACGCGGCGGCAGGGGCTGCTGGAGGTGACCGACCGCGTCGTCCGCTGGGTCGACGCACAGGGCATCGCGGAAGGACTGCTGACCGTCTTCTGCCGGCACACCTCGGCATCGCTGGTGATCCAGGAGAATGCCGCGCCCGCGGTCCGGCGCGATATCGAGGCGTATCTCGACCGGCTCGCACCCGAGAGCGTCGGCTATGCGCATGACGACGAAGGACCCGACGACATGCCGGCGCACCTGCGCACGATGCTGACCGGCGTGCAGCTGTCGATCCCCGTGCTGGACGGCACGCTGGCGCTCGGCACGTGGCAGGGCATCTACCTGTTCGAACACCGCACGCGCCCGCATCGCCGCAGTCTCGCGCTGCACCTGATCGGCGCGTGATCCGCGGCGAACCGTTGCCCGACGGAGCCAAGTCGTTCATCGCTCGTTCCACTGCCATGGGTTACACGCGGCAGGGTTCGCCGCACCCGCGTGCGAATGGAGAATTGGAGTCATGATGGATCTTGGCCGCAAGGCTGTGGTTGCGGCGCTCGCCGCCTCCACCCTGATGGTCGCCGGCTGCGCGACCGAGACAACCTACCGCCCCGCCACCGGGCAGGGGTTCAACCGCACCGGCTACAGCGACCGTCAGGTCGAGCCCGACCGCTTCCTGGTCAGCTTCGCGGGTAACAGCGTCACGTCGCGCGACACCGTCGAGCGCTACCTGCTGTTCCGCGCGGCGGAGCTGACGTTGCAGAGCGGCTACGACTATTTCGTCATGGCCAACCGCGACACCGACCTGCAATCGCGGACCTATTCGACGCCGGGCCTCGGCGGCGGCTTCGGCTATGGCGGCTTCGGCGGCTATTGGGGTCCGTCGTGGCGCTATTACGGCCGCGGGTTCGGCTGGCGCAGCTGGGACCCGTGGGGCGGCGGCTTCGGCCCCTGGGGCAACGATTTCGACATCCGCACGATCGACCGGTACGAGGCGACGGCGGAGATCGTGATGCGCAAGGGACCGATCCCGCGCGACAACCTGCGGGCGTTCAACGCGCGCGCGGTCGTCGACAGCATCGGGCCGAGCGTCGTGCTGCCGAAGTAACCGTCGGTCGCAAGACACGGAAAAAGGGCCGGATCACCGCTGGGTGGTCCGGCCCTTTCCGTATCCGGGCATCGCGCCGAACGCCCGCCACCCCGGACCACGTCCGCGATGACGGGACGGCCGGACCCGTCAGGCGGTCACGGCACCATGGCAATGCTTGTACTTGCGGCCCGACCCGCAGGGGCATGGCGCATTGCGGTTGACCCGCCCTTCCCAATGCTCCGGATTGTCGCCCAGCGGCGCGTCCGGCTGCATCATCTGGAGCGGCGGCATCTGGGTGGTGATCCGGCCCATCGTGCCGGCGTCGATGTCGTTCGAATTGTCCTCGCCCGTGAACGGGTCGAAATGCGTCGTGATGAAGTCGGGCAGCTCGGGCAGGTCCGGCGCCGCCTGCATCTGGAACTGCGCATGCGCGATCGTCCGCGTCACGTCCTCGCGGATCGAATCGAGCATCCGCTGGAACAGGCTGAACGCCTCCTGCTTGTATTCGTTGATCGGCGTCTTCTGCGCATAGGCGCGCAGGTGGACGACCTGACGCAGCGCGTCGAGCGTCGCCAGATGCTCCTTCCAGTGATGGTCGAGGTTCTGGAGCAGGATCGACTTCTCGACCTGCGTCCAGGTTTCCGGCTCCAGCTCGGCCGCCTTCGCAGCGATCGCCGCATCCGCCGCCTCGCGGACGCGCTCCTCGACGATCTCGGGATCGATCGCCTCTTCCTTCAGCCAGTCGTCGACCGGCACGTCGAGGTTGAGCACCTCGGCGAGCCCCGTCTTCATGCCGGCGAGATCCCATTGCTCGGGATAGGAATTGGGCGGGCAGGCGCCGCCGACGATGACGTTGACCGTCTCGGCGCGCATGTCGGTGACGACGTCGCCGACCGCATCGGCGTCCATGATATCGGCGCGCTGCTCATAGATGACCTTGCGCTGGTCGTTCATCACGTCGTCATATTCGACGACCTGCTTGCGGATGTCGTAGTTGCGCGCCTCGACCTTCTTCTGCGCGGTCTCGATCGCCTTGGACAGCCACTTGCTGCCGATCGCCTCGCCGTCGTCGATGTTGTTGCGCATCATCTTGGCGAACAACGTGTCCGGTCCGAAGATGCGCAGCAGGTCGTCGTCGAGGCTGAGGTAGAAGCGCGACAGGCCGGGATCGCCCTGACGACCCGAACGCCCGCGCAGCTGGTTGTCGATCCGCCGGCTTTCGTGCCGCTCGGTGCCGAGCACGAACAGGCCGCCCGCGGCGAGCACCTCCTGCTTCTCCGCCTCGATCTCGTCGCGGATCCCGGCGGCGATCGCCTCATATTCGGGCGTTCCCTCGACCAGGTCGGGATGCTCGTCGAGCATGCGGAATTCGAGGTTGCCGCCCAGTTTGATGTCGGTGCCGCGGCCGGCCATGTTGGTGGCGATCGTCACCGCGGACTTGCGGCCGGCCTGTGCGACGATATGCGCCTCCATCTCGTGGTAGCGCGCGTTCAGCACCTTGTGGTCGACGTTTTCCTGTTGGAGGAACTCGCTGAGCAGCTCGGACTTCTCGATCGACACGGTGCCGACCAGCACCGGCTGGCCGAGCAGCGCATGCTCGCGGATCTTCTTCGCGATCGCGCGGAACTTGTCGTTGGTGTCCTTGTAGAATTCGTCCTCCTCGTCGACGCGGCGGACGCCGACGTTGGTCGGAATGGTGACGACGTTCATCTTGTAGATGTCGTAGAATTCCGCCGCCTCGGTCGCCGCGGTGCCGGTCATGCCCGACAGCTTGGGGTACATGCGGAAATAGTTCTGGAACGTGATCGAGGCCATCGTCTGGTTCTCGGGCTCGATCGTCACGCCCTCCTTCGCCTCGACCGCCTGGTGCAGGCCGTCCGACCAGCGGCGGCCGTCCATCATGCGGCCGGTGAATTCGTCGATGATGATGACCTTGCCGTCCTTGACGATATAGTCGGTGTCGGCCTTGAACATCATGTTGGCGCGCAGCGCCTGGTTCAGGTGGTGGACCACCTGCGTATTCTCGAAATCGTACAGGTTCGCGCCCTGCAACAGCCCGGCCGATTCGAGCAGGCGCTCGGCGCGCTCGGTGCCGTCCTCGGTCAGGATGATCGACTTCTGCTTCTCGTCCTTCTCGTAATCCTCGGGCGCCAGCTGCTTCACGATCGCATCGACGCTCATGTACAGCTCCGACTTGTCGTCGGTCGGGCCGGAGATGATGAGCGGGGTGCGCGCCTCGTCGATCAGCACCGAATCGACCTCGTCGACGATCGCCATGCTGAAGGCGCGCTGCACCATCGACGTGCGCTCGTACTTCATGTTGTCGCGCAGATAGTCGAAGCCGAACTCGTTGTTCGTGCCATAGGTGATGTCGCTGTTGTACGCGTCGCGGCGCTGCTGGTCGGTCAGGTTGGGGATGATCGTTCCGACGGTCAGGCCCAGGAAGCGATAGACCTGTCCCATCCATTCCGCGTCGCGCGCGGCGAGATAGTCGTTGACCGTGATGACGTGCACGCCGTCGCCCGGCAGCGCGTTGAGATAGGTGGCGAGCGTCGCCACCAGCGTCTTGCCCTCGCCGGTCCGCATCTCGGCGATCTCGCCGCGGTGAAGGACGATGCCGCCGATCATCTGCACGTCGAAATGGCGCATGCCGAGGACGCGGACCGCCGCCTCGCGCACGGTGGCGAAGGCTTCGGGCAGCAGCTCGTCGAGCTTGGCGCCGTTCGCGAGGCTTTCGCGGAACTTCACCGTCTGCGCGGCGAGCTGTTCGTCGGACAGCGCCTGGAGCGTCGGTTCGAAGCCCGCGATCTTTTGGACGAGCGGGTTGAGCGACTTGACGTATCGGTCGTTGGACGAACCGAACAGCGATTTGGCGATGCCGCCGAACATAGGCAATTTCCTGAATATGGCGACGCGCGCGGACACGGGCGCGCAGCGTCTGTTGGTCTTGAAAACGGGATCGGCCGCGGCCGGTTAAGGAATCGTGGCGCTATTCGCGCCGGCGGCTCGCATAGAGCGGCTGCCCGGCCGCCGTCGCCGGCACGGCCGCGGGCGCGAACCGCCGCGCGACGGCGGCGAGCGTCCAGCGCCGTGGCTGCGGGCGGCTGGCGACCCGCGCGGCGCGCGCCTCGGCCTGCACCGCCGATGCCGCGCTGGCCACCGCATGCGCCGCGGTCGGCGCACGCATCGCGGACGCACCGCCGGTCAGGGCGGAGAGCAACGCGGACAGGAGCAGCAGCAGATTCACGCGACAGGCCATAAGCGGCCACCGCGCCGCCGTCCACCGTAAGTCGCGCGGCGGTCCGCCCCGCGCGCGCGGTCAGTCGGGTATCCGCCACACCACCCGACGGGTGAAGACGCGCGGTTCGCTTGCCGCCGGAACCGCGGCATAGCGCCCGCGCCGCAGGATGGCGGCGCAGGCGGCGCGATCCAGGCTGGCGTGGCCGCTGCTGCGCAACGTCTTGCAATCGCCGATCCGCCCATCCGGATCGGCGACCCAGGTGATCGTCACCGTCCCCTCGTCGTTGGCGCGCAGCGCGTCCGGCGGATAGTCGTCCGCGGTGATCCAGCTGGCGGGATCGCTCGGCACCCGCGGCGCCGCCGCGACCGCCCGCCGTCCCGCCGCCTGCCCGGCCGCATCGCGCCGGGCGACCTCGCGACGTGCCGAACCGATCCCCCGGTCGATCGCCACGGCGGCCAGCACGATACCGGCGACGAGGACGAACGCGAGCGCGACGAGCACGACGATCATCAGCCGGCGGCCATCCCCGACGAATCGGGGATCGCGCGCGGCGGGCCGCGAATCCGCCTTCAGGACGGTGGGGCGTGCGGTCTGGCCTTCGTCGATCATGTGTCTTTGCCCTGTCGTGCAAGCAGCCTATGGCAGCGCCATGTCCTCGTCCATCTCTCCGCTGGCCACGCCCTTCCCCGCCCTGCCCGCGATCGCCGGCGTCGTGCCGCACGTCGCGCGCGCGCGCTACAAGACGTGGGACCGCTGCGACCTCACCTTCGTGACGCTGGCGGAGGGCACTACCGTCGCCGGCGTGCTGACGCAGAGCCGCTGCCCGTCGCCGGAAGTCGAATGGTGCCGTGCCGCCCTGACTTTGGGGGTTGCGCGCGCGCTGGTGGTCAATGCCGGCAATTCCAACGCCTTCACCGGCCATCGCGGCCGCAGCGCGGTCGAGGCGATCGCCGCCCGTACCGCGCAGCACCTCGGCTGCCAGCCGTCGGACGTGTTCGTCGCGTCGACCGGCGTGATCGGCGTGCCGTTGCCCATCGACCGGGCAGAGGCCGGGCTGGACGCCGCCTTCGCCGCCGCCCCCTGCGACTGGCGCGCGGCGGCGGACACCATCGGCACGACCGACACCTATCCCAAGGGCGCCACGACCAGCGCGATCGTCGACGGCCGTACGGTGACGCTCGTCGGCATCATCAAGGGGTCCGGCATGATCGCGCCCGACATGGCGACGATGCTCGGGTTCGTCTTCACCGACGCCGCGGTGGACGCCGGCTTTTTGCAGGCCGCGCTCAATGCAGCCAACCGCAACACCTTCTCGTGCATCACCGTCGACGGCGACACCTCGACCAGCGACTCCGTCCTCGCCTTCGCCACGGGTGCCGCGGGCAACGCGCCGCTGGCGGATGCGGACAGCGACGGCGCCGATGCCTTTGCCGCGGCGCTCGCCGATCTGTGCGTGCAGCTCGCCCGGCTGGTGGTGCGCGACGGCGAGGGCGCGACGAAGCTGATCGAGGTTTCGGTGAGCGGTGCCGAAAGCGACCGCAGCGCGCATCGCATCGCCATGTCGATCGCCAATTCGCCCTTGGTCAAGACCGCGATCGCCGGCGAGGACGCCAATTGGGGCCGCGTCGTCATGGCCGTCGGCAAGGCCGGCGAACCCGCCGAGCGGGACCTCCTGTCGATCCGCTTCGGCGAGACGCAGGTCGCACGCGAGGGGCTCGCGGTGGAAGACTATGACGAGGCGCCGGTGGCCGCGCACCTCAAGGGGCAGGAGGTCGAGATCGGCGTCGACCTGGGCCTGGGCGACGGGCGCGCGACGGTGTGGACCTGCGACCTGACGCATGGCTACATCTCGATCAACGCCGACTATCGGAGCTGACATGCATCACCCGCACCATGACGCCGTCGTCGCGCTGATGCGGCGCGTCGGCGCGGACATCGTGATGCCGCGCTTCCGCAACCTCGCCGCCGACCAGATCGAGGAAAAGGCGGCGGACGACATGGTGACGATCGCGGACCGGGAAAGCGAGGACGCGCTGACCGCGGGCCTCGCCCCGCTCGATGCCGGTATCCGCGTCGTCGGCGAGGAAGCGGTGGCGGCCGACGCATCGCTGGTCGACGGGATCGGGCAGGGCCGCGTGTGGCTGATCGACCCGATCGACGGCACCAACAATTACGCAAGCGGCATCACGCCGTTCGGGATCATGATCGCGCTGGTCGAGGATGGCGAGACGCAGGCCGGGTGGATCCTTGATCCCGTCGACGGCCGGCTGTGCCACGCCGTTCGCGGCGAGGGCACGTTCATCGACGGCGTTCGCGTCCACGTCCGGCCCGGCGAGGGCCCGCGCCCGTCCGCCGTCATCGCCACCTATCACCTGTCGGATGACGAGAAAGCGGCGATCGTCCGTCGCGCCGAAACCACATTCACCGTCGCGCCGATGCCGCGCTGCGCGGCCGAACAATATCCGCGGCTGGTCCTGGGGACCAATCAGGTCGCGCTGTTCCAGAAGACCCTGCCCTGGGATCACGCTGCGGGCTCGCTGCTGCTGCGCGAGGCCGGCGGTGTCGTCAGACGCCCGGATGGCGCGGACTATCGCGTCGGCGACCAGCGCACGGGCATGATCGCGGCCGGATCCGATGCGCTGTGGGAACAGGCGGCCGGCACTCTCTTTCGATGACACGACGGGACGTCACCGCGGCACGGGCCGCGATGACGTCTCCCCGGCGTCAGGCGAGTTCGCCTTCCAGCCATGCCTTCAGCCGGCCCTTGGGCTCCGCACCGACCTTGGTCGCTGCCGGAACGCCGCCCTTGAACAGGATCATCGTCGGAATGCCGCGAACGCCGTAGCGGCCGGGCGCATCGGGATTGTCGTCGATGTTGAGCTTGGTGATCGTCACCTGCTCGCCCAGCTCCTCGGACAGTTCCTCGAGGCTGGGCCCGATCATCTTGCACGGGCCGCACCATTCCGCCCAGAAATCGACCAGCACCGGACCGTCCGCCTTCAGCACGTCGGTATCGAAGCTCGCGTCGGTGATCGCCTTGGTAGCCATGATGATATCTCCTTTGCAGCCCATCTAGGATGGCGCGGACCCCGGCTCAACCGCCGGGCGGCTAGCTTTGCTCCCTCGCCCGAAAGCGCGGCTTGTGCCGGTCGAGCATGTCGCGGTCGAGAACGAACAGCCGCGGCCCCGCGGTATAGAGCAGCGCCGCCTCCACCTGACGGTCGGGGAAGATCGTGGCGAGCGCTGCCGCATAGGCCGCCATCTGATCGAGGTGGTAGGACGGCACCTCGTCGATCGACGCGGGCGCCCGGCGGCCGGTCTTGAAATCGACGACGCGAATGCGGTCGGCCGCGATCAGCAGCCGGTCGACGGTGCCCGATACGACCAGTCCATTGGCGAGCGTCGCGGCGATCGGCGCCTCCGCCAGACCCTGCGCGCCGAACAGGTCGGCGAGGCCGGGATCGTCGAGGATGGCGAGCACGCTGGCGACGATCTCGTCGCGCGCCGAAGCCTCGGCGACACCGCCCGCGGTAGCGAGCCAGCGCCCGGCGCGCGCCGACCGCTCGGCCGGCGGAACCGGCGGCAACCGTTCGAACAGCGCGTGGATCAGGCGACCGCGCTCGGCCGCCGCCCGCAGCGCGGGGCCGGGGGGCGGATCGCTCACCGTATCCTCGCCGAGCGCGGACGGGGCGAGCGGACGCGACGGCCGGCTCTCGACCGGCGCGGCGCGCCGCGCCCAGTCGGGCAACAGCACAGGTTCCGGCGCGTCGATCCGGTCGGCGGCGCGCGCCCGCACCGGAGGCTGGACGACGCGACCGGCGAAGCGCCGGACGCCCTCCGCCCCGACGCCGAGCGTATCGAGAGCCCGGGCCGCGGCGGCATACCAGCTCGCCACCGGCGGTACGCCCCGCGCCCGCGGGCCGAGTGCGCCGCCGATCACCAGCCGTTCCTCCGCGCGCGTCGCCGCGACGTAGAACAGTCGCCAATGTTCCTCCAGCTCGCGCCGCTCGATCGCCCCGATCGCTGCGTCGAGCGGCCCGCCGCGCTCTGCGGCGCGGGGCCGGAAGATCGGGATCGGCTGCGCGGCGGTTTCCGGCGCCCATCGTACCAGCGACCGCGGCGCCGCGGTCGGATCGACCGTAGCGTCCGCCAGGATCACCAGCGGCGCCTGCAAGCCCTTGGCGCCGTGTGCGGTCATCACCCGCACCGCGTCGAGCGGCGCGGAGGGGTCGCGCACGATCTCGACGTCGCCGCGATCGAACCAGTCGAGGAATCGTTGCAGCGACGGCGTCGCGCTCGTCTCGAACGCGAGCGCGGCGTTGAGCAGTTCCTCGATCGGATCGCGCGCTTCCGCACCCAGCCGGCGCAGCAGCCGGCGGCGCCCGTCCATCGGTCCCGACAGGATTTCCTCGAGGAACTGATAGGGCGTGGCGATGTCCGCGCGCAGCAGGATCGTGCGCAGCGGCGCGAGCCGTTCGTCGGGCTGCGTCCGCGTCAGGTGCCGCCACAGGCTGCCATGCTCGCGCGGCGCCGCCTCCATCAGCGCGTCCTGCGTCCAGCCGATGAGCGGCGACACGAGCAGCGCCGCCAGCGACAAATCGTCCTCCGGCTGCAACGCGAAACGTATTGCGGCGAGCAGGTCCTGCACCGCCAGCGGCGCGTTGAGCCGCAACCGGTCGACCCCCGCCACCGGCACGCCCTCGGCATAGAGCCGCGCGACGATCAGCGAGGCGAGGTCGCCGCGCCGCTTGACCAGGATCATCACGTCCTCGGGACGCAGTGGCCGGCCCTTGCTCTCCAGCATCAGCCCGCCGTCGATCCAGTCGCGGACCGCGCGTGCGATCCGCACCGCCTGTTCACGGACCGCATCGTCGATCCAGCCTTCTTCGTCATCCTCGCCGCCGCCGGCGACGACCGGCGGCCACAATTCGACCGTGCCCGGGCCGGGCACCTCGCTGGCGTGATCCTGCACGTCGCCGATCGCGCCCAGGCCGGGGTCGCCCGCCGCCGCGACCGCCGCATCGACGAATTCGAGGATCGGGCGCGTCGAACGGAAGCTGTGCGTCAGCGACAGGCGCTGGAACGGCAGGCCGCGTTCGGGTTCGGGCCAGTCCTCGTCCCCCTCGACCGCCGCCGCCGCCTGCGCGAAATGCCCCTCCGCCCAGCGGAAGTTGATCGGGTCGGTGCCCTGGAAGCCGAAGATCGCCTGCTTGTAGTCACCGACCGTGAACAGCGTGCGCGTCGACGGCGCATGCACGCCGCGACCGACGAAGAATTCGCCCGCCAGCGCAGTGACGATCCGCCACTGGTTGAGGTTGGTGTCCTGCGCCTCGTCGATCAGCACATGCTCGGTCGCCGAATCGAGCTTGTAGCGGACCCATTCGCCGATGCCCGGCTGTTCGAGCAGGCGCACGGTCATCGCGATCAGGTCGTCGAAATCGACCGCGCCCTGGCGCCGCTTCGCCGCGGCATAGGCGCGGGCATAGTCGCGTCCCACCTCCAGCGCATCGGCGAGCAGGTCGGCATAGGCGGCGCGGCTGGTCAGCGACAGGAGGTCGAGGCAATGCGCGCCGAGCGCGCCGGCCAGCTCCGCATAGTCGGGCTCGGCGTCGACCAGCTTCTTCGCCGCCTTGCGCGGTTCGTTCTTGCCGGTCAGCACCACCCCGGCGAGCTCGCGCAGCCCCAGTGCGCGCTCGGCCGGCGCCGAGGCCAGCCAGCGGCCGAGCGTCTCGGCATGGCCGATCCCGGTCGCGGTCGCCCAGGCACGGTTCGCCGCCGCCAGCCGTTCGACCAGCTGCCCGTCGATACAGTCGCACCCGGACGCCAGCGCCGGGCCGATGTCGCCCTGCGGCAGATCGAGCGCGCGGCGCAGCCACGGCCCGATTCCCGACGGCAACGCCTCCAGTGCGCCCAGCGACCGCGCACAGGCGAGCAGGAACCCTTCCGCCCCGCCCTCGCCCATCCGCAGCGACAAGGCGCCGATCGTCTCGATCGGCCGCTCGCGGCCGTCGCGCTCGGCATCGGTGAGCAGCATCGCGAGCGTCTCGCGCGCCAGCACCGCCTCCTCGCGCGCCTCCAGCGGACGGAAGCCGGGGGTCAGCCCGGCCTCGACCGGGAAGGCGGCAAGCAGGCTCTGGCAGAAGCCGTGGATCGTCTGGATGCGCAGGCCGCCGCCTGGCGCGTCGAGCACGCCCGCGAACAGCGTCCGCGCGCGTGCCTGCATGTCGGGCGTGGCGCGTTCCCCCAGCGCCTCCAGATCGGCGGCGAGCTGCGGCCCCGGCATCCGCACCCAGGCGGCAAGGCGGTTGCCGATCCGCTGCGCCATCTCCGCCGCGCCGGCCTTGGTGAAGGTCAGGCACAGGATCGCGGCGGGGTCGACCCCGCGCAGCAGCAGGCGGAACACGCGCGCCGCCAGCACCTGCGTCTTGCCGGTACCGGCGGAGGCGGACAGCCAGACGTGCGCCTGCGGGTCGCTGGCGGCCGCCTGCGCGCCCTTCAGCCGCGGCAGCGTCGCAAGATCAGTCCCGGCCATACCATTCGTCCCTGCGCATCAGCTGGTCGTATTCGGCATAGGGGGCATATTCGGGCACCAGCTTGGCGGTGAACGGCGCATCGCCCGTCAGCCAGTGCGCCGCCGCATCGCGGAACTGGTCCATCGCGATCCCGACGAACTGGTCCGTGACGATCCTGTCGCGCTTGCCCTCGGCATCCACGGGGCTTTCGACATAGCCGAATTCGTCGCGCTTCTTGCCGAGCGACCAATATTCGAAGCCGCCCGCCCGGCCGTGCACGTCGGCGAACCCGCCGCGTTCGGCGATGGCCCCGAGCAACCCCAGTTGCAGGCTGTATCCCGCGCGCACCGCCGCCGCGGACGGCGGCTTGCCGGACTTGTAATCGACGATCACCAGCGCGCCGTCGGCCAGCCGGTCGACGCGGTCGTAGCGCCCCGACAGCCGCACGCCGTCGACCTCGATATGCCCCTTGCCCTCGGCGGAGGCGACCGTGCGCCCCTCGTCGGCCTGCGCCGCCACCGTACGCGCGATCCAGTCGATCGCCTCGACCAGCCGTGGCCGCCACAGCGCGCGCATCATCGGGTGGGTGCGCTCGTCCTCCAGCATCGCCGTCGCGCGGGCGAGCAGCGTATCGGGGGCACAGGCGTCCTGTTTCCACCATTGTTCGAGGATGTCGTGCACCGCGGTCCCGCGCCACGCCGCACTCGGATCGGCATCGACCGGATCGAGCGACATCAGCCCCAGGACGCGGCGCGCGTAGAAGGCGTAGGGGTCGGCCTTCAGCCGGTCGATCTCGGTCACCGAGATGGTCCGGGGCCGCAGCGCGGGCGCGGGCATCGGCTCCGGCCGATCGACCGGACGATGCTCGCCCGGATCGTCGAGCGCGCGCGCCCAGCCCTCCAGCGCGCGCGCGCGCACGAAGCGGTCGCCCGCCATCGCCTGCAACCGCAGCCACAGCCGCGACGCGAGCGCGGGCGAGGCGGCATCGCGCCGCGCCCGCGTCACCAGCGCACGCGGCGCGCCCAGCGCCTGGCCGAATTCGTGCGCCGCCACCCCGACCGCGCGCTCGAGTCCCGGCAGGCCGAGCGCGGCCCGGATGCGTGGTGCCAGCCAGGGGTCGGGCGCCGGCCGCCCCGGCCACACGCCTTCGTTGAGGCCGCCGAGCACCATCAGGTCGGCGGTCTGCAATCGCGCCTCCAGCAGGCCATAGATCGCGATGCGCGGATGGCCGACGCCCGACCCCTCTCGCACCGCGATCTCGTCCATCAGCCCGCGCAGCAGCGGCACGAGCCCGTCGGGGGCGACCCGCGCCGGGCCATGCGCCGCCTCCGCCTCCAGCGCGTCGAGGAATTCGGCGGCGGCGCGCCCCGCGGGCTTCGACCACAGATCGTCGCCGCACAGCGCCTGCGCCGTCTCGCGAAGCACCGCGAGCAGCACGGGCAAGCGCTGTGCGCCGCCCTCGAAGACCAGTTCGATCGGCTTGAGCAGCGCCGCCGCCTCGCCGAACCATGCCGCCGCACGCTCGCGCCGTTCGGACAGCAGGTGCCCGGTGATGCCGTCCAGCCCCGCCGCCGGGCGCGGCCCGCGCAGGCCCCGATCGACGCCGCGGGTGCCGTCGAGCCACGCGCCGCGGATGCCGCGATCCTCGGCGTCGTTGCGCACCAGCGGGTGCTTGAGCAGCGCCAGCAGCGCCATCGGCGCGAACCGCTGCGCCGCCGCCTCGGCCAGCGTCAGCAGCAGCGTGCCCGGCGGCAGGATCGACAGCGGCCGGCCGGCGGTATCGTTCGCCTCGATCCCCCAGCGCCGCAGGTGGGCCGCGACCCGGCGCGCCAGTGCGCGGTCCGGCGTCACCAGCGCCGCGGTGCTCCCTTCCTCCTCCAGCGCCCCGCGCAGCGCGAGCGCGATCGTCTGCGCCTCCTCCGCCGGGGTCGCGAGCTCGGCCGCGGTCACCCCGGTCAGCCGCCGGTCCTCCGCCTTCAGATCGGTCCACTTGCCCGTGAAGGCGGCGGGCGCGAGCGCGTTGGCGATCGCGCGGCCGCGGACCGCGCCCGCGTCCGGCCCCGCGGTGCCGGGCCAGTTCGCCACCTCGCCGCGCCCGACGCTCATCCGCTCGAGCATCAGTTTCAGGTGATATTGCGGGTGCGTCTCCAGCGCGCGCCGGGCGAATCCCGTCGCCGGATCGGGCGCGTGGGGGCCGAGCGCCTGCCACTCCTCCTCCGGCATCGCGAGGTCGAGCCCGGCGAACACCGTCATGCCCGCAGGCGCCTCGGCCACGCAGCGCAGCAGCCGCGCGACCGCGGGCGCCGGATCGGTCACGCCGGCGGCACAGACGAAACCCGTCGGCGGCGCCGCGCGCCAGCGCGCGGCGAGCCGGTCGAGCAGGATCCGCCGCCGGGTCGCCGCATCGATCCGGCCGAGCCGCGCCAGTTCCGCAGGCCAGCGTTCCAGTACGACGGTGAAGGTGGACAGGGCGCGCTGCCAGTGTTCGGTCAGCTCCGGCGCGAGGTCGATATCGCGCAGGCGGTCCGGTGCGACCTCCTCGACCAGCAACTGGTCGAGCGTGCGGCACAGCTCGCCGGCGAGCCGTACCGCCTCGGCCGCGTCGACGGGGGTGACGGCGGCGGCCCGCTCCTCCGACACCAGCCGCGCCAGGATCATCCGCCGCTGCATCGGTGAGACCGCGGGCGGCGGCGGATCGGCGTCGTCGACCGGATCGAGCGCCGCGCCGACCGCCTCGCCGAGGTCGGGGCTGCCCAGCGTCACCAGCCGCGGCAGCAGCAGCCCGCCGCCGCTCGCGCGCACGAAGGCATCGGTGACCGCGCGCGCGGCGCGGTTGTTGGGCAGCAGCACGAGCCCGCGTGCGAGCGCCATGGCATCGCCCCCCGTTCGCTGCAGCAGGCCCGCGACCAGCGTATCGGCGAAGGCCTTATGCGACGGGATGGTGAACAGCCGGGGCGTCCGCGCCTCAGCCATTGGCGATCAGCGCTTCCGTCCTGGGGATCGCGCCCGGCGTGCCGACGTCGAACCACAATCCCTGATGAACCTGCGCATAGGCGCGGCCCGCCGCGATCGCGCGGCTCCAGAACAGGTTGGTGGAAAACGGCCCCTCGGGCCAGTCGCGGATGATGCGCGGGTGCAGGATCTGGATGCCGGTGAAGACGAACGGCGCCGCGGTCCCCGCCTTGCGCCGGCCGACGATCCGTCCGTCCGCGGCGACGCGGAAGTCGCCCTGCCCCTCGTGATTGTTGGCGCGCGCATAGGGCACGACGAGCAGCAGCGCATCCATCGTCGCATCGTCCCAGCGGTGGCTGAGCAGCTTGATCGCGTCGACCGGCCCGTCGATCCACAGGTTGTCGCTGTTGACGACCAGCACCGGCGCAGGCCCCAGCAGGTCGCGCGCCTGCACCAGCCCCCCGCCCGTCTCCATCAGCTGCGCGCGTTCGTCGCTCACCACCACCTCGATATCGTCGAAGCGATCGGTGACATGCGCTTCCAGCGTGTCGGCCAGATAGTGGACGTTGACCACCGCGCGCCGCACGCCGGCGCTGCGCAACCGGTCGAAGACGTGGTCGATCAGCGGCTTGCCGGCGACTTCCACCAGCGGCTTGGGCCTTGTCGCGGTGAGCGGACGCATCCGCTTGCCGAGCCCCGCCGCCATTACCATCGCGGTGCCGGGCACGATCGCCTGCGGGTCCGGCCGCAGAGCCTGCTGGCGGGTCACGCGGTCAGCGCCGCGGGATCGCCGCGCAGCGCCGCGGGCACATTGTCGTCGAACCAGCGCGCGACCGGGGCGAGCGCCGGATGCGCGAGGTCGCGCTCCAGATACGCCCAGACGCGCGGGCACAACGCCGGATAGCGCGGCTTGCCGTCGCGCTTCCACAGCCGGGTGAAGATTCCGACGATCTTCGCGTTCCGCTGCGCGCCGAGTACATGATAGGCGGCAAGGAAATCGTCGCCGGCCCCCGTCGCTGCGCGATAGCGCTCGATCATCGCCCGCTCGACCGCCGGATCGACGTCGCGCCGCGCGTCCTGCAACAGCGACACCAGGTCGTAGGCGGGGTGGCCGGCCAGCGCGTCCTGGAAGTCGAGCAGCCCCAGCGTGCCCCCCTCGCCCACCAGCATCAGATTTTCGGCATGATAGTCGCGCAGCACCGTCACCGGCGCATCGGTCGCCGCATGGTCGAACACCGCGTCCCACGCCGCGCGATAGCCGGCGACGTCGACGTCGAGCCCGACCGCCGGGCAATACCATTCGACGAACAGCGCCGCCTCGCGATGCAGTACCGCACGGTCATAGGGCGCCAGCCCCTCCGCCGGGTGCGCACGCAGATCGACCAGCAGGTCGATCGCGGCGGCATAATGCGCCAGCGCGCCGTCCGCGCTCGCGTCCGCGGTCTCGCGCAGCCGGACGTCGCCGAAATCCTCCAGCAGCACCAGCCCCTGCGCCAGGTCGGCGGCGTGGATCGCCGGCGCCGCGAAACCGCGCGCGCGCAGCCATTCGGCGATCGCGATGAATGGTCGCGGGTCTTCGTGCGGTGGCGGCGCGTCCATCAGGATCGCGCTGCGCCCGTCGCTCGCGATCCGGAAATAGCGGCGGAACGAGGCGTCGCCGGCAACCGGCGAGACGACCCCCGACCAGCCGTGCGCGGCAAGGAAGGCGCTGGCGCCGGCGGGCGGGGTCATGTCGGCCATCGCCGCCTCCAAGACGCCGGCACGTCCGCTGTCAAGATTCGTCCGCCGTCCGGTGCCGGATGCAGGGTCAGCGCCAGCGCATGCGGCCAGTAACCCGGCGCGCGTTCGGGCCATTCGACCAGCAGCAGCGCGTCCGACAGCGCCTCGTCGAGCCCCAGTTCCGCCATCTCCGCCGGATCCCCGATCCGGTACAGGTCGACGTGCAGCACCGGCATGCGCACCTCCGGCGGGTCGTAGGGCTGGACGATCGCGAAGCTCGGGCTCGGCGCCTCGCCCGCCAGTCCCAGCGCCGCGAGCAGCCCGCGCGCGATGCTGGTCTTGCCCATGCCCAGGTCGCCGCTCAGCGTGATGACGTCGCCCGGCGCGACGCGTGCCGCCAGCGACGCCCCGAACGCCTCGCTCGCGGCGGGATCGGGGAGCAGGATGGGGCCGCCGCCCGTCACGGCATGGCCGCCGCGGCCCGCCCCCGCCTCATCGACGCGGCAGCTCGACGGTGACCAGCGTGCCCTCGCCGGGTTCGGACACCAGGTCGATGCGGCCGCCATGCGCCTCGACGAACTGCTTCGCCAGCGGCAGGCCGAGGCCGAGCGCGCGCTCGCCGGTCGGCTGCATGCCGGGCTCGCCGAACCGGTCGAACGCCTTGGCGACGCTTTCCGCGTCCATGCCGAGGCCATCGTCGGACACCACGATCCGCGCGCCCGTCGCGCTGCCGTCGCTGTGCAACAGGATGCGACCGCCTTCGGGGGTCGAGGCGACGGCGTGGCGGAGCAGATGCTCGATGACCTCGCGCAGCCGCTTGGGATCGCCGCTGACCCGGCCGGTCGAGCGCGCCAGCTCGACCGCGAAATCGAGCTTGCGGCGCTTGGCCGCGGGCATGATCGTCTGGGCCGCCGCGCGTGCGACCCCCGCAAGGTCGACGTCGAACCGCTCGATCTCCGCATCGTCGCCGCCCTGCGTCAGGTCGAGCACGTCGTCGATCAGCAGGCCCAGCCGCTCGACCGATTGCAGGATCGCCTCGACATAGCCGTCCGCCTCGCGCGTCAGCTTGCCGGCATAGCCGCCGTGCAGCATCTCGGCGAACCCGCTGATCGAGGTCAGCGGCGTGCGCAGCTCGTAGCTCATGTTGGCGACGAACTGCGTCTTGACCCGGTCCGCCGCCTCCAGCGCGTTCGCCCGGTCGCGCAGCGCCTGTTCGGCACGGCGGCTGTCCGAAATGTCGAGCATCGTCAGCAGCGCGTTGCCGTCGGGCAGCGGCACCGCGGCGAATTCGAAATGGCGCCCGTCCGCGAAGGCGACGCGGCCGCCGCGCTGCTGGCGGTCGATCGTCGCCGATCGCACCAGTTCGGGGATCAGCGCGGCGCGGTTGGGCGTCGCGAGCTTCGCCGCCGCTGCGTCGGCAAAGGTGTCGACGCGCGGATGGCCCGCCAGGAATTCCTCCTCGAAACCCCAGATCGCGCCCATCCGGTTGTTCCACAGCTGCAGCTTGCCGTCCGCCGCGAACACCGCCAGCGCCTCGAACAGGTTGTCGAAGGTCGCGGTCCGCACCCGCAGCAGCGTGTCGCGCGCGCTGGCCAGTTGCACCTGCTCGGTACGATCCTCGAAGATGGTCAGCAGCCCGCCGTCGGGCAGCGGCTGCGCGACCACGCGAAGATGCGTGCCGCCGGGCAGATGCCAGTTTTCCTCGATCGCCGCCTCGCCCGGCACGAACCAGTCGCGCCGCTCCGCCTTCCAGCCGGGGAAGTCGCGCACCTCCGGCAGGCGGTTGGCCTCGCGCATCCGCTCGAGCACGCGGTCGAATTCGGGCCGGTCGGCGAGCCATTCCGATCGCATCGCGAACATCCGCCGGAACGGCTGGTTGCAGAATACAAGGCCGCGGTCGGGGCCGAATTGCGCCACGCCGGCGGACAGCCGGTCGAGCATCGCGCGCTGCGCCTCGGCGAAGCGCTTGGCGCCGGCGCGCGACTGTTCGAGATCCTCGATATCGACCGCGAAGCCGGCCACCCCGCCACTCTGGAGGGGCACGTCATGCACCTGGAGCGAGCGCCGCTCGCTGTTGATCGTCGCCGGCAGGATCTCGCGCTGCGGCTTGCCGGTGGCGCGCGCCGCCAGCGCGCCCGCGCGCGGCCCGCCGCGGCCCGACCCCTCGACCAGTTCGAGCTCGCGCGCGATCACGTCGGCGGCATCCGCGCCCTCGACCGCGCGGACATAGGCGGTATTGACCATCGCCAGCCGCAGGTCGGCGGCACGATACCACATCGGCAGCGGCGCGGCCTCGATCAGCCCGGTCAGCGCGTCATAGGCGAGCGACAGCTGGCCGACCTCGTCGCGCAGCCGCGACAGTTCCGATTCGCTGTCGGTCGCATCGAGCGTCCACAGCACCACCGCGCCGGTCGCGCCGAGTTCGCCGGGCGCGCGGCTGCCGCGCACCGTGATCGCGCGCCCCGATCCCTGCGGATGCAGCGCGCGGACGAAGCCGCGCCCGGCCCGTTGCGCCGCCTGTACGTCGCGGGCCAGCGCCTGCGCCTCGTCCGCGGGCAGGCCGGCGCCCTCGCCCGCCAGATCCTGCAGGAACCGCGGCGCGACCGACAGGCCCAGCCAGTCGACCAGCCGCGGCGGCATCTCGACGCGGCCGTCGGCGCGGATCAGCATCGCCATCGCCGGCGACACGCTGCGCAGCGCCTCCGCATCGCGGGCACGCGCGATCGCCTCCGCCGCCTCGCCCCGCAGCCGCCAGCCGACGAACAGCGCATAGCCGGCACCGCCGACCAGCAGCGCGAGGATCGCGCCGCATAGGACTGCCGCCATGACCGAGACCTGGATCAACGCTTACCCCTCGGCACGCCTCCCGACGGCATGCTCGGCCAAGCTGTAGAACGGAACATACGGCAGCGGCAATGTCGTTGATCCCGCGGCGCGTGCCGGCCGGCCGCGGACAGACGCCACGAAAAAGGGCGGCACCTTGCGGCACCGCCCCTTCGCGTCGCATCGGATCGGAATCGATCAGTAGCGGTAGTGATCCGGCTTGAACGGCCCCTCGACCGGCACTCCGATATAGCCCGCCTGCTTCGCCGTCAGCTGCGACAGCTTCACGCCGAGCTTTTCGAGGTGCAGCGCCGCGACCTTCTCGTCGAGGTGCTTGGGCAGGACGTAGACGTCGTTCTTGTAGTTCTCGCCCTTGGTCCAGAGCTCGATCTGCGCGAGCGTCTGGTTGGTGAACGACGCCGACATCACGAAAGAGGGATGCCCCGTCGCGCAGCCGAGGTTCACCAGGCGGCCCTTGGCGAGCACGATGATCTGCTTGCCGTCCGGGAATTCGACCAGGTCGGTGCCCGGCTTCACCTCGGTCCACTTGTAGTTCGACAGCGCGGCGATCTGGATCTCGCTGTCGAAATGGCCGATGTTGCAGACGATCGACATCGGCTTCATCGCCTTCATGTGATCGGCGGTGATGACGTCGGCGTTGCCGGTCGCGGTGCAGAAGATGTCGGCGCGGGTGACCGCCTCGTCCATCGTCACGACCTCGAACCCTTCCATCGCCGCCTGCAGCGCGCAGATCGGATCGACCTCGGTCACCATCACGCGCGCGCCGCCGTTGCGCAGCGACTGGGCCGAACCCTTGCCCACGTCACCGAAGCCGGCGACGACCGCGACCTTGCCCGCGAGCATGACGTCGGTCGCGCGACGGATCGCGTCGACCAGCGATTCCTTGCAGCCGTACAGGTTGTCGAACTTCGACTTGGTGACGCTGTCGTTGACGTTGATCGCGGGGAAGGGCAGCTCGCCCTTCTTGGCGATCTCGTACAGGCGATGCACGCCCGTGGTCGTCTCTTCCGACACGCCCTTCAGGTTCTTGACCGTCTCGGTCAGGTAACCCGGCTTCCTGGCGATGAACGCCTTCAGCGCGCGCTGGAACTCGACTTCCTCTTCGTTTTCCGGCTCGCCCAGCGTGTGGCCGGCCTCCAGCTTCGCGCCCCACAGCGCGAACATCGTCGCATCGCCGCCGTCGTCGAGGATGATGTTGGCGGTCTGGCCGTCGACGTCGTGATCCCACGAGAAGATGTCGCCGACATAGTCCCAGTATTCGGCCAGGCTCTCGCCCTTCACCGCGAACACCGGCACGCCGGTCGCGGCGATGGCGGCGGCGGCATGGTCCTGCGTCGAGAAGATGTTGCAGGTCGCCCAGCGCACGTCGGCGCCCAATGCGGTCAGCGTCTCGATCAGCACCGCGGTCTGGATCGTCATGTGCAGCGATCCGGTGATGCGCGCGCCCTTCAGCGGCTGCGACGCGCCGAACTCGCTGCGCAGCGCCATCAGCCCCGGCATCTCGGTTTCGGCGATGCGGATCTCGGCGCGGCCGAAATCGGCCAGCGCGATGTCCTTGATGACGTAATCGGTGTTCTCGACCGCGAGCGCAGTTGCCACGTGTCATGCTCCTGAAGGAAATGGATGGCGCCGCCCTTACCCGCTTGCACCCCGCGGATCAAATATAAAGATATCTTTATATCTCGTCAGGCCGTGCCCGTCGCCGCGGACAGCAGACGCGGGTCGATCCCCGCGGTCGCGAACGCCCCCGCCCAGCGCTCCGCCGCCGGCAGGTCGAACAGCAAGCCGGTGTCGCCGCCGAGATGGAACCAGCCGGGGCGCGACAATTCGCCGTCGAGCTGCCCCCCGCCCCAGCCGGCATAGCCGAGCGCGACCAGATAGCGCGTCGGCCCGCTGCCCGCGGCGATCGCGCGCAGGACGTCGAGCGTGCTCGACAGCGCCCAGCGGCCCGCGACGTCGATCGTGTCCTGCCCGCTCCAGTCGGTCGAATGGACGACGAAACCGCGCCGCGGTTCGACCGGGCCGCCGAAATGCACCGGAACGGCGGGCGCGGCGCCATGCGCGATGCCGAACTGGTCGAGCAGGTCGTGCAGCGTCAGCCCGTCGATCGTCGCGCCGACCCCGATCCCGATCGCGCCATCGGTGTCGTGCGCACAGATCGCGATCACGGCATGGTCGAAGCGCGGATCGGCCATGCCCGGCATCGCGAGTAGGAACTGGCCGGTGAGATAGACGGGAGGCTGCATCGCGCACGACCATAAGCGCAGCTGCGCCGCGCGCCATGCTTGAAATCGGGGCCGGTCCGCCCGACGTGTGGCGCGCACCGCCGCCCGGCGGCCCGCGCCCCTCGTGTTCCGGAGACTGCCCAGATGACGATCACCGTCGGCGACACCCTGCCCAGCGCCACCCTCGTGAAGGTCACGCCCGACGGCCCGGATCAGGTCGATACGCACGCCTTCTTCGCCGGCCGGACCGTCGCGCTCTTCGCGGTGCCCGGCGCGTTCACGCCGACCTGCTCCGCAAAGCACCTGCCCGGCTTCGTCGAGAAGCGCGAGGAACTGAAGGCGAAGGGCGTCGACGAGATCGCCTGCACCTCGGTCAACGACGCCTTCGTGCTCGCCGCCTGGGCGAAGTCCGCCGACGCCGACGGCGTCACCATGCTGGCCGACGGCAACGGCGACTTCGCCGAGGCGCTGGGCCTGGCGATGGACGGCAGCAAGTTCGGCATGGGCAAGCGCAGCCAGCGCTACACGATGCTGGTCGAAGACGGCGTCGTGAAGCAGCTGCACGTCGAGGCACCCGGCGAATTCAAGGTCAGCAGCGCCGAATATCTGCTCGGCGAACTGTAGAACCCACGCCTCATCGGCACGGGGGAGGGGCACCGAGAAGCGGTGACGAAGGGGCGGCCCGGCAGGGAAAGCCGGTGATGCTGCCCCCCGCCATCCGCCGTGCGGACGGTCCCCCTCCCCGTGCCGGGGAGGATTCGAGGCGCGTCTTGCCACCGTCATGCGCTTTGCGTAACCATCCGGGATGACAACCGCATCCCAGATCGTCGCGGACCTCGACCGCCTCTACCGCGCCTCGGTCGAGCGCCTTCAGGCCGCGCTCAACGCCTATCTGACCGACGGCACGCCACCCTCGCCGCAGAGCCGCACCGACGGCTCGTTCGCCTATCCCGTCATCCATCTGCGCTACGCCAGCGTCGGTGATCGGCCCGCGCCCCTGCGCTCGTTCGGGCGGCTGGTGTCGCCGGGCGACTATACGATCAGCGTCACCAAGCCCGCGCTGTTCGCCGACTATCTGACCGAACAGCTGACGCTGCTGATCGAGGATTACGACGTCGAGGTCGAGGCGGTGCCGGGTCGGCAGGAAATCCCCTTCCCCTACGTGCTCGACCCCGGCCACGCTCTCAGCCTCGACACCGTGTCGGCGACCGAGCTCGCGCGGCATTTCCCGGCCACCGAACTCGCGCATATCGGCGACGAGATCGCCGACGGGCTGTGGATCGCGGAGGGCGGCACGCGCCCGCTCGCGCTGTTCGACGCCTTGCGCACCGATTTCAGCCTCGCGCGCCTGCGCCACTATATGGGCACGCCGTCCGAACACACGCAGCGCTTCGTCCTGTTCACCAACTATCACCGCTACGTCGACGAATTCGTCCGCTGGGGCGCATCGCAGCTCGGTCCGGAGAGCCGGTTCACCGCGCTGTCGGGCGCCGGCAACATCGTCATCGACAATCCCGGCGACGTCGACAAGCTGGTCAACGACAGCGCGTGGCGGCGGCACCAGATGCCCGCCTATCACCTGATGGCGGACGATCGCACCGGCATCACGCTGGTCAACATCGGCGTGGGACCCTCGAACGCCAAGACGATCTGCGACCATCTCGCGGTGATGCGGCCGGAGGCGTGGCTGATGATCGGCCATTGCGGCGGCCTGCGCCCCTCGCAACGGATCGGCGACTATGTGCTGGCGCACGCCTATCTGCGCGACGATCACGTCCTCGACGACGTGCTGCCGCCCGAGATCCCGGTGCCCGCGATCGCCGAGGTGCAGCAGGCGCTCGCCCGCGCATCGGAGATCGTCAGCGGCCAGTCGGGCGAGGAGCTGAAGCGCCGCCTGCGCACCGGCACGATCGTGACCACCGACGACCGCAACTGGGAATTGCGCTATTCCGCCTCGGCGCTGCGCTTCTCGCTCAGTCGTGCGGTCGGCATCGACATGGAATCGGCGACGATCGCGGCGCAGGGCTATCGCTTCCGCGTTCCCTACGGCACGCTGCTCTGCGTCTCGGACAAGCCGCTGCACGGCGAACTGAAGCTGCCCGGACAAGCGAACCGCTTCTACGAACGCGCGATCAGCGAGCATATGCGGATCGGGATCGAGACGTGCGAACAGCTGCGGCTGGAGGGCGAGAAGCTGCACAGCCGCAAGTTGCGCGCGTTCGACGAGCCGCCGTTCCGCTGAGCGACTGGAAACGAACCGGCCGCAGTGCGTTACGCTCCCGAATCAATCAGGGAGCTGACGCCGTGGCCGACGACACCAACGACACGCCGAAGACCGACACCCCCGCCACGCCGCGCCGCCGCGCACCGCGCAAGACGAGCACCGCGCGCAGCACCCCGGCGAAGGCCACCAAGCCGCGCACCCCGCGCACCAAGCCGGCCGATGCGTCGACGCCCGACACGGTCGAGGCCGCCGTCAGCGACGTCGCGGCCAAGACGACGCGCCGCGTGAAGGCTGCCGCGACCAAGGCGGAGAGCGGCGTCTCTGCCGCCGCCAAGGCGGTGAAGCCCCGGTCCACCAAGCGCGCCGCGGCCCGCCCGGCGGCGAAGAAGACCCCGGCGAAGAAGTCCACGGCCGCGCGCGCCGCGGACAAGGTCGGTGGCAAATGGGGCGTCGCCGCGAGCGTCGCGGGAGTCGCCGCGGTCGGTGCCGCCGCCGCCGCCGCGCTGCTATCGCTTCGTGGCAGCACGCCGAAGGATGGCGCCCGCAAGGCTCACGCCCCCGACGGCAAGGACGCCTCCAAGTCGTTTCAGGCCGGGATCGCCGACGAGAACACGGTGCCCGACAAGGTGTAGGCGCGGGCGCCGGTGGGATGGTGTCCGTCCCCCGGCGCGCCGGCGGGACGCCGGTCGTGATTGCGGGCGGCACGGCTTGGATCGCTTCGGCCGCATCCCGTCACCCCGACGAATTCCGGATGCACGTCGCCGGAAACGCCCGCGCTGCCGAAACTACGCGTGGCACCCATCTGGCAGGCCCCGCGCGGTTGCCCGTGGAACGCCCGCCCCACGGGCCGGGCGCGGGCACAATGCCCGCCCGACCCGCAGGGCGCCGTCTCACCAGCCGGTGGGTTTGCCCTTGTTCTGCTTGTCGAGCCACGCCTTCAGCGGCGCGAAATAGTCGACCAGCGCCTTGCCCGACATCTGGCGGCTGCCCGTCATCACCTGCAACGCGTCCGGCCACGGCTTCGACTGGCCCATGCTGAGCATCGCGTTCAGTTTCTCGCCGACCGCCTTGTTGCCGTAGAACGAACAGCGGTGCAGCGGCCCCTTCCAGCCGGCCTGATCGCACGCCGCCTTGTAGAACTGGAACTGCAGCACCCGCGCCAGGAAATAGCGCGTGTACGGCACCGTCGCGGGGATATGGTATTTCGCGCCCGCATCGAACTTGCTCTCGTCGCGCGCGACCGGCGGGCGGATGCCCTGATAGCGCAGCCGCAGCGCGTCCCAGCCCTTCTGGTAATCGCCCGATCCGATCTTGCCCGAAAATACGTCCCAGCGCCATTTGTCGACCAGCAGCCCGAACGGCAGGAACGCCACCTTGTCCATCGCCTGACGCAGCAGCAGGCCGATATCCTTGTCGGCGCTCGGCACCTGCGCCTGGTCGAGCAGGCCGATCTTGACGAGGTAATCCGGCGTGATCGACAGCGCGACGGTATCGCCGATCGCCTCGTGGAAACCGTCGTTGGCGCCGTTCTTGTACAGATACGGCTGCGCCTTGTACGCGCGCTGATAGTAATTGTGGCCCAGTTCGTGGTGGATGGTGACGAAATCGTCGCCGTTGACCTTGGTGCACATCTTGATGCGGATATCGTCCATATTGTCGATATCCCAGGCCGAGGCGTGACAGATCACCTCGCGGTCGGCGGGCTTGGTGATCTGCGAGCGCTGCCAGAACGTCTCGGGCAGGGGTGCGAAGCCGAGCGAGGAATAAAAGGCCTCGCCCTGCTTCACCATGCGCAGCGGGTCGTAGCCCTTCGCTTTCAGCAGCTCGCCGGTGTCGTAGCCGACGTCGCCCGCGCCCTTGGGCGCGACGATGTCATAGATGTTGCCCCATTCCTGTGCCCACATGTTGCCGAGCAGGTCGCTGCGGATCGGCCCCGTCTTGGCCTGCACCGCATCGCCGTATTTCTCGTTCAGCTTCCAGCGCACATAGGTGTGGAGCGACAGGTAGAGGGGCTCGACCTCCTTCCAGATCCGGTCGGTCAGCGCCTCGAACTGCTGCGGGGTCATGTCGTATCCCGCGCGCCACATCGCGCCGACGTCGTCGAACCCCAGTTCCTTGGCGCCCGCGTTCGAGATCGCGGTCATCCGGGTATAGTCCTTGCGCATCGGCGCGCCGACATTGTCGTTCCAGCTGACCCACATCTCCTGCAACTTGGCGGGATCGCGGCTGGTGCCCATCGCCGCCTCGATGTCCGACCCGTTGATCGGCTTGCCGTCGAGCGTACCCTTGCCCTTGCCGTAGTTCGACGACATCCGCGTCGTCAGCGTCGCGAGCTCGGTCGCGGCACCGGGCGTGGTCGGCGCGGGCAGGCCGACGCCGTTCTTGAGCAGGTCGAGCTTGCGGCGGGTATCGCCCGACACACCGGCGACGCCATTGAAGCGCGCCGCCCCCTTCGCCCATTGCACCGCCTTTTCGGTCAGCTCCGCGCCCGATTTCGCCGCGAGCGCATCGGTGTCGTCGGTGATGTAGGTCGCGTTGACCCAGGCGGTCTGCTGGGCGGGGACGGACAGCGCCGCCGCCTCCGTCTCGACCGTGGCGACATAGGCGTCCGCCTCCGCCGCCGTGGCGGGGGTGGAGGAAGGGGCCGAAGCGGCGGGAGCGGCGGGAGCGGCGGTCTGCGCGGAAACCGGCACGGCAACGAGCGCCACGGCGAGCGCGGCGGTGGAAACGAGACGCATGGAAACAAAACCCCTGACAGACATCGTGTTGCCGTCAGGATGGGCGCGTCACCCCGTCGCGGTCAAGCCGCCAGGAAATCGGCGATCGCCTGGCCCAGCTCGGGCTTGGTGACCGCGCTCATGTGGCCGCCCGGAACCTCGCGATAGACCGCATTGGGCAGGGCATCGGCCAGCGCCGCGCCCGATCCGTTGTCGTCGTCCTCGGCGCCGGTAACGACCGCGGTTGGTATCGCGATGGCGTCGAGCGCCGCGCGTGGCGTGTCCACGAACGTATCGAGGACGCGCAGCAGCGCGACCGGATCGCCGCCGGTGGTCTTCAGGAAAGCCTCGGTCATCCATTCGTTCGAACCGCGCTCGAAGCTGCCGGGATTGGTCAGCACGCGGCGGAAATAGTCGCCGCGGCCCGCCGTGCGCAGGATGCCGGTCAGCCCCATGCCGGACAGCACCGCCCGCCGCGGCGTCGCCCCGTTCGCCAGCATCCGCATCGTCGTCCGCCCGCCCAGCGAATAGCCGCCCAGGTCGTAGTCGGTAAGGCCGAGATGCGCGACCAGCGCCAGCCCGTCGCGCATCAGCGCATCGGGCGGATAGGCGGCGGCATCGTGCGGCCGGTCGCTCGATCCATGGCCGCGCAGGTCGGGCATGATGACCCGGAACCCCCGCGCCGCGAGCTTGGCGGCATGGCCGAACTTCAGCCAGTTGACCTCCGCGGTCGAGAAATAGCCGTGGATCAGGATCGCCGGCCGGCCCTCGCCCAGTTCGCGCCAGGCGATGCGGGTGCCGTCGAAACTGGCGAAATACTGGGGTTCGATCGGGGATTCGGCCACGGGTGCGATCCATTCTTTGGCAGGTGCCGCGCGATTGGTTCGGAAAGCGGCGCGTGTCCAGCCCCCGCGCGGCGGGCGTCGCGGGTCAACGGCGCGGGCGATCGCGACGGCGCAGATGACCAGGCCAGCAATGGCCTTCCCAAGCGGCGGGGAAAGGCATACTCTCCTTTCAAAATACAAGGAGAGCGATGATGACCGAAGGTCTGCAATCCCGGCAGGGCGACGAAAGCCTGGTGATCCTCCAGAGCTTGCTCTGCCTGCTGCGCGAGAAGAACCTGCTCAGCCGCGCCGATATCGAGGAGCTGACCGACCGGGTCGCGATGCGCGCCGCGCAGGCCGAACGCGACCCCCTGCCCTGCTGCGCCGAGGCGACGCAGGCCGCCGCGCGCGAGATGGCGCGGATCGGCAGCTATGTCGGCCAGCATTACGGCGGCAAGCACCGCCGCCTCTGATCCCGTCCGCCGTCAGATCGAGGTGCGTGCCGCCAGCCGCGCCAGCGACGCGAGCGGCGCCGCTTCCTCCCAGACCTCGGCATCGACCGGCAGGATCACCCACGGCTGCTTGCTCCGGACCCAGATGTGCAGGGGAACGTCGATTCTCGCGCTGTCGTCGAGCGTACCCGCACGGATATTGACGATCCCCGGGCGGGCGGCATTCCCGTTGTACAGACGTGTATGACAGGTCGGGCAGAAGCGCTGCGTCGACACGCGGCCCATCGGATTGACGAACGCATATTCGACCACGACGCCGTCGACGCGCAGATCCGCTTCCGGCACGAAGAATTGCGTCGAAAACGCGCTGCCGGACCATGTCTGGCAGTCGGTGCAGTGGCAGGCATAAGCGGCGGGGAGCGCCGACCGATCGACGGCATACCGCACCGCACCGCACCGGCATCCCCCGCGTATCACGTCACCCCGCCTTCTTGAGATGCCGCCGGCCGAGCAGCTCCGCGATCTGGACCGCGTTGAGCGCAGCGCCCTTGCGAAGGTTGTCGCTGACGCACCACAGGTTGAGGCCGTTCTCGACGGTCGGATCCTCGCGCACGCGGCTGACGTAGGTCGCATCGTCGCCCGCCGCCTCGATCGGGGTGACGTATCCGCCGTCCTCGTGCTTGTCGATCAGCATGATCCCCGGCGCCTCGCGCAGGATGCGCTTGGCGTCCTCGGCGCTGATCTCGTTCTCGAACTCGATGTTGATCGATTCGGAATGGCCGACGAAGACGGGCACGCGCACGCAGGTCGCGGTCACCTTGACCTTGGGGTCGAGGATCTTCTTGGTCTCCACCACCATCTTCCATTCCTCCTTGGTCGATCCGTCGTCCAGGAAACTGTCGATGTGCGGGATCACGTTGAACGCGATCTGCTTGGTGAACTTGCGCGGTTCGGCGGGGTCGCCGACGAAGATGTTGCGGCTCTGTTCGAACAATTCGTCCATCCCCGCCTTGCCCGCGCCGGATACGGATTGGTAGGTCGCCACGACGACGCGCCGTATCGTCGCCGCGTCGTGCAGCGGCTTCAGCGCCACGACCATCTGCGCGGTCGAGCAATTGGGGTTGGCGATGATGTTGCGCGCCTTGTACCCGTCGATGGCGGCGGCGTTCACCTCCGGCACGATCAGCGGCACGTCGGGATCCATCCGGTACAGCGACGAATTGTCGATCACGGTGCAGCCGGCGGCGGCGAACTTCGGCGCATAGACCTTGGTCGCCTCGCTCCCGATCGCGAACAGCGCCATGTCCCAGCCGGCGGGATCGAAATGCTCGATGTTCTGCACCTTGAGCATCTTGCCGGTGTCGCCGTATTCGATCTGCTCGCCCTGGCTGCGGCTCGACGCCAGCACGGCGATCTCGTCGAGCGGGAATTCGCGCTCGGCGAGGATGTTGACCATCTCGCGCCCGACATTGCCCGTCGCGCCCGCGACCACCACCCGATACCCCATCACATTCTCCATTCGTATGCGGCGAGCGCCTAATACGGTTGCGCGCCGAGGTCCATCGGCTTTGCTAATCGTGCGTGCTCAGCTGCCACGTCGCGTGGCCGATCCCGTGCACGCGCGCGAGGTGATCGACCAGCGCGTCGAGTTCGGCGTCGGCGACGTTGGTGCTGACCAGCGTCGCGGTCACGGCGACGCGATCCTCGCCGCGCGCATCCGTATCGAGTTCGGCGACGGGCAGGCTGGCGTTTTCCAAATGCGCCACCAGCATGTCGCCCATCGGTCCGGCCTGTCCGGGTGCGACCGTGATCGTGACCGTGTAGGTCGCCTCCACCGCATGGTCGGCGAGCGGGATGCGGTTGATCGCGTCGACCAGCGGCCGCAGCGCGGTGTTGGCGACGAGCACGACGATCGTCAGCAGTACCGCCTCCGCCACCATGTCCGACCCCGCGATCGTGCCCACCGCCGCCGAACACCACAGGGTCGCCGCGGTGTTGAGGCCGCGGACGTTCATCCCCTCCTTCATGATGACGCCGGCACCGAGGAAACCGATCCCCGACACGACATAGGCGATGACCCGGATCGATTCGACGTCGCCGCCGAGCCGCTGGCCGAGGTCGACGAAGGCCGCCGCGCCGATCGCGACCAGCGCGTTGGTGCGCAACCCCGCGGTCCGCTGGCGGAATTGCCGCTCGGCGCCGATCGCGGTGCCGAGGACGAAGGCGGTGACGTAGCTGACCAGCGTGTCGAGGAACGGCCAGAGGTGGAACAGGGTCAGGAAGCGCATGGCCGTCGCCCCTAGCCGCCCGCGATGACGAAATCACGTCGGCGTCCGGCCCCACCTGCGCCGATATCATCGCCGGCTATCGCACCGGCTTGTTCTTCACGGTCCGGTCGAGGAAGTCGAGGATCGTCCCCCACAGATGCTGGCTGATCCCCGGTCCGGCGACGCGATGCGTGTAGCCGGGGTAGAACATCATCTCGAACGGCGTGTCGGTCGCCTGCATCCGCGCCGCGACCTTGGTCGAATTGTCGAGGAAGACGTTGTCGTCCGCCATGCCGTGGATCAGCAGCAGCGGATCGCGGATCTTCGCCGCATCCTCGATCGCCGCCGACGAGGCATAGCTCCGGGGGTCCTTCGCCGGATCGCCGAGATAGCGCTCGGTATAATGCGTGTCGTACAATTGCCAGTCGGTCACCGGCGCGCCCGACACCGCCGCGGCATAGACCCCCGGCGTCTTTTGCAGCATCTTCAGCGACATGTAGCCTCCGTACGACCAGCCATAGGTCGCGATCTTCGATCCGTCGACGAACGGCAGCGACTTGAGGTAGCGTGCGCCGGCAAGCTGGTCCTCGACCTCCACCGTCCCCATCGCGTGATAGATCTGGTCCTCGAAGGCCTTGCCGCGGTTGTACGAGCCGCGATTGTCGATCTTGAAATAGATATAGCCCTGGTCGACCAGGAACTGCGGCAGCGCCCCCTGCCAGCCGCGCGTCACCTGCTGGCCGGTGCCCGGACCGCCGTAATGTTCGAAGAACACCGGATAGGTCTTGCCCGCAACCAGCGGCGGCGTAATCATTTCCCAGTACAGCGTCGTGCCGTCGGCGGCCTTGATCGTGCCGAACTTGGTCGGCTGGTGACTGGCGAGGAACGGGAAATAGGGGTGGCCGGCGACCACCGCATTCTCGTTGATCCAGCCGATGCGCTTGCCGGCGGTGTCGGCCATGTACACCTGCGCCGGCTGCGTCGGGTTCGACCGGGAGACGATGAACCGGCTCGCCGCCGCGTCCATCGTCGCGCTGTTCGTCCAGCCGCGCTCGGTCAGCCGGGCGATCACGTTCGGCCGCGCGATGTCGACCGAATACAGATGCTGCTCCAGCACGTCGTCCTTCGTGCCGGTGAAGTACAGGCGCCCCTTCGCCTCGTCGACGCCGGTCAGGCCGGTCACGACCCACGGGCCCCTCGTCAGCTGCGTCCACTTGCCGCCGGGCGTCCAGCGATACAGATGGCCATAGCCGTCACGCTCCGACCGCCAGATCAGGCTGCCGTCCTTCATCGGCTTGTAGTCGTCGCTGAGGTTGAGCCAGCTCTTCGCGCCCGCCCGCTCGGTGAACAGCACGCGCGCCTTGCCGGTCTCGGGATCGACGCTCACCATGTCGAGCGTCTTCTGGTCGCGGCTCTGCCGCTGGACCAGCAGGGTCCGGCCGTCGGGCGTCCAGTCGACGCGGGCCAGGTAGATGTCGGGATCGCTGCCCAGGTCCACCTTCACCCGCCCCGATCCGTCCGGGCGCATCACGTACAGGTCGACCAGCACGTTGGGCGTCCCCGCCGCGGGATAGCGCTGTTCATAGGTCTTGGTCCCCGCCGCGCCGATCGACGCGCGGGTGAAGACGTGGACGGGCGCCTCGTCGAACCGCTCGACCGCGATATGACGTTCGTCGGGCGACCACCAATAGCCGGTGCGCCGGTCCATTTCCTCCTGTGCGACGAATTCCGCCTCGCCGAAATGCACGGTCCCGCCACCGCCCTGCGTGACCGCCCGCGCCTCGCCGCCGGCGAGCGGCTGGGCGAACAGGTTCTGGTCGCGCACGAAGCTGACATAGCCGCCGCGCGGCGACACGACCGGGTTCAGTTCGCCCCCCGGCGTCGCGGTCAGCCGGCGCACCTTGCCGTCGAGCGTCGCGAGATACAGATCGCCGTCGAGGGGCACGAGGATCGACTGGCCGTCGGGCGCGAAGTCGTAGGCGACGATGCCCTTCGACCCGCCGATCCGCGCACGCTCGCGCTGCATCTTTTCCGCCTCGGTCAGCTCGGCGCCGGTGCCGACCTTCTTGCTGTCGACCAGCATCCGCTCGGCGCCGGTTCGGGTGTCGCGCGCCCACAGATCGGTGCGCTCCTTCTCGTCGGCGCGCGGGCGCAGGAAGGTCAGCAGCGTGCCGTCGGGCGACAGCCGGACGCCGCGCGGCTGCGATCCCGACAGGTCGGGGCTGCCGAACACGCGCGCCAGCGTCAGGTCGCCCGCCGCCGCCGGCTGCGTGGTCCGCGCCACCGCATCAGCGCTCATCGCCATGCTCCCCGCCGACGCCAGCGCCACGCCCAACATCCATCCCCGCATCACCTTCACTCCAAAAACCGTGCCGCCGTTCTTAGGGCACGCTCCGCCGCCGTAAAGGTGCGTTGAGACAGGGTTACCGTCCCATCAACCCTGTCTTTACGCGCTTCGGTATAGGTAGGCGGCGGACAAGGGGCCGTGTCGATCCGGATGGGCGGGCGGCATCAGTTTCTTCCGGGGTATCATGTTGGACACGGCACAGACGGGTTGGCGCGCGGGCGCGTGGGACATGGTGGCGCAGCTCGGCGATGCCGACGGCAGCGTCACGCATCCGCACCTCTCGTTTCTGGTTTCGACCGCCGCGCCCGCCCGCGACCTGTCGGACGCGGTGCATGCGCTGTGCGCCGTGCACGGCGATCATCCCGGGCTCGCCGCGGAGGCGCGCGCGCATTGCGTCCAGCCCGACGCGTGCGACTGGCTCGACGCCATCGCCGAGGGGTTCGTGGCGGAACGCGCCTATATCGCGCAGCTCGCCGCCGCCGCCGGCCCCCTGCCCTCGACGCCCGGACAGGCGGAGACGGAGGCCGCGCTGATCGCCGGCCGCCACGCGCTCGAGATGCTCGCCAAGTCGGAACGGCGCGGCTGCGCGACCGGCGCGGTCGCCGCGCTGGTGCGGGACTGGACGACGATCCGGCAGCTGCTCGACCACGCCGCCGCGCGCTTCGGCGTCGAGGCCGCGCCCGCCGCCTTCCCGTCGCAGCGCGAAACCGCGGCGCAGGTCGCGCTGCTCGGCGACACACCCGCGACCGAACGCGCCGTCAGCTTCGGCGCGCAGCAGTTGCTCGCGCAGCACCGCGGCATGTGGGACCTGCTCGAAGCGCGCGCGTCGGCCCGCGAAGGCTGATCTTGCGCCCGCGGCGGCGATGGGCCAACGACGTACCCGACATTCGATTTCGGGAACGGCCATGAAGCGCTTCGAAGGCACGCAAAGCTATGTCGCCACCGACGACCTGAAGGTCGCGGTCAACGCCGCGGTCACGCTGCGACGGCCGTTGCTGGTGAAGGGCGAACCGGGCACCGGCAAGACCGTGCTCGCGCACGAGATCGCGAAGGCGACCGGCGCCGAGCTGATCGAATGGAACGTCAAGTCGACCACCAAGGCGCAGCAGGGCCTGTACGAATATGACGCGGTCGCGCGCCTGCGCGACGGCCAGCTCGGCGATGCGCGCGTCCACGACATCGCCAATTACATCCGCCGCGGCAAATTGTGGGAGGCGTTCACCCGCCCGACACCGCCGGTGCTGCTGATCGACGAGATCGACAAGGCGGACATCGAATTCCCGAACGACCTGTTGCAGGAACTCGATCGCATGGAATTCCACGTCTACGAGACGAAGGAAACGGTGCGCGCGGTCGAGCGCCCGATCGTGGTCATCACCAGCAACAACGAAAAGGAGCTGCCGGACGCGTTCCTGCGCCGCTGCTTCTTCCACTATATCCGCTTCCCCGATCGCGAGACGATGCAGGCGATCGTCGACGTCCATTTTCCGGGCATCCAGAAGATCCTGGTCAGCAAGGCGATGGACATCTTCTACGACGTCCGCGAGGTGCCGGGCCTCAAGAAGAAGCCGAGCACCAGCGAGCTGCTCGACTGGCTGAAGCTGCTGCTGCACGAGGACATGCCGCTCGACGTCCTCCAGAACCGCGATCCCACCAAGGCGATCCCGCCGCTGCACGGCGCGCTTCTGAAGAACGAACAGGACATCATGCTGTTCGAACGGCTGGCCTTCATGGCGAAACGTCAGGGACGCTGAGGCGCCTGCCATATGGCTGGCGAACGCGGCTGATTTGGCCCGAGACAAAAGGTGGTTCGGGCGGAGGCGCGGAGACGCGGAGGAGACCTGCCCGCGGCAGCGTCTCGCCGACCAATGATCGGCAAGGTAGGGACGCCCTTGGCGCCGGGCGCGACATCTCTGCGTCCTCCGCGCCTCCGCGCGCAAAACCCTGCTTTTCGAACGGCTGTCGTTCACGGCGAATCACCCGGAGTGGCCCCAGCGTCCGCACCGCGGGCAGATTATTTCACGCGAAGCCGCCGAGACGCAAAGAAGAAAGGCGGTTCGCGCGGAGGCGCGGAGGCGCGGCGGGGCTCGCCCGCGGCAGCGCGCCCCCTCAACAATGGATGATGAGAAAAGGATGCCGTTGGTGCCGGGCGCGACATCTTCGCGCCCTCGCGCCTTCGCGCGCAAAAATCCTGTTCGAGCGAGTAGCGTTCACGGCGAGCGTCAGGGGCGGTTGCCGCCTGCCCCACATCGGGCGAACGATGCGGTCTTTTCACGCGAAGACACCAAGACGCTAAGGAGGGAGGTAGTTCAGGCGGAGGCGCAGAGGGGACCCGTCCGCCGCCGGGTGTCCCTGACCAACGACCGATGAGGAAGGGGCGCCATCGGCGCCGGGCGCGGCATCTCTGCGTCCTCCGCGCCTCCGCGCGCAAACTATAACCGCCCCCCCCCGCGCGCTAGCCAGCCTTCACCAGCGTGACCTGCGCGACGTCGATGCCGCGGCCGCGGAAGCCGCCTTCGCAATACATCAGGTAATAGCGCCACAGATCGCGGAAGCGGGCGTCGAGGCGCACCGGCAGCCGGCCGGCCTTGTCCGCATTGTCGAACGCCTCGCGCCAGTGGCGCAGCGTCTGGGCGTAATCGAGGCCGAAGGCGTGATGGTCGGTCCATGCGAGGCCCCGCGCCTCGCACAGGGCGCGAAAGCGGCTTTCGGACAGCAGCATGCCGCCGGGAAAGACATAGCGCTGGATGAAGTCGACGCCTTGCGCATAGCGATCGAACACGTCGTCGGCGATGCTGATGTACTGGATCGCCGCCCGGCCGCCGGGCTTCAGGACGCGCGCGAGCGTGTCGCAATAGGCCGGCCAATAGGCCTGCCCCACCGCCTCGACCATCTCGATGCTCGCCACCGCGTCATAGGTGCCTGCGACGTCGCGATAGTCGGTCAGCGCGACGCTGACGCCGGGCAGGCCGCGGGCGTCCACCGCCGCTTTCTGTTCGGTCGACAGCGTCAGCGCGTGGACGCGGCGCCCCCCCGCCGCCGCCGCCGCGGCGAACGAGCCCCAGCCGCAGCCGATCTCCAGGATGGTGTCGCCGGGCCGGGTGCCGGTGCGGTCGAGCACGGCGGACAGCTTGCGCGCCTGTGCATCCGCCAGCGTGTCGCCGGCGTCGAAGATCCCGCTCGAATAGGTGAGCCCGGGGTCAAGCCATTCGCGATAGAAATCGTTGCCGAGGTCGTAATGCTCCGCGATGTTGCGGCGCGAACCGTCGCGGTCGTTGCGCCGCAGCGCATGCCAGCCGCGCAGCAACAGCTTCGACACGCCGCCCGCACGGGCGACGCCGGCCAGCTCGACCCGGTTGCGCATGAACAGGTCGAACAGCGGCACCGGATCGGGGCTCGACCAGTCGCCGTCCGCCCAGGCGCGATACCAGCCGACCGAGCCTCCCGTCGCCAGCCGCACCAGCGCGCGCCAGCGATGCAGGGCGACGATCGGCACCGGTCCCGCCCGGCGCCCGCCGAGCAGCCGGTGCGTCCCGTCGGGCAGCCGTGCCTCGATCCCGCCGGACGCCAGCCCGGCATCGATCCGGTCGAGGAAACGGTGGAAGATCGCCGCGAGCGCGCGTTGCTGTACTGTGTCCGCAGCCATGTCGGGCGCGCTCATGCCGCAGCTTGCCGCGAAGGGAAAGGGTCAGCGGTGCCCGCGCGCCGCGCCGAGCGTCAGGATCGCGGCGACATGCCGGTGCGCGATCTCCAGCGCGTCGTCGCCATAGCCGCCGCCGACGGTGCTCGCCAGCGGCACGGCGCCGACGAGCCGGGCAACCAGCCGCTCGCGCCGCGCGAGACCGTCGAGCGAGAGCGACAGCCGGCCGAGGCGGTCGCCCGCGAACGGATCGACCCCCGCCTGGTATAGGACCAGCTGCGGCCGATGTTCGGCCAGGAACGGTGCCAGCGTCTCCGCCAGCGTCGTCAGATAGGCCTCGTCCCCGATCCCGTCGGCGAGCGGCACGTCCAGCGTCGAGCGCGCCTTTCGCGCCGGAAAGTTCTTTTCGGCGTGGATCGAATAGGTCGCGATGCCCGGCCGTCCGGCGAGTAGCGCCGCCGTGCCGTCGCCCTGGTGGACGTCGCAATCGACCACCGCGATGCGATCGACGGTCCCCTCCTCGACCAGCCGGACCGCGGCGATGGCGAGGTCGTTGAACACGCAATAGCCCGCGCCCGTCGCCGCCAGCGCGTGATGGCTGCCGCCCGCCGTGTTGGCGGCGAAGCCGTGCTCCAGCGCCAGCCGCGCCGCCAGCCACGTGCCGCCCGGCACCGCCCGTGCCCGCGCCGCGACCTCGGGCGTGACGGGAAAGCCGATACGCCGCGTCTTGATCGCCGGCACCCGCGCCTCCAGCACCTCGGCGACGTACTCGGGGTCGTGCACCGCCTCCAGCCAGCGCACCGGCATCGGCTCGGGCACGTGCCACGCCACCCGGTCGCCCTCGGCGCGGAGCAGGTCGCGGATGAGCCCGTTCTTGTTCCAGCGATAGGTGGAGCGCGCCGGCGCCGGCGCGACATAGGCGGGATGATGGACGATCGCGATCACCCCGCCTACTTAGGGCGCCGACCGGCGCGGCCCAAGCGCGTCCATGGAGAGAAACGGCATGACCGACACGCCCTTCGTCCGACCGGACGTGCGCGGACTCCTCGATTACCTCAACGCCATGCCCGGACCGCGCACGCATCAGATGACGCCGGAGGCAGCGCGGCAGGGCTATGTCGCGATGAAGGACGTCGCCGACCTGCCCGTCGGCGACCTCGCGACGATCCGCGACCTCGCGATCCCCGGCCCGGCGGGCACGATCCCCGCGCGCCTGTTCGACGCGCGCGAGCATCGCCAGCCCGGCCCGGCGATGGTCTTCTTCCACGGCGGCGGCTTCGTCATCGGCACCATCGACACGCATGCCAGCTTCTGCGCGGAAATCGCGCGGGTGCTCGACGTGCCGGTCGTCTCGGTCGACTACCGGCTGGCGCCCGAGCATCGCTGGCCCGCCGCACCCGACGATTGCGAGGCCGCGGCGCGCTGGGTCGCGGACAGCCCGGGGGCGCTCGGCCGCAGCGTCACGGGTCTGATCCTGTGCGGCGACAGTGCCGGCGGCACGCTGGCGATCGTCGCGGCGATGGACCTGCGCGATGCACCCGCGGCGGTGCCGGTGATCGTGCAGGCGCCGATCTATCCCGCCGCCGATACCTCGCGGCCCTATCCCTCCTTCGACGCCTTCGCCGACGGGTTCCTGCTGACCCGCGACACGATGCTGTGGTTCGCCGATGCCTATGCCGCCGACGTGGCCCATGCCCGCGGATCGCCGCTGCTCGGCCGGCTCGACGGCCTGCCGCCGGCGGTGATCGTCACCGCCGGCCTCGATCCGATCCGCGATCAGGGCCGCGCCTATGCCGCCGCGCTGGTGCAGGCAGGCGTGCCGGTGACCTATCGCGAGGCGGCGGGGACGATCCACGGCTTCGTCACGCTGCGCAAGGCGATCCCGTCGGCGCAGGGGGACGTCGCCGGCTATCTCGCCGCGCTGAAGGATGCGGTGGCCGAAGCCGAGGCCGCACGCGTGCTGGCACAGGCGGCCGGGCGATGAGCGGCGACGTCGCCACTTTGCCCTATCGCCCCTGCGCGGGTGTCATGCTGGTCAACCGCGACGGCCGCGTCTTCGTCGGGCAGCGCGTGGATTCGACGCTGGAGGCATGGCAGATGCCGCAGGGCGGGATCGATCCGGGCGAGGACGCCTATGCCGCGGCGCTGCGTGAACTGGGCGAGGAGACGGGGGTCGCGCCCGATCGCGTCGCGCTGATCGCCGAGGCGCCGGGCGAATTCGTCTACGACCTGCCCGAGGACATGATCGGCAAGGTGTGGAAGGGCAGGTGGCGCGGCCAGCGGCAGCGCTGGTTCCTGTTCCGTTTCCTGGGCGAGGACACCGATATCGATATCGCGACCGAGCACCGGGAATTCCGCGCCTGGCGCTGGTGCGACCCCGCCGACCTGCCGCGGATGATCGTGCCGTTCAAGCGACGGCTGTACGAGGACGTGCTCGCCGCATTCCGCCCTCACCTCGCCGCAGACGGCTGACCGCGGGTCGATTGGGGGTTTCCTGTACGGAACGAGGCGGTAGAGGCGTGTCGTGCGTGTGTTTCCTCCCCTGATCGCCCTGCTGCTGGCGCCTTTGCTGCTCGCCAACGCGGCCGCCGACGGCGACGCCCCCGACGATACCAGGGTGCCGATCCCCGCGGCGATCCGGTCGATGCTGGACGCCGCGATCGAGAGCGGCAACGACGGCGACGTCTCGACCGTCGTCAAATATGCGCGGCTCGCCGATCCGGCGAGCGCCGATGCGGTGCTGGCGATCGCGCAGAAATGGCGCAACGACCGGGCGCAGGCGCGGCAGACCACGATCCGCCAGGCGAGCATGTTCGACCTGTGGAGCGGCCGGGCGGAACTGGGCGGCTACATCACCACCGGCAACACCGACAGCAAGGGCGGTGCGGCGGTGCTCGACCTGACGCGCGAAGGATTGCAGTGGCGCCACAAGTTCCACGCACAGGCGGACTATCAGGAAAACGCCAATATCGCGACGCGCGAACATTATCTCGCCAGCTACGAACCCAATTACAAGTTCGACGACCGGCTGTACGCCTATGGCGCGGCGCAATATGAATCGGACCGGTTCCTCGGCTATTACGACCGCTATTCGGCCTCGGCGGGGATCGGCTACAGCGCGGTCAAGACGCCACGGGTCCGGCTCGACGTCGAACTCGGTCCGGCGTTCCGGCAGACGGCGTTCACCAACGGGATCGAACAGAGCAATATCGCCGGCCGCGGGACGCTGGCGTTCAACTGGAAGCTGCTGCCCGGCCTGTCGGTGACGCAGAACGCCGCCGCCTACGTCCAGAGCGCCAATTCGACGCTGAGCGGCACGACATCGGTCAACGCCAAGCTGATCGGGCCATTGTCGGCGGCGCTGTCGTACAACGTGCAATATGAAAGCATGCCGCCGGTCGGATCGGTGTCCACCGACACGACCAGCCGCGCATCGCTCGTCTACAGCTTCTAGGCGGCAGCCGCCCGCGCGGGGTCGACGGTGGTTTCCCCGGCGCCACCCTTGGTCTAGCATCGGCGGATGAGAGGATTATCCAGTAACGAGCGCGCGCTGGTCGAGCGGATCGACCCGGCGGCGATGCTCCGCCGGACCGAGGCGTGGGCGGCGATCAACAGCGGGACGCGCAACCTGGCGGGCGTGGCGCGGATGGCGGGGCTGCTCGCCGATGCCTTTGCCGCGCTGCCGGGCGAGATCGCGCTGGTCGAGCCGGCGGCCGCGGAGGCGGTCGGCGCCGACGGCGTCGTCGAGCGGATCGAACACGGCCGCCACCTGCATCTGCGGGTACGGCCGGAGGCGCCGGTGCAGATGCTGTTCACCGGCCACATGGACACCGTCTATCCCGCCGACCACCCCTTCCAGACACTGACGCATCGCGACGACGGGACGCTGAACGGCCCCGGTACCGCGGACATGAAGGGCGGTCTTGCCGTCATGCTCGCCGCACTCGCCGCGTTCGAGGGGTCGGCGGAGGCCGCCCGGCTGGGCTATGAGGTGGTCGTCAACTCCGACGAGGAAACCGGATCGATGTCGTCCGCGGCGCTGCTCGCACGCGCGGCGGCGGGGAAGGTCGCGGCGCTGACCTACGAACCCGCGCTCGCCGACGGCACGCTCGCCGGCGCGCGCGGCGGCACCGGCAATTTTTCGATCGTGGTACGCGGGCGCAGCGCGCATGCCGGCCGCAATCCGGAGGAGGGGCGCAACGCGATCGTCGCCGCCGCCGACCTCGCCGTCCGGCTGGCGGCGGCGGGCGCGCCGGGACTCAGCGTCAACCCGGCGCGGATCGATGGCGGCGGCCCGAACAACGTCGTCCCCGACCTCGCCGTACTGCGCGTCAACTTCCGCCCCGCCGCCGCCACCGACATCGATCGCGCCCGCGCCGCGATCGACGCCGCGGTCGCCGCCGTCGCCGCCGCGCACGACGTCGGCGTCGCGGTCCACGGCAGCTTCAACCGCCCGCCCAAGCCCGTCGATCCGGGTGCCGAGCGCCTGTTCGCGACGGTGGCGGCGGCGGGTGCGGACCTCGGCCTCACCATCGGGCGGCGGGCGACCGGCGGCGTGTGCGACGGCAACAACATCGCCGCCGCCGGCGTCCCCGTCGTCGACACGATGGGCGTGCGCGGCGGCGCGATCCATTCGGCGGACGAATTCATGATCGTCGACAGCCTCGCCGAGCGCGCCGCGCTGTCGGCGCTCACCATCGGCCGCATCGCGGCAAAGGGGCGGCCATGACGTTTCGTATCCGTGCCGCACGGGCCGGCGACCTCCAGCACCTCTACGAAATGGCGAAGCTGACCGGCGGCGGTTTCACCAACCTGCCGCCCGACCGCAAGGCGCTGGCGGGCAAGCTCGACCGCAGCGCTGCCGCCTTCGCCCGCGCCGACGGTCCGGTCGCGGACGAGACGTTCGTGCTAATGCTGGAGAACACCGCCACCGGCGAGGTCCGCGGCACCTGCCAGCTGTTCACGCAGGTGGGGCAGCAGCATCCCTTCTACAGCTATCGCCTCGGCACGCTGACCCAGCACAGCAAGCAGCTCGCCCGCACCTTCCGCGCCGAGATGCTGGCGCTGACCACCGATCTGGAAGGCGCGTGCGAGGTCGGCGGCCTGTTCCTGCACCCCGGCGAGCGCGCAGGCGGGCTCGGCCTGCTGCTCGCCCGCAGCCGCTACCTGTTCATCCGCGCGCACCGGGCGCGCTTCGCCGACCGCATCCTCGCCGAACTGCGCGGCATCATCGACGAGGCGGGGGGATCGCCGTTCTGGGACGGGCTGGCCGGCCGCTTCTTCGGGATGAATTTCCAGGATGCCGACCAGTTCAATGCGATCAACGGCCACCAGTTCATCGCCGATCTGATGCCCAAGCATCCCATCTACACCGCGATGCTGTCCGAACCCGCACGCGCCGCGATCGGCCTGCCGCATCCCAGCGGCCGTGCGGCGATGCGGATGCTGGAGAACGAAGGCTTCCACTACGAGCATTACATCGACATCTTCGACGGCGGCCCGACGATGACCGCGCGCACCGACAAGGTCCGCACGATCGCCGAGGCGCGCGAGGCGCCGATCGCGACGATCGATACCGACGGCGGCGTCGAATCGCTGGTCGCGGTCGGCCGGCTGGACACGTTCCGCTGCGCGTTCGGGATGGTGCGCGAGGGTGCGGACGGCATCGTCCTGTCGCCGGACTGCGCCGCCGCGCTCGGCATCGGCCCCGGCGATGCCGTTCTGCACGTACCGCGCTGGTGACGACGATGACGGTAGAGATCAACTTCGACGGGATCGTCGGTCCCAGCCACAATTACGCCGGGCTGTCGCAGGGCAATCTGGCGGCGACCGCGCATGCGGGGCAGGTTTCCCGCCCGCGCGCGGCGGCGTTGCAGGGGCTCGACAAGATGCGCGCCAACCTTGCGCTCGGGCTGACGCAGGGCGTGCTGCTGCCGCATCGCCGGCCGGACAGGCGCTGGCTGGCGAGCCTTGGCACAGACCCCGCATCCGCGCCGCCATTGCTGCGCGCGCAGGCGATGTCGGCGTCGGCGATGTGGGCGGCGAATGCCGCGACGGTGTCGCCCGCGCCCGATACCGCGGACGGTCGCTGCCACCTCTCGGTCGCGAACCTGATGACGATGCCGCATCGCAGCCACGAATGGCCCGAGACGCTGGCGCAGCTGCGCACCGCCTTCGCCGATCCCGCCTTCGCGGTGCACGGCCCGGTGCCGGCGCCGTTCGGCGACGAGGGTGCGGCCAACCACATGCGGCTGGCGGCATCGCACGGCGCGCCGGGGGTCGAGGTGTTCGTCTACACGCTCCCCGGCGGCCCCTTCCCCGCGCGCCAGCACCGCGAGGCAGGCGAGGCGATCGCGCGCCGGCACGGGCTCGATCCGGCAAGGACGCTGTTCGTCCAGCAATCGGCCGAAGCGGTCGCCGCCGGCGCCTTCCACAACGATGTCGTCGCGGTCGCCAACGAACGCGTCCTGTTCGCGCACGAACACGCCTTCGCCGACCGGGACGGGTTCTACGCGAACCTGCGCCGCCTGCTGCCCGAGGTCGAGATCGTCGAGGTGCCGGCGGCCGGGGTCAGCCTGGCCGATGCGATCGCGTCCTATCTGTTCAATGCGCAGCTGGTGACGACCGGGGACGGGCCGACGCTGGTCCTGCCCGAAGAGGCGCGCGCGACGCCGACGGTGTGGGACTGGCTCGAACGCCACCGCGCCGGCAACGGACCGATCCGCCGGGTCGAGACGGTCGACGTCACCCAGTCGATGGCCAACGGCGGCGGGCCGGCGTGCCTGCGGCTGCGCGTCGTCGCCGATCCCGCCCGGGTCGATCCGCGCTTTCTGGTCGATGCGGCGAAGCTGGACGCGATCGCGGCGGTCGTCCGGCGCTGGTGGCCGGAGGCGATCCACCCGGACGCGCTGGGCGATCCCGCGCTGGTCCGCGACATCGAAGCCGCGCACGCGCAGCTGCTGAGCGCGCTCGACCTGTCGGGTTACTTTACCGTTAACCAGCCGCGTTAACCCGGGAATGCCGGTTTTCCGCCACTGGCCCGCGCCTTGCTTAGGATTTGGGCATGTGGACCCGGATCAAGCGCCTCTTCACGATCAAGACCAAGTTCGAGGCGTTTCTCGTCATCTACGGCCTCGGGCTCGGCGCGGTGGAGCGCGGCATCCATTACCTGGAGCAATATCCAGGCTATGGCGGCTGGCTGTTGTTCGCCTGCTGTCCGATCGCGGTGTTCATGACGGGCGGCATCCTGCTCGACGCGGTCGAACGGCGGCAGGAGGATTAGGGTCGCCGGATAGGATAAGTTCGTCGCATCCCCCGCGCGGGGCCTTATCTCCACCCGCATGAACGGCCTTACCCATCTGCAACGGCTGGAGGCCGAGAGCATCCACATCATGCGCGAAGTCGTCGCCGAGGCGGAACGCCCGGTGATGCTCTATTCGGTCGGCAAGGATTCGGCGGTGATGCTGCACCTCGCCCGCAAGGCCTTCTATCCGGCACGCCCGCCCTTCCCGCTGCTGCACGTCGACACCACGTGGAAATTCCGCGCGATGTACGAGCTGCGCGAACGCGCCGCCGCGGCGGCGGGGATGGAGCTGATCGTCCATCGCAATCCGGACGCGCTGGCGGCGGGGATCAACCCGTTCGACCACGGCGGCCGGCACACCGACATGTGGAAGACCGAGGGGCTGAAACAGGCGCTGCGCGCGGGCGGTTACGACGTCGCGTTCGGCGGCGCGCGGCGCGACGAGGAAAAGAGCCGCGCGAAGGAGCGCATCTTCTCGTTCCGCTCCGCCAGCCAGAGCTGGGACCCGAAGGCGCAGCGCCCCGAGTTGTGGAACCTCTACAACGCCCGCATCCATCGCGGCGAGAGCATCCGCGTCTTTCCGATCTCCAACTGGACCGAGCTCGACATCTGGCAGTATATCCTGGCGGAGGGGATCGAGATCGTGCCCCTCTATTTCGCCGCGCCGCGTCCCACCGTCGAGCGCGACGGCATGCTGCTGATGGTCGACGACGACCGCTTCCGCCTGCATCCGGGCGAAGTCCCGGTCGAACGCTCGATCCGCTTCCGCACGCTCGGCTGCTATCCGTTGACCGGCGCGGTCGAAAGCGACGCGACGACGCTGCCCGAGGTGATCCGCGAGATGCTGCTCACCACCACCAGCGAGCGCCAGGGCCGCGCGATCGACCACGATCAGGCGGCGAGCATGGAGAAGAAGAAGCGCGAGGGATATTTCTGATGGATCGGTCGCACACCGCCCGCGCGACGGTCGCCGCACGATGAGCGCCTATACCCCCGACGCGCTGATCGCCGAGGATATCGGCGCCTATCTCGACGGCCATGCCCGCAAGACGATGCTGCGCTTCATCACCTGCGGGTCGGTGGACGACGGCAAGTCGACGCTGATCGGCCGGCTGCTCTACGATTCGAAGACGATCTTCGAAGACCAGCTGAGCCAGCTCGAGGCGGACAGCCGGCGGCTCGGCACGCAGGGGCAGAACATCGACTTCGCCCTGCTGGTCGACGGCCTCGCCGCGGAACGCGAACAGGGCATCACCATCGACGTCGCCTATCGCTTCTTCGCGACCGAAAAGCGCAAGTTCATCGTCGCGGACACACCCGGCCACGAACAATATACCCGCAACATGGTGACCGGCGCGTCGACCGCCGACCTCGCGGTCATACTGATCGATGCGCGCAAGGGCGTGCTGACCCAGACGCGCCGGCATTCGTTCCTCGCGCACCTGATCGGCATCCGGACCATCGTGCTCGCGGTCAACAAGATGGACCTCGTCGGCCACGACCAGGCGACCTTCGACCGGATCGTCGCCGACTACCGGCGCTTCGCCGACGGCATCGGCATCGAGGGCTTCACCGCGATCCCGCTGTCGGGGCTGAGCGGCGCCAACGTCGCCGAACGCTCCGCGGCGATGCCGTGGTACGACGGGCCGGCGCTGCTGCCGTTCCTGGAAACCGTGCCGGTCGATACCGATCGCGCCGCGGGCGCACCGTTCCGGCTGCCCGTCCAATGGGTCAACCGGCCCGACCTCGACTTCCGCGGCTTCGCGGGCACGATCGCGGCGGGGCGCGTGCGGCCCGGCGATGCCGTGCGCACCGTCCCGTCCGGCCGGACGACGACGATCGCGCGGATCGTCACGCTCGACGGCGACCGTACCGAGGCGGTGGCGGGCGAGGCGGTGACATTGGTGCTCGCGGACGAGGTGGATTGCTCGCGCGGCGACGTCATCGCCGCCGCCGATGCGCCGCCCGGGGCCGCCAACCAGTTCGAGGCGACGCTCGTATGGCTCGCGGACACGCCGCTGGTCCCCGGCCGCGGCTATTGGCTGAAGATCGGCACGCGCTCCGTCGGTGCCACGGTGCAGCCGCCCGCGCACGTCGTCGACGTCAATACGCAGGCGCATCTGTCCGCCAAGACGCTGCACCTCAACGATATCGGCGTCGCGGAGGTGTTCACCGACGCGCCGATCGTCTTCGCGCCCTATGACGAAAGCCACGAATTGGGCGGCTTCATCCTGATCGACCGCGAAACCAACGCGACGGTCGCGGCGGGGATGATCCGCCACGCGCTGCGGCGCGCGCAGAACGTCCACTGGCAGTCGGTCGACATCACGCGCGAGGCGCATGCCCGCCAGAAGGGCCAGTCCCCACGCCTGCTGTGGTTCACCGGCCTGTCGGGATCGGGCAAGTCGACGATCGCCAATCTGGTGGAAAAGAAGCTGCATGCCTTGGGGCGGCACAGCTTCCTGCTCGACGGCGACAACGTGCGCCACGGCCTCAACAAGGACCTGGGTTTCAGCGATGCCGACCGGATCGAAAACATCCGCCGCATCGGCGAGGTGGCGAAACTGATGACCGACGCCGGGCTGATCGTGCTGACCGCTTTCATCTCGCCCTTCCGCGCCGAGCGCGATCTGGTGCGCGGCATGCTGCCGGCCGGCGAGTTCGTCGAGATCTTCGTCGACACGCCGCTGGCGGCGGCCGAGGCCCGCGACGTGAAGGGCCTCTATGCCAAGGCCCGCGCCGGCGAGATCGCGCATTTCACCGGAATCTCCAGCCCCTACGAGCCGCCCGAACGGCCCGACATCCGCATCGACACGCGTCACGAAACCGCCGAGGCCGCCGCGGAACGGATCGTCGAGCACGTCCTGGGCGTATGGAGTTTCGAGCTGTGACCATCGCCCGGACCGACGTCGAACTCGCGCGCGACATCGCGGAAGAGGCGGGCGCGCTGCTGCTCGCGATCCGCGACCGGGGCACCGAGCGCGGCAAGGCGCTGGGCGACGCCGGCGATGCGGAGGCGAACGCGCTGATCCTCGAGCGGCTGCGCGCGGCACGGCCGGACGACTTCATCCTGTCGGAAGAATCGATCGACGACACCGCGCGCTGCGCCGCCGAGCGGGTGTGGATCGTCGATCCCCTCGACGGCACACGCGACTATGCCGAGGGGCTGGACGACTGGGCGGTGCACATCGGCCTCGCGATCGGTGGCCGTCCCGCGGTCGGCGCGGTCGCGGTCCCGACCACGGGACGCGTCTACACCACGGCGCAGGCGCGCTGTGCCGCCCGCGCCTGTCCGGTGCCGCCGCGGATGGTCGTCAGCCGCACGCGCGCGCCGGCTCTGGTCGAGCGCGTCGGCGCGGCGCTGGCATCGACGCGGGTCGGCATGGGATCGGCCGGCGTCAAGGCGATGGCGGTCGTCGATGGGCGCGCCGACATCTACCTGCACGACGGCGGCCAGTACGAATGGGACAATTGCGCGCCCGCCGCGGTGGCGCTCGCGGCGGGGCTGCACGCTTCGCGGATCGACGGCAGTCCGCTCGTCTACAATTGCGCCAATCCGCTGCTGCCCGACCTGCTGATCTGCCGCCCAGAACTGGCCGAACAGGTGCTGGCGGCGATCAGGGCCGCACGGTAGCGCCAGCCTCCGTCCCCGTTCCCGCTGTAGCGTCGGCGACGCTCGCCGCATCCGCATAGCGGCGCGCGATCACCGCGCAGGCGATCAGCTGGATCTGATGGAACAGCATCACCGGCAGCAGCACTACGCCGACCTGCGCCGCCGGGAACAGCACGCCCGCCATCGGCACGCCCGACGCCAGGCTCTTCTTCGAGCCGCAGAACAGCAGCACGATCGCATCCTCGCGGGCGAAGCCCAGCGCCCGGCCGGCGAGCCACGTCACGAGCAGGACGACGCCGAGCAGCAAGGTGCAGATCAGCGCGATCAGCGCGAGGTCCGCGCCCGATACCCGGTGCCACAGCCCCTCGACCACCGCGGCGCCGAAGGCGGTATAGACGACGAGCAGGATCGAGCCGCGGTCGACCACCGTCAGCAACGCCTTGCGCCGCGCGACGAAGCCGCCCGTCCACGGCCGCGACAGATGGCCCGCGACGAACGGCACCAGCAATTGCAGCACGATCGCTTCGACCGCGGACAGCGATATGCCGCCCCCCGCCCCGCCGATGCCGCCCATCAACAGCGCGACCAGCGCCGGCGTCAGCACGATGCCGATCAGGTTGGAGAAGGATGCGCTGCACACCGCCGCGGCGACATTGCCGCGTGCGATCGCGGTAAAGGCGATCGACGATTGCACCGTCGACGGGAGCAGCGTCAGGAACAGCAGCCCGGCCGCGACCGGCCCCGCCAGATGCGGGATCCCGGCGAGGGCGAGTCCGCACAGCGGAAAGACGACGAAGGTCGTGGCGAGCACGGCGAGGTGCAGGCGCCAGTTGCGCGCCCCCTCCCAGATCGCGTCACGCGACAGCTTGGCGCCGTGGAGGAAGAACAGCAGCACGATCCCCCCGTCGGCGGCATAGCCGGCCATGGTCGCCCAGTCGCCGCGCGCAGGCAGCAGGCTGGCGAGCGCGACCGTGCCGAGCAGCATGAGGATGAAGGGTTCGAACAGGGACAGGATGGAACGCAGCATGGTCGCGGGTGTACCGTGCCCGCCACGCGATGCCACCCCGCGGGGCCTTGCAAAGCGCGTCGCCACGGATGCGCCAAGGTCAATCGCATAGGGCGGATACGAAAACCCCCGCCAGACCGATGGCCTGAAGCGGGGGAATTCCTGGCGCGCCCGGAACGATTCGAACGTCCGACCCTCAGATTCGTAGTCTGATGCTCTATCCAGCTGAGCTACGGGCGCGCATTGGAGGCGCGCTGATAGCAGACGCCCGCGAACGCGCAAGTGCGTTGCGCCATTTTCTTGGCCCGCATAGACCCGGCGGCATGAAACCCGTCCCTGCGCTCGCCGCGCTCGCCATCGCCCTGTCCGGATGTACGAGCGACACCGCCGCCTATCCCTCGCTCGCGCCGCGCGCCGTGGAGAAGCTGGGCTTCGCCGAGCCGGAAGTGGCGGTGGTCGAAGCCAAACCCGATACCGCACTCGACGCCCGGGTCGCGGCGTCCGGGGAAAAGCTCGACGCGCTGGCCAAGGAGTTTGCCGCGGATGCCGCCAGGGCGCAGGCCGCCGGCGGACGGGCGCGGGGCAAGCCGGTCGGCAGCGACGCGTGGCTCGACGCGCAGACCGCGCTGGCGCAGCTCGACGACTGGCGCGCGCAGACCTCGTCGCTGCTGACCGACGTCGACCAGGCCGCGAGCGAGCGCGCCGCGGCGCTGCTCCCCGCCTATCCGACGCTGACCGCGCTGCGCGAGCGCGTGGCGGCGGAAAGCCAGCGGCAGGGGGAAACGATCGACCGGCTACAGGCCGCGCTGCCCGCCGCCTAGCGCCACTTCAGCAGGGGCAGGATCGTCGAATAATCGTCGGTCCACGCGACGAAGCTCGGCCGCGGCACGAGCGGCGCCCAGCCGCGATCGGCGGCGATCAGCGAGCGCATCGTCACCGGGTCGCGCGACAGCGCGATCCACTGGCTGGCGGAAGCGACCGCGGTGTGCTTCGGCGGCGTGTAATAGAGCTTCATGGCATGCCACCCGCCCGCCCGCGCCGCAGCGGCGATCACGGTTCGAGGTCGAGGAACCGGTTCGAGATGTGCACGAGCAGCAGCCCGCGCGTCTGCAGGACGCGGGCATAGGCGGCGAACGCCTCCTGCGTCATCAGGTGCATCGGGATCGCGTCCGACGAGAAGGCGTCGAGCGCCAGCAGGTCGAGGCTGGCGGGCGCGTCGTGCTCCAGGCTGATCCGGGCGTCGCCGATGCGTATCGGCGGATCGGGCAGGCAATTCTTCAGATAGGTGAACTGGCCGGTGTCGCGCGCGATACGGATCACCGCGGGGTCGATTTCGTAGAAGCGCCAGTGCTGGCCGGGCTGCGCGTAGCAGGCGAGCGTCCCCGTCCCCAGCCCGACGACGCCGACGCGCGCCCCGGAACCGTAGAGCGCGGGCAGCGCGGCGATCGCGCGGCCGATCCCCGACGGCGGCGCGTAATAGGTCGTCGGCAGTCGTTCGAGCACCGGGTTGCCGGTGAACTGGATGCCGTGCACCGTCGTGCCGTGATCGAGCTCGCGCACGTGCGGCGCGTCACGGACGGTGTAGACGCCGAAATAGCTGCGCGTCCGCGCGCCCTGCTCCAGCGACAGTTCGACCGCGCGCCAGCCGCCGAAGATCACCAGCGTGACCGCGAGGATCGCCACATAGGACAGCCTGGCCCCGACCGACACGATCCCGATCCCGGCGATGACGATGAAGGTCAGCCCCTGATGCCCCTCGCCGAACAGCTCCGCCGGCCCGCGGAAGGTCAGGCCGGAGACGATCGCCAGCACGATGGCGACGACGGCATAGGCGATGCGGCGCTTCGCCGGCGTCGTCCACAGCGTGCGGATCCCGGCGGTCAGGAACACCTGCGGCACGAGCAGCCCGGCGGCGAGGATCAGGATCGGATATTCGTAGGTCCAGTCGAACAGCACCGGCGCGACGAGGCCGGCGAAGACGCCGCCGAGCGCCCCGCCGAACGCCATCGCGAGATAGAATCCGGTCAGCCGGTCCGGCTCCGGGCGCAACCGGTACATCTGCGTGTGGAGCGCCACCGACACCATGAACAGCAGGGTGAGCGCGATCGACAGGTTGACGAGCGGCAGTTCGTTGAAGCCCCCGATCATCACGCCCCCGAACAGCAGGATCGTGATCGGTGCGATCCGCGTCAGCAGGTCGGCGATCTCGCGATTGGCGGCGAAGGCGATCGTGAAGCTCAGCAGATACAGGCCGAGCGGCAGCACCCACAGCAGCGGCATCGCGACGATGTCGGTCGTGATATAGGTCGACGTCGCCAGCATCAGTCCCGACGGCACCAGCGCGAGCGCGATCCAGTGCAGCGCCCGGTGCCGCGTCGCCGGCGGGCTGGTCGGACGCGCCGTCTCTCCGCCCGCGGCGCGGGGCAGCAGCCAGGCGCACGCGACGACCAGCGCGATCAGCAGCACATAGCCACCGCTCCACATCAGGCTCTGCTGACGCAGCGGCAGCAGCGGTTCGACCAGCAGCGGATAGGCGATCAGCCCGCCGAAGCTGCCGAGGTTCGACGCCGCATACAGCGCGTAGGGGTCGTCGCCGCTGCGCGCGATGCTGAACCAGCGTTGCACCAGCGGCGCCTGGGCCGACACCGCGAAGAACAACGGCCCGATCGACGCGCCGAGCAGCCACGGCACCCACAGCGCCGGGCTCAGTCCGTCCGGGCTGCCGGCGATCGACAGGCCGATCGGCAGCCACAAGGCACCCACCAGCAGCACGCCGAGATGCACCGCCGCCTGCACCCGCGGCCGGATCCGCGCCAGCGCATGCGCATAGGCATAGCCGCCGAGCAGCAGCGTCTGGTAGACCAGCATCGCCGAATTCCACACCGCCGGCGCGCCACCCAATCGCGGCAACGCCATCCGCGCGACCATCGGCTGGACGAGGAACAGCAGGAACGATCCCGCCAGGATCGTCGCGACGAACAACAGGCGCGCGCCGCCGCGCGTGGCCGTCACCAGCCGGTCTCCGCGACGCCGCTGCGGTCGATCCGGTAGAGGATATGCCGGTGGAGCGGGCTGTCGGGCGGCACGAACGGATGATCGAAGTCGCCGCCCGCGACGCGGCGCATGCCCAGCCGCTCCATCAGCCGCCAGCTCGGCGCGTTCGCCGGCACCGTGATCGCCACGATATGATCGGTATCCGTCGTGGCCCAGACGTGGTCGAGGCTGGCGCGCGCCGCCTCGAACGCATAGCCATGGCCGCGATGGGCGGGCTCGAACCGCCAGCCGATCTCCATCTCGCCGCCGATCGGCAGTCCGTCGCGCGCCGGCTTTACCCCGCACACCCCGAGCGGGACGCCGTCGTCGCGTCGTTCGACCAGCCAGACGCAGGTGCCGTGCGCGGCGAGGAACGCCTGTTGCCGGTCGAACGCCTCGTCGTCCGTGGCACGGTCGCGCAGCGGTCCCAGATAGCGCATCGTGTCGGGATCGTTGCCCAGCCGGTGGAACAGGTCGCGCTCGTCCGCGCGCCAGCCGCGCAGCCGCAGCCGTGCGGTTTCGATCACGCGCCGAGCAGCCGCGCCGCATGCGCGGCATGATAGGTGAGCACCCCCGAGCAGCCGGCACGCTTGAACGCCATCAGCGTCTCGATCACCAGCGCGTTGCGTTCGCCCGCCCCGGCGGCGACCGATGCCTCCAGCATCGCATATTCGCCTGACACCTGATAGGCGAACACCGGCACCTCGAACCGTTGCTTCACCCGCACGATGATGTCGAGATAGGGCAGCCCCGGCTTGACCATGACGCTGTCGGCGCCCTCGGCAAGGTCGAGCGCGACCTCGCGCAGCGCCTCCTCGGCGTTGGCATGGTCCATTTGATACGTCTTCTTGTCGCCCTTCAGCAGCCCACGGCTGCCGACCGCGTCGCGGAACGGGCCGTAGAAGCCGCTCGCGTATTTGGCGGCATAGCTCATGATCTGGACGTTGTGGGCGCCCTCGCCCTCCAGCGCGTCGCGGATCATGCCGATGCGGCCGTCCATCATATCCGACGGCGCGATGATGTCGGCGCCGGCGCGCGCCTGGTTCAGCGCCTGTTCGATCAGGATGGCGGCGGTGGTGTCGTTGACGACATAGCCCGCCGCATCGACCAGCCCGTCGTGGCCGTGGCTGGTATAGGGATCGAGCGCGACGTCGGTCAGCACGCCGACCTCCGGCACCGCGTCCTTGATCGCGCGGGTCGCGCGGCACATCAGATTGTCGGGATTGAGCGCCTCGCGCCCGTCGTCGGTCTTGAGGTGCGCGGGCGTGTAGGGAAACAGCGCGACGCAGGGGATGCCGAGGGCGCGGGCCTCGATCGCGCACGCGACGATGCCGTCGACGGACCAGCGCGACACGCCGGGCAGGCTGGCGATCGGCTGTTCGACGCCCTCGCCCTCGACGATGAACAGTGGCCAGATCAGGTCGGCGGGGGTCAGCACGGTTTCGGCATGCATCCGCCGGCTCCAGCCCGACGCGCGGGTACGGCGGAGGCGGAGGGCGGGATAGGCAGCGGTCATGACATATCCATTTCGACGACTGCGGCGGCTTTGCGGGATCGCAGCGCTCTTGCCAAGCGTTGCGCAAGCGTAACCGATCGGAACCCCATGACCCAAATCACGTCCGCCGCCCTGATCGTCAATGCCAAGTCGCGGAAGGGACAGAAGCTGTTCGAGCGGGCGTGCGCGGCGATGAAGGGCCTGCCCTTCCCGGTCGATGCGCATGCGGTCGACGATCCCCGCAACCTCGAAAAGACGGTCCATGCGGTGCTGGCGAAGAAGCCGCAGCTGGTGATCCTGGGCGGTGGCGACGGCACGGTCAGCGGCCTCGTCGACCTGCTGGTCGGCAAGGGCGTGATCCTCGGCGTGCTGCCGCTCGGCACCGCCAACAGCTTCGCGCGGACATTGGGCCTGCCGCTGGACGTCGAGGGCGCGATCGAGGTGATCCGCACCGGCAAACCCAAGCGCATCGACCTCGGCATGATCGACGGCGACTATTTCGCCAATTGCGCCGCGATGGGCATCAGCCCGCAGATCGCCGAGACGGTGCCGCACGGCCTCAAGAAGGTGCTCGGCCGGATCGGCTATCTCGGCTGGGCGGCGTGGCAGTTCGTGCGGTTCCGCCCCTTCATCCTGACCGTCGACGACGGCAGCGAGGTGAAGACGATGCGCGTGGTCGAGGTGCGCATCTCGAACGGCCCCTATCACGGCGGCACCTGGCTGGTGGACGAGGCGTCGGTCAATTCGGGCGAGATCGTCGTCCAGGCGGTGACCGGCCGCTACAAGCGGACGCTCGCCAAGAATTGGGCGGCCAGCTTCTTCCGCCACGATTCGCGGCATCAGGACACGATCAGCTTTTCGGGCAAGTCGCTCAAGATCGACACGCGGCCGTCGCTGCCGATCTCGATCGACGGCGAATTGCTCGCGCACACGCCGATCACCGCGCGGGTCGCGGCGGGCGCGATCGAGGTGATGGTCCCCGCCTGATCGCGATCAGCCGCTCGGTTGCAGGCGGCCGCCGGGCTCCGCGACGGTATGACTGTGCTCGTGCGCCTCGTCGGCATCGGGCGCGACGACGAGGCTGCCGTGGCGCCAGTTGCCGTATCGGTAGTAGAGCGCCGCCATCACGAGGTTGACGACCGACCCGACCGGAAAGCTCCACCACAGCGAATCGACGCTCAGCCAGGCGCGCGCGCCCAGCGCGAAGCCGATCCGCACCGGATACATCGACAGGAACAGGAACAGCAGCGGCGCCAGCACCGCGCCGTTCGCGCGGACGGTGGAGAACAGCACCATCGTCACGCCGAACACGACGAAATTCCAGCTCGCGATCAGCTGGATATGCCGCGCGATCGGCAGCGCCGGGCTGGTGCCGGGGACGAACAGCGTCATCACCTGCCGGTCGAACAGGATGACCGCGGCGACCATCACGCCGGTCAGCATGATGTTGTAGAGGACGCCGTAGCGGGTGATGCTCGCTACCCGGTCCCAGCGGTCGGCGCCGATGTTCTGCGCCGCCATCGCGCTGACCGCGGCGCCGATCGCCAGCGCGGGCATCTGGATATAGGTCCACAATTGCTGCGACACGGCATAGGCGGCGGCGGTGTCGACCCCCTGCCGGTTGACGAGGCCGACCATGGTCAGGCCCGCCGACGACATCACCAGCATCTGCGCGCCCATCGGCAGCCCCTTGCGCACGATCGTGCCGGCCAGCGCGCGGCTCGGGCGGATCCAGGCGAGTTCCGGACCACGCAGGCGGATCGGCAGGTCCCGTACGTAGACATAGGCGACGAGCCCGGCGACCGCGAGGTGGTTGGCGATCAGCGTCGCCCAGGCGGACCCGGCGATACCGAGCCGCGGAAACGGCCCCACGCCGGCGATCAGCAGCGGGTTGAGCCCGCTGTCGAGCACCACGCTCAATGCCATGAACCACAGCGGCGTCAGCGAATCGCCGGTGCCGCGCAGCCCCATCATGACGAGCACCAGCAGCATCGAGGCCGGCAGGCCGAGGAAGATGACGCGCAGATACGCCTGCGCCAGCCCCATCGCGTCCCCCGGCGTCGCGAGCAGGTGCAGGATTTCCGACGAGAACAGCCAGCCGAGGATCGCGATCACCACCGATCCCATCAGCACCAGCCCGATCGCCGCGCCGAACGCGCGCCGCGCGCCCTCGACGTCGTGCCGGCCGAAGCTCTGCCCGACCAGGATCGTCGCCGCCATGCCGAACCCGAACACGGCGCCGAACATCAGGAACATGATGATGTTGGCGTTCGACGTCGCCGCCAGCGCGCCTTCGCCCAGGAAACGCCCGACCCAGATCGCGTTGATCGATCCGTTCAGCGACTGCAGGATGTTCGAGCCGAGCGTCGGCAGCGCGAAGGCGAGCAGGGTGCCGCCGATGGTGCCGGAGGTGAGGTCGCGCTGCGGTCGTGCCAATCGCCGTCCTTCCAGAAACGTCCGAGGGAACGTCTTACGATGCCCCCGTACCTGTCATCCCCGCACAGGCGGGGATGACGGACCCGGCGGCGGTCATCCCAGCCGCGCCAGCGCCGCGGACAGGCGGTCCGCCTCCGCCGCCTTGTCGGCATGGTCGGCCCGGGCTTTCTCCACCGCCTCGGGCTTGGCGCGTTCGACGAAGCTCGCATTGCCGAGGCGTCCGGCGAGCGCGTCGCGCTCCTTCGCGGCCGCGGCGATCGACTTGGTCAGGCGGGTGCGTTCCGCGTCGAGGTCGATGACGCCTTCCAGCGGCAGCACGAACGTCGCCTCGTCGACCACGACCTGCGCCGCGCCGCCGCTGACGTCGCCGTCGGCGCGTTCGACGCGGGCGAGGCGCGACAGCACCGCCGCCTGCCGCGCCAGCCGTTCGGTCGTCGTCGCGTCCGCATCGCGGACGTACAGCGGCAGGCGCGCGCCCGGCGGCACGTTCAGTTCGGTCCGTGCGGCGCGGATCTCGCCGACCAGCCGGATCAGCCAGTCGACCTCCTGCTCGGCCGCCGGATCGAGGCTGCGCGCATCCGCCATCGGCCATTGCGCGACGATCAGGTCGTGATCGCGCGGCGAACCCTCCGGCGCCATCGCATGCCACAATTCCTCGGTAATGAAGGGCATGAACGGGTGGAGCAGCACCAGGATCTGGTCGAGCACCCAGCCCGCCACCGCCTTGCTCTCCGCCGCGATCGTGCCGCGCTCGTCGCCGACCGGCACCGGCTTGATGAGTTCGAGATACCAGTCGCAAAACCGGCTCCAGACGAACTGGTAGATCGCATTGGCCGCACCGTCGAACCGGTAATCCGCGAGCGCCAGGTCGACCGCCTGCACCGTCTTCACCGTTTCGGCGATGATCCACATGTTGACCGGCAGGCTCGCCGCCGGCGGTTCGAGCGTGGTCGATCCGCCGATGCCGTTGGCCTGACAGAAGCGGCTCGCGTTCCACAGCTTGGTCGCGAAGTTGCGATAGCCCTCGACCCGCTTCTCATCCATCTTGATGTCGCGGCCCTGGCTTTCCATCGCCGCCATGAAGAAGCGCAGCGCATCGGCGCCGTACCGGTCGATCAGGCCGAGCGGATCGACGGTATTGCCCTTCGACTTGGACATCTTCGCGCCGTCGGCGGCGCGGACCAGACCGTGCAGGTAGAGCGTGCGGAAGGGCACGTCTTTCATGAAGTGCATGCCCTGCATCATCATCCGCGCATCCCAGAAGAACAGGATGTCGAACCCCGAAATCAGGACGTCGTTGGGATAGCGGCCGCCCAGCGTCCGATCCTCCCCAGCATGGGGAGGGGGACCGTTCGACGCAGTCGAAGGGTGGAGGGGGGGTTCCGCGAGCGCAGCACCTGAGGGTACGCCCCCTCCACCATGCTGCACATGGTCCCCCTCCCCGTGCCGGGGAGGATTTTCAGGCCAACCGAGCGTCGCGAACGGCCACAGCGCGCTGGAAAACCACGTGTCGAGCACGTCGGGATCGCGGGCAATGATGACCTGCTGGTCGTCGAAGGATGGTTCGCTACCGACACCAACAGAAATTCCCGGACCGTAATATTCAGATGCCAGGCGTATTGCCTCATCCTCATTTTCGGCGACGAAGGCCCGCTGGATTATGGGCGTGATCTGAAGTCCCTCATCGAAGCGACCCTCGGCCGGGATCCGAACCCCAATGCCGTACTGGTCTTTGGTCGGTCCAAACCACGCCGGGATCCGGTGGCCCCACCACAATTGGCGGCTGACGCACCACGGCTGGATGTTCTCCATCCAGTTGAAGAAGGTCTTTTCCCACGTCCTGGGCACGATCCGGATCGCGCCCGATCGGACCGCCTCGATCGCCGGCTTCGCGAGCGTCGCCGCATCGACATACCATTGGTCGGTCAGCCACGGTTCGATCACCACGCCGGAACGGTCGCCGAACGGCGTCTGGATCACGCGCGGCTCGGCGTCGTGCTCGGCGCCGTCCTTGTCGACGTGCGGGATCAGCGCGCCCTCGTCCTTCAGCCGCTCGACGACCAGCCGGCGCGCCTCCTCGCCGGACAGTCCCAGGAACGCGTCGGGGATCATGCCGTCCGCGGTCTGGACCACCCGCGCCTTCGCATCGAGCATGTTGAGCATGTCGCGCGCCTCGATTCCCGCGCGGCGGCCGACCTCGAAATCGTTGAAATCGTGGCCCGGCGTGATCTTCACCGCGCCCGACCCCAGCTCCGGATCGGCATGCTCGTCGGCGACGATCGGAATCAGGCGCCCGGTGATCGGCAGCCGCACCTGCTGCCCGACCAGCGCGGTATAGCGCGCGTCGTCGGGATGCACCGCGACCGCCATGTCGGCGAGCATCGTCTCGGGCCGCGTCGTCGCGACCTCGATGAAGCCCGATCCGTCGGCGAGCGGATAGCGCAGCCGCCAGAACCGGCCCTGCACCTCGCGCGTTTCGACCTCCAGATCGCTGATCGCGGTGCCGAGGCCCGGGTCCCAGTTCACCAGCCGCTTGTCGCGGTACAGCAGCCCCTGCCGATGCAGCTCGACGAACACCTTCAGCACCGCCTTGCTGAAGCCCTCGTCCATCGTGAACCGCTCGTTGGCCCAGTCCATCGAACAGCCGAGCCGGCGCAGCTGGCGCGTGATCTCGCCGCCGCTCTCGGCCTTCCAGTCCCACACCTTCGCGACGAACGCCTCGCGCGCGAGGTCGGTGCGCTTCTCGCCCCTTGACGCCATCTGCCGCTCGACGACCATCTGCGTCGCGATGCCGGCGTGATCGGTCCCGACCACCCACAGCGCGTCCTTGCCCTTCAGCCGCGCATGCCGCGTCAGGATATCCTGCAGCGTGTTGTCGAGCGCATGGCCGATGTGCAGCGAGCCGGTGACGTTGGGCGGCGGGTTGACGATCGTCCACGGCTCCGCCCCCGGCCGGTCGGGGCGGAACAGCCCCTGCGTTTCCCAATGGTCGTACCAGCGGGTCTCGATAGCGGCGGGGTCGAAGGTCTTGGCGAGCTCGGTCATGCCCGCCCCTTAGCGGGGGTGCGTGCGGTTCGTCACCCCCCGCGCACGGATCACTTCGCGCCGGTCCAGCGGTCCATCCAGCCGAGCACCTCGCCATACCATTGGCGCGAGTTGCGCGGCTTCAGCACCCAGTGGTTCTCGTTGGGATTGACTAGCAACCGCGACGGAATGCCACGGCGCTGGAGCGCGGTGAAGGTCGCCAGCCCCTGCGTATAGGGAATGCGGAAGTCCTTTTCGCCGGTGATGACCAGCATCGGCGTCTTCCAGTCCTGGACGTAGTTGACCGGGTTCCACTTTTCGTACGCCGCGGGGTCCTCGAAATAGGCCTTGCCGCCATGTTCCCATTCGTCGAACCACAATTCCTCGGTTTCGTACGCCATCGCGCGGGCATCGAAGACGCCGTCGTGCTGGACGATGCACCTGAAGCGGTCGGGCCAGCGCCCCTCGATCCAGTTCATCATATAGCCGCCGTAGGAGGCGCCGAGCGCGCAGGCGCGGTTGCCGTCGAGCCAGCCGAACTTGTCCGTCGCCGCCTTCAACCCCGCCTTCAGGTCGTCGAGCGGCCAGCCGCCCCAATTGTTGCTGATCGCGTCGGTGAACGCCTGGCCGTAGCCGGTGCTGCCGTGGAAATCGACCGCGACCAGGCCATAGCCCGCGCCGGCGAACACCGCCGGGTTCCAGCGGTACGACCAGCTGTTGTCGCTCGATCCCTGCGGGCCGCCATGGACCATGAAGGCGACCGGCACCTTGCCGGTGCTGCCCGCCGGCTTTACCGCATAGCCCCAGACGGTATCGTTGTTGGCGCCGGTGAAGCTGAACCGCGTCACTGCCGGCATGTCGATCCCGGCGAGCCTGGCGGCGTTGACCTGCGTCAGCCGCGCGGGCCTGCCCCTGGCCGTCACGGCGTAGAAATCATCGGGCGCGGTCAGGCTGTTGAGCGCGACGATCGCGCCCTTCGGCGTCGGCGCCACCGCCGACACATGCCCCAGCTGCGTGAGTCGCGTCACCTTGCCGCTCGTCGGGTCGACCGCGAACAGCGGGTTTTCCTGCACATCCTGCGCGGTGACGTAGATGCGCTTCGAATCGGGCGACCAGGCGATCGAGCCGACCGACCGGTCCCACCCCTCGGTCAGCGCACGGACGCGGCCGCTGGCAAGGTCGCGCAGCATCAGCACCTGCCGGTCGGCTTCGAAGCCGGGCCGCTTCATCGCGAACCAGGCGAGGCTGCGCCCGTCCGGCGACACGGTCGGCAGATTGTCGGTCGCGCGGTTGGCGGGGGTCAGGTTCACCGGCGCTGCCGACCCGTCGGCGGGCGCCGACCAGATGTCGAGGTTGGTCGACAGCGGCTCGGTCGTGCCGGCGACGCGCAGCGCGAAATAGACCGTCCGGCCGTCCGCGCTCCACGACACCTCCTCGCCGCCGCCGAACGGGCGCGAGGGGGCATCGCCGTCGAGCCCGTGGCCGATCGCGACGCCGTCGCCCGGCGCGCCCGCCGCGGTCAGCGGCAGCACGAACAGCTGCGAATGCGTGCCGTCGACCCAGCGATCCCAGTGTCGCACGAACAGCTTGTCGTAGACGCGCCCCTCGCCGGCGTTCGGGTCCTTCTTGTCCAGTGCGGGCGCGAGCGTCGGTGCATTCGGCCGGCGGTCCGCCCAGACGAGGATCCGGTCCGCGGTCGGCGCGACCTTGAACCCGCCGAAGCCGCCCTGGAAGCCGGTGAGCTTGCGCGGTTCGCCACCCGTGACGGGAATCGACCAGATCGCGTCGTCCCCGCCCTTGTCGGATGAAAAATAGATCGTCGATCCGACGACCTGCGGATCGTTCTCGTTGACGTCGGCCTCGTTCAGGAGCGGCTCGGGCTTCGCACCCCGGCGCGACAGGTCGAGCCGCCAGAGGTCATAGCGGCCGCGATTGGCGGCAAGATCGGTTTCGCGTTGCGCCCATACCAGCCATCGGCCGTCCGCGGATACGGCGGGCGCACCGACGCGGCTCAGCATGGTCACGTCGTCGATGGTCAGCTGGCGGGCGGCGGCGGGGGCGGCGATCGCCGCGACGGTGGCGAGCAGGCTCGCGGCAAGGATGTGCTTCATGGGCCGAGGATAAGCAGATCGCATGCGCGGCGGCAACGGCGACGCGCCCTATCGCGCCGGGGTTGGGGGCGCGGTGCGCGCGCCCCCCCCCCCGCGGCGTCAGCGCATCTGCGACGTGATCTTGGCGATCTCGCGCGCGACCATCGTCTCGACCATCTCGGGCAGATGCGCGTCGAGCCATTCGCGCAGCATCGGCCGCAACATTTCGCGGACCAGTCCTTCCAGCGTCCCGTCGCTGTCGGGCTCAGGCCGGACGAGCAGCTTGCTCAACGTTTCCAGCGAGCCGAGGCTGGCGGCGGCGGTACGTTGCGACAGGATCGGTTCCTCGGTCATCGCGGGTTGGGCGGGCGCCGGACGCGCCGGCTGCGGCTGGGGTGGCATTGGCCGCTGCGGCGGCTGGGGCTGGGGCTGCATCCGCGGTTGGGTTTGGGGTTGGGGTTGCGGCTCGGGCTGGGCCTGTGCGGTCGGTTGCGGCTCGGGCGCGGGCTGGAACGCCGCGGGCTGCGGTGCCGGCACGGGTGCAGGCTCCGGTGCGACCGGCATCGGATCGCTCAGTTCGAGCACCTCTTCGGGTCCCGGTTCGATCGGCGGCGGCGCGGATCGGGTGCGACGGCCACGCGCCTGCGTGCTCTCACCTTCCTCGGCGATGATCCGTTTGATCGACGACAGGATTTCCTCCATCGACGGTTCGACGCTCATATCCCCCATAATTCCGACGCCCCTGCCCTGATTCCCGGCCTGCCGTCATCACTGACGGCTCGGCGCAGATGCACCTGTGGTTAACGCCGGGCTCCTGTCAACCGGCGTATCGAGCATCGGATCGCTCGGACGCGCGACGGCCGCGGTCTGCGGCGGCGTCTGCGCGGTCGTCACCGCCGTCGGCACGGGCTCCGAATCGCTGTCGAAATCGTTGATCCGGTTGCGCACGCGCTTGTAGTTGACCGCGGGATCGTACAGCACACCGCCGTCCAGACCCAGGTCGCGCGCCTCGGCATTGCCCATCGCCGCCAGCAGCGCGAAGCCCGCGACATAGGCATCGCGCCGCGCGGTCACCAGCGTCACCTGGCTGTTCAGCAATTCCTGCTCGGCGTTGAGGATGTCGAGGATGGTACGCGTGCCGACGCTGTTCTCGGCGCGCACGCCCTCCAGGCTCAGCTTGTTGGCGTTGACCGCGGTTTCGGACGAGGCGATCACCTGTTGCGAGGATTGCCAGATCGCATAGGCGGAGCGCGCCTGCGAGATGACGGCGCGCTCGGTCGCGGTCACGTTCTCCAGCGCCTGACTGCGCTGCGCCTGCGCCTGGCGGACCTGCGCGGCGGGGCGCCCGCCCTGGAACAGCGGCAGCGAGAATTGCAGCCCGGCCTGCGCCGCGGTGCCCGAATTGTTGATCCCCTGGTTGAGGCTGGCGGGGGGCAGCGATCCCAGATAGTTGAAATAGGTGCCGCCGGTCACCGCCGAGACGCGCGGCAGCCGGTTGGCGCGGGCGACGCCGACGTCGTAGCGGGTCGCATCCGCCTGCCGCCGCGCGGCGATCAGGTTCGGGTTGTTTTCCAGCGCGACGCTGACCGCGGTGGTCGGCGAATTGGGCAGATTGGGCAGCAGCGGCGGCTGTTCGAGCGCGACCGGCGGCGAGCCCACCACCGCGATATAATTCTCGCGGCTCGAGATCAGCTGCGCCTCCGCCTGCTGCAGCTGCGCACGGGCGAGCGCGAGTCGCGCCTCGGACTGGGCGACGTCGGTGCGGGTCAGGTCGCCGACCTGGAACCGGTCGCGGCTGGCGCGCAGGTTGACGTCGAGCACGCGCACGTTCTGCTGGTTGAGCGAGGTGATCGCCTCGTCGCGGATCACGTTCATATAGGCCGCGACGACGTTGGTGAACGTGGTCGCCTCCGTCCCGCGCAGCTGTGCGCGGCCGGCATCGACGCGCGTCTCGGCGGCGCGCACGGCATTCTTTACCGCACCCCCCTGGAACAGCGGCACCGTCAGGTTGAGCTGGCCGTTGCCGGAGCGTTCGGGATTGAGGAAATTGTTGTTCGCCTGCAACAGATTGTCGGTGACCGATCCGGTCGCGGCGACGCCAGGCAGCCCGCTGGCGCGCGCGATCGGCACGCCCTCGTCGACCGCGCGCTGCGCGGCGCGCTGCCCGGTGATCGTCGGGTTGGAGGCATAGGCCTTGGCCAGCGCCTCGCGCAGCGTCTCGGCCCCCGCCGGCGCGGCACAGCACGCCAGCATCGCCCCGCCCAGCAACAATCCCCGCATCGTCCCCCCGTTACGCATGACTAAAACCTGAAACCCTGCGGCGTGGCGAAGCCCGGCAGGACGACGCAATCGCTGTCCATGAACGGCGACAGGCCGAACCCGCCGTCGGTCTTGCGACCGCTTGCCAGCCGCGTCACGCCGCGCTCCACCAGTCCGGCGACGACACGCCCGCCGGCCCTGACCTGATGCACCAGCGCGTCGGGGACATGCTCGATCGCGCCGTCGACGATCAGCACGTCATAGGGCGCGCCGCCGGGATGGCCCGCGGCGAGCGGCCCGTCGACCAGCGTGACGTTCGGCGTCGCGCCGAGGGCGCCGCGCGCGAGGGCGACGAGCGCCGCATCCTCCTCGACCGCGACCACCTCTGCGGCGATCTGCGCCAGGATCGCGGCGGTGTAGCCGCCCGCCGCACCGATCAGCAGGACGCGGTCCTTGCGTTCCAGATAGGCTTCGGTGAGCAGCCGGCCGGTGACCATCGGCAGGTTGATCGCCCGCCCGCCCGCCACCGGCAGCGCGGTGTCGCGATAGGCGATGTCGCGCACGTCGGCGGGCACGAACGCCTCGCGCGGCAGCGTGTTCATCGCCACCAGCACGCGCTGGTCGCTGACCGCATTGGTGCGCAACTGGCTGGCGACCATCGCGTGGCGCATCGCTTCCGTCGTAGGACGCTGATTATCGAGGCTGATGTTCATGATACCCCTCTCGCACAACCGTATTAGCTGCGCCATACACTAACTGTCAGACCGGCTTGTACCGTGCACGGCCGCCCGCGCCAAGCAGCGGAACGCGGCGGCCGTCGCGTTTCGCCGATTGGCCTCGACCGCATCGGGCGCCTATGGACGCGCGATGATCCCCGGCACCTATCACAAGTTCATCGACTGGATCGGCGACGGCACCGGCCTGCCCGACACGATCCTCCACATCCACGCCGGCATGGCGGTGCTGATGCTCGGCCGCGTGCTGACCCGGCGCTCGCTCGGCAGTTTCGTCCCATGGTCGCTGGTGGTGCTCGCCGAGGCGTTCAACGAGGTGATGGACCGGCTGCACTTCGGCTCATGGCGCTGGCCCGACACGACCGCCGACATCGTCAACACGCTGTTCTGGCCGACGGTCATCTGCATCGGCATCCGCCTGCGCCCCATGCTCCTTCCCCGCGACGCCGCCCGCGTCGAAACGCGCGCGCCGGCCGTGGTGGTGGAGGATCACGGCGCGGCGTGACGCCTTGCGTGACGGCGCGATACCGTCGACGCGCGTTCAGCACGGCATGCCGGCGCGCGCGGGATTGTAACGTCCGCTATTGCGTGGCCGCCTACGCCCGAAAGCCGCCGACCCGGGTCACGGGGCGGCGGCTTCTTGAAGCCCGACAAGGGAAAAGCGGGCGACGATCGTCAGGCTGCGTACTTTACCGTCGTCGTAACGGTCTTCTGGCGGCGGCGCATCGCAAAGCCGACAGCGCCCATGCCCAGGATCATCATCGCCCACGTCGCAGGCTCTGGCACGGCGCTCGGCGCGGCTGCAACCGTGCCGGAAACGCGCAAGCCAACCTTCAGATAGTCGAAGAAGTTTGCCCCACGGTTTTCGAACGAGCTCGATGTATGTTGCGCATATTCGGCCAGCGGCGACGGAGCGCCCCCTCGCCAGTTGCCGCTAATGTTAGCGTCGGGCGCGAACGACAGCCAATAGCTGCCGGCAGTGACATTCCAGTCGAGATTGCTGACGCCGTACCAATTGTCCGCAGCACCTGCCGCCAGGCTGAAGGACTTCGAAAAGAGCAGGGCACCCGGCACGTTGCCGCCATCACTGAACAACTGGGCGGTAACCGTGCCTGTTTCACCATAGGAATTGCTGAAGTAGCCCGAGACGCTGTCGATCTGATACGCCTTGCTGACAGCAAATTCCCCAGCAAAATACTGGAAGCTTCCGAAGCTCCACTGCGTACCGCTGGATGAGGCACCAGTATCCACGATCACGTCAGCAGAAGCGCTGCCGACAGACATTGGACCGGCGACGATCAACATTGCCGAAGCTACAAGAAACCTCAATTTCATGTTTGATTCCCACGCTCTGCCACGCACCAAAGCGGGGCTGACGTCGTGTTAATTGACTATTCATCTGAATCACAACATGAAATAATGGTTAAAAGGGACGTGTATTGTAATGGCGCATTAACTGTATTATTGACGCCTAAGAGTATGGAAAGCGGGAAGAGTATCTTTCTCCCACTAACGGCGCCGTGGCTCGGGTATTATGCCGGATGACGGCCTATGGCGAAGTAGACAGGACCATCCACGGATATGGGAGGGGCCGGTCGATTATCGCGCGACGATGCTCGACGACGTTGAAACCGCCCGGGGATGGTGGATCGACCGCAAGCGAATGGCCGAAAATCCCCAGATCAGGACGACAGGCCCGACCGGGCAGCCGTGAAGACCTTCAAGAGCCCGGTCTTCCGATTAGCCGCGTGCCCGCGCCATTTCCGCGTTGCGCCATCCGCTGGAGGCCCGACCGGGAATCGAACCCGGGTGCAAGGATTTGCAGTCCTCTGCGTCACCACTCCGCCATCGGGCCTCGATGCGGGAGCGGCGCAGATGGTCGGTTTTGGCCGACCCGTCAACCGTCGAATCCATCCAGACGGCACAGCATCGCTACCAGCGGGACGTCGGCGGGCGGCATCGGCAACGCCGCCATATCCGCCGGACGGACCCAGGCGAGCGCACTCGCCTCGAGCGGCTGCGGCGTGCCCTGCCACGCCCGCACCACGTAGAGCAGCAGTAACAGGTGCCGGTCGCCCAGCCCGGCGCTGGCGAAGGTGACCGCGGTCAGCGCGGCCGGGTCGACGCGGATCGCCAGTTCCTCCGCCAGCTCGCGGACCAGCGCGGCCTCCGGCGTCTCGCCCGGCTCGACCTTGCCGCCCGGAAACTCCCACAGGTCCGCCAGCTGCTTGCCGGGCGGGCGACGCTGCAACAGCACGCGCCCCGCGGCGTCGACCAGCGCGCCCGCCACCACCGGCATCAGCGCGACATGGGGCGCGTTCGCGACGGTCGGATCGTCAGCCATTCCTTAAGCCTTCTTGTCTACGCCGTCCGGCATGATCCTGCGTCCGCACCTCCGCCGCCTCGCCGGCCGGTTGAAGCCCCTCGCGCGCAACGCGCGCGGCGCCACCGCCGTGGAATATGGGTTGATCGTGGCGCTCATCGTCATCGTCATGGTGGTCGCGTTGAAGCAGGTCGCCAACGCCAACACCAACATGTGGCGCAACGTCAGCGACAAGGTCGTCGCCGCATCCTGACCGCGCACCGCCGGTCGCCGCAGAATTCGCCATCCGGCTTAAATCTTTAGCAACCTTGCCCCCGTACATCTGCCGTCGCTGCTCCGGGTCACCGGTTCAGCCGGGTGACTGAAGTATCGAACATGGAGACCGGAATGCAGACCATTCGCAAGTTCATCAAGAACAGCAAGGGCGCGACCGCGATCGAGTACGGCCTGATCGCCGCGCTGATCGCCGTTGCCGCCATCGCCGCCATGCAGGGCCTGGGCAACAAGCTCAAGACCACCTTCAACAACGTCTCGTCGAACATGACCGCGTCGTAAGACGACCGCAGTTCGACGTGAAGACGAAGCGGGCGGCGGGACCATGGTTCCGCCGCCCTTTTCGCGCCGCCTAGAGCCGCCCCATCGCCAGGAACTTCTCGCGACGATCCCGCCGCAGCGTGGCACCGTCACGATGCCCGAGCGACTCGAGCGCAGCTGCCAAAGCGTCACCCAGCGCCACGATCGCCCCCGCGGGATCGCGATGCGCGCCGCCCAGCGGTTCGGGGACGATCGTATCGATGACGCCGAACGCCTTCAGGTCCTGCGCGGTGACGCGCATCGCTTCCGCCGCATCGGCCGCCTTGTCGGCGGTGCGCCACAGGATCGAGGCGCAGCCTTCCGGGCTGATGACCGAATAGATCGCGTGTTCGAACATCAGCACGCGATTGCCCGCCGCCAGCGCCACCGCGCCGCCCGAGCCGCCCTCGCCGACGATCGCGGCGACGACGGGCACGCCGGCTGCGAGGCACGCCTCGGTCGAGCGCGCGATCGCCTCGGCCTGGCCGCGCTCCTCCGCCTCGATGCCGGGGAAGGCGCCCATCGTGTCGACCAAAGTGACGACCGGCAGTCCGAAACGATCGGCCAGTTCGACCAGCCGGATCGCCTTGCGATAGCCCTCGGGCTTGCCCATGCCGAAATTGTGACGCAGCCGCGTCGCCGTGTCCGAGCCCTTTTCGTGGCCGAGCACCATGACCTTGCGGCCGCGGAACGTCGCGAAGCCGCCCATGATCGCCTGGTCGTCGGCGAAGGCACGGTCGCCCGCCAGCGGCACGAATTCGTCGAACAGGCCGGCGACGTAATCCTTGAAATGGGGCCGTTCGGGATGTCGCGCGACCTGCGTCTTCTGCCACGGCGTCAGCCTGGCGAACGTATCGCGCAGCAGCTTGTCGGACTTGGCCTGCAACCGCGCCAGATCGGCCGCGATGTCGATCGTGCCGTCCGCGGCGGTCGCCCGCAGTTCGTCGATGCGGCCTTGCAGTTCGGCAATGGGTTTTTCGAATTCGAGGAAGCTCGCCATGGCCGCGGGTTACGGGCGGAGGCGCGGTACGTCAACGCGGTGGCGTATGGCCGCGATGCGGGTCGGCGAGCGGATGGCGGGTGTTGACCAGCTCGACCAGCCGGCTGGCATCGACATGCGTGTAGATCTCGGTGGTCGCGATATCGGCATGGCCCAGCATGGCCTGGAGGGCGCGCAGGTCCGCTCCCCCCGCCAGCAGGTGCGTCGCAAAGGCATGGCGCAGCACGTGCGGACTAACCCGGTCGGGCGGGATCCCCGCCTCCGCCGCCAGCGCCTTGACGAGCTGGTACAGGCGGATCCGTGACAAATGCGTGCGGCCCGACGGGAACAGCCAGGCTCGGTCCGCGGCGACATGCGCGCGCCACGCCGCCACCGCCGCGCGCGCGCGGTCGGACACGGGCACCAGCCGTTCGCGCCCGCCCTTGCCCTTCAGGATCAGGTACGGCCGGTCGGCCTGCACCGCGTTGCGCGGAAGGCCGACCAGCTCGGTCGCGCGCAGCCCGGACCCATAGAGCAGCTCGACGAGCGCCGCGAGCCTGAGGTCGTTGGGCAACGGCCGCTCGATCGCGCAGCGGTCCGCGATCGCCGCGAACAGCCGATCGACGTCGGCGATGCCGAGCACCTTGGGCAGCGCGCGCGCCGTACCGGGACGGGGCAGCACCGGACCCGGGTCGTCCTGCCGGTGCCCCTCGTCCGCAAGGAAGGCGTAGAAGCGCCGCAGCGCCGCGGACTTGCGCGCGACGGTGCTGCGCGCGAGCGACTGCCATCCGGCGGCGAGCGCCTGCAACCGGTCGGCCGTGGCGGTCACCAGCGCGCCGTCGAGCGCCGCGGAGGCGAGCGTCAGGTCGCTGCGATAGGCGGCGAGCGTGTTGGCCGCCGCCCCCGCCTCCGCCGACAGCATTTCGAGGAAGCGGTCGATCAGCGCGCGATCCTGCCCGCCAGCCATCGTCAGACGCGCGCCAGCGCCTCGGCCGCGATCATGCGGGCTTCGCCTTCCAGCCCGACCGCGCGCAGCGCGCTAACGATGCGATAGAGCATCGCCGGCGGCACGCCGCGCCAGTTCGGCGTCTGCATGCCAATCGCGGCGAGCACGACCACGGTGCCGCGCTGTCCGTCGGCGGCGGCGCGCTCGATCGCGCGGGTCCAGCTGTTCTGCATGCCGATCCGCACGTCCAGCGCCTGCGCGGCGCGTTCGATATCCTCGGGCGACAACCGGCCGAGACCGGCGAGGCCGGCGAAGAACAGCCGCTGCTTCAGCGCCGCATCGCCGCGACCAGTGTAGGACGACAGCTGGCGATAGCTCATCCGGCCGCCCATGTCGGGATCGGCGAGCGCGATCATCGCCCAGGCGTCGCCGCCCTCCTCCACCGCATTGCGCCAGCGCGCGGCGCTGCGGTCGAGCCCGGCGGTCAGCATCGATGCGACGAGGAAGCGCGCATCCTCGACCCCGAGCCGCGCCGGCAGCCGCGCCGCCGCGCGCGACGTCAGCACCAGCCGCCCGACCGATGGCGCCTTGTCCGCGTCGTTGCGCGCATTGCCCCACAGGCTGCGCATCGCCGACAGCCGCGCCTCCGCGTCGCCGCCGACATAGGCGGTGCGCAGGTCGTTGGCGGTCGCGGTGGCGGCGCCCGGCATGTCGCTGGCGGCGTCGACCGCGCCATAGACGTCGATCAGGGCGGCGGCGGACAGGACGCCCTGCCCCGCCGCGATCTCGGCCGACGGCAGCCGGTCGGCAAGCGGGATACCCGGCGACTGCGCGTACCACGACCGCGCCTGCGGCCCGACCGTTGCGAACAGCGGATCGGGAATGGGGACGCCGGTCGCGGTCGCAAGGCCGAACCGCCAGGCGGTGAGGTCGCCGACCCCCGCCCATTCGATCGTCACCGCCTGGCCGCCGCCCGGCCCCGCGCCGACGACCTTCTGCGCCAGTTGCAGGTCGATACCGGTGGCGACGTTGCGTCGCCGCGCCGCCGTCACCAGCGCCTTGGCGCGCGCGGGCTCCGCGGACAGGCCGGCGCACATCGCCTGCGCCAGCGTCCAGCCGCGCTCGCGCGTCGTGGCGAGGCCGGCGTCGGCGATCGGGCACAGGGCGGCGGGATCGCCGGTCGCCAGTGCCGCGTTCATCGCGACCTGATACAATTTGGGGGTGTAATTGGCGTTGTCGACGCTTTGCACCAACGCCCGCGCCGCGACCGATTCGCCCATCCGGAGCAGCAGCCACGCGCGCTCCGCGGCGAAATCGGCGCCGTTGACGTGGCCGGGCGTATCGACCTGCGCGACCAGCGCGCGCCGCAGCACGATCGACAGCCACCGCGACGGGAGCGGCGCGGCGACGCGCCGCATCAGCGCCTCGACATAGGGACCGTCGGCGCCGGCAAAGGCGTCCGCACCGAACGCGCCCTCGCGCGGGCCCGCCGGGCCGACGCTGGCCAGCGAGCGGCGCGCGGACGCTGGCATCTCATATTGCGCGAGGACGGCCGGATCGATCGTCGGCGTCGCGGTCGGCGTCGCGCTGGCCAGCGGCGTCGGGGTGGACGACGGCAAGGGCTGGACCATCTCGCCCGACGTCGCGGCGGTCGGGGCCGCGCCGGGCGTCGTCGCTGCGGCGGTCGTGCCGGGTCGGGGCGTCGCGGTCGCGCGCGGAGAAGGCTGTGCGGCGGGTTCGCCGAACCCCGGCGGCAGAATCGACTCCGGGCGCTCCTGCCCGGTCGCGGGACCGTAGGCGGTCAGCGCCGCGACCGCCGCCAGCGTCACGCCGGCGCCGATCCGCGCGGCCAGCAGGCGCCGCGACCCCTTAGCTGAGGTTGGCAAGCGTCACGGCCTTCTCGACATGGGTCTGCGGCCGCTCCGACGCCCGGCCGGCGAGCAGGAACAGGCCGCCGACCACCACCACGAGGAGCACGATGACGGAGAGCAGCAAGCGGGACATAGCGGACCTTGAGAAACCTAAACGCGCAGCGGAGCTTTTGCCCTGCCCTGACCCGCTGTATAGCGGCCCCGCCCATGTTGCAAAGCGCTCATCCCCAGACGCCCGGTCCAGACGGGTCCGAAACCGGTCGTGCCGCGGGCCCGCGTCCGATCGTGCTCGTCGGCCTGATGGGCGTCGGCAAGTCCACCGTCGGTCGCCGCCTCGCCAGCCGGCTGCGGCTGCCCTTCGTCGATGCCGACCACGCGATCGAGGAAGCCGCCGGCATGACCGTGGCGGAGATCTTCGACCGGTTCGGCGAACCCTATTTCCGCGACGGCGAGCGCCGTGTGATCGCGCGGCTGATGGACGGCACGCCGAAGGTCATCGCGACCGGCGGCGGCGCGTTCATCAATGCCGACACGCGCGCGCTGATCCTCGCGGAATCGGTCGCGATCTGGCTCGACGCCAATCCCGATGTCCTCGCCGAGCGCGTCGGCCGTCGCGACACCCGCCCATTGTTGCGCGGCCGCAATCCGCGGCAGGTGCTCGCCGAACTCGCCACCATCCGCAATCCGATCTACGCCGAGGCGCATATCCACATCACCAGCAACAAATCGCCGCACGAAACCACGGTCAACGCCATCCTGAAGGCGATCGGGCGGGGCCGGGCGGACGCATGACGACGCGCATCACGGTCGCGCTGGGCGACAGGAGCTACCCGATCCTGATCGAGGCAGGGCTGCTCGACCGGGCGGCGGATCACCTCGCGCCGCTCGCGCGGGGGCGGACGCTCGCGATCGTCACCGACGCCAACGTGGAAGGGCATGCGACGGCGCTCCATGAGACGCTGGCCGCGGCGGGGGTGCGCAGCGAGGCGATCGTTCTGCCGCCGGGCGAGTCGACGAAGAGCTGGGACCAGCTCGCCGCCCTGTGCGACCGGCTGCTCGCGCTGGGCGTCGAGCGCGGCGACCATGTCGTCGCGCTGGGCGGCGGCGTGATCGGCGACGTGGTCGGCTTCGCCTGCGCGATCCTGAAGCGCGGTTGCCATTTCGTGCAGATCCCGACGACGCTGCTCGCGCAGGTCGACAGCTCGGTCGGTGGCAAGACCGCGATCAACACGCGCGCCGGCAAGAATCTGATCGGCGCGTTCCACCAGCCGGCACTGGTATTGATCGACCCCGACGTGCTCGACACGCTGCCCGACCGCGAGTTGCGCGCGGGCTATGCGGAGGTCGTCAAATACGGCCTAATCGACGATCCCGCCTTCTTCGCCTGGTGCGAGGCGCATGGCGATGCGTTGATCGCGGGCGACCGCGACGCGAGGCTGTACGCGATCGCGCATGCGGTCGCGGCGAAGGCGCGGATCGTCGCCGCCGACGAGCATGAGACGAACGGCACCCGCGCGTTGCTCAACCTCGGCCACACCTTCGGCCACGCGCTGGAGGCGGAGGCGGGCTTCTCCGGCGCGCTGATCCATGGCGAGGGCGTCGCCGCCGGCTGCGCGCTGGCCTTCGCCTTTTCCGCCGCGCACGGGCTTTGCCCGACGGAGGATGCCGCGCGGGTCGCCGTCCACTGGCGCAGCGTCGGCCTGCCCGACGGGCTCGCCGCCGCCGGCATCGGCGCATCGGGCGCGCGGCTGGTCGACCACATGCGGCACGACAAGAAGATGGCGGCGGGAACGCTGCCGTTCCTGCTCGCGCGCGGGATCGGCGCGACGTTCCTCGACAGGACGGTCGACCTCGCCGATGTCGCCGCCTTCCTCGACGCGCAGCCGCGCTGATGCCCAACGGCGTCGCCAAGCAGAACCTGCCCACCAAGGTCTGCCCCGCCTGCGACCGGCCGTTCGCCTGGCGCAAGAAATGGGCGCGGGACTGGGACAGCGTCGTCTATTGCTCGGACGCCTGCCGCAAGAAACGCTAGGCCCGGCGCGCGACGAACGGATGCGGACCCGATCCCCGCCGCGCTATTCGTGCTGCGATCCCGCATCGCGGGTGTAGGCCAGCCGCGGGCGCCCCGCCCCGAAGGACAGCGCGATGGCCAAAAGCCAGCAGAAGTCGAACAAGGAAGTCCGCAAACCCAAGGCGGAAAAGGTCAAGACGATCGCCGCCAACGCATCGACCAAGGACAATCCCGTGGCGATGGTCACGCTGCGCAAGTGACGCATGGCGGGCCGCGATCCGGCACGATGCCGGTCACGGCCCGCTCTTACAAAGCGGCGCGATCCCCGCTATATGAGGCGCATCGCGGACAACCGATCGTAGGCGCCCGTGACTGAGAGACCCAGTGTGCTCCCGCTTACAGCAGGGAGCGTCGTCATGGACCCCAAGTATCTGTCCCGCCGCCCGTCGCTCGCGGCGGCCATGCGTCACGCTTCGAAGGCACGCGTGCTTTGAGCGACGAGACCGAGTTGGCGCCTGCCGCTCCCGCGGACGAAGCGCAGCCTGCCCCCAAGCGTGGCCGGACCTTCCGCAAGTCGCGCCCGCCGATGCTGCAGGCGGCCGCCGCACGCCAGGCGCGCATTGCCTCGCTTGCGTGGACGACGCTGGGCAACCGCGAACGCGTGATGGCGTTCCTGAACGCCGATCACGCCGAACTCGGCGCGCGCCCCCTCGATCTCGCGATCGCGAGCGATGCCGGCCTCGCCCGCGTCGAACATGTCCTGCTCGCGATGGCCGACGCGCCCCGGTCCGAGGGCTGACCCGAGATGACGACGGCAGACGCGGCGACGGCGACGCAATCGCTGGTCCGCGAGCGGCGGCGATGAGCGGGCCGTTCCCGGTCGCCGAGGTCCATCGTCGCTGGACCCAGGGCGACATTACCGCGCTGCGGACGGCAACCGGAGCAGGCGAGACGCTGGACGGCATCGCCGTCGCGCTCGACCGCTCACCCGAGGCGGTCACGATGATGATGAACCGTTTGCGCCTGCGCTGCGGCTGACCGCCGGCCGGTGCCTCAGCCGCGCATCGACCAGGCGAGCCACAGCCAGCCGGCGATCAGCGCGGCCCCGCCGATCGGCGTGATCGCGCCCAGCCAGCGCGGCGCACCGATCGCCATCAGGTAGAGCGTCGCGGCGAACAGGCCGCCGCCCGCCACGAACAGCCACGCAGGCCCGCGCGCCTCCATCCGCAGCGCGACCAGCGCCGCGACCGCATGGATCAGCTGATAGTGCGCGCCGGTCTTGAGCCATTCGATCGCCGGGCCGCTCGCGCCGTGCGCACCGAATGCGCCCGCGGCGACCGCGATCGCACCCGACAGCGCGGCGAGGATGGCAAGGATCATCGCGGGTCGTTCCCCCAGGGCTGTTGCTCCGCCACCATCGTGCGGGCGGCGCGAATGTCGCCCGCCTCGATCTGGATGCGCAGCCGCTCCTTGTCGCGCGAGCGATAGCTGTCCTCCGCCCGGTCGATGTCGGCGCCGGCGATGCCGAGGTCGCGCATCGCGGTCCGTGCCATCTTCACCGCGGATTCGAGCACCTCGCGCACGACATAGACCGCCGAGGACTTCTTCAGCTTGACGAGCGCGCGCCGGTCATAGGCGCGGACGTAGAGCGCGGCGTTCGGAAACGCCTCGTGCACCCCCTCAAGCGTATCGGGCTCGATCTGGTCGCCGTCGATGCAGAACAGGATCAGCTCCGCCTCCGCCGCGCCCGCCTGTCGCAACAGGTCGATGCGCGTGCCGTCGCCGTAATAGACCTTGGCGCCGAATTCGCCGGCGATGTCGATCATCTCGATATCGGTGTCGATCAGCGTCACCGGGATGTTCTGCGCCAGCAGCATCTGCCCGACCGTCTGGCCGAACCGTCCGTAGCCGACGATGATGGCGTTCGCGCCGTCCGCCTGCGGCCCGGCGCGCGCCTGGTTCTTGGCGACCGGTTCCTCGCGGAAGCGGCGGGTCGCGCCCATCAGGAACGGCGTCGTCGCCATCGACACGGTGATGATCGCACCGAACAGGCTCGCCGCCTCGGGCGCGACGAGGAATCCGGACTGCGCCTGCGCGAACAGCACGAAGCCGAACTCGCCGCCCTGGCTCAGCAGCAGGCCGAGCGCGAGCGCGCTGCGCCACGTCATGCGGAAGGCGAGTCCGATCAGCGTGATGACCAGCGTCTTGGTCGCGATCAGCGCGAGCGCCATACCCGCGACGAACAGCGGGCGCTCGGCGATCGCATGCAGGTTGAGCATCATGCCCACCGCGAGGAAGAACAGGCCGAGCAGGATCGACCGGAACGGCTCGACGTCCGCCTCCAGCTCGTGGCGATAGGGGCTGTCCGCCAGCATCACGCCGGCGATGAACGCGCCCAGCGCGGTCGACAGGCCCAGATATTCCATGATCGCCGCGCTGGCGATGACGGTGAACAGCGCCGCGAACACGAACATCTCGCGCTCGCCGAGGTTGCCGATCAGCCGGAACAGCGGGCGCAGCAGGAACCGCCCGGCAAGGATCAGCCCCGCCACCGCGATCACGGTATAGACCGCCAGCAGCCACCCCGGCGGACCGTTGGCGTCGGCGGGGTTGCGGCTCATCGCCGCGACGATCGTGATGAGCGGGACGATCGACAGATCCTGGAAGAGCAGGATCGAAAATGCCCGTTCGCCGAACGGCGTGCGCATCCGCCCGGAGGATTGCAGCATCGGCAGCACCTGCGCGGTGGACGACAGCGCCAGCGGCAACCCGAGCGCGAAGGCGGCGGGGACGGAGAAGCCGGCGATGCCCCACACCACCGCGGTGATGGCCAGGCCGCAGGCGACGACCTGGATCAGCCCCAGTCCGAATATCTCCTGCTTCATCCGCCACAGGCGCGTCGGGTTGAGCTCCAGCCCGACCACGAACAGCAGCAGGGTGATCCCCAGCTCGGCGATCCCCATCTTCGATTCGGCATCGCCGACCAGCCCGAGCAGATGCGGCCCCACGACCGCACCGGCGACGAGGAACCCCAGCGTTGCGCCGAGCCCCAGCTTGCGGAACAGCAGCACGAACGCCAGGCCGGAGCCGAGCAGGATCATCCCGTCGCGCAGCATCGACACGCCCTCTGCGGCGTCATGCATGGGCGCGCGCCTCGCGGGCGGCGAACGCCGCCTCGGCCGCGGCCTCGAACGCCAGCCGGATCGACGGATGCCGCGCGGTATAGCCGAGGGCCGGCTCGAACACCGTCATTCCGGGCCAGTCGGGCGCCGCCCCCTCCCCCGCCAGCCATGCCGTCAGCGCGTCGCGCGCCGCCGCCAGCTGCTCGGGCGTCTTGCCGAGGATGTCGGCGGCGAGCAGCGATGCGGACGCCTGCCCCAGCGCGCAGGCGCGGACCAGCAGCCCGACCTCGTGCACCCGGCCATCGTCGTCCATGCCGACGTCCACCGTCACCCGGCTGCCGCAGACCGGCGAGCGCTTCTCCGCGGTGGCGGCGGCATGGTCGAGCCGCGCGTGGTGGGGGATCGACGCGGCGAGTCGCAGGATCTCGGCATTGTACAGGGGGGCGTTCATCGGCTGTTACTCATGGTGTCGCGCTGGTCGTCGTCCGGTCGATCCAAGGCGGATCGCGACCCGAACACGGGCTGGCCGCGGCGGCGGCGATCGACGAAGTCGGCGATGCCGGCGCTGGTGGCGTTGAGCAGCGGATAGGTGCGCGATGTCGTCATCCAGTCCGGACGCCGCGCCGGTCCGCCTCGCGCGGTATCGACCAGCAACGCCGCGACCAGAAAGCCGAGGCTGGCGATGATGAGCCCCTTCAGCGCGCCGAAGCCCAGCCCCAGCGCGCGGTCGATCGGGCCCAGGATCGATTGGCGCGTCCGCTTGCCGATCGCATTGGCGACCAGCTTGCCGCCGGCATAGGTGCCGCCGGCGATCACCACGAACGCCGCCACGGCGGCGCCCGACGGCGTGCCGATCACCGTCGACAGCTTGGCGGCGAGCGCGACGTGGAACAGCTTCAGCATCGCGACGATCGCGATCCAGGCGAACAGCGACAATACCTCGGTGACGAAGCCACGCTTCAGTCCGAGCAGCGCCGCGCCGATCACGGCGACGAGTACGATGGTGTCGAGTGCGGTCAGCGCCATGTCAGGGGGAATAGGGATGCACGGCCCCCGCCGCTAGTGGCACGTGCGCAGATCGCCGCCGCGGTGCACGTCACCCCCGCCCCAGCATATGGTCGACGAACTGCCCCAGCGTCCGAAATCCCGTCAGGCGCAACGGGCTGTCGTCCTTCGCCACCGCCGCGGGGACCAGCGCGCGTTCGAACCCCAGCTTCGCCGCCTCCTTCAGCCGCAGCGCGCCGTGCGCGACCGGCCGCACCTCGCCCGACAGCGCGACCTCGCCGAACGCCACCGCGTCGACCGGTACCGGCCGTTCCGACAGCGCCGATACCAGCGCCGCCGCCACCGCCATGTCCGCCGCCGGATCCTGCACGCGATAGCCGCCGGCGATGTTCAGATACACTTCCGCACTGGAAAAGCTGAGCCCGCACCGCGCCTCCAGCACGGCGAGGATCATCGCCAGCCGGCCGCTGTCCCAGCCGACGACCGCGCGCCGCGGCGTCGCGCCGCTCGCCAGCCGCACCACCAGCGCCTGGATTTCGACCAGCACCGGCCGCGTCCCCTCCAGCGCGGGGAACACCGTCGTGCCGGTTACGCCCTCGTCGCGCTGGGTCAGGAACAGCGCGGACGGGTTGGCGACCTCTTCCAGCCCCTCGCTCTGCATCGAGAAGACGCCGATCTCGTCGGTGCCGCCGAACCGGTTCTTGATCGCGCGCAGGATGCGATACTGGTGGCTGCGCTCGCCCTCGAACGCCAGCACGGTATCGACCATATGTTCGAGCACGCGCGGCCCGGCGATCGATCCGTCCTTGGTGACGTGGCCGACCAGCACCAGCGCGGTGCCGCGCTCCTTGGCGAAGCGAATCAGCTCCTGGCTCGACGCGCGCACCTGGCTGACGGTGCCGGGCGCGCCCTCGATCAGGTCGGAATGCATCGTCTGAATCGAATCGATTACCAGCAACGCCGGCGGCGGCCCCAGCGACAGCGTCGTCAGGATGTCGCGCGTCGAGGTCGCCGCCGCCAGCTGCACCGGCGCATTGCCAAGCCCCAGCCGGCGCGCGCGCAGCCGCACCTGATCGGCCGCCTCCTCGCCCGAGACATAGGCGACACTGCGCCCCGCCAGCGCCAGCTTCGCCGCCGCCTGCAGCAGCAAGGTCGACTTGCCGATCCCCGGATCGCCGCCGATCAGCGTCGCCGACCCCTCGACGAAGCCGCCGCCCAGCGCGCGGTCGAGTTCGGCGATGCCGGTCGCCATCCGTTCGGGCAGGACGATGTCTGCGTCGAGCCCGACCAGCTGCACCGACCGGCCGCCGGTACGCAGGTCGTGCTTCGCCTGGAACGGCGTGACGACCGCCGCCGTCTCCTCGACCAGCGTGTTCCATTCGGCGCAATCGCCGCATTGTCCCGCCCAGCGGTGCGAGACGGATCCGCACGCCTGACACACGTAACGCTTCTGGGGTTTCGCCATGCCGGCCACCCTAGCGACGTCGGAACGATTGGGGAACAAAAATCCTGGCGCGTACCGGGCGGGATCAGGCGGGGATCGTCAACCCGCGCTGCACCGCCGGCCGCGCCAGACCCCGCTCCAGCCATGCGCGCACGTTGGCGAACCGGTCGAACCCGACGAGGTCGCCCGCGCCATAGAAGCCGACGAGGGCGTTGACCCAGCCGACCATCGCGATGTCGGCGATCGTATAGTCTTCGCCAAGGAACCACGGCCCCTTCGCCAGTGCGGCATCCATCACGCCGAGCAACCGCACGGCCTCGGCGACGTAGCGGTCGCGCGGCCGCTTGTCCTCATAGTCGCGCCCGGCGAACTTGTGGAAGAAGCCGAGCTGCCCGAACATCGGGCCGACGCCGCCCATCTGGAACATCACCCACTGGATCGCCTGCCAGCGGCCGACCGGATCGGCGGGTACGAACCGCCCCGTCTTGTCGGCGAGGTAGAGCAGGATCGCGCCGCTTTCGAACAGGCCGAGCGGCCGGCCGCCGGGGCCGGCGGGATCGATGATCGCGGGGATCTTGCCATTGGGGTTGAGCGACAGGAACTCCGGCGACTTCTGGTCCTCGCGCGCGAAATCGATCCGGTGCGCCTCATAGGGCAGGCCGGTTTCCTCCAGCATGATCGACACCTTGACGCCATTGGGAGTCGGCATCGAATAGAGTTGCAGCCGGTCGGGATGTTCGGCCGGCCAGCGGCGGGCGATCGGAAAGGCGGCTAGGTCGGTCACGGTCAAACCTCCGTCGTTGGGCCCCGCGACATAGTCACGCCGCATTCGCGACGCTATGGCCGCGCCAGCATGCGTCCCACCCAGCTCCGTGTCGCCCTGTTCAGTGGCAACTACAATTACACGCGCGACGGCGCCAATCAGGCGCTGAACCTTCTCGTCCGCCATCTGCTCGACCATGGCGTCGCGGTACGTATCTATTCGCCGACCACCGCGCGCCCCGCCTTCGCGCCGACCGGCGATCTGGTGCCGGTGCCCGCGATCCCGTTGCCGGGCGGACGCGACGAATATCGCGTCGCGCGCTATCTTCCCGCCGCGACGCGCGCCGATCTCGAGGCGTTCGCGCCGAACATCGTGCACGTTTCCGCGCCCGAATTCCTGAACCACGGCGCGGTCAGCTGGGCGCGCCGCCATGGCGTCCCCAGCGTCGCCTCGTTCCACACCCGGTTCGAAACCTATTTCCGCTATTATCGCATCGGCTTCGTCGAACCGGTCATCAAGGCGATCATGACGCGCTTCTACAACCGGGTCGATCGCGTCATGCCGCCCAGCCCCAGCATGGGGGCGCTGCTGCGCGAATGGGGCGTCACCACGCCGATCACGATCTGGTCGCGCGGCATCGACCACGACCGCTTCCGCCCCGATCGCCGCAGCCTCGCGTGGCGGCGCAGCCTCGGCATCGCCGATCACGAGGTCGCGATCGGCTTCCTCGGCCGGCTGGTGAAGGAAAAGGGGCTCGACGTCTTCGCCGACGTCGTCAAGGAACTGACCCGGCGCGGCGTGCCGCACAAGGTGCTCGTCGTCGGCAAGGGGCCGGCGCAGGACTGGTTTGCCGCGCAGGCCCCCGGCGCGATCTTCGCCGGCTTCCAGTCGGGGGACGACCTCGGCCGTGCGGTCGCGTCGATGGACGTGTTCTTCAATCCGTCGATCACCGAGACCTTTGGCAACGTGACGACCGAGGCGATGGCGGCCGGCGTGCCGGTCGTCGCGGCGCGGGCGACCGGCGCGGTCGATCTGGTCGAGGACGGCGTCACCGGCTTCCTCGTCGAACCGACCGACGTCGCCGGCTATGCCGATGCGATCGCGCGCATCGTCGCCGATCCGGCGCTGCGTGCGGCGATGGCGGAGGCGGGCGTCGACCGCGCCGCCGCCTATCGCTGGGATACCGCGAACCAGGCCGTGCTGGACACCTATTTGGACCTGCACGCCGACGGCTAGCCCAGCCACTCAAGCGGGACGGTCCCCCACCTCGGCGTCACCCCGGAGAGACATCGGCCCGCCGTCTCGCCGCCCGGTGGATCCCGGAGCCAGTCCGGAATGACGATGTGCATGGGGCTCTCTCCTCTTCCTGCGCCCATGCAGAAAGCCTGACCGTTTACCGGTCCTGTCCCCCTTATCCCGCCTGCCAGTCGAACGTCAGCGGTGCCTCGCGGAACGCGAAACGGTCGAGGTGGCTGGCCACCACGCCGCGCATCCGTTCCGCGTCTTCGCCTTCCGGCACCGTCAGGACGACGTCGAGCGTCTCGCTGTCCGCCTTCATCTCCAGCACCGATCCATTCGGGAACGCGATGCGTCCCGATTCGGCGGTATAGTCGACCGTCATCTTGTGGCTCCAGTGCTTGGCGAGCTGCTGGAGATACCGGCTCGCCGACGCGGTCGGCACGCGTGCGACCGAGACGCTCACTTCAGGCGCTCCACCTTCTGCGCCGCCTCGTCGATCAGCGCGACGATGCGATACAGCGCGTCCTCGTCGAGGTCGCCGTGCATCACCCGGTTCTGGACGGCATGGCGCAGGTTGTGCATCGCGCGGCGAACCGGTGCGTGATCGCCACGGTTGCGCTCCACCCCCAGCCCGGTCAGCCGCGCGACCAGCGCCGCCACCGCTTCGGCATGCTCGGCAAGATGGGCCTGCCCCGGCGCGGTGATCGCAAACCGCTTGCGCGCGCCTTCGCTCGCCTGTTCCTCGATCAGCTCCATGTCGTTGAGCATCGTCAGCGCCGGATACACCATGCCCGGGCTCGGCGCATAGGCGCCGCCGGTCAGTTCCTCGATCGCCTTGATGAGCTCGTAGCCGTGGCGCGGTTCGTCCGCGATCAGCCTGAGCAGCACCAGCCGCAACTCGCTGCCGTCGAACATGCGCCGCCGGCCGCCGCCGCCGCGCTGCGCCTCGTCCCAGCGGCCGGCGAACGCCTCGGCGAACTGGTCCCAGCCGCCCCGCGGTCCGCGCGGACCGCATCCCCGCTCGCCGCCATGCCGTCCGTGACGGCCGTGCATCTGTCCAAACATCGTCGTCTCCATTTCCTCGATGCGCTCAAGATATATCTTGGTCGCCGAACGATCAAGATGCCTTGAGATATATCTTGGCGAGGCACTCATTGTGGGGCTTTTGTGACCTTCCGGCCGTGACGCAGCCGCCCGCGCGCCCTATCTAGACAGGATGGCAGACCTGCTGACCGGGCTCGAACCGGAGCCGACCCCTTCCGTGCCCGGCCCGGACGCCCCGCTGGCCGACCGCCTGCGCCCGGCGGTGCTGACCGACGTCGTCGGGCAGGAACATCTGACGGGCGCGGACGGCGCGATCGGGCGGATGGTCGCGGCCGGGCGGCTGTCGTCGATGATCCTGTGGGGGCCGCCGGGCACCGGCAAGACGACGATCGCCCGCCTGCTCGCCGCCGCGGTCGACCTGCGCTTCGTGGCGATCTCGGCGGTGTTCTCGGGCGTCGCGGAGTTGAAGAAGGCGTTCGCCGAGGCGCGCGATCATGCCCGCATCGGCCAGCGCACGTTGCTGTTCGTCGACGAGATCCATCGCTTCAATCGCGCACAGCAGGACGGCTTCCTGCCCTATGTCGAGGACGGAACGGTGACGCTCGTCGGCGCGACCACCGAGAATCCGTCGTTCGAACTCAACGCCGCGCTGCTCAGCCGCGCGCGGGTGCTGATCCTCGAACGCCTCGGCCGCAGCGCGCTGGAACGGCTGATGGACCGCGCGGAGGCGCTGGAGGCGCGGCCGCTGCCGCTCACCCCGCCTGCCCGCGACGCGCTGATCGCCAGTGCCGACGGCGACGGGCGCTTTCTGCTCAACCAGGCGGAGACGTTGTTTTCGGTCGACCTGCCCGAACCGCTCGATCCTGCCGGGCTGTCGCGCTTTCTCCAGCGGCGCGTCGCGGTCTACGACAAGGACCGCGAGGGCCATTACAATCTCATCAGCGCGCTGCACAAATCGATCCGCGGCTCCGACCCGCAGGCGGCGCTCTACTATCTCGCGCGGATGCTGACCGCGGGGGAGGAACCGCTCTACCTGTTGCGCCGGCTGACACGCGCCGCGGTCGAGGATATCGGCCTCGCCGACCCGCAGGCGCTGGTGCAGTGCATCGCCGCCAAGGACACCTACGACTTCCTCGGATCGCCCGAGGGCGAACTGGCGATCGCGCAGGCGTGCCTGTACCTCGCCACCGCCCCCAAATCGAACGCCGCCTATATGGCGCAGAAAAAGGCATGGCGCACGGCGAAGGAGACGGGGTCGCTGATGCCGCCCGCCAACATCCTCAACGCGCCGACGAAGCTCATGAAACAGATCGGCTATGGCGCCGACTACGCCTATGACCACGATGCCGAGGGCGCGTTTTCCGGCGCGAATTACTGGCCGGACGAGCTGCCCCCGCAGACCTTCTACGAGCCGACGGGCCGCGGGTTCGAGGCGCGGCTGGCGGAGCGGCTGGCGCATTGGGACGCGCTGCGCCGCGACCGCCGCGGCTGACCCCTCTGGACTAGCCGGCCAAGCTGTCGCATGGGGGCGCGACGCCGGTTTAGCTCAGCTGGTAGAGCAGCGGTTTTGTAAACCGAAGGTCGCGGGTTCGATTCCTGCAACCGGCACCACATATTCCGTCACAATCTCGCGCTGTCCGCGACCTGACGCGCCGCCGCCACGCTGCGATCGTAATAATGCAGCGCCGGTGCCTCGTAGGTGACGAGGTACAGCCGGCCGCCGACGATCGCGCCGCGTGCCTCGCCGCGACGGTGCAGCGTCTCGTTCTGCCGGACGAAGTCATAGGTGAAGCGCACGCCCCTCGCTCCCGCGAAGCTCGCCGGCTCGACTGTGCCGATCGCCATCGTCGCGGTGCCGAGCGCGATGCGATAACTGTTTTCCAGCAGCACCGGAATGTCGGTGACCAGCATCGTCGCGGCGACACGGGGCAGCGGCCGGTCCTTCTTCGACACCTCGCGGAACAGCGGCTTGCCGCTCTCGATCCCGCCGTAGAAGGTCAGGTCGTTGAGGCCGTCGCCGTCCAGCGTCCAGGTTTCGGCGTTGCGGCCCGGCCGGGCGCTCAGCCGATTCCATTCGCTGTCGGGCTGGACGGTCAGCGCCGATTTGGCGACCGAAATGCGCTGGCCGGGCACGATCAGCGCGTTGCCGGCGAACGCGGGCGCGGCGATCAGCAGCGCGAACATGGCGAAGCGGGGCACGAACATGGCGGTCCTCATGGGGCTGCGAGGGTGGAGATCAGCGCGGCATCGCCGGCATCGGGCTTGCGGCGCAGATAGTCGCGCAGCGCGGTCCTGCCGGCGTCGACCTGCTGCCCCCGCAGCAGTGCGAGGCCGAGGCCACGGTGCGCCTCGGGCGGCGCGTCGCCGCGCGCGATCGCCGCCTGATAGAAACCGGCGGCGCTGGTGAGATCGCGGGGATTGCCGCGCTCGCGGTACAGTTCGCCGCGCGCGAACAGCAGCGGCGTGCTCCAGCCCGTCGCCGCCAGCTGGCCGAGCAGGTATTCGCTGCCGCCGAAGTCGTTCAACTTCATCTGGTCGGCGAGAAAGGTCGGCAGCCATGGCGCCAGCGCCGCGCGATAGCGCTCGCCCTCCCCCGACCCGCCGTCGCCGACCGCATCCGCGAAGCTGCGCAGATAGGTGGCGCGCGCGAGGCTGGTGGGGTGGCTGGCGAAGAACCCCGCCGTGTATCTCTGGTCCGCCTTGCGGCGCCGGCCGATCGCGGTGGCGTCCGCCTCGCCCATCATCCGGTCCCAGACGTCGGCGGCGCTCGACGACGGATAGGCAGACGCCGCGAGATAGCGTGCGCCGATCATGTCGGCGGCGCGCTCCTGCTCGCGATCGAAGCGATAGAGGCCGCCGAGGATGTCGACCTGCAGCGCCGTGCTGTTGGCGATCAGCACCGACGCCCATGTCATCACGTCGCTGCCGCTGCGCCGGTTGCGGAAGCCCGCGAGCGTATGGCGCAGCTCGAAATGACCGAATTCATGCCCCAGCACGGCGCCGAGCTCCGCCTCGTCGCGCAGGCGCAGCAGCGCACCGGACCAGATCGTCATCGTGCCGTTGGCGGTCATCGTCGCGTTGAAGGCGGGGATGTGGAGGATGTAGAGCCGCACCGCCTTGCAGCGATCCTCGCCGACGGTGCGGCACAGCACGCCGCGGACATAAGCGTTGAGCGCGGGATCGCGGATCACCTCCGGCGCATCGCGCAGATGGCGCTCGCTCTCGTCCGCCATCATCCACGCGCCGCGTTCGTCGACGCCCGTCGGCTGGTAGGCGGCGACATAGGGCGGCAACGGCGACGGCCTTTCCGCCAGCGGAGCCGCGGCGGCCGCGAGCGCGACGAGGAACGGCAGCACGTCAGCGTGCCGCGGTGGCGACCGTCGCCGCGCCCGCGGGTTCCGCCGGCTTGCCGGGGAACCCTTCGAGCAATTGCCGCACGCGCTTGTCCGCGCCCTCGGCGTCGCGCACGTCGCCGCCCATCTGGAGGTCGGCGTTGAGCCAGACGAGTTCCCCGGTGCGCAGGTCGACCAGCCCGGCGAACCCCTTGTGGACGCCGGCGACGACGGGAACGCGGGCGAGCGCCGCAAAGATCTGCAAGACCTTGCGCCCGGTCGATCCGAAATGATCCTCGGTCGTGACGAACAGCGCGTAATCGGCGTCGGCAAGGCCGGGCACGCGCGCGATCCCGTCGCCCAGCCCCCATTCGAACTGGCCCTTGCGCTTCTTGGTGGGCAGGCGATTGCCGGGGAAGAACTGGAATTCGATCACCGATTGCGCGACGGCGTCGAACAGATCCTGATATTCCGCAAGTTGCGGCGCAGAGACGCCCGCCGGCTCGACATAGTCGACGACCCTGTTGCCGAGGCCGGCCTGCGCCCGGGCAAGCGACCGGCCGATGTTCTCGCGCGCCTGCTGCGTCCAGTCGGCGTTGGGCTCGAACATCCCGGCCGTCGATTGCGCACCGACCTTTATCGACGGGCGCAGCAAGACGATGCGGGCGGTGCCGGGACCGAGCGTAAAGCCCGGCTTGATGCCCGTCTTCTCCTGCGCCTGTGCACTGCCCGCGCCGATCAGGGCCAACAACAGCATCGCGAGAAGCGAACGCACGATCGCAACCATGAATATCCCCCCGTCGGATGCCCCCATCCGATTCGCGGGCGACGATATCACAAACCGGTCCGCTGCCAAGCCGCGCCGCGCCGACCATTACTGTACCACGACTTCGGCCGCCCGGGTCGCCGTGCCACCTGTTCTCTGGGCACATGCTGCGACGGGTGACGGCACCAAATCGCGCGGACGGGCGTTACGCCGTCGCAATGGTTTCTCGCCCCCTCAAGGTCGCCAGCTATAACATCCACAAGGGGATCGGCCTCGACCGCCGGCGCAACCCCGAGCGCGTGCTGGAAGTGCTGCGCGAGCTGGATGCGGATATCATCGCCCTGCAGGAGGCCGACCGCCGCTTCGGCACGCGCGAACCGGTCCTGCCCGCGCACCTGATCGAGGAGCACAGCGACTGGAAGCCGGTGGATTTCGGCATCCGGGCGCTGTCGATGGGCTGGCACGGCAACGTCATCCTCGTGCGCAAATCGGCGCGGGTCGTCGACCGCGGGCCGATCCACCTGCCCTCGCTCGAACCGCGCGGCGCGGTGATGGCCGATGTCGAGACCGATGCCGGCGCCATCCGTGTCGTCGGCATGCACCTCGACCTGTCCGGACTGTGGCGGCGGCGACAGGCGGCGGCCGTGATCGCCCATGTCGACGCGTCGACACGGCGCCTGCCGACGGTCCTGATGGGCGACCTCAACGAATGGACCGCGGCGGCCGGGTGCCTGCGCGATTTCGGCCGCGACTATCGCATGGCCGCGACCGGCCCCAGCTTCCATTCGCGCCGGCCGGTCGGGCGACTCGACCGGATCATGGTGTCGCAGGACCTGACCGTCGCCGATTGCGGCGTCCACGCCACGCCGGCGGCGCGCAAGACGTCGGACCATCTGCCGATCTGGGCATCGCTGAGCGCGGCATGACGGCGCCGGACCCCGCCGCCTGATGCGCGAGAAGGAGCTGCGCCTCGCGCTGGTCTGCTACGGCGGGATCAGCCTTGCCGTCTACATGCACGGCATCACCAAGGAGGTGTGGCGGCTGGTCCGGGCCAGCCGCGCCTATCACGCCGGCGAACCCGATGACGGCGGCAGCCAGGGCGTCTATCGCGCGCTGATCGGCGAGATCGAGGCGCTGGCCGGGCTGCGCGTGCGCGTGCTCGCCGACATCGTCGCCGGCGCATCGGCGGGCGGCATCAACGGCATCTTCCTGGCGCAGGCTATCACCACCGGGCAGAGCCTGGAGCCGCTCACCGACCTGTGGCTGGCATCCGCCGACGTCGAGGCGCTGATCGATCCGGACGCCGCGCCGTCGAGCCGCTTTTCGAAGATGTGGGCGTTGCCGCTCGCCTGGGTCGCCGCGGGGCGCAGCGCGGAGAAGGTGGAGGCGCTCGACGAGGCGACGCGGGACGAGGTGCGCGCGAAGCTGTCGCACTTCGTCCGCTCGCGCTGGTTCGAACCGCCGTTCGGCGGCGCGACCTTCACCGGCATGCTGCTCGACGCGTTCGACGCCATGGCGGCGAGCGAGACGGGTCCGCGCCTGTTGCCGGACGGCCAGCCGCTCGACCTGTTCGTCACCGTCACCGACTTCACGGGCCATCCCGAACGGCTGCGCCTCAATTCGCCGCCGGAAGTGCTGGAGACGGAGCATCGCATCGTGCTGGGCTTCTCCGATCACGGGGCGGACGGGCGGCTGGGCGCGATCCCCGACCTCGCCTTCGCGGCGCGCGCCACGTCGAGCTTTCCCGGCGCCTTCCCGCCGTTCACCGTGGGCGAGCTGGACGAGGTGCTGCGCACGCGCGGGATCGCCTGGCCCGAACGCGCCGGCTTCCTGCGGCGGGCGCTGCCGCGCCAGTTCGCCGCGAACCAGGCGGACAAGGCGGTGCTGATCGACGGATCGGTGCTCGCCAACGCGCCCTTCCGCCCGGCGATCGAGGCGCTGAAGGAGCGCCCGGCTCGGCGCGAGGTCGACCGTCGGTTCGTCTACATCGATCCATCGCCCGGCACCAAGATCCGGCTGGGATCGGGCGCGGACAAGCCGGGCTTCTTCCAGACGATCCTCGGCGCGCTCAGCGACCTGCCACGCCAGCAGCCGATCCGCGACAATCTGGAGGCGATCGCCGAACGTTCCGCACGCATCGACCGGATGCAGGCCATCGTGACCGCGCTGCGCCCCGCGGTGGAGGAGGAGATCGGCCAGCTGTTCGGACACACGCTGTTCCTCGATCGGCCGACGCCGTCGCGGCTGATCGCATGGCGCCGCCGGGCCCAGGCTGCGGCGACGACGCGTGCCGGCTACAGCTATGCCGCCTACGGCCATCTGAAGCTGAGCGGCGTCGTCGAGACGATCACCGCCCTGCTCTACCATGTCGGCGGCGAGCCGGGGCAGCAACGCTGGCGGCGGATCCGCACCGCGATCGAGGCGGCGATCGCCGCGCGCGGCTTCGGCGGGGTCGCGCCCTCGTTCGCCGGCAAGGAAAGCGCGGCGACGATCGACTTCCTGCGCACGTTCGACATCGGTTTCCGCATCCGCCGGCTGCGGCTGATGGCGCGGCGACTGAGCGAGATCGAGGCGGAGGGCGCCGAGGCGAGCGTCATGCGCAACGCGATCTATGCCTCGCTCGCCGCCTATCTGGAGCGGCAGCGCGCCGACGACCATCCGCAGCTGCGCCAGCAGGTCCGGCGGTTGCGCGGCGAGGATGCGGGGCCGCTGCTCGATGCGCTGGCGCAGGCGCTGGACCTGACGACACTGGACGCGGACGCCGACCGGCGGCTGGCGGAGGCGTTCGCGACGCTCGATCGGGCGACGCGGCGGGCGCTGCTGCTCGCCTATCTGGGCTTTCCCTACTTCGACACCGCGACGCTGCCGCTGCTCCAGGGCGAGGGGCTGGACGAATTCGATCCGATCAAGGTCGACCGGATCGCCCCAGACGATGCGGTCTCGATCCGGTCGGGCGGTGCCGAGGCCACGTTGAAGGGGATCCAGTTCAACAGCTTCGGCGCCTTCTTCAGCCGCGCCTATCGCGAGAACGACTATCTGTGGGGCCGGCTGCACGGCGCCGAACGGATGATCGACATCTGCGTGTCGACGCTGCCGCCGACGGTGCGGATGAAGCCGGGCCGCGTCGCCGCGATCAAGCGCGCGGCGTTCCGTGCGATCCTCGACGAAGAGGAACCGCGGCTGACCGCGATCCCGGCGCTGATCGCCAGCCTGCGCGTCGAGGTGGGCTGAGCCGCTGGGGGCGCCGAGCGTGCCTCTGGCCATCCGCCCCCTGCCCCGCTACCCTCGTCCGCCTTCGGGAGTGTCGCATGCAGTTTCTCAAGATCCTGTTCTGGTTCCTGCTCGCGTTCGTCGCGGCGCTGTTCACCTATGGCAATTGGGCCAGCATCCAGATCAAGCTGTGGGGCGATCTGATCGCGGACGTGAACCTGCCGCTCCTGATGCTCGTCACGTTCCTCGTCGGGTTCCTGCCGACCTATCTGTATCTCGGCACGGTGCGCTGGCGGCTGCGCCAGCGGCTGGCCTCGTGCGAGCGGATGCTGGCGGAGAGCCGCACGCTCGCCGCAGCGCCCGCCGCCCCCGTCGCGACGCCGATCCTTCGCGAGGGCGATCCGGTCCCCGGCGAGCGGGTCGAGGGCCGGCTGATATGAGCCCGATCTACGTCGCCATCGACACGCCCGATATCGCGCGGGCGAAGGCGATCGCGACGCGCACCCGCGCGCATATCGGCGGCATCAAGCTCGGGCTCGAATTCTTCTGCGCGCACGGCCAGCCCGGCGTGCGCGAGATGGCGGAGCTCGGCCTGCCGATCTTCCTCGACCTCAAGCTCCACGACATCCCCAACACCGTCGCCAAGGCGGTGCAGGCGCTGAGCCCGATCGAACCGGCGATCCTGACGGTGCACGCCAGCGGCGGACGCGCGATGCTGGAGGATGCCAAGGCCGCCGCGCCGGTGCATACGCGGGTGGTGGCGGTGACGATGCTGACCAGCCTCGATGCCAGCGACCTCGCCGCCACCGGGATCGGCGGCAGCGCGCACGATCAGGTCCTGCGGCTGACCGACCTTGCGCACGAGGCGGGGATCGACGGCATCGTCTGTTCGGGTGCGGAGGTGGCGGCGGCGCGGGCGGCCTGGCCGAAGGGGTTCTTCGTCGTCCCAGGCGTGCGTCCCGCCGACGGGCCGGCCGGCGACCAGAAGCGCGTCGTCACCCCGCGCGCCGCCCTCGACGCGGGTGCCTCGATCCTCGTGATCGGGCGCCCGATCACGCTGGCCGACGATCCCGACGCCGCGGCCCGGGCGATCGGCGCGACGCTGTAGCCGACCGACGGCGGGATGCCCGGACTGTCGATCCGTGCGGCGGCGCCCGCCGACCTGCCGGCCGTGCATGCGGTCATCGAACGGGCCTATCGCGGCGACAGCGCGCGCGCCGGCTGGACGCACGAGGCCGATTTGCTGTCCGGTGCGCGTACCGATCGCGAGACGCTCGCCGCCATCGTCGCGGACCCGGCGCAGCGGTTGCTGACGATCCGGGACGCCGACACGCCGGTCGGCTGCGTCAACGTCGCCGACCGGGGCGGCGGCATCGCCTATCTGGGCCTGTTGTGCATCGATCCGCAGCGGCAGGCGGCGGGACTCGGCGCGCGGATGATCGCCGCCGCCGAAGCCGCGGCACGCGCGGTGTTCGGCTGCACGCGGATGGAGATGACCGCGATCGCGTTCCGCACCGAACTGATCGCCTATTACGGGCGCCGCGGCTACGCCCCGACGGGCGAGGTCCGGCCGTTTCCGATCGCGGTGGATCCGCCGCTCGTCATGACGGTGCTGGCCAAGCCGCTCGTCTGACGGCAAAGGGCGGGCATGCCCCTTCTCGCCAAAATCTGCGGCCTGTCGACGCCCGCGACGCTCGACGCCGCGCTCGCCGGCGGCGCCAGCCATGTCGGCTTCGTGTTCTTTCCGCCTAGTCCCCGGCATCTGTCGTTCGACCAGGTCGCGCCGCTCGCCGCGCGGGTGCCGGCGTCGGTCGCTCGCGTGGGCGTGTTTGTCGACCCCGACGATGCGACGGTCGAACGGGCGGTCGCCACCGGCGGGCTGGATGCGCTGCAATTGCACAAGACCGCGCCGGGACGCGCCGCGGCGATCCGCGCGCGCAGCGGGCTCGAAACCTGGGCCGCCGTCGCGGTGAAGACGCGCGCCGACCTCGGCGCCGCGCGCGGCTTCGCGGGGGCGGCGGACCGCATCCTCTACGATGCCAAGACGCCGGACGGCGCGAGCCTGCCCGGTGGCATGGGGCTGCGCTTCGACTGGTCGCTGCTCGACGGGTTCGACCATCCCCTGCCCTGGGCATTGTCCGGCGGGCTCGATGCGGGCAACGTCGCCGAGGCGATCCGGCGGACGGGCGCGCCGCTGGTCGACGTCTCGTCGGGGGTCGAGCGCGCGCCGGGGAGCAAGGATGTGGACAAGATCGCCGCCTTCCTTAAAGCGGCGCAGCTATGAACGCCCCCATCCCCGCCCCCAACACGTTTCGCGCGCAGCCCGACGAGCGCGGCCATTTCGGCGCGTTCGGCGGCCGCTATGTCGCCGAGACGCTGATGCCGCTGATCCTCGATCTGGAGCGCGAATATCGCGCCGCCAAAGCGGATCCCGCGTTCGCCGCGCAGTTCGACGACCTGATGGAGCATTATGTCGGCCGGCCGAGCCCGCTCTATCACGCCGAACGGCTGAGCGACGCGGTACGCGAAGGCCAGCCCGCGGGCATGGGCGCGCAGATCTGGTTCAAGCGCGACGAGCTGAACCATACCGGCGCGCACAAGATCAACAATTGCATCGGCCAGATCCTGCTCGCGATCCGCATGGGCAAGACGCGGATCATCGCCGAGACGGGCGCCGGCCAGCACGGCGTCGCGACCGCGGCGGTCTGCGCGCGCTTCGGCTTGCCCTGCGTCATCTACATGGGGGCCAAGGACGTCGAGCGGCAGCAGCCCAACGTGTTCCGCATGAAGCTGCTGGGGGCCGAGGTCCGCCCCGTCACCAGCGGTGCGGCGACGCTGTCTGATGCGATGAACGAGGGCCTGCGCGACTGGGTCGCCAACGTCCACGACACCTTCTACATCATCGGCACCGCCGCGGGCCCGCATCCCTATCCGGAGATGGTACGCGACTTCCAGAGCATCATCGGGCGCGAGGCGCGCGCACAGATGCTCGCCCGCACCGGCCGCCTGCCCGACCTGCTGGTCGCGGCGATCGGTGGCGGATCGAACGCGATCGGGTTGTTCCACCCCTTCCTCGACGACGCCGACGTCAGCATGCTGGGCGTCGAGGCGGCGGGCCACGGACTGGACGGCAGCGAACATGCCGCCAGCCTCGCGGGCGGTTTCCCCGGCGTGCTCCACGGCAACAAGACCTATCTGCTCCAGGACGACGACGGCCAGATCGCGGAGGGGCATTCGATCTCCGCCGGGCTCGACTATCCCGGGATCGGGCCGGAGCATGCCTGGCTGCGCGATATCGGCCGGGTCGAATACACCCATGCGACCGACCGGCAGGCGCTCGATGCGTTCCAGCTGCTCTGTCGCACCGAAGGCATCATCCCCGCGCTCGAACCCGCGCACGCGATCGCCGCGGTCGCCGAGCACGCGCGGACGATGCGCGACGACCAGATCATCCTCGCCAACCTGTGCGGTCGCGGCGACAAGGACATCTTCACCGTCGCCGAGGCGCTGGGGGTGGCGATATGATCTCCGTCCGCAACCTGCTGACCGGGATCGTACTGGGCGCGATCGTGTCCGTGCTGGTGCGCCAGATCGCCGCGCACGGGCTGGAGGTGCGCGCCTGGGCGTTCGCGGGAACGCAGACGGGCGAGGCGCTCGTCACCGGCGCGCTGGTCGGCGCGATATCGCAGATGTTCGGCCAGACGCGGGGGCGGCGATGAGCCGCCTCTCGGCCGCCTTCGCCGGCGCGCGGCCCGCGCTGGTGACGTTCGTCACGGCGGGCGATCCGACGCCGGGCGCGACGGGCGCGATCCTCGACGCCCTGGTCGCGGGCGGCGCCGACGTGATCGAACTCGGCATGCCGTTCACCGACCCGATGGCGGACGGGCCCGCGATCCAGGCGGCGAACATCCGCAGCCTTGCCGCCGGCACGCGCACCGCCGACATCCTCGCCATCGCCACCGCCTTCCGCGCGCGGCATCCCGCGGTGCCGCTCGTGCTGATGGGCTATGCCAATCCGATGCTGCGTCGCGGGCCCGACTGGTTCGCGGAGGCCGCCGCCGCCGCCGGGGTCGACGGCGTGATCTGCGTCGATATCCCGCCCGAGGAGGACGATGCGCTCGGCCCCGAACTGCGCGCGCGCGGCATCGATCCGATCCGGCTGGCGACGCCGACCACCGACGCCGCACGCCTGCCGCAGGTGCTCGATGGCGCATCCGGCTTTCTCTATTACGTCTCGGTCGCGGGCATCACAGGGCTGCAACAGGCGGCGCAGGGCTCGATCGACCAGGCGGTCGCGCGACTGAAGGCGTCGACCGACCTCCCCGTCGCGGTCGGATTCGGGGTGCGCACGCCCGCGCAGGCGGCGGCGATCGGCGCGGTCGCCGACGGCGTGGTGGTGGGGTCGGCGATCGTCGAACTCGTCGCGCGCCACGGTGCCGATGCACCCGACGCCGTCCGCACCTATGTCCGGTCGCTGAGCGATGCCCTGCCGCATCGACCGTCCACGCCAGAGGGTAACGCATGAGCTGGATCACCAACGTTCGCAACGCCTTGCCGTTCGTCGCCAAGCGGGAATCGTCGGACGAGAATCTGTGGCACAAGTGTAAGGGCTGCGGCCAGATGATCTTCACGCGTGAGCTCGAGGAGAATCTGTACGTCTGCCCCAAGTGCGACCATCACGAGCGGATCGGCCCCAAGGACCGCTTCCGCCAGATCCTCGACGAGGGCAGCTGCAGCGAATTGCCGTCGCCCAGGGTCCCCGAGGACCCGCTCAAGTTCCGCGATTCGAAGCGCTATACCGACCGGCTGAAGGCGGCACGCACGTCGGCGCAGGAGCAGGATGCGCTCATCAACGCGCGGGGCACGATCCTGGGGCGGCGCGTGGTGATGGGCGTACAGGACTTCGGCTTCATGGGCGGATCGATGGGCCTCGCGGTCGGCGAGGCCTTCGTCCGCGGGGTCGAGGCGGCGATCGCCGACAAGGTGCCCTATGTGATCTTCACCGCCGCGGGCGGGGCGCGCATGCAGGAGGGCATCCTCAGCCTGATGCAGATGCCGCGCAGCACCGTGGCGATCCAGATGCTGCACGACGCGGGCCAGCCCTATGTCGTCGTGCTGACCGACCCGACGACGGGCGGCGTCACCGCCAGCTATGCGATGCTGGGCGACGTTCAGATCTCCGAACCGGGCGCGCTGATCGGCTTCGCCGGGCAGCGGGTGATCGAGAGCACGATCCGCGAAAAGCTGCCCGAGGGATTCCAGCGGGCGGAATATCTGCTCGATCACGGCATGCTCGACATGGTCGTGCACCGCCGGGACCTGCGCGAGCAGCTGGCGACGGTCATCGGCTATCTGACCGCGGCGCGCGCCGCGGCCTGATCGCGGTTCGCGCCGGCCGTCGTTTCCGTCGCGCCGTCGCAACCGCTGGGGTGAGAAATCGCTGACGATGCCGGACCATGCCACCTCGTCCGACCCTGCGGTGCAGGCGCAGCTCGACCGGCTGTGGGCGCTGTCCCCCGGTGCCGACGTGCTCGGGCTGGAGCGGATCACGCGCCTGCTCGCGCGGCTGGGCGATCCGCACCTGTCGCTGCCGCCGGTGTTCCACGTCGCCGGCACCAACGGCAAGGGATCGACCTGTGCCTTCCTGCGCGCGGCGATCGAGGCGGCGGGCCATTCGGTGCACGTCTTTTCCAGCCCGCATCTGGTGCGGTTCAACGAACGCATCCGCATCGCCGGGCGGCTGGCCGATGATGCGACGCTGGCTGCCTTGCTGGAGGAAGTGCTCGACCGCAGCGACGGGATCGGCGCGAGCTTCTTCGAGGTGACGACCGCGGCGGCCTTCCTCGCCTTCGCCCGCACGCCCGCCGCCGCCGCGATCGTCGAGGTGGGGCTCGGCGGCCGGCTCGACGCGACCAACGTCCTTGTCCGGCCCGCCGCGACCGGCATCGCCGCGCTGGGGATGGATCACGAGGCGTTCCTCGGCAACCGCCTCGCCGACATCGCGGCGGAAAAGGCGGGAATCGCCAAGCGCGACGTGCCGCTGGTGACGATGAACTATCCCGTGGCGCTGCGCCGCCGCATCGCCGATGTCGCGGCCGGGGCAGGCGCGCCGGTGATCGCGCGCAACGCCGACTGGTGGAGCGAAACCGCGCGCACGACGATGCGCTATCGCGACGCGGGGTTTTCGGTGGTCAGCCACCGCCCGCGACTGGTTGGCCCGCACCAGTCGCGCAACCTGGCGCTGGCGATCGCGATGCTGCGCCATCAGGGTGCGGTGACGGTGCCGGAGGCCGCGTTGCGCGCCGCGGCGGACTGGGCGCGCTGGCCGGCACGCATGCAGCGGCTCGGACGCGGGCCGTTGCGGGACCGATTGCCCGACGATGCCGAATTATGGCTGGACGGCGCGCACAACCCGTCCGCGGCCCAGCCCGTCGCGCGTGCGCTGCGCGACATCGCGAGGGGGCGGCACGTCACGCTGGTGATCGGCATGCTCGCCAACAAGGATGCGACCGGCGTCCTGCGCATATTGGCGCCCTCGCTGGCGCGGGTGATCGCGGTGCCCGTGGCGGGTCACCAGCCGCATGACCCGGCGACGCTGGCGCGCATCGCCGCCGAACTGAGCGTTGCCGCGGAGATCGCGGACGCGCTGCCCGACGCGGTCGATCGCGCGGCGGCAGGCGGTGCGGAGGTCGTCCTCATCGCCGGATCGCTATACCTCGCGGGCGAAGCGCTCGCGCTGAACGACGAGGCGCCGGACTGAGCATTAATTGCGATTGACTTGCAATAGCGCATTTCCGATGGTCGCCGGCGCACCCTGGAGTCGCCGACATGACCGATCTAACCGCCACGATCGCCGCCCTTCCCCACGCTCTTCCCGCCTGCCCCAATGCGGGGATCGCCCTGTTCGCGCTGCGCCGGATGGGGGCGCACGGCCTGCATGACGCGCGGGCCAGCCACGTCTTCCTGACCGTCTTCGGCGCGGATTTCCGCCGGCCGCTGGTGCTGATGCGCGCGCTGATGGCGCAACTGGCGGAGGCTGCGGCCGGCACGATCGCGATCGCGCCATGTTGCTGCGCCCGGATGACCCCGGCGGAACGGACGATGCTGACCATCCTGTCCCGCGTGGACACCGCGCCCGACCTCGCGCGCCTGCTGCTGACCGACCTGCTCGGCGTGCGCCGGGTCGATGCGGTGCTGGCGAGCGTCGCCGTCGTCGCCGCCGCCTTCGCCGACGAGGGGCGGCCGATCTGCGGCTAGGGCGCCCCTATGCCTCGACCGACCCCGGCTGGCGGATCGTCGCCACCACGAAGCCGCGCCGCCACAGCACCCACAGCAGGATCAGGCCCGGCAGCGCCACGACCATCGTCAGCATCCAGAACCCCGGCCAGCCCAGCGCCTCGGCGGCATAGCCCGAAGGCGTCGACAGCCACGTCCGTCCCATCGCCGCGAAGGACGACAACAAGGCGAATTGCGTCGCGGTATAGGCGAGGTTCGACAGGCCGGACAGATAGGTGACGAACACCGTCAGGCCGATGCCGCTCGTCACCTGCTCGGTCGCCACCGCGATCGTCAGCCACAGCGTCGAATGCCCATGCCAGGCGAGGATGACGAAGGCGAAGTTGCTGACCATCATCAGCACGCCGGACACGAACAATGCCCGCCCCATGCCGAGCCACGCCATGAACGGCGCCGCCAGCGCGGTGCCGACGATCAGCCCCCAGAAGCCGACGACCTTGTTGATCGCCAGGAATTCGCCGTCGCTGAAGCCCAAGTCGACGATCATCGGGTTGAGCATCACCTGCCCCATCGCATCACCCAGCTTGTAGATCAGGACGAAGAGCAGGATCAGCATCGCACCGCGGCGTCCGAAGAATTCGCGGAACGGGCCGACGACGGTATCGGCAAGCCACGCACCCATGCCGCGATCGCCGATCGTCGTCAGTGCCCGCTCGTGCAGCCCGGGGCCGGCCATCAACGCCGCAACGACCGCGGGCAGGACGCACAGGCCGGTCAGGCCATAGCCCAGCGCCCAGCCAAGGTTCAGCCCCTGCGGCGACGCGACCGCGATCGTGCCGACGCCGGCCGCGAAATTGCCCAGCCGATAGCCGAACTGGTTGTTCGCGGTGCCATGGGGCAGTTCCGCCTCCGGCAGGATCTCGATACGATAGGCGTCGATCACGATATCCTGCGTTGCCGACAGGAACGCGGTGACGATCGCCCAGAAGGCGAACAGTCCCAGGTGCCGCGCCGGATCGCTGGAGCCCAGCATCCAGACCGCGCCGAACAGCAGCGCCTGAATCAGGAACAGCCACGCCCGTCGCTGGCCGAACAGCCCGGCGAGTAGCGGCAGCCGGACGCGATCGATGAACGGCGCCCACAGGAACTTGAGGGTATAGGGCGTCGTCAGTCCGACGGCGAACCCGATCGTCTTCTTGTCGATGCCCTCCCGCGCGAGCCAGAAGGTCATCGTGCCGAGCAGCAGGGTCAGCGGAAAGCCGCTCGATATGCCCAGCGCGAGCGCCGCGAGCGGCCGCGGGCGCAGATAGGGCGCGAGCGTCGCGAGGAAGCCGGATCGTTGGTCGGTGCGCGTGTCGGACATCGGCCGACCATAGCGCGAAGCCCGGCGGGGGAAAGACGCTACGGCGGCGCGTCAGCCCGCGGGCGGCGCGAACAACCGGAACCCGGTCGGCAGGCGCCGGGGCTTGCGTCCCGCGATCTGTGCCTCGATCGCCTCGATCGCGCCGATCAGGTCGCGCTGCTGATAGGGCTTGTCGAGGCAGCCGGCAGCGAGCTCTTCCGCCTCGCCCGGGAAATTGCCGGTGACGAACAGCACCGGTACGCCGGCACCACGCGCCGCACGCGCGACGTCGAGGCCCGATCCGTCGGCCAGCCGCACGTCGACCAGCACGAGGTCGATCTCCGCCGTCGATCCCAGCACCGCGACGGCATCGGCCACGCGATCCACCGTCGCGACGATCTCATAGGATGCGTCGGTCAGCAGATGCTCGGTATCGAACGCGATCAGCGGCTCGTCCTCGACGACGAGCAGGCGCACGATCAGCCGCTTCTTCCTCCCGAACAGCATCAGCCCGCTCCCCGGCGCACGAAGATTGTTACGCCTCCGCGACATAACGCGCGCGGACGGCTTCGGGCGCAAATATTTTCGCCTGCGCGACGAATGCGCGGTATGGGCGCGGGATGGCCCAGACCCAAGAACCCCGCACCGGCGACCGGATCGCCAAATTGCTCGCCCGCGCCGGCGTGGCCAGCCGGCGCGAGGTGGAGCGGATGATCGACGAAGGCCGCGTCGCGCTGAACGGCAAGGTGCTCGACACGCCGGCCACCGTGCTGAAGTCGTTGCAGGGCGTGACCGTCGACGGCCAGCCCGTGGCGCTGCCCGAACCGACGCGGTTGTTCCTGTATCACAAGCCGACCGGGCTGCTGGTGACCGAGCGCGACCCCAAGGGGCGCACCACGATCTACGACCGGTTGCCGCACGACCTGCCGCGGCTGGTGCCGGTCGGGCGGCTCGACCTCAACACCGAGGGGCTGCTGTTGCTCACCACCGACGGCGGCTTCAAGCGGCAGCTCGAGCTGCCCTCGACGGGGGTGGAGCGCAGCTATCGCGCGCGCGCCTACGGCAACGTCACGCAGCAGCAGCTCGAGGCGCTGGCCGAGGGCGTGGAGATCGAGGGCATCCGCTATGGTTCGATCGACGCCAATATCGAACGGCGCACCGGCGCCAACGTCTGGATCGAGATCACGATCACCGAGGGCAAGAACCGTGAGGTGCGGCGGGTGCTCGAACATCTGGGTTTGCAGGTCAGCCGGCTGATCCGCACCCGCTACGGCCCGTTCGTGCTCGGCGATCTGCCGGTCGGCGGCGTCGGCGAGGTCAAGCAGCATGAGGTGGTGGCGTTCCGCCGCACGCTGAAGGGCGGAGCCCCCGACGAACCGCCGATGCCGGATGGACCGCGCGACGGCTTCCGCACCGCACCGACGGTCGACCGGACCGCCCGCGTGCGCACCCGGGCCGACGCGCCGGTGCCACAGGAACGCCCGGCACGCCCCCGCGTCGAGCCGGAGGGCCGCCGTGGCGCGCGACCGGCACGGGCCACCGCCGCCGTCCGGCCGCCGCGGGCCGACCGCGCCGAGGGGCGACCGGCCGGCGCGGGCCGCAGCGACGATCGCGCCGAACGTCCTGCCCGGAGCGGCAGCGGCTTCGCCGGCCGCAGCAATCGCGGCGAGACCCGCACCGTCGCGGCGCCGCGAAGCGACGAGCGCGGCAAGCCCGGCGGCGACCGCAGCCGCACCGGCGATCGTCCTGCGCGTGCCGGCGCGGCGACGGCGGACCCGCGCGGCGATCGCGGGGCAGGCCGCGCGGCATTCGCCGCGCGCGCCGACGAGCGGTCGCGGGGCGGGTCGAGGGCCGAACGCGGCGATGACCGCCCCGCCCGTCCGCCACGCGGCAACGCCCCGACGAAGGGCCCGGCCGGCGGTCGCGGGTCGCCGCGCCCGAACTCACCGGGCGGGTCGCGCCCGACCGGGGCCGGGCCGAAGGGCCGGCGGCCATGAGGGTCGTCGCCGGGCAATGGCGCGGGCGCCCGCTGCTGGCGCCGAAGGGCGATGCGACCCGCCCCACCGCCGACCGTACGCGCGAGGCGCTGTTTTCGATGCTGACCAGCCGGCTGGGCAGTTTCGACGGGCTGGCGGTCGCCGACCTGTTCGCCGGTTCGGGCGCGCTCGGGATCGAGGCGCTGTCGCGCGGTGCCGCATCCTGCCTGTTCGTCGAACAGGACGGCGCGGCGCTGGACGCGCTCAAGGCCAACCTCGCCAGGCTCGGCACGCGCGCCGACGTGCGCGCGGGGTCGGTCATGGCGCTGGGCCCGGCGCCGCGCGCGCTCGACCTCATCATGATGGACCCGCCCTATGGCACCGGTGCGGGGCTGGTCGCGCTCGACAAGCTCGCGCGGCTCGGCTGGACGGGCCCGGCAACCTGGGTGAGCATCGAGACGGCGAAGGCCGAAGAGGTCGCGCCCGCGGGTTTTGTCGTCGACGTCAGCCGCGTCCACGGCAAGGCGCGCGTGACGCTGCTGCGCCCGGCCTGACGCAAGCCGCTTTCCACGCCGGCTTTTCTTCGTCGCCGCGGTGGGGCACGATCGCGGTGACCAGCGGAAGGACGGCGATCGAGATGGCACGCGACGACGACGGGGCTTCGGCCGAACCGCGCCCCGAGGCTCGCAACCGTGCCGGCGCGGTGATCGGCTGGGTCCACCACCCCCTGCCCCACGGCATCGCGCTGGAGGTGCAGACCGCGGCCTCGGCGGCGGCGCTCGACGACGGGCGGGTGGATACGACGCGGCTGGTGCTGACCCGCAACCAGGCGTTGCTGCTGGCCAGCTTCCTGCTGCGCGTCACCGGCCATACCGCCGACGACGTGCCCGACGCCCGCCGCCCGGCGTGGCGGCGCTGGTTCAGTCGGCGCTAGCCCCGCGCAGCACCGCCAGCCCGACGAGGCTCAGGATGCCGGCCCCGACCAGATACAGCCCGACCCACGCCAGCCCGCGCGGCGCAAGCGCCTCCGCCGCCATCGGCGCGAGTGCGCCGCCGACGATCCCGCCGAGATTGAACGTCATCGACACGCCGGTGTAGCGTACCCCCGCCGGGAACAGGCCGGGCAGCCAGCCGCCGAGCGGGCCATAGGCAAAGCCCATGACGAACAGCGCGAAGGCGAGCCACAGGAATATGACCAGCAGCGATCCGGCGCCGAGCATCGGCCCCATCAGCGCGCCCGCGACGATGCAGCCGGTGAAACCGATCACCAGCATCCGCCCCGCGCCGGTGCGGTCCGCGACGACGCTGGCGACGATCACCCCCGCGGCGAGGAACAGGATCGCGGCGAGCTCGACGCCCAGCATCGCCTGCCGGCCGTAGCCCAGCGTCTTGGTGCCGTAGCCGAGCGTGAAGGCGGTCGCGAGATAGAAGAGCGCGAAACACGCGACGACCGCGCCGGTCCCCGCGATCAGCGCGCGGCCATGGTGCCGGACCAATGTCGCGATCGGCACCTTCGGCAATGCCTCTGCCTCCGCCGCCTCGAGGAACGCCGGGGTCTCGGTCAGCTTCAGCCGCACCCACAGCCCGAGCGCGACGAGCACCGCGCTGACGAGGAACGGCAACCGCCAGCCCCAGTCGCGGAACTGCGCGTCGTCGAGCGCGAGGCCGAGGATCAGGAACAACCCGTTGGCCATGATGAAGCCGACCGGTGCACCGAGCGGCGGGAACATGCCCCAGGTGTTGCGTCGGTGCGGCGGGGCGTTCTCCACCGCGAGCAATGCCGCGCCGCCCCATTCGCCGCCCAGCCCCAGCCCCTGCCCCAGCCGCATGACGCACAGGAGCAAGGGCGCTACCCAGCCGACCTGATCGTAGGTCGGCAGGAAGGCGATCGCAACGGTCGATCCCCCCATCAGCATCAGGCTGGCGACGAGCGTCGACTTGCGCCCGACACGGTCGCCGAAATGACCGAAGACGATCGCGCCGACCGGCCGCGCGACGAAGGCGAGGCCGAAGCTCGCATAGCTCGCCAGCTGCTGCGCCGAACTGCTCTCCGCCGGAAAGAACAGGGCGCCGAACACCAGCGCCGCAGCGGTCGCATAGATATAGAAATCGTAGAATTCGACCGCGGTGCCGACCAGGCTGGCGGTCAGGATGCGGCGCGGCGACGGTTTTGCGACGGATGGAGTCATGATGGCCCTTTAAGCGCGAAATAATCGTGTCGGGCAATATGAGTGAAATGTGTCCGCAACAAACCGTGCCTAGATGGGTCGTGTCGCTGCTCCTCTCCCCCCTGTGGGTAGCGACGTGCCGATCGCCTCCCCTGTCGATCGGCTCTCCCTGAACTACGGGGCGGTCGCATCGCGGCTGCCCCGATTTTTCATGGGGTCCGCCGCCGGAGCGCGCGTGCGCGTTCGGACTTGCCCGGATCGTCCCCGTTCCCTACCTGTTCGCCGGTGACCGACACCGCCTCCTCCCTGCAAGATCCGCCCTATCTCAAGGGCCTGAACCCGCCGCAGCGCGAAGCCGTGCTGACCACGGAAGGCCCCGTGCTGATGCTGGCGGGCGCGGGCACCGGCAAGACGGCGGCGCTTACCGCGCGGCTCGCGCACCTGCTGTGGACGCGGAAGGCGTGGCCGTCGGAGATCCTCAGCGTCACTTTCACCAACAAGGCCGCGCGCGAGATGCGCGAGCGCGTCGGCCGGCTGGTCGGCGACGCGGTGGAGGGGATGCCCTGGCTCGGCACGTTCCACGCGATCGGTGCCAAGATGCTGCGCCGCCATGCCGAGCTGGTCGGGCTGCAATCCAATTTCTCGATCCTCGACACCGACGACCAGCTGCGTCTGCTCAAGCAGCTGATTTCCGCCGCCGACCTCGACGAGAAACGCTTTCCCGCCCGCAGCCTCGCCGGGCTGATCGACGACTGGAAGAACCGCGGGCTGGTCCCCGCCGACATCGACGCCGGCGAGAGCGAGCGCTACGCCAACGGTCGCGGCGGCGAACTGTACGCTGCATACCAGGCACGGCTGAAGGCGCTGAACGCCTGCGACTTCGGCGACCTGCTGCTGCACATGCTGACGGTGCTGAAGACGCACCCGGACGTGCTGCGCATGTACCAGGATCGCTTCAAATACATCATGGTCGACGAATATCAGGACACCAACGTCGTCCAGTACCTCTGGCTGCGACTGCTCGCGCAGGCGCGCCGCAACATCGCCTGCGTCGGCGACGACGACCAGTCGATCTATTCCTGGCGCGGCGCGCAGGTGGAAAACATCCTGAAGTTCGAGAAGGACTTTCCGGGCGCGAAGGTCATCAAGCTCGAACAGAATTACCGCTCGACGCCGCATATCCTGGGCGCCGCGTCGGGCGTCATCGCCAACAACGGCGGGCGGCTCGGCAAGACGCTCTGGACCGAACTCGACGCGGGCGAGAAGGTCCGCGTGCTGGGCGTGTGGGACGGCCCCGAGGAAGCGCGCCGCGTCGGCGAGGAGATCGAGGCGGCACAGCGCAACGGCCGGAACCTCGACGATGTCGCGATCCTGGTACGCGCCCAGCACCAGACCCGCGAGTTCGAGGATCGCTTCATCGCGATCGGCATGCCCTATCGCATCGTCGGTGGCTTCCGCTTCTACGAGCGGGCCGAGATTCGCGACGCGCTCGCCTATCTGCGGATCGTCAACCAGCCGTCCGACGACCTGGCATTCGAACGGATCGTCAACGTTCCCAAGCGCGGGCTGGGCGACAAGGCGCTGGCGAAGATCCACCAGCTCGCGCGCAGCGAGGGCGTGCCGCTGACCATCGCCTCGGCACGGATCCTCGACACCGACGAGCTGACGCCGCAGGCGCGGCGCGCGCTCGGCAATCTGGTCGGCGACATCGCGCGCTGGCGCGACATGGCGCGCGATCTGCCGCATGCGGAACTCGCCCGCCAGCTGCTCGACGAGAGCGGCTATACCGCGATGTGGCAGTCCGAAAAGTCGGTCGAGGCCGCCGGTCGGCTGGAAAATCTGTCCGAGCTGGTCCGCGCGATGGAGGAATATGAATCGCTCGGCGCGTTCCTCGAACATGTCAGCCTGGTGATGGACCGTGACGGCGGCGCGCAGGACCCGCAGGTCACGATCATGACGATCCACGCCGCCAAGGGGCTGGAATATGACACCGTCTTCCTCGTCGGCTGGGAAGAGGGCCTGTTCCCGTCGCAGCGCGCGCTCGACGAGGGCGGCACGCGCAGCCTCGAGGAGGAGCGCCGGCTCGCCTATGTCGCGATCACGCGGGCGCGGCGGCGCGCGGTCATCCTGCATGCCGCCAATCGCCGCATCTACGGTCAATGGACGTCGAGCATCCCCAGCCGCTTCGTCGGCGAACTGCCGACCGAGCATACCGATGCCGAAACGACGATGTCGGGCGGCGAAAGCCTGTGGCGCGCGAACTGGAGCGAGCGCGCCGACCCGTTCGCCGACGTCGGCCGCGGCACCGGCCGTGGCCCCGGCTGGCAGCGCGCGGCGGGATCGGGATCGGGCTTCACCACCGCGCCGACGCGGCTGGTCGAAAGCCGGTCGAGCGCGGTCAGCATCGGCAACAAGGGGCGCAGCGACCTGTCGGTGGGTCAGCGCGTGTTCCACCAGAAGTTCGGCTATGGCGCGATCGCCGAGATCGAGGGCAACAAGCTGGAGATCGACTTCGAGGCGGCGGGCCGCAAGCGCGTGATGGACACGTTCGTCACCTTCGGCTGACGGATCGTCCGCGCACGGTCGCCCCGTTCAGGAACCGCCAGGGCGGTTGCGGAGTACAACCGTTGCGGTCCCGGTTCGTCGGGCCATGACGAGGAATTTGCGATGTTCAAATCCATGATGTCCGCCGCCGCGCTGGGCGGCATGCTGCTCGCGGCGGTCCCCGCGGTGGCACAGTCCGCCGCGGACGAGGCGCGCTTCACCGCCGCGCAGCAGCGCTTCGACGCCGAACTGGCGCGCTATCGCGCCGAATTCGACCGCTATCGCGCGATGCGCGGCAACGGCGGTCCCGGTGGCTATCGCCAGGCACCGGTGCCCAACGGCTACGACCCGCGTGGCGGCGATCCGCGCTACGACGACCGCGGCGACGATCGCTACGAGAACGGGTACGACGCCGCACGCGACTATCGCACCGGATCCAATTATCGCGAGCGCGTGCTGTCGCCCGACGAGCGAGTCTATGCGGGCAACGACGGGCGCTATTATTGCAAGCGCGGCGACGGCACCACCGGCCTGATCGTCGGCGGCGCGGCCGGCGGCATTCTGGGCAACGTGATCGACGGGGGCCATAGCCGCATCGTCGGTACCCTGCTGGGCGGTGCGGTCGGCGCGATCGCGGGCCGGTCGGTCGATCAGAGCCAGTCGCAGGTGCGCTGCCGCTAGGCGCGGGGACGCGGTCGGGCGATCAGGCGCGCTCGACCGCCATCAGCGTCACGCCCTCGTATTTCTCGGCGGCGGGTTCGAACAGGGCGCTGGGGACGAAGCGTCGGTCGGTGATCGCGGGATTGCCGAGGCCGTCGAGCTTGAAGGTCCCGACCTTTTCCTCGCGCGGCGGCTTGCCGTCCCGCTCGAGCGTCGTGGCGTCGACGTAGATCTCGTCGTGACGCGTGTAGAGGACGTGCGGCGCAAGCAACACCGTGCCCTTGTTGTAGGTGGCGGTCACGGCCAGCTGGCGGACGATGGCTTCGAACATCGTCGGGACCGGCCCGGACGGTGCGGCCGTCGCGGCTTGGGATTGGGTCATCGCGCATAGCATAGCCCGGCATGCTGCATCGCAGCAACCGTGCATTCGTATGCGGGATGTGCCGAAATCGTCAGCGGTTCAGTTCGACCAGACGTTCGAACACCGCCATGTCCAACGGCTGGCGAAACTGGCACCCGGCGGCGAAGTCGTCCGCCCAGCGCACACGCGCGGCGACCGAGCCCGCGTGGGGCAATGTCAACCAGATCATGCTGTTCCGGGTCAGCGCCGAATAGGTCTGGAGCCGTGCGCCATGGATCGAGATATCGACCACGCGGCAAAGCGTACGGATGCCCTTGCCGATCTGCGCGTCCAGCGACACCGGCGCGCGCGGGGCGCGCCGGTCATCGGGATCTGCTGGTTCGAACTCCGCGGCGAACATCCTCCAACGCCTAAACGGCGATGGTAAAGGCCGGGTATACGAACCCGCCGGGGATCAGCCCTTGCGGAGGGTGAGACCGCCGCCGAACCGCTTGTTGAAGCGCGCAACCTGGCCACCGGCGTCGAGCATCGTGCCGCGACCGCCGGTCCACGCCGGATGCGCCAGCGGATCGATGTCGAGCGTCATCGTGTCGCCTTCCTTGCCCCAGGTGGAGCGGGTTTCGAACACGGTGCCGTCGGTCATCTGGACCTTGATCGTGTGATAGTCGGGGTGGGTATCTTTCTTCACGCTATGCGCTCCTGATGCGGCTGGTTCCGACCAGCCTGGACGGGAAGCGGCGCCCGTAGAGGAGCGCCGCGGGAAAGTCAAAGTACGCGAACGGCCGGGTCAGGACGCGGGCTTCGGCGGATCGGCGATCATTGCGGTGAAGTTCGCCTCCGCCACGACCTGTCCGTCGATCTTCGCGACGCCGGCGAACTTGCATACCGAACTGCGCTTCTGGACGAACGTCGCCTCCAGCCGCAGCAGCACGCCCGGTTCCACCGGCTTGCGGAACTTGGCGCCGTCGATCGCCATGAAATAGACGAGCTTGCCCGATCCGGCGAGGCCCAGGCTCTCCACCGCGAGGATGCCGGCGGCCTGCGCCAGCGCCTCGACGATCAGCACGCCTGGCATGATCGGCCGACCGGGAAAATGCCCCTGGAAGAAGCCTTCGTTGATCGTCACCGCCTTGATCGCCGCGATCGACCGGTCGAGGATCAGTTCCTCGACACGGTCGACCAGCAGCATCGGGTAGCGATGCGGCAACGCCGCCATGACCCGCCCGATATCGAGCGGTCCCATGGTCTTCGGTGCGTCCTCGGTCACCCGATCGGCGCCTTAGCGGCCCTGCGGCGTGGTGCGCGGCGCCGTCGCGGGTGCGGCGGGCGTGCCGGCGGCCGGAGCCGGACCGGCCTGCGCGCGGCGCTGCGCATTCGCATACACGAGCTGGCGATACTGCTGGAGCAGCTCGACCGTCTGCTGCTGCGGCTGCCAGTTCGCGGGCGGGGTGATCGTCACGGTCGGGGCGGTGCGATCGAGCTCGGCGATGATGTCGCGCGTGATGTCGGTCGCGGGCGGTGCATACTGGATCGCGTTGGGCGCGAGCACGATGCTGATCTTCTTCGCGGCGACGACGGCGCGCAGCGCGGGATCGTACTTCTGCACGATCTGCTCCAGCGCATAGGCCTGCGCCTTGATCGCGGGGCCCTGCTGCGCCTCGATGTTCGGCTGGGCCTTCTGCTGCGCTGCACGGACCTGGCTGCCGATCGCGCTGTTGGGCGCCTCGGCGGCCTGCGCCTCGGCCTGGCTGACCTGGCCGTCCTTGTTGGTGTCGAGCAAGGTGCGCAGCTGCGTGTTGAGCGCGGTCTGCGCCGCAGCGGCGGCGTCGAGCTGCGTCTTGTAGGTCGTCGAGATCTGCTGGTTGGCGGCGTCGAACGCCTTGGCGCTGAAGATCGCCGCATCGGCCTGTGCGGTGGCGATGCCGGCGGTCTGGGCCGAAGCCGCACCGGCGAGCAGCGCGACGGAGGCGCCGGCGATCGCCGCGGCGCAAGTCTTGGTCATGGTCTTCATTAGAACTGCGTCCCTACGTTGAAGGTAATGAGCTTGGGGTCGTCGCCCTTCTGCTTGACCAGCGCCTTGGCGAGGTCGATCCGCAGCGGGCCGAACGGCGAATTCCAGTTGACGCCGACGCCGATGCTGACGCGCGGGGTGGCGGAGCTGCCGTAATAGGTTTCCTTGAACGGCGATACCGGGTTGTCGTATCCGATCGTGTTCGTCGTGGCGCCCGAGCACGCGCCGCCAGCGGTTGCGGCATAGCCGATCGCGCACGTCGTATATGCGCCGGCGTTCGCGGCCGCATCGCTGGGTACGATATACAGCTGCCGCCCTGCCGAATCGGTCAGCAGCCGCTGGATCGGCAGCACCGTGACGTTGCCCGCCGCATCGGTGATCGTCGGGAAGGTCGCGGTCGGCAGCGGCTTGGTCAGCCCGAACAGGCTGCCCGCCTGCACATAGACCGACGGTCGCAGACCCAGCTCGCGCGCACCGGCACCCAGCGGGATCTCCAGCTCGGCGCGAACCAGATAATAGGCGCGACCGCCGAGCGCATCGTCGACCAGCTGGTCGCGATTGGTGACCAGCACCTGCTTGCCCGTCGTCGGGTCCGGCTGGTAGAACTGGCGCTGCACGCGCGGGCCGATACCGCGGATGTCGAAGCCGCGGAACTGCGGCTCGCCGAGGTAGAAGCGGTCGGTGATGCGGATCCGGTCGACGCCCGGCCCGCGGCTGCCCTCCAGCGACTTGATGTAGCCGGCCTCGCCGACCAGCGAGGCGATGAAGCCCGAACCGATGTTCTTGAACTTCGACCCTTCCAGCCGGGTCCGGATGTATTTCACGTCGCCGCCCAGCCCGGCGAAGTCCTGGCTGAAGCTCAGGCGCGAGCCGGCGGTCGGGCGCAGGCGGCTGTTGAGGCTGTCGTAGATCAGCGAATAGCCGACCGTCGACGTCCAGCGATTGCCGATCGCCTCGCACAGGTAGCGACCCGCCTTGAGCGGATCGCAGACGCCGTTGGTGAAATAGGTGCCCTGGTCGAGCCCGACCTCGTCGTACGACAGGCCGTAGCGGCCGGCGAGCGACCAATATTCCGTCAGCGGCACGCCGGTGCGGACCTGGAAGCCGGTCGACACCTGCGAATAGGTCGTCTGGCGCTGCGTGCCGATATAGTTGAACGAGTTATAGTCGCGACGGAACACGTCGACGCCGATCGCGACGTTCTTGTCGAACAGATACGGCTCGGTGAAGCCCAGTTCGACCGACTTCGAATAGGTCGAATAGTTCACGCCGGCGCGCAGCACCTGGCCCTTGCCGCGGAAATTGTTCTGCGTGATGTTCGCCTGCACGATGAAGCGTTCGAGGCTGGAATACCCGACCGACAGCTGGAGCTCGCCGGTGCTCTTTTCCTCGAGCGTGGTTTCGAGGACGATGCGATCGGGCGCGGAACCGGGGTTCTGCTTGATCTCCATCTTGTCCTGGAAGAAGCCGAGCGAATTGATGCGATCCTGCGACCGCTTGACCTGGAAGCTGTTGAACGCGTCGCCTTCGGCGAGGCGGATCTCGCGACGGACGACCTTGTCCTGCGTCTGGGTGTTGCCGTTGATGTCGATCCGCTCGACATAGGTGCGCTGCGCCTGCGCGATGTGGAAGTTCATCCCCATCGTCAGCGTCTCGGCATCGCGCGCGTAATCGGGCTGGACGTCGGTGAAGGCATAGCCGAACAGGCCGGCGGCCTCGCTCAACTGGTCGATCGAACTCTCGACCAGCTTGGCGTTGTACCAGTCGCCCTTCTTGATCGGCAGCGACGATGCCAGCCGCTTGTTGTCGAAGTCGCGGATCTCGCTGTCGACGGTGATGTCGCCGAACTTGTAGCGCTTACCTTCCTCGACGACATAGGTGATGATGAAGTCGCGCTTGTCGGGCGTCAGCTCGGCGACCGCGCTGGTGACGCGGAAATCGGCATAGCCTTCGGTCAGGTAGAACTGGCGCAGCTTCTGCTGGTCGTAGTTCAGCCGATCCTGGTCGTACGACGTGTTCGACGACAGCAGGCGGAACCAGCGCGATTCCTTGGTGACCATCTCGCTGCGCAGCTTGCCGTCGTTGAACACCTCGTTGCCGAGGATGTTGATCTGGCGCACCTTGGATTTCGGCCCCTCGGTGATCTCGAAGACCACGTCGACGCGGTTCTGGTCGAGGCTGACCATCTTGGGGTTGATGACCGCGGCGAAGCGGCCCTGCCGGCGGTAGAGCTCGATGATCCGCGACACGTCCTGGCGGACCGCGGTGCGCGTGAAGATCTGCCGCGGCGCGAGCTTGATCTCCTTGGTGATCTTGTCGCTTTTGAGTGCCTTGTTGCCCTCGAGGATCACGCGGTTGATGATCGGGTTCTCGCGGATGCGCAGGACGATGTCGCCGGTCTGCACGCCATCGATCTGATATTGCACGAACAGGTCGGACGCCTGCAGGTCCTTCAGCGCCTGGTCGAGCGTCTCGGGCGTGTAGGGAATGCCGACGCGCAGCTTGGTGTAGGACAGCACCGTCTCCGGCTCGATCCGCTGCGATCCCTCGACGCGCAGCGTCTTGATCGTGCGCACCTCCGCCGGCGCGGGCGTCGCGGCGGGCGCACCCGATTGCGCCGCGGGGGCGGGACGCGCGGGCGTCGCACCGCGCGGCGCGGGGGTCGCGCTGCGGGGGGCGGCGGGCGCGGGCGCAGGCGCCGCCTGTCCGGGCGCAGCCTGAGCCGGGGTCGGCGCGGTCTGGGCCATGGCGGGCACGCCCGACAGGATGGTGCCGGCCAGCAGCGCGGCGCCCATCGGCACGTATCTGGAACTCTTCATCGCTGTCACTCAACCCACCCCAAATACGTCAGGATACTCACATGCACCGGGAGACGCAGAACGCTGCCCTGCCCCAACCCGGTCAGCCGATCAACCCGGCCAGCCGCTGCCACAGGCCGACGGCGCTCAAATCGTTGAAGGTCACGACCAGCATCAACGCCAGTACCGCGGCGAGTCCGCCGCGAAACGCCCATTCCTGCACCCGGGGTTCGAGCGGGCGGCGGCGGATCGCCTCGATCGCGTAAAAGAACAGGTGGCCGCCATCCAGCATCGGTACTGGCAGCAGGTTGATGAACCCCAGATTGATCGACAGCATCGCCACCAGCCAGACGAAGGCGGACACGCCCAGCGCCATCTGCTCGCCGGAGATCTTGGCGATGCGGATCGGGCCGCCCAGTTCGTCGATCGAGCGGCGGCCGCTGATGATCTGGCCCAGCGTCTCGAGCGTGCCGCCGATGATCTCGCCGGTCATCCGCACGCCCGCGGCGGGTGCCGCGGCGAGGCCGACCGGTGCCAGCACCGGATCGCCGCTGCCGATGCCGATGCGACCGATGCGATAGTCGTTGCCGAAGCGGTCGCGCTGGCGGACGACGCCGATCGCGAGCGGCAGGTCGACGCCGCGCCCCGCGCGCTCGATCCGCACGACCGCCTGCTGGCCGGGCCGGATCAGCGCATAGCGGGCGACGTCGCTGAACGTCTCGATCGCATCGCCGTCGATCGCGACGATGCGGTCGCCGGCGCGCAGCCCCGCGTTCGCCGCGGGACCGCCGGCGACGACGGTGCCGATCACCGCGGGGGTGCGATCGACGCCATAGGTGTGCGCGAAGCCGGCGAGGATCAGCACGGCGAGGATCAGGTTCACCGCCGGCCCCGCGCCGACGATGATCGCGCGCTGCCACAACGGCTTCGCCTGGAAGGTGCGGGCGCGCTCGTCGGCGGGCAGCGCGAGCCACGCCGCGTCGGGCTGGCTGGCGGGGTTCATGTCGCCGGCGAAGCGGACGTAGCCGCCGAGCGGCAGCCAGCCGAATTTCCAGCGGGTGCCGCGCCGGTCGGTGAACCCCGCGATCTCGCGGCCGAAGCCGATCGAGAACGCCTCCGCCTTCACGCCGAACAGGCGGCCGGCCAGATAATGGCCCATTTCATGGATGAAGACGAGCGGGCCGATCGCGCACAGGAAGGCGAGGATGGCCATCGGAACGCCGGGGGACTGGATCAAGCCTGGAAATCCTTCACGCATGCACCCCTGCACGCTTCTGAGCACGTCCCTGTACCTGTTCGTCCGCCATTCGTCGCGCCTCGCCATCGACGGCGAGGACCGCCTCCACGTCGCGGGGAGCCGGCGGATCGTACCGTGCCAGCGTATCGGCGACGATTGCGGCAATTTCGAGGAAGCCGATCCGGCGCGCGAGGAACGCGGCGACCGCGACCTCGTTGGCGGCGTTGAGGATCGCCGGGCGGGCGCCGCCCGCCTCCAGCGCCGACCGGGCCAGCGCCAGCGCCGGAAAGCGGACCGGATCGCACGCCTCGAAATCGAGCCGGCCGATGCCGACGAGGTCGAGCGGCGCCATCGGCGTCGCCATCCGCTCGGGCCACGCCAGCGTGTGCGCGATCGGCACGCGCATGTCGGACGGTCCCAGCTGCGCGAGCATCGATCCGTCGACGTAATCGACCATCGAATGGATCACCGACTGGCGGTGCAGCACGATCTCGATCCGCTCGTGCGGCACCGGGAACAGCCGCGCCGCCTCGATCAGTTCCAGCCCCTTGTTCATCATCGTCGCGCTGTCGACGCTGATCTTGGCGCCCATCGACCAATTGGGGTGCGCCACCGCCTGTTCGACGGTCACGTCGGCCATGCGGTCCAGCGACCAGTCGCGGAACGGCCCGCCGCTGGCGGTCAGCACGATACGGCGCACGCCCTCCGGTCGGGCGAAGTCGAAGCATTGGTAGACCGCATTGTGCTCGCTGTCCGCGGGCAGCAGCGTCGCGCCCGACCGCGCGGCGGCGGCGAGGATCACCTCGCCCGCCGAAACGAGCGGCTCCTTGTTGGCGATCACCACCGTGCCGCCATGCGCGATCGCGGCCATGACGGGCTCCAGCCCCGCGCAGCCGACGATCGCGCCCATCGTCCAGTCGGCACCCGCCGCCGCGTCGCAGATCGCGCGGCGCCCGCCGGTCGCGACCGTCCGCGTGCCCGCCAGCGCGTCGCGCAGTGCGGGAAGGCAGGTCTCGTCGGCGACGACCGCGATCTCCGCCCGCGTCCGGATCGCCGCGGCGGCGAGGCTGGCGACGTCGCAATTGGCGGTGAGCGCGCGGACGCGGAAGCGTTCGGGCTCGCGCTCGACGAGGTCGAGGGTGGAGGTGCCGACCGAACCGGTCGCGCCGAGGATCGTGACGCTTTTCATGTCAGAAGGCGAGCGGCACGACGACGAGCAGCGCGGCGAGCGGCAGCACCGGCACGACCCCGTCGAGCCGGTCGAGGACGCCGCCATGGCCGGGGATCACCGATCCTGAATCCTTGACGCCGGCGCGGCGCTTCAGGTGGCTTTCATACAGGTCCCCGCCCTGCGCGAGGATCGCGAGCAACGGGCTCGCGACAACATAGGAGAGCGGCAGCAGGTAGAAGACGTGCATCAGCACCGCGACGATCGTCGCGAGGACGATGCCACCGATCAGGCCCGCCCAGGTCTTGTTGGGGCTGATCCGCGGGGCGAGCTTGGGGCCGCCGATGCCGCGGCCGGCGAAATAGGCGCCGATGTCGGTCGCCCAGACGAGGCTCAGCGCCCAGAGCGCGTTGCGGATGCCGTCGGGCTCGTGCCGGATCAGCAGCAGCGCATAGACCGGCAGGCCGCAATAGAGCACGCCCAGCCCGAGCTGCGGGCGGCGGGTGACGATCGTCAGGAAGAAGAACGCCCCGACCAGCAGGCCCAGCGCGAAGAAATTGGGACCGGCGGCGAGCGGGCACATGATCGCGAGCGGCACCGACAGGACGTACTGGCCGAACCGCTTGGTCTTGGCTTCGGCGGCGTGCAGGTCGCTCCATTCCGCCATCATGAAGACGCCGGCGACGACCGCGAGCAGCCACAAGGCGAACCCGCCGAGCGCCAGCGCGACGAGCGCGACGGCGATCATGCCAAGGCCCGCCAGCGTGCGGACGGCGAGTTCCGGGGAACGCCCGGCCGGCGGCCCGCCGGTCACGACGCGGCGCTCACAGGCCGCCGTAACGCCGTTGGCGCTGACCGAAGGCGGCGATCGCATCGGCCAGCGTGTCGCCGGTGAAATCGGGCCACAGCGTGTCGACGAACAGCAGTTCGGCATAGGCGGCCTGCCACAGCAGGAAGTTCGACAGCCGCTGTTCGCCCGAGGAGCGGATGACGAGATCCAGCGGCGGCAGGTCGGCGGTATCGAGCTCCGCCTCGATATGGCCGGGGGTGATCGCGGCGGGATCGATCTCGCCCGCGGCGGCGCGCGCGGCGAGCCGCTGCGTCGCGGCGACCAGTTCGGCCTGCGAGCCGTAATTGAGCGCGATCACCAGGATCGGCCCGGTATTCGCGGCGGTCCGCGCCACCGCATCGTCGACCAGCGCAACGAGGTCGGGCGCGAACCGCCGATAATCGCCGATCACGCGCAGCCGGACGTTCTCCTCGACCAGTTCGGCAAGGTCGCTGCGGATGAACAGCCGCAGCAGCCCCATCAGCGCGCCGACCTCGTCCTCCGGCCGGCGCCAGTTTTCGCTGGAAAAGGCGTACAGGGTCAGCGCCTCGACGCCCATCGCGCGCGCGGCGCGGGTGACGCGGCGCACCGCCTCCACCCCCGCCTTGTGCCCGGCGACGCGGGGCAGCATCCGCGCCTTCGCCCAGCGCCCGTTGCCGTCCATGATGATGGCGACGTGGCGCGGCACCGGCCCGGTATCGGGAACCGCGGACAGGATCGGGGCCGTACTCATAGCCATACCTCACGAAGAGCGACGGATCGCCCGTGCGCCCGGCACGAGCCGGACAGCATGCGCTGCCCGTCCGTCACTTGCCGAGGATTTCCTTTTCCTTGGCGGCGGCCGCCGCGTCGAGATCGGCGATCGTCGCGTCGGTCAGCTTCTGCACCTCGGTTTCGTGGCGCTTGCGCTCGTCCTCGGCGATCACGCCCTTCTTTTCGTCGGTCTTGAGATTGTCCATGCCGTCGCGGCGGACGTTGCGGACCGCGATGCGCGACGCCTCGGCATATTTGCCGGCGAGCTTGGCGAGTTCCTTGCGGCGCTCCTCGGTCAGGTCGGGGATCGGCAGGCGCAGCGTCTGGCCGTCGTTGATCGGGTTGAGGCCAAGGCCGGCGGAGCGGATCGCCTTTTCGACGGGGCCGACGTTCGACTTGTCCCAGACCTGCACCGACAGCATCCGCGGTTCGGGGACGGAGACGGTCGCGACCTGCGTCAGCGGCATGTGGCTGCCATAGACCTCGACCGTCACCGGATCGAGCAGCGCGGTCGACGCGCGCCCGGTGCGCAGGCCGTTGAGGTCGTGCTTCAGCGATTCGACGGCACCGGCCATCCGGCGTTCGAGATCGGCCTTGTCATAGGCTGCCATGGTCTACTCCTGTTCTTTCTGGACGACCGTCGATACGCCCTCACCGCTCAGAACCGCGGCGAAATTGCCATGTTCGCGGATGTTGAAGACGACGATCGGGATATCGTTGTCGCGGCACAAGGCGATCGCGCTGGCGTCCATGACCTTCAGGTCGTCGGACAGCACGGTCGAATAGCTGACCGTGTCGTAGCGGGTCGCGGTCGGCACCTTCTTGGGATCGGCATCGTAGACGCCGTCGACCGAGGTGCCCTTGAACAGCGCATCGCACTTCATCTCGGCGGCGCGCAGCGCGGCGCCGGAATCGGTGGTGAAGAAGGGGCTGCCGACGCCCGCGGCGAAGATCACGACGCGACCCTTTTCCAGATGACGTTCGGCGCGGCGGCGGATGAACGGCTCGCAGACCGACTGCATCGGGATCGCCGACTGGACGCGCGTGTCGACGCCGATCTGCTCCAGCGCGTTCTGCACCGCGAGCGCGTTCATCACCGTCGCCAGCATGCCCATGTAATCGGCGGTCGCGCGCTCGATGCCCTTCGCCGCGGCGGACAGGCCGCGGAAGATGTTGCCCCCGCCGACGACGACGCACAGCTCATACCCCTGCGCCCGCACGCCCGCGATCTCCTCCGCGACGCGTGCGGTGATCGCGGGATCGATCGCGAGCCCGCCCTCTCCCATCAGCACTTCGCCGGAGAGTTTCAACAGGATACGTTTGAAGCGGGGGCCGGCGGTCATGGGGTCCTGACGGTCATGGGGAAGCGGCGCGGACCTTAGGGGGCGCGTGGCGGAGGGGCAACCTCGGCTGGACGCGTCCACGCGGACTGCACGGGAATTTGTCGGTGGATGGACGTGACGTGGCAGCAGGCGCGCCGGGCCGACCCCCTACCCGACAAAGACATCCCCGCGAACGCGGGGGACCATGATCGCGACGGTCGACGAAAGGGCCGGGCGGTCAGCGAATATGCCCCCCCGGCTACGCGGGGATGATGGGGAGGCGCAGGTCGGGTGCACCCACCTCATGCCCGTTGGGAACGGCCCCTCGCCGGATCGCTCCGACAGAGGGGCCGGCAACCCTACTTCTGGGCGACGCCCGAGGCGGCCGCGACTTCCGCCGCGAAGTCCGACGCTTCCTTCTCGATGCCCTCGCCGAGCTGGAAGCGGACATAGTCCACCAGCTTGATCTCGGTGCCGGCATCCTTGGCCGCCTTGGCGACGACGTCGCTGATCTTGGTCTTGCCGTCCATCACGAATAGCTGGCTGACCAGCGCATGCTCCTTGCGGTACTTGGCGATGCTGCCCTCGACCATCTTGGCGATGATGTCGGCGGGCTTGCCCGATTCGCCGGCCTTTTCGGTGGCGATCGCACGCTCGCGCTCGATCTCGCCCTCGTCGAGGTCGTTCTCGTTCAGCGCCTTGGGGAAGGCGGCGGCGATGTGCATCGCCAGCTGCTTGCCCAGACCCTGCAGCACGTCGTCCGCCGCATCCGATTCGAGCGCGACGAGCACGCCGATCTTGCCGAGGCCCGGCGAGGCCTGGTTGTGGACGTAGGACACGACCGCGCCCTTCGGCACTTCGAGCCGCTTGGCGCGACGCAGCGACTGGTTCTCGCCGATCGTGGCGATGTTGTTGGTCAGCACCTCGGCGACCGTCGTGCCCGACGGCATCGCCTCGGTCTTCAGCGCCTCGACGTCGCCACCGGTGGCGAGCGCGATCTGCGTGACTTCGCGGACGAACTGCTGGAACTGGTCGTTCTTGGCGACGAAGTCGGTTTCCGAATTGACCTCGACCGCGGCGCCCGTGGTGCCGGCGGTGGCGACGCCGACGAGGCCCTCGGCCGCGGTGCGGCTCGACTTCTTCTGTGCGGCCGCGAGGCCCTTGGTGCGCAGCCAGTCGAGCGCGGCGTCCATGTCGCCGGCGGTCTCGTTGAGCGCCTTCTTGCAGTCCATCATGCCTGCGCCGCTCTTCTCGCGCAGATCCTTGACCATCGCTGCGGTGATGTCCGCCATGTGCGTAATCCTTTTACTCGAATGTGATTGCGGGCGAGGCAGGGTACGACACCCTACCCCGCCCGCATGACGGTTCGACGACGTGCGTTACGCGTCGATCTGGCGCTCGGTTTCCGCGCCGGCACCCTCGACGTTGGTCGCCGCCTGCGCTTCCGGCTCGGCGGCCGGGGTCGGGACGGTCAGCGCTTCCTCGGCCGGCGCGACGTCCTGCGCACCCAGGTCGACGCCGCGGCGCGACTGCTGCTCCTGGTTGCCGCGGGTCGCGGCGATGGCGATCGCCTCGCAATACAGGCGGATGGCGCGGCTGGCGTCGTCGTTCGCGGGCACCGGGAAGGCGATGCCGTCCGGCGACACGTTCGAATCGAGGATCGCGACGACGGGGATGCCGAGCGTGTTGGCTTCCTTGATCGCCAGCTCTTCCTTGTTCGCGTCGATCACGAACATGACGTCGGGCACGCCGCCCATGTCGCGGATGCCGCCGAGGCTGAGTTCCAGCTTGTCCTTTTCACGGGTCAGCTGCAGCACTTCCTTCTTGGTCAGGCCGTGCGTGTCGCCCGACAGCTGCTCCTCGAGGCTCTTGAGGCGCTTGATCGAATTGCTGATCGTCTTCCAGTTGGTGAGCATGCCGCCCAGCCAGCGGTGGTTGACGAAATGCTGGCCCGAACGGCGCGCGGCATCGGCCACGGCGTCCTGCGCCTGGCGCTTGGTGCCGACGAACAGCACCTTGCCGCCGCCGGCGACCGACGACGAGACGAATTCGAGCGCGCGCGCGAACAGGGGAACGGTCTGCGACAGGTCCAGGATGTGAACGCCGTTGCGGTCGCCGAAGATGTAGGGCTTCATCTTCGGGTTCCAGCGATGCGTCTGGTGGCCGAAGTGCGCACCAGTCTCAATGAGCTGCTGCATGGTGACGACGGGAGCCGCCATAGGATGAGTCCTTCCGGTTGAGCCTCTGGGAAGCGGATGACGTCGGCCATGCGGCCGGCGCACCGGGCTATGATGCTTCCCATGCGGGGTTGAGGGGCGCGCCATTAGACCCGGACGACGCGAAACGCAAGCCGTTCCGGCGGCAGGCCCGCCCCACCGACGGGAACGGACACGGAACATCGCTTGACATCAGGAACATGGATGGAACATACGGCGTCCAGACAGTGGACGACGGTGTCGCCTTCCTCGCCAACGGCATTTCGGGCCGGAACGGGAAAAGTGGAACCTGTCGGGAACGCACTGACGGATCATTGGTTCAGCGAGTTATCCACAGGTTACTCGCGACCTGCGAGGGAGTTGGTTCGATGATTGCAACGGTGGTTTCGGTGCTGGGTGTTGTGCTGTTCGGTGGAGCGTTCCTGTGTGCGGTCGGCGTGATCGCGGCGAGCATCGTCCCGCAATGGCAACGCATCGCCCGCCTCGCCTCGGGCCAGGTCGAAACCGCCTTCTCGCCGCTGTCGGAACTCGCCTCGGCCGAGCGCCGCATCGCCGTCAGGCGCTGGGCGTCGGCTCCGGTCCCCGCGGGCGTTCGCCGGTTGCGCGCAGTCGCTTGATCCGGGCGTAGCTCGCGACGCTGAACGGGATCGTGACTAGGTAACCGACGCAGATCGCGCTGAGCGTGTGCCAGGGCGCCGATACCAGTGCGGCGCCGAGGAAGACGACCAGAGCGATCGCCTCGAAGCGCACGGTCCGCCGCAGTTTTAGCGACGACCATGAGAAGGTGGCGACGCTCGATACCATCAGCAGCGCGATGAACGCGACCCATGGCGCGACCAGCCATGGCGAGGCGAAGACCGGCTGATCGGTCCAGAACCAGAAGTACATCGGCAGCATGGCGAGTCCCGCACCGGCCGGGGCGGGCACGCCGGTCAGGAAGCCGGCGGATTTGTGCGGCTGATCGGTTTCGTCGATCTTCGCATTGAACCGGGCGAGGCGCAGGGCGCAGAAGACCGCGAGGATAAGGCTGCTGATCCAGCCGAGCCGCGGCAGCGCCGCCAGCGACCACAGATACAGGATCAATGCCGGCGCGACGCCGAACGAAATGGCGTCGGACAGCGAATCGAGCTCCGCGCCGAACCGGCTCTCGCCATGCAGCATCCGGGCGATGCGGCCGTCGAGGCCATCGAGAACACCCGCGACCATAATCATCGCAACCGCGCTCTGCCAATCGCCGCCGATCGCGAAGCGCACGCCGCTGAGCCCCGAGCACAAAGCGAGCGCGGTGACCGCGTTCGGCGCGACCGCACGCAACGGCAGGCCGCGGGGCCGGCGTGGCAACCGGCGCCGGACGGGCTCGTCGCCGTCGAGCGAATCGTCGGTGGCGTCGCCGATGATGCCGGGGATCATTGTGCGATCCCGCTCACGGGGGTGCCGCCGACGCGGCCGATGATCGTCTCTCCGGCGATGCTCCGCTGGCCGAGCACGACCTGCGGCACGATGTCGTCGGGCAGGAACACGTCGACGCGGCTGCCGAAGCGGATCAGGCCGACGCGCTGGCCGGTCGCGACCATGTCGCCCGGCTTGACGAAGGGCACGATGCGCCGCGCGACGAGGCCCGCGATCTGGGTGAAGCCGATGCGGCGCCCGTCGCGGCCCTCCACGACGATATGCTGGCGCTCGTTCTCGTCGGACGCCTTGTCGAGGTCGGCGTTGAGGAACTTGCCGCTGATATAGACGACCTGGCGGATCGTGCCCGCGATCGGCGTGCGGTTGATGTGGACGTCGAACACCGACATGAAGATCGACACCCGGGTCAACGGCGCCTCGCCGAGGTCGCCGACCAGTTCACGCGGCACCGCGACCTTCTGGATCATCGTCACCAGCCCGTCGGCGGGCGCGACGATCAGCCCGTCGCCGACCGGGGTGGTCCGCACCGGATCGCGAAAGAAGGTCAGCACCCAGACGACGACACCGATCAGCGGCCAGAACAGCACCTTGGTGACGATCGTAGCGATCAGCGTGATGCCCAGCGCGATGGCGGCGTATTTGTGACCTTCGGGATGGACGGACGGGAAGCGCCACTTGACCGTCGTCGTCGGCAGCGGTGTGTGGGGAGGCTTTTCGAGCGATGGCATAACCACGCGGTGTACCCGTGCCTTTCGTGCAACACAATCTTCGCGGACCGCGACGGTTGATCCCCTGCCCGCTTGTGCCTAGACGCAGGCGCAAATTCCCTCCCGCAGGAAGAGCGCATGGCCAAGATTCAGGTGAAGAACCCGATCGTCGAGATCGACGGCGACGAGATGACGCGGATCATCTGGGAATGGATCCGCGAACGCCTCATCAAGCCCTATCTCGACATCGAGCTCGACTATTACGACCTCGGCATCGAGCATCGCGACGCGACCGAGGACCGCGTGACGGTGGATGCGGCCAGGGCGACGCAGAAGCACGGCGTCGCGGTCAAGTGCGCGACGATCACCCCCGACGAACAGCGCGTCGAGGAATTCGGCCTCAAGAAGATGTGGAAGTCGCCCAACGGCACGATCCGCAACATCCTGGGCGGCGTGGTCTTCCGCGAGCCGATCGTCATCAAGAACGTGCCCCGCCTGATCCCCGGCTGGACGCACCCGATCGTCGTCGGCCGTCATGCGTTCGGCGACCAGTACAAGGCGACCGATTTCCGCGTGCCCGGCCCCGGCAAGCTGCGCCTCGTCTTCGAAGGCGACGACGGCACGCTGATCGACGAGGAGGTGTTCCAGTTCCCTTCGTCGGGCGTCGCGATGGGCATGTACAACCTCGACGATTCGATCCGCGACTTCGCGCGGGCGTCGATGCACTACGGCCTCAACCTCAAGTGGCCGGTCTACCTCAGCACCAAGAACACGATCCTCAAGGCCTATGACGGCCGCTTCAAGGACCTGTTCGCCGAGGTGTTCGAGGCCGAATTCAAGGACAAGTTCAAGGAAGCGGGCATCGTCTACGAACATCGCCTGATCGACGACATGGTCGCATCGGCGCTGAAGTGGAACGGCGAGTTCGTGTGGGCGTGCAAGAACTACGACGGCGACGTCCAGTCCGATCAGGTCGCACAGGGCTTCGGCAGCCTCGGCCTGATGACCTCGGTCCTGCTGACCCCGGACGGCAAGACCGTGGAGGCCGAGGCCGCGCACGGCACGGTCACGCGCCACTTCCGCCAGCATGAACAGGGCAAGGCGACGTCGACCAATCCGATCGCGTCGATCTTCGCCTGGACCGGCGGCCTGAAGTATCGCGGCAAGTTCGACGAGACGCCCGACGTGGTGAGGTTCGCCGAGACGCTGGAACGGTGCTGCATCGAATGCGTCGAGAACGGCCAGATGACCAAGGACCTCGCGATCCTGATCGGCCCGGAACAGCCGTGGATGACCACCGAGCAATTCTTCGAGGCGGTCCGCGCCAACCTCGAAGGCAAGATGGCGAACTGGGGCTAAGCCTTTCGGTTCAGATGGTTTCGGGGCCTGGAAACGCCGTTTCCGGGCCCCGTCTCTTTTCGCGCTTGCACACGAGCATCGGTTCGGGCCAGCTTGCGCGATGGCCGATGCCGAACCGATCCTGCGCACCGGCGCCGACGAACGTCGCGCCGTCACCCTCCCCGCCAGGCCGGAGGCGCTGCGGCTCGACCCCGCCGAAACCGCGGTCGTCGTCATCGACATGCAGAACGCCTATGCCAGCGAAGGCGGCTACGTCGATCTCGCCGGGTTCGACATCGCCGGATCGGCGGCGGTCATCGGCCGGATCGCCACCGTGCTCGACACCGCCCGCGCGGCCGGCATGCCGGTCGTGTTCCTTCAGAACGGTTGGGATGCGGACTATGCCGAGGCGGGCGGTCCGGGATCGCCCAACTGGCATAAGTCCAACGCGCTGAAGACGATGCGCGCGCGGCCCGACCTGAAGGGCAAGCTGCTGGCGCGCGGCGGCTGGGACTATGAACTGGTCGACGCGCTCCAGCCAAGGCCCGGCGACATCCGCGTCCACAAGACGCGCTATTCCGCCTTCTTCAACTCGCAGCTGGACAGCGTCCTGCGCAGCCGCGGCATCCGCAACATCGTTTTCGTCGGGATCGCGACCAACGTCTGCGTCGAATCGACGCTGCGCGACGGCTTCCACCTCGAATATTTCGGGGTGATGCTGGAGGATGCGACGCATCATCTCGGCCCGCCGATGATGCAGGAGGCAAGCGTCTACAATATCGAGAAATTCTTTGGCTGGGTCAGCAATGTCGCCGATTTCTGCGGCAGCTTCGGCCAGACCCCGGGAGAATGACAGGATGCCGTTCGACGCGATCAACCCGCCCGAATTCCCCACCCCGATCGCACCCTATTCGGCGGGCGCGAGGGCCGGCAACACCGTCTATGTCTCGGGCGTGCTGGCATTGGGCGAAGGCGGCGTCGTCCTCCACCCCGGCGATGTCGCGGCACAGACACGCGCCGTGCTCGACACCATCGCGACGACGCTCGCCGCCGCCGGCGCGACCCTCGCAGACGTCGCGATGAACCACATCTTCCTCAAGGATTTCGCCGATTATGCCGCCTTCAACGCGGTCTATGCCGACTATTTTCCTGGGGCGAAGCCCGCCCGCTACTGCATCCGCGCGGACCTCGTGAAGCCCGACTGCCTGGTCGAGATCGCCAGCGTGGCGCACCTGGCCTGATGCCCGACGCGGGCGGCCTCCATTACGAGGTGCACGGCCCGCACGACGCGCCGGTGCTGTTGCTGTCGTCGGGGCTCGGCGGTCTGGCACACTATTGGACGCCCAATCTCGCGGCGCTGGCGCGGCGCTATCGCGTCGTGACCTACGATCATCGCGGCACCGGGCGGTCCGACCGCACGGTGCCGGGCGACCTGACGCTGGAGGCGGTCGGGCGCGACATGGTGCTGCTGCTCGATACGCTCGGCATCGCGCGCGCGACGCTGATCGGCCACGCGATCGGCGGCATGGCCGGCCTCGCGGTCGCGCTGGCGCAGCCCGAACGGCTCGAACGGCTGGTCGTCATCAACGGCTGGTCGCGGCTCGATCCACACACCGCCCGTTGCCTCGACACGCGGCTGGCGCTGCTGCGCGACAGCGGGCCGCGCGCGTTCCTGCATGCGCAACCCCTGTTCCTGTATCCCGCGCAATGGATCTCCGACCATCACGACGCCTTGCAGGCGGAGGAAGAGGCGATGCTGGCGCATTTCCCGGGGGCGGAGATGGTGCAGCGGCGGATCGCGGCGGCGCGGCGCTTCGACGTCGACGGGAGGCTTGGCGCGGTGCGCGTGCCCACGCTGGTCGTCGTGAGCGAGGACGACATGCTGGTGCCGCCGGCGCGGTCGGAACGGCTGGCGGCCGGCATTTCCGAGGCGCAGCTCGCGCGGATGGCGACGGGGGGCCATGCCTGCAACGTCACCCGCGCGGATCATTTCAACATGTGGCTGCTCGACTGGCTCGACGGCTGAAACGGGGGAAGCAGGGCATGCAGGTCGGCGTTTTCGTACCCATCAACAACAATGGCTGGCTCATCAGCGAGAACGCGCCGCAGTACAAGCCGAGCTTCGACCTCAACAAGGCGATCGCATTGAAGGCGGAAGAGCACGGGCTCGATTTCCTGCTGTCGATGATAAAACTGCGCGGGTTCGGCGGCAAGACCGAATTCTGGGAATACGGGCTGGAAAGCTTTACGCTGATGGCCGGGCTTGCCGCGGTCACCGAACGGATCAAGATCTATGCGACCTGCCCCACGCTGGTGATTCCGCCGGCGTTCGCCGCGCGCATGTGCAACACCATCGATTCGATCAGCCACGGGCGGTTCGGCCTGAACCTCATCACCGGATGGCAGCCGCCCGAATATACGCAGATGGGCATGTGGCCCGGCGATGAGCATTTTCGCAACCGGTACAAGATGCTGGACGAATATGCTCACATCCTGCGCGAATTTTGGGCGGACGGCGTCTCCGACTTCAAGGGCGACTATTATACGATGGAGGATTGCCGGGTCCGGCCCCAGCCGACCGGGGACATGACGATCATCTGCGCCGGCTCGTCGGACGAGGGCCTGGCATTCTCGGCCAAATGGGCTGACTATGCCTTTTGCCTGGGCAAGGGCGTCAACACCCCCACCGCGTTCGCGTCGAACAATGATCGGCTGGCGCAGGCGACCGCGAAGACGGGGCGCGACGTGTCGGTGTTCGTGCTGGTGATGATTATCGCGGCCGAGACGGACGAGGACGCGATGGCCAAATGGCGGCATTACAACGCCGGCGTCGACATGGAAGCCATCGCTTGGCTCGCCGACCAAGGGGCAAAGGACACGGTCAACGCATCGACCAACGTGCGCCAGCTCGCCGCGCCGGAGGGCGCCGTCAACATCAACATGGGCACGCTGGTGGGCAGCTATGCGAGCGTGGCCCGCATGCTCGACGAGATGGCGGCGGTGCCCAACACCGGCGGCGTGCTGCTGACCTTCGACGATTTCCTGCAGGGCGTGGAGGATTTCGGAACGCGTATCCAGCCGCTGATGACCAGCCGGCAATAGGACGGAACGCAAAACGGGAGCCGCGCGGGCTCCCGTCTCGTCGTCGGATCGCGGTCGGTCAGCGGTTCATGTCGCCCTGCCCGCCACGGTCCGATCCCGCCGCATCGTCACGGCCGGCATCGCCATGGTTGCCATAGCCCGCGCCTGATCCCTGCCCGCCATCCGTGCGGTTGGGGTTCTGGCCGGCGCCCTGGTCGCGGTTCTGCTGGTTCTGCTGGCGATCCATGCCCTGGTCGCGATCCTGATCCTGACGATCGGTATCGTTGCCCTGGCCCATGCCGCCTTGCGTGTTCTGCTCTGCCATCATCATCTCCTGCGTTTTCATCGACCCCGTCTTCGCGGGGCAGGATCACAACGGGAGGGTCGGTCCGAATATCCTCGACTGGTCGCAGCGCTGATCTGCATCAGTCGTTATCTGTCGGTCCGCCCGTAGACGGTGACGCCCAGATCACGCGCGATGGGGCGATAGTGAGCAGCGATCGCCCGGTCGACGAGCGCCGGCGTACGGCCGTTGTCGTCCACCGGGGTACGGCCGGTGACGATCACCGGCGGCGCGGCGCGCAGGATCCGGGCGACCTCGCGCGCCGGATCGACACCGATCGCGCGATATTCGCTCGCCTGGATCAGGTGCGGCGGAAACGGATAGCGCGTCGGCAGGCAGGCCCGCGTCGCGGTGTAGAGTGCGGGCGGCGCCTGGAAGACGAAGGGGCATCCCCCGGCGCGCGCGCGATCGATCACCGCGGCCAGCGCGGCGAGCTTGCGGCGATCCTGCACGGTCTCGCCGGAATGCGGATAGCCGCTGAGCAGCAGCAGGCCGGCGCCGGTGACGGCGGCCAACAGGCGCATCGGCCGGCGCCCCAGCGCCAGCCCCGCCGCAACGGCGATCGGCACCAGCAGCGGCAGCGCGTAATGATTGAAATAGGGCGGGACGAGCAGCCAGCCGATCGTCGCGACGATCAGCCACCCCCCGAGGAACCGGCGTGCATCGCCGGTCGCGGCGGCGAGGCCGCCTGCCGCGATCGCGACCGGCACGAACAGCACGATCGCGCTCCCGAACAGATGGCCGGCGATCGGGTCGCGCGGCGTCGTCCGGCGCAGGAAGATCGATTCGACGTTCGCGAACCACCAGGCATCGCCATGCCCCATGCCCGCATAGACGCCGCAGGCGACGAGCGTCGGCAGGCAGGCGACGCTGGCGTAGAGCAAGGCGTCACCGAACAGCCGGGCCGCGGCCGGGCGCCGGCGCCATGACGCCACCAGCAGCGCGATGCCGAAGACTGCGCCTTCGAACACCACCGTCGGCTTGATCTGCAACGCGAGCCCGACCAGCAGCATCGCGGCGAGCCCGGAACGGCGATCGCCGTCGCGCCCGCGCCACGTCAGCCATGCGGCGGCGGCGACCAGCGCATTGTAGAACACCGGCGACTGGCCGCCCCGCCCGCCGCACAGTTCGAGCCAGACGAGGTAGAGCAGCGCGGCGGGCAGCGCACCCGCGGGCCGGCCCAGGCGCCGGACGCATGCCGCGATCGACCCGGCGGTGGCGACCGCGGCAGCCGTGGCGGCCAGCTGATAGGCGACGATCGCATCGATCGGCAGCGCCTGCGTCGCGGCATAGATCAGGAACAGCCCGATCGGCTTGCGATCCCAGATGTCGACATAGGGGATCGCCCCCTGCCACATCCGCTGGCCGACGAGCAGGTACATCTGTTCGTCGAGGTCGACGAGCGGGTTGCCGATGTCCGGCAGGCGCAGCGCCACCGCCGCAAGGATCAGGACCAGCCAGGTAGCGCGCATGCTCATGCCGCCGCCCTTGTGCCGCAAGATGGTTAGCGAGGCGATAAGGCGGGGTGACCGCCCCCGATCAGAACAATTCGCCCTGCGGCCCCGCCGGCGGCCGGAACAGGTCGCAGCGCAGCGGCGTGCTGCGGCTGGCAAGCCCGTGCTTGCGGATCGCGATGCGGAACCGCGTCCGCAGCAGCTCCGCCCAGGGCCCGGACCCGCGCATCCGGGTGAAGAAGTCGGGATCGTTGTCCCGATCCCCGCGCAGCGACCGGATCGTCGCCATCACCTTGGCGGCGCGATCGGGGAAATGCGTGTCGAGCCACGCGCGGAACAGCGGTGCGACCTCGTGCGGCAAACGGATCGGGATGAAGAAACACCCCCGCGCCCCCGCCTCCGCCGCCCGTTCGACCAGATGTTCGAGCTCATGGTCGGTGATCCCCGGGATGACGGGCGCGATCGAGACGTAGACGGGGACGCCGGCATCGGCGAGCGCCCGCACCGCCTTCAGCCGCCGTTCGGGATGCGGCGCGCGCGGCTCGACCGTCGCGGCGATCCGCGCGTCGAGCGAGGTGATCGACAGCGCCACCCCGGCGAGCCCCTCGGCCGCCATCGGTACGAGCAGGTCGAGGTCGCGCAGCACGCGATCCGACTTGGTGGTGATGGTCAGCGGGTGGCGGGTCTCGGCGAGCACCGCCACGATGTCGCGCGTGATTCGCCAGTCGCTTTCGATCGGCTGATAGGGGTCGGTGTTGGTGCCGAGCGCGATCGGCGCGACCGCATAGCCGCGCTTGCCCAGTTCGGCGCGAAGCAGCGCCGCCGCATCGGGCTTGGCGAACAGCCGCGATTCGAAATCGAGGCCGGGCGACAGGTCGTGAAAGGCATGCGTCGGTCGCGCGAAACAATAGATGCAGCCATGTTCGCAGCCGCGATACGGATTGATCGAGCGATCGAAACCGATGTCGGGCGAGGCGTTGCGGCTGATGATCGTCCGCGGATGCTCGCGCGTGACGCTGGTGCGCAGCGGCGGCGGCGCACCGTCGATCGCGCCCCGCGCATCCAGCCAGTCGCCATCCGCCTCCGTCTGCGGCAGGTTGAAGCGCCGGCTTTCGGCGTTGACGGTGGCTCCGCGGACGGGGCGTCTGGCATGCTGCGGGGCCATTGTGCGACGTTAGGGCGCGACGTAGAACATAGCAAGAACCTTGGAGGGCGAATCGATGGCGGCGCGACTGAACTATCTGGAACTGCCGGTGACCGACACGGCCCGGGCGAAGGCGTTCTACGGCGCGGCGTTCGGATGGGCGTTCAGCGATTTCGGTCCGACCTACGCCGCGACGACGACCGGCGACACCGATGTCGGGTTCCAAGCGGACGATTCGGAAAAATCCGCGGCGGCGCTGCCGGTGATCGGGGTCGACGATCTCGACGCCGCGCTGGCGGCAATCGAGGCGGCCGGGGGCCGCATCACCATGGCCCCGTTCGCCTTCCCCGGCGGCCGCCGCTTCCATTTCGCCGATCCCGACGATCACGAACTGGCGGTGATGCAGCCGGGATAGCCCCCGCGCTCACCGTTCCAGCAGGCGGGGCATCAGCTCGACGAAATTGCAGGGCCGGTGGCGACTGTCGAGCTGGTCCTTCAGGATACCGTCCCAGCCGTCCTTCACCGCGCCGGTCGAGCCGGGCAGCGCGAAGATGTAGGTGCCGCGGGCGACGCAGGCGCAGGCGCGTGACTGGATGGTGGAGGTGCCGATCTTGGCATAGCTCAGCCAGCGGAACAGCTCGCCGAAGCCGGGGATCATCTTGCTCGCGACGCGTTCGACCGCTTCGGGCGTGACGTCGCGGCCGGTGACGCCGGTGCCGCCGGTGGTGACGATGCAGTCGACGTCCGGATCGTCGATCCAGCGGTGCAGCTGCGCGACGATCGCATCGGTGTCGTCGCGCAGGATGACGCGGTCGGCGAGGACGTGGCCCGCCGCCGCGATCCGCGCGACCAGCGTGTCGCCCGACCGGTCCTCGGCAAGTCCGCGGGTATCGGACACGGTCAGGACGGCGATGTTGACGGGGCGGAAGGCGAGGCTGGCGTCGATCGGCATCGCCTTACCCCACCGACCGCAATTGCGAGGCGACGCGGTCGAGCGCGACGTCGCTGATGCCGGGGATCGCCTGGATCGTCTCGACCAGTTCCATGTCGAGCAGGAAGTCGCGACCGAGCAGCAGCGTCGCCTCGCCGTCCGCGGCGGGGACGCGCACGCGGACCTCGCCACGCGCGCCGCGATGATGTGCGAGCAGCCGCGACAGCGCGTCGAAGGCGGCGGGATGCGCCACCTTCGCCTCGATGGTGAAGCGTGCGATCGACGCCAGCGTCTCGAACGGCTGGATGCGCTTGATCGAGACGCGCGGCGTCTCTTCACCCGGCCGCCGGTCGAGTTCGACGGTGACGAGGCCGCAGCCGCCGCAGCGCGCCGCCTCCTCCAGCTCCGCCGCGACCGAATCGTCGAAGCAGGTCGCGACGAACTGGCCGCTGGCGTCGGACACGGTGGCCATCATGTAGCGCTTGCCCCGCGCCGAGGTGCGCCAGCGCGCATCCTCGACCAGCACCGCCATCGTCGCGCCGGCGCGCGTGCCGTCTTCCGGGATGCGCAATTCGGTGAGCGCGACATATTGGCGCGCGCCGTGCATCTTGGCGAGGTGCGCGTGGCGGTCGACCGGGTGCGCCGAGAAATAAAAGCCGAACGCCTCCTTTTCCTGCTCCATCGCCTCCGCCATGGTCCAGCGCGCGGTGGCGGGCAGCTTGATCCGGTCGCCCGCCACGTCCTCGGCGCCGAACAGGCCGTGCTGCCCGCTGGTCTTGCCCTCGTGCGTGCGCGCGGCCACCGCCAGGATCGTCTCGGCGACGGCATGGATGCCCGCGCGGTTGGTGTCGAAGCTGTCGAAGGTCCCGCTCGCGGCGAGCGTCTCCAGCTGGCGCTTGTTGATGAGGCGCGGGTCGACGCGGGTCGCCAGATCGTCGATGTCGCGGAACGGGCCGTTGGCGCTGCGTTCGACGACCAGCCGCTCCATCGCGCCCTCGCCGACCGACTTCAGCGCGGCGAGCGCGTAGCGCACGGCCAGCCCGTCGGCGGTTTCCTCGACGTCGAATTCGGCGTCGCTGCGGTTGACGTCGGGGCCGAGGATGTCGACGCCCAGCCGCCGCATGTCGTCGACGAAGATGCACAGCTTGTCGGTCTGCGCCATGTCGTAGCACATCGAGGCGGCGTAGAATTCGTGCGGGTGATGCGCCTTCAGCCATGCGGTCTGATAGGCGAGCAGCGCATAGGCCGCGGCATGGCTCTTGTTGAAGCCATAGCCGGCGAACTTGTCGATCAGGTCGAACAACGCATTCGCCTCGGCCGCCTTGATGCCGTTGACCGTCAGGCACCCCTCGACGAAGCCGGCGCGCTGGGCGTCCATCTCCGCCTTGATCTTCTTGCCCATCGCGCGGCGGAGCATGTCGGCGCCGCCCAGGCTGTAGCCGGCCAGCACCTGCGCCGCCTGCATCACCTGTTCCTGGTAGACGAAGATGCCGTAGGTTTCGGCGAGGATCGGTTCGAGCAGCCGATGCGGATAGACGATCGGCTCGGTGCCCTGCTTGCGGCGCCCGAAGCTCGGGATATTGTCCATCGGACCCGGTCTATAGAGCGACACGAGCGCGATGATGTCGCCGAAATTGGTCGGACGCACCGCCGACAGCGTACGGCGCATGCCCTCCGATTCGAGCTGGAACACGCCGACGGTGTCGCCCTTCTGGAGCAGTCTGTAGACCGCCTCGTCGTCCCACAGCAGCGCGTCGAGGTCGATCGAAATGCCCCGCTTCGCAAGGAGTTGCACCGCCTTCTTCAGAACCGACAGCGTCTTGAGGCCGAGGAAGTCGAACTTCACGAGGCCGGCGCCCTCGACATATTTCATGTCGAACTGGGTGACCGGCATGTCCGATCGCGGGTCGCGGTACAGCGGCACCAGCTGCGCGAGCGGCCGGTCGCCGATCACCACGCCGGCGGCGTGGGTGGACGAATGGCGCGGCAGCCCCTCCAGCTTGGTGGCGAGGTCGAGCAGCCGGCGGACCTGGTTGTCGTTCGCATATTCCTTGGCCAGCTCCGGCACGCCGTTGAGCGCGCGCTTGAGGTCCCAGGGATCGGTCGGATGGTTCGGCACCAGCTTGGCGAGGCGATCGACCTGACCGTAGCTCATCTGGAGAACGCGGCCGGTGTCCTTCAGCACGGCGCGTGCCTTCAGCTTACCGAAGGTGATGATCTGCGCGACCTGATCGCGGCCGTATTTTTCCTGGACGTAGCGGATGACCTCGCCACGCCGGGTTTCGCAGAAGTCAATGTCGAAATCGGGCATCGACACGCGTTCCGGGTTGAGGAAGCGTTCGAACAGCAGGCCGAGCTTGATCGGGTCGAGATCGGTGATGGTCAGCGCCCAGGCGACGACCGAGCCCGCGCCCGATCCGCGCCCCGGCCCGACCGGAATGTCATGGTCCTTCGCCCATTTGATGAAGTCGGCGACGATCAGGAAATAGCCGGGGAAGCCCATCTGGACGATCACGTCGACCTCGAACGCGAGGCGCTGGCGATAGGCGTCGCGCCAGGCGGGATCGTCCGCGGGCTGCGTGCCGAGCTGTTCGATCCGGTCGAGCCGCGCCTCCAGCCCCGCCGCGGCGTCGTCGCGCAGCATCTGCGCCTCGCCGGCCAGATCGCCGGCGAGCGTCGGCAGGATCGGCTTGCGATAGGGCGCCATCACCGCGCAGCGCTGCGCGACGACCATCGTGTTGGCGATCGCCTCGGGCAGGTCGGCGAACAGCTGGATCATCGTGTCCGCCGGCTTCAGCCACGCATCGGGGCAGCTGCGGATCCGGTCGACGCTCTCGACATAGGTCGAATTGGCGATGCACAACATGGCATCGTGCGCATCGAGGAAGGCGCTGTCGGAAAAGCAGCAGGGGTTGGTCGCGACCAGCGGCAGGCCGCGGTCGTAGGCGAGGTCGACCAGCGCCTGTTCCGCCGCCTCCTCCACCGGATCGCTGCGGCGTGCGAGCTCGACGTACAGCCGGTCGGGGAACAGCGCCTGCAACCGGTCGGCATAGGCCAGCGCGCGCGCCGGCTGATCCTCGTGGAACAGGCGCGCGAGCGCCCCCTCGCCGCCCGCGGTCAATGCGATCAGCCCGTCGGTCCGGCCTTCGAGCGCGGCGAAATCGACATGCGCAGGCAATTCGATCGGCCGGTCGAGATGCGCGAGGCTGACGAGCGCGCACAGATTGTCGTAGCCGCGCATGTCCTGCGCGTAGAGCGCGATCCAGTCGAGTGGCGCGGCCACGCCGTCGGGCATGCCCGGCCGCGCGACGCACAGCATCGTCCCGATCACCGGCTGAACGCCTTCTTTCTTGGCGGCGTCCGAAAAGGCCATGGCGGCGTACAGCCCGTTGCGATCGGTCAGGCCAGCCGCGGGGAAGCGCATCGCCTTCGCCCGGGTGGCGATCGCCTTGGGCTCGATCGCCCCGTCGAGCATCGTGTAGGACGAGAATATGCGGAGCGGCACGAAACCGGAATGAACCATCCGAAGGCGTTAGCCCAAGGCGCGCGATTCGAACAGGCGAAGGGTGGAACCGGCGGTGGATAACTCCGTTACCGCGGCTCGACGAAGGAGCCCGGACATGACCGACAGCCGCATGTATGCCGCCCCATCCGCGACCCCGGCCACCGGCGCCGGATGGGCGTGGATGCTCGCCTATGGCCTGCTGTCGGTCGGGCTCAGCGTGCTCGCCTTCCTCGATCCGTTCGCGGCCACCTATGCCGCGACGATGGTGGTCGGTGCGCTGTTCATCGCCGCAGGGCTGGTGTCGCTCGTGGCCGGCTGGGCGGGACGAGGGCATGAGGGGCGCGGCTACGCGATCGGCTTCGGCGTCCTGTCGCTCGTCGTCGGATTGCTGATGGCGTTCAACCCGGTGTCGGGCGCGGTGTCGCTGACGGTGATGGTCGCGGTCTGGCTCGGGGTGCGCGGGGCGCTGGAGATCGGCCTCGGCGCGCGCTTCCGGCGGGGCCGCGGGCTGATGATCGCACTCGGCGTCGTCAACCTGCTGCTGGCGGTGTACGTGTTCGCCACCCTTCCCTGGTCCGCCGCGACGCTGCCCGGCTATATCCTGGGGATCAGCTTCGTGTTCGGCGGCGTCGCATCGGTGGCGTCGGCGCTGAACCATCGCAAGGGCGCGCCGGCGTTCGCCGTGCCGGAATCGTAAGGCAGGCCGCGTCCTACAACAGCGCCGCGATATCCGCGGCGAGCTGTTCGGGCTTGGTGGTCGGCGCGTAGCGGTGCACGACCTCGCCGGCGCGGTTGACGAGGAACTTGGTGAAGTTCCACTTGATCGCCTTCGACCCCAGCAGGCCGGGCGCGCCGGACTTGAGCCGGTCGAACAGCGGCTCCGCACCGGCGCCGTTGACGTCGACCTTCGCGAAGACGGGAAAGGTGACGTCGTAGGTGAGCGAGCAGAAATTCGCGATCTCCGCCGCGTCGCCCGGTTCCTGCGCCCCGAACTGGTTGCAGGGAAAGCCGAGCACCGCGAAGCCGCGGTCGGCATAGCGGCGGTGCAGCGCCTCCAGCCCTTCATATTGCGGTGTGAAGCCGCATTTCGACGCGGTGTTGACGATCAGCAGCACCTGCCCCGCCCAGCGATCCAGCGCCACGGTCGCGCCATCGGCACCCTGTACGGCCAGATCGGTGATCGCGCTCATGCGTGTCGCTCCAACAGATAGCGCAGATTGGCCTTCACTCCCGGCCATTCGCGGTCGAGGATCGAATAGACGACGCTGTCGCGCAGCCGCCCGTCGGCCATCTGCTGATGCCCGCGCAGGACGCCGTCCTTCTTCGCGCCGAGCCGCTCGATCGCCGCCTGGCTGCGCGCGTTCAGCGCATCGGTGCGGATCTGCACGCACTGGACGTCCATCGTCTCGAACGCATGGGTCAGCAGCATCAGCTTGGCTTCGGTATTCACGCCGGTCCGCTGCACCGCCTTTGCATAGAAGGTCCCCCCGATCTCCAGCCGGCGATGCGCGGACGCCATCCGCATGTAGCGGGTCGTGCCGACGACCCGGCCGTCCGGCGTCTCGACCGCGAACGGCCGCGCCCGGCCGAACGCCTGCTCGCGCGACGCCGCCGCCCACCAGCGTTCGGGCGTGCGCATCATCGATACGTTGGCGTAGAAGATATTCCACAGGTCGCCGATCCGCGCCGCCTCGACGAGTGCCGGCAGGTCGCCCTCGACCAGCGGTCGCAAGGTGACGTGACGGCCGACGAGCGTCGGCGTCGCGTCCCATCCGGTCACGACAGCACGCCCTCGTGCAGGCGGACGACGCGGTCCATCTTCTGCGCCAGCCGCTCGTTATGCGTCGCGATCAGCGCGGCCGACCCTTCGCCGCGGACCAGCCGCAGGAATTCGGCGAGGACGATGTCGGCAGTGTGTTCGTCGAGGTTGCCGGTCGGCTCGTCCGCCAGCACCAGCGCCGGGCGGTTGGCGAGCGCGCGCGCGACGGCGACGCGCTGCTGCTCGCCGCCCGACAGCTGGCTCGGGCGGTGCGTCAGCCGATGCGCCAGCCCCAGCGCGCTGAGCAGCCCGGTGGCCCGGGCATCCGCCGCCTTGCGCTCGGCACCATGGACCAGTTGCGGCAGCACGACATTCTCGGTTGCGTTGAAATCGGGCAGCAGGTGATGAAACTGGTAGACGAAGCCCAGATAGTCGCGGCGCATCACCGTGCGTCCGTGCGCATCGAGCTGCGCCGCCTCCGTGCCGGCGATGCGGATCGAGCCCTGGAAGCCCCCTTCGAGCAGGCCGACTGCCTGGAGCAACGTCGACTTCCCCGACCCCGACGGGCCGACCAGCGCGACGATCTCTCCGGGCGCCACCGACAGGTCGATGCCGCGCAGGACGTGGATCGTCTCGCCACCCTGCGTGAAGCTGCGGGTCAGGCCCGTGGTGCGCAGCACCGCGACATCGTCCGCCGGTACCGGCCCGCGCCGCAGGACACCGCCGCCACCGGTCGCGTCGGGACTATTCATAGCGCAGCACCTGTACCGGATCGGTGCTCGCCGCCTTCCACGCCGGATAGAGCGTGGCGAGGAAGCTGAACACCAGCGCCATCAGCGCGATAATGACGATCTCCACGGGGTCGGTCTTCGACGGCAGCTCGGTCAGGTAGCGGATCGAGGGGTCCCACAGATTCTGTCCCGTGACGAGCTGGACGAGGTTCACCACCGCCTGGCGATAGAAGAGGAAGATGAAGCCGAGCACCAGTCCGGCGAGCGTTCCCAGCGCGCCGATCGTCGTGCCGACCACCATGAAGATCCGCATCAGCCCGCCGCGCGTCGCCCCCATCGTCCGCAGGATCGCGATGTCGCGCGTCTTGGCGCGGACCAGCATGATGAGCGAGGACAGGATGTTGAACACCGCCACCAGGATGATGATCGACAGGACGGTGAACATCGCGACGCGCTCCACCTCCAGCGCCTGGAACAGCTGTGCGTTCATGCTGCGCCAGTCCGCGATCACCGCATTGCCGCCCAGCCTGTCGGCGAGCGGGGCTAGGATCGGGCCGACCTTGTCCGCGTCCACCGTCTGCAATTCGACCATCCCGACGTTGTCGCCGAGCAGCAGCAGCGTCTGCGCGTCCTCGATCGGCATGATGACATAGGATTTGTCGTAGTCGTACAGCCCGATCTCGAAGATCGCGCCGACCTTGTAGCTGACGATGCGCGGGACGGTGCCGAACGGCGTCGTCTGCCCCTGCGGGCTGAACAGCGACACGTCGCTGCCGACCTGCGCGCCGAGCGCCTCCGCCAGCCGCGATCCGATCGCGATGCGGCCGCTGCCCGGATTGATCCCCGCGAGGGTGCCCATGACGAGCTTGCCCGCGATCATCCGGCGCAGGTCCGGCGTCGCGAGGCCGCGGACCAGCACCGCCTCGGCGCGGCCGTTGTAGGTCGCGGCGAGCGGTTGCTCGACCATCGGCACCGCGGAGGTGACCCCGGGCGTGCGCCGCGCCTCCGCCACGATCTCGCGCCAGTCCGGCAGGCGCCCCCCCGCCCCCTGTACGACGGCATGGCCGTTCAACCCCACGATCTTGTCGAACAGTTCGGCGCGGAAGCCGTTCATCACGCTCATCACGATGACGAGCGCGGCGACGCCCAGCATCACCGCGACGAGGCTGATCGAGGCGACGAGGAAGATGAACGCCTCTCCCTTGCCCGGGAGCAGGTAGCGCCGGGCGATCATCCGTTCGTAGGCTGAGAGAAGCATGGCCCGAGGCTCTAGGAGAGGCTTCGGCTACAAGCAACAAATGTTGCGGATTCGACACAGGGTGGCATCAATCGATGCCCGCCCCCCACATTCGCGGTGACAAAGTCCGTGCGACTGCCTAGCCAATACTCATCTGGGACACAGGCAACGGCCGTGGTTCGGGGAATAGCCGATTGGTAGCGCAGCGAAATACGCGCGCACCGGGAGGCGACCTAAGGGGGCTGACGGGTTTTCTCGTCACGCAGGCGCCCGGATCGGCAACGGTCCGGGCGTTTGCCGTTTCCGACCCGGCGGCGAAGCGCCGGGCAGAGGGAGGGAGCTTCCAATTCGCGCCCCCTGTCCGGCAGTCCCGGTTATTCCAGATCAATCCTGAACGCCGCGATAACGCGCGCCGCGAAATCGTCGGCGGCCCCGCGAAGGTTCAGGCCATCGTCGCGATGCGACGATGGTCCCGATCCGGTCAGAAGCTTTTCGACAGCGTCAGGCCATAGGTGCGCGGGTCGCCGGGCTGGCCGACGATCAGCCCGGTGCTGCCCGACTGGGTCGCCAGCACCTCGTAATAATCGGTATCGAAAGCGTTGCGCAGCCAGCCGAAGACGTTCCACGCCCCTTCCCTGCGATAACCGAGGCGGAAGTTGGTCAGCGCATAGCCGTCGATGTCCGTATAGGCCGAGCGCGACGGATTGGACGAGAAGCGCGAGCGGTAACTGCCGTCGACGCCGGCGTAGAATTGCCCGTCCACCCCGAATATCCGCGCCGGCAGATTGTATTCGGCGCCGTAGGAGAAGGCCCATTTCGAGACGCCCGGCAGCGCCTGTCCGGAGATGTCGCAATAGGGCGGCGAATTGCCCGGCGTACCCGCCGCCGCCGGCGTGCCCACGATCTGGCCGTTGACCACGGGCAAGGCGGTGCCGCCGGACAGTTCGGGCGGGCATGGCGCATTGGCGAAGCGGACGTATTTCGCGTCCGTGTAGGCGGCGTTGCCATAGATGTTGAGGCGGGCGGTCGGACGAAAGGCGGTGTCGAGTTCGAACCCGCGGGTTCGGACCTTGGGCGCATTGGCGAGATAGCCGCGCAGCACGTTGACCTGGAGGTTGTTGACCGTGGTCTGGTAATCCTCGATCTCGGTCCAGAAGGCGGCGAGGTTCACCGTCGCGCGCCGGTCGGCGAACTGCGTCTTCAGCCCCAGTTCGAAATGGTTGACCTTTTCCGGTCGCACCGTCGCGGTCGCGAGGATCGGCGCATTGTTCGCATCGAGCGGCAGGCCCGACAGGTTGATCCCGCCCGATTTGTAGCTGCGCGCATAGGTCGCGTAATAATGCACCGTATCGCTGACATCATAGGCGACGGTGAGGTCGCCCGACAGGTTCCAGTTGTCGAAATCGGGGCGATAGCTCTGCGGGGCGAGCACGCCGCAACGATCGCGCGCGACGCCGCTCGCCGCCTGCGCCGCCGCCGAACAGTCCAGCGTCGCGCCACTGCCCGTCGTCACCAACGAGACGTAGCTGCCTTCCTTCTTGTCGTAGTTGAGGCGCAGGCCCGGCGAGATCGACAGCCGCTCGTCGGCATGCCAGGTCAGCTTGCCGAACAGCGCCGCCGACGTATTCTTGAACCCGATCGTGTTGCGCGAGGCGAGCCCGTTCAGCACCGCCGGGTTGCAGGCGTTGGCGGTCAGCGTCGAACAGCCGTTGGCGAGGAACGGCGGATTGCCCGGATTGAGCAGGAAGCGGCTCGCCGCGGGCCCCTGCACCTGCAAGCCCTGCGTATCGATCGTCTGATAGAAATAGAAGGCGCCGGCGACATAGTCGAGCGTGCGGGTGCCGTTGGAGGCGATGCGGATTTCCTGGCTCGCCTGGCTCTGCTGCGACGGGTTGGCAGACACCGGCGTCACCGCGAGGCCGATGAAATCGCGGTCGTTCGACGGGTTCCAGTGCCAGAAGCGCCACGCCGATACCGACGTCAGCGTCGCGCCGCCGAGGTCGAGGTTGCCGACCAGCGACAACCCGCCCAGTTCCTGTTTCGCGCGCAGGTCGGTATCGACGTCGGTCACCCGGTCGAACGCGTCGGTGGACGGCACCGCATACCCCTGCGCCGCGGCGAGCGCGGCATATTGCCGGCTCAGCGGCCGCTGCGTCGCGCCGACCCGCGCGTAATATTGCACGCAACAGTTCGGATCCTGCCGGTTATAGTCGCCATAAAGCGTCCAATCGAGCGCCTCGCTCGCCTTCCAGTAGATCTGCGCGCGCAGCGACTGGTTGTCCTGGCTGTTCTGCCATTCGTCCTGGCGGACGTTGCGGATCGTGCCGCGTCGGGTGGTGATCGACGTCGACAGGCGGATGGCGACCTTGTCCTCGACGAGGGGTCCGGACACCGATGCCTTGCCCTGGAAGAAATCGAGATTGCCGCCGGTCAGTTCCACCCGCGCCTCGGGCGTGAAGCTCGGCTTGCGCGTCGTGACGTTGATCGCGCCGGCGGTCGTGTTCTTGCCGTACAGCGTCCCCTGCGGCCCGCGCAGCACCTCGATCCGCTCGGTATCGGTGAAGTCGAACGTCGCGGAGGCGATGCGGCTGTAATAGATCTGGTCGACATAGATGCCGACGCCCTGTTCGATGCCGTCGTTGGTCAGCCCGAACGGCGCGCCGAGGCCGCGGATATTGGCGGCGGAATTGCGCGGATTGGTCGAATAGAATTGCAGCGAGGGTTGCAGCTGGGTCAGCCGGTTGACGTTGTACGTCCCCGTCTCGGCGAGCGCGGTGCCGCCGATCACCGACATCGCGATCGGCACGCGCTGGACCGATTCGGCACGGCGGCGCGCGGTGACCAGGATGTCGCCACCGGCGTTGCTCGCGGCGGGTCCGGTCCGGCCGGTCGTCGCCTGGTCGTCCTGCCCCGCGGGCGCGGCCTCCTGCGGCGCGGTCGCCGGGCCCGTCGCGGGCACGGGCGGAACGGCGGCCTGGCCGGCGAGAAGAAAGGCTAGCGTCCACGACATGATGAGCTCCCTGTGGTCTTTTGCCGGCAAACTCTACTGTCGCAGTGGATATTCAAAGATGGAGAAGCTTGGGGCGCGCAAAGCCGCGCTTCGGAGCCGGGATCGGACCGACATTTTTCCCGAGGACACCGTCTTGAACCCGTTCGGGCGCGAACCAGATTGGCGTCGCACGGTGCCGATGACGGGCCGTGCACCGGCATCGCACCCCGCGTGGATGCCGTCGTTCAACTCGCTTCTATCGGAGGATTTGACATGCGACTCGACCTTACCCCCTATCGCCGCTCGACCATCGGTTTCGACCGCCTGTTCGACATGCTGGAAAGCAACGCCCGGGCGCCGACGGCGGAAAACTATCCCCCCTTCAATCTCGAGCGGCTTGCCGAGGACCGCTATCGCATCACGCTGGCCGTTGCCGGCTTCGCGCGCGACGAGATCGAGATCACCGCACAGCAGAACCTGCTGCTGGTCGCGGGAAAGAAGGACGACCGCGCCGCCGGCGCGAGCTTCCTGCACGTCGGCATCGCGAACCGCAGCTTCGAGCGGCGCTTCGAACTCGCCGATTTCGTCTTCGTCGAGGATGCGCGCCTCAACGACGGCCTGCTGGTGATCGACCTGGTCCGCGAGGTGCCCGAGGCGATGAAGCCCAAGAGCATCGCGATCAAGACCGGCGCCCCGCTCGCCGCGGTCGAACCCAAGACCGACGTGGCCGAAGCCGCCTAAGACACCGATGGGGCGCCCGGCATCCGGCCGGGCGCCCTTCTGCTCAGACCTTCGCGGGAGAGGCCGAGATGAGCCGTACGCTCGTCTCGCCGGCAGCCTGAAGCCAGATCGTAATGATGCACGGTTGGCGCCCATCGGGCGCGATCAGAGTGCAGCGCACCTCGTGCTTGATGCCGAAATCGTTGGTACGGATGCCAACGACCGGGCGGGTGGCGCCGTGCTGATCGATCGCCGCCGCCAGACCGACCGCATCCGTCAGGGTGAAACCGAAACTCCGGAAGAATGCCGCCTTGGCTCTTCCGGTGGGGTGCGAGTCACTGAGCAGGTAATCCCGGATCTTCGCCATCTCGACGATGCGCGGTCCCGGCAGGTCCGTCATTCGGCCGGCGATACGTCTTCGGCATGCAGCGTGATAACCTGCGCGACTGGATCGGTGAATTCCACCTCGTAACTGTTGCCGTCGGCATGCCGGTACACGATCGTACCGATCGCATTCGGCAACAGGATGCCAGCGTCGGTGCCGACCAGCGACCGAAGTCGAACGACGGCGTGGTCGTCCGGCACCGGCCGTGCCATGGCATTGGGTAGGGGTGTCGCCATAACGGACATGATAGCGCGCGACCGACGCGCCGCACAAGACCCGCCAGCCGCTAGCAGCGCAACCGCCGATGACGTCAGACCAGCCGGCTCTTCGTCAACGCCGCCTGGATGAAGCTCGCGAACAGCGGATGCGGGTCGAACGGCTTGCTCTTGAGCTCGGGATGGAACTGGACGCCGACGAACCAGGGGTGGTCAGGCCGCTCGACGATCTCGGGCAGCGTGCCGTCGGGCGACATGCCGCTGAAGACCAGCCCGCCCTTTTCCAGCGCGTCCTTGTAGCCGGTATTGACCTCGTAGCGGTGACGATGGCGCTCGTGGATCGTCGTGCCGCCGTAGATCGAGGCGACGACGCTGTTGCCGTCGAGCGCCGCCTCATAGGCGCCGAGCCGCATCGTGCCGCCCAGGTCACCCTGCTCCTCGCGCTTCTCGAGGCCGTCGCGCCCCATCCATTCGGTGATGAGGCCGACGACCGGTTCGTCGGTCGGGCCGAATTCGGTCGACGACGCCTGCGCGATGCCGGCGGTGTCGCGCGCGCCCTCGACGCACGCCATCTGCATGCCAAAGCAAATGCCGAAATAGGGGATCTCGCGCTCGCGCGCGAACCTGACCGCCTTGATCTTGCCCTCCGCGCCGCGTTCGCCGAACGCGCCGGGAACGAGGATCGCGTCGCACGGTTCCAGCTGGCTGACGATCTCGCCGCCGTCGTTCTCGAAAATCTCGGCATCGATCCAGCGGACGTTGACCTTGACCCGGTTGGCGATGCCGCCATGCACCAGCGCCTCGTTCAGCGACTTGTACGCGTCCTGCAGGCCGACATATTTGCCGACGACGCCGACCGTCACCTCGCCCTCCGGGTTGGTCAGACGGTCCATGATGTCGGTCCAGCGCGACAGGTCGGGCGCGGACGACGGCGTGATGCCGAACGCGCGCAGCACTTCCGAATCGAGGCCCTCGCCGTGATATTGCAGCGGCACGGCATAGATGCTCTTGGCGTCGAGCGCCGGGATCACCGCGGTTTCGGGGACGTTGCAGAACAGCGCGATCTTGGCGCGATCCGACGGCGGCAGCGGATGTTCACAGCGGCACACCAGCACGTCGGGCTGCACGCCCAGCGCGGCGAGTTCGCGCACCGAATGCTGCGTCGGCTTGGTCTTCAGCTCGCCCGCGGCGGCGATATAGGGGACCAGCGTCACGTGGATGCTGATCGCGTTGCCGCGGCCGACCTCGTTCTTCAGTTGGCGGATCGCCTCGATGAACGGCAGCGATTCGATGTCGCCGACGGTGCCGCCGATCTCGCACAGCACGAAGTCGAGATCGTCCGTCTCGGCGCGCGCGAACGCCTTGATCGCGTCGGTGACGTGCGGGATCACCTGCACCGTCGCGCCGAGATAGTCGCCGCGCCGTTCGCGCTCGATGATCGTCTTGTAGATCCGGCCCGACGTCACGTTGTCCGACTGGCGACTCGCCACCCCGGTGAAGCGTTCGTAATGGCCGAGGTCGAGGTCCGTCTCCGCGCCGTCGTCGGTCACATAGACCTCGCCGTGCTGATACGGGCTCATGGTGCCGGGATCGACGTTCAGATAGGGATCGAACTTGCGGATGCGGACGCGATAGCCGCGCGCCTGCAACAGGGCCGCGAGGGAGGCCGCCATGAGGCCCTTGCCGAGCGACGAGACCACGCCGCCGGTGATGAAGATGTACCGCGCCATGGGAGAAATCGCCTAGCGTGTTAAGGGGTCGAACGACAAGAGCGCGCGGGGGCCACCCGCGCGCGATTTACGATAAACGGTGTAGCGGCTTAGCGCTGAAGCGGGACCGAGCCGTTGTCGGCGGGCGCGTTCGGCACCGCATCCTGCGCCGGCGCGAGCGGCGCCGCGGCCGGGGGCGTGCGGGCGAGCGAGGTGTCGATCGTCTGCGACTGACGGTGCGCCGCGATGAACGCGAGGGCGATCGACATGCAGACGAACACCGTCGCCAGGACCGACGTCGCCCGCGTCAGGAAGTCCGCCGCGCCGCGCGCCGACATCAGGCCCGACGGGCTGCCGCCCATGCCGAGGCCACCACCCTCCGACTTCTGCATCAGGATCACCGTCACGAGCGCCGCGGCGATGATGGCATGAACGACGAGGAGGAAGGTGAACATCGATGGCCTTGGGTTTCGGATGAAGGCGCGCACATAGGCGAGCGGGGTCCGGCGATCAACCGTCCGCGGTCCGACGCGGCGTTCAGGGTGCAGCGCAGCGGAATCGGACCGTTTATGAATATTCACGAAACTCGCGTCGCGCGGGGGCGTTATGACCGCGAAACAAAGCCCCGAAATCGGTGCAGAAACGGAAATTTGATCGTGGGTACAGCCGCGCAATCGCTTGCTACCTGGATGAGCGCCCTCGTCGACTATGTGCGGTCGGGGGAGCCCGACCTGACCAATCGTCAGATGGCGCTGCTCCTCCTCGTCTACCTCAATCCCGGCCCCCATACGGTGCGCGGGCTGGCGCGGGCGCTCAACGTGTCGAAGCCCGTCGTCACGCGCGCCTTGAACAGGCTGGGTGCGCTCGGCTATCTGCGCCGGCAACGCGACGACAGCGACAAGCGCAACATCTTCGTCGCGCGTACTTCCGAAGGGGCAGAGTTTCTTGAAGAGTTCGGGCAATTCCTCGGCGAAGGCGACGCTGGACAGCGCCAGCCAGCCCTCGCGTAGGGCGTTCGCGCTCACCGGCCCCTCGATCACGCTCGACCCGCGGATGGACGCCGTGCGCGGCGATCTCGCCGACGTGCGCCTCGCCGATCGCGTCTTCGCGCCGCATTATGCGGCGCCGATGCCCGCGGTAGCGATCAGGGCGGTGTCCGTCTTCGCCGATCGCAACCTGGCCGATCCGATCGCGGACCTTGCCGAGGGTGCATCGTTCGATGTGCTGGAGCTGGCGGGCAACCATGCCTGGGGCATGGTGACGGGATCGGGTCCGGTCGGCTATGTCGACCGCACCGCGCTCGACAAGGCGGCACCGCTGCCCGACGCGCCACCAGCGGCGGACGCGGCATGAGCGTCTTGGTCTTCATCGACGGCGCCGTCGGCACCACCGGTATCGACATCCGGGAGCGGCTGGGCGGACGCGGCGACATCGCGCTGATCGCGCTCGACGAGGCACGCCGCAAGGATCCGGCGGCACGCGCCGAGGCGCTCAACGACGCCGACATCGCGATCCTCTGCCTTCCCGACGACGCCGCGCGCGAGGCGGCGGCGCTGGTCGCCGGCGGCACGACGCGGATCATCGACGCCTCGTCCGCGCACCGCGTCGCCGCGGGCTGGACCTACGGTTTTCCCGAACTCGGCGCGGGCCAGGCGGAGCGGATCGCCACCGCCCGGCTGGTGTCGAACCCCGGCTGCTATCCCACCGCCTTCCTCGCGCTCGTCGCGCCGCTCGTCCGCGCCGGGCTGGTGCCGGCGGACTGGCCGCTGACGTACAATGCCACCTCGGGCTATTCGGGCGGCGGCAAGGCGATGATCGCCGAATTCGAGGGAGGCGGCACCGACACGGCGTTTCGCGCCTACGCGCTCGGGCTTGCCCACAAGCATTTGCCGGAGATGCAGGCGCATGCGGGGCTCGCGCATCCGCCCGTCTTCGCGCCCGCGGTCGCGCGGCTCAATCGGGGCATGCTCGGCGAGGTGCCGCTGGCCCTCCGGCAGCTGCCGGGCCGGCCGGAGATCGCGCGGATCGAGGACACGCTCGCCGCCGCTTATGCCGACAGCGCGCTCGTCTCGGTCGCGCCCGGCGATGCCGCCACGATCGCGATCGAGGAGAATGCCGGCACCGACCGCATGACGCTGCGCGTGTGCGGCAATGCCGACAGCGGTCACGTCCGGCTGGTCGCGACGCTCGACAACCTCGGCAAGGGTGCCGGCGGCGCCGCCGTGCAGAATCTCAACATCATGGCCGGGCTCGATCCGCTCGCCGGCCTCGTCCTCTAAGATCGAAGGATCGTCATGCAGCGCAATCCCGTCGGCAAACTGCTCCTGTTCGGAGCGACCGGTGACCTCGCCAAGCGCATGTTGCTGCCCTCGCTGTACGGCCTGCACGCCGACGGCCTGTTGCCGGACGGGCTGACCATCACCGGCTCGGCGCGCGGCGACATGGACGACGACGGCTATCGCGACGTCGTCAAGAAGGCGCTCGAGGAATTCCTGCCCGACGACCGCAAGGACGAAGGTGCGCTCGGCACCTTCATGCAGCGCATCCAGTTCCAGCCCGCGGACCTGTCCGATCCCGACAGCTTCCGGCCGCTGGCCGAAAAGATCGGCGACATCGCCGGCGGCCTCGCCATCTATCTGTCGACCGCGCCGTCGCTGTTCGAATCGGCGGTGCAGGGCCTCGAAAAGGTCGGCCTGACCGGCCCGTCGGTGCGGATCGCGCTCGAAAAGCCGCTCGGCTACGACCTCGCTTCCTCGAAGGAGATCAACGACACCGTCGCCGCCGCCTTCCCGGAGGATCGCACGTTCCGGATCGACCATTATCTGGGCAAGGAGACGGTACAGAACATCCTGGCGCTGCGCTTCGGCAATTCCATGTTCGAGCCGATCTGGAACGCGCAGGGGATCGACAACATCCAGATCACGATCGCCGAGACGGTCGGGCTGGAGGATCGCGCCGGCTATTACGAGGGCGCGGGCGCGCTGCGCGACATGGTCGCCAATCATATGCTCCAGCTCGTCGCGCTGATCGCGATGGAGCCGCCGGCGCTGTACGACGGCACCGCGATCCGCGACGAAAAGGCCAAGGTGTTCCGCTCGCTGCGCAAGATCACGCCGGAACAATCGCCGCAATGCACCGTCACCGGCCAGTATGAAGAGGGCGCGGTCGGCGGCAAGGTCGTCAAGGGCTATGACGACGAACTGGGCTATGACAGCAACGTCGAAACCTTCGTCGCGATCAAGGCGCACATCGACAATTGGCGCTGGCAGGGCGTGCCCTTCTACCTGCGCACCGGCAAGCGGATGGCGAAGCGGCGCAGCGAGATCGCGATCCAGTTCAAGCCCGTACCGCATTCGATGTTCTCGGGGCGCGGCGGCCTGCTCCAGCCCAATACGCTCGTCATCCGCCTGCAACCGGAAGAATATGTCCAGCTGCTGGTGATGACCAAGGAGCCCGGGCTCGACCGCGAGGGCGTCCGCCTGCGCGAGGTGCCGCTGAACCTCAGCATGGACGCCGAATTCGCCGGATCGCGCCGCCGCATCGCCTATGAGCGGTTGCTGCTCGACCTGATCGAGGGCGACCAGACGCTGTTCGTGCGCCGCGACGAGGTGGAGGCGCAGTGGACCTGGATCGACGCGATCCGCGCCGGCTGGGACGCGAACCAGACCAAACCCAAGCATTACACCGCCGGCACCTGGGGCCCGGCAGGGGCGATCGGGCTGACCGAGCGCGACGGGGTGACCTGGCAGGACGATTGATGTTCGAGCGCCCTAAATTTTTCGCACGCCGTCATTCCCGCGAGGGCGGGAATCCATACCGGGCGACCCTGCGGCTCCAGCGTTAGGTCATGGGTTATGGATCCCCGCCTTCGCGGGGATGACGGCGTGGTTGGATGACAATATCGCGCCTGACGCACTATTCTGTCCCCCATACGTATGCGGGGACACTTACCTTGCGCGTGTCGCTCCGCTAAGCGGGCCCGCGCCGATATGAAGAGGCTTGACCCATGACCGAGATCGAATGGTGGGAATATGACGACGCGGGCGAGCTCGCGGACGCCATCGCCGGCGACATCCAGTTCGTCATCGAAAGCGCGATCGACGCGCGCGGTTCGGCCGTGGTGGCGCTGGCCGGCGGCAAGACCCCCTTCCCCGCCTATCAGAAGCTCGCCGCCGCCAAGCTCGACTGGAAGCGGGTGACGATCGTCCCCGGCGACGAGCGGATCGTGCCGCTGGGCGACCCGCTGTCGAACGTGACGCAGCTCGGTAAGCTGTTCATCCCCAAGGGCGCGCGGGTGATCCCGGTCGTGCCGCAGGCGAACGCCGACTATAAGAGCGCGGGCCGGTCGGCGGACGCACTGATGCAGGACCTCCACTGGCCGCTCGACCTGTGCCTGCTCGGCATGGGTGGCGACGGGCACACGGCCTCGATCTTCCCCGGCCCCGACTTCGACGAGGCGCTGAACGGCCCGAAGGAGCGCCGCATGCTGGGCGTGATGCCCGATCCGCTGCCGCCCGAGGCGCCGGTCGCGCGCGTCACGCTGTCGCGGCAGGGCATCGTTACCGCACGGGCGCTGATGATCGCGCTGACCGGGGCGGACAAGCGCAAGGTGCTCGAACAGGCGATTTCGGAGGGGCCGTCGTCGCCCTATCCGATCGGCCGCGTGCTCGCCGACGCGGAACTGCCCGTCGACATCCACTGGGCGCCCTGACGCCGCCGGCCCCAACGCTCCCTCCCCAGGACCCCGCGCCATGCATCCCGAAGTCTCCGCCGTCACCGACCGCATCGTCTCGCGATCGAAGGACAGTCGCGACGCCTATCTGGCGCTGATCGCGCGCGAGCGCGACACCGGCGCGCGGCGGCCGCAGCTCGGCTGTGCCAACCTCGCCCATGCCTATGCCGGGACCGAGGAGGATCGCGACACGATGCGCGCCGGACAGGCGATGAACATCGGTATCGTCACCGCCTATAACGACATGCTGAGCGCGCATGCGGTCTATTACCGCTATCCCGAACTGATGAAGGTCTGGGCGCGCGAAGCCGGCGCCACCGCGCAGGTGGCGGGCGGCGTGCCGGCGATGTGCGACGGGGTGACGCAGGGCTATCCCGGCATGGAACTGTCGCTGTTCAGCCGCGACACGATCGCGCTCAGCACCGCGATCGCGCTCAGCCACGGCACGTTCGAGGGCGCGGCGCTGCTCGGCATCTGCGACAAGATCGTGCCGGGGCTGCTGATGGGCGCGCTGCGCTTCGGCCATCTGCCGATGGTGCTGATTCCCGGCGGGCCGATGCCGTCGGGCCTCGCCAACAAGGCGAAGGCGGCGGTGCGCGAGGCCTATGCCGAGGGCAAGGCGGGCCGCGAGGAACTGCTCGACGCGGAAATCCAGGCCTATCACGGCAAGGGCACCTGCACCTTCTACGGCACCGCCAACACCAACCAGATGATGATGGAGGTGATGGGCCTGCACATGCCCGGCGCCGCCTTCGTCAATCCGGGGACCAAGCTGCGTCAGGAACTGACCCGCGCCGCGGTCCACCGGCTCGCTGAAATCGGGTGGCGCGGGCAGGATTACCGACCACTCGGGCTGTGCGTCGACGAACGGGCGATCGTCAACGCCGCGGTCGGGCTGCTGGCGACCGGTGGGTCGACCAATCATTTGCTTCACGTGCCCGCGATCGCGCGCGCGGCGGGCATCGTCATCGACTGGGAGGATTTCGATCGCCTCAGCCGCGCGGTGCCGCTGATCGCGCGCGTCTATCCCAACGGTTCGGCCGACGTGAACGCGTTCGAGGCGGCGGGCGGCATGCCCTTCGTGATCCGGGAATTGCTGTCCGCCGGCCTGCTGCACGGCGACATCACCACGGTCAGCGGCGACAGCCTCGCCGCCTATGCGCGCAAGCCCGCGATCGTCGACGACACGCTCGACTGGGAACCGGTCGGCGACAGCGGCGATACCACGATCCTGCGCCCCGTCGCCGAGGCCTTCTCGCCCGACGGCGGCATGCGCATCCTGGCGGGCAATATCGGCCGGTCGTGCATCAAGGTGTCCGCCGTCGATCGCGATCGCTGGGTGATCGAGGCACCGGCGCTGGTCTTCCACGACCAGCTCGACGTGATCGAGGCGTTCAAGCGCGGCGAGCTGGACCGCGACGTCGTCGTCGTCGTCCGCTTCCAAGGGCCGCGTGCGAACGGCATGCCCGAACTGCACAAGCTGACCCCGCCGCTCGGCGTGCTCCAGAACCGCGGCTTCAAGGTGGCGCTGGTCACCGACGGCCGGATGTCGGGGGCGAGCGGCAAGGTGCCCTGTGCGATCCATTGCTCGCCCGAGGCGCTGGGCAACGGCGCGATCGGCAAGATCCGCGACGGCGACGTCATCCGGGTCGATGCGGTCAACGGCAGGCTCGACGCGCTGGTCGATGCCGCCGAATGGCTCGAGCGGCCGCTGTGCGACGCGCCGGGCGCGGCGACGGGCATGGGCCGCGAACTGTTCGGCATGTTCCGCGGTCTGGCGGACGAGGCGGAAAAGGGTGCATCGGGGATGCTGGCGGCGGCGGGATTATAAGGGCGCCGCACCCTCACCCTTCCGGCGCTGCGCGCCTCCCTCCCTCTCCCACCGGGAGAGGGAAGAGACGGCGAAGCCGGCGACAGGGTGAGGGCGGGCGCGAAACGACGAGAGGGGAATAGCATGCAATTGGTCAGCGTAGACATCGGCGGCACCCACGCCCGCTTCGCCATCGCCGAGGTCGAGGGCGGCCGTGTCGTCTCGCTCGGCGAGCCGGTGACGCTGAAGACCGCCGAACATGCCAGCCTCCAGACCGCGTGGCAGCATTTCGCGACGATCCACGCCGCCCCCCTGCCGAAGGCGGCGGCGATCTCGGTCGCGTCGCCGATCACCGGCGACATCATCCGGCTGACCAACAATCCCTGGGTGATCCGCCCGTCGCTGATCCCCGAGCGGCTGGGTGCCGACGTCTACACCGTCATCAACGATTTCGGCGCGGTGGGCCATGCCGTCGCGCAGCTGCCGGCGGAGGATTTCGAACACCTCTGCGGCCCCGACACGCCGCTGCCGACGCAGGGGGTCACCACCGTCTGCGGCCCCGGTACGGGGCTAGGCGTCGCGCAGGTGTTCAAGACCGGCGGCGGCTATCACGTGCTGCCGACCGAGGGCGGGCATGTCGATTACGCGCCGCTCGACGGAATCGAGGATGCCTTCGTCAAGCGGCTGCGCCGGTCGTTCACGCGCGTGTCGTCGGAGCGGATCTGCTCCGGGCCCGGCATCGTCGCGATCTACGAGACGCTCGCCGAGATGGAGGGCCGCGCGGTGCCCAGCCGCGACGACAAGACCATCTGGACCGAGGCGATCGAGGGCACCGATTCGATCGCGCTCGCCGCGCTCGACCGCTTCTGCCTGGCGCTGGGCGCGGTCGCCGGCGACCTTGCGCTCGCGCACGGCGCCAAGGCGGTGGTGATCGCTGGCGGCCTCGGCCTCAGGATCAAGGACAAGCTGATCCGATCGGGGTTCGACCAGCGCTTCGTCGCCAAGGGGCGCTTCCAGACGCTGATGGCCGGTATCCCGGTCAAGCTCATCACCCATCCGCAGCCCGGCCTGTTCGGCGCCGCGGCCGCCTTCGCCCAAGAACACGCATAAGGTAGAATAGCGCATGACAGACATCGCCACCATCATGCAGACCAGCGCCGTCATCCCGGTGCTGGTGATCGACGACGCCGCCACCGCGCGCCCGCTCGCCGAGGCGCTGGTCGCCGGCGGCCTGCGCGTGCTGGAGGTGACGCTGCGCACCCCTGCCGCGATGGAGGCGATCGCCGAGATGAAGCGCGTGCCCGGCGCGATCGTCGGCGCCGGGACCGTCGTCAACGAGGCGCAGGCGAAGGCGGTGATCGACGCCGGCGTCGAATTCATCGTCTCGCCGGGCCTCACCGAACGGCTCGCGCGCCCCATCCTCGACGCGGGCGTCGCCTACCTGCCCGGCACCGCGACCGCGGGCGACATCATGCGCGGCCTCGACCTCGGGCTGACGCACTTCAAGTTCTTCCCCGCCGAGACGTCGGGCGGGCTGAAGGCGCTGAAGGCGCTCGCCGCCCCCTTCTACCAGTGCCGCTTCTGTCCGACCGGCGGGATCACCGAAGCGTCCGCCCCCGCCTGGCTGGCGTTCGACCCGGTCCTGTGCGTCGGCGGCAGCTGGGTGACCGGCGGCACGATGGCGGAGGTGGAGGCAAAGGCGCGCGCCGCGGCGGCATTGCGCGGCTGATACCCGCACATCGGCACGATCGGTCCGTTCACGACATTGTCGCTTAACCGTTTCCGCCTAGATGGCCGGGAATGAGAGCAAGCAACAGCTATGGATGGATGCGGACGGACGACACGCACGCGTCGCCGTCGCCCGCACCCTATACGGTCAGCGTGACGGACGATGGCATCCTGTCCCTGCGGATCGACGGCGTCCTCGATGCCGCGGACGTCGAGGGTTTCTTTGCGGCGCTGACGCCCGTCCATGCACGGATACGCCGGACGACGGGCACCGTGCGGGCGCTGCTCGAAACGACGCGGGTCCAGTCGCCGGTCGTCGCGATGCAGATCCGCAGCCGGACGATGGCGCTCGCCGACCCTGCGGATCGGGTCGGCATCGTGTTCGCCACCATTCTGGCGAAATTCCAGATCCAGCGGCTGATCGGGGGCGAGATGTTCGCGATCTTCACCGATCGCAACGCGGCACTCGCCTGGCTCAGACGCGGCTGACGATCACATCTCGCCGCGCTGGCGGCGGATGGCGTACCATTTGCGCACGTTGGCGTTATGCTCGGCCAGCGTGTCGGCGAAAACGTGCCCGCCGGTGCCGTCCGCAACGAAATACAGCGCCTTCGATGACGCGGGGTCGAGCACGGCGTCGATCGACGCGCGCCCCGGGTTGGCGATCGGCCCGATGGGCAGGCCCGCCTCAGCATAGGTGTTGTAGCCGTTCCTGGCCTGCAATTCGGAGCGCAGGATGCGGCGGCCGAGCGGGCGCCCCCTGGTGATCGGGTAGATCACGGTCGGATCCGCCTGCAACGGCATGCCGTTGCGCAGCCGGTTGCCATAGACCGCCGCGACGGTGCGTCGTTCGGACGGCTTGCCGGTTTCCTTCTCGACGATCGAGGCGAGGACGATCGCCTGTTCGGGCGTCGTCACCGCGATCCCCGGCTTGCGCGCCTTCCATGCCTTGGCGAGATACGTCCGCATCGCCGCCTGCATCCGCGCGACGATCGCCGCACGCGTATCGCCGCGCTGGAACGCATAACTGTCGGGCAGCACCGATCCCTCGGCCGGCACGGGCGCCGTCCCGGTCAGCCCGTCCGCCTTGGCCAGCGCATCGTGGACCATGACCGACGGATAGCCCTCCGGCACCACGACCAGCCGTTGCAGCACCTTGCCGCCCTGGAGCATCTTCAGGATGTCGGCGGGGCTGGCGTGCGGCGGGATGCGATATTCGCCCGCCTTGATCGCCTCGCCCGAGCCGAACACGCGCGCCAGCATGCGGAACCGGTTGGCGGACCGGATCGCCCCCGCCTGTTCCAGCGCGCGGGCGGCGGCGGCAAGGCTGCTGCCCTCCGCCACCTGCACGGTCAGCGCGCGCGGTGCCGGGCCGCTGCCGCCCCAGCCCTGAAAGACGAGGAACGCCGCGACCAGCGCGACGAGGCCGATCGCCGCGCCGATGCAACCGACCCTGCGCACCGGCTCAGACCGCCTTCATCACCAGCGACGCATTGGTCCCGCCGAAGCCGAACGAATTGTTCAGCACGGCCTTTACCGACCGCTTCTTGGCGACATGCGGCACCAGGTCGACGCCGACGCAATTGTCGCTCGGATTGTCGAGGTTGAGCGTCGGCGGCACGATCCCGTCGCGCATCGCGAGGATGCAGAAGATCGATTCGACCGCGCCGGCACCGCCGAGCAGATGCCCGATCGCCGATTTGGTCGACGACATCGACACGCCCTCCAGCGCGCTGCCGAACAGCCGCCGCACCGCGCCCAGTTCCAGCTCGTCGCCGAGCGGCGTCGAGGTGCCGTGCGCGTTGACATAGTCGATGTCTTCCAGCGCCAGCCCCGACTTGCGCAGCGCCATCTCCATCGACCGGAACGCCCCCGACCCTTCGGGATGCGGCGCGGTGACGTGATAGGCGTCGCCCGACAGGCCGTAGCCGATCACCTCGGCATAGATGGTGGCGCCGCGCGCCTTGGCCCGCTCATATTCCTCGAGGCAGACGACGCCCGCGCCCTCGCCCATCACGAAGCCGTCGCGGTCCTTGTCCCACGGCCGGCTCGCGCGCCACGGCTCGTCGCGGAAACCGGTCGACAATGCGCGGGCCTGGCCGAAGCCGGCGATGCCGATCGGGCAGACCGTGCTCTCGGCGCCGCCCGCGAGCATGACGTCGGCATCGTCCATCGCGATCATCCGCGCGGCATCGCCGATCGAATGCGCGCCGGTCGAACAGGCGGTGACGACCGCATGGTTGGGCCCCATCAGGCCGTATTTGATCGAAACCTGTCCCGAGATCAGGTTGATGAGGCGGCCGTGGACGAAGTGCGGGCTGACGCGCTTGGGGCCCTTGGCGGCGAGCACGAGCGATTCGCTCTCGATCCCCGGCAGGCCGCCGATGCCCGAACCGATCGAGCAGCCGGCGCGGAACCGCTCCGCCTCGCTCATGTCGGTCAGGCCCGCATCCTCGAGCGCCTGTCCGGCGGCGTCGATGCCGTAGACGATGAACGGATCGACCTGGCGCTGGATCTTGTGGTCGACGCGCCGCGACGCGTCGAAGCCATATTCGTGACCCGCCGGCTTCACTTCGCAGGCATAGTTCGAATGGAAATCGGTCGCGTCGAAACGGGTTATCGTGCCCGCCCCCGACTTGCTCGCGATGATATTGGCCCAGGCCGTCTCGACGTCCGCACCGAGCGGCGTCACGAGGCCCAATCCGGTTACGACAACGCGCCGCATACCCTTCACTCCATCCAGTCCAAACACGCCGCCACCCGCCGATGCCGGGGGTGGCCTTTACGAAAAACGGCCCCCCGCCCTCTTAGCCCGGGGACGGGGAGCCGTTCGAATCCGGCCCTGACGGGCACGGGCAAGGCGCGAGCCAAGCCCCAGGATTTAGGCCTTGTGCTCGTCGATATAGGTGATCGCGTCCTTCACGGTCGTGATCTTCTCGGCGGCATCGTCGGGGATCTCGACCCCGAATTCTTCCTCGAACGCCATGACGAGCTCGACGATGTCGAGGCTGTCGGCGCCCAGGTCGTCGATGAAGCTCGCGTCCTCGGTCACCTTGTCGGCTTCGACGCCGAGATGCTCGACGACGATCTTCTTCACGCGGTCGGCGGTCTCGCTCATGGTATAGTCCCTCTTCACGTTGGGGGGTGTTTGTTGTTCCCGACCGCCCGTAGAACGGGCGGGTTCGGGTGGCAAGCGTCTGTTAAGGGTCGGCACGGCGGCCGTCCCGAACGCCCTAGATCATGGCCATGCCGCCGTTGACGTGCAAGGTCTGTCCGGTGACATACCCCGCTTCCCGGCTGGCCAGATAGACGACGGCGGCGGCGATGTCCTCCCCCGTGCCCAGGTCGCCCGCGGGAATCCGGCCGAGCAGCGCGGCTTTCTGCGCCTCCGGCAGGCCGCCGGTCATCGCCGAGCGGATGAAGCCGGGGGCGACGCAATTGACCGTGATGTTGCGGCTGGCGAGCTCCTGCGCCAGCGCCTTGGACATACCGACCAGCCCCGCCTTCGACGCGGCATAGTTCGCCTGGCCGGGGTTGCCCGTCTGCCCGACGACCGAGGTGATCGAGACGACGCGGCCGAAGCGCTGCTTCATCATCGGCTTGGCGGCGGCGCGGACCAGCCGGAACGCGGCCTCCAGGTTGACGCGGATCACCTGGTCCCATTCGTCGTCCTTCATCCGCATCGCGAGATTGTCGCGGGTGACGCCGGCGTTGTTGACGAGGATGTCGATCCGCCCGCCCAGCGCCGCCACCGCCTGCGGTACCAGCGCGTCCACCGCGGCCGCATCCGACAGGTCGCACGGCACCGCGACATGATCGCCGCCCAGCCCGGCCCGGAACGCCTCGAGCTTCCCCGCATTGCTCCCCGACACCGCGAGCCGCGCCCCCTGCCCCGCCAGCGCGGTCGCGATCGCGGACCCGATACCGCCCGAAGCACCCGTCACGAGCGCGGTCATGCCTGTAAGATCGAACATCGTTAACTCTCCCATTCAGCTAGATTGTTCGCGCAGAGGCGCAGAGGACGCAGAGGGGCGGTAGTTGTTGACCAGCCGTCGGACGCCTTCCTTGAGTGTTTCACCGCCAAAGTTGATGAGCAGCCCCACGGGCTGCGCCGTCAATCGCAGATAGGTGAGCAACTGTTTGGCATGGACCGGCAGCAAGCGCTCGACCGACTTGATCTCCACGATCAATCGCGAATCGACGATGAGATCGATCCTGAACGCGCCAGCGATACGGACGCCCTCGAATTCGATATCGACGGGTTGCTGCCGTGCCACGGAATAGCCCATCTGGCCCAACCGCTTCGCCAGGACGGCTTCATAGACGCTTTCAAGAAGGCCCGGCCCTAGGTCGCGATGCAGGCGAAGAGCGACATCAAGGACATCGCCGCTGATCGCATCGATATCCCGCACGCTGCCTTCCTCTGCGCTCTCTGCGCCTCCGCGCGCTAAAATACTTCCGCCCGCCCTCGCGTGACCATCACACCCTCTTAAGCAAATCCTCGATGTCGTCCATCGTCACGACGCTCGTGGCGGCGACGTCGGGGGCGATGCGCTTGACCATGGGGGCGAGGACCTTGCCGCCGAACTCGACGAACTCGGTCACGCCCGCGTCGACCATCGCCAGCACCGATTCGCGCCAGCGGACCATGCCGGTGACCTGCTGCACCAGCGCGACGCGGATCGCGCCGGGGTCGGCGATGGCGACGGCATCGACGTTGGCGAATACCGGCACGAGCGGCGCGGCGATGCGGGCCTCGGCCAGTGCCGCGTCCATCGCGTCGGCGGCGGGCTGCATCAGCGGGCAGTGGAACGGCGCCGACACCGGCAGCAGGACCGCCCGCTTCGCGCCGAGCTCCTTCGCCAGCGCCACCGCGCGCTCGATCGCGAGGCGGTGGCCGGAGATCACCACCTGAGACGGATCGTTGTCGTTGGCGACGGTGCACACCAGCTGCTCGCCGCCCTCCGCCAGGATCGAATCGACCGCGGCGCCGGCGATCGTCCGCGCCCTGTCGAGGTCCGCGCCCAGCAGCGCCGCCATCGCACCCTCGCCGACCGGCACCGCCGCCTGCATCGCCTGCCCGCGCAGCCGCAGCAGCCGCGCGGTGGTGGCGAGGTCGAACGCCCCCGCCGCGCACAGCGCGCTATATTCGCCCAGGCTGTGGCCGGCGACATAGTCCGCCTTGTCCGCCAGCCGCACGCCGCCCTCTCGCTCCAGCACGCGCAGCGTCGCGATCGCATTGGCCATGATCGCGGGCTGCGCATTCTCGGTCAGTAACAGGTCGTCGGCGGGCCCATCGGCCATCAGCCGGAACAGATGCTGCCCCAGCGCCTCGTCGACCTCGCCGAACACCTCGCGCGCGACCGGGCTCGCCGCGGCCAGCGCCTTGCCCATGCCGACCGCCTGGCTTCCCTGGCCCGGAAAGATGAATGCCCGCATCCCGCGTCTCCTCTCATATCAGGAGCGCGCCCCTAGGACCGCTGCGGCCCTCACGCAACCTGAACGGACCTTGCGGGGTTGCGACACCTTGCGACCGTTTACCGGTATCGATGAAAGAGGTGTGCGACATGTCGCTCCTATCTCTGTTCTCGACGCCGCACGAACGGCGCCCGTAACCGAATGGGAGTTCGAACATGAAGAAGCCGATCCTGAGCGCGATCGCCGCCACGCTGGTCGCCGGCCCGATGGCGGTCGCCGCCGCCGATGCCGCACCGGTCCAGCGCGAGCGCACCGTGACCACCGTCAAGGAGCGCCCGAACGGCCGCACCGTCGTGACGCAGCGGACCACCGTCAACCGCAACGGTCCGCGCGCATGGCGCACCGGCCAGCGCTTCGACCGCCGCTATGCCACCAACTATCGCGTCGTCCGCGACTATCGCACCTATCGCCTCGCCGCACCGGGCCGTGGCCAGTATTGGGCGCGTTCGGGCAACGATGCGATCCTGGTCCGCGACAACGGCACGGTCGTCCGGGTGATCCAGCGCTCGTTCCGCTGACGCCTGCGAGGCTTGCATTTTCGGGGTGACCCGATAAGGAGCCGGCAACCGGGGTGGAGAGCCAGTCTCTCCGCCCCGGTTCGTTATTGCTGAGAAGACAGCCGGAGGGGCGTCGCATGGGGCGGCGTCAGCGATCGGCCAACGAAGGACAAGGCATGGCTCTGTACGAGCACACGTTCCTTGCGCGCCAGGACCTGGCACAGGCGCAGGTGGACGCGCTGGCGGAAAACGCCACCAAGATCATCGAAGACAATGGCGGCAAGGTCGTCAAGACCGAGAGCTGGGGCCTGCGCAGCCTCGCCTATCGCATCGCCAAGAACCGCAAGGCGCATTACGTCATGCTCGAGATCGACGGTCCCGGCACCGTCATCGCCGAGCTGGAGCGCCAGACCCAGATCAACGAGGACGTGATCCGCTACATGACCGTCAAGGTCGATGAGCTGGAAGAGGGTCCGACCGTGATGATGCGCAAGCAGGAGCGCGATCGCGAGCGTCGTGGCGATCGCGAGGGCGGCCGTGACGGCGGACCGCGCGGCGACCGTGGCGATCGTCCGGACCGTGGCCCCCGTCGTGACCGTGAAGAGGAGGCCGCATAATGGCTCGCCCGTTTTTCCGCCGCCGCAAGTCCTGCCCGTTCAGCGCCAAGGATGCGCCCCGGATCGACTATAAGGACGTGCGCCTGCTGCAGGGCTTCGTGTCCGAGCGTGGCAAGATCGTGCCGTCGCGCATCACCTCGGTGAGCGCCAAGAAGCAGCGCGAGCTGGCCCAGGCCATCAAGCGCGCCCGTCATCTGGGCCTGCTGCCCTACGTCGTTAAGTAAGGAACGGACACATGGACGTTATTCTGCTGGAACGCGTCGAGAAGCTCGGCGCCATCGGCGACGTGGTGAAGGTGAAGGACGGGTTCGCCCGCAACTTCCTGCTGCCGAACAAGAAGGCGCTGCGCGCCAACGAGGCCAACCGCAAGGTGTTCGAGGCGAACCGCGCCCGCATCGAATCGGACAACGCCAACCGTCGCGGCGAAGCCGAGAAGGAAGCGGGTTCGTTCAAGGACGCGTCGGTCACGCTGATCCGCCAGGCGTCGAACACCGGCCAGCTGTACGGCTCGGTCGCGGTGCGCGATCTGGTCGAGGCGCTGGTCGCCGACGGTCACAAGGTCGCCAAGAACCAGGTCGTCCTCGACAAGCCGATCAAGTCGATCGGCGTCTACGACGTCCGCGTCGCGCTGCATCCGGAAGTCGCGGTGACCGTCAAGGTCAACGTCGCCCGCTCGCCCGAGGAGGCCGAGATGCAGGCGTCGGGCGTGGACGTCATGGCGTCGATGTTCGAGCGTGACGAGGCCGGCTTCATCGAGGATTACGATCCCAACGCCGAGCCGGGCGCGACCGCCGAAGTGCAGTCGGACGAGGAGCCGGCGCAGGGCTGATCCCCCGCGCCGCTTCGGCCCGACACGAAAAAGGCCGCCCGGATCGTCTCCGGGCGGCCTTTTTGCGTCTGGCGACCGGGCTTTGCCGTCAGGGGCAGGCGACGCAGGCGCCGACGACCGCGGCGAGCGGAATGAGGGCGAGGACGATCGGGAAAATCTGTTTCATGGCACCGGCGATCCTGTGGCTGTCGAGGTTTCAATGCGCGGCCGGGACGAAGGTTTCCGTACGCTGAACGGATCGGTGCGGCGACGCCCGGCCGGGCCGCTTAACAAACACGTAACATCTTGTCCGTATTGAACCTTTCATGTCAGCATATTATGACGTTCGCGCCGATCCGGACCGGGATCTGATCCGGATCACGGCCTCCGGATTCTTCACGGCCAGCGACGTGGTCGCGCTCGAACGGGCGGTGCGACAGGCACAATCGCAGTTGCGCTGCGGGCGGAACCGGCACGTGACGTTGTGCGACGCGAGCGGGATGCGCATCCAAAGCCAGCAGGTCGTCGCCGACTTCGCCCGCATCGCGCGCGATCGATCCTTGCGCTCGCGCAGCATCGCGTTCGTGCTCGGCTCATCGCTTGCGCGGACGCAAACGCGCCGGATCTCGGATCCGGAACGCGTCAGCGTCGGCTATTTCGAGGAGGTGGAAGCCGCCGAGGCCTGGCTATGCGGCGGCGCGGTCAGCGCCGGCCGAACAGTTTCTCTATATCCCCATGCGCCAGCTTCACCCACGTCGGGCGACCATGATTGCATTGGCCGGAGTGCGGCGTGACCTCCATCTCGCGGAGCAAGGCGTTCATTTCCGCGACGCCGAGCACGCGCCCGGCGCGCACCGATCCGTGACAGGCCATCGTCCCCGCCACCGAATCGAGCCGCTCGCGCAGGCTCAACGCCTGGTCGAACGCGGCGAGTTCGTCCGCCAGGTCGCCGACCAGCCCGGCCGGATCCGCCTGACCCAATAGCGCCGGCGTCGCCCGGACCAGCATCGCCGCCGGCCCGAAACGCTCCAGCTCCAGCCCCAGCTCGGCGAGTTCGGAGAGGCGGCTTTCGAGCCGGTCGCAGGCGGGCTCGTCCAGTTCGACGACCTCCGGGATCAGCAGCGCCTGCGCCGCGACCCGGCCGCCGGCGAGCGCCGCCCGCATCCGTTCCAGTACCAGCCGCTCGTGCGCGGCATGCTGGTCGACGAGCACCAGCCCGTCCTCCGCCTCGGCGACGATATAGGTCCTGGCCACCTGCCCGCGCGCGACGCCGAGCGGGTGCGCCCCGGTCTGCGGCGGCGGCGCCCATGCCGGTTCGGCGCGTGCCGCAGGTGGCGGGGTGAGGAAGGTCGGACGGCGATCGAACAGGCTCGTGCCGCCCCCGGCCGGATGTGCCGCCGCAGGCGGATAGGCGACGGGCGCCGCGGTGCCGGCGACGGGCTCCGCCTGCCACATCTGCAACGCCGATTCGGCGGGCCGCTGCATGCTGCGATGTCCGGCCGCGTCGAGCGCGCGGCGCAGCCCCGACACGATCAGGCCGCGGACCAGCGCGGGGTCGCGGAACCGCACCTCGGTCTTCGCCGGGTGCACGTTCACGTCGACCTCGCCCGGCGGCATGTCGAGGAACAGCGCCACCACGGCATGACGATCGCGCGGCAGCATTTCTGCATAGGCGCCGCGGATCGCACCCATCAGCAGGCGGTCGCGGACCGGCCGGCCGTTGACGAACAGATACTGGTGATCCGCGACCCCGCGATTGTAGGTGGGAATGCTGGCGACCCCGCCCAGCACCAGCCCGTCGCGTTCCAGGTCGATCGGCACGGCGTTGTCGGCGAGCGCGCGGTCGGTCAGCGCCGCGACCCGCGCCGGCCGGTCCTCCGCCTGCCCCGCCGCCAGCGCACGCCGGCCGTCATGCTGCAGCGTGAAGGCGATGTCGGGCCGGGCCATCGCCAGCCGCCGCACCGCATCGAGGCAGGCGGCATATTCGGCGCGCGCCGACCGCAGGAACTTGCGGCGCGCCGGCACCCGCCCGAACAGATCCTCGACGATCACCCGCGTGCCGGGCGGCAGCGCGGCCGGCCCCTCGCGCACCAGCACGCCGTTGTCGACGACCCGCGCCCAGCCCTCCGCGCCGCGCACGCGCGATTCGACGGTCAGCCGCGCGACGCTCGCGATCGACGGCAGCGCCTCACCGCGGAAGCCCAGCGTCGCCACCATCTCGATCGCCCCCTCGTCCCCGACGAGGGTTTCGGGGAGCTTCGAGGTCGCGTGCCGTTCGAGCGCCAGCGCCATGTCGGCGGGCGTCATGCCGCAGCCGTCGTCGGCCACCTCGACCCGCGACAGCCCGCCTTCGGACAGCGTCACGGCGATGCGAATCGCGCCCGCGTCGATCGCATTCTCCACCAGCTCCTTCAACGCGCTGGCGGGCCTTTCCACCACTTCACCGGCGGCGATACGATTGACGAGATGTTCGGGAAGACGGCGTATTGACACGCCGCAAGCTCTATACCAAGCGAACGCATCCCGCGAGCCTTCCGCATTACGTGACGAACTTCATGGCCGACACGGTCTGCGGCGGATCATGCGGAGCTTTTTTGCGTCCCGAAAACGGAACCCAGCGCCCGATGGCATTTCCATTCCCCCGCTTCTTCAAGTTCATGTCGCACGACATGGCGATCGATCTCGGCACCGCGAACACGCTGGTCTACGTCCGCGGTCGCGGCATCGTGCTGAACGAACCGTCGGTGGTCGCGGTGGAGACGATCAACGGCGTCAAGCGCGTGAAGGCGGTCGGCGACGACGCCAAGCTGATGATGGGCAAGACGCCGGGGTCGATCGAGGCGATCCGTCCGTTGCGCGACGGCGTCATCGCCGACATCGACGTCGCCGAAGAGATGATAAAGCACTTCATCCGCAAGGTGCACGGCCCGCGCAAGTTCGCGCGCTGGCCGGAAATCGTGATCTGCGTGCCGTCGGGATCGACCAAGGTCGAACGGCGCGCGATCCGTGACGCCGCCTCCAACGCCGGCGCCAGCCAGGTCTATCTGATCGAGGAGCCGATGGCCGCCGCGATCGGTGCCGACATGCCCGTCACCGAGCCGATCGGCAGCATGGTCGTCGACATCGGCGGCGGCACGACCGAGGTCGCGGTGCTGTCGCTGCGCGGTCTCGCCTACACCACCAGCGTCCGCGTCGGCGGCGACAAGATGGACGAGGCGATCGTCAGCTACGTCCGCCGCAACCACAACCTGCTGATCGGCGAGGCGACCGCCGAGCGGATCAAGCAGGAAGTCGGCATCGCCCGCCCGCCCGCCGACGGGATCGGCAAGATCATCTTCATCAAGGGCCGCGACCTCGTCAACGGCGTGCCCAAGGAGATCCAGATCAACCAGGGCCAGATCGCCGAGGCGCTGAGCGAGCCGGTGGCGACGATCGTCGAGGGCGTGCGCGTCGCGCTCGAGAACACCGCCCCCGAACTCGCCGCCGACATCGTCGATCAGGGCATCGTCCTGACCGGTGGCGGCGCCCTGCTCGAAGGGCTCGACGAGGTGCTGCGCGACGAGACCGGCCTGCCGGTGACCGTCGCCGAGGATCCGCTGACCTGCGTCGCGCTGGGCACCGGTCGCGCGCTCGAGGATCCGATGTTCCGGGGCGTGCTCCAGACCGGCTGATGACGGCGCAGCTTCTCTAGAGACGGAGGGACCGGCGCATGGCGCCTGCCCGCGACCGTCGCACGGGCTTTTCGCGGCGACGGCAATATTCGGCGTTTATCGGCTACGTGCTCGCGGTGGCGGGCGCGGTGGTGGGCGTGGTGCTGATCGTCGTGTCGACGTTCAATCCCCCCGCGTTCAGCGCGCTGCGCATGGGCGTCGCCAGCGTCACCGCCCCGGTCGCGACCGGACTGGACGCGATCGCCGGCGTGGCGCGGTCCGTGCCCGACGCGATCGGCGGCTGGTTCCGCGTCCATGGCGAGAATGCCGATCTGCGCGCCGAGGTGAAGCGCAATCGCGCGCTGCTGACCCGGGCCCGCATCATCGCGTACGACAATCGCCGGCTGCGCGGGCTGCTCGCGGTGCGCGAGCGCACGCCCGAAGCGGTGGTGAGCGCGCGGCTCGTCGGATCGACCGCATCGAGCGGCCGCCGCTTCGCGCTGCTCAACGCCGGCCGGCTCCAGGGCGTCCGGCCGGGCATGCCGGTGCGCGGGCCCGACGGGCTCGTCGGCCGGGTGCTGGAAACCGGCCCGATCGCGGCGCGCGTACTGTTGGTCACCGATCCCGAAAGCCTGGTGCCGGTCCGCCGCACCCGCGACGGACTGCCCGCCATCGTCGCGGGACGCGGCGACGGCCGCGTCGACGTTCGTTCGGTCAACGCCACCAACGTCCGCTTCGCCGCGGGTGACATGTTCGTGACGTCGGGCACGGGCGGGCTCTATGCGCCGGGGGTGCCGGTGGCGAAGGTCGAGCACAACGGTTCCGACAGCGTCGTCGCGATCCCGCTCGCGGCACCCGATTCGCTCGATTTCGCGCTTGTCGAGCGGCCGTTCATGCCGCTGCCGGCGCCGCCCCCGCCCCGTCCCGCCGCGCCCTGATCCGGTGGACCGGAGCACGATCGACTATCGGCCGTTCGAGCCGTCGCTGCCGCCGGGGCGCGCCCGCGCGTTGCCCTGGGTCACCGTGCTCGGCGGATCGGCGCTGACCGCGGCGATCCCGGTGGTGGCCAGCCTGCCGCTGATGCCACCGTTCGGGCTGATCCTGCTGCTCACCTGGCGGCTGCTCGCCCGGTTCGCGCTGCGCCCCTGGGCGGCGGCGCCGCTCGGCCTGTTCGACGATCTGGTCAGCGGCCAGCCGCTGGGGTCGGCGGTGCTGCTGTGGTCGGTGTGCTTCATCGTCATCGACCTGATCGAGCAACGGCTGGTCTTCCGCGATTTCTGGCAGGACTGGCTGATCGCCAGCGGCGCCATCGCCTTCTGCCTCGCGGTCGGTCGCTGGCTCGCACTGCCGATCGGCGCGCACGTCGATACCGTGCTATTGGCGCAGATCATGATCGCGGTGATGCTCTTTCCCCTGTCGGCGCGGCTCGTCGCGTGGATCGACCGCAAGCGCGGTCCGGCGGCATGATGCGGCGATCGCCCCGGATCGTGACCGAAGCGATGCAGACGTACAGCTTCTCGCGCCGTGCCTGGCTGCTGGGGACGGCGCAGGCGGCGGTCGGCGTGATGCTCGCCGGCCGCATGGGCTGGCTGGCGATCGCGCAGAACGAGAAATACAACCTTCTCGCCGAGAGCAATCGCGTCAACCTGACGATGATCCCGCCACGGCGCGGCTGGATCGTCGATCGCCACGGCGCGCCGATCGCGAACAATCGTACCGATTTCCGCGTCGACATCATCCCCGACCGGCTGGAAGGCGGCGACGCCGGTCGCGACCATGTGCTGGCCCTGCTCGCCGCCCTGCTCGCGCTGCCGCCCGAGGAGGTCGAGCGGATCAAGATCGACCTGAAGGGCGCCGCCGGCTTCCAGCCGGTGCAGGTCGCGGAAAATATCAGCTGGGACCGGTTCGCCGCGGTCAGTCTGCGCCAGCCCGAACTGCCCGGCGTCGCTCCGACCCGCGGCTTCGCGCGCCATTATCCCGCGGGCGCTGCGGTCGCGCACCTGACCGGCTACGTCGGCGCGGCCAATGCCGAACAATATAAGAAGACGCACGACCCGCTGCTCGTCACCCCCGGCTTCAAGATGGGCAAGGACGGACTGGAAAAGCAGCTCGAGACGGCGCTCCGCGGCACCCCCGGCGCCAAGCGGGTCGAGGTGACCGCGCGCGGTAAGGTGGTGGCCGAACTGCCCACCCGCGCCGACGTGCCGGGCCGGACGCAGCGGCTGACGATCGACGCAGGCCTGCAGGATTACGCCGCGCGACGGATCGGCACCAATTCGGGCTCCGCGGTGGTCATGGACTGCCGCACCGGCGAGATGCTGGCGATGGTGTCGATGCCCGCCTACGACCCCAACAGCTTCTCCGACGGGATCAGCCATCTCGAATGGGCGATGTTGTCGCAGGACGATCACGTGCCGCTGATGAACAAGGTCACGCAGGGGCTGTATCCGCCCGGATCGACCGTCAAGCCGATGAACGGCCTCGCGCTGCTCACCGCCGGCGTCGGCGCGCACGACCGCGTCGTCTGTTCGGGCGCGATGCGCGTCGGCACCGGTGTCTTCCACTGCCACAAGCGCGGCGGCCACGGTCCGCTCGATCTCAAGGGCGCGATCGAGCAGAGCTGCGATATCTACTTCTACGAGATGAGCCGGCGCCTTGGCTACGATCGCTTCGCCCCCATCGCGCGCATGCTCGGACTGGGCGAGAAATTCGACCTGCCGCTCGCGACGCAGCGCTACGGCACGGTGCCCGATTCGGCCTGGAAGCTCAGGAAATACAAGACCAAGTGGACCATCGCCGATGGTCTCAACGCCTCGATCGGCCAGGGCTATGTGCTGGCCAACCCGTTGCAGCTCGCCGTGATGGCGGCGCGGCTCGCGTCCGGTCGCGCGCTCCAGCCGAGCCTTCTCGCCGACCGCGTCCGGCTCGACGCGCCCGCGTTGCCGGTCGCGTCCGAACATCTCGCGATCGTCCGCGACGCGATGTACGGCGTCGTCAATCAGGGTGGCACCGGCGGCGCGGCCCGGATGCTGGTGCCGGGCGTCAGCCTGGCGGCGAAGACCGGCACCGCGCAGGTCCGCCGCATCACCATGGCGGAACGACGCGGCGGCGTGCTCAAGAACGGCCAATTGCCCTTCAAGCTGCGCGACCATGCGCTGTTCGTGTGCTTCGCGCCGGCCGACAATCCGCGCTATGCCGCCGCGGTGGTGCTGGAACACAACGGCCATACCGTCCGCAACCTCGACACGCCGATGATCGGCCGCGACATCATGACCTGGCTGTTCGATCGCGACCGCGCGCTGAAGAGCCTGGCGGAGGTGGAGCCGACCTGGGGCGGCGACATACCGACGCGCATGGCGGCCCAAGAGGCCGCCTATCGCGCCGCGCAGACGCCGCAACCGGCTGCGATCGCCACCAAGACCGACGGGGTCGTGCCCAGCGATTCGGACGCGGTGGAGGCCGCCACCGATCTCGCCAATCGGACGCAGGCCGCGCTCGCGCCCGAAAGCCCGCTCGGCAACAGCATCGCCGAGGACGGGTCGACCGAGCGGAGCGAGCCGTGAACCGCGGCGGCGTCATCCCCGAACCGATTGCGCGCCTGCCCTGGCGCGTGCTCGCGCTGCTCGTCGCGATCGGCGTCTTCGGCCAGGTCGTGCTCTATTCCGCCGCAGGCGGGGCGCTACAGCCCTGGGCGCTGTCGCAGGGGGTGCGCTTCTTCGTGCTGCTCGGTGCCGCGCTGGCGCTGTCCTACGTGCCGGTGCGCGTGTGGCGTTCCGCGGCGCTGCCGACCTATGCCGTCATCGTCGTCGCGCTCGTGCTCGTCGAACTGGTCGGCGCCGTGCGCGGCGGCAGCCAGCGCTGGCTCGACGTCGGCATCCGGTTGCAGCCGTCCGAATTCATGAAGCCGGCGATCGTGCTCGCCTGCGCGCGCTTCTACGACATGCTGCCCCCCAACGAGACGCGGCGCTTCGGTGCGATCTGGCCCGCCTGCCTGCTGATCGGCATCCCCGCCGCGCTCATCATGAAGCAGCCCGATCTCGGCACCGCGCTGATGGTCTGCGGCGGCGGCGTGGTCGTGATGTTCCTGGCGGGGGTGCCGATGCGCCTGTTCGTCGGCGGCGCGCTGAGCCTCGCCATCGCGGCGCCGATCGCGGTCAATTTCCTGCTCCACGACTATCAGCGCAACCGCGTGCTGATCTTCCTCGATCCGGAAAGCGATCCGCTGGGCACCGGCTATCACATCAGCCAGTCCAAGATCGCGATCGGATCGGGCGGGGTCTGGGGCAAGGGCTTCCTCAACGGCACGCAGAGCCACCTCGACTATCTGCCCGAAGGCCACACCGACTTCGTCTTCGCGACGATGGCGGAGGAATGGGGGCTGATCGGCGGCTGCCTGCTGATCCTCGCGTTCCTGCTGGTCACGCGCTGGGGGATCAACGTCGGGCAACAGGCGACGACGCGCTTCACGCGCCTGACCGCGGCGGGGCTCGCCACCACGATCTTCTTCTACGTCGCGATCAACCTGTCGATGGTGATGGGCCTCGCGCCGGTCGTCGGCATCCCGTTGCCGCTCGTCAGTTTCGGCAGTTCGGCGCAGATGACGGTGCTGCTGTGCATGGGCATCCTGATGTCCATCGATCGCCAGAATCGCAGCACCAACCGCTGACGCCACGAAAACGCACGCAGGCGCAAAAAAGGGTTTGCATCCCCCGAAACCACTGCTAATTGGCCGCCTCCCGACGGGGCCGGCGCCTCTCCAAAGCGCCACATACCAGGCCGGTCATGGACGCATAGCTCAGTTGGTAGAGCAGCTGACTCTTAATCAGCGGGTCCTTGGTTCGAGCCCAAGTGCGTCCACCACTTTTTCAATGACTTGGGCCACTACGAACCTAATCGGAGAAGGGCCTAGGTAACAAGCTAGGTATCACCCCGACGTATGGTGTCACTGCACATCTCGCTGGTCGGGACCGGTGATTGCCTTTGCCTCCCGCAGCCTGAGCGGAAACGCTCCTACTCCGATCCGTCTCAGATCCTCCGACAACACGGATGAGATCCGCAGAGAGCGAACTCCAGCGACTGAACCAACCATTGGGACCCTTCCAGGAGCCGTCCGCTTCGCCGGCGGCTAGGCTGGCGGCCCCAAAAGATCGCAAGCCCATCACGGGCATCGAGTTGCACCAGGCCCAATCGGGAAGACCTCGGGCACAGAAAGGTCGCCCCGCCCGTTAGCCACCTATGAGAATCGCATCTTTCCCTGTTTCTGGCCTGCTCGGGTCAATCTCGGTCGCAGCATTTCAGCCGGGCCTTTGCAGCGCCGCGGCCATCGGCGCACCCGATCCGGGCGAGGCGTCGGTTTCTAGATTAGCCGATGCGGGATCTTCGTGGAACGACGCGTCTCGCGCCACGCTCGAGTACGCCCTGAAAGCACGGGTCGAGCATGGCCTTGATCGAGTCACCTTCCTTAGCAAGGGGCCTGAGGGCGAATCGGCGATGGCGCGCGACAAGCGCTATTCGAGCGCCGCGATCGCCTATGCGACCGCGCTCGCGCGAGGCAAGATCGATCCCAAGATGCTTCACGAGGTCTATACGTTGGACCGCCCCGAAGCTGATTTGCGAGCCGAGCTGGAACGAGCGCTTAACCGAGGTGAACTGGACAGCTGGCTTGGCGGGCTCGCCCCGCACGACGACGGCTACGTTCGCCTCTCGAAAGCATACCTCTCGTATCGCGATCTCGCGACCGCGGCTTCACCAGTCGCGAAAATCGCATTGGCCGGGCCGATCCACCTTGGTGAAAGCGACGCTCGCGTGACCGATATCGTGCAGCAACTGGTGGATGACGACTATCTGCCGGCGACTCCGCAAAGTGCTGGTTCAACGGGCTACACTCCGGAAATCGCGAATGCTGTCATAGCCTTGCAAAAGGATTATGGCATCGCTGCCGACGGAATCGTAGGCCCAGACACCTTAGGTGTGCTCAACATGGGGCCTGGTGCCCGTGAGCGGGCTCTGGCGGTGGCGCTGGAACGGCGTCGGTGGTTGTCGCGGACGCCGCCTTCGACCCGTATCGACGTAAACACCGCTGCGGCGCGGCTCCGCTACTGGCGTGACGGCAAGCTGATCGATGAGCGACGAGTGATAGTTGGCGAGCCCGGACGCGAAACGCCGATGCTGGGCTCACCCATATATCGGCTGGTCGCTAATCCGACTTGGACGATTCCAAAATCGATTCAGAACACTGAGATGGCGAATGTGGGCCGTGCTTATCTCCGTGCGCACAACATGGTCCGTCGGGGCGGCTGGATCGTGCAGCGGCCGGGACCGAACAATGCGCTTGGCTTGGTCAAGTTCGACATGCGAAACGGGCACGCAATCTACCTTCACGACACCTCGGCCCGAGCATTGTTCGATCGCAGTCAGCGGCACCTTAGTCATGGCTGCGTGCGCGTCAGCGACGCGCTCGGCTTCGCCAATATGCTCGCTGAGCAGGAGGGAGTTTCAGAAAGGTGGCAGGCAGCGCGCGACTCTGAGAAACACCGCTTCGTGCCGCTGCCGCGCGAGATCCCAGTCCGATTGATTTATGGCAATGTGTTCGTGGATTCAGGTAACCGGATCGTCTTCCGTACGGACCCTTATGGCTGGAACGACAAGGTAGCAGAAGCTCTGGGGTTTACCGGAGCAGCTACTAAACGCGCAGCGGCCCAAGCGATCGACATCGGCCCGTAGCGCAAGCCGTTCAGTTTGCAGCGACTCACCTGATGCCGCTTCCGGTCGTAGGGCGGGTTTGCGGCTGCCAAGCATCACCTGCTGAAGTGCAGAAGCCCGGTCCGAGTTGGGGTGGCCGCAATCGGCTTCCGATCTATAGCTGAGTACTGAGTTTCGGCAGCCAGCGAGCCAAATGAGGAGATGGTGGCTTGGAGCCAACCACCCGCCGCCGCCTGGTCTCATTCCGCACGCGCTGGGTGGGCTCGCGCTTGTGGGGGGTGGGTACCCGCTGGCCAACCCTCACGCTGCCGGGTCCGATCGCCGTCGCTCTCCTCCGTCTGATCATGAAACAGGATTTGCTGAGTCGGGAATGGCAGGTCGATGCCGTCGTCGGCCGCGGCCTGCCAGATCGCAAGGATCACGCGCGCGCGCAGATGGACGACGTCGGTGCGCTTCGATGAACACCACCAACGTGCGCGCAGGGTCACCGAGCTGGCATCCAGCCCCCATGGGAGAACTTCAGCAGCAGGTTCGACCTCGACGCCCTCGACTTTCGTGATCGCCTCATGAAACACCGTCATGGCTCGGTCCGGCTTGTCGCCATAGCCAATGCCAATGTCGAACTGGTCGCGGCGTATCGGGAAGGCCGTGTTGACGACGACAGGCGACGTATAGACGTCCGAATTAGGAATGATGACGCGCCGCCCGTCATAGGTCTTGATGAGCGTCGCGCGGCTCTCAATGTGCTCGACGGTTCCCTCAAAGTCTTTGACTACGATCTGATCGCCGCGCCGATAAGGCCGATTGACGAGCAGCAGAATGCCGGCGAGCAGATTTTGAAGGATGTCCTTGAAGGCAAAGCCGATCGCGACCGAGCCAATCCCGAGACTAGAGATGATCGTAGCTGGCTTCACCGAGGGGAAGACGATCACAGAGGCTATCAGCACCGCCGCCACCATGGTTGCACCGAAAGTGAGGCTGGCGAGCACGCCACCGAGATCGACCAGCCCGCGATGCTGAAACCCCTTGCGGACCCCGCGCGCGATCAGCTTACCGATCAGATATGCAACGATCAGCAGGACGATGCCGCCGACGATGTTGGGCAGCTGTAGGAAGAAGCCGTTCGCGGCGACGTGCAGCTTGGCGAGGATCAGGTCGATCGGGTTCTTGACGGGCGGAGGGGTGAGAGGCTGCATCCATGAGCAACGAAGCGCTGTAGCCGCCGTTCCTGTGCGCGGCTCAGTACAGGCCGTAGCGCAGCACGAGCAGGCCCGACAGGGTCACGACCATGATCGCGACCAGCGGCAGGCCGGTGCGCGTATAGTCTGCGAACCTGTAGTCTCCGGCAGACATGATCAGCATATTGGTTTGGTAGGCGACGGGCGTCGCGTAGCACAGGTTGCAGCCGAACAGCACGGCGAGGACCAGCGGCTCGACCGGAATGCCCAACTGCTGCCCGAGGCTGAAAGCGATCGGCGTGCCGACCGCCGCGGCTGTGGTGTTCGACGCGAAGTTGGTCAGCACGGTGACAAATAGCATGACCGCGGCCAACACCCCCGCCGGCGGTAGGAACTGAAGCCCCATCGCGATCAGCTCGCTTAGCCAAGTCGCCGCTCCGCTCTCCAGCACGATGCGGCCGATGGCGATGCTGGCGGCGACCAGCACCACCACCTTGGCCGAGAGCGCCCGGCCGATGCGGTCGAAACGGACGCATCCTGTGACCAGCATCGCAATGGCACCACCGAGCGCGGAGATCGCGATGGGAACGATACCAATGCTCGCCGGCACAACGGCACATGCCATGATCGCCAACGCCAGCGGCGCCTTGGCCGTCCGCGGCAGTTCTTTCGCCCCTTCGAGAACCAGCATGTTCTCGGCGAGCGACATCTGCTCAATGCTGCCGACGGCACCAGCGACCAGCAGGATATCGCCCTCGTCGAACGGACTCTCGGTTCTGGTCTCACCATCAGGCTGTGCAACCCATGGGCGCTGCGCGCGATGAACACCGAGAATGGCGACGTTGTACAGTTCGGCAACGTTCGCGGAAGCCACACCCTTGCCGACAAGACCCGAGTCCTTCGTGACGGCCAGCTCGGCGACGGTGAGATCGTGTCCTGTCGTCGCATAACCGCTGCGCAGCCGGTCCATGAGCCAAGCCGGGGCTGCGGTTGCACCCAGGATGCGCATCGTCTCTTCTAGGGCTGCATGCGTCGCGCGCACTAGCATCCGGCCGCCCGCTGCTGTGCCTCCAAGAAGCTCGACATCTGCAGGCAATCGCTCCGCGATCAGTTCGTGAGACAGACCGTGCGCGAAGGAATTTTCGCCGAGGCGGAGCAGAGCTGCGAAGCGACGTGGCTCGTGACCCGCCTCGACCGAATTGTCCGGCAGCAGGCGTGGCATGACCAACCAGATAAACGGCAACGCGACCAGAGCGGCCAGCAGCACGATCGGCGTAAAGTGGAAAACCGACATAGGCGGCAGGCCGAGATCGCCCGCAATCGACACGACCAGCAGGTTGGTCGAGGTCCCGATTGTGGTGGACATACCCCCGATCAGCACCGCGCTGTTGACCGGGATCAGCGTGCGCGAAGCCGGCATGCCGCCGTTCGCGGCGATCGCGGCCATCACCGGCAGCATCAGGACGAGCACTGGCGTGTCGTTGACCATCATGCTCATGCCGAAGGCCAGCAGCAGCGTAACGAAAAGGCCAATTTGACGGTTGAACCGCCAGACCCGGGTCAGCAGGCGAGATACGGGTTCCAACGCGCCAGTCGTGACCAGACCGCGCCCGAGGACCATCAGCGCGCAGATCGTGATCAGCGCATAGTGGCCGAACCCTTCGAACGCCAACTTGAGCCCGTCGGTCGGTGACTGCCCGGGGAGCGGAAACCAGTAGAGCCCGAGCGCTATCGCACTGATCGTCAGCAACGAGATGATCTCGACTCGTGCCCGACCTGAAACGAAGCCATAGAACATGGCGATCGTCAGCAGCATCGCTCCGATGGCATGGGGTTGCGGCGCGCTGAGCATGGAGATCAAATCGGAGCCTTATCGAGTTAAGGTGCCGACAGTAGCCCGACCGCACGGTCCGGCCAACGATATCAAGGCTTCCCCGTCCTGTGAGACGGCTCGGGATCGTCGTGCGATGCCATCCCCTGCGCTTGCTGGGGATCCGGCGGCGGCAGAAACGCCTGCGACAGCGCATGGTAAAGCCGCTCCTTGGATACCGCTTGCGCCACGAAATCAGCAATCAATGCGGAAGCGAGCAAAGGCATCATCAAACCGCGGCTGGCTGTCGTCTCGGAAATGATGATGACGGCGGTGAGCGGCGCACGGACGACACCAGTGAAATAGGCGACCATGCCGAGCAGCACGATCGCGCCGCCGGGGTAGGTTGGAAGCAGCCAGCGCAGCATGTTGCCGACCCCCGCCCCGACCGCGAGTGACGGTGCGAAGATGCCGCCCGGCATACCGGAGACCGCGGTCGCCAGCGTCGTAGCCAGCTTGGCGATCCCGAACCAGTGCGGAACATCCGTCCCAGTGATGATCGCCCGCGCCGCACCGTAACCGGTGCCCCAGGTCAGCCCACTGGCGACCCCTATAACTGCGACGATCGCGCCAAGCGATCCGGCGAACAGCATGGGTCGTGCGCGCAGCTTGGCGACCGGTCCCCAATTAGTCCGCCCCGTCGCCAGCACCGCGCGCGAGAAGAAGGCACCCATCAGGCCGCCGAGTATGCCGGCAATGGGAGCCGCCAACATCGTCTCTCGTACCGAGAGCGTCTGCCTCATCACTCCAAAATAGATATAGTCGCTGGACAGGCCCAGACTGGTCATGCCGGCGATCAACACCGCGGTCATGACCAGCAGCGTCATCCGCTGCTCGTAGGCCGCCGCCAGTTCCTCGATCGCGAAGGCGACCCCGGCAAGCGGCGTGTTGAACGCGCCCGCCACGCCCGCAGCGCCGCCGGCGATGAACACCGATGCCCTAAGCGGGATCGCCATCAGCCGGTGTGCGTAGCCCATGATCGATGCGGCGATCTGGACCGTCGGCCCTTCGCGCCCCGTCGACGCGCCGACCAGCAGGGTGCCGATCGTCAGGGCGAGTTTCACGAGGACGATCCTCGCCGAAACGAGCGCCGACATCGCGTGATCGGGGTTTCGGGTCGCTGCCATCACCTGCGGTATTCCGGACCCACGTGCCGCAGGGGCAAATCGAGCCGTGATCCCCGCGATGGCGGCATAGCCGAGCGGCGTGACGATCAACGGCGCCCACCACCAGCGAGCGGCGACTGCCGTAAACCGCTCGCCCGCCCAATCCGCGAGGTGCGCAAACAGCAGGGCGACCAGCCCGATCGTCACCGCGCCGCCAAGGATCGCGACACGTCGCCGCCACACCGGCGCGGTAGGCCCGTGCTCGCGCAGTAGATCACGCGCTTGTTCAGGTATCCTAACCATCAGCCTTCGGCAGGCGCGCCAACTGCCGCAGCGACGAGGCAGACAAGCCCGATCGCCACGAAGCCAATCCGCTGCGAGGTGGTGCCTTTGCCATCCTTGACCGACACGATCAGCGCCAAGGCGCACTGGAGGCCGTAGAATAGAGCGAAGGCGCGCGACGAGAGGGCGACGACCTCAAACGGGTCGGTCAGCCACACGATAACGATGGCGAGCGCGCCGGCCAGCGCGAACGCGAGCGGCACGCTGACCTTGCGACGGGAGACCTCGTTCACAAGCCCCCCCGATCCGATCGAGTCTGCCACCGCGGCGCTCAACTGACTCGACACCGCGCCGGCAAGCACAAAAAGGCCGAGCGCGGGCGCGATCAGTTCCATGATATCGAGGATGCCCGCCACGCCCTCGGTCGCGGCGGCACGGGTCAGGAAGGGTGTCAGCAGCGCGATGAAGGCGAGATAGATGGCAGACGAAATCCACTGCGCATGCCGCATTGTCCTGATCCGCATCTCGGCGGGATAGGCATGGCCAAGATAGCGTGACGTCTCGAACCCCTGAACCGTGATGAGCAGACCAAGCAGCATCGGCACGCTGGCGAACGACAGCTTGACCGGGGGCAGCGGGTCACCGGTGCCATTGATCGCCCACGAAATGCCGAGCGCGGCAAGCAGACCGGCGATGATCCCGATCTTGATCGAAACGGTGCCATGAGCAAGGTGCTCCACCTTGCGGAGACTTCCGCCCAACGCGAGCAGCGTCATCAGCACAATTAGAACGGTGACGATGATGTTGGCCGCCAGCGGCTGCGAAGCTGGATCGATCGCGATCGGCTTCAGCGAGAACTCGGCCAGCAACTTCAGGTAATAGGCGACCGAGACAGCATAGGCGAGCGCCAGCACGCCCTGTGTCACGCGAGCGATCCACGCGATCGGATCGTTAAAGGGGGCGGCCGCGAGATGCGCTTCGACATGGACGATGTTGAAGCGGATTACCGCACCCGCGGCGTAGGCGATTGCCAGAAGCACCGCCATCGCACCCAATGCCGCGCTGCCGAACTCCTTCGCCAACAACGGCCCGCAGATCAGGAAGCCCGAGCCAATGATCGACGCCAGCGGCGTGACGGTGGCCCGCCAGCCGTCGCTGCGCGCGAATCTTCCGAAGGTCAGCGCGGTGGTGACGATGATCGCGACGATCAGGGCGACGGTGACGATCATGCGGTGCCTCCGAGCCAGGCGTTGCCGTCACGGAGTCGGCGCTTGTAATCAGGTTCGACCAAGGCTCGCAGCAGGTCATCGGCACGCTCCAGCACGGCTTTGCGACAGGCGCCATCCAACGCCCCCTCGGCCAACAAGCGGAACTCTCGAGTTTGTCGCGCCAAGGTGGAGATCCGGCTCGGATCGTCGCAGCTCAATGCGACGTCGCCCAAGGCGTTGAGAAAGCGCTTGCCTGCGATCATGTCGCCGCTCGCATATTGGGCGAGCGCACCGAAGGCACGACCGACGAGACCGTCGAAGGTCGTTGGATGGGCGATCACCCTGAGGGCCTCGTCTTTATCCGCACGCAACCGCGACGGCAGGTCCCGCCGAGCAAGATCCGCCATGGCCGCGCCGAGCCAGTCGAGACAGCTGTTGGCGGTAAAAGGATCATTGACGCCAGGTGACAGCGCGCGGGCCGCGATCTCAACCAATTCGTCAATCAGGAAACGCAAATCTTGAAGAGCCGTTCGACGCGCGCCTACCGCAAACGCTCCACGCAGCGCCTTCATCGCGTCCTCGTCGCACCGCTCGGCGGGCCAAGCCTCCAGCAGCACGCTACCTTTGTGGGTAAAATCGCCCGACTGATATTGCAGGCGGATCACCAAGTCATGGCTGCGCGCCGCCTCCATCAGCGTGCTTTCGTCGATCAGCTGGATATATCCCGTGTCCTTGGATCGGACGGGAGCGCGTCGCTCGTAATCGGCAGAGCTTGCTTCGTCGCGGAACGCCAATGGTATGCGAGGGTCGTCCGAACGTTCGGCGAGCGGAACGCCAACGAAGACCGGAAAGCGTGCGTCTGTCTCCTCGATTAGTCGATTGCCGATCCGCTCAATCACATTGTTGATGTGGATCCGCATCGGCACGTGATGGATGAAGAAGATCAGCACGGCGATCGAACAGAGGACGAGGACCAACGCCAACAGCAGCGCAAGCTGCGGAACGAAGGCCGGCGCCCCCGCCCCGCTCTCCCCGGCAGATCGGATCGTGCGCAGAACCACCAGCGAGTAAACGAAGGTCGCGATGAAGGTGCCCAGTGTCACCTGGTTGCCGCGATCCGACATGAAGTTGCTCAGCAGCCGCGGACCGTATTGCCCCGAGGCGTAGACAACGGCGGCGATCGTGACCGAGAAGGTGGTGCCTGCTACCCCGATCATCGACCCGCCGATCGATGACAGCAAGCTGCGCGCGCCGTCGGGTCGCGCTGCATAGAGCCACGGCAACCCGTCCATCCAGGTCGAGCCGGAATGGCTATCGATATACACTATCGCCAATGCGAGCAGCAGTGCCGCGATCGCCATGACGGTGGGAACGAACCAGTAGCTCTCGCGCAGATCGTTCGACAGGCGGAGCAGGCGGGTTCTCATGAAGTCTTCTCCGCATCGGCTTCGGTAAGCCGTTCCAGCACGCGCTTGATCGTTCCGCCCTGCACGATCACCGAAAAGAGCACGACGACGTACGTCGCTGCGAGGATCACGGACCGCGCAGGCCCATCCGGCAAGCCAAGTGCCAGCGCGATCGAAATGCCGCCGCGAAGGCCACCCCAGATCAGCGTTACCGGCGCGACCCGCCCGTAACGATGCGTCGGGCGGATCGCCCGGAGCGGCAGCAGGACCGACACCGACCGCGCGGCAAGCGCCAGCGGTATCGCGGCGAGACCCAACACGACCAGACGCAGGTCGCCGGGGATGGTCACGACTTCCAGCCCGATCAGCAGGAACAGCACGGTGTTGAGGATGTCGTCGATCAGATCCCAGAACTTGTGGAGATAATCGCGGGTCGTCTCGCTCATCGCGTGGGCGACGCCGGCATTGCCGATGATCAGCCCAGCGACCGCCATCGCCACCGGGCCGCTGGCGTGAAGCGGCCGCGCGATCGCATAGCCGCCCATTACCACGGCCAGGCTGATCAGGACCTCGACCTTGTAGTCGTCGATCGACCGCATCATGCGGAATGCGACCCAGCCGATGCCGAGCCCTAGCAGGACGCCGCCGCCCGCCTCGACGGCAAATAGTTCGACGCCATGTGCAACGGAGAAGGCCTCACCCGACAGCGCCGACGCCAGCAGAATCGTGAAGATAACAACACCGACGCCGTCGTTGAACAGGCTCTCGCCCGCAACGGTCGCCTCGAGCGCGGGCGAGACGTTCGCGTGCTTGAGGACGCCCATCACCGAGACCGGATCGGTTGGACTGATGAGCGCGCCGAACACCAAGCACCAGATGGCAGGTACGTCGAAACCGATCGCCCTCGACAGCAACAGGAACCCGCCGCCGACCAAGACGGTCGAAAGTGCCACGCCAATGGTGCTCAGCACGAGGATCGGCCAGCGCCCACGCCGCATCTCGCCCCAGTCCACGTGCAGCGCGCCGGCGAACAGCAGGAACGACAGCATGCCGTCCATCAGCGTGGTGTGGAAATCGATGCCGGCGATAAAGCGCACGATGTCGCGGGCAAAGTCGGCGCCCGGAAGAATGCGATCGATCGCGACGACGAGTAGCGAGGCGATCGCACCCATGACCGTCAGGCCGATCGAGGATGGCAGTTTGAGAAACCGGTAATTGAAATAGCCGAGGACCGCGGCGAGCACGATGAGGATCGCTGCGGCATCGAAGGGCGTAAGCGCAAGACCGCCGCTCACCGGGTGATCCCGATCGATAGCTCGAAGCGCTGGCCTTGAGCAGGCGCCGAAACGGCACCGATGCCCCGACTTGCCAACAACGCTGCCACCGCTAGTGCCCTGCGCTGCGTCAAGGTCGGCCGCGCAGGCGGATCGCCCGTCGGCAAACCGGGAACGGCCAGCGTGGGCACGTTCCAGCGATGCGCAGCCCAGGCCGATGTCAACACCGCTGAGCGAGCCGCTGGATCGAGCGTATCGACATTATCGGCGAACGCGATCTCAGGCAGCGGTCCCTGCGGGGGCACGATCGCGACGCTCCAGCCATCCGTCTCCGCCACCGCGCGGGCTTCAAGGGTCCGATAGGTCGCGATGGTCGCACCGGGCAGCGCCACGGCCGCTGCGGTCGCGCGCCGATGGTCGCGATCGATTGTCACATCGTCAGCCGCGACACCGGTGATGAGCGCGATCATCCGTGCCAGCGCCGTCATCCGCTGCGCCTCAAGGTTCGACTGGTCGCCCGCCTGCCGCAACTCCTCGCGTTGTGCGTCGAGTGCGCCCGCGCCTGCTTCGAGCAGGACCTGGTCGATATCGAGCCGGACAGGACGGCCAAGCGCATCTTCGATCGATTTCTGCAAGGGCGCGGTCTTCTGCATCCGCCCGCGCGGAGTGATGACGACGGCTCTGACGACGTTGGGCTGACGGTCGAACTCAACCTCCAGCTGCGTCACGCGAGCGTCGTTGCCGAAGCGTTCGTTCAGAAGCGAGCGCACCTGCGACACCGTTAATGCCTCGCGCGCAATGCGGTTCAGCGACAGTCCCAATGGGACCGCCATGACTGCGAAGACGCAAAGCAGCACAATAGTTTGAGTCCAGCTCTGCCGACTGGAGAGGTGATGTCCGAAGCCATAGTACCTTGCCATCGCTGTTGCGGCGAGTGCGATGGTGATGAAGTTCGTGACGAACAGAGCGAACGCCCCACCCAGCACCGGCAGGTTCCAGGTCGCTAAGCCATAGCCGACGACAGCCAACGGCGGCATCAACGCCGTCGCGATGGCCACACCGACAATCGTCTCTCCCCGCCCGCGAATGATGGCGAAGCTGCCGGCCAGTGCGGCGAACAGCGCGACGCCGAGATCGAACAGGTTTGGCCGCGTGCGCGCGACGATCTCCGCCGTTGGAGCTTGAAGCGGCGACAGGGTTACGATCAAAGCGGTGAAGACGACCGCTGCGAACGCGCCAATGACGAGCGCCAGCACCGAACGTCGCATCTCGGCGAAATCGAACAGCGCCAGGCTGAACCCGAAGCCGAGGATCGGGCTCATAAGCGGCGATATCAACATCGCGCCGATAACAACGGCCGGCGACGATAACAGCAGTCCCAGCACCGCGATGCCGGCGGACATCATCGTCATGAAGGCGTAGCGCGGCGACCACCCGCTCTCTTCGACGATTCGGGTGACCACCGCCTCGTGATCGATCGGCCCGACGACGCTGCGGCGCCACCAGCGGTAGAGCGCAAGCCGTCCGAGCCGTGCATTCATCTGTTTGCTTCGAAGCTTGGATCCTCTGGACGCACCCTCGCGCGTCATGCTGCTGCTCGCGTTGTCGCGTGGCGTCTCGCCCCGTGCTCGCCGCAGCACGGCATATCCAAACAAGCCGGAAATGAGCGAGCCGGCCAAGACGCCGATCTTGGCTTCTGCCTGGAGCAAGGGACTGCCGGGGAAGGCAAGAAGAGTGATAAATATGCTCATGGTAAAGCCAATCCCGCAGAGCAAAGCGACGCCAAGCAACTGAAGCCGGCTTGCATGTGCTGGCATATCCGCCAGCCCCAGGCGAACCGCGATAGCTGAAAAGCCGAACACGCCGAGCACCTTGCCGATGAGCAGCCCTGCGGCGACACCGATCGTGACCGGCGCGGTGAGTGCGCCGGGAGGCAGTCCGAAAACCGGAACTGCGGCGTTCGCCAGTCCGAAGATTGGCACGATAATAAAGCCGACCGGCTTATGCAGCGCGTGCTCAAGCCGATGAAGCGGACTCATGCAGTCTGCGTCGGACCGGCTGGGCGTGCGGTCCATCGGAATAGTGAAGGCGAGCATGACACCTGCGAGCGTCGCATGGATTCCCGACCGAAGCACCAGCACCCACAGGATCAGGCCGACCATCATGTATGGCGACAGGCGCCGGACACCGAAGCGGTTCAGAGCTACCAGCACGCCGAGAGCGACCGCGGCGCCCCCGAGGTCAGCTACCGAAAGCTCCGCTGTGTAGAAGAGCGCGATGATGACGACCGCGCCGAGATCGTCGATGATGGCCAGCGCGGCAAGAAATATGCGCAGCGATCCTGGCACCCGATTGCCCAGAAGCGCGATGACTCCAAGGGCGAAAGCGATATCGGTGGCCGCAGGTATGGCCCATCCGGCAGCTGTCGGACCTTGGTTGAAGGCGAGATAGATTAGCGCTGGCACAATCATCCCGCCGCTCGCGGCTATGCCTGGAAGAATGCGTCGCGGCCACGACGAGAGCTGTCCGTCGAGCACCTCGCGCTTGATCTCCAAGCCGACGAGCAGGAAGAACACGGCCATCAGGCCGTCGTTGATCCAATGCCCTAGATTCAGCGGCCCGACATAGGTGTGCAGCAGCGCCTCGTAACCCGGCGCAAGCGGTGAATTGGCGATGACCAGAGCAACCAGCGCAGCTGCCATCAAGACGATGCCGGCGGACGACTGAGCTTCGAGAAATCGGCGGATTGCGCTTGGATGCGCATGGGCGTGGTTCATCATCATTCGTCCAGGCACAGCAGATCAGCGCTGGCGGCCCGACCAACGAAAGAACCTGCTCGCACTCGAGATCAAAGACGAACACCCACGCGAGCTATCGCATCGGGCGACCGTCGTCGCAACCTTCCCCGTGAGGTACCCCTTCGCCGGCGCTTCATAGAGCGTGCGGCTCGGCCGCCGTCCACCACACTCCAACGCCTTGCCAAGCCGCCAGAGGATCCGACGCGATGGTTGCGGGTCCGGGTGTCCGTGGCTCGCAGGCCGCGTCGCCGATTGATGCGTGACCGACAGCCCGCGGAATTCAAGCCTGGTCTTGAGGGCTGCCGCTCCCGCTCGCCGTTCTCATGAGGAGATTGCTAATCGAAAAATGCGGCGACGAATCGCCGCTTTCAAGCGATCGCTCGGCCCGAGCCACCATTGTCGTCGAGGGTACGCTGCACCTCGTCCACTTCTAGGCCCGTCTCGCGCGTATCCACGATCAGAAGCACGCCGCCCGCTTGCAAGTCTTCATCGTAACGACGCGCCCGATCCTCATCCACACCATAGCGGCCGAGCAAGGCGGTGAGAGCGCCCGCAGTTGCACCTAGTGCAGCAACCCCCGGCGTGGCGGCGACGGCGATGGCCCCCGCCGCGACGAGCGGTCCAACGCCAGGGAGAGCGAGTGCGGCGACACCCAGACCCGCTCCCAGCGCTCCTCTGCCAATCAGGTCGCGAAGCGACGCTTCCCCTGATGCTCCGGGCGCGCCCGCGCTTCCGCGCTCTGGGACGAGCACTGAAAGCGCCGAGTTGGGGATCCCAAGGCTGTGCAACGCAGACAATGCTTTACCTGCATGCGAATACGTGGGGAACACAGCGGACGCAGTATAGGGTGTCATCGACCAGTTCGCCTCGTTTCGTTCAGCGTCCTATCGCACGCTGCGTCGAAGAGCGACGTTGCCGGTCGGTAACCGACGACGTCACTCCTAGGTTTGCCCCATCGCTCGATCACGACCTCTGCTCGACGATCGCGCCGGTCGTCTCCGGCAATGAGCGGATGTGAACGTCACTTTGCGGATAGGGGATTTCAATTCCGTGCTCCTGGAACAGGAGCCAGAGACGGTTGAAAATGTCGGATTGCACGTTGCCGACACCAGCCTCTGGATCGTTGATCCAGGCAAGGATCTCATGGTCGACGGAGCTGTCTCCGAAGCCGCGTAGCCAAACGGTCGGTGCCGGGGTTTTCAGGACGCGCTCGGCAGCAGTTGCGGCCTCGATCATCAGCTTCTGCGCAAGCGGCAGATCGCTCGCATAGGCGACGCCCACAGGGATGTGGATACGGACGTTGCGACTTGAGTAGGACCAGTTCTCGACGGGCTCGACCATGAGTTGCTCGTTCGGGATCAGGTGCTCCTTGCCGTCGCGCGTGACGACCGAAACCGCCCGGACACCGATTTTCGTGACTTGACCGAACGTTTCGCCGACGACGATCACATCGCCCGGCTTTACCGAGCGGTCCATCAGTAAGATGAGACCGGACAGGAGGTTGCCGACTGTCTTCTGGAGTCCGAAGCCTACGGCAAGTCCCAATGCCCCCGAGAACACCGCCAGCGCCGTGAGATCGATGCCGAGCAGATCGATGCCGATCAACGCCGCGACGACGATGACGGCGATCCCGGCGAGCTTTTGGACGAGCGCGCGTTGCGACACGTCAAGCCGTGTGAGGCGCCCGATCGAATGGGTCAGCACGCGATTTGCCAGTCGTGCTACCGCGAACAGCACCGCGATCACAACGACCGCGTTGACAACGCCGAGCAGCGAGATGCGCCTGGTCCCCACCTCGACGCTGGCCCGGTCAAGAGTGGCGAGCAGCGGCTGCAGACCGCCGAGCGAACCGGCTGCCGCGACGACGAAGACGACGGCCGCGAGCAGCCAGGCATATCCCGAGCCCAGCCCTGCAAGCCTGACCAGCGAATAGGCAAGTCGCGCCACTGCCACGCCCAGCGCAACGGCGACGAGCACCAAAGCGAACGGACTCGCCGTGAAGAAGGGTAGCGCCAGCAACAGCGCGAGAGCCGCCAACAGCATGCCGACGATCGCAACGCCGGACCGGTATGCGTGCCCTTCTGCACGGCCCATCAAACGGTGCACTAAGGCCGTCAGCCTGGGACCGGCGCGTTGACCGATCCACCAGCCTGCCGCGAAGGCGAAAATGATGACAGCTACAGCCCCGGCGATTGCGGCCGCGTTGGGGTCGGTCGGAATCGGTATGCCTTGGGCGCGCAACCAGGCTACGAGGCTCATGTTTCGTCTCCTGCGCGTTCGACGGGCGATGTGGCCGTGCGCTTCCAAACGTCTCGGGCAATGGTTGCGGCATTGTCGCGCGCCTGCCTTTCGAGAACAGGCCACGAGTCTACGTAGACGCGGGCGAAACGGTCGACGCCGAGCTCTTCATATTGGCGAACATGGACAAGCTCATGCGCCCATAGCTGGACGTCCTTGGCCGTGTTCAGGTTGCTGAATACGTAAGCGTGGTGTGGGGGCCGCAGATTATGCGGCTTGCGCGATTGGCCGATCTGCCGACGGCATCCAGTTCCATGGCATGAGTTCGTCCCATCGGCTGGCAGGCCAGTCGCCCGCGACTTTGGCGATGACGTCGGCGATGTAGGCGTGCGGGTCGATGCCGTTGGCCTTGCAGGTCTGGATGACGGTATAGATGGCGGCGGCCCGTTCGCCACCTGCGCGAGAGCCGGCGAACAACCAGTTGCGCCTTCCCACGGCTATACCGCGGAGCGCACGTTCCGCGATATTGTTGTCGATCTCCAGGCGACCATCGTCGAGAAAGCGTGACAGCGCCGGCCAGCGCTTGGTGCCATAGGCGATGGCCCGAGCCATGTCGGATTTGGGTGACAGACGGCGCAAGGCTGCATCCAGCACCTCACGCAAGGCGTCGACCAGCGGCCGACTTTTCTCCTGTCGGGCTCGACATCGCACGTCGGGTGGTTGGCCGCGCACCTTGGCCTCGACGGCATAGAGTGTGCCGATCCGCTCGAGGATGTCGGTGGTCAGCGGTGTGGGCGACCGCTCGTGCAGGTCGAAGACCTTGCGCCGGAAATGGGCCCAGCAGGCGACTTCGGTGACGCCGCTGCGATACAACCCGTCATAGCCGGCATAGGCATCGGCCTGGAGAAAACCGCGAAAGCCGGCAAGATGGGCCATCGGATGCGCGGCGGTTCGGTCGGGCGTGAAGCGATACCAGATCGCACGCGGTGCCGTGCCGGCGGACGCCTGGTCATCGGCGGCATAGACCCACAGCCGCCCGGTCGCGGTCTTGCCGCGGCCAGGATCAAGCACCGGCACCGGCGTGTCGTCGGCATGGATCTTTTCGGCCATGAGGACTTCGTCGCGGATGCGGCTGACGATGGGGTCGAGGAGCACCGCGGCCTGTCCGGTCCAGCCCGCCAGCGTCGAGCGGTCGATGTCCAGCCCTTGCGCGGCCATCATCGCGGTCTGGCGGTACAGCGGCAGATGGTGGTCGAACTTGGAGACGACGACGTGCGCCAGCGTGGCGAAGGTCGCCTTGCCGCGTGCCACGGCGCTGACCGGCGCGGGAGCCTGGACGATCTTGTCACATACCTGGCAGCTGTATTTGGGGCGGACGTTTCGCACGACGCGCCAGCGCACCGGCACGATGTCGAGCATCTCGTGCGCGTCGATACCCAGCGGCCGCAACGCACCGCCACAGTCCGGGCAGGTACAGGCACCCGACGCCGGCTCGTGGACGACCTCCTCGCGCGGCAGGTGCCCCGGCAGGCTGCGGACGGGCACCGGCCGAACCGCCACGCCAGGGTCAACCATCTCAGGCCCAGGCGCGTCGCGCTCCGTCTCCAGTTCCTCCAGCGCCAGTTCGAGCTGCTCGATCTCGCGTCCCAGCTTCTCGGACGAGGCGCCGAACTGCATCCGCCGCAGCCGGGCGATCTGTCCGCGCAAGGTATCGATGAGCAGGTCGCGGGCGGCGAGCGCGGCATTGGCCCGGGCGAGCGAGGCCTCCAACGCGGCGATCCGCGCGGTGGCATCAGCAGGGGAAACGGGCGCTTCCAACACCCCGTTTCCATAGCAGATTGCAGGCCAGTGAGCGAGAGAAAGTGGCGCAAAACCGCCGTTTTCATCCCGCCAGCGTCGGCGTGAACGTCCGCTCGGGCTGCCGCCAGTCGATACCCTCCAACAGCATCGACAATTGCGCCGGCGTCAGTGCCACGGTGCCGGTCGCGGTCACTGGCCAGACGAAGCGGCCCCGGTCGAGGCGCTTCGAAAACAGGCAAAGACCTTGCCCATCGAACCACAGCAGCTTGACCAGATGACCGCGCTTGCCGCGGAACGCGAACAGCGCACCCGAATGCGGGTTCTGCGCCAGCACCTGCTGCACCAGCACCGCCAGGCCATCGAACCCCTTGCGCATATCGGTCACGCCGCACGCCAGGAATACCCGCGTCGGCAGCGGCACCGGGCTCACCGCAGCACCGACAACACCCGTGCCAATGCGCCCGCATCCACGCCCGCGTTGACACTCACCCGCACGCCGCCCGGCAGTTCGATCTGGATAAGCCCCGATGAACATGGCGCCGGCTGTGGTGTCGGCACAACCGGTTCCGCCACCTGCACTTCGGCAAACACCGGCAACGCGCACGCCAGCTTGCCCTCCCGCAACTGCTTGCGCCACGTGTAGATCAGGCTGCTCGACACGTCCCGACGGGCGATGACATCGCAGACCCGAACCCCCGGCCGGAACGCCTCGGCCAGGATCTCCAGCTTCTCCGCATCAGACCATCGCCGTCGACCCGACACCCGGCCGACCACCTCCATCCGACCAGTCATACGAGCACTCGTATGACTGGTCGTAAAACCTACAACTTCCCGCACCGCCCGCGCCCTCGTCAAAGGCCGCAAGCATCTCAGCCACAGGCCCTACCGCAAGGCGGCCTGCTGGCCACGCTTACCTGAATACCACCACCTCATCCAGCGTGACGGCACCTTCCCGGTAGTACCAGCCGGCGAGCACGGTGCCGAGGCTGATCCGTTTGCCGGCCGTCGTCCATCGCACCCGCCGCAAGGTTTGCGAGGGAAAATAGCTTTTCAGGGCCTCGGCGATATCCTGCGGGATGAGCTGCGGCGCCGCATTGCTCGCCTGCTTTCGGGAGAAGCGGATCGCCTGCGCCAGCGCGATGCCGCCGACTGCATGGGTCCTCTCTCCAAATGCGTGTCCGATGCGTGCGATCCGCCTTTGGTTTGATGCCACAGCGCTGTCGAATTGATTGCGGCTGATCCGAAGACCTCTTGGGATATGATCCTGCGCGCCCGGTCGCAGCACTGCTGGCGCGTAGAACACGGCAGCGAGCACCATGGCGAGCAGAGCCAGGGCGACCAGTTTCGTCGCGCGAGGCCAGCTGTTGCGCATGCCCGCGATCTTCCCCGCAGAAGTCTGACGTTGCAAGCTCGCATCCGAGGACCAGACGAGCAGCAAGGTGTCCTCGTAGACGTTTCATCGCCGCGAAGGCATGGTGCTTGGATGAACGATGAGGAGCCGCCCGGGACAACGGAGCTCGCTGAGGATCGCACCGATCTCGCCGAGGACCGCACTCTGCTCGCCAACGAGCGGACGTTCAGTGGATGGGCGCGCACCGCAATGGCCTCGATCGGTATCGGCATCGGCTTCAACGCCTTGTTCAAACCCGTTGAGCCGACATGGGTCGCCAAGGCGATCGCGACCATCTTTATTTTGCTCGGCATCTTTCTAACGATCAGCGCCGAGCGCCGCGCCGCATCGGTGCAGCGGCGGCTTGATGCTCACAAGGTCGCCAGCATTTCGAGCATCAACTTTCGTGTCATGTCCGTTGGGATCTCGACCGGGGCGGTGGCGCTCCTGGTCGCCATTTGGTGGCTGGCGTGATCGAGCTGGCGCCGGCACGCACCGCGTCTGGGGCGATCATACGGACGTCCACGGGCATCCAGACCCTGCTCTCACTGGTCGGTAGTGGGAACGATCTCGATCAGCACGTCGCCTGCCTCCATGGCAGCAGCCTCGGGCTCCCAGAAGCCGATTGTCCTGCCGTCACGGTAAAGGCGTAAAGCCTGGCCTGTCTCAACACCACGCAACGGCCGTCCGACCTCTTGCGGCGTCACCGGTCGCTCGTTCAGCTTGACCCGCCCGTCGGATGTCACGAGGTCGCTGACATAATCGGCGATGTGCGACCCCATCGTGGCACCAGCGAGCAGCCGACCACCGAAGCTGACTGGATTGACGATGACCGCAGCGCCCGCGTCGCGAGCGAGGATCTCGTTCTCGGTTGCTCGGACGCCGACGGCGACCGGCACCTCCGGAGCCAGGCGCCGAGCCGTCATCGCAATCAGCACGGCGGTATCGTCGCGGTTTGGGGAGACGACTAGCGCTCGGGCGCGGATGATGCCCGCTTCTTGGAGCACCGCGTTGTGCGTAGCGTCACCGAGCACGGTTCCAACACCAAGTTCGTCCGCTTCTTCAAGCGCGATTTCGTCGGCGTCGACCACTACAATTCCGTCTGGTGGACAGCCGCGACGCAGCAGTTCCGCGACCGCCTCCGCGCCAGTCGCGCCATAGCCGCAAACGATTGTATGGTTCTGCAGCTCTCGCTGGATGCGGGCCATGCGCCAGCGCTCCCATGTGTTCTTGAAGAGGAAGGTATAGGCTGTACCGAGGAAAATCAGCCATACGAAGATGCGGACAGGCGTCACCACGAAGGTGTCGAACAGGCGAGCCCGGTCGGTTACCGGCACGATATCGCCATACCCAACCGTAGTGACGGTGATCATCGTGAAGTACACTACGTCGATGAACGATACCTCACCGTCGGTATTGTCACGTAGGCCCTCACGATCGAACCAGTGTCCCGCCAGCGCAATTCCGACAAGCGCAAGCGCGGCGAGCACCCGAAGTCCGAGCGCAGCTCCTGCCGTAACACTGCTGCGCCGCTGAAAGTGCGCTGGCCGTCGCCGAACTTCCCGCGACTGTTTCAGCATCCGGGATTGCCGTCAGCGCGGCCCAGAGCGAGATTGCCGCTGGCCGAAGCCGCCGCTCCAACCGCAGAAAGGGGCTTCAGCTCGTGGATCAGAGGGGTCAGGGTGCGGCGCATCTAGGCTGTCAAACTTACCGCTGAAGCTTGAGGTCGAGACCGACGAGAACGAGTTTTGCCGCAATCCGGTCACCGCTTCTACGCGTCAGATCGCCCGGTCGATTTAACGGTGCCTGCTGGTAGCACGACGGGGCGAGGCCAAGCCCAGGCTGCCCGAGCCGACCATCAATCAGGCGCGGCCGGGGCGTAATCCTAACAGGTGCCAGCTTTGCGAGCGGAACAGGGAGCCGAAGGGTTAAAGGCATAAGGCAACCCTAGTCGCCATTGAGCGCGGCGTCGCCCGCCAACTCCACGTTGAAGCGAGCCCCGAGCAGGAAAGCGAACGCAGATCCGAGCAACCAGAGCTGCAGCACGATCACCGCACCAAGAGACCCGTACAACCGACCGAAGCTCCCGAAGCGGGTCAGGTAGATGCTGAACAACGCTGTCGCTCCCAACCACAGAGCGGTCGCCAGAACCGAGCCTGGCATGACGTCATGCCAAGGTGGCGCATCGCGAGCCGGCCCGAAACGGTAGATGATCGCCAGCATGGCCGCTGTGACCGCGGCCGTCCCGACCCAAAAAAGTGCCTGTGTAAGTTCAGAGGCAAAGGGCAGTTCAGGTAGGAATCGCGCGATGAAGGCGAATGCCGATACCGCGACGAGCGCCGATGTCACCAACGCGGCCACGGCAAGCACGATCAGAACGGATACCTCTCGCCTAGCCACGAAGCTCGAGCGCCGCTCGATACGGCACGCCACATTCAGTCCGTACAGAAGAGATCGACCCGCGCGGCTGGCGCTAAAAAGGGTCAGCGCAATCGACAGGGCGAAGCCGGCTCCACGGCCGTCGGAAATGAGTAGCGCCTCACCCAACGAGTTGTTGATCAACGCCCGGGCCTCGTCAGGCACGATCCGCGTAAGTGCGCGCAGGTTCGCGACAACTTCCTGCGGTTCGGTGAAGGTGCCGTAAGCCAACGCGACGAGCGCAAACAACGGAAGCATGGAGAGGAACGCCGAGAAAGCGATTGAACTCGCCACCATGCCGAAGTCGTCCTGCGCCGCCCCCCTGCCCGCACGCCAGCCGGCCGCGGCCAAGCGTCCGATCGAGCCAGAGGTCAGCGGAGCAGCGCCATTCGAACCCATCAAGACCGCTTTTTCCAGAGGTTGGGTCATCAGCCAGCAGCGCTCAGCGCCGCATCGGCACGACGCTCATGCTGCCGTCTGTTTCGAGCATAACGAGCGCAATTTCGGCCGCATCTGAGTGACCGGAGCGCCGTATCGCGGCGTCTACCTCGTCCGGCGTGACGCGCTCAGCTTTCAACGCATCGATGATCAGCTGCCCTTCGCGCAGCAGTGCGCGCGGTTCTGCCTTGATCCACCCTCGGAACCAGTGCGATCTTAACGACATCCAGGTAACAGCATATTGCGCGCTAGCGAGCAGCAGGAAGGCGGTCACGCCCTCCGCAAGCGCCACATCCTTCGACAACAGGACCGTTGCTAGTGTGGAGCCAAGAGCGACCGTCACGACCAAATCAAAGGCGTTCATTTTGGAGAGCGTGCGCTTGCCGGTGATGCGGAGCACGCCGACCAATCCTGCATAGGCACATAGGCCTACCACTCCAGTGCGCCAGATGCCGTCCCAACCGGAAAAGAACATGGTGCTCCTTTGCATGGGGGCTGTGTAAACCTTACCCGACCCTCGGCGTTGCCCCAATGTCGATCACCGGGTGCCCCCAGCCAGGAGCGCTGGCCTAGTCCGCAGGAGCTTACCGCGGCGAAGAACAGCGAACTCAGCCACGGCTTCGATCGCTTGGTCCTAAACCGTGACGACGATCTTGCCCACCTGTTCGTTGGACTCCAGGAAATCGTGCGCGTCCCTGATCTGCTCGAGCGGAAAGGTCCGGGCGATCTTCGGCGCGAGCACACCGCTCGTCAGCCCTTCCAGCATGAACGTCTTGGCACGCGCGAACGCGTCGGCGTCGCGCACCACCTCGCTGTAGAGATAGCCCCGGATCGTCAGCATCTTGCCCAGCACCGCGAACAGCGGGAACGGCGTCGGGTCGGGGCTGAGCGCGCCATAGATCAGGAGAATGCCGCCCTCCGCCATGGCGGCGGTCAGCGGTTCGAACGAGGGCCCGCCGACCGGATCGAACACGACGCGCGCCCCGCGGCCGCCGGTGATGGCGGCCACCCGGTCGGACAGGCTCTCCTCCGCCGTCGCGATCACATGATCGGCGCCCAGGGCGGTCAGCGCGTCGCGCTTGGCGCCGGTCCGGGTCGTCGCGATCACCGTCGCGCCCACCTGATGCGCGATCTGGATGGCGGCCAGCCCCACGCTGGACGAGGCGGCGGTGACGATGAGATGGTCGTCCGGGCCAAGCTTCGCCTGCTCGATCAGCGCCCCATAGGCGGTCATGTACTGCATCCAGACCGCCGCCGCCTCGATGGAGGACAGCTGCTCGGGATGCCGCACCAGATGATCCGCGGGCACGTTGGCGACCTCGCCATAGGTGCCCCAGCGCGCAATATCGAGCGGCGGGACGAGACTGACGCGGTCGCCCACGGCCCAGCCCTCGACGCCTTCGCCCAGCGCGGCGATCGTACCCGCCGCTTCATAGCCGAGCCGGCTCGGAAACTCGGCGTCCTGCAGGTAGGCGCCGTTGCGGAACATCACCTCGGCGCGATTGAGCCCGATCGCCTCCACCGCAAGCCGCACCTCGCCCGCGCCGGGCGGCGGAACCTCGACCTCGTCGAGCGACAGCACGTCTGAGCCGCCGTAACTGTTGAACTGGACGATGCGCGCCATGGGATACTCCATGATCGTTGGGGAATGCGGCGGATGGGCAGCCCGGGCGCCGGCGGCAACCGGCCGCTTCAGGCCCGCTCGCCCGGCGCCGTCGCGCGCAGCAGCGCGTCGAGCAGGCCGGGGAAGCGCGCGTCGAGTTCGTCTCGCCGCAGCCGGTTCATATGGGTCGTCCCCTCTGGCCGGGTATGAACCAGGCCCGCCGCGCGCAACACGCGGAAATGGTGCGACATGCTCGATTTCGGCCGCCCCCGGTCCAGGGCACCGCAGCTCGCCTCCCCCTCCCCCGCGAGCTGGCGCACGATCTCCACCCGCGCCGGATCGCTTAGCGCATGGAAAATCTGCTCGGCAGAAACTTCTTCGAGTTGAGGATGTTGGAACGCACGCATGACGCTCTTGGAGTAGCACGGTCTGCCCTGGCTACGAAAGTTCGATGGAAATCGAACGATCGAACCACTAGCTAGGGCATCCGATCAATTTCACCGGAAAACCCGATGGCCTCCCTGTTCGAGCCATATGCGCTCAAAGGCGTGACCCTGCGCAACCGCATCGCGGTATCGCCGATGTGCCAGTACATGGCCCAAGAAGGTGTCATCACCGACTGGCACGGGGCGCATTATGCCGGCCTCGCCCGCGGTGGCGCCTCGCTCGTGACGGTGGAGGCGACCGCCGTCTCGCCCGAAGGCCGGATCACGCCGGGCGATGCCGGTATCTGGACCGACGCGCAGGCCGACGCCTGGCGTCCGGTGGTCAGCGCGATCAAGCAGGCGGGCGCGGTGCCCGGCATCCAGATCGCCCATGCCGGCCGCAAGGCAAGCGCGAACCGCCCGTGGGAGGGCGACGACCATATTCCCGACGGGGATCCGCGCGGCTGGCAGACGATCGCGCCCTCCGCTGTCGCGTTCGGCGGCGACCTGCCCAAGGTGCCGCTGGCGATGACCGCCGATGACATCGCCCGCGTGCGCGCCGATTTCGTCGCTGCGGCACGACGCGCGGACGCGGTCGGGTTCGAGTGGCTCGTGCTGCACTTCGCCCATGGCTATCTGGGCCAGAGCTTCTTCTCGCCCCATTCAAACCAGCGCACCGATGAATATGGCGGCTCGGCCGAGAACCGCGGCCGCTTCCTGCTCGAAACGCTCGCCGCCGTGCGGGCGGTCTGGCCGGATAACAAGCCGCTCACCGCCCGGTTCGGCGTGATCGAGTTCGACGGGCGCGACGAGGAAATGCTGGCAGAGTCGATTGGGCTGGTGAAGCGCTTTAAGCAGGAAGGGCTCGACTTCATCGACGTCAGCATCGGCTTCTCGACGCCGCATGCAGCGATCCCCTGGGGTGCGCACTTCATGGCGCCGATTGCGGAGCGGGTGCGCCGCGAAACCGGCCTGCCGGGTTCCACCAGCTGGTTCATCAGCCAGCCGGACCAAGCCAACACGCTGATCGCCGACGGCACGCTGGAGCTCGTGATGCTCGGCCGGCCGCTGCTCGACAATCCGCACTGGCCTTATGCCGCCGCGCTGAAGCTGGGTGTCGACAGGCCCGCGTGGACGCTGCCCGCTCCTTATGCCCACTGGCTCGAACGCTATCGCGCTGCCTAATTGACCGGAGTTAGCCCATGAGAATGCAGGATCTGAACGGCCGCGTCGCGGTCATCACCGGCGCGTCGAGCGGGATAGGCGAAGCTGCCGCCCGGCTGCTCGCGGAGGAAGGAGTCACCGTTGTCCTGGTCGCGCGTCGCGCCGAGCGGATCGAGGCACTGGCCCAGGAGATCGGCGATCGGGCGGTCGCCATGCCCGCCGACGTCGCCGACCGCGATGGGGTGGTGAAGCTGTTCGACGCGGTGAAGGCGCGCTTCGGCGGGATCGACCTCCTGTTCAACAACGCCGGAATGGGCGTGAACGGCCCCTTTGCGGACAGCGATCCTGAGGACTGGAAGACACAGATCGACGCCAACCTCTACGGCGTGCTCAATTGCACGCACGCCGCTCTGCCGGTCATGCAGGGGCGCGAGGGGGCGATGATCTCGATCGTCTCAAGCGTGGGCGGCCGCTACGGCATCGCCGGCTGGTCGGTCTACAATGCCACCAAGTTCGCGGTCGTCGGCTTTGCCGACGCGCTGCGCAAGGAAGTGGGCGAACAAGGCATCCGCGTCGGCCTGATCGAGCCGGGGGCGGTGTGGACCGAATGGGGCCACAACGTCACCGAGGAAGCGATGCGCGAGCGCCGCGAAAAGGTCGACGCGCTCCATGCCGAGGACGTTGCGCAGGCGCTGGTCTATGCCTTCGCGCAGCCGCCGCGCGTGCTGGTCGAGGAGATCCTGGTCCGCCCCGTGAAGCAGGTGGCGCCGTGATCCGGGCCGCAATGCTCGCCGGCATGGGGATGCTCACGCTCCCCGCCGGAGCACAACAGGCCACGCCTCCCCAGGGCCGCGACCTGCAGCCACTGTTGCCAGTCGAGCGCGTCGCGACCTTCAAGGGCGCGATGCCGACGGGCGTGACCGTCGCGCCGAACGGCCGCATCTTCGTCAACTACCCCCATTGGGGCGAAAATCCCGCCTTCACCGTCGGCGAGCTGAAGAACGGCAGGACGGTCGCCTACCCCGACACCGCGATCAACAAGGCCGATCCGCAGCGGCCGGGTGAGACGTTCATCAGCGTGCAGAGCGTCGTCGCGGATGCCGCGAACCGGCTGTGGGTGCTCGACACCGCCGCCCCGAACCTCGGCACGCCGATCGCGGGCGGCGCGAAGCTGGTCGCGATCGACCTTGCCACGGACAAGGTGGTGAAAACGATCCGCTTCGGCCCCGAGGTCGTGTTGCCGACCACCTATCTCAACGATGTCCGGTTTGATCTGCGGCAGGGCGGGGCCGGGGTCGCGTACATCACGGACAGCTCGCTGAAGGGCCCCGGCGCGATCATCGTCGTCGATCTGGCCAGCGGCAGGGCGACGCGCCGCCTGTCGGGCGCGACCGTCACCTCGGCCGAGCCCGACTTCGTCCCGACGGTGGAGGGCGAATGGCTGATGAACCGCCCGGCAGACGGCGCGCCGACTCCGTTCGCGGTGGCGAGTGACGGGATCGCCCTGTCCCCCGACGGCGCCACGCTCTACTTCTCGCCTCTGTCGAGCCGGCATCTTTATTTGGTGCCAACCGCGATGCTGCGCAACACGACGGTCGACGAGGCCGCGCTCGCCGCCGCTGTCATCGACCTCGGGCTGAAGGGCGCGTCCGACGGGCTCGACAGCGACGCGCTGGGGCGCGTCTATGGCGGCGATTACGAGCACAATTCCATCCGCCGCCTGGCCGGCGGACAGTGGCGGACGATCGCTCAGGACAAACGTATCATCTGGCCCGATACACTATCAGTCGGCACCGACGGCTATCTCTACTTCACCGCAAACCAGCTCAACCGCCAGGCCGGGTTCCACCACGGCGTCGACCGGCGGAAGAAACCTTACGAGCTGCTGCGCATCCGCATCGGCGCGGGCCCCGTGCTGCTCGGCCGCTGATCCACTCAGAACAGGAGTTTCATCGATGTCCCAAGCCAAGGGCTATGCCGCCCAGTCGGCCGAAACGCCGCTCGCCCCCTTCGCGTTCGAACGTCGCGAGCTTCGCCCCAACGACGTGCGCGTCGATATTCTCTATTGCGGCGTCTGCCATTCGGACCTGCACACCGCGCGCTCGGAGTGGCCGGGCACCGTCTACCCGAGCGTGCCGGGGCACGAGATCGTCGGCCGCGTCGCCGCCGTCGGCCCTGAGGTGAGCGGCTTCGAGGTCGGCGAGATCGTCGGCGTCGGCTGCATGGTCGACAGCTGCCAGCACTGCCACGCCTGCGACGATGGGCTGGAGCAATATTGCGAGAACGTCTTCACGATGACGTACAACAGCCCCGATCGGGTGACGGGCGAGAACACGCTGGGCGGCTATGCCGACCATATCGTCGTCCGCCAGGAGTTCGTGCTGAAGATCCGCCACGGCGAGGAGCAGCTCGCCGCCGTCGCCCCGCTGCTGTGCGCGGGCATCACCACCTGGTCGCCGCTGCGCCACTGGAAGGTCGGGCCGGGGCACAAAGTCGGCATCGTCGGGATCGGCGGGCTCGGCCACATGGGCGTGAAGCTCGCCCGTGCGCTGGGCGCCACCGTGGTCGCCTTCACCACCTCGCCATCGAAGCGCGAGGAGGCGCTACGGCTCGGCGCCGACGAGGTCGTGATATCGCGCGATGCCGACGAGATGGCAGCGCATACCGGCAGCTTCGACTTCATCCTCAACACCGTCGCCGCGCCGCATGATCTCGACCCGTTCGTGACGCTGCTGAAGCGCGACGGCACCCTGACGCTGGTGGGTGTGCCGGCCGAGCCGCATCCCTCGCCGGCCGTCTTCAATCTCGTCTTCGGGCGCCGCTCGATTGCGGGCTCGTTGATCGGCGGGATCGCGGAAACGCAGGAGATGCTCGATTTCTGCGCCGAGCACGGCATCACCGCCGATATCGAGATGATCGCGATGGACGAGATCGAGGAAGCCTATCGCCGCATGACGGCAAGTGACGTGAAGTACCGCTTCGTCATCGACATGGCGACGCTCGGCACCGCCGCCTGATTCAACCCCTAAGCAAGGACGGCCGCAGCGGTGCGCGCCGCTGCCTTCCGGCCCCGAACCGATGGAGAGACCATGCCCGCCCCCACGCCCTATGACGGTTTCGACAAGCTGTACCTCGCCGGCGCATGGCGCACCGGTCGCGCAAAGCCGGCGCGCAACCTGAACCCCTGGACCGAACAGCCGATCGGCGAGGTGCCGCAGGCCAACGCCGAGGATCTGGAGGACGCCTATCAGGCGGCCAAGAAGGCGCAGCCCGACTGGGCCGCGAAGCTGCCGTCCGAACGCGCCGCGGTGTTCGCCGCCGCCGCGAAGATCATGGAAGCGCGCCGTGACGAGATCATCGGCTGGCTGGTGCGGGAGGCGGGGTCCACCCAGCTCAAGGCGGCGCTGGAATGGAAGGCGGTCAACGGCGTCATGCTGGAGGCCGCCAGCCTGCCCTACATGGTCGAAGGGCGCATCCTGCCCAACGACACGCCCGGCAAGGAAAGCCGCGTCTACCGTAAGCCCGTCGGTGTGGTCGGCGTCATCTCGCCGTGGAACTTCCCGCACCAGCTGTCCGCCCGCTCACTCGCGCCCGCCATGGCGGTCGGCAACGCGGTGGTGCTGAAGCCCGCCTCCGACACGCCCGTCACCGGCGGGCTGTTCTTTGCCAAGCTGTTCGAGGAGGCCGGGCTGCCGGCGGGCGTGCTCAGCGTTATTCCCGGCCCGGGCCGCGAGATCGGCGATGCCTTCGTCAAGCACCCGATCCCGCGGGTCATCTCGTTCACCGGCTCGACCCCTGTCGGCCGAGGGATCGGCAAGGCGGCGTACGAGGCCGACATCATCAAGCGGCTGGAGCTGGAGCTGGGCGGCGACAGCCCGATCGTGGTGCTGGCCGATGCTGATCTCGATCTCGCCGTCAAGGCGGCGGTGTTCGGCAAATTCCTCCACCAGGGCCAGATCTGCATGATCGCCAACCGACTGGTCGTCGAGGCGCCGGTATATGACGAGTTCGTCGACCGCTTCGTCGGCGCGGTGAAGGCGTTGCCGATCAACGGCCCCGACGATCCCACCACCATGATCGGGCCGATCATCAACCGCCAGCAGCTGGGCAGCGTGCAGGAGCTGATCGGCAAGGCCCGCGACGCCGGCTACCGCCAGCTCGCGGGCGGGGACCCCGACGGCCTGGTCCTGCCTCCGCATGTCTTCGCCGACGTCGAGGCGGAGGGCGCGCTTCACCGGCGCGAGATCTTCGGGCCGATGGCGCCGGTGATCCGCGCGACCGACGAAGCGGACGCGCTGCGGATCGCCAACGACACCGATTACGGCCTGTCCTCGTCCGTGTTCACCCGGGATCTGGAACGCGGCGTGCGCTTCGCGCGGGCGATCGAGGCGGGGATGGCGCACGTCAACGATCAGCCGGTGAACGATCTGCCCTTCAGCCCGTTCGGCGGTGAGAAGAACAGCGGCATCGGCCGCTTCAACGGCCGCTGGGCGGTCGATGCCTTCACCACCGACCAGTGGGTCACGCTGCAACACACGCCCCGCCCCTACCCCGCCGATGCCCGCATGCTGTCCCCCGGCAGCACGGAAAGCGTCGGCGGCTGACCCAATCAGGAGAATTGACCATGCGTTACAACAGACTGGGCCAGACCGGCCTGTTCGTGTCCGAGCTGTGCCTGGGCACCATGACCTTCGGCGGCGAGGGCGAGACCTGGAGCAAAATCGCCGACGTGCAGCAGGAGGGGGCGGACGCGCTGGTCCGCACCGCGCTCGACGCCGGCATCAACTTCATCGACACGGCCAACGTCTATTCGGGCGGGCAGTCGGAGGAGATCCTCGGCCAGTCACTCAGGAACCTGGGTGTCGCGCGTGACGAGGTGGTGATCGCGACCAAGGGCTTCGGCCCGATGGGCGGCGGGCAGAACGCGCGCGGAGCCACGCGCTACCACCTGATCGATGCCTGCAAGGCGAGCCTGAAGCGGCTGCAGCTCGACCACATCGATCTCTACCAGATCCATGGCTTCGACCCCGCGACGCCGATGGAGGAGACGCTGCGCGCGCTCGACACGCTCGTCCAGCACGGCCATGTCCGCTATGTCGGCGTGTCGAACTGGGCGGCGTGGCAGATCGCGACCGCGCTCGGCTTGGCGGAGCGGCTGAACCTGCACCGCTTCGTCAGTCTTCAGGCCTATTACACCGCGGCGGGCCGCGACCTGGAGCGCGAACTGATCCCGATGCTCAAGGCGACGGGCCTGGGTCTGATGGTGTGGAGCCCGCTCGCGGGCGGGCTGCTGTCGGGCAAGTACGACCGCGAAGGCAAGTCGGGCGATGGCCGCCGTGCCGATTTCGACTTCCCGCCCGTGAACCGCGATCGCGCGTTCTACGTCATCGATGTGCTGCGCCCCATTGCGGAGGCCAAGGGCGTGTCGGTGGCGCGGGTCGCGCTCGCCTGGCTGCTCCACCAGCCCGCCGTCACCAGCGTCATCATCGGCGCCAAGCGGCCCGACCAGCTCCGCGACAATCTGGGCGCGGTGGATGTGACGCTGTCCGATGACGAGTTGCGGCGCATCGACGAGGTCAGCGCGCTGCCACCCGAATACCCGGGCTGGATGTTCGGCTTCCAGGGCAAGGGGCGCCAGGACCAGCTCGACGCGGTCGCGACGCCGCGCGGCTGACTTAGCTCGGGGCGGACGGGCGTCCGCCCCGACACGCTCAACGGAGCGTGCGGGCGAACAGCGAAGTCAGTTCGCGCCAGGCGCGCTCGGCCGCCGCTTCGTCGTAGATGCCGAGGTCGCTCATGGTCCAGCCATGCTTCGCGCCCGGGTAGATCTCGCACCGGTGCTGGACGCCCGCGTCGGTCAGCGCCCGATCCAGCCGCTCGGCCATTTCGGGCGGGTAGCTGCCGTCCTGGTCGGCGCCCGCGACATAGACTTCGGCCTGCATCTGTGGCGCCAGAAGGTGCGGGCTGTCGGGTTTGTCGGTGGCGAGATTGCCGCCATGGAAACTCGCCGCCGCCGCGATCCGGTCGGGATAGACACCCGCCACGGTCAGCGCCATGCCGCCGCCCATGCAATAGCCGGTGACCCCGAGCCGCGTTCCCGCGACGTCGGGCCGGCTTGCCAGATGGTTGAGAAACGCGGCCGTATCGCTCGCGGCGCGGGTGTTGTCGATCGAGGCCATCATCGGCACGATCTTCTCACGAAAGTCGTTAGAGCCGAGCTCGCTCGGTATGATCTCCGCATATCCGCCCAGGCGATAGAACATGTCGGGCAGCAGCACGACATGGCCCGCGTCCGCCAGCCGCTGCGCCATCGCGAAGAGCGTTGGACGTATCGCGAGCGCGTCCATGTAGATGATGGCGGCTGGCCAGGGGCCCTCACCAGCGGGCGTGAAGAGGAACGACGGGCAATCGCCATCGGCGGTGCGGATGGTGAGGTCTTGACGGGGCATCGTGATACTCGATCGGGGGGAGCGATCGCTATAGCCCCGCCCGACCGCCATCCCAACCGATTGCTCGCACGCGCCTACATCACCGGCAGAGCGCGGGTCAGGGTGCGCGACGCTTGCCGGTGCGGCATCGGGCGGTGCAAGGCTCCCCGCATGAAGACACGCACGATCGCCATCGTCGGAGCGGGGATCGCGGGCCTGTCCTGTGCGGATCGGCTGGCTGCCGCGGGCCATGCGGTCCGGCTGTTCGACAAGGGTCGTGGTCCGGGCGGCCGCATGTCGACGCGCCGCGTCGACATGGGCGGCGAACCGGTCGGATTCGATCACGGGGCGCAATATTTCACCGCGCGCGACGAGGAGTTCCTGGAACAGGTCTTGCGTTGGGAAGCGGACGGACTGGTCGCGCGCTGGCCGCCCGCAGGCGACGACGCCTGGGTCGGCGTACCCGGCATGAGCGCGCCTGTACGCGCTCTGGCCGACCGCCATGCGGTGGAATGGAACGCCGCAGTCGTTTCGGTTGTACGCCAGGACGGGCGCTGGCTGGTCGGCGCCGACGCCAGGCCGTTCGATGCGCTGGTGGTGGCCGTTCCCGCGGAACAGGCCGCGCCGCTGCTCCGACCCTTCCTGCCCGCCTTCGCGGCCGAAGCGGACCACCTGCCCTCCCGGCCGTGCTGGACGCTGCTGGCGGCGTTCGACGCGCCGCTGGCGGTCGGGGCCGATTGCTGGCGCGGGGGCGACGAGGACGCCATCGGCTGGGCTGCGCGCAACAGTGCTAAGCCTGGGCGTGGGCCAGCGGAGACCTGGGTCGTACAGGCCGGCGCCGGCTGGTCCGCCCGGCACCTGGAAGACGACCGCGAGGGCGTCGCCGACGCGCTGCTCGCGGCGCTGCGCGACGCAGTCGGGCCTACGGCCCTCCCGCCGCTCCGCTACCGCGCCGCGCACCGCTGGCGATATGCGCGGACGACGGCGCAGGGCTGCCGGCCGTTATGGGACGAAATCGTGCGGATGGGCGCATGCGGCGACTGGCGCGGCGCGCCTCGCGTCGAGGCGGCATGGCTGTCGGGCGCCGCCCTGGCGGCCATGATGCTCGGAGGCTGAGCGAGACGGCCCTTTTCGCCCGATGGTGGAACGATAGGCTGCCCCCGGCCGCTCTGCCACTGAACCAATTGGGAGAATGAACGATGCGCGCACTTTGCTGGCATGGGAAAGGCGACGTTCGCGTCGACACGGTTGCCGATCCGGAAATCAAGCATCCCCGCGACGCCATTATCAAGATCACCGCCTGCGCGATCTGCGGCTCCGATCTTCATCTGCTCGACGGTTATCAGCCGACGATGGAGGCGGGCGACATTCTCGGCCACGAGAACATGGGCGAAGTCGTCGCGTTGGGCTCGGAGGTGACCAACCTTAAGATCGGCGACCGCGTCGTCGTCCCCTTCACGATCAGCTGCGGCGAATGCTGGTTCTGCAAGAAGGGGCTGTTCTCGCTTTGCGACACGACCAATCCCAACGCGGAGATAGCGATCAAGGCGATGGGCCATTCGCCCGCCGGGCTGTTCGGCTTCAGCCACATGCTGGGCGGCTATTGCGGCGGGCAGGCCGAGTATCTTCGCGTGCCGATGGCCGATGTCGGCCCAATCAAGGTGCCCGACAACGTCACCGATGAACAGGCGCTGTTCCTGTCGGACATCTTCCCGACCGGCTATATGGGCGCGGAGAACGCGCAGATCGAACCGGGCGATACCGTCGCCATCTGGGGCTGCGGCCCGGTCGGACAGTTCGCGATCCGCTCCGCGATCATGATGGGCGCGGGCCGCGTGATCGCGATCGACGAGGTGCCGGAGCGCCTCGCCATGGCCGAGGCCGGCGGCGCGGAAACGATCAACTTCGCCGATACCGACGTCTATGACGAGCTGATGGCCCGCACCAAGGGGCGCGGCCCCGACAGCTGCATAGACTGCGTCGGACTGGAAGCGGCGGGGCACGGTGCCGCCGATGCGGTGATGGACAAGGTGAAGGCGGCCGCGTTCCTGGCGACCGATCGCGTTCACGTTCTTCGCCAGGCGATCATGAGCTGTCGCAAGGGCGGAACCATCTCGGTTCCCGGCGTCTATGTCGGCATGGCCGACAAGCTCCCGATGGGTGCGGCGATGAACAAGGGGCTGACGTTCAAGATGGGCCAGACCCATGTGCAGCGCTACACCCACCCGCTGATGGCGAAGATCGAGGCGGGCGAGATCGACCCAAGCTTCGTCATCACCCACCCTGCCAGCCTGGAGGATGCGCCGGAGATGTACCGGAAGTTCCGGGACAAGGAGGACGGCGTCATCAAGGTGGTGTTGCGCCCGCACGGCTGACAAAATAACCGGCGCCTCCAAGCTTCGGAGACGCCGGTTACCACCTCATCAGCCTTAGCTAGTCCAGCAAATGCCGGGACTGAACACTGGGGAACGGCTATCGCCTTTAAACGGTGTAGGCGCCGTCCTGGAGCCCGATAGCAACTACGCCATGTCCTCTGCAGGTTAGCTCATTGCGCCTGATCGCTCGTATCAGAGCAAGCAGCAGCCACGCCGCCGAAGCGTTTCACTTTCGCTCGCGCCTCACCTTGCCGACGCGAGAGGCTCGAGCGTTCCCAGCCAAGCCACCACCGCTAGAAGCGTGACGGCGCAGGTCGCCTCGGCCGCGAGGCTGCGTCGTAAGGCGACGAGTGCACCGCGATGATCGGACGCGGCGATCGATCGCTCGAACATCGGCGTAAGTCGAAAACGGTTGAGCGACGCGAGCGCGAGCATCACGCCGAAAAGCGCGAGCTTGGCGATCAGGATCTGGCCGTAGCGCGTAGCCGGGAGGGCCGGCAGATTGGCGAGGCCGACCAGCAGCCACGCGTTGACGACACCCGTGATGACGATCGTGCCGACCAGGATCGTGCCGACCATGCCGAACCCGTGCAGTGCGCGGTGCGTCAGGGTCAGATGGGCGGCGTCGACGCGGCCGACCGGCCGGGCGACCAGAAGCCCGAGCCCGAGCAGGGCTCCGGCCCAGGCTCCGCCCGCAAGCAGGTGGAGAATGTCGGCGCCCAGATGCACCCAGCCAACAGCGCCCTCGTCCATCGCGCCGTGTCCTGTCCAAGCAAGTGTGGCGAGCGCCACAGCCGCAGCGAACGTCACCAAGCCGAGCAAAGCCGCGCGACCGGCTGCCACGAGGGCCGCGCCCGACGCCACCACGAGCGCAGCCATGCGCGCTTCCCACGCGGTGCCCGTCGCGGACCCGGAGAGGAGCATCCCGATCGCCTCCCGATCGACCGGCCAGGGCGGCGCCCCGGCCATCGCCGCCGCGAGCAGCGCGAGGGCGATCCCGGAGAACAGGAGGCCGAGGAGGCCGCTTCCGACGAGCCAGGGGCGCAAGGCGAGCGCGTCGGCGCGCTCGCCCGCTTTGAGGCCGTAGAGACTGAAGGCCGACAGGCCGAACAATCCGCTCAGCGTTGCATAAAGCGCGAAGCGAACCGCGATCAGCGGCCAGTCGGTCTCCACCCTTACTTGACCGCGAAGGCGAAGTTTCCGGCTACCCGGTGGGTGTCGACCGAGACCACGTGCCACGCGACGCTGTAGCGCCCCGCGGCGAGCGGCGCCTTGGGCGTGACGACGAGCGTCCGGCCATCATCGGCGACCCCGGCCGCAGCCGCGACCTTCATGGGCGGGTGCGCGGTGCCGCCATGCGCTGTCATCATCAGGTCCGCGCCCGAGAACTTCGGCATCAGCTTTTCGCTGAACCGAAGCGCGAGACGCGCTGGCTTGGCGACAGTCGCGTTCGGCGCCGGTGAGGCGGACAGCAACTTAGGGTGAGCCTGGGCGGCGCTGGCGAGCCCGAGGATGGCAAGGGCGGCAGGGGCTAGGGCGCGATGCATGGGGTTACTCCGTGATGTTCTGTCCATTCTACGCGGCGAAGTCGCGCACCCCTCACGCGACCGATGAGGGATGATGGGCAGCGCTGCGTAACCAGTGTTAGAGGGGCGGAGTGGAAAACATGGATGATCTGGACAGAGCGTTGGCGAGATTGGCGGGAGCACCTGTTCCGGCCGCGCTCGACGACGTCGAAGCACGTGTTCTCGCCCGCATCGGCACCCGGCCGGTCGTGCGGCAGGCCGGGCTCGGCATCGGTGTGGTGACGGTCGCGGCGTTGGCGATCGGCATGATCGGAGCAGAGTTGCCGGCGACCGCGAGCCCCGCGGTGTCGCTCGCACCGCTTGGTGGGGCTTCGCCGCTCGCACCCTCGACTTTGCTGATAGGCGAGCCGTGACCTCGACCAAGCGCGTCGTTCTGTGTGTCGTCCTCGCCTTTGTCGCGGCGATTGGAGGCGTGTTCGTCGGACGTGCGCTGTTGCCCCATCCCAAGCAGCCCGGTGCCGCGCTGCACGATGTATTGCACCACAAGCTCGCGCTCGATGCCGATCAGCAGGCAAAGCTGAAGGTTCTGGAGGACCGGTTCGCGGTGCAACGGAGCGCTCTCGAGCTGGAGTTGCGCGCGACCAATGCACGGCTCGCCGAGGCGATCGAGGCCGAGCACGGCAACGGTCCGCGGGTAACGGCCGCGGTCGATCAGAGCCATGCCGCGATGGGCGAGCTGCAGAAGGCCACGTTGGCGCACATCTTCGCCATGCGGCAGCTTCTGCGGGCCGATCAGACCTCCCAATTCGATGCTGCGGTGGTGAAGGCGCTCACCGACGGCCAGGGGTGAGCCTCGATTGGACCACGCTGTCCGATGGCGAGCTGGCGACGCTCAGCATTGCCGGTCGGCAGGCCGCTTTTGCCGAAATCGTGCGGCGCTACCAACAGCCGGTGTTCCGGCTCGCGCGGGCTTGCGTCGGCGAACCGGACGAGGCGCTCGACTTGGTGCAGGAGACGTTCGTCGCAGCACACCAGGCCCTCCCGCGCTACGACGGACAGCGCGCTATGAAGGCGTGGCTTTCGACGATCGCGATCAACAAGTGTCGTGACTGGGCGCGAAAGCGCGCTGTGCGCCGGTTCTTCTCGTTTGCGGCCCCCATCGATCATCGGGCCGAAGCTGTGGTGGACGATCAGGTGGCAATCGACGACGGCGCAGCCGACCGCCAGGAGTTGGACCGGGTAACAGATGCCATTTCCGCTCTGCCCATGAATCTAAAAGAGGCTCTAGTGCTGCGCACCATCGAGGGTTTGAGCCAAGCCGAAACCGCCGACGTGCTGGGGATCAGCCAGAAGGCTGTCGAAACCCGCCTCTACCGTGCCCGCTCGCGCCTCCTCGAAAAGTTGAACACCGAACAAGGGATCGGCGTGCGGGACGCGTAGAAGGAGTGAAACGGGCCGGTAGCGGCCCACCTTCTAGGAGCTTTCATGTCGCGCGTTCTCGACCGCCGCCAAGTGCTGCGCGGTGCCACCCTAGCCGGAAGCGGCCTTGCTCTGTCGGCCTATATGCCGGCGTGGGCGCAGCCGGTGTCCGCGGGCATCGCCAAGCCGTTGCCGACAGTTTCGGGCGACGACATTACGCTAAAGATCGCTCACCAGATGATGATGATCGACGGGCGGCAGAGCCACGCGATCGGCATCAACGGCACCGTGCCCGCTCCGCTCATCCGCTTGCGCGAGGGGCAGAACGTGCGCCTCCACGTCGTTAACGATCTGGATGAGGAAACCTCTATTCATTGGCACGGGCTGCTGGTGCCCTTTCAGATGGACGGCGTGCCCGGCATTGCCTTTCCAGGCATCCCGGCACGATCGACCTTCACCTACGAGTTCCCGATCATCCAGAGCGGCACCTACTGGTATCACAGCCACTCGGGGCTCCAGGAGCAGGAGGGGCACTACGGGCCGATCCTGATCGACCCAAAGGACCCCGACTCGGTGCAGTTCGATCGCGAGCACGTCATCGTGCTGTCCGATCACAGCTTCCAGCACCCGCACTACCTGTTCGACCGCCTCAAGAAGGAGTCGGGCTACTTCAACCGCCAGCGTCAGACCCTAAGCGGGCTGCTGGCGGGCAAGGATCAGCCGCTCAAAGAGCGGCTGATGTGGGGCAAGATGCGGATGGACCCCGCCGACGTCGCCGACGTGACCGCCTCGACCTACACCTATCTGGTCAACGGCCATGGTCCCAAGGACAACTGGACCGCGCTGTTCCGGCCGGGGGAGCGGGTGCGGCTTCGCTTCATCAACGCATCGTCCATGACGACCTTCAACGTCCGCATCCCTGGCCTGCCGATGACGATCGTCGCGGCCGATGGTTTGAACGTGCGCCCCGTTCAGATCGACGAGTTCCAGTTCGGTCCGGCCGAGACCTATGACGCGATCGTCACGCCGCCCGACATGCGCGCCTACACGCTGGTGGGCGAAAGCGTCGATCGCTCCGGCATGGCGCGCGCGACGCTCGCACCCCGCGAGGGCATGGCTGCCGAGGTCCCGCCGCTGCGCAAGCGGCCGCTCGCGACCATGAAGGACATGGGCATGGGCGGCCATGACATGAGCACGATGGATCACGGTTCCATAAAGGGCATGGGGAGCGGTGCGACGGGCGCATAGGCTGGATCGATGGCGGGCATGGACCATAGCGGTATGGACCATGGCGCAGGTGCCGGTTTGATGCAGGGCATGGACCATTCCCAGATGAACCATGGTGCCGCCGGCGCTGCTGCCGGCGCCATGGCCGGGATGGATCATGGGTCGGGTGCGATGCCGGGCATGACAGATGGGCAGCCGATGGCCGGCATGGACATGGGCAGCATGAACATGCGCGATTTCTCGAAGGCCCCGGGTGTGAAGAAGGGACCAGGCGTCCAGACCATTTCGGCGATGCCCATCGATCGCACCGGCGAGCCCGGTCAGGGGCTGGAGAATGTCGGGCACCGCGTGCTGACCTATCGCGATCTGATTGCCCTGGACCGCAATCCCGACACGCGGGCACCCGAGCGCGAGATCAAGCTCCACCTTACCGGCAACATGGAACGATACATGTGGGGCTTCGATGGCGAGAAGCTGTCGGAGAGTCCCGATCCGATCACCCTGCTGCACGGCGAGCGGGTGCGTGTCACCCTCATCAATGACACGATGATGGGGCACCCCATTCATATCCACGGTCACTTCTTCGACTTGGTGACGGGGAAAGGCGCTTACGCGCCTCGGAAGCATACCGTGCTCGTGCAGCCAGGCGGCACGGTGAGCTGGGACGTGACAGGCGAGGAAGGCGATTGGGCCTTCCACTGCCACATGCTCTACCACATGCACGCAGGGATGATGCGTGTCGTCCAGGTCCGCAAGGCCGGGGAGGCAGCAGCGTGAAGCGGTCACTCCTTCTCGCCGGCCTCGCCTCGGCAGTCGTCGCCAGCCCCGTGTCTGGGCAGAGCATGGATCATTCCATGCACAACATGCCGGGGATGACCATGCCGGCGAAGCCCGCGGCCAAGGCTACCCCCAAGCCCGCGCGGAAAGCAGCCGCGAAACCTGCGACCAAACGGAAGGCCCCTGTTCGGCGCGCGGCCCCCCGTCGTGCCCCAGCCGCACTGGCGCCGGCGGCCGATCCGCACGCCGGTCACGACATGAGCGGGATGCAGGGCATGAACATGGGCGGGCAGCAGGCCGCGCCCGCCCAGGACCCGCACGCCGGCCACGACATGTCCGCTATGCCCGGTATGGGCTCCCCGGCAGCAGCGGGGCAGGATCCGCATGCCGGGCATGACATGAGCGCGATGCCTGGTATGGCGATGGAGGGTAGCCAGGCAGGCGCCAAGGTCGGGACCGACCTTCTTCCCGGCAATAGGCCCGCTCCCGCGCCGTCCGGCGATCATCTCGCCGATCGCTTCTGGGGGGCGGACGCCATGGCCAACTCGCGCGAGAACGATCTGCGGCGCGAGCATGGCGGGATGACCTACTATCAGGTGCTCTTCAATCTCGCGGAGTATCAGGCCCGCAAGGGAAGCGATGGCTACCGCTGGGATGGCGAGGCTTGGATCGGGGGCGACATCAACCGGCTCTGGCTGAAGTCGGAGGGCGAAGGCGGCTTCGGCAAGTCGCTGGAGAGCGCCGAGGTGCAGGCGCTCTACAGCCACGCCCTTGATCCCTACTGGAACCTTCAGGCCGGCGTCCGCTACGACTTCAAGCCGAACCCGTCGCGCACCTATGCGACGATCGGGATCGAGGGCCTGGCCCCCTACCAGTTCGAAGTGGAGGGAGCGCTGTTCCTCTCCGACAAGGGTGACGTGCTCGCCCGCGCCGAGGGCTATTACGACCAGCGCATCACCAACTACTTTGTTCTGCAGCCCAGGGTGGAGGCCAACTTCGCGGCCCAGGACGTGCGCGATACCGGTATCGGCTCCGGATTAACGGACCTGGAGGCCGGTCTGCGGCTTCGCTACGAGGGCCGCCGTGAGTTCGCGCCCTATGTCGGCGTGTCGTGGGAACGTCAGTTCGGCGACACCGCCCGCTTCTCGCGGGCACGGGGCGACGACACGGGCGGCTTCAGCTTCGTCGCCGGCGTGAGGACCTGGTTCTGAGCCCGCGGCTCCGCCTCCACCTTGGAGCGAGCAAGATCCACCGCTGGCTTGCTCTCCTGATCGGCGCGCAGGCGATCGTCTGGTTCACCAGCGGGCTTGTGATGAGCCTGCTCCCGATCGACACGGTGCATGGCGATCACCGGATCGAACGGAACGCCGAGCCGGCGCTGTCGAGCATACAAGGCTTCGCATCGTTACCTGCCTTGCTCGCGGCAGCCGGAGCGCCGGTCCGGCAGCTTCAGCACCGCATGCTGCTCGGGCGGCCGATCGTCGAGGCACAGCTTGTGGATGGTCACATCCGTCTGCTGGACGCCCGCACGGCTGCGCCAATTCCACCATTGGATGCCGGGGTGGCCGGGACAATCGCTCAGAAAGCGTATCGGGGGGCTGGTGTGCCCGCGCCCACCATCGAACGGGTCGAACAAGCCAGTACAGAGTATCGCGGGGCCTTGCCGGCATGGCGTGCCTCCTTCGCGGACGATGACGCCACCCGCATCTATGTAGCGGCCGAGACGGGACGGCTCACGGCGGTCCGGACAGGAACGTGGCGGCTGTACGACTTCTTCTGGGGTCTCCACATCATGGATTGGACCGAGCACGAGCGGTTCAACACGCCGTGGCTCAACGCCTTTGCCGCAGGCGGTCTCGTCTTCGCGGTGTCGGGCGCAATCCTTCTTTTCATGCGCTGGCCGAGACGGTCGCGCCGCGTAGCCGGGGGGCGTAATTCCAGACAGGGAGTCGCATGATGGATGAGCACAAAGGCAAAATGAACATGGGAATGGGCTACGGTCGCTTCGCGGCGATGGTGGCGACCTCGACCGTTGTCATGTTCGGGCTGATGTACGTGAACGTCTATGCCCTCGGGCATATCGAGTTCAGCCAGACGCGGTTCTGGATGGCCTTCGTGATGGGCGCCACGATGGCGATCATCATGCTCCTCTTTATGTGGTCGATGTACAAGAACAAGCGGACGAATGCCGCGATCATCGGCGTTAGCATCGTGGTGTTCGCGCTCGCGCTGTGGCTCGTCCGCAGCCAGGAAACGGTGGACGACATGAGCTACATGAAGGCCATGATCCCGCATCACTCGATCGCGATCATGACTAGCGAGCGCGCGCACATCAAAGATCCGGAGGTGCGGAAGATGGCGGACGGGATCATCGACGCGCAGGTCCGCGAAATCACGCAGATGAAGCGAGCCATTGCCAGGCTTGAGGCAAACCCAACGCCTGCGAATGCGCCCGACCTGCCCTCTTACCGTGACAAGCAGGTTCCCCCTCCCCCGCCTGAAACCGACGAGAGCGCCGGGGTGAATACGCTGCAGCCGATCCACTGAATTCGATCCCGGGCGTGAGGGATACGGTCCGCACGCCCGTATCCCTCCTGTGGGCGGGGGCATTTACGCAGCAGCGACACGATGAAGAAGTTGACTGTTCTGGTTCTCGCGGCCGCACTCGGCGCCGCCCCGGCCATCGCCCAGATGCAGGGCATGGATCATTCGGGCATGAACCATGGTCAGATGATGCAGCCGACACGGGCCAACCCCTATCCGCCCTCTGAGATGCAGATGCATCAGAAGATGATGTCGGCCATGGGTGCCGATGCGACCGAAACCTGGGTCCGCAAAATGGTCGAGCATCATCGCGGCGGTATTGCCATGTCGCAGATAGTGTTGCGCGAAGCCAAGGACGCAAAGGTCCGCCAGATGGCGACCAAGACGATCGCCGAGCAGAACAAGGAAGTCGGTGAGCTGAACGCCTGGCTGCGGGCGCACGGCAAGGCTGCACAGTGATCGGCGACCGCCCCACCGCAGGGCTGGCCTGCGGTGGGGCGACCATCTAGGAACAGATATGACCCGCACCCGCCTTCTCGCCGCTGTTGTAACGTTCGCCATGCCGGTCGCAGCCGTGGCTGCCGGGCCGGTGCTGATGCACCGTGATCCGGGCTGCCCATGTTGCGAAAAGTGGGCGCAGCAGGTGAAGGCTCAGTTCGGTCGCGCGGTCCGCGTGGTCGACGACGCGAACCGGCCCGCGTTCATGAAGGCCCGGGGCGTACCTGCGGACTTAGCCTCGTGCCACACGGCCATCATCGACGGCATGACTTTCGAGGGTCATGTGCCGATCGCCGACATGAAGCGGGCTCTGGCAACGCACCCGAAGGGTGTGATGGGGCTCGCGGTTGCCGGGATGCCGATGGGCTCGCCGGGCATGGAGATGCCGGGCATGAAGGCCCAGCCCTACGACGTCGTTGCGTTCGGACCTGGTGGACGCAAGGTGTTCGCCCACCACTAAAAGGAGGGAGGCGCAAACGCCTCCCTCCCCGGCTTACTTCTTAGGGATTCCGGACATGTCGTGACCGGCATGATCGTCGCCCTTCTTCATGTCCTTGCAGCAATCGCCCTTGCCGTCCTTGCAGCAATCGGCACCGTCTTTGCAGCACGCCATGTCGGCGCAGCAGGACCCGGCCGCGAAGGCTGCGGTGGGAAGGGCGAGCGCCAGCGCTGCGCCGATCAGCTTGAACTTGGTCATTGAAATCTCCGTTGATTAAATGTGTGAACCTGTTGGAGGGTCACACGGCTCGCGGAGGTGGAGTGGCGGGCGGTATCAGCCACCCGCTCATGACAGTAGCCGGCGACGGCCAGGCGGCGATTGGGAGTGAGGATAACGGCTCGACCCTCGCCAGGGCTTCCCCGGGGACGGCGATGCAGGGCGTCGCGCAGGCCGCTTGCGGCGCCTTTTTGCCCGGGGCCGAAGGGTTCTTCTCCTCGCACCCGGCCATTACCGACGCGATCGGAGCGGCTTGAGCACTGGCTTCGCAGATCGGCCCCAGCCGGATAAGCAGCATCATCGCAAGCACGGCCAGGACGGCCGTGCGAAAGACGCTGATAAAAGGACGAGACCCGGACTTCACGCCCACTACCGGCAGCCTTTTGGACCTGAAGTCAACGGCTCAGTGCGGCATCGAGAGCGCAGCCGGGGCGATCACCATCCATAGCGCCATGGCGACCATCATCACGTTCTCGGTCAGCGAGAGGAAGCCGAGAGGTACGTTGCTATCTCCGCCCACGCAGGCGCACTTGAGTTCGCGCTTGTCGACATAGACCGCCTTGATGACGGATACCGCACCGATCGTCCCGATAACGAGCGCGATCGGCACCGACAGCCAGGTGAGCACACCTGCCGCCATCAGCACGCCCGCGACACCTTCCGCGTAGGGATAGACGTAGGAATAGGGCACCCAGCGCTTGGCGAGCAGATCGTAGTTGAGGAACATGCTCGAGAAGCTCTCGACGTTCTGGAGCTTCAGCATGGCGAGCACGCACATCGAGAAGGCGATGAACCATTCCCCAGCGCGGACCGTGAACGGCGAACCGAAGGCAGTGTAGCTGGCCGCGAGCGCCATCAGGGCGGTCATGGCGAACACCGCGACTACGGGCCGGTATGTGACGGCCTTGGGATCGCGCACCGCCTTGCCGAAGAAGCGGCGCAGATCGTCAAAGCCTCCTACGCGCTCACCCCCGATGAAGGTCTGCGGCGTGGTCTTCACGTCATGCTCCGCCTTGAACGCGTCCGTGTCCTCGCGCGTGCGCAGCCAGTGATCCTCGACCTCGTAACCTTGCCGGCGCAGCAGATCCTTGGCCTTCACGCCATAGGGGCAGGTGTGCGCCGGCATCACCATACGATAGATCGTCGCTTTCTTGGGCGCCGCGGTCGCCATCTCACTTCTCCGTCCTGTTCGCGGAGCCTATATAGGGTCCGTACTATAGTACGGAGTCAAGGCATGGCGGCGCTGACAATTGCGGGTTTCGCGCGTGAAGGAGACGTCGGTGTCGAGACCGTGCGCTACTATCAGCGCCGGGGTTTGCTCGATACGCCAGACCGGCCGCAAGGCTCCGGCGCGAGCGGCAGTATTCGCCGCTACGGAATCGATGACGTGCGCCGCCTCCGGTTTATCCGATCGGCGCAGGCAGCCGGGTTCACGTTGGAGCAGATCGGCGAACTGCTAGCGCTCGACGCAACCGACGATCGCGCCCGCGTACGCGAGCTTGCCAATGAGCGGATTGAGGCACTGGACGCCAAGATCCAGGAGCTTGAGCGGGTGCGCGCCTCCCTTCGCCATCTCGCAAGAGAGTGCGGAAGCGGGTCAGCCGGGCCGTGCCCGATCCTCCAAGCGTTCGATCACGCATGAGCGTCAGGCGCGCGCGATGGCGATGCTCGACAGGTCGGTTGCTTCGTCGACCGGCACGCCGACCTGCTTGCGCTCCGAATAGCGATCGACGAGCTGGACCGCATGGGGGCGCAGCAGGACGGTGAAGCGTACCAGCTCCTCCATCACGTCGACGATCCGATCATAATAGCTCGACGGCTTCATGCGGCCTGCCTCGTCGAATTCCTTGTAAGCCATGGCGACGGACGACTGGTTCGGGATCGTGAACATGCGCATCCAGCGGCCGAGCAGGCGCAGGGTGTTGACCGCGTTGAACGACTGCGATCCGCCGGACACTTGCATGACCGCGAGTGCGCGACCCTGGGTTGGGCGCATTCCCTTCATTTCGAGCGGCAGATGATCGATCTGGGCCTTCATGATGCCGGTGATCTGGCCGTGTCGCTCAGGGCTGCACCAGACCTGCCCCTCCGACCACATCGACAGCTCGCGCAGCTCGTGGACCGCAGGATGATCGTCGTCCTTCACCTGATCGGGAAGCGGCAGCGTCGATGGATCGAAGATGCGCGTTTCGGCTCCGAACAGGTGCAGGAGGCGCGCGGCTTCCTCGACAGCGAGCCGCGAGAACGACCGCTCGCGCAGGCTCCCATAGAGCAACAGGATGCGTGGCGCCGGATCGAGAGCACCCAGGCTCAGCGCGGGTCGCTGGCGGACGAAGGCGGGATCGAGCGCGGGAAGGCTGTCAGGATCGATCAATGAACGCAGCGACATCAGAGAGCTTTCACGAGATAGACGGCCGAGGCGGGGCAGAGCGCGGTGAACTCACGCGAGGCGGTGATGGTCGACGGAGCGGACTCGCGGCTTGCATTAGCGAACCCGAGGCTCCGGAAGAACGACGCGGCCGTCGTCGTCAGCAGGTGGAGGTGTGCCACTCCGTATTCGCGAGCTTGCTGTTCGAGCCCGGCGATCATGGCACGGCCGATTCCGCGCCCTCTGCGATCGGTGACGACGACCGAGCGAAGCAGGCGATCGGCTCCCCTTCCTTCCAAACCACCATATCCGATGAGGCCTTGAGCATCGTCAAAGCGGAAGAAGGTGCGGCCGGGTTCGCCCAGGTCCGCGATCGGCAGTTGGGCTGCCGTCAAAGGGCCTGCCATTTCGTCCAGATCGCCGGATCGAAGCAGGGTGACGACCATGCTCGTCATGCGAGGCTGATCCTGATGGCGAGCGCCGCAAGCGTGATGAGCAGCACCGGCACCGTCAGCGTGACACCGACCCGGAAGTAATAGCCCCACCCGATCCGCACACCCTTCTGGCCGAGAACATGAAGCCACAGCAGCGTCGCGAGCGAACCGATCGGCGTCAGCTTGGGGCCGAGATCGCAGCCGATCACGTTGGCGTAGATCATCGTTTCCTTGACCGCGCCCGTGGCGTGCGCGGCGTCAATCGAGAGCGCACCCACCAGCACGGTCGGCATGTTGTTCATCACCGAAGACAGGACGGCCGCGATCACGCCGGTTCCGAGCGCAGCGCCCCACACGCCGCCCTGGGCGGTGCGATCGAGCAGCGCGGCGAGATGATCGGTGAGGCCTGCGTTTCGCAAGCCATAGACGACCAGGTACATACCCAGCGAGAAGATCACGACCTGCCACGGTGCGCCGCGCAGCACTTTGCCGGTCTGGATCACATGACCCCGGCCCGCGATCACCAGCAGCAGGACCGCGCCGGCAGCGGCTACGGCGCTGACGGGCACGCCCAGAGGTTCGAGCAGGAAGAATGCGGCGAGCAGCAGCGCCAGGACCGTACACCCGGCGCGAAAGGTCGCAGCGTCGCGGATCGCGTCACGCGGAAGCCGGAGCGCCGCCACGTCATAGGCTTGCGGGATGTCGTGCCGGAAGAACAACAGGAGCGCGCCGAGCGTTGCCGCGATCGACACCAGATCCACCGGCACCATCACGCCGGCATATTCACCGAAGCCGATCTTGAAGAGGTCGGCCGACACGATGTTGACCAGGTTCGAGACGACAAGCGGCAAACTGGCGGTGTCGGCAATAAACCCGGCCGCCATGACGAACGCCAGCGTCGCCCTGTCCTTGAAGCCCAGCGCCCGCAGCATGGCAATGACGATCGGCGTGAGGATCAGCGCCGCGCCGTCATTGGCGAACAACGCGGATACTGCTGTGCCCAGCAGCACGATGAGGACGAACAGCCTCCGCCCATGCCCCCTGCCCCAGCGTGCGACATGGAGTGCTGCCCACTCAAAGAACCCGGCTTCATCGAGCAGCAGGCTGATTACGATGATCGCGACGAATGCAGCCGTCGCGTTCCAGACGATGCCCCACACCACCGGCACGTCCGACAGCGTGACGACACCCGCAAGCAGCGCCACGGCGGCCCCGCCCATCGCGCTCCATCCAATCCCGAGACCCTTGGGTTGCCAGATGACGAGCGCGATCGTGGCGACGAAGATCAGGACGGCAAGGAGCATCAGGCGACGCGCTGGCCTGATGCATCGACGACTTGCTCGCCATCTTCCTTCGCAAACGCGCCGAGCTCATCCGCGGGCAGCAGATCGAGGACGGCTTCGGACGGTCGGCAAAGCTTCACGCCAAGTGGTGAAACGACCAGTGGCCGGTTGATGAGGATCGGATGTGCCATCATCGCGTCCACCAGCGCATCGTCGGACAGCCCCGTGTCGCCCAGGCCCAGCTCCGCATAAGGCGTCCCCTTCTCGCGGAGCAGCTCACGGGGCGTCATGCCGGCACGATTGATCAGCTCGACCAGCAGCGCGCGGGCGGGCGGGGTCTTCAGATACTCGACGACATGCGGCTCGATGCCGGCATTGCGGATGAGGCCAAGGGTGTTGCGGGAGGTGCCGCACTCGGGATTGTGATAAATGATCATATCGACAGGCACGAAGCGTCCTCTCAGCAGCAAGGGGCAAGTTCGGCGATGAGCGGAGCACACAGCTCCGCGTTGCCGGCGCAGCAGTCTTTGACGAGGAACAGCGTCAGCGCGCGCAGGCCGTCCAGATCGGCGCGGTAGATGATAGAGCGGCTGCGTCGTTCGGCTCGTACAAGGCCGGCGCGGGCGAGGATCCCGAGATGTGCGGACATGGTGTTCTGCGGCACGTCGAGCCGACGAGCGATCTCACCCGCCGCCATGCCGTCTGGTTCATGGCGCACCAGCAGGCGAAAGGTGTCCAGGCGTGTGCCTTGAGCCAATGCACCAAGCGCAATGATGGCTAATCCCGATTCCATATATCCAGCATAGCGGATATTGGGGCAGGAGCTAGTCCTTACGCGCGCAGGTGATACGGCGCGGGTTGCCAGGGATCGCGCCGCTCACCGATGAAGGATAGCGCAACTCCGCTTACCCCGCAGAAGCGGCCTTTCTCTCCGCCATGGCTCACGTCAGATGATGAGCACCGACTAAGTGAATTGCCCAACACGCTGTAACCGGACGGCTTTTCGCACCGCCGCAGCGAGCAATCGCGGTTCAAGGATCCGCCCAACGGGCACGCCGCTTGTAACGTCTCGAAATTTCTCCGTGGATCGGACATGGTGGCATCATGGCATCCGACAGAAACACCGTCGCATTGATCGTCGATCAGCTATCCGCAGCAGGCGACGTCTCGGCCAGGCCAATGTTCGGCGAGTACGGACTGTACTGCGGCGGCAAGATGTTCGGAATGATCTGCGACGGCCAGCTTTTCATCAAGACCACCGTCAGCGGGCGGACGTTAGGACCCAATCTCGACGAAGCGCCACCCTACCCGGGCGCGAAGCCCTGCCTGCTGGTTGATGCAGACCGATGGGAAGACGGCGACTGGCTTGCCGAGTTCGTCCGGGTCACGGTCGCCGAGCTTCCCACGCCCAAACCCAAGCCTCGCAAGTCGAAACCGACCTGAGGCAATAGCCGGCTAGCTTGATGGCGTCAGCGCAGCTGGCTGTCCTTGCTGCCGCGTCGATTGAACGCGGAAAGAACAGCTCGGCTGTCGCGCTGCGACTGGCACTGTACGCATGTCCTTACGCCCGCCAGCGCTTGACGGCGGGCCTCGGGGATCTCCTCGCCGCACTCCTGGCAGTGCGTTGCACTTTCCCCTCCGGGAAGGCCTGATCGCGCGAACAGGACGGCGTCGGTCACCGTGTCGTCGATCTGATCCTGGATAGCGCCGTCGCGCGTCCACCCGCCCGCCATTTTGCTCACCCATCCTAATCCCAAGCCTCCTAGATGGGACATGACGGGCGACATTCCAGCCGGCGCCGATGCGCCCGAACGACCGCTGCAACGTTGGTCGCTGAGCGTTCCTATGTGCGAGGCGATGATGAAGACGGTGACGCTACCCAGCGGCGAGAAGGTGCCGGCGCTTGGCCAGGGAACCTGGATGATGGGCGAGCGCCGCGAGCGCCGTTCGAGCGAGATTGCGGCGCTTCGTGCGGGCGTCGAGTGCGGCATGACGCTGATCGATACCGCCGAGATGTATGGTGACGGTGCGGCAGAAACCCTGATCGGCGAAGCGCTCAGCGACGTGCGCGACCGGCTGTTTCTGGTCAGCAAGGCCTATCCGCAGAATGCCTCGCGAAATCGTCTGGCCGGCGCGTGCGAGGCGAGCTTGAAGCGGCTCGGGACCGATCGGCTCGACCTGTACCTGCTTCATTGGCGCGGTTCGGTGCCGCTTGCTGAGACGGTTGGGGCAATGGAGGCGCTGAAATCCGCGGGCAAGATCCGTTACTGGGGCGTCAGCAATCTCGATACCGATGACATGGAAGAGCTTGTTGCGGCGGACGGCGGCGCCTGTGTGACCGACCAGATCCTCTACAATCTCACGCGGCGGGGGGCCGAACACGATTCGCTGCCCTGGCTTGGCGATCACGGCATGCCAGCCATGGCGTACAGCCCGGTGGAACAGGGCCGCCTTCTTGCCAACCGCACCCTTGCTACGACCGCGAGCAATATCGGCGCGACGCCGGCGCAGGTGGCACTCGCCTGGGCGATGCGCCACGACGGCGTCATCGCCATTCCGAAGGCAGGTTCGATCGACCATGTGCGGGAGAATCGCGCGGCGGCCGATCTCATCCTTTCGGACGCTGATCTTGCAACACTCGACGCAGCGTTCCCGCGCCCCCGCACCCGTCGCCCGCTCGAGATGCTCTGAGCCTTCCGCAATGACTATCTTCTTCACCGCCGACACGCACTTCGGTGATCATCGCACGATCAACATCCACCGCCGACCGTTCGCCAATGTGGCGGCCATGGACGAGGCGATCGTTGCCGCCTGGAACGAGATCGTCGGCCCTGACGACGAGGTTTGGCACCTCGGTGACGTCGCACGCCGTTCGGCAGACGTCGCGGCCTTTCTGGCTGGGCTCAACGGCATCAAGCACCTCGTCCGGGGCAACAATGACGATCCCGCAACCGGCGTTGCCGCAGGCTGGGCGAGCGTTCAGGATTATGCAGAACTTACGCTGGACGGCGTTGTGCTGGTGCTCTGCCACTACCCATCCAGGAGCTGGAACGGGCAGCATCGCCGCTCGATCAACCTGCATGGGCACAGTCATGGCAAGTTGAAGCCGTTGCCGCGCCAGTTCGACGTCGGCGTAGATGCCCGTGGCTTTCAGCCGACGACACTCACCGCACTCCTTGGCGGAGTTTCGTCCCATGAGCCTGGCGAAAGCTCGCCTCGCCTGATCCCGTCGACAACCTCAAGCAAGACGGTAGCGTGACCGCAAAGGACTATCCGGTCACACCCGATGGACGCTACTTCGTCGTCCGCGGGCGCCTGTGGCGACGATCAAACCCGTCGCTGCCAGAGCCTCAGCGCGCAGCCTTGGTCGGCGAACTCATGGCGGCGAGACGCGCCGTAGGGATTGCGCTGCGCGCGGCCGACAAGGCACGCCTTGCCGAGGCCCACGCGCAGGTCGACCAAGCCAAGGTGGCGCTGGGCGAGCGTGGGCCCGTATGGTGGCAGGATGGGACGCCTGACCTCAATCGGCACATGGTCGCCAACACACCCTATGCAGACTGGCTGAGAGAGCAGGACCGCGCGCCGTGATGAACCCGCTCCCCGAGCTGCCCGCTGGCGCCTTCACGAAGCAGGATACCGGCGATGATCTCGCTTTCTATGCCCCTCCGCGGCTGGTCACGCACATTGACGAGGGGGCGGTGGCGTCGCTGACCGCGCACTATCGAGGGCTGCTGCCCGAGGACAAGCCGGTACTCGACCTCATGTCGAGTTGGGTCAGCCACCTGCCGCCCGACCTGACCTACGCCCCTGTCGTCGGACATGGCATGAACGCCGAAGAGCTCGCCGCCAATCCGCGGCTGGATCGCTGGTTCGTGCAGGATCTGAATCGCGACGCCACGCTGCCGCTGGACGACCGATTCTTCGAGGGTGCCCTCTGCTGTGTCGGTGCTCAATACCTCCAGCAGCCCGTCGCCGTATTCACCGAAGTGCGAAGGGTGCTGGTGCGGGAAGCCCCCTTCATCGTCAGCTTCTCGAACCGGTGTTTCCCGACAAAGGCAGTCGCCATCTGGCGGTCGCTCAACATCAACGGACACGCCGCGCTGGTCCGGCTCTACCTGGAGCGCGCAGGGTTCCGCCACATCACCGCGGACGTCCTCGCCGATGGCCGTGCAAGTGATCCGTTGATCGCGGTCACTGGTCGCGCCTGACAACAGTGAGCGACTGCCTCAAAGCTCGGGAAGAGAGCCCGCGACCTCCTGAGTGATCCACCACCTGCGGAGGATCCCGGTTGAAGACGACCTGTCCGCCGGCCGGCGCTACATGTCCACGACCTGACGACGTGAGGCGATGCGAGCCCGACGGTCAGCGACTCTTTCGTTGCTGCCGTTCCTCATGATCCGCTGTGATCTCGAGGTCCCTCGCGAGCTGCTCCAAGGCGCAGCGAGCGCCCAGGCGCTCAAGCCCGTCCCGATGATCGACAGACCGCGGCGGGGTGCTTCGCGCCCGCGCCAGTCTCGCGGCGGCTCTGAGTGTTTCTGAATCCATGACCGCCGATCCTCCGATCGCTGCTTACGGAACCTCGACGGCAGCATAGCATCATCGCGGGCGAGGTATCGATTCGCATCGCGTCGGACCCTCGGACCCGGGGCATGTCCGATCCGCCGCTAATGCACGTTGGCGCTTACCAGCTCGTCCAGAGCAGACCCGACGATTCCCCATCGTCGCATGCCCCGCCAATCCCGTTTCCGATGCAGGTCCCGCATATAATTGTCAGCCCATGCGACTGCCTCATGCGCGCCCAGATCAGTGATCAATTCGGCCGCAATCGCCCAGGCTTCCTGCTGGTCACCATGGTCCGGCACGGTCTCGATCGCTGGTTGCTTTCGCGCCCGGCGATCAAGCGGCTCACCAGCCATCGATCGGAAACGCACGGAGTTTGGGTCTGCGCTGGCGACGTTTGGCTGAGTGCTGCGGTCGAGCTTCCTTCTCGGCATGATCAATCGTCCGGCGGTAGTTCGTCGGGCCAGAAATCAACCTCTTCGGTCGTGACTTCGGCGTGCCGCTTCCGGTCGCACCGGGGCAGGACGGGCACTTCTCCGTCGAACCCGATCCTGATCGCTGCTCCAGGCTGTGTCGCCTCCTGGAACACTGCCTGAAGCTCGCGGCCATTGCGTAGCATGCTGCCGATCCACGGCGCGCGATCGGCCGTCAGGTAGCCGATCTGAATATGACGGGCGCTGACGACCGCAATGGCGCTCGGATCGGCGGGGTTCTTGGGTTCGGGGAGAAGCTCGATCGGCTCACCCGGCACGCAGAGCAGGATCTCGAACCGGCGGTTGCTGCCATCGGCATTCGGATGGTTCGCGCCGACGACATGCAGGCTGAGTTGCTTCATAGCCATGTCTCAGTCCACCGCGATCAGCTCAGGGTGCGGCCGAACCATAGCACCCGACCAACAATGTCGATCCGGCCAAGCTCGATGTTCTGCCAGCTCGGATAATCCGGATTGTCGCTCCTGATCGAAATGCCTCGGCCCGATGGATTGCGGGCGAGCCGTTTGACCATCAGGCTGTCGTCGAGCCGCAGCACGTAGATGCCGTCCCGGAGTCGCCCCACGCCGTCCTTTCGGTCGACGAGCACATCGTCGCCATCGGCAAGCGTAGGTGCCATGGAATCGCCCTTTACCTGAATGACCGACAGACCATCGGCAGACCCCTTGGTGCGATCGCGCAGCCAACGCGGATCGAAGCCGATCGTCGTGCGACGCGCCTCACCGAAATCGGCAGCGCCATGTCCGGCCGACGCATAGACGTCGAGCACGGGCACTTGTTGCAAGGGGGGCTGCTCCCACTCTTGGGGTCCGCCCAAGACGGCCTCCTTGACGCCAAAGTAAGCGGCGAGAACGCGCCGGTCCTCCTCGTGCAACCGCTTGGGCGTTCCGCGCTTGATGTACTGCTGGATGTACGCATCGTTGCGCCGAAGCATGCGCGACAGGCCCGCATAGTCTTCCTTGCGTTCGTCGATCAGCCGCTGGAGCGCTGTGCGAGGATCTTCAATTTGCGCGAGCATCATAGGAATCATCCTAGACAAAACCGGCAGGAGCATGGAACATAACGGGAACAATGTAAAGCGAGTCGGTGCCTGTGGAGAACGAACTGCTGCAGAAAGTGGAGGAGTACCTCGCTCGCGCGGGCCTGAGCCCGACCCGCTTCGGCCGTATCGTCGTGCACGACCCGCGCTTCGTGTCCGACCTCCGCGCAGGAAGACGTCCTAGGCGAAAGGTCTATGGCAAGGTGACCGCCTACCTTGTTGCCCACGGCGCCTGATGACCGCATGCCGGCCCGGATCAGCGGACGCCACCGAAGGACCAGGCAGCAAGGACCTTCGCGACATAGGCTGGCGTCTCGTTATTGGCCGGCACCCCACGCGAGCGAAGGACCGCCCCCGGACCTGCATTGTAGGCGGCCAGCGCAAGTTTGATCGACCCGAAGCGGTCGAGCATCGCTCTTAGGTACCGCGCACCGCCATCGACATTGGCGCGCGCGTCGAATGGATTGAGGACGCCGAGCGCGCGCGCTGTCGCGGGCATCAGCTGCGACAGCCCCATTGCCCCGGCTCGGCTGATCGCACCCGGCTGGAATGCGGATTCAACCTCGACCAGAGCCTCAAGCAGCCCAAGCGGCAGTGCGTGGCGCATCTCGGCCGCCCGGATGAAGGCCAGCACATGGGTGCGAGCTCGGTTCGTCGCCGAGAGGCGCGACGTCGTACGCGCAACGGCCGGGATGGCTTGGCGCATGGGAAGCGACGGCGGGGGTCCGGCCACCCTGTGCTCGACGAGCTTGAACGCCAGTGATGGCGAAATGCCCTCGTCGACGCTGTTCTCAGTCGGCGCTTCAACCGAGGGTGTCACCTGCTCGGCGAGCGCCGGCGGGCTGACCAAGAAGAGCGGGAAGGCGCTCACGCTGGGAGTAAGGAATCGGATCATCGTGTCCTCGCATGGCTCTTCCCTTCCTCCTCGAATTGGAACATAGTGCGAACGTGCTGCTGTAGGAAAGCAGCGAAGCAGCCCTGGAGAGGAGGCGGCGGCCGGGGCCTGCACACGAAGATGCGAGACGCCGATGAGCTACCATGACCCTCACTTTACAGGCGCGGCCGACAGCGGACGCGCCATCGTCGAGTCGCTCGGCGGACGATGGGGACAGAGCGGCGGCATGTGCCGCTGTCCCGCGCATGGCGACCGGACGCCGTCCCTCAGCGTCAGGCTGGGCCGGAAGCGCCTGCTGTTCCACTGCTTCGCGGGTTGCGACAACGGAGCGGTTCTGCAGGCGCTGCACGCCTTGCGACTTCCCGGCGCGGCGAGCTGGTCTCCCGCAGAGCGGCACGATGCGCCTGACGATCTCAGCCGCCGAGCCGCCCAGCAGCTCTGGTCCGACGCGCGTGCCGCGGCCGGCTCCCCTGCGGAGCTTTACCTCGCCGGCCGAGGCATCAAGCCGACCCCCGCCCTTCGCTTCCATCCCCGCACACCACTCGGGCCGAAGCCGTTCACCCGCTTCTCGCCCGCGATGATCGCGTCCGTTACCGATGCAACGGGCCTCATCGCCGTCCACCGGTCATTCCTGTCTCGCGACGGCAGACGCCTGACCCGTCGTGAACCCCGGCGTGCCGCGCTGGGTCGGCTTGGCTCCGGCCTTGTTCGTCTCACGCCGGCTGCGCGCCGCCTCGGGCTTGCCGAAGGCATCGAGACGGCACTGTCGGCTACTTCGTTGTTCGACCTGCCGTGCTGGGCGACCCTGGGCACCGAGCGCTTCTCCCGCATCGAGCTCCCGCCCGGCGTCGAGGAGATCGTCCTGTTCCTCGATCATGATGCGGGTGGAAAGCGGGCCGAGAAGCTGGCGCGCGAACATCTCGGCCGGCGCGTGGTCGAGGCGCGCTACCCTCCCTGTTCAGGCGACGACTGGAATGACGTCCTGCGGCGCTGACGCTTCGGAGAGAGGACAGGCAGCGGGGCTCTGGGTGCCCTGGTGCCGGCAATGAAGCCGGTCGGGCGGGAGATTACCGATGCCCGCATTTGTCCTGTCACGCGCCCCGACCGCCGAGCCGGTAATCAAGCTCGCTCATGCACTCGTTGCCCATCTGCAGGCCGGCGAGCCGATCGACCAGCGCCTCCTGAGGCAGCTGTTCGAATCTGCCTGCTCGCAGGCGGGCACGCGCAACCATCGGTCGATACGCCACGCCTATGACGCGCTGGAGCTCGCGCAAATCCTTGTTCTCACCTCGCCCGCGTGGAGCGAGCGCGACAACACCCTCGAGACGCTCGCCGCACTCACAGCCCTGACCGACCGGCTGCCGACGCAGAGCATCCGCACCGAGGAGCAGCTCGCCCTTCAGCAATTCTCGACGCCCGCTCCGATCGCGTGGCTCCTGGGGCGGGCCGCCGCGCTTTCCTCGGCGGACACGCTGCTCGAACCGTCCGCCGGAACAGGGATGCTCGCTTGGCCGGCCGCGCGTGCAGGGACGCGCCTCATCCTGAACGAAATCGACCCGGTGCGCCGGCTGTGTCTGCGGGAGGCGTTCGGCGACGCTCAGGTGACCGGCTATGACGGGGAGCTGATCGACGACCTGCTCCCGCCGGACCAACGCCCGACCGTCGTCATCATGAACCCTCCCTTCGCCCGTTCCGAAGGACGCGGCCAAGATCGGAACGCAGCCGATCGCCACCTGCTCGGTGCTGCGAAACGCCTCCCCGACGGCACACGGATCGTGGCGCTGATGCCGACCTGGTCCAGTCGCGATCTGCTTGGTTCGTTTTGGACTTGCCGCATGGACCTGACGCTGAGGCGCGGCCTTTATGCCAAGCACGGCACCGGCATCGCGGTGCGGCTGGCCGTCTGGGACCGGGTCACTGACGGCGGCGTGCCAATGGTGGCGGACATCGAGGACCTTGCTGGCGCCCTTGAACTCGTCGATCGGCTTCCTCCCCGCGCAACGCCGCCATCCTCACCTTCGCCGCCCTCGCCGTCCCGCGCCCCGCGCCTGTCGCTCTTCCGCGGGATTCGTGGCGCCTCACGCGCGCCCACGCTTCCGAAGCCGGAGCACCAGGATGCCGAGGCGCAGCCGTTGCGGGTCATTGCGCTCGAGGAACCAAGCCCAACCGGCGAGACGGCCGGCATCTACCTGCCGTGGCGGCCAAGCCGGCTCAGCCTTCCCGACGGACAGGATCACCCGACCCCGCTCGTCGAGTCGCTGGCGATGGGTTCGATCGCCGCTCCCCGGCCGGTCTACGCGCCTTTGCTGCCCCGGAAGGTCATCACCGAAGGACTGCTGTCCGCGGCGCAGCTGGAAACGCTCATTTACGCCGGCGCGGCCTTCGAGCGTGACCTACCGGGTCGCTTCAATACGGCCCAGGAGGGTAGCTTGCTCGAAGTCTCCGATGACGGAGCTGCGTATGCCGCGGGCTTCTTTCTCGGCGATGGCACCGGCGCCGGAAAGGGGCGTCAGATCGCCGGGATCATTCTCGATCAGTGGCAGCGGGGACGGCGACGCCACATCTGGCTCAGCAAAAACGAAGCCCTGCTGGAGGACGCGCGGCGCGACTGGGGCGCGCTCGGCGGAATGGCACTGGACGTCCAGCCCCTGTCACAATGGAAGCTCGGCACGCCGATCGCGCTCGATGCCGGCATCCTCTTCGTGACCTATCCGACACTGCGCTCGGGGCGCGAGGACGCGACCCGCCTTCGCCAGATCCTCGACTGGGCAGGCGAGGCGTTCGACGGTGTCATCGCGTTCGACGAAGCGCACGCGCTCGCGAACGCGGCGGGCGGCGAAGGCTCACGCGGCCGGGTCAAAGGATCGGAGCAGGGCGTCGCAGGTCTGCGGCTGCAGAACCATCTCCCCCGCGCTCGCGCCCTCTACGTCTCGGCCACGGGCGCCTCGGACATCGCCAACCTCAGCTATGCGACACGCCTCGGGCTCTGGGGACCGGGAACGGCATTCGCTGACCGCGAGGCATTCATCACCGGCGTCCGCAAGGGCGGCATCGCGGCAATGGAGCTGGTCGCCCGCGACCTAAAGGCGCTTGGGGTCTACACGGCGCGTGCGCTGTCCTTCGCCGGGGTCGAATATGACCTGCTGGAGCACACGCTCACCCCCGAGCAGATCCACGTCTACGACGCCTATGCGGAGGCCTGGGCGATCATTCATCGCAACCTGAATGCCGCGCTCGAGCAAACCCGGGTCGTTGATACCGTCTCCGGCTCGACGTTGAACCCGAATGCCAAATCGGCTGCGCTGTCCCGGTTCGAGAGCGTCAAGCAGCGCTTCTTTGCGCAATTGCTCCTGTCCGCCAAGCTGCCGAGCCTCTTGCCTGCCATCGAAGCCGACCTCGGCCGCGGCGACGCCGTCGTGGTGCAGCTGGTCTCCACCTCCGAGGCGATGCTCGCGCGGCGATTGGCCGAACTCGCTCCGGCCGAGCGCGAAGCGCTCGAGATCGACCTCTCCCCTCGCGAATATGTCGTCGACTACCTGCTCGGCGCCTTTCCTACCCGCCAGATGCGAGTCTTCACCGATGCGGACGGCACGGTTCGCTCCGAGCCGATGACCGACGAAGACGGTCGTCCCGTGCACAGCCAGGCCGCACTGGCCGCGCGCGATGCTCTGGTCGAGCAACTCTGCGCCCTGCCGGCAATCGCCACGGCGCTCGACGCGATCATCGAGCGGTTCGGCACCTCCCAGGTCGCAGAGGTGACCGGGCGCACCCGCCGCCTCGTCGTGGATGCAAACAGTGCGCAGCGCCTCGAACGCCGCACGCCCAAGTCGAACCTCGCTGAGTCCCAGGCCTTCATGGACGGCACCAAGAGACTGCTCGTCTTCAGTGACGCCGGTGGAACGGGACGCAGCTACCACGCTTGCCTACGCGCCAAGAACCAGGCGCGCCGCATCCACTATCTGCTCGAGCCCGGCTGGCGCGCCGACGCGGCCATCCAGGGCCTCGGCCGTACCCACCGCTCGGCGCAGGCATCGGCGCCCCTGTTCCGGCCCGTCACGACCGATGTGCGCGGCGAACGCCGCTTCATCTCGACCATCGCTCGCCGCCTCGACACGTTGGGTGCGCTCACTCGGGGACAACGCCAGACCGGTGGTCAGAACCTGTTCGACCCCGCCGACAATCTCGAGAGCGACTATGCCAAGGATGCGCTGATCGCCTGGTACCGCCTGCTCTATGCCGGGAAGCTTCAGTCGACGACGCGGGGTGACTTCGAGGATCGTTCGGGGCTCCGCCTTGCCGCTGAGGACGGCGGTCTGCGCGACGACCTGCCGCCGATACAGCGATGGCTGAACCGTCTCCTCGCCTTTCCCATCGCGCTCCAGAACGCGATCTTCGACGAGTATCTCGGTCTGGTCGAGGCGCGCGTAGACTCGGCGCGCAAGGCGGGTACGCTCGACCTCGGCGTCGAGACACTGGCGGTCGAGCGGTTGCGCGTGGAGCAGGATCGCGTGATCCGGACCGATGCCACCAGCGGTTCCACCACGCATCTGCTCACGTTAGGCCTAGAACGCCGCCCGCGGCCGTTGTCGTTGGACGACGTAATGGATCTCGCACGACGGAAGGATGCCCGTTTCCTCGTCAACGAACAGTCAGGTCGCAGCGCCCTGCGCCTGGATGGCCGGAGCGTGCTCAGCGAGGACGGTACGCTATGCCCGCGCTATGAGATCGTTCGTCCCTTGCGCCGCCAACGTCTTGATCGTGACGCCTTCGCCGACACACGTTGGACCATCGCCACAGCTGACAGGTTCGCGTCCGCCTGGACCGCCGAGGTAGACGAACTGATTGCGTCCACGTCGACCGTGACCATGCACCTGGTCACCGGTCTGCTCCTGCCGATCTGGGACGCCCTGCCCGATGAACTCGCCCAGGTGGTGCGCGTGGTCGACGAGACAGGACAATCGTCGCTCGGGAGGCAGATCCCCGCGCTGGCGCTGGCGGAGCTTGGCCGTCGGTTCGGCTTCGATGCGCCCGTGGTCGCGCCGGACGATCTCGTCAGGGCGGTGCTCGAGGATGGGCGAACTGTCCCCGTAGGCAACGGTGGCAAGCTGCACGCTAAGCGGGCGCTCGTCGGCGGGTCGCAGCGGCTTGAGCTCACAGGGTTTGATCCGGCGCGCCTGCCCGAGCTGAAGGCGCTCGGCTGTGTCGTCGAGATCATCCGGTACCAGACCCGGCTGTTCGTTCCGGCTCCAAAGGCACCGGAGATCATGACCGCGTTGCGCAGATAGTCGAGATCATGGGTTCGGCTCGACAGCGCCTCGCTCATCATCTATTTAGACGTTACCACTAGAAAGGTCGGGCCATGGAACGTGCGATCAGCGCCAGCGACGCCAACCAGCATTTCTCCGAGATGCTGCGCGACGTGCAGGACGGCGAAACCTTCGTCGTCACATCGCGTGGCCGCCCGGTCGCAAAGGTCACGCCGATCGATGATCTCGACCGGCAGGGCCCCGCGCTCGATGCGCTGCTCGACTTCGTCGCCACTCTGCCGCGCCGACGGGCGGACGCGTGGCGCCGCGAAGATCTGTACGAGTGACCCGCGTCGCCTTCGACACCAACGTGCTGGCCTATGTCGCGGGCGTTGACCGGCATGCCGATGATGCAGTGAAGATCGACGCCAGCCGCATGCTCCTGAAGCAGCTGCGCGGTCGTGCCGCCCTCGTCGTGCCAGTCCAGGTCCTGGGTGAGCTCTATGTCGTCCTCACCCGCTCGGGTGCATCACGCGACGAGGCGCGCGATGCGGTGCTGCGCATGGCGCAGGCTTTCGGAACCGCGGACAGCAACGCCTCGGCTTCCCTGTCGGCGCTCGACCTGGCCACAACCCACAAGCTGCAGTTCTGGGACTCGCTGATCGTGAACGCCGCCGCCGAAGCCGGCTGCACGGTCCTCCTCTCCGAAGACATGAGCGATGGTTTCTCATGGCGCGGGACCGTCGTGGTCAATCCGTTCGCGACGTCGGTCGATGAGCGTCTGACCCGCCTCATCGCCTGAGTTCGGGCAACCCGCCACCCTCCCACGACTTAGAAGAGGAAAGGAGGCGTCGAGGACGCGAGCCGGCGCAGGCGCGCCCGAGGCTCGTGACCAAGGAGACCGACGATGATCCAGACTATTGCGCTCGGCAAGCTCGTGCCGTCCAAGCGGAACGTCCGCCGCCGCAGCGATGCCGCAGCCGATGCCCAGCTCCGTGCCGATATCGAGGCACGCGGGCTGCTCCAGAACCTGATCGTGACCGCCAACAAGAAGCCGAGGGGCACCTACGCCGTCGAGGCCGGGGGACGGCGGCACAGCGCGCTGAAGGCTCTCGCCGACGAAGGGAAGCTCCCGACCGACTTCGCCGTTCCCTGCCTTGTCCTTGACGACCTCGGCAGCGCCGTGGCGGAAGCGAGCCTGGCCGAGAACTTCCAGAAGCTTGCGCTGAACCCGGCAGACGAGTGCCTCGCCTTCCAGCACTTCATCGAGCAGGGATCTGATGTCGAAGGCGTCGCTCGCCGCTTCGGGGTCACCGTGCGGTTCGTCGAAGGTCGGCTGCGGCTGGCGAGCCTCGCACCCATGGTCTTCCAGGCGCTCGCCGATGGCGAGATCACGCTCGATATCGCCAAGGCCTACGCCTCAACCCCGGATCGCGAGCGTCAGGCCCACGTGTTCGACCAGATGAGCCGCGGCTATGGCGGTGCACATCCGGACAGCATCCGGCGCATGATGACGCAGGCGACGGTCTCCGGCGCTGACCCGCGCGCCCGCCTCGTCGGGGAAGATGCGTATCTCGCCGCGGGTGGGCGGATCGATCGCGACCTGTTCGCCGACGACAGCACCACGCGCTGGCTCGACATCGCCATCCTCGAGCGTCTCGCCACCGAGAAGATGGAAGCCACTGCCGCTGCGGTGGCAGCCGAGACGGGATACGCCTGGGTGCGCCCGACGCTGGATCGCTACGTCGACTGGCAGCAGACCGAGGGCCTGCAGCGCGTCGATCTCGCGCCGCCGTCGCTGACGGAATCCGAGCAGGACCAGATCGCAACCCTGGAGGCGGACGCTGCGGACAAGATGGCGCTGATCGAGGACGAGAACAGCAGCGACGACGAGCGCGCCGTCGCAGAAACCGAACTCGAGAGCATCGAAAAGGCGATCGAGACGCTCACCGAGAAGCCTCCCGTCCTGCCTGAGGAGCTGCGACCCACGGTGGGTGCCTTCCTCGTGCTGGGCCCGGACGGCACCCCGCGTCTCCATCAGACGCTCTATGTCGAACCGGCCCAGGCACCAGAGGCGGTGACAGAGAGTGAAGCCGGCGACGAAGGGCCAGCCTCGCCCACCCGCGCAGTGGGACTGTCACAGCGCCTGACCGACGAACTCGCGATCCAGCGCCGCGATATCCTCGCCGTCCATGTCGCCGCCGACCCGGACTTCGCCCTCGATCTGGCGATCTTCCTGATGATCGATCGCAAGCCTGGACACGGGGTCGAGCGGTACGGCTCGTCGCTCAGCGCCCGAGCGCCTCAGGAGCCTGTGATCGGCTTCAAGACACCGGAGGCCGCGGCAACGCTCGCGAGGATCGAGGCCGAGCAAGCACTCGACCGAAGCTGGACCATGCTGGAGACGGCGAGCGCCCGCTTCGATGCCTTCCGGGCGCTTGGCGCCGATGAGCGCGCCGCGTGGCTCGGACACGCTGTCGCTTCCACACTCGAGGCGAGCGTGCTCGGTGCCGGCGCGAGCGGCTGTGACTTTCACGATCATCTAGGCCAGCTGCTCGGCATCGACGTCGCGGCATGGTGGCGGCCGACAGCCGCCAACTTCTTCGACAAGGTCACCAAGCCCGTCATGTTCGACGCGCTTGCCGAGATCGACGGGCCGGCGCTCGCCGCGCGGTATGGCAACGCCAAGAAGTCCGACCTCGCCGCCGCGTGCGAGAAGATCTGCGCTGGCGACTTCATCGGTGAGGTCGGCACGAAGCACTTGGCGCGTGGGTGGCTGCCGACGGCGATGCGCTTCACACCGGCTCAGGCTGCCGAGGCAGCGCCGGAGAGCACACCTGCTCTGGACGGCACGTCTATGAGCCACGCGGACGCCGGCGACGGGGAGGACAACGCGGTCGACCGCGAAGCAGCCTGAACGACTACGACGCGGGGGCGGCCTCTACTGGAGGCCGCCCCTTTGTCTTGGGGCCGGTGAGAGAGGGGAGACGGCTGTCGCCGGGGGCGAGCCGATCCGGCTCTTATCCGAGAGGAGATGCGCGATGCGCCCCACACGTTCTTCCGCCGTGTCCGTCAGTCCCGCCGAAACGATCACCAACGCCATAATCGAGCGCCTGGAGGCTGGCGTTAGGCCGTGGCGCCAGCCCTGGACCGGTGGCCCGGTCTCACGGCCGCTGCGCGTCTGCGGAACGCCCTACCGCGGCGCGAACGTCATCTGGCTGTGGATGGCCGCCCAGGCACGCGGCTTCATCTCACCGACCTGGATGACCTACCATCAGTCACAACTGCTCGGAGGTCAGGTCCGCAAGGGCGAACGCGGCACCTGCGCGATCTTCTACAAGAGCTACAGCAAGGAGGTCGAAGATCCCGCGACAGGCGAGCGCGAGGACGAAGCACGCCGGGTCCTGAAGAGCTTCACCGTCTTCAACGTCGACCAGATCGACGGCCTGCCCGAACGCTTCAGGCATGAGCCCATCCCGCTGCCCGAGCCGACCGCGCGCGACCACGCGCTCGACGCCTTCTTCGGCGTGATCCCCGCCTCGATCCGTCACGGCGGCGGCGAAGCCTATTATTTGCCGAGTGCCGACCAGATCACGATGCCCGATCCTGCCGCGTTCCGGTCACGTGACCTTTACCGGTCCACGCTCGCCCATGAGTTGGCGCACTGGACGGGACACCACAGCCGGCTCGCGCGCTCGCTGGGCAATCGGTTCGGCAGCGATGCCTATGCCATGGAAGAACTGGTCGCCGAACTCGCCTCCGCCATGGTTGGCGCCGAACTCGGCCTGCCGGTCGATCACCTCGACGACCATGCGAGCTACCTCGCGTCCTGGCTAAAGGTGCTGAAGGCCGACAATCGGGCGATCCTGACAGCTGCCGCCAAGGCCGAAGAGGCGTCTGCCTTCCTGCTGGGCTTCGCTCGCGTTGCGCACGCGCCGGACGCCCTCCTCGCTGCCTGATCCTGCCGCCGGGAGCGAAAGCACGCGTCCGCTCCCGACACTCTCTTTCCGTCGGAGACACCCCATGACCTACGATGTCGGTTATCGCTTCGCGCAGGCGCTCGATCCGAGTGGCCTCGACACCATCGCTGCCTGCCTGCACGCCATCCAGGCCGCGGCCAAGGACTGCCGCAACGCAGGCAAACCGTTCGAAACCGATCCTGCCGTCGTGCTCCTGGCGCAGCATCTCGGGGCCGTCGCACGCGCCAAGATGCCCGACCGGGCCGCGCTGCGGTCGTTATGCGGGCAGGCGGTGGCCGAGATCGCCCGCACACCCCTGCTGACCGTGCTTGCCGCTCGCGGCGTCGACCATGATGCAGACGCCAAGCGGACCTTTCATACGGAGGCACGCCGCGCGCTCCGGCGGCTTGCGGAAGCGCTCCAACTCGCCAGCGGCACGTACGAGATACGGGTCTGCGCGGGCGGGCCGGCGGTCTCCGGCGAGGTCATCCTGCACGGCGAAGAGCTCTATGTGCAGGTCTCGATCGGCGGCTTCGGCCGAGGTGAGATCCTGCTCCGCAGATGCCGCGGCCGCTTCGACTATGTCGGCGAACGCAACCACTGGGCACGGATGGCGGAGTTGGTGGATCCCGCCACACTGGCGGCCCGTATCGCCCGCGAACTCGGGCTTGCCATGCCCGTTGAACTCCAGCCGCGGCTGGTTGCCTGAGGTCACAAGAGAAGGTCTCTCAGACCCCACCTGCGGCCGCAGAGGCCCTCTACCCGCCGGCGGTCCACGCGCAACCCGCCCGCCTGCGGCCCGTGTTGCCTCACCCGGTTCCGGGCACCGGGTGAGGCTGCCCGCGCCAGCCTTGTCGGTGGGTGGCGCTGCGTCCCTGCTGCCGGCGGGTCGGAGGGCTCGCGTCGCCGCAAGGATGCGGCGTCTGACAGGAGACCTCCCATGCCGACCACCCTCGCCGCCCAGCTCGCCGCCCTGGAGCTCGGCCATCTCTCGATCACTACTGCTCGCGGAACGCGTGCTCTCGCCCGTCCCGAACCCGAGGCGATCGACCATACACTGGCCGCCGTCTGGTCCGACCTGTTCGCGCTGTTCACCGACACGATCCTCGAGGATCAGGCCGAGGAACTCGGCTGGGGCTTCGTGAACCTTTTCCACCGTGCGGCAACGAAGGCCTCGACCCGGATCGACCGTGCGACCGACGAGATCCGCTTGTTGCTGGCAACGGCCGACGGCTCAGAAGTCCATACGTCCGAGCTTGAGCAGCAGGTCGAACGTGCCCAGGATGCCGAGGCCGAGATGCTCGCACTCGAGAACCTGCGAGAGACCGCGGCATCCTTGTACCTCGCCGAGACGGGGTCCTCGTGGAAGCCCGCCGGCGGCTCTCGGCTCAGTCACGACGCGCTGACGACATCGGCGGTCGTGCAGGGTCGCGAGTTCCTGAAAGCGCGCGCTGAAGGCAAGCGCCGAGCCGCCATGCCCGAAGGTACCCCGGTCGTGTTCGCCGGTGGGCGGCAGACCTTCCAGACGACCGATGATGCCAAGGCCTATGGCGATGCGATCTGGCAGACGCTCGACCGCGTCCGCGCCAACGTCGCCGACATGGTCCTCGTCCACGGCGGCGACGGCAAGGGCGCCGACCGCCTCGCAGCGTCATGGGCCGAGCGTCACAAGGTGCCCCAGATCAGCTTCAGCCTCGACACGCGCCTGGGCGCACGTGCCGGCTTCCGTCGCAACGAGCAGATGCTCGGACTGAAGCCCCGCTATGTCGTGGCATTCGCCGGCAATGGCGTGCTGGAGCGGCTCGTCATTCAGGCCAAGGAGCGGAGCATTGCCGTGGTCGATCGTCGCGGACCGCTCGGCACCAATCCCAAGCACAACGCACGGGTGACCGGCGCTTCCGTAGCGGGTTGACCGCTCGCTTGGGCGTCGCTTCGGCGGCGCCCTTGCCCCTGTGATCAAGCTCTGTGTGAAGGGCCGAGGCGCAACGGAGGGCGCGTCGCTCAGGACTACGCCGCCTCGCGCTGATCGGTTGCCGCGGCCGCGACATCCCCGCTCCCGACGGCATCCCACCCGGCTGGACTCAGGGCGTACAGCCCCCGCTCCGTGCGCTCGAACCAGCCATAAACATCGCGCAACAGGATCGCGCCAGCATCATCGGCAAGGGCCTTCAGATCGCGCGAGCGTTTCGCTCCATCCCGCATGGCTTCAGCGCACGCGATCGCCCGCTGGCGATAGGCGGTCATGATCGGCCGGCGGGTCGATCCGCCCGCAGTCGGATCTCCTTTGCGCCGGCGATGCTCGGCCACAAGTCGCCGCCGCTGCGGCAGGTTTGGCCTCGGCCTATAGGGAGTCGGTTCGGAGATGACGGTCACGCTGCTCAGCCGCAGATCGACCGTGAGCAGACCGATGCCGAGCATCCGGCAAAGCCGATGCACCCTTCTGTCCTTGTCACGGCCCCGACGTGTTGCGGGCACCGCGACATAGACGAGGTCCGAGGATCGCGTCCGCTCGACGGCCTGGAGCAGGAGCTCGAGCGAGAAGGATAGCTTCAGCTCGGTGATCACCACCAGCGGCGGCTCGCCATCGGCCAGGCCGACGATATCGCAGCCACAGACCTCGCCTTTGACCTCGAACCCGCAGGTCTCAAGGTAGCGCTTGATCGGCGCGTAAAGCGATGTCTCGGTAGTGGCGGCCGACCTGTTCGTCATCCTCTGTGCAGTAGCTGCCGCGCGTTCGGCATCAAGCGCTTCGCGAGCGCTCGACCATCGATCCTGCTGGTCCCGAAACCACTACCGGGTAAGAGGCCGTGAATGCTTCTGCTTCTTCTTTTGGCAAACGCCGTTGCGCCCGGCACGACCTTTACCTGCACGCCCGTGGCGGTGTGGGATGGTGACGGACCGATCTGGTGCGCCGAAGGGCCGCGTATTCGTTTGGCGGGGATCGCCGCGCGCGAAATCGACGAGACTTGCCGGCCCGGCCACCCCTGCCCGTCGGCAAGCGGACGCACCGCACGTGACTACCTCGTCTCACTCTTGGGCGGTGCCCGCGGTACCCGTCGCACCGGCCACGTCGTGGTTCGCGGACCACGCCTCACCTGCGTGTCGAACGGGTCTGCCAGGGGCGATCGGACCGGCGCGTTGTGCCGTTCGCCGCAAACGGGCGACCTCTCCTGTGCGATGGTCCGGGGCGGCTATGCGCTGGCGTGGAAGCGCTATGGCGGCGACCGGCTCTGTAAGTCGGCGGGTCTGTTCTCCAGGCGAAGGTGAAGCGTCAGGGCTTGACCATCGGCTTGGTCAGGACCGCTCCCATCGACTTCTCACCCCTATGGCGGGCGCCATCCGAAGCAACCCGCTCGAGCCCAGGCCCGTGTTGCTCGGGGCTTCGCCCCTCCCTGCCCGCGCCAGCCTTGGTCTCGGGGGTTCCCCTCCGGCCCTGACGGGCCTGCGGTGCGTCGTCTCGGCTTGCCTCGCCATGGCCGGGGCTCCGTCGATCGGGACGGTCCCGACGACCCTTTGGAGTGAGCCCCATGACCAACGCCGTTCTTCTCGTCGGCAATCTCGGCACCGATCCCGAGACCCGCACCACCCGCGGCGACACCCGCGTCACCTCGCTAAGCCTGGGCACCAGCCGCCCCAAGCGCGACAGCGAGGGCAAGACCTTCAAGGATGCGAACGGCTTTACGGCCAAGGAAACCGAGTGGCACCGCATCACCTGCTTCAACGGGCTCGGCAAGACGGTCTCGCAGTTCGCGACCAAGGGCATGCTGGTGTCGGTGCGCGGCCGGATCCACTACAGCAAGTGGACCGACAAGGAGGGCGTCGAGCGGTACGGCTGCGAGATCATCGCGGACGACGTGCAGTTCCTGAGCCGGGGCAAGCCTGCGGCCGAAGGCGGGGCGAGCCAGTCCGACATCGACGACGATCTCCCCTTCTGACCTCAGCGGATCACCCCGGCGGCAATCTGCCGCCGGGGCTCTCCTCACGCTATTTGCGGCTCGGGAAATGCCGGGCGACGATCGCGTCCAGCCGGCGGGTCAGCAGCGCCGCCAGTGTCATCGCATCACGCTCGGCATCGAATGGATCGCGCGCGCAGGCGGACATGATCGCATCGCGCAGCCAGTAGCTGGTTGCCGGATCGGCGATGATCGCGATGACCTCCGCCACATCGCCAACATCGTGTCTCTCGAGGGGCTCAGCCATGGCTGTTCTCCTCGCTTTCGACTGCCGCACCGGTGCGAGGCACAGCAGCCTTGCCAGCCCGTTCGCGAGCCGCACGGTCTTGCGAGGGAGCAGCCACGGCGTCGGCGATAAGACGCCGCAATGCGTCGGCACCGAGCCGTGATCCGCCAGCGTCGAGCACGATTAGACCCAGCTCGAGTGCTGCCGCGCGCCTGAGTTCGGCGCCCTTCGTCTGCATCGCGAGACGCTCTTCGTCATGTCGGGTGAGCGCTTCCAAGGCGCTCGGCTTCTTCTTGGCCACGACCAATCTCCTTACGGTCGAAGCCCCTTCCGCTGGCGATAATGGATCCGCACCCAAGGTGTAGGAAAGCGATTCCTGTGCAGGCGGGCGAAAGAGGTCTCCGCCTCAGGGCTCACCGCATCCAATCGGCCGGGACGGGCATCGAGCCCGCCCCGGCCGAACTCTTCTACTCGCTCAACGATGGGCAGGATGACAGCGGCGAAGACCGGGCCTCAAGGACGACGGGGCCCCACCATTTTTCCGGCCGCGATCAGGCGGTGGGGCCTAATCTCGAGCCGGGTGGCGCGGCCGAAAAAATCGTGACCCCCATCGCCGCTGCGCGGCCGCCCCCTGCGGGTGCGGTCCCTGACCCCCGATCTTCCCCGCTGTCGCGAGACCTCCGTCTTTCACGTGAGATTGAGGAGATGGACGATGACTTACCTCAGCCCGATCAGCATCAACGACAGCAACACCGTGCTGGAGCACGAGGCTTTCATGGCCGCCTACGCCAAGGCAGCGGCCCGGGCGCCCTACAGCTACTTCGACCAGCACATCATCCGGACCGACGATGCCCACTACTGGGTGGCCGATGAAGGGGATTACGAGACGCTGATGCAGGACCTGATAGACCGGATCGTCCACACCGTACCCGCCGGCCGGGACGACGAATACTGACGACGGAGGGGGCGCAACGCTCCCTCTTGTCGTGCTCGTCCAGAGCCCAATCTTCATTGCTGTTGGTCTCTGATCGCGAACTGGCTTACCCGTCCGACCAGCCTTCCACCCCGCCGCGTAAGTGCTTCGATCGCCAAGCTTCGAGCACCGCCTCACTCGGCCCTGGGCTCCTCCGGTATCGACTGATCATCCCGGGTTAAGGCAGCGAGATGACCGCAACCAGCAATCTCTGGGCATAGGGGGACAGGGAGCACACCTTACGCGGTGCACCGCCGGAATATAGTGGGTAGATCAACAGCTTAGTGCCTGACCACCAGTGGCGCGTATCATGGTCAAAGACCACCAGCTCACCATTGATCACCACCCTCGGAAAACTGCGGGAATCCTGCCGCTGGTCCTTGACGCAGAGCCCGTGTTCCGTCTATGTTCTCGCTGCCTTGCGTAGTGCCCACCACGCTCCATGCGAATGGATGCGTGATATGCAACGACGATTTCAGCTCGCCTGCTATGTAACGGATGACCTCAGCACCGCCTTCGCGGCACGTGCTCGGGCGCGGGACCTAACGGTCGCGGCAGCGCTCCGCCAGCTCGTCATCAACGACGTGTTCGGAATGGCCTACGACCCGCGAGAACAGCGCAATCACATCCTCTTCATGACGATCGCAATGGACGGTTTGCTGACCGAACATCCCAATCGAGAACTGCGGTCCCGCCTGATCAAGGAATGGCAGGAGCGCGTCGCACGGGAGGACCAGTCCCATGCGGCATAAGTTCACCAACTTCACCCGGGGCAGCCAGTTGCTCGGCCACTTCGGCTTTATGTTCGCAGCGGGTCTGAAAGGGCCGCTGATGGTGACGGCCGCGACCTTCACCGGCTTGTGCTGGTGGCGGGTATCGGCGGCTCTGTCCGATCATGAAAGCTATCTCTGCTGGATGCGGCTTTATGCCGGCATCTACACCTGGTTCGAGTTCGATCCGGCAAGGGCCGTCAACCTCGAGACGCTGTCGGGCGCACACGTCCTGCTGCCGATGGCCGACGTCACTGCGCACCCGATCGTGCTCGCCGCGTGGGACCGGATGACCTCGGCTGCCGGAAATGCCGCAATGCTCGCCGCGATCATCACCGTCCCCGCGATCGCGGCCTTCGCCTGGCTGGCAGCGTGGTTCGGCCGACGCTCCAAGGAAAGCCGCCACGAGCGCGGCGCAACCCTGGCCGAACTGCCCGCGCTGGTGACTGAAATCGAAGCGCATAACGCCCGCGAGCGGGCATCCGAATATCGCCGCCTGCTGGGTTCGGGATGGCGCTACGCGTCCGCCGCAGAGCTCCGCGAAGCCGGCTTGTACGAGCCCTATTCGCTCGCTGGCGTGCCCTACCCGTGGCGCCTCGAGCAGAGCCACGCAATGCTGATCGGCACCACTGGCACCGGCAAGACCGTCGCCCTGCGAGACCTGCTCGCGCAGGTCCGCGCAAAGGGTGCGAGGGCGGTGGTGTTCGACCTCACCGGTGCCTTCATCGAGGCGTTCTTCGACGAGGCGACCGACACCATCCTCAACCCGCTCGATGCACGCTGTCCGATGTGGTCGATCTTCGAGGATTGCAGCGACGAGGCCGAGCTGACGGCCGCGTCCGAGGCGCTGGTGCCGCACGATGGCGGAGGCTCCGAACAATTTTGGGTGCTCGCCGCACGCATGCTGTTCGTGGAGATGTGCCTGAAGCTTATCCGGGACGGTCGCGCGACCAACGCAGCGCTCAGCACGGAGCTGATGACGGCCAGTCTCGCCCACGTCCACAAGCTGATGGAAGGCACCGTCGCCGACCCGCTCACCGCCCCTGAAGCAGCCCGCATGGCAGAATCAATCCGCGCCGTGTTCAACGCCAACGCCAAGGCGCTCCGGATGCTGCCGACGACGGGGACGCCCTTCTCGGTCAAGCGCTGGGTCATCGGCGACAGCAAGCCCGGAGCGATCCTGTTCGTCTCGGCGCGCTACGTCGACATGTCGGTCGCATCGCGCCTGCTGACGGTGTGGATGGACACCGCGATGAACACGCTGATGACGCTCGAACGCTCGAGCGACCTGCGGCTCTGGTTCCTGTTCGACGAGCTCGGCGCGCTGCACCGTCTGCCCGCGATCGAAAAGGGCCTTCAGACCGTGCGCAACTATGGCGGCGCGATCGTCGCCGGCGTCCACGCCTATGCCAAGCTGAAGGAGACCTACGGCGAGAACATGGCGATGACGCTATCATCGCTCGCGCGCACCAAGATGTTCCTGGCGACCGCCGACCGGGAGTCCGCCACCTGGTGCTCGGACTTCATCGGCCACCGCCAATATCGCGAGATGGAGGAAGGCTATAGCTACGGCTACAACAACGCCCGCGACGCCGTCAGCCTGACGCCAAGGCGCCAGATCGAGCCGCTCCTGCTCCCAGATCAGCTCATGAACCTGCAGCGGCTTCGCGGTTATCTGAAGTTCCCGGACGGCTTTCCGGCAGCCCCGATCCGGCTCACTTACGTCGACTTCCCGCGCCGAGCTGAGGCGTTCGTCGCGCGGCCTAAACTGGCGCTCTCGGAAGCCGGGAACGGGATTGCCGGACGTCCAGACGAGCCTCCTGCCGACGGCGCTGATGCACCCGGGGCGACCGACCAAGGACCAGGTCCGAGCAGCGATGCTCGAGAGCAATCGGTGCCGTCAGACGCCCGATCCGGCCCCTTGTTCGACTATGCCGATCGACGTCCCACAGAGCCCCCGATCCAGCCGGCGGACGTGCCTGCCAGCGCGTCCAATCCCGCCTTGGCGCCGCTACGCCCGGCCTTCATGAAGCCTCCGACTCCGCCTGCATCGCGCGCGGTGAAGATGGGCGGAACAGCACCGCGCGGCGGCCAGGGAGAAGACGCCGAACCGGCGACCCGTCCGGCGTCCGGGAAGGAGCGATCTCCCTTCGCGCCGCCGCCCGGCACCCCGGGAAACGTCGATGCGGGCCGCAGTGTACGGCCCCTCCCCGGCCAGGAAAACATCTCGCTGCGCGAGCTGAAGTCCGGGGTCGCGCCGGGGGACACACCGGCACCGGATGACGGCATCGAGCTCTGAGAGGTGTGCCATGCTGTCGGTCGCAACCGTCCGCTCCGCCAAGGGCGCCGCCGGCTATTTCGCCGCCGATAACTACTACTCGCCCGGCGAAGCGGAGACATCGGGCGAGTGGTTCGGTAAGGGCGCCGACGCGCTCGGGCTGACCGGCAATGTCGACAAGGAGACGTTCGAGGCGCTGCTGAAGGGCAGCCTTGCCGACGGATCGCAGGTCGGCACCCCCGAGCGCCACCGCGCCGGCATCGACCTCACTTTCTCGCTGCCCAAAAGTTGGTCGCTGCTCACGCTGGTTGGTGGTGATCGACGCATCCTCGACGCTTATCGTGCCGCGGTAAAGGAGACGCTCGGGTGGGCGGAGCGCAACGCCGCCGAGACCCGGATGGAGGTCAAGGGCAAGGAAAAGGTGGTCGCTACCGGCAACCTGATCGTGGCCCTCTTCGAGCACGACACAAGCCGGGAACAGGAGCCGCAGGCGCACCTTCACGCTATTGTCGCGAACGCCACCCAGGGGCCGGACGGCAAGTGGCGCGCGCTCCACAACGACAAGCTCTGGTCCTTGAACACCCTGTTCAACGCGATGACGATGGCGAGCTTCCGCGACAAGGTTGAGGCGCTGGGTTACGCCGTCGGTGACCGCGGCAAGCATGGCAATTTCGAAGCCGAGGGGATCCGCCGCAACCTGATCATGGCGTTCAGCACCCGGCGCCAGCAGATCCTCGCCAAGGTCGCCGAGATGGCGCAGAAGACGCCTGAGGCGTTCGCCGCCGCGACGCTGATGACGCGGTCCAAGAAGGCGCCCGTCGCGGACCGTGAGGCGCTCTACGAGGGCTGGCGGGAGAGCGCCCGATCAGTCGGTCTCGACCTTCCCGAACTCATCGAGCAAGCCCGGGCTCGGGTGATTGCTGCGCCTTCTCCTTGGGAGCGTCTGGCACAGGCTGCGGGTGCCGCGACGACACGCGGTCGGGATCTCGTCAGTGCGCTGGCCGATCGGCTCGGCCTTGCCAGGTCCGATCCTTATCTGCCCCGCAATATGCGCTCCAAGGGCCCGGCCGAGGTCGCCGCGGCGCATGCGGTGGCCTCTGCGCTGCGTCACCTCGTGCAGCGTGAAGCCGCCTTCAAGACAACCGACATCTACAAGGCTGCGCTGGACACAGGCCTGCCCACGGGCATCGATCAGATCGAGGCGCGCGTGGCCGCCCTCACGCGGACCGGTCAGCTCGTTGCAGGTACTGGGCGCGCCGAGGACATGATGACGACGGCCCAGAGTCTCGCGGTCGAACGACGGATCCTCTCGGCCGTGGATGCAGGGCGCGGCGCCGGCACCAGCTTCCTGCCTCTCGGCGATGCCGGTGCCGCTCTGCGCCACAAGGCGCAGTCTAGTTCAGGCATCGTGCTCAACCCCGGTCAGGAGGCTGCCGGCGTCCTCCTGCTGTCCTCCACCGACCGCATCATCGCCGTGCAGGGGGTCGCCGGCGCGGGCAAAAGCAGCATGCTGGCGCCCGCCGCCAGACTGATCGAGGAGCGCGGCCAGAAGGTGCTCGGGCTCGCCGTCCAGAACACGCTCGTCCAGATGCTCGAGCGCGCGACCGGCATTCGGTCGATGACCGTTGCCCGATTCCTGCGGGCCAACGCACCGCTCCTTGGCGAGCGCCCAGACAGGGGCGCGCTGACCGCGGCGCTGGCGACGTTCGGCGGAACCGCCATCCTCGTCGATGAGGCCTCGATGCTGTCGAACGCCGATCAACTGAAGCTGGTCGAACTCGCCAACCTGCTCGGCGTCGGTCGGATGGCCTTCGTCGGCGATGCGAGACAGCTCGGGGCGGTCGATGCGGGCAAACCGTTCTCGGTCATGCAGCAGGCCGGCGCGACCACCGCGCATATGCCTCAGAATATCCGCGCACGCGGCGAGGCGGTGAAAGCTGCTGCGGCAGCGGCGCAGATCGGCAATGTCGAGAAGGCCATGGCCGCACTGGCGCCATTCACGGTGGAGGCGCCGGGCCGTGGTGCGGAGGAGGCTGCGGACAGATGGCTGTCGCTGGGGTCGGATGAACGATCACGCACCGCCATCTATGCATCCGGTCGACGGTTGCGCGGCGACATAGACCGCACGGTTCAGGAAGGCTTGTTGGCACGCGGCGAGATCGGCCCCGCTAGCCTCGCCCTGATCGTGCTGGAGCGGGTCAATGTCACCAATGAGGAACTGCGGTACGCGCAGAACTATGCTCCCGGCATGGTGCTCGATGTGTCGGAACGCCGCGACGGAGTTCGGCTCGCCAAGGGTCGCGCCGAGGTCGTCGCGGTCGATGCCTCCGCGGGCACGGTCCGGGTGCGCGGGGCCGATGCAAAGGAGCGGACGTTCCGGCCTGATCGGCTCAGACCCACGCGCGATACCGGGCTGCAGTTGTACGAGCGCAAGGATCTCACGATCCATGAGCGCGATCGCATTCGCTGGACGGCGAGCGACCATAACCGGGGGCTGTTCAATGCGGACCGGGCACAGATCGTCGGGATCGATCGTGGCGTGGTCAGCATCGAAACCTCACTCGGCGTGAAGCTGGATTTGAAGCGGGCTGATCCGATGCTCCAGCGGCTCGATCTCGCCTACGCGCTCAACGCCCATATGGCGCAGGGGTTGACCTCCGACGCCGGTATCGCCGTCATGGAAACGCGCGATACCAAGCTCGTCAACCAGCAGACCTTCCTGGTCACGGTCACGCGGCTTCGGGATACGCTGACCCTGATCGTTGATCGCGCCGATGGCCTGCAGCGTCAGCTTGTTCGCAACGCTGGCGGCAAGACCTCGTCACTCGAGACTGCCGGCGGCATTCCTCACACTGGGCCATCGAGTGCGGCGAACGAAGGCCAGCATAGCGGTGCTGATAAACCGACTACGACACCCGAGAAAACGCTCGATATCGACACCGGTCGTGGGAAAATCTTCGAGATTGGGATCTGAAAACGAGATGGGATCTCGTCTCCGGCTCGGCAGAGCAGGTCCGCACTCATCCGAGATATGCATTCTCCCGGTGCCAGCGTAACGCCTCGGAGGACGGCGGATCGAAGCCAGCGATAGGTCGTGCCAGCGTCGTGCCCTGCATTGCATAGTAATGGACGCCGTTGTCGAAGTCGGCCTTCAGACGCTCTGACACGGCAAAGCGAAGCTGGCTATCGAAGGTGACATAGCCTCGATCGAACAGCTTGTGGATGTCCGTTCGCAGCAACAGGCCGTTGGACACAGCGTGCTCGCCTCCCGAGGCGAACGAGCGAATATGAGCCGCATCAAGGATCGGCAGCGTCCGCTCGCCCGACACGGCGCAGCGCCGCCGGTAGCCGTCCGTAACCGCAAAGCGAAAGGCACCCTGTCCCAGGCGCCGTCGCATGACAGTCGGGCTACCGAACCGGTCGCCGGTCGAGACCTGAGGTGCGGCTGGCGTCGCGGCTAACCGCTCTTGCACCTCCCGCCACAACGCCAGTCCATCAGGCTGATCGGTGGAGTAACCGCGCCCGACCACTGTGTTGGCCGAGAAGTTGGTTGGCGTCGGTATCCAGCGGTCCGCTGGCCAAAAGAACGGCTGCGTCAGAATCCTGCACCCGATGACGGGGTCGTCCCGGTCGCCGAGTTGCCGAACGCGCTTCAGCTTCGCGATGGTGCCGCGCATGTCGGCCAGGCTCGCGTTGCCATTCGCTTCGCCGAACGCTTCCCAAGCGAGCGATAGCGGCGCGAGGCTCGCATGCTCGAATACACCGCCGCCTGCGATCGCGTTCCAGGGGGCTTTCAGCTTGAACAGGAACAGGTCGCCAGGCCTCAGCGCCTTGAACTCGCCTGATCCGGACGGCTGCCAGAAGTTCACGTCTGCCGGATGCAGGCTCGCCAGGTGGTCGAACCACGGCTTGTGTGTCACACCGACGAAGATCCCTACCACCGCGAAAACATCGCTCTGGGTAGCATCATTGGCAACCCTGTTGCGTCTCGCCGACGCATCGTGGACGCTCCGTTGCGATGAACGATCCTGCACTTCACGACCCTGTGGCAGCCTACGATGCGCAGGCTCCCAGCCTCGCGGCCGAGTATGAACGCGTCGACCAGGTAGCCTACCGGTCTACCTTCTCGGACCTCATCCGGCCCGGCGCCGATTCCCTAGCGCTTGATGTCGGCGCGGGATCGGGACGCGATGCCGCTTGGCTGGCCACACTTGGTTACGACGTGGTCGCTGTTGAACCTGCGGCCGGCATGCGGACGGAAGCTCGCAAGTTGAACCGCAACGATCGCATCCGGTGGCTGGATGATCGGCTGCCCGCGCTGAACGCCACTCACGCCCTTGCCCTTTCTTTTGACCTGATCCTGCTATCGGGCGTGTGGCAGCACGTCGCGCCTCATGAGAGACAGCGCGCGTTCCGTAAGCTCGCCACGCTACTCAAACCGGGCGGGCTGTTGATCGTCACATTGCGCCATGGGCCGGCGCCACCCGACCGGCCCATGTACGATGTGACGGCAGGAGAGATCGAGGCGCTTGCTCGGAACCATGGTTTGGCGATTGCCCGCATCGCCCCGGCGTCAGATGCGCTGGGACGACCTGGCGTAGCATGGACCACCCTCGCGATGACCTTGCCCGACGACGGAACAGGAGCGCTGCCGTTGCTGCGGGGCATCGTCCTGAACGATGACAAGTCCTCAACCTACAAGCTCGGTTTGCTGCGGGCGATCGCGAAGATCGCGGACCTGACACCAAGCTTTGGCGTGCCGCACCCCACTGACGATAGCGTCGAAGTGCCGCTTGGTGCCGTAGCGCTGAACTGGGTGCGCATGTATCTGCCGCTCGTTCGTCGCGGTTTGCCTCAGATGCCCGGCAACGCCGGTCCGGACGGGCTCGGCTTCGCGAAAGAAGGCTTCCGGACTCTTCTTGCCGATGGGATAGCGCCCTTGGACCTACGAGTGGGCGCCACCTTCTCCGGTGAGCGCGCCGAGGCCGTGGCTGGCGCGATCGCTGACGCATCGCGCACGATTGCCACCATGCCCGCGAACTTCATCCGCTACCCGAACTCGGAGCAGCGCGTCTTTACTGCCGCAACGGCTCGCTCGTCACGTGGTTCGGCAATTGCGCTGGGACCTGACGCTTTGGGCGCGTTCGGCAGACTGGCCGTTCCCGGACATGTCTGGCGGACGATGCAACGGCTTGGCGTCTGGATCGAGCCGGTGTTGGCGGCTGAATGGGCGCGCCTCATGCGCGGCTACATGGAACGGCAAGGCAGAAGCGCGATCCTAGGCGAACTGGAGGCTGCCCTTGCATGGATAGAGCCTCGACGTGATGTGTCCGTGGCGCGCGATATTGCAGTCGACAGGCTCCGCCGCGGGGAACGCCTGCATTGCGTTTGGTCGGACCGGCCCCTGTCAGATACCACGCTCGATATCGATCATTGCCTGCCTTGGTCGGCTTGGGCCTGCGGTGACCTCTGGAACCTCATGCCCTCACACAGAATGGTCAATCAGCGGGAGAAGCGAGGCCTTTTGCCAAGTGCGAACGCTCTGGCCGCCGCGCGGTCCGCGATCGTCGCGTGGTGGGACGACGCCTGGCTCAGCGATGAAGCATTAGCCGCTAGGTTCGCGAGCGAGGCCGGAGCAGCGCTGCCCGTCGAGATCACTGCTGACAGTGACGCGATATTTGATGGGCTGGCCTGGCGCCGGCTTAGACTTAGGCAGGATCAGCAACTCGCCGAATGGGGCGGGCGTCGGCCAAGCCAACTGAATGCCGATCCGTAGCAGGCGCAGGTAACGGTCTACTCACTTATCGAGCGTGTAGACCCAGTTGCGGACGATCAGGGCATTCAGGCATCGTCCCGAAACCGGACGTCGATTCTTCGACGTCTAATGCTCAGTTTGATCCGCCGTTGAGGCCACGCGGAACGACCGTGAGTGGGACAAAGCTACCGTTCGCCGCCGCCCGCGAGAACGTCCGGTTGTGCCGAAACTGGTAATTCGTTGCGCTCGGCGCTGGCACTTATAATTGCGGCCAGATACTGTCTATGGCGATGAAAAAGTCTTCGGTCGCTCAGCAACCAAGTTATCCCAGGCTCTCGCAAAATCCGCAGGATGAACATGCGTTTTGGGAGCTCGGCTCACGGCGGTTCGAGCAATTTGCGCGCGCACTGCATGCAGCCCAGCCCGACATCCTCAGCACGAACCTCTACGGTCCCGATGGACAAGAGCAGTTCGGTGCTGATCATATAGCATTTCATCGACACGACCCGGCACCTTATCTCGAAGTGGGTCAATCCAAAGCCGAACGGCGGTTCGGGCAAAGCGACATCCGTGCAGCCGCTGACAAGTTCATCGAACATTGGGACCGTCACTGGCGAGAAAATGACGTTCGTCATTTCATCCTATTCGTTGGCTGCGCCATCAAGAGCCGTCAGGCGACTGACGAGATCATCGCCCAAACCCAGAAGTTTGCAGCCCTTGGCATCCAATTTTCGGTGTGGGACTCGTCCGAAATCTATGATCGGCTGCCCGGTGCGAATGTCGCAGTTCGAACCTATCTTGGCCAAGACTGGTATGAGCGAATATTCGGCAAGCCCACAGGGCCACTCACCGGCTTGCAGCAGGCTCTCGAGCGCGGTTGGGACCTGAGCGCAGTCAGCCTCCAACATTATGTGACCCGGCTCAATCAGGCTGAGACCGGTGAGATCGCGGAGCTCAAGCGCCGCGCAAGGCGGGGAGAAACGCCTCGCGTTATCGCGGAACTTGAAAGTGCGCTGCGCTCTGAAGCCGCCGACGCCCTGAGTGCGAGCGTCAAAGCCGAGAAGCTGCGGCTCTTGGCTGGCCTGCTCATCCCCTCGGAAAACTTCACCCGGGTACGACAGCTGCTCGATCAAGCCGACGCGCTCGAAGGAGAGTCGATCAGGTTGCGAGCAATTTTAACGCTTGAAGAACTTGGCCCACAGCCGCTGCTGGACGGCGTTTCGGCCGAGGATATGGCAGAGTTGGCAGAAGTGCGGGCGGTGGCGCTGCTTCGTCAGTGTCAACCACAGACAGCTTACGATGAGTTAGCAGCCTATATCGACGGGAATGACGCTCGGGCCGAGACCCTTCGTCTCGCCGCTTTGGCAAAGCTGGCCGCGAACGATCGCGAAGCGGCCGTCGCTCTGGCAGAGCGAGCTCTTGCCCGCGAACCCGAAACGCGTGCTTGTCAGCAGGCGCTCGCCATCTGCCATTTTCACCGCGCCCTAGCGCCATCGGTTGAGACCGCGGTGGGTGAATGGCCACCGCCGATCGACCAGCCTTTGGTCCGGCTGTCGGATGCGGCCCGGACGGACTTGGAAAGGGCGGAATCTCTTCTCAGTGCGTTGATCGCCGATCCTGCTTTGGCCGCGCACCGTTCTATGGTCATGTGGCACTTCGGTGTCCTGGCCTGCATGCCCTGGCGTCACGCCGACACGACGCAGCGGCTCGCCCAGTTGCAAGCGGATGGAACGCTACCCGCACCGCTCATTGCGTGGGCACTTTCCCGCGCCCTCCCGCTCGACAGAAAAGCCGCCATCGCACAATGTGATGCAGCGCTCGCCTCTGATCCCGATGATTTTGAGACGCTGTTTATCCGAGTGGCGCTCGCAAACGCGGATCGCGACTTCGCGCACGCGCGTCAGATCCTTCAGACGCGTTCAGACACACTGGCAACTGCTGGCCATGTGGAGGTGCGGGATTATTGGCTCGCCGTTATCGACATGGAGACACATCGCCCACTAGGCGAGAGCGCGCTCGACGCGCATCCCTGGCTCCGACTTCGCCGCGCCATGGACACCCGCCGGAAAAAGCCGCGTCGCGTCGCTATCGCCGCGGTCCTGGACGAGCAGCTCGCCGGCAGCGGCGATCCACGCGTCATCTTGGCTGCCACACAAATGCTGATCGAAGCTGGCTGGCATAAAAGCGCGGTGAAGGCGGCGCCCTATCTCCTCGAACAGATCGGCACCGCCGAGGCCCTGGCCGCGGCCGCGCATGCCTATTATCGAAATGGGCAGCCTTCGCAGGTGTTATCGACGCTTGAGCATCTGGACGCCTTCCCGGGCGGAACGCTCCCCGTTGAACTCGAAAGACTGCGCGCAAACAGTCTCGCGGCCGCAGGTGAGTTGGTCGGCGCACGCGATGTCAGCTTGTTGATCGCCCAATCAACGAAGCGGCCCGACGATCTGTGGCGCTCGATCCAGCTCCAACTGGCGATTGGGGCGGCGCCGGAAGCTCTGGCGCTGTACGAACAACATGCCGAAGCCCTGACGAAGCCATCACCAGGGCATATCGCCTTGGCGCGCGCGATCCTGCAGTCTCATCCCGACGCGGCGATGCGCATCACCCGGCAAATCTCTGCCGATGCCCCCGACGAATATGTAACGGCGGCCTTCGATCTGGCGCTTAAGCTGAAAATGGCGGCCGAACAGCGTGTGCTCACGGGCCGCCTCCAACAATTGGGTGCGCAAGGGCGCGGCGGCGTCACGCTCATCTCGATCGACGACATCGTAACGATGATGCAAGAGCGCCGCGAGCAGGTCGAGCGCACCTTCGAGCTTTACGCCAACGGGCACGCGCCGGTCTATGTTTTGGCAAGCTTCCGACAGGAAGCGTTGGCCTCTACCTATCTTGGCCCGCTCCTGAAGGCCCCCGAACCCACGGAACGCCGGGCGATTCTGTCGACCCGCTACGGTCGGCGTTTGGAGGAAGACCCATGGCCGGATGCTCGCACGGATGTCCGGCTTCTGGTGGATATCACGGCTCTACTGACAGCGCACGGGCTCGGGATCCTGGAACTCGCCGAGCGCGCCTTCGCGCCGCTTTGGATTGCGCCCGAAGCCGTTCCTGGCTTGCTGGCGCTACGATCGGACAGCGAGGTTACCCAGCCTGAGCGCATCGACGCAATGCGCGCGGTTCTGGCGCGCCTCGGTGATGGCGAGCTTCACGATCAGGCGCAGCTATCCGCGATCAACACCTTTCACGTGCTTTGGGAAGGCGATGGCGCGGAGCCAAATTCCACCTTGTCCTTCCATCGCCTGTTCGACGTCATAGCGAAGCCGCTCGGAAAGCGGCTCGAGACGAAAGCGCGCGATGCGTTGGGAACGACCCTCGACGCTGCTGCCGTTGGTGCAACCCCTCCGAATGGCGCGGTCGTCACGCTCGACCACGGCATCGCCGTAACATTGGAAGAGGCCAATCTCCTCGGCCCCTTGTGCGCTCAGTTTCAGGTCGGCATCGAGGCGGGCGACATCGCTGAGATCCGCGCAACGATCGCTGATGCCGATCGGCGCCTGGCGACCGTGGAAAGTCTCTCGGCCCTTATCGGCAAGATCCGCGTCGGCCTTGAAGAAGGCACCTATAAGAGCGTTCCGGTCAGCGATGTTCAGCAGCCGGAGCATACGGGGCGGAGCTTCATGCAACTCCTCCAGTCGCTGGCGACGGACGGAGGGATCGCATGGGTCGACGACCGCTATACCTCATCGATCAACAATAGGGATTTCCGGACCGCGACGACCGTCGAAATTCTCGACGCACTTTTTCTATATGGGCGGCTGACAGAGAGTCAGCGTGACGGTTTTCGCCAGCGCCTGCGCGCCGCGCGCTGGCTCTTCATGCCGCTGCGGGGCGATGAGATCGCCCGCTTCATGCGACCCGCGGTGCAAAATGGCGAGCTTCGAGAGACCGAAGACCTGGCCATCATTCGCCGGTACATCGGCGAGGCCCTCATCCATCGCCGGCGCCTGCAATGGCCCGAGCCGACCGCAGTCGAACAAGGTATCAAGGGCGAAGTTCCGTTCTTGCTCGATTCCGGACATGCCATAAGCCAGGCCCTCGCAGCCATCTGGAACGATGACAGCTGGACCGTTGATGATGCCGAAGTCGCATCGGCCTGGATCGTCGATACGCTGGAAATGAGCCTCTTCCCCGTACAGGTTCTGGCGGCCGGGGATCCTAGATCGGACAGCCTGCTCGGCATCCATCTGGGCGGTTTGGCGCTCGTCGCCATCCAGATATTCTCAGGCAAGAGGTCTGACCAGCGTCAGCGCGCCTATTTCGACTGGTTCTGGCGGCATGTGCTCGCGAATGCGCTGCGCGTTCGCCCCGAAATTCGCGGCGGCCTTGAAGAGATGATCGAAAGCCATCTTACGCGGACCGACGACGCACTGATGGAAGATCGCCTGTGGCTTGCCCTGTCAGGGCGGGTGCTGAATGCCATGCCGCTGCCACTTCGTGTGTCACTGCTTCAGCGCCCCGGTATGCGCGAAGCATTCAATCTTCCCGATCACGGGCAGATCACGATCGACGGTCTTGATTTCGATGAACTGGAATTCTGGGACGCCGTCGTCAATGCCGCTGTCGGTCATGTCAAGAAACTGAAGACGATGTGCGGCGAAGCGGCGACTTTGGCGTGGATCGAGAGCGACGGCGATCCCCATCTGAAGCTGACGGTCGGTCGGAGAAAGATGCGTCTCGACGCCTGGCCGCGTCGCGTCGCCAGCGATGACGCCACTGTTCGAAAGGAAGCGCTTCAAGAGCGGGCCGGCGTCATGGACATGTCGGACAAGGACTTGGGCGCGTTCAATGCGTCGCTTGCCTCGACGAACCCGACCTACATGCGCGTGCGGGCGAGCCTCGCAAAATCGCATGAGGCGATGCAGCAATGGTACGCCGATCTTGACACAGGTGTTCGCGAGAAGCGCGCCTTTGCGTTGGCCGATCTTGAACCCGATGCGATCGGCAAGCTCACCCGTCACCTTCGCTTGGACGACGATTTTGAGCAGGCAGCGCAGACGCTGATCGACGAGCGCGGACTGGTCGTGGCTGTGCGCAGGCTCGGCGGCCTCCCCATTACCCCACCAGCATCGATCGCTACTGCCCTCGCGTCGCTCGACCAGCCCGGCATCGCCCGCTTCCTCGATGAGGTCGAAGGTGAAACCTCACCGCCCTGGACGCAGCTCTTTCTTGCCGATGCGCTGGCTGCCTGTGACATGAGCGACTTAATATCGGCCAGAGTGCGCGGCTGGATCGACCGCGCGCTTTCTGACGAGGCCACTCCCCTGTGGGACCTTTACATTGCCTTGGCGCGGTTCACAGCGACCGAAGCCTATGCCCACCCGGACTGGGCCACGCTGACCGCGCGACAGCAGCTCGCCGCCTGTTGGTCACACGCCAGTGCGCTGTCCGAGGCCCTCGTCTCAGGCCGTGTGATTATCGATAAGGTTCTCGATATGATCGCGAGCAACCGGCTTATCTCACCGCGTATCCTGGTCGAGCAACTAGACCTGTTCACCCACGATGCTGCCAACCCCAAGCAGATGGCGGTCGACCGCTTGCGGGCGCATATTGCAGCACCCGCGTTGATCCAGTTTCAGAAACAAGCTTCGCATCAGCAATGGGCGGAGGCCAAGCTTCGCCAACTGGTGGTCGAAACCAACGACGATGGTGAGCGTCCCCGCATGGACATCATCCGTGGGTCATTATCGCCGGATAACGCGATGCCCAGTCGGCTTAACGCTGAGCTCGGCGACGTGTTTGATGCAGTCTATCCCAATGCCGGCACGACATTCCGCGACAAGGTCGAGGGTTTGCTTACAGTGTTGCTTGCTGCCGAGCCCGCGAGCCGCGAGGCTCTCGCCGGCTGGCATTTGCTGCGTCAGGCCAGCGCCGATACGCCCTTGCCAAAGAATCTGGCTGACATTGCGCATGAGCGTGCCAAGGATTGGGATCTATCTCTTCCCGGCGAAGAACTGGAAAGTGCGCGCTTCCACCTCCTCACCTTTGCCGCGCTCGCCGCAGTCAATGGCTGGGTCGATCAGGCTGACAGGATTGATGCCGCCGCGTCTGCGCTTGGCCCGCGTGCGGGCGATGACGAAGCCATGGTGCTGTTCGAGATCGCGATCTGGCGGGCGACATTGATTGCCAACATTCCTGAGCGCCTGCAATTTTTGGCGCGCGACCTTCTTCGGCTCGCGCGTCACGAGCCTCTTCGCGAGCAGGCGATTGTCGCCGCACGCCATTTCGCTCGTAGCCTGTCGGGACAGCATGCAGAGCCGTTCGTGGATGTCATCGGCGAACTAATCGCGACTTATTGATGGCGGGTTTATGCGCCTAACCGTCCTTTACCCCGAAGTGAAGGCGCAGATTGCCCAATTCGCGGGTGGGCTGATGCCTGTTCGTCTTGGCGACGACGAGCAGCTTTCCCTCGTCGTGAAAACGCAGAAAGAGGCGATCCTTGCGGCCCAGATGCACGGGCTGTTCGCCTTCTACCTGCCAGCGCTGCCATCGTCCTCATGCACAACCACCTCGCTCATCACCGCGTTCTTCGATGACGACGACGAGCCCCTCACCATTCGTACCCCGTTGTTCGGCGATGATGCCTTCTCGCAAGACATCATCGAGATCCTGAAATATGATGAAGTCAGCGTCTATTTCTTCGACGAACACAATTACGAGTGGATGAGCTTCCGTACGGCTTTGAAGGATAATGGAAGCTGCCTCGTCGGCGACGACGACATCTACTTGCTCGGCTACCATCCCGAAACGGTAAAGTGCATCCACACCGTGCTGAACGACTGGTTTGGTGCTCGCACGACCGAGGATGACGAGCGTGCGATCCAGGCCATATTCAAAGAATCGCTTTCGCCGAGCGACCTCTTCGTCCTCGATGTAACGCGGGAGATGAACGGTTATCAGGGCGGCGCCGGTTTCCGCCACGACACCCTGACGAGAACAGACCCCGGCTAGCATCAGGAGCGGGACATTTCGGCATGCCTGTCACGGGCCTTCGAGCCCGGCCAGATCATGATGAACCCTAGGCGGAAGGATAATCACAAGGAAATCCTCGATCACCTCGTCCTAACCGAAGAGTTGGCCATCCTCGTCCAGGCAAAGGACAGCCCGACGACGGAAGCCGGGATAACCCGCACGCTCCAGCGCAAGCGACTAGCAACTCACAGCCAGATCGACGCGGCGATACGGCAGATCAACGGCGCCGCCCGCTACCTCGAACGTGAAGGCGTCGCGAAGCTGGTAGTTGCCGGTCAGGATATCGATGTCGACCTCAGCAATCGGCGCGTCATCGGCCTCGCTGTCGTCAAGGAGCTCTTCGACGACGAAGGCACCGCCTACGCTGCGGCATGCGCCAAAATGGCGGGCCTTTCCGGAGGTGGCATAGTGATGGATTATAACTCCTTCCATGCCTTCACCCATCGCTTCGCGTCCCGCGACGCGTTTGTCCACAAACTAGAGAAGCTCATTGCCCGCGTGCGGACGCATGGCTGGATCCGGGTCAAGGACGAGGTGTTCGATGGCATCCTCGATTGGGTAGAGAGCATGCGCGCAGGCCGTCCTGGCGAGAACGATCACCCCGACAAATAGGCGCTAGCCTCGCAACATACCGTGTGCGACTGGCTAGCTTTTCGGAGCGATAATCACGCGTACCCGTAGCGCTCCGCTGTGCTTTTCAAGATCGCGCTCGATCCCGACCGGATTCCCGATCCGGCCTTCGGGATCGTACACGAAGCACACCAGCGTCTTACAGTCGGGATGGCTCTCATAGCGCCCCCGGTCTATGATAAGCTGCTCACCGAGATCCTTTGCCTTCATCGAAACCCGGGTCTTCTTCACTTCGATGACGATCTGTTCGGCCTTCAGCAGGAAATCGACGCGCGACGATCCGCCCGCATAACTTGGCGTCCATTCCTCGGCCCGGATATCGTCGAAATGGAGCCGCAGGATCGAATGTAAGAAATCCTGGACGTCATATTCATCGTTAATCGTAAGCGTGTTTCGATCACTGTAACGCTGCTGAAGCTGTCGCGCGGCGCTGTGGAAGCGCAGGCACAGCTTCTCGATCAGACTAAGCTGGTCCGGTTCGCTTTCTGCCTTATCGTCATCCAGGCTGTACTCCTCGATCTCGAGGATCATGGAGTCGAGCACTGCGGCCGCGTTTTTCAGGCCTCGCAGATACGCTGCCCTGAACTCAGACTCTGGCGTCGAGGTACTGAATGCGCCAAGCGAGTAGCGCACCGCCTTAAAGTCCTCCAGATTCCGGCTCTGCGGCCCGAAGATCCGTTCGATTGCGATCTCAGTGTCGCGATGCCATTTCGTGAACTCTGGACCGGACGAGCTCACAGATATCAGCTGTTCGGAGGCGGTACGTTGGCGCTGCAGGATGGCAATGGACTGCTGCTTCTTCATATTTCGCACGTGCCACATTCGATTGAGCGAGGCCACCTCGTGCGGGGGAGGCGGCGCTTTTCTTGCTGCCGTGAGGCGATGCCTGTAGCTACAGTTGCGATGAGAACCGGTACGATCAATTTCCAGTTCGACGTGTCCGATGTCGTGGCTCGAGCTATGCGCTCACCGCCGGCTTCGAATGCCGCAACAGAGTTCAAGCTGCCTTTCATCACGGTCCTAGCCGATCCCAGCCCGCTGGAGCGTCGGATCGCGAATGAGCTGGTCATCCGCCTCGGCGACCGGCGGGTCCTCAATGCCTGGGAATGCTGCGACAATTGTATTGATGACGCTTTGCGCTCGCTTCAGGAAATTCGCTCGATCCTTCTCGAACGCAGGATTGCGTTGGCTGGCGAGCAAAGCGGTATCTTGAGCCACGTGATCGAACTGATGCTCACGGCCGTCAGGCAGTTCCTGACCTTTGAGCAGAGTCTGGGGAGTGCCGGTATGGCCACGCCTAGCCCCGCTGCCGAATTTTATCGGCCGCACGAGGATCGACAAATCTATTTCGACGCGCTCGAACAGTTACGCGGTCACCTCAGTCGCTGCATGGGGCAGGTCGCGGTCGTCGCCGGCCTCAACGTACCGTCGGACGGCTTCATTGCCGGATATCAGGGTCCATGGCAGATGGAAGCATACAAGCCCATCGTCGACGCGAGTCATACTTGAAGTCGGGGTCGATGGTGGCACAGGAAGAAGCTGGGGAACTAGGTTCAACGATGGCGGAAGGCACATTAACCGAAAGCGAAGCATGGCTCGCCCGACGCGCACCGGGCTTCCAAGACCTTCCCGGCCCCGACCGCCGCGCAATCTATGACTTCTCCTTTTTGTGGAGCCTGTTTGAGGCGCAACTACAAGGCGGCTTTGCGAAGGCCAACACGATCCGTGACATGGTAGACAGCTGGGTCAATGTCGGCGTGTTGAATATCGGCCCGTTCACCGGTGAGCTCGCCTATTTTCGCCATCGCTATTTCGCTGATGGCAAGCTGACCGGCCACTTTCCGCACCTGAACCTTCGTCCCGGCGATAGTCCGCAAATCGTGCAGGCCGTGATCGCGGGGACGAGCGACACCCCCCGTGACCAGATGCTTGCGCTTCTGATGATCGTCTGGCGGCTCAGGAACAACCTCTTCCACGGAGCTAAATGGGCCTACCAGCTGCGCAATCAACTCGACAATTTCAGCCATGCCAATCGTGTGTTGATGCAAGTTCTCGACCAGCATGGAAATCTTCACCGATCCTGACAGGAAGGTGCTAACGCCGAACCTGAGCTGTACTGCCGTCAAGCGGCTGAGTGGTACGCGAATGACCGCTTGTGGCGTAAGTAGACGTTCGGAACTCTGCCGCGGAACGGCAGGTTCTGGTCGTTAGCTGCCGCGATCGCGCGGCAGCCGCCAAAGACCCAGACACGGACATTCCACAGCCTCTTCTCGCTGCCCGCTACCTGCCGCTCGTTCATGTGATCAGCCCTTTGCTATAGTGTCGCAACCAGCACCTCGAAACGGCTAAGATCGAGTCTAATTGCCGGGCCATTTTAGAGCGCTGAGTCGAACTTCCGCGCTGATCCGCATCTATTTGACCGATAGATCGGGGTTTTCAACAAAGCGGAACTACGCCGCACATAGGTCTGTTGCCTATTTCGGAGCCGGACTGCATTTGGAATATCTGGATCAAATTCCGTCAGCATCGTCAATTAGCGATTGCAGTGCTTCGGATCCGGCCCAACGCCCGCTCGGCAGGAACCCGCGCGACATCTACGTTCCGGATCTCCGGTTAAGTTTGGGTGTCGTGCCGGGGCAACCGACGCAGGGCATCAAGATCAAGCCGCGCGATTTCTGATGACGCATCAACCGGCGACTTTCGCCGAAGTGGACTGACAAGACTGGTGTGGCGACGCTGTGTGCGTCATTGATCGAGCATGACAGACGCGCAACGATCACAACGGCGAAGCGACTACGAACGCGGGTTCGAGCGATGCGTCGTCACTTTCATCGACATCCTCGGCTACAGGAACCTCCTCAACACGAGAGATGCCGCCGAGATCGTGGGCATCGTCAACGCGCTGCGGACATTCACGGCGGGCGACAGTGACGAAGACGAGCCGCCACGGCGAATGGACGAACATCGACTGTATTCGCAGTCCTTCTCGGAATCAGTGTCAGACGCCGTTGTGCGCGTGCGCACCGTCGACACGCAGTCGCCCGATGGAGCCTTCGTCCTTGAGCTGATCGATCTGATGCACGCGATGATCGAGTGCGTGAACAGGGGGATCCTCATCCGGGGCGGCATGACTATCGGGCCGGTGCATATCGGGCTGGATGGCAGAGGCCCGATCTTCGGTAACGGGATGGTACGCGCGTTCAAGATCGAATCCGAGGAAGCGGTCTATCCGCGGATCATGATCGATGACGCGGCTCTGGAGGCGTATCTCTCAGACGAGTCACTGTGGAACGACGGTGAGGTCGATGCCGACGAGGCACGCCTGGCGCTGGAGTTTATAGCCGTCGCCGACGATGGATCCCATTTCGTCGACTATCTCCGAGCTGCCGGTCCGGGAGAGTTCGACGCGGGAGTGGTTGGCCAATTCGAGTTCCTACAGCGCCATCGCCAACTGATCGTCGATAACCTGACGACCGAGGATCAGAAGGCGCGGCGGAAGCTCGTCTGGCTGGCCAACTACCACAACCGCTTCATCGTCGATCTGCGCGAGCAATACGACATGGAGGACCCGCGGGGCGAATTCTACGCCGAACTGGAGGTTGCACCGGCGGAGATGTTCGACAGCCTGATGATCGAGGGGGCTTGGACCAGCGTAAGCGCGAGGCTGGCCGAGCTCGCCAGTCGGGAACCGTAACGATCGCGGACACAGGGTGTGCCCTCCTTTTGTGGCATGCCCGGACCAAGCTGATCGAACTGTTTCGTGCTAGCGCCCGGTCATGACCTAGCAGACTGAAGCCATCACGACACCGACGGGCTCTACCAAGCGGTCGCGTTTGACGCAGGGCGACGGACGCCTCGCGCCCGTCGCCTCCACAGCATTCGCTACGCCGCGAGCACCTCGCTTGCCCGGCGCATGCGAGCTACGGCCTGCCCGACCGATTCCACTGTGGGATCGAGCGCATGCTCCATCGCGTCCAGCAGCCTCGGAAGCCCGACGATCCTGTGCTTCATCAGGTGTTCGAGCGCGAGTTCACGCGCGGGCCCACGCGACCAAGTTATCGTCCCCGCCATGGTCGAGAAATGCGCTTCCTGGCGGATGTGAGGAATGCGGACCCACGGATCGACCCTCGTCGAGACGCCGTCCGCCGTGCGCCACATCGGCTTGTAGTCGCGCGAGAACGTGATGATCGCCCCGTCGCCCACCGTCCAGTATCCGTAGGGCAGCCACAGGCGGCTCGGCGCGAAATCGTCGAGCGGCACGCGCGGTGTCACGACCTCGAAGTCGGCGCATATGCCGAAGCCGGTGTCGTATAGGATGTGGGCCGGTCGGCCGAGCGAGAGCAGATACCCATGCCGCACGCTGGCCGGCTCCTTCACCCGGATGACGGTCCCGGGCCTGCCCCGACCCGGCGGCCCGAAAAGGCGATCCCGCCAGATCATGGTGCGCAGGGCCAGCGCTTCCTCGAGCTCCATGTCCGCCAGCAGACGCGAACGCGTCAGAGCGAACTCGACGTCACCGTGGCCGACGCCCAGCCGGTCGGCGATCGACAGGACCAAGGCCTTTGCCGTCGGCGGGTCCGGCGGAGCGGTCGCGACCTTCTCGGCAGCAGAGGCCGTCAGCTCGTGCCAGTCGCGGTGGCCCGTCGCCTTTGCGATGGCCTCCTGCGCGGATGACAGCTTGATCCCGCCGGCCTCCCGCACGAGGATCTTGGCGGCTGCCTTGGGTATGTCGGTGCTTGTGAAATGAACACGCATCTGAACCACTCCGGCGGTGCTTGATAAGGCGTGTCCACTAGGCCCGCGCGCACCTGGAAGAGGTTCGTCGGCGACTTGATCTCCTGCCCGTGAGCTGCGCCTTTGTGGACGGCGTGGCCGGATCAGCCGTCGACAAAATGACATCGCTCGCTTGGAAGCGCAACGGCGGCTGCCCGGCCTTAGAAACCAAGGCCGGCCCCCTCGATCGTCAGTTGCGCCAGCTCGCCAGCGACGCGATGGCTCTGTCTGCCTGGCCGATCACGGCGTCGAGCGGCGGACAGTCCGGATAGTGTTGCGCGAGGATCGCCTTCGCACGTTCGAGCCTACCGATCATCTCCTGCCTGTCGATGGGCGGCTGTGGCCCACCGTCAAGCTCGTGGTAGTAGAGGTCGGAGAAGGTCTTCTGATCGAGCTCCTGGGTCGTATACTCGCGCATCACCCATTCATCGAGCTCACTGCGTATCCGGTCCACGCGCGTTCGGGCGCCGTCCCTCCGCTCGGCGGCGACAAGGACGGACTTCAGCAAACCGCCGACCTCCTGGTGCACCTCCACCGGCATCCGCGCATTCGGGCGCAGCCGACGCCCAACGAACGACATGGTGTAGGCGATCGACGCGCGCTTGCGGGCGGGCTTACGAACCTTTGGGACTGCGACCGCCCTCGCGGCGGCCGCTGCTCGCGTGCCTGGGGTATCGACTTGGGCGTGGTATTCGCCTGAGATGCCGGTCCACCGCGACGCGGCTACCGGTCGCGGCGCGCGCTGAAGTGCATCGGCGAACGATGCGATCGACGGGCCTTTCGAGCGGTCCGCCATCAAGAACAGCCAGCAGCCGCCGTCCGTCCAATACATGCTCCCCCAAGCGGGCTTCACGATTTCCCATCCGTGACGTGCCGCCCAGGCTAACCTTTCCCCACTGATCGAGCCCTCGGCCCGGACATAGGGCTCGTCGGCGCGCACGTGGCGGCAATTTTCAGGATCCCACCAGACCGATGTGTGATCCTGGTCCGGTACCCGGTTGTCGAAGCGGCCCTTGGGATAAGTGCGTCTCGAATCCGAGGGCTTGAGACCGGTCGCCTCGATGAACTGTAGCGTCCGCGCCACCTCGCATACACGCCGGCGGGCGAGTTCCTGGTCCTCGGACATGGAGAGGATAACGAGATGGTCCGGCGCCTCGGCTCGCACGTTGCCGAGGTAGCGGTCGTTCGCGGCTTGGCTGGGCGAGACGAGCTCTCCGTAGGTCCTGACGAAGGCGACCTTCAGGGTTTCCTGGCCTCGAGCCTTGTTGGCTCGGTCAAACCACCTCGCGGTTATCCAGATGTAGCGACGCGTCTGTCCGCCGATTTCACGGTTCGCGTTGGTGAAGTTGCTATAGCCGGCCGCCTGCGCAGCAAGGTCGAGTGCCTCATTGTGCTTGATGCCCTTGTCGCGCTTGAGCGACTTGGCGAGGCTCTTGATGCCGTCGATCGTCGACGGGCGAATGGTCTTCTCCGGCATGTTCATCTCCAGCCCGAAACGAAGCGTCGCCCGCCAACCGCCTCCCGAGCTCGAGAGACATAGAGAAGTCGTCATGCGGCAGCGCTGCTTGCAGCTTCGCTCCTGGCGGGCGGCGGGTTCCTGCCTGAAGAGCCCGCGCAGATGATAGCTGGACCTCGGCGCGATTGGAAGACGGGGAGTTCGGCGCTACATGGCCTGCTAGCTAAAATCTGGGCACAACAAAATCGAGCGAGCGCTCGCCGACATGGTCGAGGCCGACCTGCTGGAGCTGATCGGGCGCGGCCAGACGGAGGGGCGGCGGCTGGACTTCAAGCGCGACCTGCCGGGCGGCGGGGTGTCCGAGGTCCGCGAGTTCCTTGCCGACGTGACATCCTTCGCGAACACTGACGGCGGCGACATCGTCATCGGCATGGAGGAGGATGGCAACGGGGCTGCGTCCGGGCTTCCCGGCGTGTCGACCGACGGCCTCGACAAGGCGATCCTGGCGATGGAGGGACGCGTCCGCGACTGCGTCGATACCCGGCTCCCGGCCTTCCACATTCACGTGGTGCCCTTGGCGAGCGGTCGTGCGGCGCTCGTCCTGCGGGTGCCGGCGAGCCTTCTGGCCCGGCACCGTGCAGTCTATGGCAAGATCAGCCGCTTTCACGCGCGGAACAGCCGAGATGGACACGACCGAACTGCGTGCGGCTTTCGAGGCCAGTGGCTCGGTGCCGCAGCGCCTTCGCGCGCTCCACGATCGCGCGGTCGCTCTGTCACAGGGGGGACCTGCCGTGCACGCTCGAGCGCGCGCCGACGATGGTGGTCACGGTGGCGTCCCTGTCGATCCTCCGAGAAGCGCGGGACATCCCGTTCACCCGCGAGACGGCGGTCCTGCCGCCAAATTCCGCCGGCGGCATCTTCATGACGGCCGGGCTCGAGGGCTATGTGGTCCATGCGCAGATCGGGGGACGACCCGCGGATCGCCCGCGCGTGGTCCTACAATCATCGTCGTGGATACGTGGACCATGCCTGGATCATCGGCGGAGTCCCCAACGGACGCCACTTGATCTGGCGCCGCTATGTCGAAGAGGCCATCATCGGTGCAGTCCGCGGTTCGATCACCCGCCTGAACAACTATGGCATCGATGGTCCCTGGGTCGTGATGGCGACGCTCATCAACGTGAAGGGGTTCGCGGTGATCATGGGTGACGACTACCTGACCGACGCCGCTTGGCAGGATCCCGCCTTCCTCGGCCAGATTACCGACGATCACCTCGCGCCGGCGTCACTCAAGCCGATGCTCGTCGCGTTCTGGCGGGTGTTCGGGGTCGATGTTTCGCCGGAACTGTCAGAGGGCTAGTCGCGAAGGGGCTGTCGCCAACATTCCCATTCCGAGCGGTAGCGCCCGCCTCAATATTGGTCGGGAGCGTGGCCGAATGCCGCCCATCGCTCGGCTTCCCGCTCCGCTTCTAGATCCTCCAACGGCACCTGCAGCTCCCTGAAGTCCAGATCATACATCGGCAGTTGCCAGTAGCTCCATATCGGACGGATCAGGTCCTGCGTGGCGTGGCTGCGCACCAGACCTTCGGCGTGCAGGCGATCGACGAGCGACCGCAGCAGCTGCCGGTTGTCGTCATAGCCCTCGATGCCGGTGAACGATCTCGCGGCCCAGGTTTCGGAAACGGCTTGCAGGCCGGCGCGGGTGAGAACCCCGATCGCGTCGAGGGCGCGTGCGAGCCGGAGGACAAGCGGTTCGTCGGTGAAGGCGCCTCTGCCGAACACCTGTGGCTGGTTCCAGATCGGGGCGCCGTTCTCGTGGATCTCGATGTCGGCATACATCGCACTCTCGCGCGCGTAGCGGTTCCAGTTCGGCATGATGATCTCGCCGGCATAGCCTTCGAGACCGTGCGCCCGCCGCCACTTGTCGACATAGGAACGCAGCTCAGTCACGTTCACCGGCTTCCATCCCTGCGCGTCGGCGTAGATCAGCCGGCCGAGATGGCTGTAGTAGGTCCGTATCACCTGTCCGCAGGTCTGGGCGACGCGAGAGGGCGGGCATCGCACGAGGTCAATGAGGATCAGGATTTTGGCGGCCTCTTCCTCGCAGAAACCTTGCAGCACCTGCGACTCCCGGGTGCCTCCGAGCTGGGTCGCCGCGGCCCAGAAGCCCTCGGCGCTTTGCAGGATGATCGGCAGGCCGTCTGCGATCAGATCCAGCCGGTCCGCCGGGGCGAGTCTGCAGAGCACCGAAGCCTGCTTGTTGCCGAACGCCACCTTCGCCATCTCGACCGTCCTTCTCGCCGCGCCCCGACCCATGATGGGTGCCTGATGCCTCCCTGAAGTGGTGTGATGTGCTCCGGCTGTGAGACTGCCATCGACATGGAGGTGACCTTGTGATTGCTTGCGGCACGATGGAGATGAGTGACAAGATCAAAGCGCTCAGGGCGAAGCACGCGATGACGCAGGAGGATCTCGCGGCCGTGGCGGGTATCGGCGTCGCCACGGTGCAGCGCGTCGAGCGCGGCGACCGCCCCGGTCCGAATACCCTTGCCTCGCTCGCGGCGGCGCTCGGCGTGCCGGCAGCTGACCTCGGCGACGACGTCCCCGACACCGAGACCTTCGAGCCGTATGTCGCGCTGGATCAGATAACCGGTGGCCGGCAGCTTGTCGCGCTGCTGCGCGCTGGACCGAACATCGATTTCGGCTTCTGCGAGCTGGACAACCTCGACGACGCCCGCGCCATCGAGCTGTTCCAGAACTTCTGCAGCGAGGTCGCTGCACAGGCGGGATCATTGTCGCCTGTCGCTCAGGTCGCCCGCGAAATCGAGGCGAAGGACAGTCTGAAGAAGCTCGCCGATCGCGGCTTCATGGTCGGTGCCGGCGGTTTTGACGTGAAGGCCTACGAGGTCGACGATGACGGGGGGGCTGGCCTGGCGGTGATATTCGGCCAGTGGGACGAGACGCGGACTGCGCTGCGGGTCGGTCGCCGAGCCGACGAGATCGCTCGAGCACACGTCCTTCGCACACTCGGCTTGTATGAGAATGTGACAGGGGGTCTAGTCCAGCCGCCGTCACCGGCGGTCGCTGACCAGTGGGGCAGCTTCGGCGCGCAACCCAGCCAACAGGAGGCGTGAGGCGGATGTTCAACGTGATGGTGACCGCCAGCGACAACGCCTGGGAAGAGGGTGCCTATATCTGGGACCGGACGCGCGTCCTCGAGCACACCGACGACGCCATCCGCGAACCTTTGCGGGCGCTGACCGGACCCATCCTGGAGGAACTGGCCAAGCTGCCGACGCTCTTCATGTATGAGCAGAGCGCCGAGGGAACGCCCCGCGTTGGGTTCATCCGGCGCATCCAGCAGCGCGGCTCCGAGATCCGCGTCATCTTCGAGTTTGACGAGACGGTGCAGCCGCTCACCTCCCAGGCCATTCTCGACATGCGGTGGGACCTGCACCTCGACGATTTCGAGTTCAGCCGGACGCATTGGGCGGTGAAGGACGGGAATCTGACCGAGATCCTGCGCGACCACGGTCTGGCGGCAGTGGAACCGCCCGTTGTTGACGCGCAACCTGATGCGGAGCCCGCGCCACAGCCGGCCGTCGAGGTGACGCCCGCCAAGGTGTTCCTGGTGCACGGGCGCGACGAGGCGGCGAAGCACTCGGTCGCGCGCTTCCTTGAACGCCGCGTCGGTGTCGACGTGGTGATCCTGAGCGAGCGCCCCAACCGCGGCCGCTCGATCCTGACCAAGTTCCAGGACGAATCCGGTGGCGCGGCGTTCGCAGTAGTGCTGATGACCGGCGACGATCTCGCCCACCTCCGCCCCGAGATGCTCGCGGCAGGCGAGCAGCAGGGCGCGCCCGTTCCGCGTCCAAGGCAGAACGTCCTGTTCGAGATGGGCTTCTTCATCGGTCGGCTCGGGGTCGACCGCGTGTGCGCGCTGGTCTCGCCGGGCGTCGAGCGTCCATCCGACTACGACGGCGTGGTCTTCGTGCCCTTCGATGACCAGGACGGTTGGCAGCGCAAGCTGGTGACGGAGCTCCATGCCGCTAATGTGCCCGTCTCAGCCACCTGGTGGCAGGCGTGACACGGCGGGTGGCGGTCGGGTGATCGCCCATTCGGTAAGGGCCTGACCATGGCGACGCGGGAGCAGCTCTATGCCAAGTTCGGCGAGACCGCCGAGGCTGCGCAGCTGTTCGAGACGGAACTCGCCACGCTGCTCCTCTGCGTGCAGGGCCTCGAGCAAGGATGGCACGTGGCGCCGGACGGCGAGGCCGCCGCGAAGGTCCTGCACGACATCGACCGGAGCACACTCGGCCAGCTGCTCGCGAAGCTGAGGCTCAGTTTCAGTTTCGACGAGGCGGTGACGGAGCAGTTCGCCTCCGCGCTCAGTGCGCGCAACCGGCTCAACCACGGCTTCTATGAACGCCACAATTTCGCGATCCAGACCGACGGAGGACGCGATGCCATGCTGGCGGGTCTGTCAGCGCTCCACGATGAGCTCTTCAACGCCTGGCGCATGGCGGATCGGATCAGCACCGCGTTCCACGAGGCATTCCTGCACGCGCGCAGCGAGGTGACCGGTGGGCCGACGCCTGCTGCGGGTGGCACCCCGCGTCCCGAACCCCAAGGCGCCGGCTGACCGACGGCCAGCTGTCACCGCATGACCTCGTTGATGAGGCTAGTCGGCCGGCGCTGGCCGAGGAACGTCTTTGCGGCGTTCTCCGACATCTTCTCGGCCGATTTGCCCAGCCGCTGCGGCATGTCGCCGCCGACGAGTCTGAATTCGGGATCGCGGCGCGGCGATGGGCTGAGCAGCTGCCGGCGGTCGGCGGAGGCGATACCCAGTTCCATGAAGCGCCACCGCTCGTGAGGGTCGTTGGCCGCCGAAGCGAGCGCGAACCAGTGCGCCGAATGCGCGGCACGTTCGTATCTCGCACGCGCGGCGCTCGCCGCTCCGCCGAGAAACCCGCGTCCCCACTCGCGACCGAGCAGTTCGTCGGAATGCGCGTTGGCGGGACGGAACGAGGCCGTGGTGATTGCCAGCGCGTGGTCCGCAGCAGTGTCCGACGCGAGACGCTCGTCGATGAAGCGGTCGAGCCACTCGTTCGCACCTGCCGCCACGGCGGCGAGCGTCAGGCGTTCAATCGCCCTATCGTCGAGGGCGCCGCGATAGGCATCGAGTCTAAGTCGGTCGATCTCTGGCGACGAGGTCGCGGAGAACAGCGCGAGGTGACGGAACTCGTGCTTCGCGTCGCCGACCTGCACGACGAGATGCGACTCCACCGACCACAGATGCCCGAGGACTCTGGCCGCGAGATCCGGGTCGATCTCGGCGTAGTTCTGAGCCAGCGCGAAGCCTAGGTTCTGCAATTGCCGCAGGACGCGGTGATCCTCCGTTCGGAGGATCGTCCGAAGCCATCCAGCGTATCGCTCGCTCTGCTCGTTGGCGAGTTCGGCAAGGCCGATGGTATATGGACGGCGCGCGAAGGCTATGGCGCCTTCGCTCATCAGGCTGGCCATGAAGCGGTCGACCTGGTCGCTCAGCAGCTTCCGGCGATTGGCGAACTTGGCACCAGAGGCGTCGCTCATCTCCTCGTTGAGCGCCTCGATGGCCGCCACCGGGTCGTCGGGCCTCTTCTCTCCTCGATCGACTAGTTTCAAGCGGGTTTCGGCGGGATCCTCGCCCACTTCGAGCACGATGGTGGCATCACGCGGCTCTTCCACGTCAAGCGGTTCCACCAGGTCGTCGATGACTGTCTCGATGGTGTCCGCGAGCCGGTCGCGTGCTGCGGGCAGCCTTGCCGCGACCCAGTCGAGATGCTCGACCGGCACCTCCTCCACCAGATCGACGCGAGCGCGCCGGCCGATGGCGCTGGCGATCGCGCTTCGCACTGCGCTCGCGCGCCAGCTCTTGTCCTCGCGTGGGGGCGCGTCGAGCGCCATCACGGCATCGTCCAGGCCTGCATCGTTGCGATTGCGCGCGAACTCGGCTGCGGCGGCGGAGACCTCGGCGTCGTCGCTGGCGAGGCACCTGGCCACCATCTCGCGCAACTCGTCTGTTACGTCGGTCGTCGAAGAGGCCAGGAAGAGGAGCGTGCGCTCCAGTATCCTTGGATCAGCGTCCATCACCTGTTCCAGACGGGCCTCCGATTCCGCGCCGGAAAGCGGCTTCGCCAGCGCCGCGTAGCGGAAGTAGTAGGGCGCGCGGGCGGGCAGCGACTGCAGCAGATCGAGCTGCTGTCCTGCGTCCAGCGTCGGCATGACGCCCTCGACCAACATTCCTGTGACGAAGTTCTCGTCGCCGTCCGGAACGAGCGCGGGGTTCTCCGCGATGTCGGCGATCCGCTTCCGTGTTGCGGCGACCGCCTCCTCGCTCATGACCTGGGAAAGCCACGGCATGTGCCAGCCGAGTTGACGCAGCGGCATGTCTGTTCGCGTCGCGATCGAACGCGCGAGCGTGTCCAGGATATTCCTGAAGCCGGCCGGGTCGAACCGGATCAGCAGGTCGTGGTTGCGCTCAAGGTCGTGATCCTCGGGCGTGGTCCACATGCCGCTCCAGGTCTGGTTTGCGTCCAGACCCGCGATGCGTTGGGTCAGATCGTCCACGCCCTCCGGCGCCTCCGTCGCGGGGTCCAGCGGATCGGGTCGGTCGTTCCGGTAAAAGACGCGGTCGGCGCGCGGGCTGAGGGCCTGGGCCTCCTGCTCCGCGTCGAGCGAGCCGAGCAGCCGAAGCGCGCAGGCCGCTGCCTCCAGCGCGTGCTCGGAGGTTTCGCCGCGCGTGAGCTCGGCGATCTCGGACCGCACGGCCGCGGCGACCTCTGCAGGATCGACGCGGTTCAGCCGCACGACCCAGGAAAGATCCTCGTATGGCGAGTGCGTGTTGCCAGCGAGCGTATAGACGAAGGCGAACGCGACGATGCCGCTCGCGAACTCTGCCAGCGGGCGTCCGTAGAGGAACAGTGCCGCGGCCGAGGCCAGGCCTGCCGACGCTGGGAGCTCGGTGCACCGTTCGGCGAGGAACCGTCGCTTCGTTTCGGTCATCTGGGCCAGTCGCGCCTCTACCCGCGCGTCATGCTCCTCTTGACGCCTCGCGCGGCCGGATCCGTCGCCGTTGTCGGGGAGCCTTCGCGACCAGGTGCCCAGCCACCGGTTCATGCGCGCCCTGAACGCTTCGGCGACGCTGTCGCGCTTCGCGGCATGGAGAAGTAGCTGAAGGAAGCGGCCATCGTCGCGCTCGGCGTGCCTGGTTTCCCAAGCGTCGATGAAGGGGTCCGGACGCGCCGCTACGTAGGTCACGAGATCCTCGAAGGCGTCGTCGCCCAGGTTCTGCAGCGACATCCATCCGCTGGTCAGAGCGGCAATTCCGCGACGCGGATAGTTGGCGTCGAGCGTCGCGACGGCGATCGCGGCCGTCAGGATGTCCCCGACGGTATCGAAACCGCGGATCGGGTCGATGATGCCGTCCAGCGCCTCGTCGAGATCCTCGACGCCGTCGCGAGCGGCGGCGCCGAGCTCGTCGGCGACGAGAAGGCCGAGCGCGAAGTGGAGCGTCTCTTCGCGGAACTGGTATCGCCGGCTCGAGCTGTCGAAAAATTGACCTTCCTCAATGTCGCTCAGGTCGTGGGCAGGGTCGCGGCCGTCCTGCCGCTGGGACGCACCCGAGCGGCTGCGCCACTCGTTCCTGTCGAAGTCGGTGCCGGGCCTCTCGCGGTATTCCCGCGCATGACGCACCAGCAGGTCGCGGAAGTCCTCGTCGTTGTGGCCGACGAGGTCGTCGCGTTCGCGGAGCCGGTGACGCCAGTACTCGAGCAACAGCCTGTCGATGCTGAGATCCTCGATGCCGGACAGCTGCGGCAGCAGTCTGAGCGCCAAGGCGCAGATGCGCGGGTTGCGCATGAACTGATTGAGGCGCGGCGGCAGCGCCGCGGGGTCCACCCCGTTCTTGCCGAGCACATCCGCGAACTCATGGTCGTCGTAGTTCTGGATGTGGACCGCTACCACCGTCACATAGGCCGGCAGCCGATCTGCCACATCCCGGTTCCAGTAACCTTCACGGCATGTCGCGATGACGACGCCGCCAAGCGAGTGCACTGCCGGCATGAGCGTCCGAAGGATCGCCGCCCACGGCTTGCCGCTTGTCTCGTTCAGACCATCGACGAGGACGACGAACCGGCCGCGGGTATCCCCGCCCTGCGACCAGCGTTCCAGTCGGCGGCGCCAGCGCGCGATGGTCGGCGCATCCCTCCTCGAATCCTGATGCGCCGCGAGGCGCGCCAGCATCTCGAGCGCCTCCTCCGTGTCGGACAGCTGATCCGCAATGCGGCCAACGGACAGCATGAGGATCGGTCTTGGAGCCGCGGCCAGCCACCAGTTTGCGACCGACCACGTCTTGCCTGATCCGTCTCCCCCGAGCACCGCGACCAGTGAGTCCCCCTCGACGTCAGCCGCTGCCGTGGCGATCGCCGCTCCTATGGCGGTCTGGATGGTGGGTCGGTCCGCAATCAGCGCCGGTGTCTCGAGCGGCGTCAGGAACTGTGAGAAGTTCCGCTGCGCGAGCTTGCTGCTCGCGAAATTGCGCTCGCACCATTCACCGCTCTTGCTGCGGAACGCGTCGAGCCCGAGCAAAGCCGGTGAAAGCTGGGCCTGCAGTTTCGAGAGGCTGGCATCGAAGTCCGGATCGCCGGCGATGTCATCGAGCCCGGCGGTAAGGTCGGCGAGCTGGGGCGGGTCGAGCAATCCAGTTGCCCAAGCGACCACTTCGATCCTGACGGCGGCGAGCAGCACGGCCAGCGGCGGAAGGCCCGTGTCCGTCCAGTCGAGCGTGAGGAGCGTGATGCCCTGGCCGTCGAGAATCTCCTCGAGCTGGCGCTGCGTCGGCTCACTGACCTCTACGGTTGCCGCCAACGCCCAGAGGTCGATGCCGCCGGCCAGCACCCCGGCCGCGAGCGCGGCCTTGCCCACCAGTTCCTGAAGGGGGACGCTCTCCTTGTAGCGTTTGGCCTCCATGGCGATCGAGAACGGCGCGTTGGGTGTCGCCGCGTCGCGCCCGAACTGCGCCCCCGAGCGGGCTAGGCGGAAGGTCAGGCCGGTTGTTTCCGCCAAGACATGCGCGATCAGGCCCTCGAAGCCCTTAGGCCCGGCGGCAGGCTCCCAGAGTCGCAGCACATCGTGAAGCGCTAATCGAACGGCGGCGGAGGGCGTGGGCGTGGTGGTCGTTGTCGACATGCAAACGTCCTAGTGCGCCCGCGCGCACCCGCAAGCGAGGGGGCCAGAACGGTCCAAGGCAGATCAATCCCCCGAGGGTTGTGGAAGTGTCGATCCGGTCCTCTCATGCCGCGCCACATGGCGTAGAGTTCTTCGTCTTCGAGGCAAACGCGATCGTCGAGCGTGCGCGCAAGAGGGCACATGCGTCCGCTTACGCCCTCTTGGCTCCGAAAGCAGCCGTTCCGGTATCCACCCAGAAAAGCCCGTGCCGGCGCTCCCGCGTCCGAAGCGGCACTGCTATCTTTGGTACCTGCCTCCGTTGAGCACTGAGTACGTCGAGGCTCCAAAGCGGTGCAGCTTCTCAACTTGCAGCCCGACGCGCACACCCTGCCCGAAGAGCAGAGCCAGCGGAGAGGATCGAATTCCACTCGCGACAAGGAGGCACATCAGATATGCTGCCGATATCAACGAGGCTCACGGCGATGTCTGATCCTGCAATTGACGCTCAGGTCCATGCGCATGCTGATCGCCTGCGAGCGTTGGAGAACGAAGCCGCTTGGCAGCGCCGTGCAGCGAGCGATGACGGGTTCGACGGAATTCGCGAATACAGCCGAGCCTGGCACGAGAACCGGTCGACCGCCTATTTGCTGCGGAAGAGTTGGACTGACCCCGTGAACCGCTGGTTCATCATTGCGGTGGTTGTCGGCATTGGTGCGATCTGGACTTACCTACTTACTCAATAGCATCAGTCTCGTTTGAGAGGAGATAGAGGCACGGACCTGCTCCATTCTCTGACTTGTTCTACGCCGTCTTTCCCCGGCTGCCGCTCGGCGATAGAAGTATCTTCTTCTCGGACCTGTCGATTTCTTTCGATCTTGTCTTTCCCTCGCCCTTGAGCATGGACTACCTCGCCGCGGATATCGTTAGCTCGGCCGAGCAGATCTTCCCCTCCAGGCGCGCCTGCTAGCGTTGGGATGGATTGAGAGGCAAGGGTGCCTCCGGCACGAATATCATCAATGTTGGATATCGAGGGTTGGGTTAATCCATCCGAATTCGGTGCCAACAATTGACCTGCTATGTCGGCGCGCATGTCCGCTCCGACATGTTCGATATACTTCGACATTAACAGGTCGCGTTCGAGCACGACCTGAGGATCGGTGCTTCTCCAGTGGGTTCCGTTCGCCGGGTCGAATTGCCGGTACACCAGTGGCGTGCTTGCAATTTCCGCGCGTGCGAATGCAAGAAAGGCGTCGCTGGTATTAAGCGAACCACTAACTCCCTCGCCATCTTGCGTGGACCACCGCGCCTCAAGCCGGTTTGCCTCTTCATAGAACCGGCGCGCTTCTCGGCTGAAGTTATGCGCTTCCGTCATGCTAGAGCTGATCCCGGAGGCGCTGCTCGATATATCTGAACGGGAACTCGTCTCAACTGACCGACTAAATGCATCGCGGTTCTCGGACCAACCGCGATTGGCCGACCAGCTTTCCAGCGCATCCCGGATTCTTGATCCTTCACGAGATACCGATGCCGTGTCACCGTCTGTCCATCTCTTCGACATCCCGGCGCTACCCGTCGCGGAGACACCCCCAGAAAAGACGCCAAAATTACCTCCCGCACCAGCGGTTAAGCTTGCCGACCCGCTCACAAACTTCTCTGTCGCAATCGAGTCTGCCACCTCTGCACGCAGCCCGAACCGACTCTGAAGCATGCGTGATGCCTGATCGACCTCGTTGAAGCTGCTGGTGATGTTCGAGCGATCCTCGGCGCCATAGCTGTTAGCGATCGACTGGTCGTTGCTGACCGCATGGCGGAACTCGTTGAACCGGTTGACGGCGTTGCTCACGCTTTCACTGGCTTGGTTGGACAGCGTCTCGCCGCGCGTACGGGTCTCACTCGCGACACGTGAGGCCTCGGTCGCAACTGACTGCGTCACCTGTGGGCTGAACGGCAGCTTAGATACGGGTACGTCGAGCAGGTCGTTGGCGGCGAAGCTTGTCGATAGCGTGCCGGTTTCGTTAAACGCGCGGGTCTGCGCCGCGCCATAGGTGAAGCTCGGCGCCTGGTTCCACTGATCGTGCTGGCGCGTCTGGATCGTCTGGTTGTCGAAGCTGGCGTTGCCGACGCCAATGTTGCCGGTCGATGCCTCGCGAGCGGCCTCCTCGGCTGCGTTCTGAGAAGGGTTGAGGTAGCTGGTCGCCTGGCTCGAAATCGCCATCGCGCCCTTCGCAATGCCGCCGGCCAGGAACGGGATGGATGCTACGAGATAGCCGGCAAGCATGCCGATATCGTCATTGGCCTCACTCATGCTCGTGAAGCTCGCCAGCGTGAGCCCGTTGCCGCCCCCTGCCCCGGCCACCTCCGACGCACCCTTGAACATCATGACCATGTGCAGGATTACGTAGAGCGGTCCCCAGGCCGCGAGATAGAAGAAGCCGGTGACATAGCCCCGCAGCGCCAGCGGGCCGCTCTTGGGCATCAGGAAAAGCGGGAATAGCACTGGGAATAGCGCGTAGAAGACGACGGTCAGCACGATGTTGAGCACCGGCACCCACTTCATCGCCGAATGCGCGATCGAGCCGTAGGTCCGCTTGGTTTGGATTTCCGCGCGGGTCTGCGCATAGACATCGACGCTGCCGGTGCCGGTTGCGCCCGCGGCCGAGTGCATCGCCTGGCTCATGGCGTTGATTGTCAGCGTCTGCTTGAGGATCTCGCTGGCGGAGGCCGAGACGCCGGTCAAATAGCGATAGGCGACGGGAAGATCGGCGAACAGCTTAGCCTTGGCGAGCTCGGCGCTCTGCCGCGGGTAGAGCTGCCGTCCGAAGACACGACCGAGATCGTCCGTCATACCGGCCCACTGCGTGCTGAGCGTCGTGTACGCGTCGCGGCAGGTCTCTATTGAGGAGGTGACCGCCCCGCCAGCATCTCGGGTCAGGAAGCGCTGCGCCCGCGCTTGGCTACCGGGTCCGATCGCGCCCCAGATATCCGGCGCGTTGCTCAGCGTCTCCATCGAGTAGCGACCGAGCAGCACGTCATAGAAGACGCACTGCCGGAAATGCTCATCGAGATTGGCGGCGAACTCGGAATCATTGATGCGCAGGTTCTGCGTCGCCTCGAACAGCCGCGAGCCATAGATCATGCCATTGCGGCTGTAATCGAGGTCCCCCGGCAACCCGAACACGAGCTCTGCCGAGCCGACCAGATAGTCACCCACCTGCGAGGTGAAGCTCGCCATCATTGCCAGCCCGAGCGGCACGTTTGCGACCTGCGCCGGCGCGAGGCTCGGATTGATGCGATCGGTGACGTGGACATCGAGTCGCGGCACCATCAGCACCATGTACATGAGCGTTGCCTGCAGAAACCAGTTCAGCCAGGCGCGCCAGTCGGCGTTGAACGCGACGATCAGCACCGAATAGCCCAGCCCCATCACCATGCAGACCTGGAGCAGGCTCTTGTAGCCGCCGTCTCCCGTCCAGGCCGCAACGGCGTTGAGCACGTTCACGACATACTCGCCGCCACCGATCGTGAAGAGTTCAACCATCGCCATTGTCCGTGCTCATCTTGGAGGTTGGTGGATCACCGGCGCTGCGCCCCGGCGATCGGCGGCACGCCTAGTTCAGCCCGCGCGCGCTCACGCCGCGCGACCAGTCGAGCGCCGCCGCCATGCCGGGCGACATCGAGTTGGCGAGCACGTTCTCGAGGAACTGCGTCTTCTGGATGATCGCCATGATGGCGGTGATCCGCGCTTGCGTGGTCTGCTGCCGGTCGGCGAGCGTCGTCCGCGCGGTGTTGATCTGCGCGCTCCACGCCGTCAGCTTGGCCTCGTCGGCCGCGATGAAGCTCGCCTTCGACTTGCCGACCTCGCTCACCAACTGGTCGAGGATGGCGTAAAGCAGGTCGATCGAGGCGATCTCGGCCAGGGTCGAGCGATCGTCGGTCGAGAGCCCGCGGGCATAGGCCGCCTGCACGGTCAGGATCTTGTAGAGTGGCACCGAGGCGATCTGCAGCAGCTCCTTCTGCTCGGGCGTGATCGCGCTGTCGGTGCGGATCGCATCGACCATGCCGTCGATGAGCGCGGTCACCCGCGGGCGGATCGCTTTGACGGTCGGCACATCGAGTGGCTTCAGGGTCGGGCTGAGGCACTGGTCCTCGGTGTCGCAGGCATAGACCTGGACCGCGCTCGCGCTGGTGCCGTCGAGCAGCGCAGTGACGAGCGTTGAGGTCGTGTCGCCCGTCAGCGGCTGGAACCGCCCTGGGTCACTATCGGTCGGCGGCACGTAGATGATCGTGCCGACCATGGTCATCACATATTCGGCGAGCTCGCGGTCGAAGCTGCCGCCGGCGTTGAAGAACTTCGAGCCCTTCAGCACATGCCAGGTGTAGTTGCGCGGCACCGCCGAGTTGACCGCATCCCACTTTGCGGGGTCGGCGCCATCGATGGTCGAGCGACGCTCGCCCTTGTTGCCGCAGCCATGCTTGGCGGCCGCATAGTCCGAGAAGATCCCGTCCGAGTTGCCGATCGCTTCGCAGATCGCCTTGTCGGCGAGATCGCCCTTCGGCCAGACCGACCCGACCAGCGCCTGGGCGGCCTCGCAGCTCGAGATGTTAAGCGCGTTCATCATCTGCGCCTTTTGCGCAAACTCATCCATGACCTTCGAGCATTCGGGGCAGACGGTGTCGATCGCGAGCTTGAAGGCGAAGCCGACGGCGTTGTTCGCCACTGCCTTCAGCATCGCGACGATCTCGCTCGCGTTGATGAACGAGAAGGAGCCGGCGAACAGATCGATGCCGCCGCAGCCCGCGCGCGCCGAGGGCAGCTGGAGATTGGCGAGGTTGGTCGTCTTCTGGGGGAAGCGCGTCCATACGTTGCCCAGGCTGTAATAGCCGGCCGACTGCCCCTGAAACGCGCTTGGGCCGGTGACGTTAGCCGCGCCGCCAGCGTCGCGGACGAAGTCGTCCATTGCCTTGGCGACCTGGGCGCTTGCGGGCGCGACCGGCACGATCATCGGCACGAGCGCGCCGGCGACTCCGATGCGGCAGCCGAGTGCGACGACGGTCACGCTCGCGCGCCTCACGAGGCGCTTCGCTACCGCGATGACGCGTTGGGAGTGGCTACGCCGCGGGCGTGGCGACGAGGGTTCAATAGTCACTGCCGGCCTTTCTCTGGGTGAGCGCGAAGATGCGGTCCATCAGCTCGTCGGCGGCGATGACGCCGTAGCCGATCGGAATGGGGGTGCGGGTGGCACTGTCGAACAGCACGACAGCAGGCGTCACCTGCGAGGTCAGTCCCATCGCGGCGCGCTGGTTGGTCTCGACGGTGTAGCGGGGGAACGTCTCGGACGGGCCGCCATCGGTCGAGATCGCGCGGACGGTGATGCCGTGGGTGTCGGCCACGGCCTTCACGATCGGTGACATGACCGAGCACGCGCCGCAGCTCTGCGCGAAGAAGTAAAACAGACCGTACCGCTTGCCGAGTTGGCTGAGCGTGCGGTCACGTTCGGCCTTTCGGGTATCCAGCCACTGGCGCTTCGCAACCGTGCCGACCGGCCGCTGAAGCGTATAGTCGAGCTCTGGCGTCTGCCAGATCGCCCGCTGCCACACGTCCCCGAACAGCGAGGCGCGGTCGAGCTGCGCGCGTTGGAAGCGGATATAGGCCGTGACGTTCGCGGGGCTGGGATCGAGGATCGCGCGTGCCTTGAGCTCGCGCAGCTCGGTCGTGACCGCCTCGAGTTGCTCCGCAGCCGACGGCGTCGGAGCCGACGGTAGCGTGGCGTCCGGCTCTGCCGGCTTAGGCCGGTCGCAGTAGAACCAGGTCCCGAGCCGGCGGTCCTCGCAATAGAAGCGATCGCCTTGCTGTGGGGTCGAGGTCGTCTGGGCTGGTGCCGCAGCAATCGCGGCCCGAGCGGTCGGCAAGGCCACTGCCAGAAGCATCGCCACGGCGGCGAGTGGATGGAGTGAACTCCTCATCAGCGTGGTCCGTTCAGCGTGTAGAAGTCGGTGATCTTCTGCTGGACCGCAGCCACCGTGCTCAGCTCCTCGGGCAGTCGCGCGGCGTCCTGGAACTCGGCATAGACTTCGGAGAAATCCATGAGCGACAGGTCGAGCCGGGCGAACTCGTCGACCGTGAAGCCGAGGCAGGTCTCCCGCTTCGGCGAGCCCCAGGGCTTGCCGATCTGTGGCCGGCCCTGCTCCTGCAGGATGCGGCTGAGCTTGGACTCGAAGCAGCAATAGGCTTTGCGCTTGGTGACGCACACGCCGAGCACGCTGCTGGAGCAATAGCTACCGACATAGTGGCAGAGCCCGGTCGCATCGCGCTGGTGAAGCAAGATCTCCTCGCGGCTGCAGCCGAGCGCAACGAGCAGCTGGCTGCCCGGGATCAGTGGAAACGCCTTGCCCTTGCAGCAGTTGAGCACGCCGAACACCGCGCTCTTGCAGGTGTTGCGCGTCCCCTTGAACAGGCTGAGTGTATCGGGATCGAACTCGCGCCCCGCCTGCGCCGCGGCGTTGAGCGCGACCGCGGCATCCTTGAACTCGGCGTTCGGCTGGCGGTCGATCGTCTCGCAGTCGCCGTTGATGCAGTAGATGTCGCCGTCGCAGATATACTGCTTGTCCGGGCCGACCTGGTCGGGGATCGCGCAGCGATAGATGCGCTCCCAGGTCGAGCAGGGCTCGTCCTCGCTGAGGCACTCGCGGCGTGCGAAGCTGCAGGCCGGGTTGGCGTTGAGGCTCCCGCAATCCTGGGCCGGGACCGCGCGCGCGCATTGATAGCTCTTCTCCCAGACCCAGCAGGGTCGCGTGACAGCGACACCGTTCACGGTCCGCGTCACCGGATCGCTCGAGGTGCAGGTCTCCGCCTGCGCCACGCAGCCCGCATCGGCGCTGAGTGCAGCGCAGGCTCGCTCGTCTCGCGCCTCGGAGACCCTGTTCTGGTTGCTGGTCGAGATGAGCGTCCCGCCGGCTACGGGCGTATCGCAGGCGATCTCATCGATCGGCTCGCCGGGCTCGGTGCAATATTGCTGGCCGTTGCGGGAGTAGCCCTGAAGGCAACGGCCGGGATGCGAGCCGACGTGGCGGCAGGTGCCGCCCATATAAGGCTCGAAGACCGCGCAATCGTCGGCACGGTTGAAGCCGGCGTTGAAGCTGCTGCAATAGTAGAGGTGGCTCGTCGTGCTCGTGACGGAAACGTTGAGTGGGATGATGCAGCGCTCGGTCTTCTGCTCGAGCGCAAGCCCGTCATTGCAGGTCGCCTCATAGCTGCCGGCCGAGCCGCTGCCCGGTGGCAGTTCGCGACAGCTCCCCTGCCCGCCACCAACGCCCATGCCGGTGACGTAGGTGTTCGGATCGGCCGACACGGCTTGACCACGCGCGATCGTCGCCTCGATGTCCGCAGGCGCGATGCGTGCTCGGCGATCGAATGAGGAGCGCACCGCCTGATAGCCTTCGTGACTGGTTGCGGCGGCTCCCGCGGCGCGGGCCAGCGCGTCGGGATCGTCGAACAGCGACGACTGCGACGGTGATGCGTCGAAGTTCGGCACGCTGTCGGCCGTCGGCGTCTGCTGAGCCGCGTCCTGCGCTCGGATCGCGATCTCGGCCGCAAACGCCTTGCCATCGTTGCGGGCTTGGCTTGGGTTCCCGGCCTGACCGAGCGCGCCACTACCGGCCAAGCCGGCGCTGAACAGCATCACAAGTAGCGCGATGCCGCGTGGCTTCCTGCTGAAGAGGCTCATCGCTGTGCTCCTTCCAGGCGAGCCCGATAGAGGTTGGCGATCCCCGCTCCCGGTCCAGAGCCCTGCGCGAAGGTCTCGAGCGCATGGCCAAGGCTGACATTGCCCGACATGCGGTCGTGCGGCGGCACCTGGGTGGTGCAGTCGAACCCGTCGCACAGGTCGAAGTCGGTCGACGTGACGACATAGGTCGGCACCGTCGTGACCGCGAAGGCGCGGAACAGGCGCGGGTCGATCCCGACCGCATTGCTGCCGCCGGCTGGTACGACTCTCGCGAGCGCTCCGGTAAACTGCTTGACCGAATTGCCTGGGAAGCCGCGGAAGACGACGACGCCCCCGGCGCGGCCCACCTCGTCGATCATCTGGCGCAGCGAGGCGGCCGGCATGGAGAGACTGGCGAACGCCACCAGCCGGGGAGCGTCTTCGCTCCAAGCGGCCTCGCGGCCTGCTGCCGCCACCATCGCGTCGAAGTCGAACGTGTCGGCCGGCCGCACGCTGGCAACGGCGGTGCGCGCATGCCGCGCGGCGTTCGCCCGGGCGGCGGCTGCGCTCTGCGCGGCTTGCGCCCTCACGGCCTCGCCACGCCTGGCGATGACGCTGCCGAACGCCTCGGCATCTTCGGGCGAGAGCTTGGCGCGCTCGCGCACCTTGGCGAGAGCGAGCCCGTCGACAGTCTGCGCGCCACCGCCGCTGGCAACGCCGAGCGCGAGACCTATGGCGGTCAGTACGGCGCCGATCACGAGAGGAAGACGGCGCATCACAGCACGCAGCAATTGCGTTTGCGCCAGACGAGATAGCCCATATCTTCTCCGATCGCGGGATAGACCTGGCCGGCCGACATGAAGGTCGTGGAGGCGCCGATCGGCGCGCAGGCGTAGCGCCCGCCGGTCTGTGGATTGGGATTGGTGGCCTGGAACCGGTATTGCTGCTTGCGCATCACCGGCATCAAATATTTGCCGCACAGGCCTTTCGAGCCCATCGTGCCCCAAGCGACGAATTCGCGGTGGAGCTTGTAGGCGAAGCGGGCAAGTGCGAGCCGCGAGGCCTGCACGTGGCCGATCGAGGCGCCGACGTTACCGTTCAGCGGGTACATCGTCCCCTGGCAACCGGCGCACCAGAACAGCGGATCGGTCGGCAGCTTGGCGGTCGCAGCGATGCAGTCGGCAGCACAGGCAGCGAGTGCGAGCGGGTTGGCGAACAGCACCGCTTCGGGGTTGATCAGGGCGGTGAGTTCGCTGTCCTGCCACAGCGGATCGATCTCGGTCAGGTACAGGATGTCGATCGAGCCCGTCTCGAGGCATAGGAAGTCGGTGACGATCTCCATCCAGTAGATCAGCGGATAGGCGTACCAGTGGACATGCCAGCCGCTGGTGTTCTGCGCCTTGCCACCGACCGCGCTCGGGCCCGCGATCGTCTTGAACCCGATGTCGAACCCCGGATCGAGCTTCAGCCCGCCCAGATTGACGAAGCACCAGGGCTTCATGCTGACGTCGGCGAGCCGGACTGGCTCCCAGAAACCCATCGCGATGCCGGGCCTGATCCCGCAATTGCAGACCGGCAGGTTCGGATTGTCGGTATCAGGACGCCCGGCGATCGACGGCCAGATCTTGAGGCCGCCCACCGACATCGGGAACAGGCAGCTCCAGCAGATGTCGGTAATCGGGTTGACGAACCGGCCGGTGCAGCGACCTGGCGCGCCGGCAGCGCGCGCCGGCGACGCGAGCACGAGCGCGGCCAGTGCGATGACGGCGGCGAGCAGTATGAGCGTCATGCGGGTGCGGCGGACTCGCTGCTGGTGGCGCTGGCGCGCCGCCACGAGCCACGCCGGCGGATTTGGAGTATGTGCGGTCACTTGCCGCCCTCCTTTGCTTTGGGGATGGCGATCTCGCTGACCTTGAGCGTCCGCCCGACCTGCTCGATCACCGCCGGCACCGCGCGCACGCCGAACTTGGTCGTAAGCGTCCCCGACTGGTCGAAGTAGAAGCGGCGCTGCTCGGCTTTCATCAGCGCGAAGGGCGAGCCGCGCACGAGGATGAGCTTGGCGTTCAGCGCGGTCGTCTTGGTCTTGGCCCAGGCAACCTGCTCTGGGTCGTCACCGTCGAGGAACACAAGCCGCTGGCGTAAGGGCACGGTGTCGAGGGGGTTCACGCGAGTCCCCCGCGCCACGATCACGCGACCCTTGCCGTCACGAAGGTCCTGTTCGACCGTGATGGTGGGGTCGTGGATCCAACTTCTGGACTGGCTCGCGACGACGATCCCCTTGACCGGCGGGGGCCGCTTGACGCGCGCTTCGGTGCGCGCGGCCAGCTCGCGATTGGCGCGATCGAGCGCGCCCGACGCCTGCATTGTGGTGAGCTTGTTCTGGATGACAGACAGCAGATCAGTCTCGATCACCGGAAACACCGCGCCCTGCTGACCATAGTCGCGCGCGGAGACCGCCTGCGACATGAGGGACAGGATCATGGCGCTGGAAAGGAGGAGGAGCCGCTTCACAGGATCGCCCTCCCCACCCCGATGATGCGCGGACGGCAGACCCAGCCGATCGCGGCGTAGCGGCTGTCGAAGCTGTCGCGGTGGGGCGTGCCGACGAAGTAGCAGCCGCGCGGGATGGTACCGGTGGGCCCAAGCGAGAGCGGCTCGCCGAACCGGGTCGCGCGCTTGGCAAGCGCCACCGGCTTGCCGTTGACGGAGAACAGCCGGCCATGCCGCGTGATCCGGTCGCCGGCGACGCCATAGACGATCTTACCGAACGGCTGCGGGCGAGCGCCGAAATGACGGGCGAGCAAGGGTCCAGGCGGCGGCTCAAAGAAAATGAAGTCGCCGCGGACCGGCACTCGCTGCCGATCGATCAGAAACGCCCAGTTCGGCAGGCTGGTCGTGGCATTGACCAGCAACGCGTGGTCATCGCTCCAGCGGGCAAGCTCGCCGAGGCTCACCAGGCCGATGCCGACCGCAGCATAGATCAGATAGCGCCGGCGCCGGGCCGTGCCCCAGAAGGCGGGCGCCGGCTGCGTCTCAACGAGGGTCATGACCGCCCTCCAGCGCGCGCTTGACCTCGGTACGGACAAGCTCAGTGCGATCGGGGACGCTCTTGCCAAGCGTCGCCTCGGTGACGAGGACAGTGGTGCCATCTGCACCCAGCGCGCTGACGGACCGGTTGATGGCGGCGAGATAGGCGGCGGTGCGGCTCGCGGTCTGCTCGGGGGTGCCGCCGTTGCGGCTCTCGGCAGCAACGAAGTCGCCCACCAGCGTCGACAGGCTGACCGACACGATCTGCCGCTTCGATAGGTCGAGCAGCAGGCGCGTTGCCCAGGCCGCCCAGACCAGGCCCGCGAGCAGGAGGATCGTCGCCACGACGTGCGCTACAGGCCATCCAGCAATCGTGCGCCGCGCCGGCCTTGGGGTGATGGCATCCCTCATTGCTCGTCCTTTCGAGACAGCTCGCGCCGCATGCGGTCGGCAAAGGCAGGCAGCCGGGCGACGAGGAACAGCAGCGCGAGCGCAGCCGTGAGGCTGACAAGCTCGAGATCGAACTCGGCCCGGCGTGCGGCGTCGGCGGCGAGATAGTGGCTCGCGAGATTGTCGAGGTGCGCGAACAGGATCGGCAAGCGGGCATCGGCGGCGAGGATAACCACTGCCAGAATCGTCCCGAGCGTGACGAGCAGCGTCCCGCCGAGCCAGAGCGTGGTGCTCAGCGCCAGGTGGCACGCATCCGCTATAAAACGCCGCAGCCGCACCCTACGGCTACCCAGAGGCCGGGGATCAGGCGCGGGCATGCTGCGCCTCCCTTGTGCTCGAGGTCTGAGGCGCATCCGGGAAGGCCACGGCCTCGAGCGCCTGTTCGATCGTGTCGCCCGCAGCCATGCGGCGCTCGATGGCGGCATAGGTGTCGGGCGAGGACGAGAAGAGCGTTGCCGAATAGGGATCGAGCACCAGCCGGCCGAGCGCCTGGACCTCGGGGCCGCGGATGAACACTTCCGAATATTCCGAGCCGCTGCGCTTCAGCGAGCGGATCAGACTTTCGGTACGATCGTCCATGTCGAGCCGCTCGGACTTGCGGAAGTCGGCGATCGTCTCGGGCTTCTGCTGGAGGACCAGCATCCAGTCGCTGTTCTCGAGCGCAGCGGTCGCGCCGCCCGACTTGTAGAAGTCGTTGAGCGACTGCGTCGCGGTCGCCAGCGCGCCACCGTATTTGCGCGCGGTACGGGCATAGGTCTCGACGAATTCGGACATCGAGCCGCCCTTGAGCATGCTCCAGGCCTCATCGATCAGGAGCAGCTTCTTCACCGAGCGCGGGGTGCGCGTCATCGCCTGGCTGGTCATGAACATGATCGCGGTCAGCACGACCGAGCGCAGCTCTTCCCGCGTCGCCAGGTCCGACATCTCGAACACGGTGAAGTCCGCCTCGAGCCTGAGCGTCGCCTGCCCATTGAAGAACCCACCGTAGGTGCCGCCCGAGAGGAACGGCCCCATCGCAATCGCCAGGTTGGCAGCATCGGGATTGCCGGTGTCGGTGAGCGCTCGCGCGACGCCGTCGATCGAGCCTGCATGCCCCGCGGCTTCCCACACTTGGTTCACCGCCTGATCGATCAGGCCGCGCTCGGTGTCGGTCAGGCGGTCGATGAACCGCGCCATCTGCCCGACAATGCTTTTCAGCATCGCCATGCAGTCGAGCCGATAATCCTCGTCTGCGGCCACTCGGTCGGCGTCGATCATCGAAAAGGGATTGAGGCAGAAGCCCGAGGCCAGCGTGAACTCGATGAACGCGCCGCCCTGAAGCCGGCACGAGTTCATGAAGCTGCGGCCGTCATCGATCACGACGACCTTGGCACCGGCTCCGCACAAAGCTGCGCACATCTCCTGCAGCAGCACCGACTTTCCCGATCCCGACTTGCCGAGGATCGCGACATTGTGGTTGCCCGCTCCGTTCTCGAAGGGCGACCAGAAGAAGGGCTGGCCGCGCCGCCCGACGAACAGGAGATGCGGGACGTTGCCGCCGAGATACTCGCCTTGCACCGGCGCGATGTTGGCGGCCGTCGTCGAGAGCATGGTGCGCATGCGCTTGCACCGCTCCATGTCGGTCCCGAGCCCGTCGCCCAAGGTCATCGGCATGGCCGCGAGCAGCCCCTGGATCTGCAGGTAACGCTCGTCCGCGAGGTCCCAGCCAGCCGCCTTGTACAGCGACTTGATCGTGCGCTCGTTGCGGTCGCCCTGCCCTTCGGGCGAAAAGGCAGTGACCCCGTAGAAGGCGCGCACCAGCCGGCGCCCCTCCTGCATCTGCGCCTGGACCTCGCGCCATTCGGCCGCCTGTTCGCGCAGCTTCGGCAGATAACGGGCCGAGCGGCCTTCGCTGAGCGAAGTCGTGCGGAGGAACTTCATGCCCGCGCGCGCCGAGGCAGCCTCCTGGTCGGGATAGACGAGGCAGAGCATCGTCGCCGCGGGACAGGGCATGCGCAGCTTGTCGGTGAACAAGTCCCCGATCAGGCGAGCACATTCCCACGGCGCCCAGCGCGTCGGCATGTTGCGCACGCCGAAATGCCGGACGTCGAAACGGTCGGGATAGATCTCCCCGATCTCGGGTGCGCCTTCGTCCGTGGCACCGGTCGACCGGAAGCGTTCGGTGCGCAGGCACAGCCGGCTCTCCTCGACGACCAGCTCGATGTCGCGACGGATCGCCTGGTCGGCGATCGGGTCGAGCGGGTTGTAGTCGATGGCGTCGTCCTGCGGCGCGGTCGTCGGCGAGGTCAGATCATCGAGGAAAGCGATCAGCTGGACAGGATCGACGTTGGCCACGGGGACGTCGAGCGAGCGCAGCACGCCCGTCAGGCTTTCGCGAACAGCGACCAGCTCTTCCTTGCTGGTGGCGCTACCCGCCGGAACACCGACCGAGATGAGGATCTGATGATGGCGGGCATGGAAGGGCGCGCTTGCCGAGCCGCTGGTCCAGACGAGGTCGTAGAGGCATGCCGCGCGACGCCGCGCGATCGCTTCATACACCCCGCCCCGCGCATAGCGCGGCAGGAACCATGGCGCGATGTTGCGGCCAATGCGTGGGGAAGCCCAGTGGACGATCTGAACGCAGGCACCCGCCGGTAGGCCTTCGGAGAAGAACTGACCGAGCAGGTCGCCGGTCCGCTCGTCCGCGCCGACCAATGGTGCCACGTTGAGCACGAAGCCCATCGATCGCGCGTTGAGGTACAGCCGGGTGGTGGGCTCGTAGACGCGGTACGGCAGGAAGCTCGACAGCATGTCGAGACCGATCACCGGACGCGCCGCTTCCTGCGCATCGACGTCTCCGAACAGCCCGCGCGACAGCGTGTCATAGAGGGTGCGAAAGGACAGGCTCATTTCGGCGCGTCCTTCGGGCTGGTCGCGGGCGCGAACACGCCGTCGAGATCAGGCTCGGCTGGCGGCTGACTGAGCTGCTCCATCGCAGGTTTGGCGAGGGCGCGGACTCGCCCCGCCGCGATGGCCCCCGCGATGCCAGTCGATGGCGTGCCCCTGGCCGGAGCCGGTGCAGGGCCGATGCCCTTGATGACCGGCAAGGTCTGCGAACGCTCGAGCGGCACCTTGCTGAGATCGATGGTCGCGGGCCGGGCGATGCGCCGCCCGGCTTTAGCCGCGGCAATCGCCTCCGGCGTGGGTCCTGGCACGATGCCGGTCCGGGGGAGCGCACCGACCGCGGTGATAGGGTGAGGGGCTTGAGCGGGGAGTGACTCAAGCCCCTCGATTGCCGGAGCAGATGCTCCAGCAATTACCTCGCGCAGGGAGGAAGGGGCGGAACTGCGCGAGATCTCGAAACTGGGGGTGGCGTTGGCCTCGCCGGAAGCTGCCCCGTTTGCGGAGCCGACCGGCTTCATGGTCCAGGCGGCATCCTCGACGACGACATGCGCGGTGGCTTCGTCGTGGAGCACGCCGGAACGATCGACATGCGCCGGGAACACGACCCGGAGCGTTCGCTCGCCGGTGCGGCCGACGGGCCCCGGACCTTGCGTCGACCGGAACGGCTGCTGCTGGGCGCTGGGCTTCTGATCCGCCTCGGCGTCACCTGAGCCGACCATTGTCTGGACCGCGCGGGCATCGATCGCCGACATCGGCGAGCATGTGCCGTCGGGTGCCCGGCAGGCGAAATCACCGCTGACATTCCCGCCCAGCGTGGCGCAGCCGGTGCTCGCCAGAAGCGCTGCGAGCGCCGTGCCGTACAGCCCTGCCCGAGCAATGAGGCGGACGTGGCGATCGCGACGGAGTACGGTGCGGATCATGCCGCACCCCCGGCGACGAACGCCTTGAGCTGTGCCGCCGGGCGGAAGCCCTCGAGCACCGCGCCATCGGCGCGGATGATGACGGGGGTGCCGCCAAAACCGTGCCGCTTGGCGAACGCCTCATTGGCGTCGAGCCCGCCGGTGTCGCACTTGCCGGCAACCGGCAGCGCCTTCTGCTCATAGGCGGCGTGCAGGGCACGCGCCGGGTCATTCGAACAGAGCACGCGCTCGGCCATGTCCCGGCTGGCGGCACCGAAGATCGAGATGGGTCGCTCCTCGACGCGCGCACCGATGGCGCGCAGCTCTTCGGTCAGCCGGCGACAATAGCTGCAGGCGAAATCGCTGAGCACGACAAGCTTGGGTCCGTTTGCGGGTCCCCAGTGGATCGCGCCGGCGGCGGGCAGCTCGCCGAGGTTCACCTTGGCTGGCGTTGCGGGGGCCTGAGGCGGCGCGGTCTTGTCGGCTTCTGCCTTCTGGCGCGCCGCGCCGGCGACGAGCAGGTCGGGGTTGAGCGCCAGCAGCCGCGTCGCGGTCAGGTCCGCCCGCGTTTCCATGTCGTAGACGCGGCCGATCATCAGGTAGCGCGCACCGCGATCGACGTAGAACAGCGTGGTGCCCGCGACGACCTCGCAGATCCCGCCGAGCCCACCGCAGTCGACCGCATTGATCACGGTCTTCGGCAGGCGCTTGGCGAGCGCGGCAAGCACCGCCTTTGCTTCCGCGCCGGCCGCGATCGTCGGCGTCGACGCGTGCGCAGCGACCGCGTTGGCGAGCATGCCGGTGCTGACACCGACGCCGAGCGACGCGGCCGACAGCAACGTCCAGAAAGCACGGCCTTCGAGCCGCCTGAAGCGATCGAGCTGCAGTGCTCGAGAAAAGACAGAAGAAGTCATTGCGTGTTCCTCACGTAAACGCCGTCCAGAAAGACGATTTCGACATCGATGCCGGTCGGCATCTCGATGACCGGCTGGTATTGCTCGGCCCGCTCGATCAGATATTTGGAGACCGTGTCCGCGGCGTCGCCGGCACCTTGGCCGAGCCCGCCGGTAACGATGTCGCCGGGCGACAGCTTCTCGCGCTTGCCGTCGGAACCTTGCGTGATCCCGGAGAAGACGCTGTTCGCATTGGCCGAAAAGCCCCGGCCGAACCCGCCGACGATCCCGGCGATCAGCGCTTGGCTGACAAGGCTACCCTCGCGGCTGACGACGCGACCGCGCACGCCTGTCTTGCCGGCGAAGCTGATGAAGCCCTTGACCTCGCTCACCGCGACCCGGCCGCCGGGCTGGTCGCAGGTCATCTTGGCAAGCTTCACATAGACCTTCTCTGCCGAGAGATCGCCGCGCGCCGCCCCGTTGACGACACAACCCTGGATGCGGGTCGTGAGCAGCTTGCCGTTGTTCACCACCGATCGTGCCGGTCCGGTGATCCGCAGGACAACCGGGAGCGGGTCGGTCTGGCTCGTGACGCCTGCCGAGGCATCGACGCCGACAATGACACGCGCCGGAGCGTAGCTGTTCGGCGGAAGATATTCGGGACTGTCCTCCACCTCGATCGCCGGGGCACCGGGACGACCGGACCGAAGCCCCGTCTTGGTCGCTCCTGCGCTCTCGGGGGCACCTGTGCCGAACGATAATGTCTTGACCTGACGCTCGGGCGGCGCAGCCTCGTTGCCCGGCGTGGCTGCGAGATCGGGCGACAACGGCGAGCCGGACGGTACCGACGAGCCCTGTGCGGAATAGCTGCCGCCGGGCCCGTAGGCCGATGCGGGCGTGGTCGCCGGTGGGCTCTGCGCGGCGCGGCTGGCCTCTGCGCGCAGCCCGGCATTCTCGGCCGAGAGCGCGTCAATGGTGCGCGCGCCGTCGGTCCGCATCGCCTGGTTTTCGGCGGCGAGCGCATCGAGCTTGGCTTGCAGCTCGCTCGGGTTGGTACGGCCGTCCTCGAGCGCCTTCAGCTGCCGCGCTTGCGCGTCGAGCCGATTGCCGTAGATCGCGACGAACTCCTTCTGGCTCAGATCGCGATTGACGATGCCGTCGGTCTCGATCCGCTGCGGTGCGTCGGGATTGGCGATGCCGCCATCCGGTGAGCCGCCGAGCACGAACCAGGCGCCGAGCAGCGCGACGGTCCCGCCGCCGCCAAGCAGGATCATCTTCTGACGCCGCGCGGTTTTTGCGTTGAGTGCGCCGAGCGCGCCGCCGGCCGGCACCTCGGCGTCGCGGGTATCGACCGGCATGTGCGGCTGGGTGGAGCTCACCATGCCCCCTCTCCCGCCATGCCGACGAGCCACACGCTGGTGGCTGCGCCGGGTGCCAGCTCGGGGGTTGCAACGCTGAGCGCCAGCGTGCGGGAGGGTGCGATATCCCTCGCGCGAACGGACGCCGGCTTCGTCCCGCGGTTATCGATGCGGAGCACCTTTCCGACGAGCGCTGCGCCGCGATACTCGGCGATCAAGCGAACACTGAGGTCACCGATGCGCGTGGGTGCGGCGGCGACCTGCCGCAGCTGGTAGCCGTCCACGGTCGCGGACGTGGCCATGGCCTGGATGAGCCGCACGGCGGTTTCGCGCGGGCCGGACCTCGCTTCCCATTCCGCGGCCTTTTCGAGACCCAGTGCCGGGTTGGTGACGAAGATCTGCTCGGCTTCGTCGCCGCCGATCATGCAGGCGAACTTGTAGACATAGCCCTTCTTCGAGGTGGCGAAGAAGCTCAGTGAGCGCGCGGCGAACCCGTCCGGAACGGACAGATAGATGTCGCCGCGGATCGGCTCGTTGGTGACGGTGAAGTCGTTATAGGGGTAGCCGGTCGACACCTTGCTGACGCTCGCAAAGCCGTCGCCGACCAGCGCGATGCGGGTCAGGTCACGCGACGAGACGACACAGTCGACACGCGCATTGTCGGCGGCCTGCCGGTACTGGTCCGCCCAGGCAGGCGAGGCGCCGAGCACCAGGGCCGCGCCGATCAAGGCGAAGCCCAGCGGCTTCAGCCCCAGATCGATCGGCCGCGACGCGCCAGCCACGACCGAGGTCGCGCCGGCCGCAAGCAGCCAAGTGGGGGGGATGCAGATCACGGACGTGCCTCCTTGGGCGAATGGACGAGCGCGAAGCTCGTGAGGGAGAGGCGAAGGCCGGCGTAGTTCCAGCCGAAGCGGAACCGCTTGGTCTCGCTGGCAATCACCTGGCCGCCGACAAAGGTCTTGAGGTCACCCTCGACCTCAGAGGTCAGGCCTTTGGGATCGACCGTCATGCCGTTGATCACGAAGGCTTGGCTGACATCCGAGCCGCGCTGCTCGGTGACGATCTTGACGAGCTCGGCCTTGAGCGCCCCGTGCGCCGCCGGGTCGGCAAGCTTCAGGATCTGCTCCATCCAATAGTCGAGGCCGGCGGGCGATCGGTTGAGCAGCATCAGCGCGACGTCGCGGGTTACCAGCTCCAGATAATCGGCCTCGACACCCGACGAGCTGATCGTCAGGGGACGCGTCGCGATCGGTTGCAGGACGATCTCGCGGTCCTTCGACGACAATGCCGAGAACAGGGCGATGTTGGTGACGAACGAGGCGGCGGCGGCAAGCAGCAGCACCTTGCGCTGCCGCAACAAGGACTGGCTGCGCTGGTGCGCAATGTCGGCGAGCATATCGTCCTCCCTCAGCCGGCCAGCAGGCGGCAATGGGAGGGCGGAGTGGCTTTCAGCCTGACGAAGGTCGCACCCAGATACCAATAGGCGGCATGGATCACCCACGAGCTGGCCCGGCCAGCCTTTGCCTTGCGCAGCGCAAACCACGCTCCGCAGGAGAGTATGATGCCAATCAGGATATGCTGGGTGAGAATGCCCCAGGCGAACGGGATCGCCAGCCCCATGAATTCATCAAGGGTCCAAAGGCCGATGAGCTCGGGATCATCGAGACGCCTGGGAACAATATACTTGTCAGACATGGCTGCCGCCCCGCCCTCTTTTCCCGCGCTCAGATGAGCGCGGTGACCGTGGAGGTGACGATCGGCACGCCAGTGCCGACACCGATGCCGACGCCGACGGGCAGCGCCACCTGGCCGAGGCTGAACCGGCCCGACGCCATGCCGATAATGCCGCCGGCGAGGCTGAGCACGGCAATGATCTTGCCGCCCGAACCCTCGAGGAAGTCGGTGAACTTGGTCAGCGCCGGGCTGAAGGTTGCGTCCGCGCCGGCATAGGCTGCGGTCGCGCAGAGCATGAGGCCGACGGCAGGCAGGACGTAATCACTGGCGCGGCCGAGTTTGGCGCGGGCCAGCGGGAGCTTGAGGCTGTGCATCGAGAGCGTCTCCGTGGGAGTGTCGGTGCGGCCGAACGCCGACCGCCCAGTCACCAAGCGCGCCTCGCCGGGCTGCCTCAACAGAAAGGAACATCAGGAGAACAGATTGCCGCTTTCGTCGCGGCTTTTGCGATCGCCATCGCGGCTGTCCTTGGAATCTTCCTACTTTCCGCGACGGGGATCGCGCTGGTCCATCAGGGCAGCGCTCAACGTCGCGACAGCTGTCGCAACTTCCGCTTCTCGCCTGATTCGCTTCAGTTACAATTCGATTCGGTCGTCTGGCACGCCATCGAGAACCGACCCGCACGCCTATACCCCGCTAGGATGTTCCTGTTTTGTTTTCCTACAGGCCATGTTGGCGCTAGCGTGCGGTGCGACTCGATAATTGGAGATATTTCGTGCCCGCCAATGCCGACCCTCCACCTTTTACCTCGGCGCCGCTGCATGCCGTGGTCGCCGATCTCGTGGACGAGAGCGGCGTGAGCCAGCGCGACCTCGTTTCCCGCGTCGGGCTCTCCAAGGATCAATTAAGCCGTACGCTGAAGGGCTCCCGACACATGAGTCTAGAAGAAGCGGCGACGATCCTGCACGAAGCCGGGCTGCCGGCCCGCGGCACACTGACGCTGGCACTGTTCGATCGTCAGGATCTCGCGACCGATTGGGCACGCTCAGGACTCGGTGGCTTCTTGGAAATGATGGTGGCCGCTCTCCCCGATGCGCTCGCCGCGGAAATTGGCGAAACCAGCGATCGGGTCGACCCCCGTTGGGGAACGCAGGCCGCGCGCTTTGTCGCGCAGCGGATTGCCCACCACATCCACGACCTGATCGAACGAGAACAGCGTCTTGGCGACTTCTCGCCCGGACGTACCGCCTAACCCACTAGCAGCCGACCACTGGGGAGAGGTCGCGGTAGCTTCAACGAAGGACAGCTTGATGCAAGCTCATCTCTCCCGATCCTCGGAACGCCTCATCAGGCTGCCCGAAGTCAGACAGCGGGTCGGCCTCGGTCGCTCAACCATTTACCGGCTGATGGAACTCGGATCATTCCCGAAAGCGCGGAAGTTGGGCCCTCGCGCGATTGCGTGGTCCGAGGGCGAAATCGACAGCTGGATTGAGGGCAAGCTGACGGACCAAGCTAGAGACTGAGGCGCAATGGCGCGTTCGCAGAGCGAATTGTTCATGCAGCAGTTGCTGGGCTCCTGTAGCGATCGCTCTCTCTCTCTCTCTCTCTCTCTCTCTCTCAAGTGCACGCCTCGGGCAGTCCCTCGGACAACTGTTTGGCCCGCTCTGCGCAATACACTCGGCTTCAGTCGCCAAACTGGCCGATCCTCGATGCTGCCATCGGCGCTTGCTCACCGGCGCCGTCGAAATCGACCGGCATTGGGGACTTTCCCGCCATGCAGCTATCGGAGATAGCGACGCGGATAGCTGACGTAGCGCCCTCCTGAGAGGGGCGCCCGTAGCCCCATCGGCTAGGGGTGGCGGCCTACCGCGCGCTGGCGCAAGAGCTGACGGCGTTCCGCTCCGCAACCGGGACCGAGGCGGTGGTGGACTGCACCGCCGCCGTCTCCGACACGTCCGCGGCCACTGCTGACGGGCGGTTCGTTGCGCCTCAAGCGACGATGCGCACGGGCACGCTCTTGGCGGCCGGAGTCTTCGACTCTTCGTCGTGGTACCAGAGCGGAATGAGCGGGTTCATCTCCGGATAATAGCTGCCCAGGCACCCGCGCGGCAGCAGGAAGGGCGTGACCGTCAGACCGCCGACCTGCCGGTCGACGCCATCGCCGGCGTCACTGGCCAAGCCGACCACCTGACCCTCTTCGAGCCCTGCTGCCGCTATGTCCTCCGGGTTCATCAGCAGCACGTCGCGCGTGCCCTCGATTCCGCGAAGCCGATCAGAATAGCCGTAGATCGTGGTATTGAACTGGTCGTTCGACCGCATGGTGATCAGCCGCCAGCGGCCCGGCGCGTCGTCCACGCCGAAGGCGTTCATGTTGGTCGGCACGGTGAACTGGGCTTTGCCACTCTCAGTTTTCCAGATCCGCTCGCGCGCGGGATTGCCGCGGTAGAAGCCGCCGGGCGTGAAGACACGTTCGTTAAAGTCGTGGAACTGCTCGGGGTAGGTCGCCTCGATAAGGTCGCGAATGCGGTCGTAGTCCGATACCCAGCCGTTCCAGTCGACCTTAGAGTTCGGCGGCACCGTCGCCTTGGCGATGCCAGCGACGATGGCGGGTTCGGACAGCAGGTCAGGGCTGGCCGGTGACGCCTTGCCGACCGATCCGTGGATGCAGCTGAAAGTATCCTCCATCGTCACCTTCTGCGGCCCCGACGCCTGGACATCCTCCTCCGTGCGGCTGAGGCATGGCAGCAGATACGCTTGTGCCCCGTTGATCAGGTGGCTGCGGTTGAGCTTGGTCGCGATCTGCACGGTCAGCTGGAGGTCGGGCCATGCCGCTTCCATCTGTTCGCGCTCGGGTACCGCGCGGACGAAATTGCCGCCCAGGCCGATGAACGCCTTCACCTGGCGCGAAAGGATTCCCTCGCACGCTTTGACGGTATTCAAGCCCTCGTCGCGGGGCGGCTCGAACCCGAACTGTTCGGCGAGCGCGTCCAACGGCACCAGTTCGGGCTTCTCGGAGATTCCGACGGTGCGCTGCCCCTGCACGTTGGAGTGCCCGCGCATCGGCGACATACCGGTGCCGTCGCGCCCGATATTGCCCTTCATCAGCATCAGATTGACCAGCATCGCCAGGTTCTGGAACCCATGCACCTGCTGGGTCAGGCCCATGCCGTAGATGCAGATGGTGCGATGCGCGGCGATGTAGACGTCGGCGGCTTCTTCGATATCAGCCCGCGCCAGCCCGGATTCGTGCTCAATTTCGTCCCAACCCGTCGCGTCCGCTTTCGCCTTGACCGCCTCGAACCCGGTGGTGTGCTGAGCGATGAAGTCGACGTCGAGGACATGATGCTTGCTCTCGGACCATTTTCGCTCCTCGGCGGCGAACACGTGCTTGATCATCCCCATGATTGCCGCGATGTCGCCGCCCGCCTTTACCTGCAGATAGAGGTGCGAGATCTGCGTTGCCTTGGGCGTCAGCATCTCGAGCGGACTTTGCGGGTTCTTGAAGCTCTCCAGCCCTGTCTCGAGGACCGGGTTGAACGTCACGATCTTCACACCCCGGCGCACGCATTCCTGCAAGGGATGGAGCAGCCGCGGGCTGTTGGTGCCGGGGTTCTGCCCGAAGAAGAAGATCGCATCGCACAGGCTGAAGTCGTCGAGCACCGTGGTGCCGACCGGCGAGCCGATCACCTTCTTCAGCCCGACCGAGGTCGTCTCGTGACACATGTTGGACGAATCGGGCAGGTTGTTGTGCCCGTACAGCCGGGCGAACAGGGCGTAGAGATAGGCGGTCTCCAGGCTCGCGCGGCCCGACGAATAGAACACCGCCGCCCCCGGGTCGATCGCCCGTAGCGCGGCGCCGATCGCGTCGAACGCCTCCTGCCATTCGCAGGGAACGTAGCGGTCGGACGCATGGTCGTAGCGCATAGGATGCGTCAGCCGACCCGTCTGCTCCAGGTCATGATCCTTCCAGTCCTTGAGTTCGCTCACCGTGTGTTCCGCGAAGAAATCGGGCGTGCAGCGGCGGCTCGTCAGGTCCCAGAGCGTCGCCTTGGCGCCGTTCTCGCAAAATTCGAAGGCATGCGGGTGCGCGGGCTTGGTATAGGCACACGAGACGCACATGAAGCCGCCCGGCTTGTTCTGCCGCCGCAGGGTGTCGAGCGCGGCGGGGCGGCTTCCTTCCCTGGCGAAGGTCTCGACGATCCCGCGTACGGAGCCCCAGCCGCCCTCGGATCCCTCATAATGAACCGTGTCCTTCTCATCGGTCATGATCGGTGCTCCTCCGCAGCTCACGCTTTAACGTGCTGATTTCAAAAGGTGTTCGTCTCCGCGCTGTCATGTCAGCGTATAGAGATAGGCGGCTAGGCGTGTGTCGATGCAGGGGCTTTCCACGGTGCGTCGCCCAGACCGGCAAGCGGCACGGCGGCCTCGTCTAGCAACGCCGCGTCGCGAGACCGAAGGGTGCGCCCGCGGCGGCCGTTGCCGGGCACCAATATTCGGCAACCACGCCGTATCCCATCCCGAGCAATACACCGAAGCCGTAGTGCACGGCCTGGCCTGCAGCTGCCTTGCGCGGCTCCGGCACCGGCTCACCCGTTGCAGCCTCGCTCACCGCATCGGCAGCGCGTGCGGTCGCACATTCGTCGCTACTGTCGCTGTCCTGCAACATCGCAACGCCCCGCTGCAACAGATCCATCGCGGCGGCTGCCACGAGACCGGCCGCCAAGCCCGCAGCGCACCGCGCCAGACCGAGGGCGCGGTCACGTGGCGGGTTCCAGCTCGACCTTGATCCAGCCAGGCTGGCGCTCGTCGAACGCCTTGTAGGCATCGATCGCGCCGGTCATCGGCTCAGTCTGGGTCAGAATCTTGACCGGATCGAGCCTTCCCGAGCGCACATGGTCGAGCAACACGTCGTAGTAGCGGCGATGGTTGCAGTTCCCCATGCGGACGGTGACGTTCTTGTTCATCGCCGTGCCGATCGGGAACATGCGGTCGGTGGGTGGGTACACGCCGATAATCGATATCGTGCCGCCCTTGGCGACGCACTCGACCGCCCAGTCGAGCGCCTGGCTGGGATTGTCGCCGGCGACGAAGTGCGATCCATGGTTGTTGGCCATCGGCTCGATGACGTACTGCTCGACCGCCTCCTTTGCCTTGCCGAGCAGGCTAGGTGCGTCCGGGCCGGCATGCGCGTGCTGCGCGTCGACCCCGACCGCGTCGATCACACGCCGCGCGCCGTCGCCATCGGTCAGTTTCAGCACCGCATCGGGCACGTCGGCCTCGTCGAAGTTGATCACCTGCGCTCCCTGGCGCAGTGCCATGTCCAGGCGGTCGGACAAGCGATCGACCGCGATCACCTTGCCGCCCATGACGATCGCCGATGCGATCGCCATCTGGCCGACCGGACCGCAACCTAAAACGAGGACATGGTCTCCCGGCTCTATCTCGGCCAGATCCGCGCCGAACCAGCCGGTCGGTAGGATGTCGCTGAGCATGATCGCCTGATCGTCGCCGATCTCGTCCGGCACAGGAACCAGGTTCGTATCCGCCCAGGGTGTGCGCGCCTTCTCCGCCTGCAGCCCCTTCAGATTGCCTGCGGCCTCCGGTCCGCCGAAAAACACGGTGCCCGCACGCTTGCCCATCGGGTTGGCGTTGTCACATTGCGCAAAGAAGCCGTTGTCGCAGAACTGGCAATGGCCGCAGCCGACAGTGGAAGGGATGATGACCCGCTGGCCGACCCGGATCGTCTTCACCTCGGCCCCGACCGCCTCGACGATGCCAACGCCTTCGTGGCCGAGCACCTGGCCCTTCTTCATGCCGCTGAACGTGCCACGCACGAAGTGCAGGTCGGTACCGCAGATGGCGCTGGCGGTGAGGCGAACGATCGCGTCCGTCGGCTGCTCTAGAGTGGGCTCGGGGACGTCGTCGAGGCGGATGTCACCGACGCCGTGCCAGACTACTGCTTTCATTGCCGTCAAACCTTTGATGAGGAGGTTGTCAGCATGAAGCGCGATTTTCGGCGGCAGGTTCCCTCTATAAGGCAGTATCTATTTTCATTTAACTTGGATTTATAATAAATGTTGCAAGTCGTCCTGCGTAAATCAAATTCTGCACCTTTGTGAACTGCCCCCTCCTCACGCGTCGTCAAATTTCTATCGTATTTTTTGCGCAGTACGCCGACAATCAGTGCAACGTTACTTCTGATCGGCGAGTTACTGCCGAGCAATTACCGGCGAATATCCACTCAAGCCGGCAGGAGGATGCAATCTCATGGGCATTTTCGGTAGTACCACGCACACCCTCGACGACCTGTTCGTCCACGGCCTCAAGACGATCTACTACGCCGAGCGTCAGATCGCCGAGACGCTGCCCAAAATGATCGACATGGCCACCAACCCCGATTTGCGCAGCGGCTTCGAACAGCATCTCCGCGAAACTGAAAACCAGCGGACACGGTTGGAGCAGGTGTTCCAAATGCATGGTCGACAACCCGACGAAACGACGTGCCCGGCGATCGATGGCATCATTAAGGCCGCCAATTCGACCGCATCGGATATCGACGACAAGCAGGTGCTGGATGCCGCCCTCGCGTACGGGGCCCAGATGGTCGAGCATTATGAGATTGCCCAATACGGCACGTTGATCGCTTGGGCACGCGAGCTTGGGCGCGAGGATTGCGCCTCAGTGCTTTCCGATACGCTGGCCGAGGAAAAAGCGACCGACGAGAAGCTGACCCGCATCGCGGAGGCGCGCATCAATCGTGCCGCCGAGATGAAAGCCGGCTGAACCTCAGCGGGACGGATGCCCAGTGAATGAACGGCCCCACCCGCTCGCACTGAAAGCGTATGAGGATATGCTTAGTTATCACAGCACCGTAATCGGCGGTTCGGACGATCTCGGCCAATACCGTGACGATCGGACCATCGGTATGCCCGAAGTATCTGCAGAATCGGCGTCGAGGAACGCCCACAAGGGCCGGAAGCTCGCGGCTAAGCTGATCAAGGCCTGGCATAAAGATGTTGCAACCAGAGTGGAGTGCGAAGCCGCCCAAGAGGCGGCCATTAAGGCGCGATTCGGCAGAGCCCGTTGATGATCGCGGTCCCCACGGTACTGTCTTTGCTGATGGCCGCTGTGATCGCGTGGGTCACTGCATCATCCATCAGCACAGGCCACATCACTTTGTACACTGGTCGGCGTGGACGAGCGCTCTTGATAACACGGCAGGAGCCGATACCGTTCTGGTCAATGCTGCTGCTGATGTGCCTGATATCGCTCATGCTGTTGCTGAGCGCAGCTGGGGGATGAGCAGCATCGCAGGAGTAGCGGCCGTGCGGGAATTTCGTGCCTTGGGGCGTGTCGCTATTCTACCCGACTAGGCAGACGCCGTTAGCAACTCTGAATAATCAAGCGGCTGCATGGGAGCGTAGGGAAGCGGTTCAGTGGAACGGCAAGCAACTGCTCCGGCACCACGTACTGTTGTGACAGCAATTGCCGGATTGCACGCCCGATCAACTCGATGGTGAACCACTCGCCCGGACAGCGGTGATCGCGCGCGTGATCGCCCGCTCCCTGCGGCACCAGATCGAACCCGCTCGACTCCCGACCGACAAAGCGGTCGGGCCGGAACTGCTCCGGAGCGTCCCAAAGGCGCGGATCGTGGTTGGTAGCGTGGAGGCCCAGCAGCGTCCAGTCGCCCTGTTCAAACCGACGGCCTCGCCAGACAAAGGCCTGTCGCACGCGTCCGCCGATGACCGGGAAGAACGGGTAGAAGCGCCGAACCTCCGACACGAACGCCGGCAATCTGCCGTCCAGATCATGTCTCAGCCATGCCGCGGCGTTGACATGCTCGTGAAGGGCGAGGGCCGCGAACGTGATAAACCGGGCGACGGCTACCGTCGGGCGGATGAGGTTGAGCACTTCTACGCCGGCAGTGGTGAGATCCAGCGGCTTGCCGTGTTGATCATGGAATTGCGCGAGGCGCTCAATGGGGGAGGTTGGCGGCCCACCTGCGTCGCGGCAGCGAACCTCGGCGATGGCGCGACGGGCCCATCGCTCGCTGCGTCGACGCAGCATCAGCCCGCGCCAGGCGCGCGGACCGGCGGTGCCGGCACCATCGATCATCGCCGTCATTTCGCGCGTGCGCGCTGCCAACGTCTCTCCGGCCACCGGCACGCCAGCCCAGGCGCAAGCAGCGTCGCAAAGAACTTCCGCGACTGCATCGTGCAGCACGATCGGGCCTGTCTTGCGCCAACGCTTGAAAGCCGCAGCAAGGCGTGTTTCGAATAGATCGCCGATGTGCGTGACCTCGCTCCCGGTGAGCAGTTGGAGGAACAGCGCCTTGCGGGCGGCATGGGCCGCGCCGTCGAGCGACTGTACGCTACCCTTGTCCTGCAACTGGCGCAGCGTGGTCGTTGGCATCGCCCCCGAGCGGGTGAAGTGATGGCCGTCGTAGAATTGCCGCGCCGCATCCTCGCCCATCATGCACACCACCTGGCGGAGCATGATGCGCGTTGCGAAGGCGTCGGTGTCGAGTTCGGCACAGCGATTGCCTACAAAGCGATAGCCTTCGCGAAAGAAGGCGCGTGTGCTGTCCACTGTTCGAAGGCGCGGGATGGTCATTCAGCCAGAACGGACGCGAGCCGAACGAGTTCAGTCACTTGACCGTCGGAACGGATGATCGCGCCGGGAATTGTTGAGACGGTCAGGAGAGCGATCATGAGCACGACCAAGCATGACAAATCCGGCGACGAAGGTCCTTTTACCAGCGACCTTGAGGATGATCCGGGCGTCGGTCAGTCGCCGGGCTTGCAGCGCACCGGCGAAGACCCCGATCTGCTGGAGGCCGACAACACGCAGGAGGGCGACGTCGAGAACGGCGCCGGCCCGAACGGCGAAGCGCGTGAAGGCGATCTGGGACGAACAAACAAATAAGTGACGCCGAGCCTCCGACCCAGCTTGGTCAACGGCCGGTTCGGCGATCCTGCCGTGTTCATCGAGGTGGCGCACGAGCGCGCCGCCATTCTGCTGGATTGCGGCGATCTGTCGGCGCTCAGCGCACGCGACCTGCTGCGCGTTCGGGCGGTGTGCGTGTCGCACATGCACATCGATCACCTGATTGGCTTCGACGCGCTGCTGCGGGTGAATGTCGGCCGCGACGCTGTCATCGACCTGATCGGCCCTGTTGGCGTGACAGGATGCATCGGTGCGAAGCTGGCTGGCTACAGCTGGGATCTGGTCGACCGCTACGCGACCGAGTTGGTGTTCGTGGTCCACGAGGTCATCGCCGCCGGCAGGGTTGCAGCGACGCGCTTCCGCTTCTCGCGCGGTTTCGCTCCCGAACCGGAGCGCGAAAGGTCGGGCGAGGCGATCCTCGCGACGACGCACTGGCGGTTGCGGACCGCCGTCCTGGCCCATCACGGCCCCTGCCTCGGCTTCCTGGTCGAGGAGCCAATCCATATCAACATCTGGCGCAATCGCGTCGAGGCGGCGGGTTTGGCGATCGGTCCATGGCTCAAGCCGCTCAAGGAGGCGGTGCGCGCGGGATCGCCCGACGATACGCTTATCGCCCTGCCTGACGGCGGGACCGCGCCCCTCGCTGAGCTCCGGGCGCTGGTCAGCGTCGAGCGCGGGCAGAAGATCGGCTACGCCACCGACGTTGCCGACACGCCCGCGAACCGTGCGGCAATCGTCGGGCTCTGTCGCGACGCCGACCTGCTGTTCATCGAGGCCAGTTTCTCCGCTGCCGACGCTGAACGCGCCGCCGCTCGGGCGCATCTGACCACGACCGCCGCCGGCGAGATCGCCCGGGCGTGCGGGGCGCGGCGCGTGGAGCCGTTCCACTTTTCGCCACGCTACGACGGCGGGGAGCAGATGCTGTTGGACGAGGTCTCCGCAGCTTTCGCCAATTGACCCACATGGATCAGTCCGGGGCACTGCCTTGCCGCTAACGCGTTGACTTTGGCAGACAAGAGGAGAAGCGAAGATGCCTGCCAAATCCGCCGCACAACAGAAGGCAGCCGGCGCCGCGCTCAGCGCGAAGCGTGGCGATCAGCCTGAGTCGAAGCTCAGGGGCGCGTCCAAGACCATGGAGAAATCCATGAGCGAGAATCAGCTGGAGGAGCTTGCCCACACCAAGCGCAAGGGCAAGCCGGAACATAAATCGAAGAGCTGATGTCGTGAGCGATCACGAGGAAACACTTCGGCGCATGGTCGACGTCCAAATCGCCCGCCGCGGCGTGCGGGACGCCGCAGTGCTCGACGCCATGCGCGCGGTGGCGCGCGAGCGGTTCGTGCCTGAGGGCCTGGTCGAATTCGCCTTTGAGGACGGGCCGCTGCCGATCGAGGTCGGGCAGACCATCTCCCAGCCCTATGTCGTCGCCGCCATGGTCGAGGCGGCCGAAATCGGTCCGGGAGACCATGTGCTCGAGGTCGGCGCAGGATCCGGCTACGCGGCAGCGGTGCTGGGCCAAGTGGCCGGCCGTGTCATCGCGATCGAGCGGCACGGCGAGCTGGCGCGGTTGGCGCGCGCGAGGATGTCCGCCCTCGGCTACGACAATGTCGATGTGCGCGAGGGCGACGGCACCCTCGGACTGCCGGAAGAGGCACCGTTCGACGCGATCCTTGTCGCCGCCGGCGGCTCGGAGGTGCCGGAGACGCTGAAGCAGCAGCTTAGGATCGGCGGACGGCTTGTCATGCCGGTCGGCGAGCCTGACGTGCAGACGCTTTGCAAGGTGACGCGCGTAGCGGAGGATCGGTTCGAGGAGGAGAGCCTTGGCGCGGTCACCTTCGTGCCGCTGATTGGCGCCCACGGCCGGGCGGAGGACGGGCACCGTTCTGCGAGCAATCATTCCCCGGGCGCATCGCGCAAGCAGACGGTACCGGAGATGATCGCCGGGGCGGCCGAGCCGCTGCCCGACTTCGACGATCCCGCCTTCGGTCGCCTGTTCGATCGCTACGCCGACCGACGAGTGGTGCTGCTCGGCGAGGCGAGTCATGGGACGAGCGAATTCTACCGCGCCCGCGCCGCGATCACGCGCCATCTGGTGGAGCATTACGGCTTCACCATCGTGGCGGTAGAAGCGGACTGGCCCGACGCGGCGACGGTCGATCGCTACGTGCGTCATCGCGAGCCGCGTGCGGGCGCCGAGAAGCCCTTTGAGCGCTTCCCGACGTGGATGTGGCGCAACACGGACGTGCAAGCGTTTATCCACTGGTTGCGCGAGCACAACGCGGGCATCGCCGAGAGGAGCCGGCGTGCCGGCTTCTACGGGCTCGACATCTACAACATGTCCGCATCGATTGGTGCCGTGCTCGATTATCTAGACCGGGTCGATCCGGAAGCGGCGAAGGTCGCCCGCGAGCGCTACGGCTGTCTTACCCCGTGGCAGAAGAATCCTGCCACTTACGGCCGCGCCGCGCTGAGCCGAGGCTATGCCGAGTGCGAGGAGGCGGTGATCGAGCAATGCCAGGCGCTGCTCCGCAAGCGGCTCGACTATGGGAAGGGTGACAGCGACGCCTTCCTCGACGCAGCGCAGAACGCGCGGCTGATCGCCTCGGCCGAGCGCTATTACCGGATCATGTATTATGGCGGCGCGGAGAGCTGGAATTTGCGCGACACACACATGTTCGAGACGCTCCAACACCTGCTCGATGCCAAGGGGCCGGATGGTGCTGTCAGTCTAACGCGAACCGCTCTCCACAAGATGCACAAGGGGCTTTGAGCGCAGCGGCTTAGCTCGCGAGGATCTGCCACTCCGCAAGCGCTGCGGAGCGTCGGTCCTTGTAGGTCTGCCGATCGACGAGATGACGTTCGAGGCTGAAATGGTTGTGGACGTTGGCGTGGACGGAAGCGAATTTTTGTAGCGTCTTCATCCGCCTGAAACGTTGCATCGCACGTTCTCGTCGTCGGAACTGCAGGTGGCTGTTCTCCACCCGGTTGTTCGCCCAGCGCCCCACCTCCTGCTTGTCAGCGTTGCCCAGGTCCTTCATCGCTGCGCGGTACGAGCGAAGCCCATCGGTGGTGATCTTGTCAGGCGAGCCATGACGCTTGAGCGCCTTCTTCATGAAGGTGAGCGCTGCGTCCTTATCGCGGGTCTTGGTGATGTAGCTTTCGAGGATCTCGCCCTCGTGATCGACCGCACGCCACAGGTACACCATCTCGCCATTCAGCTTCACGTACATTTCGTCCATGTGCTAGCGCCAGTGACGGAAGCCGCCCATCCGGTTGATCCGCTGGCGGCGGATGTCACCTGCGAACATCGGCCCGAACCTGTTCCACCACATCCGTACCGTCTCGTGGCAAATGTCGATGCCGCGCTCGAACAGCAGATCCTCCACGTTCCGCAAGCTGAGCGGAAAACGGACGTACATCATCACCACCAGGCGGATTACCTCGGGCGAGGAGTTGAACCGGCGGAACGGGCTTGGCGGAAGTGCTCTGGATTTGCGGCTCATGCGAGCCAATTGTCAGCGCGGACCGCGTGGTGCCACGTTGGTCTGACAGAGTCAGCGCGGGGCATGCCCCCGCCCTACTCCGTTCAGCGCATCAGGACACCTGGTGCATTTGGTTTGACGGAGCCCCTCAGTCCGACTGTGGAATGCTATCCGTTCGCGCAGGCGATCAACTTGCTGGACGATCTGGAGGAAACTGGCGGCTCCTCTCGATCAATGCAGAGATTGGTTTACAAAAAAAATCTGACTCATACGCTTCAGCTACCGGTACTTCTAACGTTGCCGATCATTGGCGTAGGGAAAGAATGATGAATCTGGGACTGTCCGGAAGGACAGCACTGATATGCGCTTCGTCGCGTGGATTGGGGTTCGCCTGTGCGAGCGCGTTCGCGCGAGAGGGATGTCATGTCGTCATCAACGGGCGCGATCCCGCCGTCTTGCGGGAGGCACGCGATACCATAGCAGTCCATGGTGGAACGGTAATACCCGTAATTGCAGACGTTGCCACCGCGGAAGGCCGCGCGGCGCTGATGGCCGCGGCCCCCACTATCGACATCCTGGTGACGAACAATGGCGGCCCGGCGCCGGGGCGGTACGATCGCTGGGACGAGGACGCCTGGATCGCTGCGCTGCAGGCCAACATGTTGGCCGCCATCCTGTTGATCACGCAGGTCGTGCCGGGCATGCGCGCGCGGCGGTTCGGGCGGATCGTCAACATCACCTCGGCGATGGTGAAGTCGCCGCAGCTACCGATGGGGCTGTCGACCGCGTCGCGGGCGGGCCTGACGGCGTTTGCCAAGGCGCTGTCGCGCGAGGTGACGTGCGACAACGTCACGATCAACAATCTACTGCCCGAACGGATTGAGACCGCCAGGCTGCAGGGCATGATCGCGCGCGTGGCGCGGCACGGCGGGATTGACGAGCTGGCGGCGCGTGCCGAGATGCTGCGGCCGATACCGGCTGGCCGGTTCGGCACGCCCGATGAATTCGGCGACGCCTGCGCGTATTTGTGTTCCGCGCAGGCCGGGTATGTCACCGGGCAGAATTTGCAGATCGACGGCGGCGCCTATGCGGGGTTGATATAGAGCGCGGTCAGCCGCACGGCAGCACGAACGGCGCGGCGCGCTGCGTGATCGCGGCGATCTCGCAGGCCGCGGCGTCGTCGCCATAGACGCATTCGATCCGGTCGCGCGCGGCGATCATGTTGAGGTACAGCGCAGCCACGGCATCAGCGGCGGCGCGGTCCATCCGCGCGAAAACGGGGACGGTGCCGACATAGATGCCGCTGTCCTTCAGCTCTTCGGCGAGACTGTAGACATAATTGCGTAGCGCCGCCGCGCCGAGCCCCATCGAGCCGAGCAGCTTCATCGGCAGCAGCGAGGACCGGCCGCTGGCGAACAGCAGCGCGCCCTCGTCGCGTGCCTGCATGTCCGGCAGCACCTGCCGTACCGCGTTGATGGCGCCGACGGTCAGGAATTCGAACGCCGATCGCGCCGTTTCCGCCGTCACCTGCGACGGCGGCACGAACGCCATCGCCAGCGGGCTGAATTCGAGCACGTCGACCCGCCCGAACCGCGCTTTGATCGCCGCGAACGCGGCGACGAGCTGCGCCGCGTGGGTCAGGTCCGCGACGAAGCCGACGGCTTCGATGCCGGCCTCCCCCAGTTCGTCGACCATCGCGTCGAGCGACGCCTGACGCCGCGCGATCAGCGCCACCGCATAGCCCTGCGAACCGAACGCACGCGCGACCGAAAGGCCGAGCAACGGACCGGCGCCGAGGATGGCGATGGTCGGCTTCATGGAACGTCCCAGACAACATGGACCGAATCCGGGCCGCGCAGGCCGACGCCCTTGATCCGCGGCGGCGGCGTGTCGGGGTCGAAGCGGATGTTGGGCAGCAGATCGAACACTGCGTTGACCGCCGCCTCGATCTCGGCCTTCGCGACGAACAGCCCGATGCACATGTGGACGCCGTAGCCGAAGCCGAAGCTGGGTTTCGGCCGGCGATCGATGTCGAACGTGTCCGGATCGTCGAACACCTCCGGATCGCGATTCGCGGTCTGGATCACCATCGACACGATCGAGCCCTCGGGAATCGCGACCCCGCCGATCTCGACATCGCGCGCGGCCTCGCGCGCCTTGAAGGTGGCGACGGGTTCGTACCGTACAGCCTCGTCGATAGCCTTCCCGATCAGCTTGCGATCCGCGCGGACGCGGGCCAGCAGCTCCGGACGTTCGAGCAGGAGAATCATCAGGCTGCCGAACGTCCGCGTTGTGGTCTCCGCCGCGGCGGGCAGCAGCATGCGGACGAAATCCGTCACCTGCTCGTCGGACAGGGTGACACCTTCATGCTCGGTGCGCAGCAGGCGGCCAATCAGGTCATTGCCCTTGGAGCCTTCGGCGCGGCGCTTCTCCACCAGTGGCTTCACGTGATCGTGGAGCGCCTGCGACGCCGCCAGCGCCTCGGTGCGGGCGCGCATGGCTTCCTCGGGATCGCGCTTCGGGCCGGACAGGATCTTGAGCGCCATCGTGGCGAAGACCTCCATGCCCGCGGGATCGTCGGGAAAGCCGAGGATCGCGTAGATCACGCGTACCGGGAACCCCAGGCCGACATCCTTGATGAGGTCCGCCTTGCCGCGCGGCACCAGCGGGCCGATGAATTCGTCGCGGATGACCGGCTCGATCAGCGATTCGCGCCATTCCTTCAGCACCGGCGGCATGAAGCACGGCTGCAGCAGCGCACGCATGCGGCGATGATAAGCGCCGTCCATCGCGGTCAGCATGAACGTGCCCATGAAGCTGCCGAGCCCCTCGCCGATCAGGCTGCTCGTGAAGGAATCCTCGTCGCGCAGCACCGCGCCGATATCGGCATGGCGGAACAGCGTGTAGACCGGCCGCCCCTTGGCATTCCCGAAGATCGGCGGGACGCCCAGTTCCTCGAGGATGTCGCCCTTCATGACCGGCGTCTCGCGCATGCGTTCGCGATAGAAAGGCAACGGATCCTCGAGCGATCCGCCGAAATTGTCGCTGACGGACTGGAAGCTCTTCGCCATCGCGCGCGTGTCTTCGGTGTCCAATGCGGTAGCCATCGTGTCTCTCCTGGAGTTCGGGTTCACGCAGCCACGGCCCTTGCGCCGCCGACGTCGAGCTTCAGCATCTCGATCGCGTTGGTGCTGCGTATCTTCTCGCGGTCGGCTTCGGACAGGCCAATGCCCGCGGTCAGGTCGCCATGATCATAGGCGCCGCCGAAATTCGTGCCGTAGACCAGCCGGTCGGTCCCGACGACCTCGACCACGCCGCGCCGCAGCGCCGGATGATGGACGTCGAGATCGAAGTAGAAATTGGGCATGTAGTCGAGCAGCGGCCGCTGGTTGCGCGCATCGGGCGCCATCGCGCCGTTGAGTTCGGACAGCCGCCCGAGCTGGAACACCGCCATGCCGCCAGCATGGGTGATATAGGATTTCAGCGTCGGGAACGCATCGAGCGCGCCGCCGCAGATCAAATACCAGAAGAACAGCGTCTCATCGACGCAGTCGCCGACGATCGAGGTCGTCTCGAACCGATCCTCGTGATGCCGTTCGCCCAGATAGATCGACTGGTTGAAGCCGTGGACCATGATTGGGACGTCGAGCTCGGCGAGCTTTTCCCAGACCGGGAACAGCCGTTCGTCATAGGTCTGGATCCCGTCGAAATTGGTGCCGCCGACGCACAGGCCCTTGGCGCCGAGCACGCGGACCGCGCGATCGATCTCGACGACCGCGGCCGCCGGATCCGCCAGATTGGCGTGCGCCCAGAAATCGAAGCGATCGGGCATGACCCGGCAGAAGGCGGCGAGTTCGTCATTGCAGATCCGGGCATAGTCGTTGCCGAATTCGCCCGCCCAATACATGAACGCGTGCGACGGCACCGACAGCACCAGCTTGTCGACGCCGCGCGCGTCCATCAGCTTGATCCGCGCCGCATGCGTCATGCGCGCCAGCAGGTTCGCCTCGGCCTCCGCATCGCTGGCGGCCTTGGTCGGCTGCTTGGTGCCGAGCGAGAAATGGCCGACCGTCAGCCCCTGCATCTTCATGAAGGGACCCCAGAACGCGTGGCGGTTCAGCATGCCCGGCGAGACCAGGTGGGCGTGCACGTCGATCAGCATATGCATCCTCGTCCATATTGTTATGAGAACCATATTCTCATATTCGAATGGCATTCCGCAAGAGCGTATCGGTGGACGGTACGCGTCCGATCGAGAAAAGGACCGAGAATGGCTCCAGCACAGGTGGCGCCGCGTCCGCGCGCGCTGCTCGGTTCGGGGATCGTGTGCACCGCGTTTTCGCTGCGGATGATCTTTACGAGCCTGTCGGTGCAGCTGCCCGAGATCGTCCGCGCGCTGGCGCTGTCGGTCGGCGAGGTCGCGCTGCTCACGACGCTGCCGGTGCTGTGCCTGGGGCTCTGCGCGCCGCTGGGACCGGCGATCGCGCGCCGGCTGGGCACCGAGCGTACGCTGTTCGGCGCGATGGTGCTGGTCGCCGCCGGCACCGCGCTGCGCGCCAGCGGGGCGGCCTGGACGCTCTTCGTGTTCTCGATCCTCGCCTGCGGGGCGACCGCGACCGCCAACGTCCTGTTGCCGAGCCTGGTGAAGCGCGACTTCGCCAACCGGTCTTCGCTGCTGACCGGATTGTACGTCATGGCGATTTCGGGCGGCGCCGCGTTCGCCGCAGCGGCGACGATACCGCTGGTCCATCGCGTGGGGGCAGGCTGGCAATTCGGGTTGGCGGTCTGGGCGGTGCCGGCGACGCTGGCGGCGCTGCTATGGGTACCGCAGCTGGTGCGGCGCGGCGGATCGACCGACCCGGTCCACGCCGTTACCGGGCTGTGGCGCGACCCGCTGGCGTGGCAGGTGTCGATGTTCATGGGCCTGCAGTCGGCGCTCGCTTTTTCGGTGCTGAGCTGGTTGGCGCCGATGCTGCGCGAGCGCGGGCTGCGGCCGGTCGATGCGGGGCTGGTGCTGTCGATCCTGATCGTCGTGCAGCTCGCTACCTGCCTGACGGTACCGGCGATCGCGATGCGCGCGCGCAACCAGCGCGCGCTGGCGATGATCCTGGTCGCGGGCGGGGTCTGCGGCCTGCTGGGCCTGGTGTTCGCGCCGCTGGGCGGGGTCTGGATCTGGGCGCTGGTGCAGGGGCTGGCGCAGGGCGGGCTGTTCTCGCTGGCGCTGACGATGGTGCTGCTGCGCGCGCCCAACGCGCATGTCGCGGCGCATCTGTCGAGCATGGCGCAGTGCGTCGGCTATATCCCCGCCGCGCTGGCGCCGCTGCTGGTCGGGCTGCTGCGCGCGTGGACCGGCGGCTTCGCCGCGGCGGGCGCGCTGTTCGCGCTGATCGGGCTGGCGCTGGTGTGGAGTGGACTGGGCGCCGGCCGCGACGCGCTGGTCATGGCGCGGGTGGCGGACCCTGGACGATCTGCTTGATCGGCACGCCGGTGTCCGCGAGCAGGTCGGGATCGACCACGCGCTTCTCGCCGACCAGCGTCCGGCCGGCCATGAATTCCTGCGGCATGTTGACCGCCTCGACCGCGAGGATCCGCCATGCGTCCGACAGATGGAAGATCGCAAATTTCGCGTCGGGGATCGACCCGCGGACGACCAGACGGTGCGAATCGAACGGTACGCCGACGATCTGCAGCTTCAGGTCGTATTGGTCCGACCAGAACCACGGCACGTCGTGCGCCGGCGGTGCCTTGCCGACGATGGCGGCGGCCGCGCGCCGGCCCTGCTCCACCGCGTTGGGCACGCTTTCCAGCCGGAACATGCGGCCGTCGTACAGCGGCATCGGCCGCCAGGTCATGTCGCCGATCGCGTAGATGCCGGGGACCGAGGTCCTGGCGTCGTCGTCGACCACCACGCCCCCGGCGTCGCAGGTGAGCCCCGCATCGCGCGCCAACTGGTCGCAGATCGTCGCGCCGACGCCGACCAGCGCGGCGTCGCACGGCACGACCTGGCCATCGCCAAGCCGGACCCCCGAGACGCGGCCGTCCAGCCCGACGAATCCTTCGACCTGCGCGTCAGTGACGATCTTCAGCCCCCGGGCGCGATGATAGGCGTCGAAGAAACCGGCGAGCGGCTCGCACGCGACACGCGACAGGATCCGCGCCTCGCGTTCCAGCAGCACAACCTCAGTCCCGAGCGACAGCGCCGATGCCGCCGCCTCCAGCCCGATATAGCCGCCGCCGACGATCGCGAGGCGCCGCCCCGGCCCGACCGCGTCGCGGATCATGTCGGCGTCGCGCAGGTCGCGGAGATAATGGATGCCGTCCAGGTCCGCGCCGGGGATCGCCAGCCGGCGCGCGCGCGACCCGGTGGCCAGGATCAGCACGTCATAGGAAAGCAGCGTCCCGTCGGCGAGCGTCACGGTGCGCGCCACCGGATCCACCGTCCGGGCATCGCGCCCCAGGTGCAGCGCGATGCCGTTGTTCGCATACCAGCTTTCGGGGCGGAGCTTCAGCGTCTCCATCGCCGCGGTGCCCTTCAGATACGCCTTGGACAAGGGCGGCCGGTGATAGGGCACGATCGGCTCGTCGCCGACCAAGTCGATCGGGCCGAGATGCCCGGCCTGGCGCAGCGCCGCGACGGCGTTTCCGCCGCCATGGCCTGCACCGACGATGACCACGCGGGCCTGGAGAGAATCGCTCATCGCGCCACCTTATGACGTTCGAAAGACGGGCCGTCGCGCGTCAATGCTGCTGGCCACTGGCATAGAGGCGCAGGTGCGGCACGTTGGCGTGGAGCGGCTGATCGACCATGAAGCGGACCGCGGCAGCGACGTCCGCCGGGGCCAGCGGGGTCAGGCCTGCCGTGGCGGCGGCGCGGCGATCGGCGGGCAGATGGTCGAAGATGCCCGTGTCGGTGCTGCCCGGCGCGATGATCCCGACGCGGACGCCGCTGCCGGCGAGCTCGATCCGCAGCGCATCGCTGGCGATTTCGAGCGCGCGCTTCAGCCCGCCATAGACTCCGGCGGTGGCCGAGCTGAGGTTCGCCCCGATGCTCGACACGTTGACGATATGGCCGCTCCCCTGCGCCTTCATGGCGCGCGCGAAGACGTAGCTGGCACGCACCGGTGCCGCGTAGTTCAGCGCGATCATCGGCTCGAGCGCGGCCAGGTCGAAGGTGTCGAGCCCGCCGACGCGGAACACGCCGGCATTGTTGACGAGGATGTCCGCCCGGCCGAAGCGCGCGACCGCCGCGTCGAGCATCGCCTGCGCGGCGTCGGGCTCCGCGACGTCGAGCGCCAGCCCCGAGGCCCGGTCGCCGATCGCGGCGCAGAGCCGGTCGAGCACGTCGCCGCGGCGCGCGACCAGCAGCACGCGCGCGCCGCCGTCGGCCAGCGCATGCGCGATCCCCTCGCCGATACCGGCCGACGCCCCCGTCACGACCGCGACCTTGCCCTCCAGCATCACGCCCGCCCCTTCAGAAGCTGTTCGCACCGATCCGCGCGAAATAGTCGCGGATCGGTGCGACGGTCGGGACGTGGCTGGAAAAGCCGCCGTCGACCGGGATCGTCGTGCCGGTGACGAACGCGGCCTCGTCGGAGGCCAGGAACGCGACGACGTCGGCGATGTTGCGCGGCTGGCCCAGCTCGGGGGTGAGGTGCGCGTCGAGGATGATCTGGCGCAATTCGCCCTGCACCGAATGCTGCGCGTTCTCGCCGAGCACCAGGCCGATCTGGATGGTGTTGGAGCGGACCCCCTGCTTGCCATATTGCGCGGCGATCGACTTGCTCATCAGCGCGATCGCGGCCTTGGACATGCCATAGGCGGTGAGCGTCAGGTCGCCCTGCGCGCCGAACCCCGAACTGGAATGAATCAGCGAGCCGCCGCCGCGCGCGATCATGTGCGGGATCACGTGTTTCGAGCAGAGCAGCGCGCCCCCGGCATTAACCTGCATCGTGCGCAGCCAGGTGGCGTGATCGACGTTGCAGACGTCGCGGTCGCCCGCGCGGTGATCGGCCGTCAGGATCGCGGCATTGTTGTGGAGGATGTCGATGCCGCCGAACGCCGCAACGACGCGCGCGACCATGTCCCGGACCTGCGCCTCGTCCGCGACGTCGACCGCGATCCCGATCGCTTCGGCACCGGTGGCGCGGATCTCGACGGCGGCATCCTCGGCGCGGACAGCGTCGAGTTCCGCGATCGCGACGGCGGCGCCGTGGCGGGCGAGCGTGCGCGCAGTCTCGCGGCCCAGCCCCTGCCCCGCCCCGGTGACGATCGCCACTTTGCCGGCAAGCTTACCCGTCATCGCGCTCTCCTGTCCGCAGGGCGTTGGCCGCCCGTTCGATCGTGCGTCTTTAGCGGGAACAGCCCCCCTCCTGTCAACGCCGATCGGTTTAGGTATCAGAATGCAATTCCGATATTGAACGAACGCATTCCGCTGCTAGAGCGAAAAGAAAAGGAGAGGATGCATGGCTTCCCAGACCGTCCAGGGTGCGCGCTACCGGTTGCTCGGCCGCTCGGGCCTGCGCGTCTCGCGGCTCGCGCTGGGGACGATGACGTTCGGCCAGGCGCCCTGGGGCTGCCACGCCGGGGCCGCGGCCGAGATCCTCGACCGCTATCTCGACTGGGGCGGCAACTTGATCGACACCGCCGACCATTATGCCGGCGGCGAAAGCGAGCGCATGCTCGGCGCGATGCTCGCCGAGCGCGGTGCGCGCGACAAGATGGTGATCGTCGACAAGTTCAGCTTGGGCGCCGGCGAGACCGGCGCCAACGCGGTGGGCAACGGCCGCAAGACGATGGTGGCTTCGCTCGACGCGAGCCTCAAGCGGCTCGGGACCGACTATATCGACCTCTACACGCTCCACCTCTGGGACGGCGTGACGCCGGTGGAAGAGGTGATGCGCGCGCTGGACGACGCGATGCGCGCGGGAAAGATCCGCTATGTCGCGCTGTCCGACGTGACGGGCTGGTACGCGGCGCGCGCGCAGACGCTGGCCGAATGGCGCGGCTATGCCCCGGTGTGCGCGCTGCAGCTGGAATATTCGCTGCTGGAGCGCGGGCTGGAGCTGGAATTTCCCAGCCTGTGCGATTCGCTCGGCATGGGGATGCTGGCATGGGCGCCGCTGTGCAACGGGCTGCTGGCGGGCAAGCATCGCCGCCCCGAGGACGGCGGGCTGGCGGCGGGGCGAGTCAAGGCGGTGGCGGAATCCGGCCGGTTCGACCGGCTGACCGAGCGCAACTGGACCATCATCGCCGAACTGGAGCGCGTCGCCGCCGCGCTCGACCGGCCGATGGCGCAGGTCGCGATCAACTGGGTCGCGAACCGGCCGGGGGTCGGCGCCGTGATCCTGGGCGCGACGCGCGCCGCGCAGATCTCGGAGACGCTCGGCGCGCTGGATTTCGCGATCCCCGACGAGCTGCTGGCCGACCTCGAACGCGTATCGGCGCTGCCCAAGATCTTTCCGTATCGGTTCCTGGAGCGGATGCAGCCGGTGCTGCAACCGCGATAACGCAATGAGAGGATAGCCATGAACATCGACCTGAGCGCGAAACGCGTCATCGTCACCGGCGCGTCGCGCGGCATCGGGCGCGGCATCGCCACCGCCTTCGCCAAGGAAGGCTGCCGGCTGGCGATCGGCGCGCGGACCGACAGCGCGATCCAGGCGACCGCGGACGAATTGCGGCCGTTCGCCGGCGACCTGATCGTCCGCCGGCTCGACGTCGCCGACGATGCGTCGGTCAAGGACTTCGTGGCGGAGGTGACCGAGCGTTGGGGCGGCGTCGACGTGCTGGTGAACAACGCCGGCCAGGGCCAGAGCGGCACGCTAGAGAACCTAACCGCCGAGATGCTGCTGGCGCACGCGAACATCCTGCAGATGGGGCATTTCCGGATGGCGCAAGCGGTCGTGCCGCACATGCGCAAGCAGCGCTGGGGACGGATCATCGACATCAACGCGGTCGCCGGGTCGATCCCGACGCCCGACGGCATCCCCTCGGTCATCAACCGCGCGTCGTGCATCGCGCTGTCGAAACTGCTCGGCCAGGCGCTCGCGCCCGACAATATCCTGGTCAATTCGCTGAACATGGGCTGGATCAACACCGGCCAGTGGGACCGGCATTACCGCGAGATGCCGCCCGGCGTGAGCCGTGAGGAGTTCGACGAGATGGTGCTGAAAGTGGTGCCGCTCGGCCGTTTCGGGACGCCCGAAGACGTCGCCGGCGTGGCGCTGTTCCTGGCCAGCGATCTGGCATCGTTCATCAGCGGGGTCGAGATCAACGTCTCCGGCGGGCTCGGCGGCCAGATCACCTATTATCCCAAGCTGAAACGCGAGTTCAACCAGGCCATGCAGGCGCGGTACGACCTGTCGCAGGAGGCGCTGGACATCGACACGATCGCGTCCTGACCGAGCCGGTCGCGACGACGGGGATCAGGCCGTCGTCGCGACCGGGAAGCCCAGCCGGCCGACCGCGCGGTTCGCACCGAGCCTGCGCTGCGGACCGACGACATTCTCCAGCACGCCGATCCCGGCGATGCGCGCCTCCAGCCGGTCGCCCGATCGCAGGAAGCGGCCATCCTCCAGCCCGACCCCGCAGGTCGATCCCGTGAAGACCATGTCGCCCGGCCGCAGGCGGATGCGCGCGTCGACGAAGTTCAGCAGCTCGTCCATCGCGAAGATCATGTTGCGGCTGTTGTCGCGCTGACGCAGCTCGCCGTTGATCCGCATCTCCAGATCGACCTCGGGCTGGCCCGGGCCACCCATCGCGTCGAGCGTCGTGATCCAGGGGCCGAGCGGCGCGGTGTCGTCGAGCGCCTTTTGCGTGAACAGGTCGAGCGAGCCGAGCTGCTTGCCCGCATCGCGCGCGCTGATGTCGTTGCCGATCGTGTAGCCGAGCAGGCACGCGCTCGCCTGGACCTCGTCGTCGAGCGGCCGCGCGACCACCGCGACCAGCTCGATCTCGAAATCCAGCATCGCGGTCACCGCCGGATAGACGATCGTGCCGCCCGGATCGACGATCGCCGACTCCGGCTTGATATACGCGATCGTGTGCGGCGGCGCCTCGGTGCGTCCGAGCCGGGTGAGGTGCTCGAGATAGTTCATCCCGATGCCGAAGACGCGGCTGCCGGGTTGGCGCGGCGCGCGCAGCCGGACCGTCGACAGCGGCACCGCGACATCCGCGCGCAGGACGTCCTCGCCCTCGGTCGCGACGAGCGGCGCCCAGGCCTCGAACGGCGTCCGGATGCGCCGGGCGGTCTGCAGGTCCGGGTCGATCACCGCCCAGACCAGATCCTCCGCCAGCCCGGCGACGCGCGCGATATGCACCTCAGCCGACCTCGCCGAGTTCGGCGAGCTTCTTCACGCTGGGCCCAAGCACCGGCCCGACCAGCTGATGGCCCCAGCTGCTCAGCTTCTCCGGATTGAGCTCGAACATCTCGGGATGCCAGGGTTCGACCTCGTAGATCGTCTCGACCGCGAAGCCCGACGGCGAGTAATGATAGAAGGACAGATGCGGATCCTGGGTGTGCTGGCCCAGCGTGAACATCATCGGGATCTGGCGTTCCTTGACGATGTCGTAGGTCTTGCCGACGTCGTTCACGGTGTTCACGTACAGCCCGATATGCTGGATGCCGCGCATGCCGGGGCCATGGCCATAGGCGATGTCGTGGCTGGTCTTGTCGTTCAGCTTGGCGCGGAAGAAGCCGGTGCGGCCCTTGCCCGCGCCCGAGCCGTACCAGGAGAAGCCCATGACTTGGGTCAGGAAATGCTCGAGCTCGTCGGTATATTCAGGCGTGATTACGACCAGGTGGCAGATGCCGCGTTCCGCGGTGTTGAAGCCGGCATGGGGCCGCGGGGGCAGGAACGACCCCGGGGTGTATTTCTGACCGTAGAAGAGTTCGTGCTGGAACCCGACCGGATCCTTGAACCGGATCAGCTCGCGGACCCCGCGCCGCGCGGCCAGCGCCGCATCGCCGCGCTCGACCGCGATGCCCTCGGCCTCGAACTTGGCGATCGCCGCGAGGAACTCCATGCGGCCGCGCGCTTCCCAGCCGATATAGGCGAGGCGGTCGATCGGGCCGGGATGGAAGGCGAGGCGGTGGCGGCGGTCGTCCAGCTTGAAATACAGCGACTCGGCGTCGTCCTCGGGCGATGCGGCGGTCGAGAAGGCCAGCACGTCCGGGCCGTAATCGCGCCACTGCGCGATCGTGGCGCTTTCGAAACCGAGATAGCTGATACCGACGATATCCATGTCCAGAACTCCTGTTGGCGAGCGCCTGCGCGCTTGCTGGATTAAACCGCGCGACTTCCGCCATCGACGAGAATGTCCGTGCCGGTCAGAAACGACGCCTCGTTCGAGGCGAGGAACAGCGCGGTCGCGACGATCTCTTCGGGCTCGCCCGGCCGACCGAGCGGGATCCGCGCGGTCAGCTTCGCGCGGATGTCCGGATTGTCGAGGAACGCGGCCGTCCCCGGCGTCCGCACGAAGCCGGGGCTGAGGCTGACCGCGCGGATGCCGTCGGGCGCGCCCTCGACCGCGAGCTGGCGGGTCATCGCGATTACCGCGCCCTTGGTGGCGTTGTGCGCCAGCGTGCCGGCACCGGGCGACCCCGCCCAGCCCGCGGTCGAGCCGACGTTGATCACCACCCCGCCGGGCCGCGACAGATGCGGCCAGGCGGCGCGCGAGACGAAGAACACCAAATCGAGTTCGTTGCGCAGCGTGAAATGCCAGTCGTCGTCGGTCATCGCGTCGATCGGCGCGAAGCGCGCGGCCGAGGCGTTGTTGTAGAGGATGTCGATACGGCCGTGTTCGGCGACCGCGTCCTGGACCCATGCCGTGGCGGTGGCCGAGCTTACCAGATCGACCGCGCCGCGGGTGCCGTGCATCACCCCGCCGGCCTGCTGCACCAGCGCAATCGTTTCGTCCTGCCCGGCGGCGGTGACGTCGCACCCGACGACGATCGCGCCCTCCGCGGCGAACCGCAGCGCGGCAACGCGGCCCTGGCCGCCACCGGTGCCGGTGATCAGCGCGACCTTGCCCGCAAGCCTTCCCGTGATGGTCATTCGAATGCCTCGCTGCCGCGCAGGGCGATGCCCGGCCGGCCTGGTTCCTGCGATCGCGCCATGCCCACGCGATCATGTTTGTCGAGCTCGACCCGGATGTCGGCGCAGCGCGCCGCGGTCAGCGGGTATCGCCAGCAGAGCAGCGCGCCCAGCAGCCCGGTCAGCGCCGGCGTTCCGGCGAACAGCCATTGCAGCGCCGACAGCGCCGCGGGCGCGTTGGCCGCGCCGATCTTCGGGTCGTAGCCGATCAGGTCGAGCGCGATGAAGCCGATCCCGACCGACACCGCGCCGCCGAGCTTCCAGCTGCTGATGAGCAGCGCGTAGAGCACGCCGGTGCGATCAGCGCCCGACGCGAGCCGCAGTTCGTCCCCGGCATCCGCCATCATCGCGCGCGGCAGGAAGGTGACGCCGCCATAGAATATGCCCCAGATCGCCATCACGATCGCCGCCGGGACGAGCGCGCGCGCCGGCACCAGGAACATCACCGGGCAGATGAGCAAGGTGCCCAGTCCGCACAGGCCGAGCGTGACGTGCTTGCCGATCGGCGCGGCGAGCGCGCCCATCAGCGGCACCGCCAGCACCCCCGCCGCCATCTGCGCGATCAGCAGCACGCCGAGCACGCTGCGGTCGAAGCCCTTGGCCGCGGTGAAGAAGAAGACGAGCAGCGAGGACGCGACGCCGAAGCCGATGCCGAACAGCAGGTCCGCGATCACGAGGCGCGCGACCGCGGGGCGGGCGACGAGCGCGAGATAGCCGCGCAGGCCGATCGCGTGACGCTCGCGCGGCAGGGCGCGTTCGGGCACCGCGAACGCGGCGAACAGCGTGGCGGGGACCGCGACGCCGATGATCAGCCAGCCCATGCCGCGCAGCGCGGTCGCGGCGTCGTTCGCGCGCGTCCCCATCAGCAGCGGCAACAGCATGACGAGGCAGATGCCGCCGAGGAACGCCGCCTGGATCCACGCATAGATCCGCGCGCGTTCGGCATAGCCGCGCACCAGCCCGGCCGCGAGCGACAGCTGCGCCAGCGACAGGATCGACCAGCCGAGATAGGCGAGCGTCAGGCCGACGATCAGGTCGACCGAACCGGCGCCCGCGCGCGGCATGAACAACAGCATCGTGCCGATGATGAACGGCGCGAGCCCGGCGACCAGCCACGGCCGGAACTTGCCCCACCGCGTCTCGGTGGCGTCCATCAGGAAGCCGAGCGCGGGATCGACCACGATGTCGAACACCCGCACCATCATGAAGATCGTGCCGACCAGCGCGAGATTGAGGCCGAGTGCATTCCCGAAGAATTCGGGCACGTTGACGACCAGCGGCAGCGTCAGCATCGCCATCGGTATGCTGGCGCCCGCGATCGCGACCTTGGCCAGCGGGCGCACCGAGCGCCCGGCAAGTGAGGCGACAGGATCTTGGCTATCGGTCACGCGGCATCCTCATATTGGTCCGGGACGTCTTCGCCCTCGCGACGGGTGGTCAGTGCGTGATCGGTTCGAGGGTCAGCGCGAGCTGGGGGCACGCCTCGGCGGCTTCGCGCGCCCGATCGACCAGCGCCGCCGGGACGATATCGTCGTCCAGATAGACGATGCCGGCCTCGTCGAGCTTGAAAACCTCCGGGCAGATCTCGAAACAGACGCCATAGCCGCAGCACGCGCCGCGATCTGCCACGGCGCGCATTCCGCCACCCGCCCCTACGCTCGACTCATCGCCAGAATTCATTGGTTCATCCGCTCCTCGTCCGATCCAGCCGCACGGGGAGGAACCCCCGTCCGACGCCCGGCGCCTCGTTCGACGCATTGTTGCATCTTCTGAACAGAGATGGCATATCTGTATTGAAATTACCAGCCGCCGCGCGAGCGGTTCTTTCGGAGGATGCAATTATGCTGACACGCACTAGCACGACGCTTTCCGACGGTACCCGTATCGAGGATATCGTCCGTCCCGACACCCGCGAGGTCGAGCTCCGTGCCCTGTCGGACAAGGAAATCTACGAGCTCGAGATGGAGCGGATCTTCGGCAAGACCTGGCTGCTGCTGGGCCATGCGAGCGAGATCCCGAACTCCGGCGACTATATGATGCGCGACATGGGCAGCGATTCGGTGATCGTGACGCGCGACCGCGAGGGCGCGGTCCATGTCTCGCTCAACGTCTGCCCGCACCGTGGCATGCGCGTCTGCCTTGCGGATCGCGGCAACACCCAGGTGCACAAATGCATCTATCACGGCTGGGCGTTCAAGCCGAACGGCGACTTCATCGGCGCGCCGATCGCCGACGAGAAGATGCACGGCGAGATCCTGCCCAAGAGCGAGCTGGGGCTGAAGAAGGCGCGGGTGCATCTGTATGCCGGGCTGATCTTCGCGACGTGGAACATCGACGGACCCTCGTTCGACGACTTTCTCGGCGACATGAAATGGTATTACGACATGATCTTCCAGCGCACTGCCGGTGGCTGGGAAGTGATCGGTCCGCCGCAGCGCTTCATGGTCGACGCGAACTGGAAGGCGGCGGGCGAGCAGTCCGCGGCCGACGGCTATCACACGCTGACGCTGCACCGCTGGCTGGAGGAGATGTTCGGCAACGGCGGCAGCGAGCTCAGCAGCACGATGTACGGCGTCGAAGTTGGCTCGAACCACGGCCACGCCCTTCGCTGCCAGTCGCTGGCGAAGAAGTTCGAGCGCGCGCGCGACTTCGATTCGGGCACGCTGTCGGTCGAGGAGCGCTGGAACATTCTGCCCGCGCCGGGCTGCACCCCCGACATGTTCGCCGAGGTGCAGAAGCAGCTGAGCCCCGAGCAGCTGGAGCAGCTGATGACCAACCCGCCGCAGGTCGGCGGGATGTTCCCGAACGTGCTGCTCGCGTGCATCTACGCGCCGCAGCCCGACGGCCGGATCCTCGGATCGATGGCGCTCCACACCTATATCCCGCGCGGACCCGACCAGCTGGAATTCGTGAACTGGGTCTTCGCCGAAAAGGGCACGTCGGAAGAAGACAAGGCCATCATGCTGAAGAACACCGTCTTCATGCTGGGCACGTCGGGGCTGGTCGAACAGGATGATTCGGACACCTGGCCGCACATGACGATCAGCGCGCGCGGCGCGCAGGGCCGCAAGATGACGATGAAATACCAGGCCATCAACAAGCTGCCGCCGCCCGCCGACTGGCGCGGCCCGGCCTTTGCCTATGACGGTTTCACCAAGGACGACACCCAGTGGAACTGGTGGATGTACTGGCGCGAGCTGATGAGCACGCCCGCTTGAGACGTCCGACGGCCCCCTGCATCGTTCCGAAAGTAGCATCATGACCACATTGTCCGCCGTCGCCGAGCCGGAAACCGTCGAGGCGCCCGCTGCGCGGCGCGTTCCGATCGGTTCCCCGCTCTACAACCGCCTGCTCGAGACCTATTATCACGAAGCCGAGATGCTAGACGAGCTGCGCTTCGCGGACTGGACCGACTGGCTGGCGACCGACCTGCGCTATACCGCGCCGCAGCGACTGACGCGGCTGCTCGCCGACCACGACAAGTCGATCGACCGGTCGGTCATGCATTTCGACGAGAGCTACAACACGATCAAGGCGCGCGTGAAGCGCCTGAACGGCAACAGCGCGTTCGCCGAGGACCCCCCCTCGCGCACGCGCCGGCTGGTCACCAATATCCGCGTCGAGACCACCGCGACCGCGGACGAATACAAGGTGCGCGGCTATTTCCTGCTGACGCGAAGCCGGTTCGAACAGTCGAAGCTGGCGGTGATGAGCGGCGAGCGCCACGACATCGTCCGCGACCTGGGCGAGCGGTTCGAGCTGGTCTCACGCGAGACGATCCTGGACCAGGCGGTGCTGGGCATGCCGAACCTGGCGATATTCCTCTGAACCCCGTAACCATTTATTCTTCAGCGAGAGCGCCGTTCTACAAACAGAATTGACAAGCGCGGAGCGAGCGGCGACGAGTCCGGCAGGTGGATCGAGATCCACGGGGAGGACTTTAATATGACGTTGAACCGCAACCGCAGGGTCGCCGTTGCCGGTGCCGGGCTCATGGGCACCGGTATCGCGCACGCGTTCGCCGCCGCGGGCTTTCCGACGATCTTGGCCGACATCGACGGCGCCGCGCTGGACCGCGCACGCACGGCGATCGACGCGATCATTGACGGCGGCGTGAAACTGGGCAAGCTGACGGCCGAGGCCGGGGCGGCGGCAAAGGCCAATCTGGACGTCGCGACAACGGTGGAGGAAGCGGCGAGCGGGGCCGCGCTGTTCGTCGAGACGGTATCCGAGCAGCTGGCGGTCAAGCTGGCGGTGATCCGCGAGGCCGAGCCGGTCCTGGCCGCGGGCGGCATCCTGGCGACCAACACGTCGGCGCTGAGCGTGACCGAGATCGCGCGCGGCACCGCCGACCCGACGCGCGTGGTCGGCATGCATTTCTTCAATCCGGTCCACAAGATGAAGCTCGTCGAGCTGGTGCGCGGGCTGCAGACGAGTGCCGAGACGCTGGCGGCGACGCGCAGCTATTGCGACGCGATCGGCAAGACCTCGATCGTCGTCAACGAGGCGCCGGGGCTGACCACAAGCCGGATGTCGGCGTTGCTCGGCAACGAGGCGATGTACATGCTGATGGAGGGCACCGCGACCGCCGAGGACATCGATACCGCGCACCGCATGGGCTTCAACCATCCGCTGGGGCCGCTCGAACTGGGCGACGTCACCGGCTGGGACACGCGGCTGTCGGTGCTGCGCTATCTGCACCAGACGCTGGGCGAGAAATTCCGCCCCTGCCCGCTGATCATCAAGATGGTCGCCGCCGGCCGGCATGGCCGCAAGACCGGCGCCGGGGTCTATGAATATGATGGCGCCGACAAGATCCCCGGCTCCGGGCTGAAGGCGGGCGTGTTGTGACCGAGATCGTCATCGTCGACGCCGCGCGGACGCCGATCGGGCGGTTCCGCGGCAGCCTGAAGCATGTCCGGGCGGATCATATGGGCGCGCTGCTGATCGACGCACTGGTCAAGCGCGCCGGCATCCGGCCCGACGACGTCGACGACGTCGTCTTCGGTTGCGTCACCCAGATCGGCGAGCAATCCGCCAATATCGCGCGCACCGCCTTGCTGGGCGCGGGCTGGCCGAGCAGCATCCCGGGCATGACGATCGACCGCAAATGCGGGTCGGCCGAGGCGGCGGTGCACGTCGCGGCGGGATCGATCACGATGGGGGCGACCGACGTCGTCGTCGCCGGCGGCGCAGAAGCGATGACGCGCGTCCCGATGGGCAGCAACCGCGACCTGCACGGCGAGGCGTTCGGCTGGATGGTGACCGACGCCTATGACCTGGTGCCCCAGGGCGAGGCCGCAGAACGCATCGCCGACCTGTACGGCGTCACCCGGAACGCCTGCGACGATTTCGCGATCGAAAGCCACCGGCGCGCGGCATCGGCCGCCGACGCCGGTTATTTCGACCACGAGATCGTGCCGATACCGCTGGCCAGCGTCCAGGAACGCGGCGCCGAGAGCGGGCTGGACGTGCTGCGCGGCGACGAGACGATCCGCCGCGACACCAGCCGCGAGAAGCTCGCGACGCTGAAGACGAGCTTTCGCGAAAATGGTCGCGTCACTGCGGGCAACGCGTCGCAGATCTGCGACGGCGCGTCGGCGGTGCTGCTGATGTCGGCCGAGGCCGCGGCGCGGTTGGGAGTCAAGCCGCGGGCGCGGATCGTCGCGACGGTGACGGTCGGATCGGACCCCGAACTGACGCTGACCGGGCCGATCGACGCCACCCGCAAGCTGCTCGCGCGCACCGGGCTGCGCGCCGACGATATCGACCTGTTCGAAGTGAACGAGGCGTTCGCCACGGTGCCGATCGCGTGGATGAAGGAAATCGGCGTCGGCCACGACCGGCTGAACGTCAACGGCGGCGCGATCGCGCTCGGCCATCCGCTGGGCGCGACGGGCACCCGGATCATGGCGACGATGCTGAACGAACTGGAACGGCGCGAAGGCCGCTACGCGCTGCAGGCGATCTGCTGCAACGGCGGGCTGGGCACCGCCACGCTGATCGAGCGCATTCCTTAAAAGTCGAAACGCCGCCCCCCGTCCCCGTCGGTGCCATTGTGCGTCGCCAAGGCTTGGGTTAGGCCATTCGCTTTCGTTGAATTGTGAGCACAATGCGGATCCGGAAAGCAGTATCGTGAGCCATAGCGACGATCAGGACGCAGCGCTGGACCTGGATGTGGACATCGATCCGGAGGACGACGCGTCCGAAGCGGCACGGGTCGACGGCGAATCGAGCAAGACGGTGGTGGTCAAGCCGGTCGTCAACGCCATCCGGATCATGCGGTATCTGAGCGAATCGGGCAGCCCGTCGCGCGCGATCACGATCGCGCGATCGCTGTCGATCAACGCGAGCACCTGCTTCAACATCCTGCGCACGCTGGTGCTGGAGGACATCGTCGAGTTCGACCCCCTGTCGAAGACCTATTCGACGGGCATCGGCCTGACCCGGCTGGTGGAAAATTTCCTGACCGTCGGACAGCGCGTCGCCGCGGCGGCGCCGCACATCGCCGACCTGGCGTCGCGGTACAGCGTCACGATGGCGTTGTGGAAGCGCGTCGCGCCCGACCGCATTGTGCTGATCAAGAGCATCCCGAGCCCGACCGACGTGCGCATCGAGATGGCCGAGGGCCAGCGGCTGCCGATGATGATGGGCGCGACCGGGCGGTTGTTCGCGCCGCGCCTGGACCTGACCAACGCCAAGCTGCGGTCGATGTTCAAGACGCTCCGGTGGCAGCGTCCGCTGAGCTTCGAGGAATATTGGGAGCAGGTCGAACGCGCCGAGGAAATCGGCTGGGCGATCGACGAGGGCTATTTCTCGCGCGGGGTGATGAGCCTCGCCGTGCCGATCGACGACCGCGGCGGCAATCTGTGCTTCACGTTGGTCGCAATCATGTTCCGCAACCAGCTCGACGACGCGGCGCTAGAGGAACTGGGGGCCACGATGCGCGATCTCGCGCCGCGCCTCGCCGCGATCCTCGTTTAGCCCCCGACACCTGCCGGGCTGGGGCCTGCGAAGACGGCCGCCGGCGATAAAAGAGTGGACGAACCCCCCGCGATACCTATATTGAGAATGCCATTCTGATATAAGATATAGACGGGCGAGGGTTTGAAAACGAACCATGCAATCCATGCGGCGTCGCATCGTATAGAGCTCGCCGACCGGCGGCCGGCCGCGAGTGCGACGCGATGCGCCTAACCGATTTCGCCTATGCGGCGGTTCCCTCGGACGCCGAGCTGTTGCGCCAGGAAATCCGGGCGTTTCTGGCGCGCGAGATGGAGGGCATAGCGCCGGTCGTGCGCGCCGACAGCTGGCTGGGGTACGACGCCGCGTTCAGCCGTAAATTGGGCGAAGCGGGACTGATCGGCCTGACTATGCCGGAACGGTTCGGCGGCCGCGGCGGCAGCGCCTTCGCGCGCTACGTCGTAAGCGAGGAACTGCTCGCGGCGGGTGCGCCGGTGTCGGCGCACTGGATCGCCGATCGGCAGAGCGCACCGCTGTTGCTGCGCTACGGCACCCAAGAGCAGCAGGACCTCTACATTCCCGCGATCGTCCGCGGCGAAAGCTATTTCTGCATCGGGATGAGCGAACCTAATTCCGGGTCGGACCTGGCGTCGATCGGCAGCCGCGCGGTGGCCAAGGGCACCGGGTGGCGGCTGAACGGCCGCAAGGTCTGGACGACCAACGCCCACCGCTCGGACGTGATGATCGCGCTGATCCGCACCGAGGGCGGCGGCAGCGACGACCGCCACGGCGGCATGTCGCAATTCCTGATCGACCTGCACGCGCCGGGCGTCACCGTCCGCCCGATCCGCGATCTGAGCGGCGGCGAGCATTTCAACGAGGTGTTCTTCGACGACGTCGCGCTCGACCGTTCGGCGCTGATCGGGGTCGAGGGCCAGGGCTGGCAGCAGGTGATGGCGGAACTGGCGTTCGAGCGCAGCGGGCCCGAACGCTTCCTGAGCTCGATGGCGCTGATGCACACGCTGATCGACCAGGTCGGGCCCGAGCCCGATGCGTTGCAGGCGTTCCAGATCGGGCGGATCACCGCGCGGCTGATGGCGCTCAGGGCGATGTCGCTGTCGGTGACCGCACAGCTGGATGCCGGCGAGGACCCCGCCTGGGCGGCGTCGTGCGTCAAGGATGTCGGCACCGCGCTGGAACAGGAGCTGCCCGAGGTGGCGCAGCTGCTCGACGCGACCGAACCGCGCGTCGACAGCGGCAGCGATCATGCGCAGGTGCTGGCGTATCTGACCCAGCTCGCGCCGTCCTTTTCACTACGTGGCGGGACCCGCGAGATCCTGCGCGGGATCCTCGCGCGCGGGCTGGGAGTGCGCTGATGCAGGCGATGTTCGAGGAAACCGTCGGCCGCGTGCTCGGCTATTACGTGACGCCCGAAAGCCTGGCCGCCGCCGAGCGGGGCGAATGGCCCGCCGATTTGTGGGATGCGATCACCGAGAACGGACTGGCGATCGCCGCCGCGCCCGAGGAACGCGGCGGGGTCGGCGGAAGCTGGCACGACGCGTTCGTGCTGGTCCGCGCGGCCGGCCGGTTCGTGGCGCCGCTGCCGCTGGCCGAGACGATCCTGGTGAACTGGCTAATGGGGCTGGCGGGCGCCGACGTCGCACCCGGCGCCGCGACGCTCGCCATCGGCGACGGGACGCTCGACGGCGACCGCTTCACCGGGACGCTCGACGGCGTCGCGTGGGGCCGGCAGGCCGGCCATGTGCTGACCGCGGTCGGCGACGGGCGCACGCTGGTCCTGCTGGCCTGCGCCGACGCGTCCGTCGTCCCGGCGTTCAACACCGCGCGCGAGCCGCGCGACACTCTGGTCTTCACCGGCGCGCGCGCCGCGGTGGTCGCGACGCTGCCGGCGGCGATGCCGACCGAGACGCTGTTGCTGGGCGGCGCGATGATCCGCTCGGCGCAGATCGCGGGGGGGCTGTCGCACCTGCTCGACACCGCGATCGACTATGCCAACCAGCGCGTGCAGTTCGGCAGGCCGATCGGCAAGTTCCAGGCGATCCAGCATCAGCTGGCGGTGCTGGCGGAACAGACCGCGCTGGCGTCCGCCGCCGCCGAGCTGGCGTTCGCGTCGAGCGAGCGCGCGCCATGTGTTTCGGGAATCGCGGCGGCCAAGACGATCGCGAGCGACGCGGCGGGACAGGGGGCGGCGATCGCGCATGCCGTGCTGGGCGCGATCGGCTTCACCTACGAACATTCGCTGCACTTCACCACGCGGCGGCTGTGGTCGTGGCGCAGCGAGTTCGGGTCGCAGGCCTTTTGGGCGCAGCGGCTGGGCCGCGAGATGTGCGCGCAGGGCGCCGGCGGCTATTGGCCGAAGCTGACGTCGGCGATGACGCCGGCATGATGGGGGACGCGACGCCATGCCACCATTTCTGACGATCGAGCGCGACGGCGCGATCGCGACGGTCACGCTGAACCGGCCCGACGAGCGCAACGCGATCTCCCGGCCCGAATATATCCAGGAAATCCGCGATTTCTGCGCCGACGCGACGCGCGACCAGGCGCTGAAGGTCGTGATCGTCACCGGCGCCGGATCGGCGTTCTGCGCCGGCGGCAACGTCAAGGACATGCGCGACAAGGCGGGCATCTTCGAAGGATCGCCCTATACGCTGCGCAACCGCTACCGCGACGGCATCCAGCAGATCCCGCTCGCGCTGTACGAGCTCGAAGTGCCGACGATCGCGGCGATCAACGGGCCTGCGATCGGCGCCGGGCTGGACCTGGCGTGCATGTGCGACGTCCGGATCGCGGCCGAAAGCGCGATCTTCGCGGAAAGCTTCGTGAAGCTCGGGATCGTCCCCGGCGATGGCGGCGCGTGGCTGTTGCCGCGGATCGTCGGCAATGCCCGCGCGGCGCTGATGACGCTCACCGGCGACGCGATCAAGGCGCCCCAGGCGCTGGAATACGGCTTGGTCAGCGACGTCGTGCCGGGCGACCAGCTGCTGGCGCGCGCCCAGGCCGTCGCGCAGCGGATCGCGAGCAATCCGGGCCATGCGCTGCGGCTGGCCAAGCGGCTGTTGCGCGAGGGGCAGGACATGAAGCTCGGCCCCCTGCTCGAACTGTCGGCGGCGTACCAAGCGATCGCCCACCATACCGCCGACCATGAGGAGGCGGTCAACGCGTTCCTCGAAAAGCGGCCCGCCGACTTCCAGAACCGATAGACCAGATCCAAAGGGGGCAGCGCGATGCGCACCGTATTCCGCGACGACCACGAGATGTTCCGCGACCAGGTCCGTCGCTTCGTTGACCGCGAGATCGTGCCGTTCCACAGCGAATGGGAGCATCAGGGCTTCGTCCCGCAATCGGTGTGGCGCAACGCCGGCCGGGAAGGCCTGTTGTGCGTCATGGCGCCGGAGGAATATGGCGGTGCGGGCGGCGACTATGGCCATGCCGCAGTGCTGATCGAGGAACTCGCACGCGCCAACGCGACCGCGATCGGCTTCACGACGCACAGCGAGATCGTCGCCAACTACATCGTCGCGTATGGCACAGAGGAGCAGAAGCAGCGCTGGCTGCCCGGCATGATCAGCGGCGATCGGATCAGCGTCATCGCGATGAGCGAGCCCGGGATCGGCAGCGACCTGCGTTCGATGCGCACGTCGGTACGGCGCGACGGCGACGACTATGTCATCAACGGATCGAAGACGTTCATCACCAACGGCTTCAATTCGGGGATGGCGGTGGTCGCGTGCAAGACCGACCCGGCCGAGCGCAACCTGACGCTGGTCTGCGTGGAGGAGGGCACGCCCGGTTTCACCAAGGGCAATCGGCTCGAGAAGATCGGGCTGAAGGGCCAGGACACGTCGGAGCTGTTCTTCGACGAGGTCCGCGTGCCGGTCGCCAACCGGCTGGGCGAGGAGAATAAGGGCTTCACCTATCTGACCCACCAGCTCGCCTGGGAGCGGCTGATCATCGCGATCCGCGCCGCCGCGTCGATCGAGGCGCTGCTGGAGGAGACGATCGACTATACCCGCGGCCGCAAAGTCTTTTCGCAGACCGTGTTCGATTTCCAGAACACGCGGTTCAGCCTGGCGGCGTCGAAGGCCGAGGCGACGATGCTGCGCGCGTTCGTCGACGAATGCCTGCGCGAGGTGATGGAGGGCACGCTGACCGGCGAGAAGGCGGCGATGGCCAAGCTGGTCGGGTCGGAGATGCAGGGCCGGCTGCTCGATCAGTTCCTGCAGCTGCACGGCGGCTATGGCTTCATGAGCGAATACAAGATCGCGCGCGCCTGGGTCGATGCGCGCGTCGCCCGGATCTATGGCGGCACGTCGGAGATCATGAAGGAGATCATCGCGCGCGCGCTCTAGGCGGCCGCGATCGGCGCGTCCGGCGCGTCCTCGGCATAGCCGCGCTGGACATAGGTCATCCGGCCCCCTGCCAGCATCAGCGCGGCGAACAGGTTCAGCTCGACGATCTGCGCGGTGGTGAAATGCCGGGCGAGCGCGTCGTACACGGCTTCGTCGATCGCGAAATAGTCCGCCGCGAACAGCTCGGCATAATGCAGCGCGGCCTGTTCGGCGGGCAAGAAGCGCGGATCGGCCCAGTCGAGGCACGCGATATCGGCTTCGCTGACCGCGTCCGACTTGCGCGCGACCTGGCACGCGGTGCAGCGCGTGATGCTCGCGATCTTCAGGCGGACGAGTTCGCGAAGCCGCGGTTCGAGCACGCCGTGGCTGTGCATCTCCTCGATCGTCGCGAGCCAGGCGAGCGCGACCTTCGGCCGATGCGCCCAGATCTGCACCGGCAGCGTCGAGCCGAGCATGCGGGTCTCGGTCCCGCGCGCGATCGCGGCGGCGAGATCGGGCGGGACGGCATCCAGCGGCACGGGGTCTATCCTGGGCATGGCGGTTCCTTCAGGCGGTGACGGGTTCGAGCGGCGGCGCGCGATAGGCGCCGATCGCCGCCCAGATCGCGGTCGTCACGATGACCGCGGAGCCGATCATGGTCCACAGCCCCGGCACGTCGCCGAACGCGAGATAGCCGACCGCGATCGCCATCGGCAGGCGGACGTAATCGACCGACGCGAGCTTCGCGGCGTCGCCCAGCGACATCCCGTGGATATAGGTCGCGGTGGTCCCCACGCTGAGCGTGCCCAGCAGCGCCAGCAACCCGAAATCCAGCCCCGTCGGCCAGCGCCACCCGTCGAGCGCGAACGGGAGCAGGAGCAGCACGCCGAGGATCGACGACCAGACCATGATCGTCGCGACGCTGTTGCGCCGCGTGAGGAGCTTGATCCCGGTCACGCTGAGCGCGAGCAGGAACGCCGAGGCGATCGCCGCGATATGGGCCCAGCCGATCGGCGTCGCGGTCGACGGCCGGGCGATCAGCAGGACGCCGCCAAAGCCGATCGCCAGCGCCAACCAGGTCGCGCGCGACACCCGGTCGCGCAGCACCAGCGCGGCCAGCGGACCGATCCACAGCCCGCGCGTGAAGGATATGGCGTTGGCGTCCGCCAGCGGCAGCCGCTGGATCGCATAATAGGACAGGGTCACGCCGAGCGCGGCGGACAGCGAGCGGCCGAGCTGCATCCAGACGCCGGACAGTCTGAGCACGGTGCCGCGGCTGCGCAGGATCAGCGGCAGGAATAGGATCAGCCCCGCCGTCTGGCTGTAGAGCGCCTGGACCGGGGGCGGATAGCCGCGCAGCAGCTTGATCATCAACGTCATCGCGGTGAAGATGACCGCCGACACCACCAGCCATAGCGCACCGCGGGTGTCCGCGGGCAGGCCATCGAACCCCGCGCGCAGCGGCGCCGATCCGCCGGTTTTCAACCCGATCGGCATGTCAGCGCGCCGCCGCCATGGTCTTCCAGTCGTCGGGCGGCGTCTCGCCGATGTCGAAATCGAGCTCGACCTCCGCGCCGTTCGGATCCTGCGCGAACACTTGCCAGCGCGAGAACGGGCGCGGCGTGCGCAGCAGGCGATACGGCGCACCCCGATCGCGCAGCGTGGCGATGGCGTCGCACAGCCCCTCGGCGGCGAACGCCATATGATCGAGCACGCCGCGCCGCGGTTCGGGCAGCCGGTCCACCGCCACGACATGCAGAACCGGACGGTCGCCGGCGTACAGCCACGCGCCGTCGACGCCGAAATCGGGCCGCGGGCCATCGACAAGCCCCAGCGCGGCGTAGAAACTGCGCGTTTCCTCCAGCCGATCGGTCACGATCGTGAAATGGTCCATCGTCCGGATCATCAGGCCCCTCCCCCCGCGCATGGTCGGGTCGCCGCCCGATCTTCCTTACGTTATTTCGTCTGAATATAGGACTTTCATCTGATATTAGATAGGTGCTAGCAGCCGCCGACGCGAAAATGTCGTGCGACGACGATCGATTTGCAGGAGAGCGAGATGTCCAAGTTCGAGATGCTGCTGAGCGCAGACATGATGGTGCCGGATCCCGACGCGATGACCGACCTGCTGGTGTCGAAGCTCGGCATCCACAGCCATCCCAAATGGCGGCAGGCGTTCGACAACCACCCGTACATCGCCCATTTCCTGCGCGTGCAGAAGTCGCTCGCGATCGCCCCGACGCGGATCGAGCCGCAGGTGCATCTCGACCGTCCGAACCCCGGCGACCCGCTGTTCCACGATCATCTGAAGGGGCTGGAACGCTTCCAGGGCCGCCATCGCCCGATGCTCACGCATTCGGTCGTGCTTGTCGCCTGGCGCGAGAAGATGGAGGCGCTGATCGAGCGGCTGCACGACCGCAAGCTGCGCTTCCGGCTGGCGCAGCGCACCCCGGAGATGCCGTTCGACCGGCTCTGGCTGGGGGTGACGCCCGAGGATCTCGCGTACGACCCGTCGGTCGACGGCGGGCTGTGCATCGAGTTCATTCCGCTGGAGCCGACGCAGATGCCGGCCGAGGTGTTCGACGTCCCGCCGCCGCGCGTCGCCAACCCCGCGCCGGGCGAGCTTCTTCGCGTGACCGCACGCGGCTTTCTGGTCCGCGACCTGGACTTCACGATCGGCAAGCTGCGCGACAATCTCGACTGGGAGCCCGAGCAGGTCGATACGCTGCCTGGCGAAGGGTATCGGCGGGCGCGGATGGGGTTCACGATCGGCCACAGCGCGGCCCTCGACATCGTCGAGCCGACGCGGTGGGACAGCCCGGCCGGGCTCTATCTCAACAGCTGGGGGCCGGGGCCCTATTTCATCCGTCTCGGCGCGTTCGACCTCGCCGCGAAGGCCGATCAACTGAAGGAACAGGGCATCGCGTTCCAATGGGTGCCCGAAAGCGACGCGGTCGGCGGCGGGCCGCTGATCCGCATCGACCCGCGCGAACTGGACGGCCAGATCTTCGAGATCGAGGGACTGGCGGCGTAACCCCCGCCGCGCTCCCCAGTGCGGGGAGCGCGGCGGGGGTCAGGGCCGGATCAGGCGGCTGCGCAGGATCCCGATCCGTTCGACCTCGAGCTCGACGACGTCGTCGGGCTTGAGGTAGCGCATCTGCTCCAGCCCGCACCCGGTGCCGACCGTACCCGACCCCAGCGCCTCGCCGGGATGGAGCGTCTCGGACCGCGAGACGTGCGCGATGACCTGTTCGAAGGTCCAGCCCATGTCGCGCGTCGTGCCGCGTCCCCATTCCTCGCCGTTGACGCGCGCGATCATCGTCAGGTCATAGGGGTCAGGGATCTCGTCCGCGGTGACGAGGCACGGGCCCATGACGTTGCCGGTGTCGAAATCCTTGCCCTTGGCCGGGCCGAGCTGGCCGCTCATCTCCCACGCCTGCGCGTCGCGGGCGGAGAAGTCGTTGTAGATCGTATAGCCGAAAATCGCCGACCGCGCGTCCTCGACCTGCACGTCCTTGACCGGGCGCGCGATGTAGCAGGCCCATTCGAGTTCGAAGTCCATCGCGCGCGAATAGGACGGCCAGATGACGTCGTCGTCCGCGCCGACGACCGAAAAGCGGTTCGCCTTGTAGTAAATCGGCTGGCGCTTGAACGTGTCGAGGACCGCATCCTCCTCGGCGGTGCCCAGCGCGCGATAGGCGGCTTCGGGATCGTCGGCCTTGCGGACCTTGAAACGCCGGGCGGCGGCGAAGCTGTTGCGCAGATGCTGTTCGAAGCACGAGAAGTCGCGCAGCTGCGGCGGCGGCTGGAGCGGCGCGTGCAGGTGCGCGGCGTCGCGCGCGACCAGCGCCGAACGCGCGGGATCGACGAGCATGTCGCGCGCCTGGGCCGACGCGTCCGCGCCCCCTTCGATCAGTCCCAGGATCGAGGTCAGCGACGCCGGCGCGGCGCCGCCATGCCCGGCTTCATAGGCGGCGGCGAGATCGACGATGCGGGTGTCGCCGTCGATCAGCGCCCCCGCCCGCGCCGGCACGCCCGCGCTCGACCAAGTAACGAGTCTCACAATGCTTCCCCCATGTCGGCCGGCGAGCGCACGCCCGCCCGCCAGGCCAGAATAAAGTGCAGGCATCCCCAGGCACCGGTCAGCATGAGCGCCGCCAGTCCCCAGCGGATGCCGTCGCCGCCGCCGACCCGGTCGCTCACCGCGCCGGCGAGGAAGGGTCCGAGGCCATAGCCGATCAGATTGGTCGCGATCTGCAGCGAAGACACGCTGATCCCGCGCATCTGCGGCTGGACGCTGCCTAGGATCGCGCTGTAACCGGGCGCGGTATAGGCACGCGCGATCAGTTCGAAGACCACCAGACCGGCAAGCGACGCCGCCAGGCTGTCGGTCAGGAGGAAGACCATGCCGGTCACCACCGACAGCAGCGTCGTGCCGGCCGCCGCCAGCGGCAGCCCGCCGATCCCGGCGCGTTCGAAGACGCGGTCGCCCATCGGTCCGCCGATCAGCGACCCGACCCCGCCGAATATCCCGGCGGCGACGCCGGCGAGCAGCCCGGCCTGGGTCAGCGACAGATGATGCACGCGGATCAGGAACGACGCCTGCCATACCAGCACGCCCGACAGCATCATCGAATTGAGCGTCATCGCCAGGAAGACATGGACGAACAGCGGCTGGCGCAGCACGTAGCGCAGCGTCTCGCGGAGCGCCGGCGCCGCGGTGCCGTCGCCTTGCGGACGCTCGCGTCTCGGCTCGGGCACGGTGAAGAACAGCAGCGCGGCGATCGCCAGCCCGGGAACGCCCGCGATCAGGAACGCCGCACGCCAGCCATGATGCACGACGATGATGCTGCCGAGGATGAAGCTGGTCGCGGTGCCGAGTGCGGTACTGGCCCAGAAGATCGCGATGGCGGTAGAATGGCGGCGCGGTGGAAACAGGTCGCCGATCATCGACAGCGCGGTGGGGGCGCCGCCCGCTTCGGTGAAACCCACCGCGAGGCGCGCCGCAACCAGCGTGGCATAGCTCTGCGCGAGCCCGCACAACGCGGTGCATCCGCTCCATATCGCCACGAGGAGCGACAGCAGCCGGCGGCGATCGGTCCGGTCGATCAGATAGCCCAAGGGCAGCCCGGCGATCGCATAGGTCAGCCCGAATGCGAGCCCGGTCAGCACGCCGAGATGCGAATCGTTCAGGTGGAACTCGCTCTTGATCGGCTCGATGACGATCGACATCACCGATCGATCGACCGAATGCAGCGTGTAGATGAGCGTCAGGATCGCCAGGGCATACCATGCGCCGCGCCCGATCGGGCGTTCGGCCTGTGCCGCTTCGGACCGCACGCCCGGCCCCGCCGTCATCCCCGTTCGATAGGCCCCGGCCACGCTGGTCATCCCCCGACGCCGCATGCTCGGCCTATCGGCCAACCTAGCGCGGCCGATCGGCCATTGCAATCTTGTCACAGCGCATCGTTCTGATATGGGAATGCCATTGCCGGTCGCCGCACGTCATGGCCTCACGAGAAAGGCAGGGGACGTACCACGATGCCACGCAAGCTTCCGATGTTGACGGCCGAGAACCGCGCGTTCTGGCAGGGCGGCGAGCGCGGCGAACTGCTCATCTATCGCTGCCGGTCGTGCGAGGCGTGGTTCCACCCGCCGGCCCCGGTATGCCCTCGGTGCAACGCGGTCGAGGTCGGTCCCGAACCGGTATCGGGACGCGGCACCGTCGCCACTTTCACGATCAACATACAGGCGTGGACCCCCGAACTCGCCGAGCCCTATGTCGTGGCGATCGTCGAGCTGGTCGAGCAGCCCGGCCTGCGCTTCGCGACCAATATCGTCGGCTGCGCACCCGATCAGGTGGCGATCGACATGCCGGTCCGCGTCACCTTCCTGCCATGCGACGACGTCTGGCTGCCCCTGTTCGAAAAGGACGCCTGATGCTGCCGATCGGCGCCGCCATCACCGGGATCGGCCAGTCCGAGGTCGCCCGGCCGTCGTCGCGCTCGGCGATGCAGCTGACCGTGGACGCGGCGCTGGAGGCGATGCGCGACGCCGGCCTGACCAGCGCCGACATCGACGGCGTCGCGTGCTGGCCGGGCGACAACGACAACGGCAACCCGTTCTCGCCGGTCGGCCCGCTGGCGCTCAAGACGGTGCTGGGCATCGAGACGAGCTGGTTCGGCGGCGGCTATGAGGCACCCGGCCCGCTGGCGGCGGTCATCCATGCGGTGATGGCGGTGGCGTCGGGCGTCTGCCGCCACGTGCTCGTCTTCCGGACGATCACCGAATCGAGCGCGCGCAAGGTCGACCGCACCGTCTCGTCGCTGTCGAACAAGACCCAGGGGCGCGACAGCAGCTATTTCTGGCAATGGTACACACCGTTCGACGTGCGCTCGGCGATCAACCTGATCGCGATGTACGCGCAGCGCCATTTCCACGAATACGGCACGACGTCGGAACAGCTCGGCTGGATCCCGGTGACGCTGCGGTCGCACGCGGCGCTGAACCCGAAGGCGATCTATCGCAAGCCGATCACGATCGACGATTATCTGGCGTCGCGGATGATCTCGACGCCGCTGCGGCTGCTCGACTGCGACGTGCACTGCGACGCCTCCACCGCGATCATCGTCTCGCGCGCCGATGCGGCGCGCGACGGGCCGAACCCGCCCATCCGGGTCGAGGCGATCGGCTCCGCGCTGTCGCAGCCCTGGTCGTGGGACCAGATCTCGCTGACCGAGATGGCGACGCGCAACGTCGGCGACATGCTGTGGTCGCGCACCGACTATACGCCGGCCGACGTCGACACGGCGCAGCTATACGACGGCTTCTCGATCCTGACGCTGATGTGGCTGGAGGGCCTCGGGCTATGCCCTCGCGGCGAGGGCGGACGGTTCGTGGAGGGCGGCACGCGGATCGGCCTGACCGGGGAACTGCCGCTCAACACCAATGGCGGCCAGCTGTCCGGCGGCCGGACGCACGGGCTGGGCTATGTCCATGAGGCGTGCATGCAATTGTGGGGGCGCGCGGGCAACCGGCAGATCGCGAAGCACGACGTCGCCGCCTGTGCGGCCGGCGGCGGTCCGCTGGGCGGCGCGCTGCTGCTGGTGAAGGACTGAGGGACGGAAGCGGCGGCGGTTTGGGGGCCGCCGCCGCGTCAGGCGCGCGCTTCAGGGGCGCTGGCCGATGACGTTGCGCAGCGTGCCGATGCCCTCGATCGTCGTTTCCATGACCTCGCCGGGGTTGAGGTAGCGTCCGGTCCCCTGGCCGACGCCCTCGGGCGAACCGGTGAACAGGATGTCGCCGCAGTCGAAGCTGGTACGCGCGTCGATGAAGCGGATCAGCGCGTCGACCCCCCATGTCATGTCGCCGCTGGAAGCCGACTGGCGGACGTCGCCGTCGACCGTCAGCGTCATCTTCAGCGACGGCGACCCGGCGGGGAATTCGTCGTGGGTGACGATCCACGGGCCGACCGGCGTCGTCGCGTCCTGGCTCTTGGCGGCGAGCAAATCCATGCCGACGCCCACGGGGCCGCTGCGCTGCAGGTCCCGCGAACTGACGTCGTTGCCGATGGTGTAGCCGAGCACGCTCGACAGCGGATCGTCGCGGTCCACTTGTTCCGCGCCGATCACCGCGACGAGCTCGACCTCGTGGTCGAGTTCGTTGGTCAGCGCCGGCCAGCGGATCGCATCGAACGGCCCGGTCAGCGCGCGGTACGCCTTCAGGAACGCGAAAGGCTGGGCCGGCGGTGCGACGCCGAATTCGGCGATATGCTTGGTGTAGTTCACCCCGGCGATCATCACCCGGGCGGTGCGCTCGATCGGTGGCAGCAGCGTGACGCGGTGGAGCGGCATGGTCCCGCCGGTGAACGCCAAGGCCGCCTCGCCTTCACCGCGCGTCACCGCCGGCGCCCAGTCCGCGAACACACCCGCGATGGGACGGATGGTGGATGCGGTCGCATCCACCACGCCCCAGAACGGCGCGCCACCATTGGTGGCCCGTGCGATACGCATCAGGCGGCGACGGCCGTACGCGCCCGCCCGATCTTGGCGACGTCGAGATTGCACAGCTCGACCGCGTTCTTGTATCGGATCTTCTGCAGATCGTCGTCGGAGATACGCAGGCCCTCGGTCAGGTCGTGGCGGACCGCGTCGCTGCCGCCGAAGTTGGTGCCGTAGACCAGGCGGTCGGCACCGATCAGGTCGAGCACGGCCTGGCGCATGATGACTTCGTGCAGTTCCAGATCGAAGTAGAAGTTCGGCAGATACTCGATCAGTTCCTTCTTGTTGTAGGTCGTGTCGAGATTCTTGTTGGTCTGGTTCAGGCGACCCAGCTGGTAGGGGACGTAGCCGCCGCCATGGGTGATGTAGACCTTCAGGTCGGGGAAGCGATCGAACACGCCGCCATTGACCATGTACCAGAAGCACCGCGTCTCGTCATATTGCATGCCGACGATCGCGGTCGTCTCGTATTTGTCGTCGTTCGCCTTGGCGCCCCACGACACCGACTGGTTGTAGCCGTGGACGAACATCGGCAGGTCGAGGTCGCACAGCGCCGCCCAGACCGGATCGAACGCGGGATCGTCGAACTCCAGACCGCCGAAATTGGCGCCGCCCGCGTTGAGGCCCAGAAAGCCGTGTTCCTTGACCGACCGGCGCAGCTCCTTGGCGGCTTCCTCGGGGACGTTCAGCGGCGCGTGCGCCCAGGCGTACAGACGGTTGTCGCCCCCTGCGCAATATTCGGCGAGCGCGTCGTTGACGGTGCGCGCATAGGGCACCGAGAATTCCGGCTCGGTCCAGTACATGTAGCAATGCGACGGCACCGACAGGCACTGGGCGTCCTGGCCGGCAGCGTCCATGTTGGCGAGCCGCCGCTTGGGATCGGACCAGCTGGCGAAATACTCCTCGAGCGAGGGCGCCTTGCCGGCCTTGACCGCCGCCTTGCGCTCCGGCGAGCCGAGCGTCAGGACCCAGTCGCCGACGCGCAGGCGGATGTCGCCATCGTCGCACTTTTCGAAGAACGGGCCCCAGTGATCATGCTGGTTGTAATAGCCGGGCAGCGGTGCGTGGGCGTGCAGATCGATGAGCATCGAAGAGTCCTTTCTGATATCCCCGGCAGCAACCCCGTGCCTGTCCCGGCAAGCGGCTCCGCCTTTCCAGCCTCGAGACGTGCGCGCTTCGCAATTCCAAGTCAATATCGGCGTATCTGTTCACAACATTTAGAGGCGGTACGTACCGCTGACGCCGAAGGTGCGCGGCGCGCCGATCACGCTGGAATTGTAGTTCGCGCCGTAGAACGACCCCGAACGGCCGGCATAATATTCGTCGGTCAGGTTTTTGCCGTAGATCGCAATGGTGACCGGAAGCGCCTTCAGGTCAAAAGCGATCTGCGCGTTCAGCAGTCCGTATCCGCGCTGGGTGACCGACGCGATCTGGAAATCGCTGTACGGCACCGTCCCCGTGGCAGTGACGCGCGCCGTGTTCAGGAAATACACCTTCGACTGATGGGTATAATCGAGATGCAACTTCACGGTGCCGGATTCGCCCACCGCGACGGGAAGATCGCCACCCAGGCTGAACGTCGTCTTGGCGACCGTCGGGACCTGCGATCCGACGAACGGCCCGCCGGTGAATTTCGGATGGATGAGGCCGAGCGACCCGTTCAGCCGCAACCTGCCGAGCAGCGCTTCGGCCTCGAACTCACCGCCATAGATCTCTGCCTTGCCCGCGTTGATCGTGGTGATGATGATCGGCTGCGCCTGCAAGACGGCGTTCTGCTGGATATCGGAATAGGTCGTATAATAGCCCGCGACGCCCAGCCGGAGTCGCTTTGCGAACAGACCGATCTTGGCCCCCGCCTCCCAGCTTGACACCCGCTCGGCGCCGAACGGCGTGTAGAAGGCCGCGGTGGTGCCGCTCGCCTGCTGGAACCCGCCCGAGCGGAAACCCTTGGCATATTTGGCGTAGAGCAGCCCGTCCGTCGGCAGCCGGTAATCGACGCCGACAGTGAAGGGCACGTAGTTGAACGTGATCGGCGCGGGCCGGTACGCGCAACCGCCGGGCGCCTGATTCAGGCCGATGGCGGTGAACGGGCACGCCGCCGGGGTGATCGCGGATGCCGGCGGCGACGCGACCAGCGCATAGGGCGCGCCCACCGCGTAGCGGGTCGGTGTGTAGACCATCTCGCGCGCGTCGTGGACGTAACGAAGCCCGCCGGTCAGACGGAACCGCGGCAGCAGTTCATAGGTGAGCTGCGCGAAGACGCTCATCGACTCATTGTCCGGGTTGATCGTATTGTCTTGGATCGCCGCGCCGACATGGGTGATCGGCGAATTGTGCATCTGTTCGCGGAAATAATAGGCGCCGGTCACCCAAGCGAGCTTGTCGCGGAACGCGTTGCCGAGCAGCTGCAGTTCCTGCGAGACCTGATGCCCGTCGAGCGTGAAGATGCCCACATCAGCATTGGCGATCGGCGTCGCATCCAGATCGGACGCCCCCTCGAACGCCAGATGGCGATAGGCGGTGATCGATTTATAGGTAACGTCGCCAATCTTGCCGGTGATTGTCCCCGACAGGTCATAGATCTTCGAATGATTCAGCGGGTTGATGCCGCCATACGTGATCCGCGACCCGTGGGGCACGACATACGGCGCCAGATTGGCGGGCGAGAGAGCGGCATCGAAATAGTTCAGTACCCACAGGGGCTGGTGGTTCTTGCCGTCGTAATAATCGGCGCTGAGGTCGACGCGCAGGTCGTCGGCGAGATCGGCGCGCAGGCTGGCGCGGACATAGTCGTCGTTCTGGTCCGCGACCCGGTCGCGCGTCGTGCGGTCATAGCCATAGCCGTCATGCTGGGCATGGACATACACGACGCGCGCAGCGAGCCTGTCGTCCACGATCGGCACGTTGGCGACGGCGGTGACACCCAGTGCGTCGTAGTTGCCATAGGCCAGCTTCATCGACCCTTCGGTCGTATATTTGGGCTTGGCAGTCGTGATGTTGAGCGCGCCCGCAATCGTGTTGCGGCCGAACAGCGTACCCTGCGGCCCGCGCAGCACCTCGACCGAGGCGAGATCGACCAGTGCGAAGTTGCTGCCCTGCGAGCGCGCGTAATAGACTCCGTCGACATAGACGCCGACCGCCGGATCGACGTTAGGAAGGACACCGCCGGGCGAAACGCCGCGAATCGCGAGGATGAGATCGTTGCTGCCGTACGGCGTCGCCGTGAAGGTGACGGCGGGAACGTTCGCGGCCAGCGAGGTGATATCGCCGATCTGGCGCGTTTCCAGCGCCGCCGCGCCGAACGCCGTCACCGCGACCGGCACGTTCTGCAGCCGTTCTTCGCGGCGCTGGGCGGTGACGACGATATCGGCCAGCCCTTCGCTTGCGGGCTCCTGTGAAGCCGACGCGGACTCAGGCGAACCCGGGATGGCCTTCGGCGAAGCCTGCGCCGCCGGCGGGGTGCCCGGCACGCCCTGGGCATGAAGCGCCGCCGGGAAAAGGGCGCTGACAGCGCCGGCGCACAGCAGGCGATGAATGGACTTCCGCATCGAAACTCTCCCAATAGGAAGCCGCCCGGCCATGGCCGGCGCTGGTGGCGTCGTTTGGCGCGGCGTAGTCTCAAAGCCGATCTTCGACAAGAATGATATTCGGACCCTAGAATACGACGTCCGAACGCGTTACCAGCGGCAAAAGCCGGAGAGAGGAAGCCGAATGCCGTTCAGCGAGGGTAACGACGCGACTCGTCGCCCGATGAACCCCGGTCCGGGCGGCATCCGGGGCTTCCCGTCGATGCGCAAGGCCTGGGCGGTCATCGCCATCCTGTGGATCGTCACGCTCTTCTCGCAGCTCGATCGCCAGCTGCCGGCGCTGCTCGTGAAGCCGCTGAAGGGCGAGTTCGGGATCACGGATACGCAGTTCAGCCTGTTGCAGGGCTATGCGTTCGCGCTGGTCTATACCGCGATGGGGCTGCCGTTCGGGCGGCTGGTCGACCGCGCGAACCGGCGCAACCTGATCCTGTTCGGTGTCGTCGTATGGAGCGCGATGACGGTGTTTGCGGGCTTCGCGACGAGCTTCGGCGAATTACTGGTCGCGCGGATCGGGGTGGGCGTGGGCGAAGCGGTCCTTGCCCCCGCCGCCTATTCGATCATCGCCGACTATGTCGCGCCGGCGCGGCGGGGTCGCGCGCTGAGCGTCTATTACGTCTCGCTCGCGATCGGGTCGGGCGCGTCGCTGCTGCTCGGCGGCATGATCCTGCACATGCTGCCGGCCGCAGGGCTGCAGGTCGGCGCGCTGGTGCTGACGCCGTGGCGGACGACGTTCATCCTCGCCGGGCTGCCCGGCCTGCCGCTGGTCCTGCTGCTGTTGCTGGTCCGCGAACCCGAACGCCACGAGACGCAGGGCATCGCGCGTGCGTCGATCGGCGACTTCCTCGCCTATCTCCGCGAGCATCGGGCGACGTTCTGGCGACTGCTGACCTATCCGGCGCTGATCGCGGCGATCGGCTATGGCATGCTCGCCTGGGCGCCGGCCTATTTCGAGCGCCGCTTCGGGCTGCCGATCGCGCAGGTCGGCGTCACGCTGGGGATCATCGTCGCGGCGGCGGGGCTGACCGGCACGCTGGCCAGCGGCGCGCTGAGCGATCGCTGGCTCGCGCAGGGCAAGCCCGCGGCGCGGTTCCGGGTGACGCTGGTGGGCTGGATGCTGATCGTGCCATCGGCGTCGTTCTGGCCGCTGATGCCGAGCGCGATCCCGTGCTTCGCGCTGCTGGCGGTGCTCGTCACCGGCACCGCGATCGCGCAGTCCGCGGCGCCGGCGGCCGTGCAGGACGTCTTTACCAACACCATGCGCGGCCAGGCGATCGCGGTGTATCTGTTGCTGGCGGGGCTGGTCGGCATCGGCCTAGGCCCGATGCTGGTCGCGCTGGTCACCGACCATGTCTTCGGCGACCCGGCCAAGCTCGGCTATTCGCTGGTCGCGGTCGCGGTGCCGATGACGCTGTTCGGACTGTGGCTCTCGATCTCGGGCCAGCGGCCCTATGCGCAGACGCTGGAGGCGCTTCGGCGCGGGCGCCCGTGAGGTCAGCCGACGTGCTTTGCAAGCTCCATCAGCTTGCCCGCCAGCCCCTTGTGCCCATGCGACACCGGCACGAGCACGTTGCTGATCAGCACGCGCATGATGAATTCGGCGAGCAGGCGGCGGTCCAGCTGCCGGCCGAGCTGCCTGCTCCAGTGATCGAACACCGGATCGAGCGCGTCGCGCACCTTGGAAACGCCGTCGTCGAAGCTGCGGCGGAAATAGCCCAGCGCGAACTGCGGCTCGGTCTCGAGAAAGCGGCGCGCCTGGTCCGAATTGAGATATTCGTCGAAGAAGCCGAGAAACGCCTCCAGCCGCGCGGCGGGCGCCGTGTGCGGCAGGATCGCGGCCTGCAGCGCCGCGTCGAAGCGCTCGCGCATATAGCCGGTATAGGCGTCGAGCAGCTCCTCCTTGGACGAGAAATAGCGGTACAGCGTACCGCGCGCCACACCCGCCTCGGCGACGATGGTCTGGATCGACATGCCGTCGACCCCGGCGCGCAGCATGACGCGCGTCGTCGCCTCGAAGATCCGGCTCTTGGTGGCGATCGCACGGGAATCGGGCTTGCGCTGCCGCTTCGCCGGGCGGCCCGTGGTGCCGGGCAGGCCCGCTCGCAGGGCCGCGTCGCCGTTCGCCGTCACTGTCAGAACGTCCATGCGGCTCCTCATCGTCGGGCATGCAGACCCGTCTCGCTACCCGCAACGGCGGCGGTCGTCCACAATTGGCGCGTCGCGCGGTCGCGGTCCGCCATCATCCTCCACCCTCGCCCTCTTCAGGAGTAAGCATGTCCATCGATCCTTGGGGTACCGGCACACGCGATACCGTCATCGCCGCGCTCGACCGGGCCGTCGCCGCCCATCGCGACCGCATCATGCTCGATTTCGGCGGGCAGACGTTCAGCTATGGCGATGTCGACCGGCTTTCGACGGCCTTCGCACACGCGCTCGCCGCGCTGGGCATCGGCGCGGGCGACACCGTCCTGTCGATGCTCAACAACAATGTCGACGCGGTGGTCTGCTGGCTCGCGGCCAACAAGCTGCGCGCAGTGAGCGTGCCGATCAACACCGCGCTGCGCGGCGAGTTCCTGCGTCACCAGATCGGCGATTCGGGCGCCAAGGTGGTCGTCGCCGAGGCGGACTATGTCGCGCGGATCGGCGCGGTCGCCGACGGCCTTCCCGAGATGCACACGCTGTTGCACCGAGGCGACCTGTCCGCCCTCCCCCGGATCGCCGCGACCGTGGCGGCTCTGGACGCGCACCGCGGCGACGTCACCGATGCGTTCCCGGACAAGCCCGATCCGTCGGACCTCGCGATGCTCGTCTATACCTCGGGGACGACGGGGCCGTCGAAGGGGTGCATGATCCCCTATAATTACATGTGCAACCTGGCCCGGCTGCAGCTACGCGCGGGACCGGCGACAGCGGACGACGTCACCTATACGCCGCTGCCGCTGTTCCACCTGAACGCGATCTGCGTCGGCGTGGTCGCGACGATCTTGACCGGCTCGCGGCTGGTGGTGGCGCCGCGATTCTCGGTGTCGGCGTTCTGGCCCGAGGTCGAGCGCTCGGGTGCGACGATCGCGTCGATACTGGGAGGCATGGGTGCGCTGCTCGCACAGGCCGGCGACTGCGACGCGGCGACGCGCTGCCACGGCCACATCCATACGGTGCGCGGCAACCCCTTCACCGAGGAGACCAAGGCGATCTGGCGCGAGCGGTTCGGCGCGCGCCAGGTCGGCGGCAACGGCTATGGGCTGACCGAGGCGTCGGTGGTGACGTCGCTGGCCGGCGGCGACTATGCCGCGCCGGGATCGTCGGGCACGCGGATTCCCGATTTCGACGTGCGGATCGTCGACGATGCCGGGCGCGAGGTGCCGCCGGGCACCGCGGGCGAGATCCTGATCCGCCCCAACCAGCCCGACATCATGTTCCAGGGCTATTGGCGGCGCCCCGAGGAGACGCTTAAGGTCACGACCGACCTCTGGCTGCATTCGGGCGACATGGGCAAGTTCGACGAGGCCGGCTTCTTCTATTTCGTCGACCGCAAGAAGGACTATCTGCGCCGCCGCGGCGAGAACATCTCGAGCTTCGAGATGGAGTCGGCGTTCAACCAGCATCCCGCGATCGAGGAGGCCGCGGTCCATGCGGTCTTCTCGCCGCGCGGCGAGGACGACGTGAAGGTGACCGCGGTGCTGGCGGCGGGCGCGACGCTGACGGCGGAGGCGCTGTTCCACTGGTCGACCGACAAGGTGCCCTATTACGCGCTGCCCCGCTATATCGAGTTCCGCGAGACGCTGCCGAAGAACCCGCAAGGGCGCGTGCTCAAATACGAGCTGCGCGAGGAGGGCAAGACCGCCGCGACCTGGGACCTGGAGGATACCGACATCCAGGTCGCCAAGCGCTGAGCAGCGGCGGCGCCGCCGGGATCGCCGACGGCGCCGCGCGATCAGGTGAGCGCGTCGAGCGCCTCGAGATTGCCGGGCTTCGAGTTGAAGCCCCACAAATGCAGGCCGCCATCGACGTTGATCGTCTGCCCTGTGACGAACCCGGCCATGCGCGACGCGAGGAAGACCGCGACCGGCGCGATGTCTTCCTCCGGATAGCCGACGCGATTGAGCGGCTTGGCCGAGGCGGACACCTTTTCGAAGCCCGGATGCTCGCGGCACAGGCGTTCGAAGCTCAGCCCCGCGGCGGCCGGCGCGATGGCGTTCACGCGGATGTTGAACCGGCCCCATTCGGACGCCGCGCTGTGCGTCAGCCCGCGGATCGCCGACTTGCCCATATTGTAGTCGGCATGGCGCCACGCGCCGGTATCGGCGTCGATCGAATAGAAGTTGATCACGCTGCCGCCGCCGCGCGCCCGGAAATGCGGGTAGGCCGCCTGCATCGCCCACCAGGTCGCCCACATCGTCGTGTCGAGGGTGCGCGCCAGGATGGCGTCGGTCTTCTGTTCCAGCAGCACCTCCGGGCTGGGTGCGAAGGCGTTGTTGACCAGCGTATCGAGCCCGCCGAACGTGTCGACCGCCGTCTGGATCGCGCGCTCGACGCTCGCCTTGTCGCCGACATCGGTATGGACGAACAGCGCCGAGCCGCCGAGCTCCTCGCATTCCGCCACCACCGCGCGGCCGCGCTCCGCGTCGAACTCCGCGACCACGACCTGCGCGCCTTCGCGGCAGAACAGCCGCGCGATGCCGCGCCCGATGCCGGCGCCCGCGCCCGTGACCAGCGCTACGTTGCCTTCCATGAGCCCCATCGATCGATATCCTCTCGCAAAATCTTTTCTGATATTAGACACAAAGACCGATGGCGGCCGCTGTCAAGCGCGCGCCGATGCTCGCGGCCGCGGCGGCCCGCAATTCCGACACGAGAAGGTCGTTCTGCCCTTGGTAGTGTGTCGCAACTGCGCTAAAGCCTGTCACTGCGCGACAGCCGGCACAGACCGTTCGTCAATGGAGACTGGAAATGAACGCCGAAGACATGATTCTCATCAGCGTGGACGATCACGTGATCGAGCCACCAAACGCCTTCACGCCGCATTGGCCGGCGCATTTGAAGGGCCGCGAACCGCATATCGAGAAGCGCGACGGTCGCGACGTGTGGATGTTCGAGGAAAAGGCCGCAGGCTATATGGGCCTGAACTCGGTGGTCGGCCGTCCCAAGGAAGAATATGGGATGGAGCCGCTGAACTACGAACAGATGCGGCGCGGCACCTGGGACCTCAAGTCCCGCGTTGAGGATATGGACGCGAACGGCATTGTCGGTTCGATCTGCTTCCCGACATTCCCCGGTTTCGCCGGACAGCGCTTCCAGGCGACATCGCATAATGATCCCGAAGTCGCGCTGGCCGCGATTCGCGCCTACAACGACTGGCATTATTACGACTGGTCGGAGGCGGCCCCGGGACGTTTTATCCCGCTGATGCTGACGCCGTTCTGGGACATGCCCGCCGCGGTCGCCGAGGTGACCCGGCTCGCAAAGCTCGGTGTGCATGCGTTATCCTTCTCCGACAATCCTGCACTGTCGGGCTGGCCGTCGATCCACGACCCATATTGGGATCCGCTCTGGAAGGTGTGCGCCGACAATGACGTCGTCATCTGCTGCCATATCGGCACCGGCGCGGCCGCGCAGCACGCTTCTGACCTGTCGCCGATCGACGCATGGATTACGTCGATGCCGATCTCGATCGCCAACTCCGCGGCGGACTGGATCTGGGGTCCGATGTGGAAGAAGTATCCGACGCTGAAGATGGCGCTGTCCGAAGGTGGTATCGGCTGGATTCCCTATCTGCTCGAACGCGCCGATTTCACCCACGGCCATCACAATGCCTGGACGAATTCGAATTTCGGCGGAAAGATGCCCAGCGACATCTATAAAAAGCACATCATCAGCTGCTTCATCGAGGACCGGTTCGGCTTGGCCAACCTCGACTATATCGGCGAAGACATGGTCATGTACGAGTGCGACTATCCGCATTCCGATTCGGTGTGGCCGCATTCGGCGGAGAAGCTGTGGGAGGACGTCAAGACCCTCGCACCGGCAACGATCGACAAGATCACCCACCTGAACGCTATGCGCGAATTCTCCTATGATCCGATCAGCAAGCTCGGTCGCGAGAATTGCACGGTCGGTGCATTGAAGCGCACAGCCGCTGCAGTTCCGGTCGAGACCGATCCCATTCTGGGCATGGGGGGCGCCAAGCCGGATCGCGAACCGGGCAAGGCAGTGACGTCGGGCGACATCAACCGCATGTTCGAAAGCGCGGGCGCGGAGTCGACCGTTTCCGGCCGCCGTTAAGGGAGCGGACCTATGAAAAAGAGCTCCGGGCGCAAATCCGCCCGGAGCCCTTTCTCTTGGTCGTAGCCTCAACGTGCGGTGAACCGGGGCGCACGCTTTTCCCGAAATGCCGTCGCCGCTTCGATGCGGTCTTCCGTTGTCAGCAGCAGCGCGAACAGATGGCGCTCCAGCGCAAGGCCTTGGCGAAGGTCAAGTTCCGCACTGGCATAGGTGGCCGTGCGTACAAAGGCAGTCGCAGTCGGCGGCTTGGCCGCAATCCGGTGCGCCAGCGCATCCGCCGCCTCGAACAGCGTCTCGGTGCTCTCGTATAACCGGGTCACGATATTCAGCCGCTTGGCCTCGGTCCCATTGATGCGGTCGTTGCTGAGCATCAGGTCCAGCGCCGCACCGACGCCGATCAGCCGCGGCAGGCGCTGCGTACCGCCCGCGCCGGGGATCAGGCCGAGGCCGGTCTCGGGAAGTGCGAACACGGCATCCGTGCTGGCCATGCGGATGTCGCAGGCAAGCGCGATCTCGAACCCGCCCCCCATGCAGGCACCATGGATGGCTGCGATCGTCGGCGTCGACATCGCCTCGAATGCCGCGATCCAGGGGTCCTGGGACATGCGGCGATGCGCCTCTACAGGTGTCTCGACGGCGCGCTGCTCACGAATGTCCGCACCCGCGCAAAAGCCGCGCGCGCCGTTCCCGCGAACGACAATCGCGCGGACTCCGCCATCCGCGTCGAGTGTCCAAAGCGCCTCGGGCAAGCCTTGCCGGATCGAATCGTCGATCGCATTGATCCGATCCGGCCGGTTGAGGATGATCCGACCGATCGCGCCGTCGCGCTCGACCAGAATGGCGCCGGATTCCATCACGGTGTTCCCGCAGTTAAAGTGTCGTTGGAGCGCCGACCGCCTGACCGCGAGCCTGTCATCGCGATCGGCGTACCCGCAGGCGTCATTTGCCGCCGAAACGGAAGGTCACGCCGCCCCCGAACGTGAAGGGATCGCCGACCGTCCGCTGAACGAATCCGAGCCCCTGCGTATACAGATCGGCGAAGACCCGGCTGGTATATTTCTTGGCGGTGAGGTTGCGAGCGAACAGGAAGACCTCGGCGTTGGGCGATTGCAGCTGCAGGCCGATACGCGCGTTCAGCAACCCATAGCCGGGCAACCGTGTCAGCTGGTTCTGTGTCGCATAGGTCGCTAGCACGGCGGCGGATGCACCGGGAGGCGGGGTAACAGGACTGATCACCATCTTGCCTATATAGGCATAATCCATGTGCAGACGCAGGTCGCCCAGCGACACCGGCACCGTCTGCGTACCGCCGATGGAGAATTGCTTCTTCGCCAACTGCGGCAGCGGCTCGCCGCTCCGGTCGACCGTGACGTTGGCACCGTTGACCGACTGGACTTCGTTGAAGCTCCCCTTCTCATATTTGCCGTCGAGCAGGCTCAGCGATCCGTTCAGCTCCATCCCGGTCCAGGGAACGGCGGTCACCTCGAACTCGGCACCCCAGATCCGGGCATTGCCGGCGTTCACGAGATATTGGGTGGGCTGCTGCGTGCCCGGCACCAGCGCGCCGATCTGCTTCTGCAGTCCGTTGGTCCAGCTGTTGAACAGCGCCACATTGGTCCGCAGACGACGATTAAACCAGTCCAGCTTGGCGCCGACCTCGACGTCCTTGACCTTTTCGGGATCGAACGCCGGGATCGAGCCGGCGCGGACGTTCCAGCCGCCGGACTTGGACGCGCCCCGGGTCTGAGCATACAGGAAGACGTCGCTGTTCGGCCGATAGTCGAAACCGACCGTCCAGGCCGGATAGTCGAAGGTCGCCTTTTGAGTCTGGTCGCAGACCGAACCCGCATCCTTCATGGCCACCGTGCAGGTGCTCGGATCGCCGAGCCGCGATTTGTTGTGGAGCACGACGTTGCGATTGTCCCATGTCCAGCGGATCCCACCAGTGAAGCGCAACTGTTCGGTGATGTTGTAGTTGCCCTGCGCGAACAGACCCTTGGTGATGTTTGTCACGTCGGCAGCGTTTTCGGTGATGAAGCGCGGAGCGGGGATAAAGCCGAACGTCTGCGAGACGCTCGATTCATAGCCCGTCTCGCGGCTGTAATAGGCGCCCAGGATATAGTTCAGGCGCGTCCCCGCCTTGCCCGAGAGCTGGAATTCCTGCGACACCTGCTCCGATCCGTAGCCTGATCGCGTCGTCAGCAAGGGGATAGGCGTACCGTCCGTATCGATCAATCCGGTCGAATTGCTGTACCGGTAGCCGGTGATCGATTTCAGGGAGATGTCGCCAAGATCGACGTTGATCGTCCCGCCGAAGCCATAGGCGACGACCTGGTTCTGGGGCTTTTCCAGATACAGGTCGCGGACCTTGGCCGGCAGGCTGTTGTAGATCGCCGTGCCCGCCGCGTTGACCGTCGGCAGGACGAACGCGGTCCCGTTGGTTTCGTACCAGGTCGACTTTGTCTGGAGATACTGGCTCAGAACGGGCACGATCGCCGCCCCGCCCGGCAGCGCCGAGAACACCGCCGGGTTGAAGGCGACGAGGCCGATCTTCTGGCCGTTGTCGTTGATCTTGTTGTAGTCGCCGGACAGCGTGACGTCCCAGCCCGAACCCTGATACCGCAGCTTGCCGCGGACGAAATAGCTTTCGGGATCGTCGGCATAGCCGTTCAGCGCGACGTTTTTCACATAGCCGTTGCGTTCGTGATAATTGCCGTTGATGCGGGCCGACAATCCTTCGGCGAGCGGCGCGTTCACGGTCAGCCCGAGGCTGCGATAGTCGTAATTGCCAACCTCTGCCTTGGCGATCACCTCGAGATAATCCTTGGGCTGCGCGGTGATGATGTTGACCGCGCCGCCCGTCGTGTTGCGGCCGAACAGCGTCCCCTGCGGCCCCCGCAGGATTTCGACGCGCTCGAGATCGTCGAGGTCGGTCTGACCCTGCGACGGCCGCGGGATGTACACGCCGTCGACATAGGTCGCCACGGTGGGATCGTTGGCCGTCCCCGGATTTTGATTGTTCTGACCGCGCAGCGACACGAAGACGAGCCCCGAGACCGATGGGCCGCCGGTCTGGATCGAGAAGCTGGGCGTCACGCGCTGGAGATCGGTCGCGTCCTGGATCTGCGCGGTCTCGAGCTGCTGCGACCCGAGCGCGGTGACGGCAACCGGGGTGGACTGCAGGGTTTCCTCGCGGCGCCGGGCGGTGACGACGATGTCTTGAATGCCGCCCTGCTTCGCCGCCGGCGACGTCGCCGCGCCGTTGGGGCTGGACGCGGCCGAATCGACCGACACCGGTGCCGGCGGCGTCGGATCGGCCGGCGGACTGGCCTTCTGCGCCAGCGCGGCGCCGGACGACAGGATCGACACGGTCCCCAGCAAGATGCGGACCCGTGCGGTGAAAACATTCCTCATTCCGACATCCTCCCAACGATTGTGTGCCGAACTCTTCCGGTTCGGACGTTGCATTCCCCTAGCGCGATTTTGGATCGCTGTGAATTCTAAAATCAGAACACCGTGTTTGATGTCAGAAAGGTTCACGTCGCACGACGGGATAACGCCGACGTTGCGGAACGGGGCGCCGGTCGCCGGCGCTTCGATCGCGCCGCGGCTCAGGCCGATGCGGTGCGCGTCGCCTCGGAGACCGGCCCGGTCAGCATGGCGACCAGCGCGTCGAGCAGATTTTCCATCGTGCTCCCGCTCGTCCAGAACCGGAGATGTTCGCGCTGGTGATCTAGCGACGCCTCGCGCGCCGCCATGATCGCGCGCAGCGACAGGCTTAGGAACACCAGCCGCTGTTCGAGCAGGGGGGCGGGGATTTCGCTCGCCAGCCGGCGGATATGGACCAGCGCGCGCTGGTACCCCGCGCTCCAGCGGCCCGCCAGCGTGTCGCTGAGCAGCGCGCGCTCCTGCAGCCCGAGATTGCTGATGAAGCGGATATAGGTATCCTCCTCGCCGGGGCCCTCGCCCAGATCGGTGGACGGCCAGACCAGCACTTCGACCGCCTCGCGAACGTCGTGCGGCCCGCCCGTGGCCTCCGCCGCGTCGAGCCGCGCCTGGCGCCGCTCGTCGATCACCTGCGCGCCGTCGACGATCAGCTCGCGGACCAGCGCCTCCTTGGTGCGGAAATAATAATGAAGCGACCCGCCGTTCTTCTGACCGGTGGCCGCGACGATCTCGCGGGTCGAGACGCCGTGGATGCCCTTCATGGCGAACAGCCGGCGCGCCGCCAGCTTGATCTGATCGCGGGTTTCGTCGCCTCGCAGGCTTGACTTGGACTGCATCCAAGCGGATTAGGTCAATCGCTTTAGCGAATCAACCTAGTTGGGCGTGCCAGTGTCGGATCTCGATTTCAGCGGAAAGACGGTGCTGGTCGTCGGCGGCTCCAGCGGCATCGGCAACGGCATCGCCCAGGCGTTCCTCACGCGCGGCGCCGTGGTGTGCGTCACCGGCACGCGGGGGTCGCCGGCGGAGTACGACGCGGCCGACGGCTCCGATCTCGACGGGCTGGACTATCAGACGCTCGACCTGACCGATCCGCTGGCGCTCGATTGCTGGACGCCGCGGTTCGACGCGCTCGACGTGCTGGTGCTCTGCCAGGGCGCGGTTCGCTATGGCCGCGCCGAATTCGAACTCGACGTCTTTCGCGAGATCGTCGAGATCAACCTGAGCAGCGTCATGGCGTGCGCGACGCGGTTCCACCCGCTGCTCGCCGCGAGCGTCGGATCGGTGATCGTCATCAGCTCGATCGCCGCATTCGGTGCGCGCATTGGCAACCCCGCCTATGCTGCCTCGAAGGCGGCGGCGGTCGCGCTCGTCAAGACGCTGGCGGAGGCGTGGGCGGCGGACGGCATCCGGGTGAACGGCATCGCGCCGGGGCTGGTCCCGTCCAAGCTCACGACGATCACCACCGGCGACGAGAAGCGGCTCGCCTCCACGTTGCGGCGCATTCCGATCGGGCGACTGGGCACGCCGGACGAGATCGCTGGCGCGGCGCTGTTCCTGGCGTCGCCACTCGCTTCCTATGTTGTCGGCCACACCATCGTGGTCGACGGCGGCAAAAGCTTATCCTGAGGAACGACGATGGCATGGGACTTCGAGACCGATCCGGCCTTCCAGCCCGAGCTCGACTGGATCGAGGCGTTCACCCGCAACGAGATCGAGCCGCTCGATCACGTGCTGGGCAATCACTACGACGTGAACGCGCCGGGCTTCGTGAAGCTCGTCCGTCCGCTGCAGGCGCGGGTGCGTGAACGCGGCCTGTGGGCCTGCCACCTCGGCCCCGAGCTCGGCGGCCAGGGCTATGGGCAGATCAAGCTCGCGCTGATGAACGAGATCATCGGGCGGACGCGGTTCGGCCCGATCGTGTTCGGCGCGCAGGCGCCCGATTCGGGCAATGCCGAGATACTGGCGCATTACGGCACCGCGGACCAGAAGGCGCGGTATCTGCGCCCGCTGCTCGATAACGCGATCGTCTCGTGCTTCTCGCTGACCGAGCCGCATGGCGGCGCCGACCCGCTGATGATCCGGACGTGCGCGGTCCGCGACGGCGATTCCTGGGTTATCGACGGCGAGAAATGGTTCTCCACCAACGCCCGCTACGCGGCGTTCTTCATCGTCATGGCGGTCACCGACGAGGATGCGGCGCCTCATCGGCGCGCGTCGATGTTCATCCTGCCCGGCGACACCCCCGGCATCGAGGTGGTGCGCAACGTCGGCTATGGCGGCGACACGCCGACCCACGCCTATCTGCGGCTGAGCGGCGTGCGCGTCCCGCTGGATCACATGCTCGGCGAACCGGGCCAAGGCTTCGTCGTCGCGCAGACCCGCCTGGGCGGCGGCCGCGTCCACCACGCCATGCGCACGATCGCCAAGGCGCGCGAGGCGTTCGACCGGATGTGCGAGCGCGTCCTGTCGCGCAGCACCCAGGGCGGGCTGCTGGCCGACAAGCAGATGGTGCAGGAAAAGATCGCGGACAGCTGGATCGAACTGGAGCAGTTCCGCCTGCTGGTGCTGCGCACCGCATGGCTGATCGACAAGCACGGCGACTACAAGCTGGTCCGCAAGGACATCGCCGCGGTCAAGGCGGCGATGCCCAAGCTGCTGCACGACATCGCCAGCCGGGCGCTGCATCTGCACGGCTCGCTCGGGCTGTCGGACGAGATGCCGTTCATGCACTGGGTCAACGAATCCTATTTCTTGGCGCTCGCGGACGGCCCGACCGAGGTGCACAAGGTGACCGTCGCGAAACAGGTGCTGCGCGGCTATCGGCCGAGCACGACGCTGTTCCCCGACTATCACCTGCCGCAGGTGCGGGCCGCCGCGGTGGCGCGGTACGGCGCCGACCTGGAAGCGTTCGAGACCGCCTTCTGATGGCGATCGACCGCCCCGTCGGACTGGACCTGGTCGACTTCGCGGCGCTGTCGGCGTGGATGGACGACGAGGGCCTGGGCGAAGGCGCGATATCCGACATCGTGCCGCTGACCGGCGGATCGCAGAACGTGATCGTGCGGTTCGCGCGCGGCGGCACCGACTATGTGCTGCGCCGTCCGCCCGCGCATCCCAGCGCCGACGGCAACGCGACGATGCGGCGCGAAGCGCGCATCCTGCGCGCGCTGGTGGGGACCGCGGTGCCGCACCCGCGGCTGATCGGCGCCTGTGCGGACGAAACGGTGCTGGGCGCCGCCTTCTATCTGATGGAGCCGGTCGACGGCTTCAATCCCGGCGTCGGCCTACCGTCGCTGCACGCCGGCGACCCCGCCATTCGCCATGCGATGGGCCTTGCGATGGTGGATGCGATCGCGGCGCTCGGCGCGCTCGACCACCGCGCGCTCGGGCTGGCGGATTTCGGCAATCCCGACGGCTTCCTGACCCGCCAGGTCGGCCGCTGGCAGCGTCAGCTGGACGGCTATGGCCGCCATGCCGGCTGGCCCGGTGCCGCCGCGCTGCCGGGCGTCGGCGAACTGGCGCTCTGGCTGGAACGGGAATGCCCGGCGCGGTTCGATCCCGGCATCCTGCACGGCGACTTCCACCTGAAGAACGTGCTGTTTCGGTACGACGGCCCCGCGATCGCGGCGGTGATCGACTGGGAACTGGCGACGATCGGCGATCCGATGCTCGACCTCGGCTGGCTGCTCGCCACCTGGCGCGACCAGGGCGCCCCGGCGTCGGAGGCGCAGATCGTCGTCGAGCCGTGGGACGGTTTCGCGACGTCGCGGGATCTGATCGCGCGCTACGGCGCGGCGAGCGGCCGCGACGTCTCGCGCGCCGATTGGTATGCGGTGCTCGCCTGTTTCAAGCTGGCGATCCTGCTCGAAGGCAGCTTCGCGCGCGCCTGTGCCGGCAAGGCACCGCGCGCGATCGGCGACCGGCTCCACGCCAGCGCGGTGCGGCTGCTCGGCAAGGCCGCGCGGATCGCGGCGGGATAGGAGCAAGAGATGGAACTGACGGGCAAACGCATCATCATCACCGGCGGCGCCAGCGGCATCGCCGCGTCGGCGGTCCGCGGCCTGGTCGCGGGCGGCGCCCGGGTCGCGAGCATCGACGTGGCGACCGACGCCGGCGCGCAGGTCGTCGCCACCGCGAATGCCGCGGGGGGGGCCGGCTTGGCCACGTTCCACACCGCAAGCGTGGTCGATCGCCCGGGGTTCTTTGCCGCGGTCGACGCCGCCGTTCAGGTGATGGGCGGGCTGGACGGGCTGATCCACGCCGCGGGCGTGCAGCAATACAAGCCAGCCGAGGATCTGGACGACGACGATTGGGACCGCGTCATGGGGATCAACGCGCGCGGCACGATGATAGCCAACCAAGCCGTCTTTCCGCATCTGAAGGCCAATGGCGGCGGGCGGATCGTCAATTTCGCGTCGGCGGCGGGGCTGGTCGGATTGCCCGGCGCGCCGCATTATTCGGCGTCCAAGGGCGCCGTGCTCGGCTGGACGCGCGCGTTGGCGCAGGCCTGGGCGCAGCACGGGATCACGGTCAATGCGGTCGCGCCGGCGATGTGGACCGCGATGTACGATGCGACGCGCGGCCGGCTCAGCCCCGACGAACTGGTCGCGCACGACGCGATGATGGCGCGCGCGATCCCGCTTGGCGGCAGGCTGGGCGATCCCGATATCGACATGACGCCGGTGCTGGCGTTCCTGGTCGGCGACGGCGCGCGCTTCATCACCGGCCAGACGCTGCCGGTGGACGGCGGCACGGCGATGACGCGATGAGCCCGACCCCGGCGGCCGACATGCCGGCGCAGATCCTTGCCGGGCTCCGCGTGCTGGACCTGTCGCACGGTATCCCCGGGCCGATGGCCGCGCTGCAGCTGTCCGAGGCGGGGGCCGACGTCGTGAAGGTGACGATTCCGGGCGAGGCCCGCGACGAGGACGCGCCCGACATCCTCGCGGCGGTGCTCGATCGGTTCAAGCAGCGGATCGTGCTCGACGGCGCGGCGGACGGCATCGACGACACGCTCGACCGTCTGCTCGCCGAAGCGGACGTGCTGATCCACGATCTGCCGCCCGCGGTCGCGCGACGCCGCGGCCTGGACGATGCGCGGCTGTTCGCGCGGTATCCGCGCCTGATCGTCTCGGCGGTCACCGGCTGGCCCGCGACGCATGCGAAGGCCGAGGCGCCGGCGCGCGAGACGCTCGTCCTGGCCGCGCTCGGCATCCTCGACGAACAGCCGGGCCATCGCCCGGGCCCGGTGTTCGTGCGGATGCCGTTCGCCAGCTGGACCGCAGGCTGGCTCGCGGCGATCGCGGTCGTGGCGCGGCTGATCGCGCGGACCCGCGACGGGCATGGCGGCGCGGCGCACACCAGCCTGGCGCAGGCGGCGCTCGTGCCGATGACGATGCACTGGTCGCGCGCCGAGACGCCCTCCCCCGCCTTTGCCAAGGGGCTGTCCAAGGATATCCCGATCCCGCTGCACCAGGCGTCCGACGGCCGGTGGATCCATGTCCATTATTCCCCCGACAAGGCGCCGTGGATGGCGGACGCGCTGGCCGCGATGGGCCCCGACGCGGTCCGGCGTGAGAATGCGCGCTTCGCGCCCTCGCACGTCGCGCCCAATTACGGGGCCAACAAGGCGATCATCGCCGGGCGCCCCGCCGCGGACTGGGTCGCGCATTTCTGGGCGCACGACGTCGCCGCGCAGATCGCCGCGCCGTTCGGCGAGATCTATGCGGACCCACAGGCGGCGGCCAACGGCTTCGTCGCGACCGTCGAGGACCCGGTGCTCGGCGCGACGCTGCAGCCCGGCGTCCCCTTCACGGTCGCGCCGGCGTCGCGCATCCGGCATTCGACCGCCGGGCTCGAGACCGACGCCGACGCGATCCTGCGGCGCTGGACGCCGCGCGCAGCGGTCGCGGTGCCAGCGGCGACCGCACCCCGCGCACCACTCGACGGGCTGAAGGTGCTCGACCTCGGCGCGTATCTGGCGGGTCCGTTCGCGACGATGCTGCTGGCCGATCTCGGCGCCGACGTGATCAAGGTGGAGCCGCCGACGGGCGACGCGATGCGCCGGCTCGAGCGCCAGTTCGCGGGTATCCAGCGCGGCAAGCGCGGCCTGGCGATGATGCTCGGCCGTCCCGAGACCGGCGCGGCGACCGCGGCGCTCGCGCGCTGGGCCGATGTCGTGCACCACAATATCCGCCGGCCCGCGGCGCGCAAGCTGGGCGTCGACTACGACACGCTGAAGGCGGAGCATGCCGACATCGTCTATTGCCATGTCAGTTCCTATGGTCCGCTCGGCGAGCGCGCCGACTGGCCGGGCTTCGACCAGCTGTTCCAGGCGGCGTGCGGCTGGGAGGTCGAGAATGGCGGCGCGGGCAATCCGCCGCTGTGGCTGCGCTTCGGCATCGTCGACTTCTACGGCGGGCTCGCGTCGGTGTTCGCGACCCTGCTGGCGCGCGTCGAGCATGGCCGCAGCGGCGCAGGACAGGCGGTCGCGGCCTCGCTGCTGGGCGGCGCTATGCTGACGATGGCGGAGGCGATCATTCCGGCGAACGGCGGCCTGACGCCGATCGCGCATCTCGACCACGCGCAGATGGGGGTGTTGCGGCACCACCGGCTATATGCGACCGGCACCGACTGGATCGCGGTGGCCGCGCTCGCCGACCGCGAGCGCGCCGCGTTCGACGTGGTCGTCGGCGCGGATGCGGGGGCCTGGCTCGCCGGGCGCGACGCCGATGCGGCCTTGTCGCAATTGGCCGAGGCGGGCGTGCCTGCGGAACGCGTCGCGCGCGCGCAGCATGACGCGTTCCTCGATTCGGCGGATCATGCGGCGGCCGGGCTTCACGCCGACTATCCCCACCGGGAGTACGGGCACGTGCGGCAGATCGGCGGTTTCTGGGATTTCGACGACCTGCCGCTGCATCTCGGCCTGGCGTCGCCGGCGCTCGGCGAACATACCGCCGAGACGCTGGCCATGGTCGGGATCGATGCGGCGGCGCGCGCGGCGTTGTCGGCGCAAGGGCTGATCCACCAGGCCTGACGCCCCGCCGCGCGCGGGCTTAGTCGGCGGCGGTGTCGCGTGCCGCGCGGTGCGCCTTCAGCCCGGCCTCGTGACGCTCGAAATGGTCGCTGCGGCGCTCCACCCAGACGCCGTGCGCCCGTGCCAGCGGGGTCGCGTCGCCGGCCAGGGTCAAGGTCGCCGAGAGCATCCAGCGCCGCCCCTCCTGCGCATCGATCGACACCGCGATCGCGAGCGGCTCCTCGACCGGCACGGGCTTCAGAAAGTCGGTCGTCAGCGTCGCGGTCACCGCGGGAATGCCGCGCTGGCCGAGCGAACGCCCCATCACGTCGTCGAAGACCGCCGCGGTCCAGCCGCCATGCGCGACGCGCGGTCCGGCGTGAAAGGTCGCGGCGCACACGACCGCCGCCAGCGCGGCGTCGTCCGTCAGCGAGATCGGCCCCACCCCCAATCGGCAGCGACCATAAGCGCGGCAGCTGCCGCACAGGAATTCTGGCGCGCTCCCGGCCGGATCAGACATGGATCGCATGCCCGAGCGCGGCGAGCGCGCTTTCGTGGATCGCCTCGCAGAGCGTGGGGTGCGCATGGATGATGCCCGCGACATCCTCCAGCACCGCGCCCATCTCGATCAGCGTGCCGAACTCGCCGGCGAATTCGGAGATATGCGCGCCGACCGCCTGGATGCCCAGGATCCGGTGATCCGACGCGCGCGCCGTGACCCGGACGAAGCCGCCATCGTCGCCCGCGTCCATCGACAGGGCGCGGCCATTGGCGAGGAACGGGAACTGGCCGACGATCGTCGCGGTGCCGGCGGGCACGTCGTGCGGCGACAGGCCGACGCTCACGATCTCGGGCTCCGTGAAGCATACCGCGGGGATCGCCAGCGGGGCGAACCGGCGCGTCTTGCCTGCGATGATCTCCGCGACGCATTCGCCCTGTGCCGAGGCCTTGTGCGCCAGCATCGGTTCGCCGACCAGATCGCCGATCGCCCAGACGTTGGTGGTCGAGGTCGCGCAGCGATCGTCGACGCGAACGAAGCGACCGTCCATCGCCAGGTTCATCGCCTCCAGCCCCCAGCCCGCGACGTTGGGCGTGCGCCCGACCGTGACGAGGATGCGATCGGCGGGCAGCACGCAGCGCGCGCCGTCTGCGGTCTCGATCGCGAGGCCCTCCCCTTCCTCGCCCACCGCGCGCGCGCCGAGATGCACCGCGACGTCGTGCGCCTTCAGCCAGCGCCGCACCGGATCGGTCAGCTTCGCGTCGTAGAGCGGCAGGATGCGATCGGCCATCTCGACGATCGTCACCTGCGCGCCAAGCTTGCGGTACGCGATGCCGAGTTCCAGCCCGATATAGCCGGCGCCGACGACGACGAGCGCCTCGGGCACCGCGGACAGCGCCAGCGCCTGGGTGGACGAGACGATCTTGCCGCCGAACGGCAGGAACGGAAGCTCGACGGGCAGCGAGCCGGTCGCGAGGATCACGTGTTCCGCCGCGATCGCGACCGGACCGTTGGCGGTCGCGACGCTGCACGTCTTGGCGTCGGAGAACACCGCGTGGCCCGCGACGACCCTGACCTTTGCCTTGCGCAGCAATCCGGCGACACCGCCGCTCAGGCGATCGACCACGCCGTCCTTCCACGCGATCGTCGCGCCGAAATCGAGCGTCGGGGCGGCCGACAGGCCGATGCCGAAGCGCGGCGTTCGGGCCGCCTCCGCCATCTCGGCATGCAGCGACGCGACGTGGATCAGCGCCTTGGACGGGATGCAGCCGCGGATCAGGCAGGTGCCGCCTAGCCGTTCGGCATCCACCAGTACCGTATCAAGCCCGAGCTGCCCGGCGCGGATCGCGGCGACATAGCCGCCGGGACCGCCGCCGACGACGAGCACTTTCGGGGTGAGGATATCGGCCATCGGATCAGTCCATGAACAGGAGCGCGGGGTGTTCGATCAGCCGCTTCAGCCGCTGCACGAACAGCGCGGCGTCGTAGCCGTCGACGATCCGGTGATCGAACGACGAGGACAGGTTCATCATCTTCCGCACCGTCACGAAGCTGCCGTCGACGACCGGCCGCTCGACGATCTTGTTGGGCCCGATGATCGCGACCTCGGGGTGGTTGATGACCGGCGTCGTCGCGATCCCGCCGAGCGTCCCCAGGCTGGTGATCGTGATCGTCGAGCCGCTCAGATCCCCGCGCGCCGCGGTGCCGTCGCGCGCCGCCGCGGTGACGCGCGCGACCTCTGCGGCGAGACCCCAGATGTCGCGGCTTTCGGCGTGGCGGACGACCGGCACCATCAGCCCGCCCGGCGTCTGCGTCGCGATGCCGATATGGATGCCGTCATAAGCGTGCAACACGCCCGCATCGTCGTCGTAGCGCGCGTTGATCTGCGGGAAGTCGGGCAACGCCCTGACCAGCGCCTGCATGAAGAACGGCAGCAGCGTCAGCTTCGGCTGATCGGGCTTGCGATGCGCGTTCAGGTCCTGGCGGAGCTTTTCCAGCTCGGTGACATCGGCTTCCTCGACATAGGCGATGTGCGGGATGCGGCGCTTGGCCTCCTGCATCTTCTCGGCGATCTTGCGGCGCAGGCCGATGATCTTCGTGTCGTTCACGCCGTCGCGCGCGGCGTAGCGGACATCGCCGACCGCCGCCGCACCGTCGCTTGCCAGATAGGCGTCGAGATCGTCCGGCGTGATCCGCCCGCCCGGTCCGGTGCCGGGCACGAACTGCAACGCGACGCCGCGCGCGAACGCGCGCGCGCGGGTGGCGGGGGAGGCGAGCGGCGCATCGCCCTCGGCCCGCGCGGCGAAGACCGCGGGCTTGGCCGGCGAGGACGGCGGGGGCGACGGTGCCGGGGGCGGCAGCGGATCGCTTGCCGCGGGCCCCGGCTCGGGCGACGGCGCGGGCGCGGCGGGCACCGCGTCGACGACGATGTCCGCCTCGGCATTGCCCTGGCCCTCGACCGCCAGCTCGACAAGCACCGACCCGACCGACAGCATCGCGCCGATCTCGCCGTGGATCGCGGTCACGACGCCATCGACCGGCGCGGTCATGTCGACCGTCGCCTTGTCGGTCATCACGTCGACCAGGCTCTGGTCCTCCTTGACCACATCGCCCGGCTTCACGTGCCAGACGACGATCTCGGCCTCGGCGACGCCCTCGCCGACATCGGGCAGCCGGAACAGATAACGCCCCATCACCTGTTCTCCATCGTGCGCGCGAGTGCTTTTGCGAGGCGCGCGGGGCCGGGGAAATAATCCCATTCGAACGCGTGCGGATAGGGCGTGTCCCAGCCGGCGACGCGTTCGATCGGGCTCTTGAGCGCCCAGAAGCAGCGTTCCTGCACCAGCGCGGCGAGTTCGCCGCCAAACCCGCCGAACTTCGACGCCTCGTGCAGGATCACGCAGCGCCCGGTCTTGGCGACCGACGCGACGATCGTGTCGATGTCGAGCGGCACGATCGAGCGCAGGTCGATCAGCTCGGCATCGACTCCGCTGTCGGCGATCCCGGCCTTGGCGACATGCACCATCGTCCCGTAGGCGAGCACCGTCGCCGCGCTCCCCTCGCGTACCACCGCCGCCTTGCCAAGCGGCACGGTATAATGCCCTTCGGGCACCTCGGCGGTGGGATCGCCGGCCCAGGTCTTCAGCGCCTGGTCGTGGCGCCCGTCGAACGGCCCGTTGTAGAGCCGCTTGGGTTCGAGGAAGATGACTGGATCGTCGTCCTCGATCGCCGCGATAAGCAGGCCCTTCGCGTCATAGGGGTTGGACGGGATCACCGTCTTCAGCCCGGTGATATGCGCGAAGATCGCCTCGGGGCTCTGGCTGTGCGTCTGGCCGCCGAAGATGCCGCCGCCATAGGGTGATCGCACCGTGATCGGTGCCCAGAACTCGCCGTTCGACCGATAGCGCAACCGCGCCGCCTCGCTGACCAGCTGATCGAACGCCGGCAGGATGTAATCCGCGAACTGGATCTCGGGCACTGGCCTGAGGCCATACGCGCCCATCCCGATCGCGGTGGCGATGATGCCGCCTTCGCTGATCGGCGCGTCGAAGCAGCGCTGCATGCCGTGCTTCTTCTGCAACCCGTCGGTGACGCGGAACACGCCGCCGAAATACCCGACATCCTGCCCGAAGATCAGCGTGTCGGGGTCGTCGCCGAGCTTCACGTCGAGCGCGGAGTTGAGCGCCTGGATCATGGTCATCGTCGCCATGTCAGATCCCCATCTCGCGCCGCTGCTCGATCACGCGCCAGTCGGGTTCCTTGAAGACGCCTTCGAACATCTCGGCGACGCTCGGCTTGGACTGGCCGAGCGAGCCGACCGCATCGGCGGCGCGTTGCGCGTCGCGCAGCGCTTCGGTCAGTTCGGCCTCCAGCTGCGCATGGCGCTCGTCGGACCATTCGCCGAGCCCGATCAGATGCGTCTTCAGCCGCGCGATCGGATCGCCGAGCGGCCAGTGCTCGGCCTCGTCGGTGGGGCGGTATTTGGTCGGATCGTCCGAGGTCGAATGCCCGGCGACGCGGTAGGTGACGAACTCGATCAGCGTCGCGCCCAGATTGGCGCGCGCGCGCGCGGCCGCCCATTTGGTCGCCGCCCACACCGCGAGGAAATCATTGCCGTCGACCCGCAGGCCCGGCAGGCCGTACGCGATCGCCTTGGCCGCAAACGTGGTCTGCTCGGCGCCCGCGATGCCGGCGAAGCTGGAGATCGCCCATTGGTTGTTGGTGATCGCGAGCACCGCTGGCGCGCGGTAGACGCTGGCAAAGGTCAGCGCCTCGTGGAAATCGCCCTCCGCAGTCGTCCCCTCGCCGATATAGCCGAGCGCGATGTGCCTCCCGCCCTTGTACGCCGACGCCATCGCCCAGCCGACGGCATGGCCGAACCGGCTGCCGACATTGCCCGACAGCGAATAGAAGCCGTATTCGCGCGCCGAATAGAGTATGGGCAGCTGGCGTCCCTTCAGCGGGTCCTTGGCGTTCGAATAGATCTGGTTGATCATGTCCTCGAGCGGATAGCCGCGCGCGATCAGCCAGCCCTGCACGCGGTAGGTGGGAAAGCACATGTCCCCCGCCTCGAGTGCCAGCGACTGCGCGACGCCGATCGCCTCTTCACCGGTCGACTTCATGAAGAAGCTCGTCTTGCCCTGACGGTGCGCACGGAACATCCGATCCTCGAACAACCGCGTCTGCAGCATCGCGCGCAGCCCGCGACGCATCGTCTCCGCGTCGAGCTTGGGGTCCCAGGCGCTGCCAGTCTCGCCGATCACCCGGACCAGACCATAGGGCAAGTCGCGCAAGGCCGTCTCCGGCGTATCGGGATCTGGGCGGACCGCCGCCGCGCCGGTCGCGAAGCTCAGATGGTCGAAACTGGCCGCCTCGCCCGGTCGCGCGACAGGCTGCGGAATATGCAGGGCCAATGATACCTCATCGGTCATGAGCGGTGCGATCCTCTCTAAAACGGCTTTGATCCGCCTGTGTATCTTCCGATACCGGAATGCAATTCCAAATGCAGGTTGCATATCGGCGCTGGGATCGACAATGATCCGGCTACGGCCGGGCATTACACCGGCATTCGAGGAGCGGACATGAAAGCGGCAGTAATCGGCTCGCACGGCGCCACACCGGCCTTCGGGGACTTCCGGGAACCCGAGCCCCGCGAGGGTTGCGTCGTGATCGAAGTGGACACCGCCGGATTGGGCGGATGGGACGTGCTGGGCGCCTATCGCCTTGCGGTCGAATATCCATGCGTGTTGCGCGGCGAGGGCGTCGGTCGCGCCGAGTATGGCCGGCGGGTCTATTTCGGCGAGCGGTCGGTCGCCCCCTGGGGCGGCTGGGCGGAGCGGACGATCGTCCCCGCCGCGGAAGTCTGGGACGTACCAGACGATATCGACGACGAAACCGCGATCACGATGGCGATCGCCGGCACGGGCGCGTTCGTGCCGCTGGAGCAGGCGGCGATCAAACCGGGCGAGACCGTGCTGGTGCTGGGCGCCACGGGTACGCTCGGCCAGCTCGCGCTGCAGTTCGCGCGCATCCTGGGCGCGGGCCGCGTCGTCGGTGCGTCGCGCAGCGCAACCGCGCTGGATCGGCTGCGCGAACGCGGTATCGCCGACGCGACCGTCGTCATGGGAGGGGACGACGATCTCGCCGCGCTGAAGGCGGAGGCCGGCGAAGGCTATGACGTCGTGCTCGATCTGGTGTGCGGCGCGCCGATGGTCGCCGCGTTGAAGGCGACGCGGTGGGGCGCGCGGATCGTGACGGTCGGCACCGGCGCCGGTGCCGCGATCAACCTGACCGCGGGCGACCTGCTGTTCCGGACGCTGACCGTGGTCGGGACCGGGCAACGGCCGCCGGCCGATCGCGAGCGGATCTGGCGGCGGCTACTGGACATAACGCGCGAGCACGCCATCACGGTCGATCAGCTGGATTACGACCTCCCCGAGATCGCGACCGCCTGGGCGGTGCAGAAGGCGGGGCCGCATGCGAAGATCACCGGCAAGATCGCGCCATCCGCCGACATAGGTTGATGGCGATGATCCCGACGGTGCGGTGGGAGGAGCGGCGGCGATCGCGTGCGGCGCTGGGCGTTCCCGCCCTCATAACGTTGTTCAGCGTATTGTGCGTGCTGCTGCTCAAGGTGGTGGCGACCTATCGGACCGGATCTATCGCGATGCTGGGATCGATGACCCATGCCGCGATAGAGGTATTTGGGGCAATCTTGGCGGTTCGGGTTCGGCTGTTGGCGATGGCGCCGGCCGATCACGACCACCGGTTCGGGCACGGCAAGGTCGAAGCACTAGCGGCATTGGCGCGGGTCGGGCTGGTGACGGGCGCTGCAGTCATCATCCTGTGGTCCGCCACGCGCGCGCTTGCGGCCCACGACTATCTACGCGACGTGAATTTCGGCATCTCCGTCTCGCTTGTTGCCATCGCGTGGCGACAGGCGCTGCACGGCCTGCGCCGACGCGGCTACGGCACGTCTGATCATCTGGGCTTCGCCCTGCCCCTGACGGACGAGCGCTTCGGCCTGGCAACGATCCTGAACCTGATCGTCGTCGCGACACTGACCCTCGATCACTATCTCCATCTGCGCGGCGTGGATGCCGTAGCCGGCGTCATGATCGCGTGTTGGCTCGCGTTTCGCGCGCTTCGTGCGGCGAGCGTCGCGTTCGACGAGTTGATGGACAAGGAATGGAGCGATGACAAACGGACGCGCTTTCTGGCCATCGCCGCAGAGCAGCACGGCATCAAAGGCATCCATGATTTCCGGACCCGCCGCTCAGGATCGCGCGACTTCGCCCAATTTCATCTGGAGGTCGATCCTTCCCTCTCGATCGTCGTCGCCCATCGGATCGTCGAAGCCGTGGAGGCTGCGCTCGGCGCCCGATATCCAGATACGGAGGTGTTCATTCACCTTGATCCGCAAGGTCATATCGATACGACATTCGATCTGAACGAAGCCGACGTCATGCCCAAACGGTCTTCTGACACATCGCGTTGAACGGCATGGCCCGTCGGCCCTGCCGTTGATCGCCGGATGGGAACGGGGCTCAGCCTCTGCGGCGACGTGCTCACAGTGCAGTAGCTCGTAAACCTTTGGCCAAACTCTCTGTCAGATTCGATGCTTGGGCCACCGAAACCCACTTGTGGATGTATGTTCTTATATGAGAATCTCATTCTGAAATAGACATGCGAGTGCTCATGCTGACTGACATTCATCTTATTTGGCGCAATCATGCGTTTGGCGAATTTTGTGATCCCGTGACCGAGCGAAAATCGATCGTGGGATCCTGTAGATAGGCGTCCAAATGGGACTCCACCATTTTTCATCGTAACTCACTCAGATTGGGCGATAATATTTGATGGGGAGGGGGTCCTGATCGGCGCCGATCGGAACCCCCCTTAAAAACCGGTTTTCCATTTCGAAACAATGACTTGCGTGTCCGAGAGGTGGGATCCCATTTCGACGCCTGTTCACACGTCTGGCACTCACCATACTCGCAAAGATGCGTCAGCCGAATGACTGATCTCAACCATTGCATCTCTGAAAAGTCCGCAAGACTGGAGACGGTAGGACGAGGTCGTTAGGTCAGCTCACCTACTCTCTGATCGGCTCAATCTACCGTATGCGGTACCTGCAGCGAGGCTTGACTGCTTTCGTGGACGATGCGTGACAAGCCCGCTATGGAGTACGGCTTCTTCAGCAGCGGAAACCCGCTCGCGCCGGACTGAACGATCGCCTCGCTGTACCCGCTGGTCAGCACAAATGGCAGATCCGGGTAGAGGCGCTGCACTTCATGGCCCAGGTCTATTCCGGACATGCCCGGCATCACGACGTCGGAGAACACCATATCGAATGCATTTGGCTGCTCCAGCTCAGCCAGTGCCTCCTTGCCGCTGGTCACCCAGCGGGTGCGATAGCCGAGCTCCTCCAGTGCCTGAGTGGCAAACTCACCGACCTCAAGGTTGTCCTCGACAACAAGAATGCACAGGCCATGACCTGCTGCTGCATCCTCACTCTTCTGCACCGTGACCGGGTTCGTGACACTTTGCTCGACAACGGGCAGGTATAGCGTAAAGCTGGCGCCGCCTTCTTCGCCATTTGTGGCCACGATATCACCGCCGGATTGCTTGGCGAAGCCAAACACTTGCGACAGGCCCAGCCCTGTTCCCTGCCCCACGCCTTTGGTCGTGAAGAACGGTTCGAAGATCTGCTCCAGCGCCTCAGCAGGAATGCCCGGGCCCGTATCGTTAAGGGTGATCGCAACAAAATCCCCCAACGCGGCCGGGTGCGAGCGAATAGCGGGAATACCGGAAACGTGCTGCGCCGCGATCGTAAGCCGCCCCTCGCCTCCCATCGCGTCGCGCGCGTTGACCGCCATGTTGACGATCGCGGTATCGAACTGAATGCGATCGGCGTTGACGAAGCAGGGACAGTTACCAGGATCGACATCCACAGCGACCATCGCCCCAGCAAGGGTTCCGATGATGTCGGTCAGCCCCGCTATACTCTGCGCCACATCGAAGACTTCGGGCGTGAGCGCCTGGCGGCGTGCAAACGAGAGCAGCTGGCTGGTCAGCTTGGTGGCACGGTCAGCAGTATCGGCAATCGCATCAGCATAACGCTGCCGCCTTTCTTGGGTGAGTTCGGGCCGCCGCAGTAGCTCCGCCGAACCGCGGATGACGGTGAGCAGATTGTTGAAATCGTGCGCGATGCCGCCGGTCAATTGCCCCAGCGCCTCCATTTTTTGCGATTGACGCAGCTGGTCCTCGATTTGGCGCTGGCTAGTCATGTCAACACCAACGCCGGTGCGGCGCACCGGCTGGCCATTTGCATCAAGATACGTGTGACCCCGCGATAGCACCCAATGGGTGGAGCCATCCGGGTGCATGAGACGGTATTCGAGTTCGAGATCACCCGGACGCTGTAGCCCCGCGGCCATAGTCTTCTGGAGAGGAAGGCGGTCAGCTGGGTGCACGTTCTTCAAAAATTCATCACGTGGCAGACCTGCAGCTCCTCGTTCCGGATCAAGTCCATAGAGCGCCGAAATTGCAGCATCGCAGTAGAAGCGGTCGCCTGGAATGTCGTAGGTCCAAACGCCTACGCCTCCGACTGCCGAAAGGGCCAGACGCGCAAAATCCTGCTCGTCCCTTAGGGCTGCCTCAGCTTCTCGTTGGGCGGTGAGGTGGCGTCCAGTCGCCAGGATCGAGCGCTCTGTTGGTGCGGCTACCCACGAGAACCAGCGAGTAGAACCATCCTTGTGGCGATACCGGTTTTCGACCGTCGGCAAGGGACCATCAGCAGCATGCGCCAGCGCCCGCTCCGTGAGATCGTAATCGTCCGCAACCACCAGGCTGCTGACCTGTCGACCGATCAGTTCATCCCGCTCGTATCCCAGGATATCCGTCCATGCAGGATTGACCCTCAGGAGGTGCCCCTCGAAATCGAGCTCGACGAGCAAGTCAGGCGACGTCTCCCACAGGAGATCGCGCTCGCTGCGGTGCGCTGCCAACGTGGAATTGGCAGCTGTGAGCCGGTCAGCGCTGTCGAGTTGTGACCCGACGATCTGCGCAAACATGTTGAACATGTCGATCGTATCTGGATTGCTCAAGCTGCGCGGCTGTGGATCGATCGCGCACAGGGTGCCGAAGAGGCGACCGTCAGCCAAAGTGATCGGCACCGAAATATAGCTGCGAAACTTATAGAGTGCGGGAGTTTGATGATCGCAGAACACCGCGTCGGTTTCTACGTCGTCGATGACAACCGCCTTACCGCTCTGGCGGATCTCATAGCAGATCGTCGTTTCGACCTTCAGCTCGCCACCCGGTTCCAGCCCGAAGTTGATCTCGTCCCGAACACTACAGGCGATCCAGCGCTCGTCGGTCACGCGCGCGACAGCGGCAAAGCCCATACCCGTCGCGCGACACACCGTCGCAAGGATAGTCGGCACGATGTCGACCCGGCCGACTGCCGCAACATCGTCTTCGTAGTCGATCACGCGTCCGTTCCGATTATCGTTTGATTGTAACTCCTTATAGCCGCTGAAAGGATGGTGAAAGGTCAATGCGCTGAGCCACCCTTTGGCTCACGCATTCCTCGACGATCATTGCATTCGGTCGCGATGCGATGATCAGAGCATCGTCGCGGCAGACGGCCTTGGCTGTTTCGTCTCATGAGGGAACAACGCTGTCGAGGAGCTCGGCCGCTCTAGAGCGAATTCCGTTCAGTCCGGATCATAGCCGCAGGAGCTGAAGTAGTTGGCGCATTGCTGTGGCTGGAAGAGGTCGACCAGCTTGCCGATGAGAGACCAAAGCCCGGAGACGGTCCGCTCGCCAGCCTTGCGGAGCATGGCTTTGAGGCGGGAGAAGGCTTTCTCGATCGGGTTGAAGTCGGGGCTGTATGGCGGGAGGAACAGCAGGCGGGCACCGACGGCCTCGATAGCTTCGCGGACGCTGGCACGCTTGTGGCTGGACAGGTTGTCCATGATGACCACGTCGCCGCGCCTGAGGTCGGGAACGAGGATCTGTCGGACATAGGCCTCGAACCAGTCGCCGTTGATCGGCCCGTCGAGCACCATCGGTGCGACCATGCCGGTCATGCGCAGGCCCGCGACCAACGTGGTCGTCTTGCGATGGCCGTGCGGGTAACCCATCCGCAGCCGCTCGCCTCGCCGGCAGCGACCGTGACTGCGCGTCATGTTGGTCGCCGTCCAGGTCTCGTCGATGAACACCAGCCGCGCAGGGTCGAGGTCGAGCTGGCCATCGAACCAGTCCTCGCGCGCACTCAGGACGTCGGCGCGGTCCTGCTCGGCCGCATGTCCGGTCTTTTTTTACGCGTGATCCCGTGGCGCGCGAAGAAGCGGTGCAGCGTCGAGATCGCCACCGTCACGCCCGCCTGGCCCAGCTCGCGACGCAGCTCGTCCAGCGTGATGTCGCGCCGTGCCTCGTACAGCGCCAGCACCGTCTCCCGATGCGCTTCGATCCGCCGCGACCGCGTGTCCCCGCCCTGCGGCTTGGCGGCGTAACTGCCCGTGCTGCGGCGCTGGTCGTGCCACCGGATCACCGTCGCGGCCGCCACACCAAACCGCACCGCCGCAGCCCGGCAACTCATCCCCTCGTCAACCGCGGCCAGCACCCGCAACCGCAGATCCATCGACAACGGCTTGCCCATCCATGCCGGCCTCCATCCAGCCAGCACTGTGAATCAGATCAGCGCGTCCGTGTGAATCCCCTTCGACTCAGGTCGGCCGGAAAACGCTCTAGTCGCAGCGAGTTCATGACCGACTTCGGCACCGTGCCGACCGTATGAACAAGTGTTTGAAGTTGAAGAGCGGCAAACTAGCTATGAATGGCCGGCTGTGGGTCGTGGCGACATTCCAGCCCTTCGGGGCGGGCAGTTAGGCAACAGTCAAGGCTCTACATCTCAACTGTACAAAAGCGTTCCCACCTTGCTGACGCGAAAACCCTTATTGTCGGTTTTGGCAGCCACCTTGGGCCGGATGTCTGGACACACCGGATGATAGATGACGAATCTGTGTTCGGGCGCAGCGCCCGCAATCTCTGGTCAGGAGCGCTCTGATGTCGCGTTGTTACTCGCCAATTGCATGGACCGCCTGAAAATGGACGCGAGCCTCGGTGCCGATGAGGTGCTGAAGCACCACCCAGAAGCCAGCGACGGCATCTCCGCCGGCCTCATTGTAGGCACGCTCCATATTGGCATGAAGATCTTCGAAAATCTCGCGCTCAAGCACGCGTCCCTGAGGGGTCAATCGTAGTAGGCGGTGGCGTCGATCGTCCAATCCTATACGCTGCTCTAAAAAGCCGGACGAGATCAGGTAGCTGGATACTCGCCGGAAGGACTGCTTCGTCACATCTAGTATGGAAAGAAGCTCGCCAACCGGCATATCCGGCCGTCTCGCGACGAAGTAGAGGACCCGGTAGTGCGCGCGTCCCAAGCCAGATAGAGCCAGCTTCGTATCGGCCTTTTTAAAATGCCGGGTGTTGGCAAAAAAAGGAGGTCCATGCCTCCACGAATGGATGCCTCTCGTAAATACTGGCCGGCTGGCGGCATGATGATTGTAGAATCCATGCTTCCCCCGAAGTATCAAGTCGCCCCGCTTGACCTATGTCACAATGCAGGAATTTATAAGTCAACCTAATTGTATACTCCTAACCATCTAACATACGCCTCGCCAATGGTTAAGTATCTGCCGACCTTCGAGGCCAACACCTCCGAGCGGATATCACCGAACAGGAACGCTCCGTGGGATGCTCACATTGCCCGGTGAAGCCGTCAAGTCATATCCGGGGCACTCTAGATCTGGTTACGACACTCCGAGCCGAAATACGGGTATGTCAATCGGCGTCCAAAAAGGACCCCTATCGGCGTCCAAAAGGGACCCCCTTCGTCGTGCAGCGTGACGGTTATGGCGGGCGTGCCGTTCGCGCTGGTTGCGGCGTAGGGCGGGCGTAGCCCGACCGGAGGCGCAACCAGCGCGAAGCGTCTTTGACCGGTGGTCCCGGGCATTAGCTGCGGTGCTTGAAGCGCCAGCTGTCGTTGCCGGTCTCGACGATGTCGCAGTGGTGGGTAATGCGGTCGAGCAGCGCGGTGGTCATCTTGGGATCACCGAAGACGGTGGGCCATTCGCCAAAGGCAAGGTTCGTAGTGACGATGACGGAAGTGCGCTCGTAGAGTTTGCTGACCAGATGGAAGAGCAGCTGACCGCCCGAGCGGGCGAATGGCAGGTAGCCCAGCTCGTCGAGCACCACGAGGTCGAGCCGGGAGAGCTGAGCCGCCAGCGTGCCCGCCTTGCCGAGGCGGTTCTCCTCCTCGAGCCGGTTCACCAGGTCGACCGTGTTGAAATAGTGTCCGCGAGCGCCAGCTCGCACGACGTTGGCGGTAATGGCGCTGGCCAGGTGTGTCTTGCCGGTGCCCGTTCCACCGACCAGCACGACGTTGCGCTGGCCCGCCAGGAACGAGCCGCTGTGCAGCGAGCGCACCAGGCCTTCGTTGATGGGGGTGTCCTCGAAGACGAAGGCGTCGAGATCCTTCACCGCTGGTAGCCTGGCGGCTGACATCCGGTAGCGGACCGACGCTGCATGGCGGTGGGTTGCCTCGGCACGCAGCAGGTCGGTCAGGATCTCCATCGTCGTGCGCTTGCGCTGCAGGCCGGTGGTCACCGCCTCGTCGAACGCGCCGGCCATGCCCTTGAGGCCAAGCCCCGCCATCGCCGTCATCATCTCATGCCGCTGCATGAAGGCCTCGCAGGCTGTCATAGCGACCGCAGTCGGCACGCGGCGGATGACGCAGCGCCAGGTCTTCGGGCGTGACGATGGTCAACGGTCGTGGCGGTTCTCGCCTGCGGGCCAGGATGTTGAGGATGACGTCGTCGCTGGTGACGCCGGCCAGCAACGCCTCGTGCACGGCTGCTTCAACTGCCTCCAGCCCGTCGTCGAGCACCGCCGCCAGCACCCGTACGAAGCGCCGGTCGGCATCGTCGCCGGCGCCGAGCTTGCGCCGCAGCCGTGATAGCGCAGGTGGCAGCTCCCAGCCCTGGAACGGCGCACCGTTGCGCAGGGCGCCCGGCTTGGTCACCAGCACAGGCAAATAGTGCCACGGGTCGTAGATGGTCCGGTCACGACCGAAGAACCGGGGATGGTCGGCAACGACCTCGCCGTCGCAGCGCACGACGATGCGGTCGGCATACGCACGGACCTGGACCGCACGCCGCACGACCTTGGCCGTGACCGAGTAGCGGTTGCGGTCGAAGTTTATCAGGCACGTGCCGCTTACCGCGTGCTCGCTCTCATAGAACCTATCGAAGGGCGCTACGACCGGCTGGAGCAAGCTACGCTCGGCAGCCCATGCCTGAGCGACCGTCAGTTCCTTCTGCTCGGGATGCTGGTGCATGTCCGCCCAGCGCAGGCACTCCGCCTCAAGCCAGCCGTTCAGCTCCTCGATGCTGGCAAAGCGCAGACGCGGCTGGAAGAACCGGCCACGTGCGGTCTGCACCTGGTTCTCGACCTGACCTTTCTCCCAGCCGGCTGCTGGCGAGCAGGCTGTCGGTTCGACCATGTAGTGGCTGGCCATGACCAGGAAGCGCCGGTTGAAGACCCGCTCCTTGCCGGTGAACACGCTCGTCACCGCCGTCTTCATGTTGTCGTAGATGCCGCGCGTCGGTACGCCCCCGAAGAAGGCGAACGCCCGCGCATGCGCGTCGAACAGCATCTCTTGCGTCTCACGCGGATAGGCTCGCACGTATATCACCCGCGACGCGCACAGCCGCACATGGGCGACCTTCACGCGCATCGGCTTGCCCGCGATCTCGACGTCCTCGTGGCTCCAGTCGAACTGATAGGCCTCGCCCGGCCGAAACAGCAGCGGGATGAACGCTGGTGCATTCATCACGTCCCGACGACGTGCCTGCCGCCAGCGGGCCGCATAGCGGCGCACCGCATCATACGAGCCGTCGAACCCCTCGCGCAGCAGCAGATCGTGGATACGCGTGATGCGCAGCTTCTCGCGCCGCGGCCGCGCCTCGTCTTCATCGAGCAACGCATTCAGTCGCGCCTGGAACGGCCCCAGCTTCGGCAGCGGCTGCACCTCACGCCGGTAGCCCATGTCCGCCTCCGGCGACCGGATCGCCTTGCGCACCACTTTGCGAGATAAATGCAGGTCTCGCATGATCGCCTTGATGGCTTTTCCCGCCGCGTGCTCGCGCCGGATCCTCAACACCGTCTCCAATACCAACATCCCGATCTCGCCGCCTGACACACCGCCAAGCGGACAGCCTAGACCACCGGGATGAGGGGTCCTTTTTCGACGCCGATCACCCCGCTACCGGGGTCCTTTTTCCACGCCGATCCACAGGTCGAGATTGGCGGCAGCGTCTTGATGGTGGGCGCGCCGTGGGACACGATGACGCTAGTTCATCATGCCGATCATCTCGCCGCTATTCCCGACAAGCGGACAATCCGAATCGAGGTGCCGTTTGCAGGTGCGAGCGGCACCGAATGGCGCTTTATGGAGGAGTTCGAGACCGGCGATCCCGTTCACGAAGACCTGCCTGATAATTATATCGAGCAGATCGTGACCGCCTATGTCGAGGGTGGCGAAGGCAATCAAAACGTGATCGGTGCTGCGCCATCGCTGCTGGTCGATGCCCGTCTGATGCTCGACTTCGCAATCCAATGGCTCGAAGCGTGGGCGGATCAACATAAGGTGAGCGTGAACGGAGCGTCTTAGCCGCTTCCGCGGAAATCGATCGAGAAATGGGAAAGCAGAATCGTTCTCGCAACCGTTCTCAAATGGTAAGGATCATTCGCTAGGCGGCTCCATTACCCGCGCCAGCAATGGCAAAATCGCCTCTAGTCGTTGCCGCTCGTCAGGATTGAGCGCGTCGATCCGCGCCGCCAGCGGTGCCGTGGCGCGTAGTTGACCCGTCCGCCAGAGGGCTAGCCCTTCGGCGGTAGCCACGACGATCGATCCCCGCTTGTCAGTAGGGTGAGGTTCCCGGCGAACCAGGTTCCGCGATACGAGCTCGTCCACCAGCCGCGTGATCGTCGGACGGCGTACCTGCTCCAGATCGGCAAGGGCCGATGGCGCGATCCCGCCGGAGTGAACGACGACCGCCATCGCCGATGTGAGCGGGCCTGATAGGGCCGCCGTTTCGTCGACCGCACGCAGCCAACGGATCAGCCGCACCGCCATGATGGAGATATCGTTCGCGATCGAATGGCTCTTGCTAGTTTCTTCCATCTAATTACCATAGGCTAATCACATGATGCTTGAAAGGTAGGTTTATGCAGGTCGCCGGTCCAGAAGCGAAGCGGTTGCGGAAAAGCTGTATCGGGCTTTCGCGCGTGATTGCCGGCACGGTGCTGGCAATAGCGGCTGTGCCGGCGCTCGCGGCCACTCCCGGCATGGCTCCCGTCCGGCAAACGATCGGCGCCGCAGCCCCCGCGCTGAAGGTTGAGCCCTATGCCTTCAAGCTCCGAGACGGCACTGTCATACAGGCCGAACGCGGATCGTTCGAAGTGCCCGAGCGGCGCGGGAACGCCTCGTCGCGGCGCATCCGCATCGGCTTCGTCCGGTTCCGGTCTACCGCCGCGCATCCCGGCGCACCGATCGTCTATCTCGCTGGCGGTCCTGGCGGGTCGGGGATCGATGCCGCTCAAGGAGCAAGGCAGCCGATCTTCCTCGCCCTGCGCGCGCTGGGTGACGTGATTGCACTCGACCAGCGCGGTGTCGGCATCTCGAACTCCGTCCCGCCATGCAAGGCCAGCACCAGCATCGACCCCGCCGGTGGGCTGAACGAACAGACGTTCACCCGCTACTACCGCGACACGCTGACGAAATGCGTGGGCGAGTGGCGCGCGGCGGGAGTTGCGGTTGAGGGATACACGACGCCGGAGAACGCTGACGACGTGGAAGACCTACGCCGTGCAATCGGCGCTCCTAAGCTGCGGCTCTGGGCAATATCCTATGGCACCCATCTGGCATTCGAGATGATGCGCCGCCATCCGGGCAGCGTCGATCGCGTTGTCATGGCCTCGGTTGAAGGCATGGACCAAACCGTCAAACTGCCGGCGCGGGTCGATGCCGCGCTCGGACGGCTCGCTGGCTCGGCTGGGGCCGCAAACGGTGACGACCTACTTGCCACGATGCGGCGCGTCCACGCTAAGCTGGATGCCAAGCCGCAGGTGATGACGCTGGGCGACGCCACGGGCAAGATCAGCTTCGCGATGGACTCGTTCCCGCTGCGGGTGCTGATCGGGGGCATCGCCAAGAACCCGGCCGGCATAGGGCAACTGGGCCAGCTCTATGCGGCGTTCGATGCCGGGCAGGGCCAAGCGGTCGCCCCGCTGCTGTATGGCGCCTTCCTCAAGGATCCCCTGACCATGAGCGGGATGCCCGAGCTGATGGACCTCGCCTCCGGTGTCAGTCCGTCGCGCCTCGCTACGATCGGGCGGGAAGCGCCCGCTGCGATCGTCGGCGCGGCGACGAATTTTCCCATGCCGCAGGTCGCCGCGACGGTGCCGGGGATGGACCTCGGCGACGCCTTCCGAACCGACGTGCGCTCGGCGATCCCGACGCTGATATTCAGCGGCGACCTCGATCTGCGGACGCCGATTGAGGAACAGGCCGCTGCAACCATCGGCCTCTCGCGCGTCACGCGCGTTACCGTACATGGCGGCGGACACGACCTGTTCGAGGCACAGCCGGCCATTCCCGGCATGATCGCCGACTTCTTCGTTGGCCGCCCAATCAAGGAGTCTAGCATCGTGGTGCCTGCCCCAAAGAGCTGACCGCTTTCCCGATTGGGAACGGCCAGCGAGAGGGCACTGACGTTCTCGAAATGGATGCTCAAACAGGAATCGCCGCTTGCCGGATGAAAGGTTCGACCAGATCCCATCGGTTGCCGTAGAGGTCTTCGAAGACAGCCACGATGCCATATGGTTCATGGCGAGGCGCCTCGACGAAGCGGATACCCTGCTGCGTGTAGGCGAGGTGGTCACGGGCGAAGTCGTCTGTTTCGAGAAACAGGAACACGCGACCGCCGCTCTGATCGCCGATCGCCTCACGTTGCCTCTCGCCGACAGCCCTCGCCAGTAGCAGTCCGCTCGCCGCGCCGTACGGCGCGACCACGACCCACCGCTTGTCATCTGTCAGCGCGGTATCTTCACGCAGCTCGAAGCCAAGCTTCCCGACGAAGAAGGAGAGAGCGGTGTCATATTCGTCGATGAGGAGGGCGGTCAGGTTCAAGCGCTGGGGCATCCGGTGAAATTGCCCTATCGCGACGTCGAGCCAACGCTCGCTTCCCATCTGGGATCGGCAAAAGAGAAAACACCAGCGTTCTCGCAATCCGCCCAGCCTCGTATTTCGAGAACCATAACGCCTGCGCCTGTCCACCTCGATCACCCATTGACGTTGTCGGCGGGGCGGGGCTGATGGTCATGTGAGCATCGGTTCCATGTCCCTCATCCTCGGTCTGTTCGAGGCACAGATGCTGGTGCTGGCGGCTGCCATCATCGGGCGGGGCGGGACGGCGAGACGCTCTCTCGGAGCGTTGCTGATCGTCCTGTGCGGCGTGCTGACGCCGTTCACTATCGGCTATGCAGGTTTCTACGATCGATGGCTGTGGCTTTCATTCGCGCCGTTCGCCGTTCCTCTGGCGATGGGGCCATTGCTCTACGCGCACCTGAACGCCCTGATCTTCGATCGCCCGATACCCCGTTGGCACGCCGCGTTGCCGGTGGCCCAGTTCGCTTATCAGGCTGTCGCTTTCTGCCTGCCGCTCGATCTGCGGGGCGCATTCGACCGGCAGGTGCAACGCCCTTGGCTTGATCCAATCCTGGCGGCGCTGCTGCTCGCGTCGATGGTCGGATATGCCGTTGCAGCCCTGCGTGCGCTGCGCCGGCATCGAGGCTGGCTCGTGGCGCGCCGATCCGACCTCGCCGCAGCAAGGCGCGTGCGGGCCGTGCTGATCGCCTATGCCGCGATCGTCACGGTGCGGACGGGATACCTGATTGCTGATGCGTTGATCGCGCCGCTCTCTTACTTCGATATGTTCGGTTTCTACGTCGTGCTGGCTGTCGTCGGCAATTACCTGGCGATCGAGGGCTGGCGACAGGCGGACGCCCGACCGCAGCCGATCGTGGAGCCGGTCGAGCGCGACTGGCGGCCGATTGCGGCCGGGTGGATGGACCGGATCGAAGCGCATGGATGGTGGCGCGATCCGGACCTCGATCTTGCCGAACTGGCCCGCAGGCTGGGGACCAACACCGCCTATCTGTCCCGCGGCCTCAACGAGGGGCTGGGGCTGGGTTTCGCCGAAGCGATCAACGGGCTGCGCGTCGAGCATGTCGCCGCCCGCCTGCGGGACGGCGCCGATGGCGATATCCTGACGCTCGCGATCGATGCCGGCTTCGGATCGAAGGCGACCTTCAACCGCGTCTTCAAGGAGCGGTTCGACGTCACACCCTCGGCCTATCGTCGCGTCTCAACCAACAAAAATGACCCGGAACGCCCGGATTTGCAGCGCACCACCTGACCGGCATCGGCATCGGTTCGGGGCACATCCGCTCGGAGCAAGACCATGATACATCTCGATCGCCGGCACCTTCTGACGGGAGCGTCGGGCTTGGTCGCAACCGCCTTTCTGCCCGCTCCCGCCAAGGCGAGCGATACGCTGCTGTCACCCGCGGCGATGCGATCAGATATCGCCATTCTGTGCGACGCCTATGCCAGCCTGCATCCCGGCCTCTATCGCTATCTGACCCCGGCGAACTTCCAGCGCGAGCGCCAGCGCCTCGATCGCTTCGCCGCGACGCCCCATACGCTGGGAGACTTCTACCTGGCGTTGTCGGCGTTTACCGCAAGCGTCCGGTGCGGTCACAGCTTTCCTAATCCCGCCAACCAGACTCGGGCCGTCGCGTCGGCGCTGTTCGGCAAGCGTGATCGCTTACCGTTCGCCTTCAGATGGCTGGACCGGCGCATGATCGTCACCGCCGATCTCGGCAGCGGGCATCATCTGCCGATCGGAAGCGAGGTCGTTGCGATCAACGATATCAGCGCTCACGCCATGCTGGCGAAGATGCTCCCTTATGCCCGCACGGACGGCAGCAACGATGCGCGCAAGGTGGCCAACCTCGGCATACCCGGCGATGCCGATCAGCCGACATTCGACGTGCTACGGGCGCTGCTGTTCCCGTCGTACAGTCCCTCGACCCGTGTCGTGGTGCGGATCGCCGGCAGAGCCGAGACGATCGCTTGCCCGTTGATGACGGCCGCAGCGCGCGACGCTGCGTTGCGCCATCCCTCTAAGGATTCCCCCTATGGCTGGACGTTCGAAGTGCACGACCAAGTCGGCATCCTGACCATGCCGACTTGGGCGGTCTTCCATGAGAAATGGGATTGGCAGGGCTTCATCGACGCCAGCCTGGACACCGCAGTCGATCGCCAGCTCTCGGGCATCGTTATCGACGTGCGCGACAATGGGGGTGGGCTCGATTGCGGGGCGGCGATCGTCGCCCGTCTGGTCGAAGCGCCCCTAACCGCAGACAGCTATTCCCGCCATGTGCGTTATCGCAAGATACCCGACAGGCTGGTTCCCTACCTCAAAACCTGGGACCGCAGCTTCAAGAATTGGGGAGCGTCGGCGATCGGTCCTGATGCGGCCGGCTTTTACAATCTGACCCGTCCCGGCGACGCTTCGGACACCGACACTATCCAGCCCAAGGGTCGCCGGTTCGCCGGCAAGGTCGCCGTTCTAGTCGGCCCGAAGAACGCTTCGGCCACCTTCGGCTTCGCAAGCCTCATGCAGCGTCAGCGGCTGGGAACGCTGATCGGGGAGGAGACCGGCGGCAACCGCCGTGGCATCAACGGCGGTGCCTTTTTCTTCGTCGGGTTGCCGGCATCGGGCGTCGAGGTCGATCTGCCGCTGATTGCCTATTGGCCTGAGACGCCGTAGTCGGATGCTGGAGTCATGCCCGATATTACCGTGCCGGCGCGGACTGCCGATATTCAAGCCGAACGGGATACTGCGCTGATGCGGGCGGTCGTTGTGGTAAGCTGAACGATCAGCCTTCCCGATTGGGAGGTGCAGCTGGACAGCCAAGGCAGGCTCGGTCTCCCGATGCCTCCGGGTTGAGCCGTTTCCCGAAACGTGTTCCCGAATGCGTTTTCCCGAAACGGTCCGTCGGACATGGAAAAATGGGACTGCTGCAAGTCAGTGAAACGACCGGTTTCGGGATGCCCGGCCGATCTACTGAACGGCGAGAACTGGGTCGGAGCCGACATCACGTGGCGGTGACGCTTTTCCCGGAGAGAACGCGGTCGGGACGGCCAGAGCCGTCCCGACCGACATAATGTTCCAGGCAAGTACGAATGGCTGTCAAGACGCTGGCGTCTGTCGCATGGCGGATGCCGCTTCGGCGCTGGCAGTGAACAGACTAGGATTAGTGATCGCGAGACCGCTTCCAAACACGATTGCCTCCTCGATGAAGCCCGTCGCCGTCTGTCCCCACCGCTTCATGGCCCATTTGCGCAGCGCGAGACCGGGATAGGCCGAACCGATCGCAGCCACGACCGCTACTCCGGCACCGACCCATCGCTTGTCGCGCGGAGCCAGGGCAGCGCCCGCATAGGCGGCAGTGACACTCCGCACGACCAGGCCGATTGGCACGGTGCGGTCCGGTGCCGTCTTCATCTTGTCGCCTGCCATCTCGGCCGCGGCGAACGCCGCGGTGCCGGCGGCGATCACAGGATTGAGCATCAGCTTCTGCAAAGGGAGCTCAGGCGCCACCTCGCCGCGGCGCGTGGCGGTGGCAAGGACCGCCAGCGGCGTGATGCCCCGCTGCCCGGCGACCAGACCGATGAGAAATGAACGAAGCATGGGTGATCCTCCTGTGGACACACTCAACGTAGGACATCCTATTTCTATCCCGCACAATCCCGTTGCGAACAACAGGTGTTGGGCTATATGACGGCCTTGGAGGCGTTGAGCGCAGCTTGACTGTCCCGGATGACCGGGTGGTTCTTGTGTCGCGCCGGTGTCCTGTCGCCTGCAACCTACAAGGAGTCCGCCTTGAGCCATCTCTACACCACCAAGGTCACCGCCGTTGGCGGCCGCAGCGGCACGATCAGGAGCGAGGACGGTATCCTCGACCTGCCGCTCGCCATGCCCAAGGAACTAGGTGGCAAGGGCGGCGCCACCAACCCCGAACAGCTGTTCGCGGCGGGCTATGCCGCATGTTTCGAGAATGCGGTGATCCACGTCACCCGCGCGCAGGAGACCAAGGTGCGCGACAACGACATTGTGGTGGTGGGAGGGGTCGGCCTGTTGCCGAACGGCGCCGGCGGCTTCAACCTGGCGGTGACGCTCGATGTCGAGATCGCCGGCGTCGATCAGGCGAAGGCTGAGGAGATCGTCCATGCCGCACACGCCGTCTGCCCGTATTCCAACGCGGTGAAGGGCAATGTCGACGTCAAGCTGAACGTCACCACCCGGTGAGCGAGATGGCGGCGACACCGGCGAAGCACATCGATCCCCTGTTGCTAAATCGACAGGTATGCTTCCCGCTCTATGCCGCCACCAACCTGCTCAATCGACTGTACACCCCGGTGCTGGCCGAGCTGGGGCTCACCTATCCGCAGTATCTGGTCATGCTGGTGTCGTGGGAGCACGAGACGCAGACGGTCGGCGCGCTGGGCGCCCGGCTCTATCTCGACAGCGGCACGCTCAGCCCTCTCCTCAAGAGGATGGAGGCGGCAGGGCTGGTCGTGCGCCGGCGCGATCCGGCAGACGAGCGCAAGGTGTCGGTCGCGCTGACCGATCAGGGCCGCGCACTGCGCGAGCAAGCTATCCACGTTCCCGAGACGGTGTCTGACGGTTACGAACCCGAAGGCATCGACGAACAACGCGACAGCGTGCGTGCGCTCGTGTCGATTCTGGCACAGCGCAACGGTCGCCGCCTCTTCCCACCGCGCGTGCCGCTACCAAGGAACAGCCATGGCCGACCTGACATGCGACGTGGCCGTCATCGGCGCGGGAACCGCCGGCCTTGCCGCCGAACGCAGCGCGCGAGCGACCGGCGCGCGCACGCTGCTGATCGACGATCGTTTCGCCGGCACGACCTGCGCGACGGTGGGCTGCATGCCCTCCAAGCTGCTGATCGCGGCCGGCAAGTCCGCAGCCGCGGTCCGGCTCGCGCCGGTCTTCGGCATCGACGCGCCCGCGCCGCGCGTGGACGGTGTCGCGGTGATGGCGCGGGTGCGGGCGGAACGGGACAAGTTCGTCGCCGCCACGCGCAAGTCCTTCGACAAGCTACCCGAAGGCACGACGATACAGGCAACCGCGCGCATCCAGGACGCCGCGACCTTGCGGCTCGACGATGGCCGCACGGTGTCGGCGCGCGCCGTCGTGATCGCGACCGGGTCCAAACCCACCATCCCGCAAGCCTACCAATCGCTGGGCGATCTGGTGCTCACGAGCGACACGATCTTCGATCTGGTCGATCTTCCGCGATCCGTGGCGGTGATCGGCACCGGGCCGCTCGGCGTGGAACTTGCGCACGGGCTGGCGCAACTCGGTGTAGAGGTCGAGGTGTTCGGCCAGAACGGATCGCTCGCTGGCGTAAAGGACGAGGCGGTCATGGCGGATCTCTGCCGCATCCTGCGCAAGGTCATTGCCGTTCGGCTGGACGTGACGGTGGAGGCGCAGCGGCACGCTGGCGGCGCGCTGCTGCGCTGGAGCGGGGCCGAGAGCGGCGAAAAGGTGTTCGAGCGGGTGCTCGTAGCGACCGGACGCCGGCCGTCGCTCGACCGGCTCGATCTCGCCGCGGCGGGGTTGGCGCTCGATGACAAGGGCGTGCCACTGTTTGACCGGCACACCATGCAGTGCGGCGACGCAACCGTGTTCATCGCCGGCGATGCCGATGCGGACGCGCCGATCCTGCACGAGGCCTCCACCGAAGGCGCGATCGCCGGCACAAACGCGGCCTCCTTCCCAGAGGTGAAACCGACGGAACGTGCGCTCCCGTTCTCGATCACCTTCACCGATCCTCCGGTCGCGGCGGTCGGCGATCCCGCCGGAGACGACAGCGTGATCGGATGCGCGTCCTACGAGGATCAGGGACGCGCCAAGGTGGAGGCGCGCGCGGAAGGATGCGTGCGGATCTACGCCGCGCCGGGCGACGGCCGGCTGACCGGTGCCGCCATGATCGGCCCTGGCATGGAGCATATCGCCCATCTGCTCACGCTAGCGATCACGCAGCGCATGACCGCCACCGAGTTGCTGCGCCTGCCCTTCTACCACCCCACCCTCGAAGAGGGGCTGAAGCCTGCCCTCAGGCAGATCTGCCACTCGGTGCACGCCCCCATTCCTGTCGACAGCGGTGATCCGGCGGGCGCCTGAGCCACCCCTCCATTCTCGAAAGACGACATCATGCTGACCCTCCACCATCTTGAACACTCCCGCTCGCAGCGCGTGCTGTGGCTGCTGGAGGAACTGGGCGTGCCCTATGAACTCGTCCGGTACGCGCGCACCGACCAGCGCCGCGCACCACCCGCGCTGAGCCGGGTGCATCCGCTCGGCAAGTCCCCCGTGCTGGTCGACGGCGACCTCGTTCTGGCCGAGTCCTCGGCGATTCTGCGCTATCTCGACGACCGCTACGGCCAGGGCCGCTTCACGCCGGCCGCGGGGGCCGACGATTTCTGGCGGCATCAGGAATGGCTCGACTATGTCGAGAGTTCGGCGGTGCTGCCGGTCATGCTGGGCCTGCTCGGCCGGATGACCGGGGAAGCAGGACCGAAGACCGACGGCTTCTGCCAGGAAGAGGCTGGCAAGGCGCTCGACTACATCGCTGATGGGCTAGGCACCAACCCGTTCCTGATGGGCGAGCGCGTCATGCTCGCGGACATGCAGATGACCTATTATCTCGGCATGGCGAAGAGGACAGGCTTGCTCGATGTCCGATCGACGTTGCTCGCCTATCTGGACCGCCTGGAGCAGCAGCCCGGGTTCCGGCGTGCCGAAAGCAAGGGCGGCCCGATGATGGCGCCAGCGGACGCCTGATCGACGCTGGCATCTTCGCGACTACGTTGATCTGCACCCGACCGAGCCCGCTATCGACGGGACTGCGGCGAGTTGGCGGAACGGCTGTTTTCGGGATGCCCGGCTGATTTACCGAACGGCCGGGAATGGGTCGGGAGCCGACAACGGCGCGCGATCCCACCCTCGTGACCACGTTCATGCCACGGCCAATCACGGCCGTGGAGACGAACAATGGGACATGCACAATATGATCCTGCCACGCATCGCCGCCCTGTGTGGAATGCGGGCAAGACGGTCGGCACAAAGCGACCGCTGACGCAGAAGCAAATCTGGGCCGTTCGCTTCTTCCTGGATCGAGAGGGGCGCCTTCGTGACAGGGCGCTGTTCGACCTGGCGATCGACAGCAAGTTGCGAGGCTGCGATCTCGTGAAGATCAAGATCGGCGACCTCGTCTCCGGGCCTGATATCAGAACTCGAGCGATCGTCATGCAGCAGAAGACCGGACGCCCTGTTCAGTTCGAGCTTACGGCCGATGTCAGAGCAAGTCTCCTCGCATGGCTCGAACGTCGCGGTGGTACCGTCCACGACTACGCTTTTCCGAGCCGCGTCGATTATGCGGGTCATCTTAGCACAAGACAGTACGCCCGGCTCGTAGACGAGTGGGTCGATGCGGTCGGACTTCGTCGCGCCGAATACGGGACGCACTCGCTTCGCCGTACGAAAGCATCGATGATCTACAAGGCTACCGGGAACCTTCGGGCGATCCAGATCCTGCTGGGTCACACGAAGATCGAGAACACTGTCAGGTACCTCGGCGTCGACATCGAGGATGCCCTAGTCCTCGCAGAACGGACCGAAATCTGACCTTGGAGCGGCCCATCTCACGAGGGATGGGCCGTTCCTACACCCTCCGACAGCTGCCGGCCCGATAGCGGTCGCAGCCGCGACAAATTGCCGATCTCGAGTGCGGAGAATCTGAGCCGGTCTATGACATCTGGAAACGCTTTAGAAAGCTGGTGAAGTGCTGCTGTCCGAACTGACCGGTTGCAAGAGATGCAGTGCGTGCGCCATGCGGAACGGTATCAGGATAATCGGGCTTTAGGTCGTACGCGCCGCGCGAGTGTGTCGGCCAGCCACAAGACGCTGCCCCGTAGAACGCCATGAAGACGCGCTTGATAGCTGCGGTAGAGCATGGCGTGGCCGAGCTGCGCGATACGGCCACGGATGAATCCGCCATCGAAGAAGCCGAACCGTCCCAAGGAGCCATAAGCATCGAAGCCGCCCAGTGAGACCAGCGAGCCGAAATCTCGGTAAGTAGCGGCCGGCGCCTGCTTCCCTACAATCAGGGCCGGCAGATGCCGGCACAAATATAGCGCCTGCTGGTGCGCAGCCTGCGCCGTCGTCGGCACCGGGATATCACGTCCGGGAAGCCGCAGACTCGCGCAATCCCCAACTGCAAAAATGTGCGGATCCACGGGGCTCGCCAGCGTCGGACCTACGACTAACTGCCCAGATCGGGTGCGCTCCAGATCACCGAGCGTATCCAGAAGAGCGGGAGCCTTTACCCCGGCGGCCCACACCATCAGGTCCGCAGCGATCCGTTCGCCACCGCCGAGTTGGAAGCCATCTCCATCCGCCGACGCCACCCGTGCGCTCGTCCGAACGGAAACGCCAAGCTGTTCAAGCTTACGATGCGCAGCGTCCGCCACGCGCTCGGGAAAAGGCGCGAGTAGGCGTGGTCCGGACTCGATCAGTACCACTTTGAGATAGGTCGACGCGCCATTTGCGCCATATTGCTCGGCCACAACAGCGATCTGCACCAGTTCTGCCGCAAGCTCCACGCCCGTAGCACCACCTCCCACGATGCCGATCGTCAGCGGCTCCCTGGACCAGACGGCTTGCAGGAGGCGGACGCGCAGTCGATCATTGAAGGCAATGGCCTCGGAGCGAGAGTCGATCTTGGCGCAGTAATCGGCCACACCGGGAGTGCCGAAGTCGTTTGCTCGGCTACCCACTGCCAGCACGAGCGTATCGTACGACACCGTTCGTGCCGGCACGATCTCGACGTCGCCAAGGCGCAGTGGAGCAACCTGGACCTCTCGCCGGTGCCGATCGATCGATATCGCCTCTCCAGGCTGATAAGCAAAGCCGTGACTACGCGCGTGTGCCGAGAAGACAGTCTCCTGGGTTCGTGCGTCCGAAGTCCCTGCCGCGATTGTGTGAAGCATCGGCTTCCAGACGTAGGCAGCTTCCTTGTCGACCAGGGTAACCTCGATCGGTTGGCCACCCACTTTCGTGCGGGCGAGATGCGTCGCGATGTCGAGGCCGGCAACCCCACCACCAATTATCACCAGCTCGTGCCGGCCCGCGACTTGATGCGTCGTCGTCATTTCACGCCATCCACGGCAAGCCGCTTTGACACGGCCTCGCCTATTACGATTCCGCCGCCTGTCACGAGTACTACCCTCTCGACTAACATGCGTCTCTCCTCGTGTCTGTAATCCACTGGAATTGGTGCTTCCTCATTTCGACGACCCATTCGCCTGGGCGGCGCGAGCGGACGGCGGACCTGACGTCGACGAGAGGTAGCGCTCGTCCCACCCGCCGCCAAGCGCGGCCCATAGCTGGACAAGATTGTTCAGCTGAGCCTCGCGCACGCTGATCGCGTCGAGATCGGCCTGGAACAGGTTCCGCTGCGCATCGAGCTCCTCAATATAGGCAGCGTAGCCACCACGGTAACGATCTCGCGCCAGCACGAGCGAGCGCTGGAGAATGGCGCGGCGGTTTCGCACCCGTTCGATCTGCTCGCGCAGGCGGCGTTCACCGGACAGGGCGTTCTCTACCTCGCTGAAGGCGGTCAGCACCGTGGCGCGATAGGCGAACGCCGCCTGGTCGCGTTGTGCGGTGGCCGTGTCGAGATTCGCGGTCAGTGCCCCGCCGGCAAAGATAGGCGCAAGCACGCTGGCACCGACACTCCAGAGCGTCACCGGATTCCAGTCCAGCGCGTCTACGAACAGCGCGCCCGCCGATCCGGTCAGCTGTATATCGGGCAGGAACTCGGCGCGGCGCGAGGCGATCTGCCGGTCGGCGGCAACAAGCGCATATTCGGCGCCGACCAGATCGGGACGGCGGCGCAGCAGCGTGGAGGACAGGCCGGCGGGCGTCGCGGGCAGCGTGAGGTTCTGCAGCCCGCCCCGGATGATCGGCCCAGGCATGGCCCCGGTGAGGCGGCGCAGCGCATTCTCCTGCACCCGGAACGCCTGTTCCAGCTGCGGGATGGTCTGCGCCACCGCCTCATATTCAGACTGCGCCTGGGTCAGCTCGAACTGCGAGCTGTATCCCAGGGTCGCCCGATCGGTGGCGATGCGCAACGCTTCCTGCCGGCTGGTCAGCGTCTCCCGGCTGACCTGCACCTGCGCACCAAGCGACAGCAGCGTGATATAGCCGCGCACCGTGGCGGAGATCACCGACAGCCGGATCGCATCACGATCCGCCTGGCTGGCGACATATTGCGCGCGTGCCGCCCCTTGGAGCGCGCGGACCCGCCCGGAGATGTCGAGGTTCCATGCCGCGCTGACCTGCGGCTGCGCGAACGCGGAATTGGCGCCCACGCCCGCCGTCTGGCTCAAGGCGCGTTGCGCGCCCACTGGGCCCTGCGCGTCGAGCGTCGGCAGTCGCTGGGAGCGCGCCAGCCGTGTCGCCGCTTCCGCTTCCTCGACGCGCGCCGCAGCGGTCAGCACGTCGGTGTTATAGGCGAGCGCCCGCTCCACGAGCGGCGGAAGCGCCGGATCGTTCAGTCGCTGCCACCAGGCTGCGTCCACAGGGACAGTCCCGGCGGCTACGGGATCGCGCCATTCCGCGGGTGGCGCGACGGCGGCGAGGGGGGAGACGGGCCGCGCATGAGGAACACAGGCCGCCAGCATCAGCGCCGCGCTACCCGCCAGCAAGAGCGCGCGCATCACCGTTCCTGCTCGCGCGGGGAGACGGCATCGGCGGTATCGACGCGCGCGACGACCGACATGCCGGGCCGCAACCGTTTCGCCAGCGGCTGATCCGCGTCGATTCGGATGCGCACCGGGATGCGCTGGACGATCTTGGTGAAATTGCCGCTGGCATTGTCCGGCCGCAGCACGCTGAACTCGGAGCCGGTCGCCGGCGCGATCTGCTCGATCCGACCGGTCAGGCGCGCATCGTCGAGCGCATCGACCCTGAAGCTTGCCGGCTGGCCGATCCGCATCCGCGCGGTTTGCGTCTCCTTGAAGTTGCCGACCACCCAAAGCTGCTCGGGCACCAGGAACATCAGCTGAGACCCCGCCGCGACGTACTGACCGACGCGAACCGAAGCCTCGCCGATCTGCCCATCGCGCGGCGCACGGATCAGCGTATTGGCAAGATTGATACGGGCAAGGTCGACCTGCGCCTGCGCCTGTTCGACTTTGCCCTCCAGCGATGCACGAGACACCCGCGTCGACAGGATCGTCTGCCGCTGGCTGTCGATCCCGGCTTCCGCACGCGTGACCCCGGCCTCGGCGGCAAGCTTGGTGGCGCGCACCTGATCGCGCTCCCGGAACGAGACAGACCCGCGGCTGGCGAGTTCGCTGACCCGCAGCAGGTCGGCCTCCGCGCGAACCAGTTCCGACTGCGCCTGCTGCCGGTCCGCGACGCGAGTGCGCAGCGTCGCTTCGTTCTGCCCCACGGTCTGTTCCCAATTGGCAAGATCGGCGCGCGCCACCTTCAACTGCGCCAGCGCCTGATCGAGCTGCTGGCGATAGATGCGGTCGTCGATCCGCATCAGCAGCTGGCCGCGTTTCACCGGCGCGAAGTCGCGCACGGCGACCTCCACGACATAGCCGTTCACCTGCGGCGCCATCGCCGTGATTTGGCCGCGGACATAGGCGTTCTCGGTCGTGCGGTCGTCGCTGGCGAACGGCCACAGCTTCCAGGCGTAGAGCACGACCAGCACGCCGATGAGGAAGACGACGACCATCGCGATCACGACCTTCGCGGTCGGCTTGATCGTCTTGGGCGGCGGGGCCTCTCCCGCCGGCTCGGCCCGCGGCGACGTCTCCTCCGCCGGCGTGGATACCGCCGGCGGCGCGGCGTCGGTAGTCTCCGTGTCAGGAACGGATCGGGTATCGGTCATCGGGTCATACCGCGGTTGCGCCGGCAGACGCGCCGGCTGGTTGTGGACTGTCTTTCGAAGCGCGAGCCGCCCTGGCGACGAGGAACACCGACCAGAGCAGGAAGAGGCCGGCGAGGATCGCGTTGAGCGTGAAGACGTCGTTGAACGCACGCACATTGGCCTCGCGTGTCGCGGTTTGCGCTAGCAGACCGACGCCCTGCGCCTGACGCCGCACCGGATCGGTGATCTGCGCGGCATAGATCTGGCCCTGCTGCGCCAGGCGCTGTGCCACTACCGGATCGCCGGGATCGAAATTGGCGTTTATCTGAGCCGAATATTCATGCTCGCGCACCTGCTGGAACGTGCCGTAGACCGCCGGGCCAGCCAGCCCGCCGAGCGACTGGGTGACGGCGAACAGCACCGCGAAGGTGACGATATGGTCCGCCCCCTTCGACAGCGCCTTCATCACCCCGACCAGCAGCAACGGCCCCATGAACAGGCCCGACGCGACCGCCAGCAGGAACTGGCTGACCATCATGTCGTGCGGCCGTGTGTCGCTGGTTGCGTCATTGTCGATCAGCGAACCGATCACGATCAGGACGACCGACCCGACCAACTGGACCGGGATCGCCTTCGGTCCGAAGGTGAGCGCGGAGATAGCGACGCCGACGATGATGCCGGCCAGCATCACACCGTAGAAAAGCTGGAGCTGATCCGGCCCCATGCCCAACGTGCGCAGCAGCCCGGTCGCGGCATAGGTCTGCTCGGACAGCAGCATCCGCATCCCGAACGCGCCGAGCGCGAAGCGGGCGGTTTCGGCGGTGCCCAGCCAGCGGGTCTTGATGAGCGGGTTTGCGCGGTAATGCTCGATCGTGAAGGCAACAATGAACAGGCCGAGCGCCACGATCAGGGCGGCGGCGATCCATGGCTGCTCGGTCCACCACTGCGTCCGCCCCTGCGCCAGCACCGCGCCGACCAGCGCGAAGGCCGGGGCCAGCAGCGCGAAGGTGACGAAGTCCATCGCCTCGAACGCCTTGATGCGGATGCCCGGAGGCAGCTTCAGCACGATGCAGGCTGCAAGCGTGCACAGCGCCAGCCCGAATTCGAACAGGTACAGCGTCTGCCAGTCGCCGAGATCCAGCAGGGGTGGTGAGAGCAGCCACGCCATCGGCGTCCAGACTTGCGACACGCCCAACGCCACGCATAGCCCCTGTCCCAGCTTCGCCTTGGGGAACGCCTGCAATATGTAGAACAGGGCAAGCGCGCTCATCGGCGCGGCGGCGAAACCGGCAACCGCGCGCACCAGGACTGCCGCCTCATAGCTCTGGATCAGCAGGTACAGGGTCGTAATCGCCAGATAGGCCAACAGGCCGGCTTCCGCAAACCGCCGGATGCCGAACTGCTGTCGGCATTTGAACAGGATCAGGTTCGACGAGACGTTGACCATCACATAGGCGGCGGGCAGCCAGGTACCCTGCACCGGGGTCAGGCCGAGCGCGCCCTGGATTTGCGGCAGGTTGGCCGACACCAGCGCATTGCCGAAGCCGGCCGTGGCGCTCGCCAGCACGCCGACCAGCAGATACGCCGCCCGCCGTCCGGCGCTGTGCCGGGGGGTCGATGGCGATCCGGGCATCGACGGCTTCTCGTCCTCTTCCCAGTCGGGAAGCGGATCGAGCGGCTGGGCCTGGACCGCGCTCAGGACGAGCGCTCGGTGACGAAGGATTGCATGGGCGTAAGCGAGCCGTGAGATGAGGTGGACAAACGGACAATATTTGTCCAGTTATGGCTGAACACGGAACGGAGTTCAAGGTTGCGAAAGGATGCTGCGGCACGGCGTGAAAAGCTTATCGGGGTCGCGGCGGCGCTGTTCGAGCGTGACGGCTACGACATTCCGCTGGAGGCCGTGATCGAGGCGGCGGGGCTGGGCCGCGGGACGCTGTACCGAAACTTTCCCGATCGGGCGGCACTGATGGCGGCGGTGCTGGCCCACAAGGTCATGAGCGTCGAGCGGTTCGTTGAGGAGCATCAGGACGATGCGACGTTGCTCAAGACCTTCGTCCGACACCAAGGGCTTGTGGTGACGCTGCATTCACCCGCTATCCTGAGCTTGCAGGCAGATGCTTCGCGCAAGCAGGAATTGAAACTTCTGACTGAGCGCGCCTCCGTGCTGCTCGAAACGATCGTCGTTCGTTCCTGTGCGGCGGGCACACTCCGGCCGGATGTCACGGTGAACCATCTTCGCCTCGTCACGCGCATGCTGATGACGACGGCAACGGAACCGGCAGAGGAGCAGGCCGCCAGCCTGGACATGGCGATCGATATCGTGATGCGGGGCCTCGAACCGCGCGATGCATGATGCCGGACCATCGCCTATCCAGAGAGCGGCAGCGTCTCCATCTTCTTTGCCAATCAGACTACGGGCTGTCCTGGATGCCAGACCAGATCAAAGCTGGATCCGGTTTCCGGTCGCGGCCGCGCGCGCGATCGTGTCGAGCAGGCAGTGGTGCTTCACGGCTTCGGCGAAGTCGGGCAGCGGGTCTGTGGCATCGGGGCCTTGCGCGAAGCGGGCATAGGCCTCGCCGACATTGACCGGAAAGCCGGAGACCTCGTCCGGCATGGTGCGGTAGGCCGGCGGCACGTCGATGCGCGACAGTCCGGCATCGTCGCCGCGTCCGCCCCACAGCGACAGCTCGACCATCTGCATGTGGCCGTTGTCTGCGGTGATCCGCAGGTCGCCGTCCGTGCCGTTGATTTCCCACAGCAGGTTGGTACCGCGACACAGGCCGCCGCGATAATGTGCGCTCACCACGGCGCCGCTTTCCAGCACGCCGCCGACGACGATCTGGTCGGCGGCCTCCATCGGCCGCTGCTCGCCCGTCTCCTGAATGGTGACCGTCTTGCGCCGCGTCTCCAGTCTGGCCTCGACTTCGCGAAAGTCGCCCAGCACCCAGCACAGCGCATCGAGCGTGTGGCCGAACGGAATGGTGAACGCGGTGGCACCGTTCTCGCGATCATAGAGGTAGGCCTGCCGCTCCGACGTGCTTGCCGCCCCGATCATGGCGGAGCCGACCAGCGTGGTCGACAGCACCTCGCCGACATAGCCGTCACGGACCAGATCACGGACATAGCGGACGAGCGGCGAGGAGCGCGCCTGCAACCCGACGGCGGTACGGATGCCCAGCGCCTGCGCGCGCGCGGCCATGGCCTCGGCGTCCGCCAGCGTGCGGCCGAGCGGCCATTCGCAATAGACCATCTTGCCGGCATCGAGCGCCGCATCCACCAACGCCCGGTGGTGCGGCACCTTGACGGTGACTGCAACAAGATCGACCGCCGGATCGCGTGCCAGAGACGCGGCATCCGGAAAGGCCTGCGGGATACCACACGCCTCGGCGGCGCGCTGCGAAGAACCCATGCTGCTGTTGGCGACGCCGACCAGCGCATAGTCGGGTAGCGCGCGGAGTGCCGGAACATGGGCGGTCGCCGCCCAGCTTCGCCCCGGCGTGAGGCCGACGATGCCGACGCCGATCTTCCTGTCCGTCCCGCTCATGGTGCGACCTGCTTGACGGGGCGAAGCAGGATCTCCTCCACCAGCACGCGCGGCGGCTGCGCGAAAGCATAGACCAACGCCTGCGCCACGTCCTCGCCCGCCATCGCATCGAGTTGCGCCCAGCGCTGCGCCATCGCATCGGCGACATTCGCGCCGAACTCGGTGCGCACCGCACCCGGCTCGATCACCGACACGCGGATACCCTCCTCGCCCAGTTCCTTGCGCAGCGCGTCGTGGAAGCCGACCACCGCGAACTTGGTGGCGCTGTACACGGACCAGTTCGGGACGCCGTAGCGCCCACCGACGCTCGACACCGAGCAGATCATCGCACCGGCACGACCACGCAGCAGCGGGATGGCGGCCTGGGTACAATGCAGCACGCCGTACAGATTGACGTCGATCATGCGGGTCCAGTCCGCCGGATCGCTCTGCTCGAAGGGTGCGTTCACGCCCAGGCCGGCATTGTTGAACAGCAGGTCCAGCCCACCGAACCGCTCCCGCACCAAGTCGAAGACCGTCGCGACCTGCGCCGGATCGGCGACATCGGCGGCGACCGCCACGGCGTCGGGGCCAAGCTCGGCGGCAAGCGCCTCGATCCGCTCGCGTCGGCGCGCCACCAGCACCACTCGTACGCCCTCGGCGACGAGCAGCCGTGCCGCCGCCTCGCCGATGCCGCTCGACGCCCCGGTGACCACCGCGACTTTCCCCGACAAATCCTGCATCTTCATATATCAACTCCAAGGCGACCCATCGGTCGCAGCTCATGGTTGTCTCGATTCATCACGCGGTAGGTCAGCCGGCCTTCGATCCTCCAGCGCGCGTGCTGTGCTGCGCCAGGACGGATACGAGATCGCGCACCCGCTCACGCAGGTCATCGAGATTATCGGGCGTGTAGCCGTTCGCCATCGTCTCGGGCACATGCACGGCCTTGTCGCGGAGCGCCTTGCCCTTATCAGTGAGGGTGATCAGGACGCGCCGCTCGTCGCCGGGATCGCGGGCACGGGCGACAAGCCCGGCCGCTTCCATGCGCTTGAGCAGCGGCGTCAGCGTGCCGCTGTCCAGATAAAGCCGCGCACCCAACGCGCCCACCGTCTGCGGCTGTTGCTCCCACAGCACCAGCATGACGAGGTATTGCGGGTAGGTGAGGCCGAGCGCGCCAAGCACCGGTCCGTAGAGGCGGTTGAGCAGGTTGGTGGCGGCGTAGAGTGGGAAGCAGACCTGCCGGTCCAGCAGGAGCGGATCGTCCTCCCGCTCTCGCGCTGCCACCGGGGCACTCATCGCGTGGTCACGTTGAGCTGGACGTCGACGTTGCCCTTTACGGCGTTGGAATAGGGACAGACGGCGTGTGCGGCCTGAACGATCTCCTCGGCCTTTGCCTGATCGAGGCCGGTGATCGCGACGTCGAGCGTCACCGCAAGCATGAAGCCACCCTGGCCATTGGGTAGCAGGCTGACCTCGCCCACCACCTCGATATCGTCGTCGCGCACCTTGTCGGCCTGCGTACGCGTCACATGGATGACGGCATTTTCGAAACAAGCTGCATATCCGGCCGCGAAAAGCTGCTCCGGGTTGGTGGCGCCCCCCTTGCCGCCCAGTTCCTTCGGCATCGCGAGTTGCAGGTCGAGCAGTCCATCGTCGCTGCGGATGGTGCCGTTGCGTCCGCCGATCGCTGTGGCCTTGGCGGTGTAGAGGTGGTTCATAACGTGCCCAGTCATATCTTGCGCCGACCGGAGATGGCAGGTGCTCTAGCGCATATGGGCGCAATTACATTGGGCGCAATATGATTGCGCAATCCTCCTACTTACCTCAAGCTTAAGGCCATCTAACTTGTGGACCGTTTTCGAGACGGAAGGTCCGAGAGGCGCGGGGCTGACCGACAGGAAAGTTCTCAATGTCAGCTGTTCCGGTTTCCACGAGCAGCAAGGTGAATAAACGGCAGGTTATGGGCTAACGCCGGTCAGGCCGAACGTCGGGAATTGGGTCGGAAGCCGCCCGGCAGCTCAGCGGCGGGCACGACCATCCTCGGCAAGAGCACTAGCCTCGCGCCGCGTTTGTGCGCCTTAGATGAAGCCGATCTGCTCGGTCTCAGCGCCTGCGTTCTTCTTCCTACGGGAGGCTCGGGCCGCCCGCTTTGTAGGCTGTTCCGTCACGAGCTTTTGAACTTCAGCGCCCCAGACTTCGAGAGCTGCCCTTTTCTCGGCTGCGAAGCCATAGCGCTGGTACACTCCGACGATACCGCTTCGACTTCCCGAGACATGGTTCAAAACCGCCTCGGTGACTTCCAGTCGAACGCCGAGTCGCTGGAGCCCCGTTGCCGCCGTCCGTCGAATGTCGTGGAGCGTCCAGTCACGTACCACACCGAGTTTTTCAAGCATTGCAGCCCGTAGCCGCGCCTGAACCTTGCTGAAGCCGCTCGGTCCATTCTGCGGCTGACCTTTCGCCGGAAACAACTTGGGGCTGTCCGGCACCTCGTCAATCTTCTTGAGAACGGCAAGTGCCTCCCGGGAAAGCGGAACGAAGTGGCGCTCACCGTTCTTCGCCCGCTCAGCGGGTATCCACCACTCACCACGTTTGAGGTCGAACTCGCTACGGTCCGCGCTGAACACCTCATCGCGCCGCTGCCCGGTCAGGATCAACAATTTTAATGCAGGCCCCCAAGGAAGCGGTTCGGCCTCTAACAGCTTCCACAGGGTCACAAGCTCCCGGTCGTCGAGCACGCGGTCGCGAGCCTTCGGCGCCTTCGGACGGCCGGCGTCTCGGCACGGGTTTGTAGGAAGTCGATCTAGCCTGGGTAGTGCCCACGAGTAGAATGCGGACAATTGCGCATGGACGTTGCGCGCCATCACCGGCGCTGTAGCGGCGACGCTGTCGACCAGTGCCGTGATGTCCCCCCGGGTCACCGCGTCCGCCATTCGGTCACCCAGCACCGGGATCACGTAGTTTTCGAGAACCCGCTTCATCTCCCCGACGGATCGGCGATCTGCCTTCGCGGCCAGATAATCTGGGACCATGCTGCGGATCGTGAGCGTGCTGGTTCGCTTGCTCGGTGTCCTCAGTTTCGAACTGAGGTCCCCGCCGGTCTCGATGTCGCTGATGATCGAGCGGGCCTTCTTCCGGGCGTCGGCAAGACCGAAACGAGCACCGTACTGGCCGATCGTCATGTTCTTGATCCTGCCCCCTACCCGCTTGCGGACGATGAAGGTCTTCAAGCCGGTGGCGCCGATCCGGACCCGAAGCCCTGGAACCGCGGGATCGCTGACCTCGATCTGGCCCCGCTCCGGTGCCTTCAAACCCTTCAGCTTCGCGTCGGTGAGTCCCGTCTTGTTACCTAGGATGTTACCTATGTTCTTCATTTGTCCGGCCTCGATTCAGGACCCGCTGAGGTGTTACCTTAGGTATCACTTGGGGTCAGATACCCCGGTAAACTGCGGGAAACCTTGGGATAATGCAATGGCGGAATTCCGCGCTTTTTGGACGTTACGGGGCCTCGCGGGACACCCCAAAAAATGACTCTTAATCAGCGGGTCCTTGGTTCGAGCCCAAGTGCGTCCACCACCCTTCCGACAGTCACGAATGACCCGCCGTATGCCGATGCGCTATCCTCGCACGGACGCATGGGCAGCCAGGCACGTGCTGCGTCAGAGGCGGATTGGGCAATCGCCCGCGATGCGTCGTCCGCGAATAGAGTGCAGCGGCCTTCCCGAAATGGAACGCGGCACGACAGTGGCTGATCCGAATTCTGCGGCGCCGGCTTGACCAAATCCAGCAAACGTCATGATGCCATGCGGCATGGCGATCACACTTGGCGTGCGGCCAACACTTGCATCGGCGCTCTTTCGAGCCGGTTAATCGCGATGCTGCAATCGTTTCACTGGAGCGATCCGCCTCCGCGTGCAAGCTGAACGTCACGACCGCCGGTTACCGAAGATAACGACGATCGACACGGGCATCGATCCGATATGACATTTACGGGCCAATGGCCTCGCCCGGGTAATCGCCCGAAATAGGCTGGCCTTCGTCTTCCCCGGGTTTTTCCCGGATAGCGGTTCCGATGTCCCGCGCCGACAGATGCCACCCAACAGCGCAACAAGATCGGACACCGTTGTGACATTCCTGTCGGGATGTGCAGCTGCGATCGTGTTCGTTTCAATTGGGAACTGCACATGATCGTTGCGGAGACGCTCGAACCGCGTCCGGCCAGAGTCCATGCCTTCGACACCGCGCGCGGTTGCGCCGTCGTGCTGGTCGTGTTCATGCACGTGACCGAACGATTGCAGCTCGAAGCGCCGCTGTCTGCCGGACTGACGCTGTTCAACTGGAGCGCGGCGTCGATCCGCATGCCGCTGCTGTTCATGCTGAGCGGCGTGCTTGCCAACGGCTATCTGACCCGCGGGCTGCAAGATGTCGGGCGGCGGTCGACCCACTTCGTCTGGCTGCTGTTCGTCTGGGGCGTCGTCGCGACCATGGTATCGCTGATCGGATCGCCGGCTCCCGCCGCTTTCTCGAGCCAGATCCGGTCGATCCTGCTGCCGGATTCACCGCTGTGGTTCATCTGGGCCCTGGCCATGTTCACCGCGGTCATACCGTTCGTCGCCCGCAGGCCGCGCGCGCAGATCGTCGGGATCGCGCTCGTGATCTCGTGCCTGTCCTATCTTCCGTCGATCCGGGACATGCTGCCCGACGTGCCCGTGCTGAAGACGGCGCGGCATGGCGTGTATTTCTACGTCGGGCTCACCTATGCCCGGTCCATCGTCGATTTCACTGTCGGACGCAGCGCACGTTCGATCGCGCTCCTGGTGGGCGCGACGCTGGTGCTGCATGCCGCGAACGGGATTACCGATCGGTGGCTTCACCTCTCGCTGCTGCTGATCCCGGAAAAGTTCACCCTGTCGATCCTCGCGCTCGCACTGGCCGCCAGCCTGCCGCAGACGCGACTTGCGCTCGGTCTGCAATGGCTCGGCAGAAACACGCTGCCGATCTTCCTGGGACATATGCTGTTCGTCGACTATCTCGTGCGGTGGCCGATAGGTATCGGGCAACTGGAGCGATCGGCGGTGATTACGCTGTGTTCGGTCATCGCATCGCTCGGGCTAAAGAAATGCATCGATTCGGCAGGGCTCGGGTGGATGTATCGCATGCCGACGGCCATCGCCACGTCCGGCGCCTTTACGGCGCCGGACGGGCACAGGACACGAAAGATACCCGGCATCCTCGCCCGCGCCCGCGACGCGATTTAACTGTCGTGCGTCGTCCAGACGCGAGACGTCACGATACGACATGTTTCGCGATGACATGGCGCCCGGTAACGGGCATGGCACATGTACCGTGCGGCAACGGCGATGGACGGTCGCAAAGCCGATCGCAATTGCATATCCGCCTGGCGAGGGCCTTCGACATCTTTCCGGTTGCCATGAACAGGATGCGGACTTGGGGGCGGGCGGCCGTGCCGACGCGCCGCGACCTGCCCTGGCTGCTCCTCTATGCATTCGCCTTTGCGGCCATGCATGCATTTGCGGCGCCGTGGGGCGGCGGCGGCTTCTATTCCCTGTGGTTTCCCGTCGCGGGTGCGCGGCTGGCGCTGATCTGGCGGTGTGGCGCCAGGTTGACCCTGTCGGTCGCCGCCGTCGAACTCGCCGTCGACATGCTGACGGGCGCGATCGACCCGCTCGACCGTGGCGCCATGGCAGGGATCGTCGGCGTCCTGCGATCGGTCATCGCCTACGGACTGACGGTGGCGGCGGTGCGACGCTGGACCGATGGCGCCGAGCGCGAGCTGCTCGCGGGGCCGATGCCGTTCGGCCTCGCCGCGGTCATCGCGCCGATCGCCGCGGCGCTGTGCGCGCTGCCGCAGGCAATGTGGCGCCCCGAACTGACCGGCGTCGGCGACGTACCGCAGGTCATCCTGTCGCTCTCCGCCTTCGCGGTGGGCGACCTGCTCGGCACGCTGATCGTCGCGCCACCGCTGATCTGGCTCGACGAACGCGGGCGCGAGGGGTGGCCGGGCATCAGGATCACGCCCCGACATGTGCTCGAAGCCGTGATCGTTCTGATCGCGGGCGTGGTCCTTACCGACCTGCTGCACCGTGCCGGACTGGGGCTGCAGCCCATGCCGGTGCTCCTCGCCGCCGTATGGATCGGCCTGCGCCTGGGGCGGGTCGCCGCGTGGCTGGCCGTCGTCCTGCTTTTCGCCGCGGTCCTTCCGGCGACGGCGGACGCGACGACGATGGAATTGCGCCTGCAGCTTCATCTGGCCTTCGCCTCGCTGGCCGTGACGGCCTATCTCGCCGGCAGTTTCTCCGACGCGCTCGTCGTCGCGCGTGCCACACTCGTGCGGCGCGACCGGATGCTGTTCCAGGCCGAGCGGCTCAAGACGTTGCGGGCCATGTCCGTCGCGGTCATCCACGAAATCAGCCAGCCGCTGTCGACGCTCGCGATCGAGGCCAAGTATCTCCACGAGATCGCGGCCGGGTCCGATCCGGAAATCGCCGCCGGCGCCGCATTGCTTGACCGAAAGGCGCGCAGCCTGGCGGAACTGGTCCGCCGCCTGCGCCGGTTCGGCGGGCGGTCCGTCGAGGGACAGGCCCCCCTCCCCATCGCCGCGCTGGTCGAGACGGTGCGGCACATCTGCGTGCCGGAAGCGAAGGCGGCAAGGGTCGCGCTGGACGTGGCCGATATCGAGCCCGACCTGATCGTCAGCGCGCATGAGATCGAGCTGTCGCAGGCGCTCATCAATCTCGTCCGGAACGCCGTGAAGGCCTGCGACGGGCACGTGGTCCGCATCGCCGCCGAGCGCGCCGTTCGCACCGCCGTCATCACCGTGGAAAACCACGCCCCGCCCCGCGCGCCGGGCGGCGACGGCATGGGCATCGGCCTGCTGGTCGCCCGCGCGATCGTCGAGGCGCACGACGGCCGGCTGGAGCGCGCCGACCATGCCGGACAGGTGGTGCACCGCGTCGTCCTGCCTCTCGCACGAGCATCGCAATGACCCTTCAACCGGCCGGCCTGTCGAATGTCTATGTCGTCGACGACGATCCCGACCTCGCGGCGAGCGTCGCGCGCCTGCTGTCGCGCCACGGTTACGTCGCGGAGCCGTTCGCCGATCCTGTGGCGGCACTGGCCGCGCTATCGACGGGCTGGGCGCATTGCATCGTGACGGACGTGATGATGGGCGAGCTGGACGGCTTCGGCTTTGCGGATCGGGTCCGGGGGATCGATACCTCCGTGGCGGTCGTCTTCATGACCGCGTGGCCGACCGCGGCGGACGCGGTCGACGCCATCCGTCGCCACCGCGGCCTCGACTATCTCGAAAAGCCGATCGACGAGGATCGCCTGCTCGCGGCGGTGGGCGAAGGGGTACGGTGGTCGAAGCGGTGCAGATCGGATGCCGCGCGGATCGCCGCCTTGACCCCGCGGGAACACGAGGTGTTCCGCTTGCTGGCGCGCGGACATGTGAACAAGGTCATCGCGGACCGGATGGGCATCAGCCCGAAGACCGTGGAAGACCATCGCGCCGCGGTGCTTGCCAAGACCGGATCGCAGAACCTCGCCCAGGTCATCGCGCTGGCGGCAGCCCTGTCCGATCGATCCTGATCCGGAACCGGGCGACGGTCGGGACCGGAGCAGGCGTGTGGGCGTCGTCCTGACGCCTGCGAATTGCGCCGGACGGCTGCCGTTCCGTGCGCAGCGGTCCACGCGCGCGGCCGACTACGCCCTGTACAAGTCGGTCCGGCGGCAAGCGGCCTGCGCAATCCCGAACCGCCACGGATCCGACACGCGGACGGGAGACGACGGATGCGTCCGCGCGACCCGATCGTGAGGCCCCGGTCACCGTCGGGAAGCGGCGCGGCGCGTCGGACCGCCCATCAACCGTCCGCGTGCGGGCGTGCGCCACCAGCGGGGGTACCGCCGCTTCCCCCACGGCCATCGGCCCGCCCCATCGTCAGCCGAGGAACCGGCGCGCCCGTGCATGCGCCGGTTGCCAGTCGACCGCGCGTGCCGCCAGCCAGGCATCGTCATAATAGGTGCAGGCATAGCGTTCGCCGCCGTCGCACAGCAGCGTGACGATGCTGCCCGCCCCCCCCGCCGCCAGCAATGTGTCGGCAACGGCCATGCAGCCGATCAGGTTGGTGCCCGTCGACCCGCCGACGCGCCGTCCGAGCCGATCCGACAGCGCCTTCATCGCGCCGATGCTGTCGGCATCCGCCACCCCGATCATCCGGTCGATGACCGACGGGATGAAGCTCGGCTCGACCCGCGGCCGGCCGATGCCCTCGATACAGCTCGCGCAACCCTCCGGCAGTGCGGTGACGGCCGGATCGGCGAAATGGCGGTGGAAGACCGAGTGGACCGGATCGGCGACGCACAGCCGGGTGGCGTGGCGCGAATAGCGGATGAAGCGTCCGATGGTCGCCGACGTGCCGCCCGTGCCCGCGCCACAGACGATCCAGGCGGGCACCGGATGCTCCTCGAACGTCATCTGCGCGAAGATGCTTTCGGCGATATTGTTGTTGCCGCGCCAGTCGGTCGCGCGCTCGGCATAGGTGAACTGGTCGATGTAATGACCGCCGGTTTCCGCGGCGAGGCGGTGCGCGACGTCATAGACGGTGCGCGGATCGTCGACCATGTGGATCTCGCCGCCGTAGAAGCGGATCGCGTCGAGCTTGGGCGCGGCGGTACTCGCCGGCACCACCGCGATGAAGCGCAGGCCGAGCATGCGCGCGAAATAGGCTTCGCTGACCGCCGTCGAGCCGGACGACGCCTCGATCACGCACGTATCCGGCCCGATCCACGCATTGCACAGCGCATAGAGGAACAGCGACCGCGCCAGCCGATGCTTCAGGCTGCCCGTCGGATGCGAACTTTCGTCCTTCAGATACAACGTGATGCCGGGGTGGTGCGGCAAATCGAGGCGGATGAGATGGGTGTCGGCCGAGCGGTTGTAATCCGCCTCGATCCGCCGGACCGCCTCGGCTGCCCAGCCGCGCGTCGTCGATACGGCGGTCATCGCAGGCCGTGCCGGACCAGCATCGCCGACGGATCGGCGTCGCGCCCGCGGAACGCGCGGAAGCTGTCCGCGGCGGGCCGCGTCGCCCCGCGCGAGAGCACCTGTTCGCGGAACAGGTCGCCGGTCGCGCGATCGACCAGCCCCGCCTCGACGAACCGCTGGAATCCGTCGGCGGCAAGCAATTCGGCCCAGAGGTAGCTGTAATAGCCCGATGCGTAGCCGCCCGCGAAGATATGGCTGAACGCATGCGGGAAACGCTGCCACGCGGGCGGGCGGATCACCGCGATCTCGTCGCGCACCGCCTCGATGACCTCCATCGGGTCGGACCCCATCGTGCCCAGATGCAGCAGCAGATCGAACAGCGCGAATTCGACCTGGCGGACGATGAACAGCCCCGCCTGGAAATGCCGCGCCGTCACCATCCGGTCGAACAGGTCGCCGGGCAGCGGCGCGCCCGTCTCGTGATGCCCGGACATGCCGGTCAGCACGTCGCGATCCCAGGCGAAATCCTCCATCAGCTGGCTCGGCAGCTCGATCGCGTCCCATTCGAAGCCGCTCGTCCCGGCGATGCTCGGCCGGTCGACCCGCGTGAACAGGTGGTGCAGGCAATGCCCCGTCTCGTGCAACAGCGTCGTGACGTCGTTGTGGCTGAGCAGCGACGGCGTCTCGCCCCCCTGCGGCGCGAAATTGCAGACGAGATAGGCGACCGGCACCGTAGAGATGTTGCCGTCGCGCAGCCGCGGCCGCGCCTCGCCCATCCACGCGCCGCCGCGCTTGCCCGTGCGCGCGTGAAGATCGACATACAGGCCCGCGATCGCCGCGCCGCGTTCGTCGATCAGGTCGTAATAGTGCGCGTCGGGATGATAGGTCGCGACGTCCGCGCGCCGCGCCAATCGCACCCCGAACAGCCGCGTCAGCAGCGCCTGCCACCCCTCGACCACGCGCGCGACGGGGAAATAGCCGCGCACCTCCTGCTCGTCGACCGCATAGCGCGCCTGGCGCAGGCGATTGGCGACGAAGCCGACGTCCCACGGTTGCAGGTCGTCGATGCCGAGCGTTTCCGCCGCGAAGGCGCGCATCTCGTCCAGGTCGCGCATCGCCGCCGGTCGCGCACGGGTGCCGAGGTCGCGGAGGAAGGCGAGCACCTCGCCCGCGTTCGGCGCCATCTTGGTGGCGAGCGACCAGGCGACCGGATCGGCGAATCCGAGCAGCGCCGCCGCCTCGCGCCGCAGCGCCAGGATGCGGGCGATGCGCGGCCCGTTGTCGAACCGACCCGCGTCGGGTCCGCGATCGGACGCGCGCGTGCCGAACGCTTCGTAGACGCGGGCGCGCAGCGTGCGATTCTCCGCGAAGGTCAGGACCGCGCTGACGCTCGGCTGGTGCAGCGTGACGCGCCAGCCCTCGCCGCCATGCGCCGCCGCGGCGTCGCGGAACATCGCCTTGTCCGCATCCGGGATACCGGCAAGGTCGGCTTCGTCGGCGACGTCGAGCGTCCAGGCTTCGGTCGCATCGAGCACCGCACTGCCGAAGTCGTTGGACAGCGACGACAATTCGACCGACACCGCCCGGAACCGGTCGCGTGCCCCGGCATCCAGCGCGACGCCCGACAGGGTGAAGTCGCGGATCGCATGCTCGACCGCGACGCGATCGGCGACCGGCAATCCGGCGAAGTCGGGCGACACCGACAAGGCGACGAGCACGTCGTACAGGTCGCGGTTCTGACCGACCGCCATCGCATTCTCGACCAGCCGCGCCTGTCCCTCGGCATGCGCGGCCCGCAACGCCGGCGTGTCCGCCACCGCATGCAGGTGCGACACCGCCGACCAGATCGCGTCGAGCGCGACGTTGGCGCGTTCCAGCGGCAGCCATGCCTCGGCGAAGGTGGTCGGCCGCGCGGTGGTGATCGCCGCGACGGTCGCGGCGTGATCCGCGATCGCGGCATCGAGCGCGGGTGCGATCAGCGCGGGCGTGATCTCGGCGAAACGCGGCAGCGCCAGCGTGTCGAGCAGCGGATTGGTCGTCGGTCCGGAGTCCATCGCCCGCCTATACACGATTGGCGGACGACCGAAACCATCGGTCGAAAACGGTCCGGCCCGATCGTCCGGCGGCATCATCACGCCCGATTTCGATGGATGGTGCCCCTGGCCGGACTCGAACCAGCATGCCTTGCGGCGTTCGATTTTGAGTCGAATGCGTCTACCAATTTCGCCACAGGGGCAGCGAAGTGACGCCCGGTAGCGGGTTGGCCGCGGCGCCGCAAGTGGCGCGGGCGCGATATCCGCGGACGGCGCGGACCGGTGTCCTCACCACGTGTTTGTCATGCACGGCCTTGCGGCGGCCCCGCGTCCGTGCTTGCTGAACCTGCGTAAGGAACTGGACGATGTGGCCCGCATGACGATCGAGCAAGATGCGCTGCATGCGCAGATCCGGGGGGCGCTGGAACAGGCCGACCTGATCGGCGACCATCTGATCGCCGCGCTGCTCAGCCAGTGCATCGCGCTGCTGGAGGATCGCGACCGGCCGCGGCATTGACGCCTTGGCGATCAGGCGATCGGCGCACGGCGGCGATAGCCGAGCGCTTCGGCGACGTGGATGCGGGTGACGACCGGACTGCCGGCGAGATCGGCGATCGTCCGCGCGACGCGGAGCACCCGGGTATAACCGCGCGCGGACATGCGCATCGCGTCCGCGGCCTGCGCCAGCAGCGCGCCGCCGGCCGCATCGGGGGTGGCGACGCGATCGAGCAGTGCACCGTCGGCGTCCGCGTTGGTCCGTGCCTCCTCCCCCGCATAGCGTGCGGTCTGGATCGCACGGGCCGCGGCCACCCTTGCCGCGACCTCGCGCGATCCTTCGGCGGCGGGCGGCAGCGCGAGATCCGCCGCACCGACCGCCGCGACCTCGACATGCAGGTCGATGCGGTCCAGCAGCGGGCCCGACACCTTCGCCTGGTAATCGGCGGCGCATCGCGGCGCGCGGGCGCACGCCAGGCTGGCATCGCCCAGATGGCCGCAACGGCACGGATTCATCGCCGCGATCAATTGCACCCGCGCCGGAAAGGTGACGTGCGCATTGGCCCGTGCGACGCTGACGACGCCCGCCTCCAGCGGCTGGCGTAGCGAATCGAGCACGCCGCGCTGGAATTCAGGCAGCTCGTCGAGGAACAGCACCCCCAGATGCGCGAGGCTGACCTCCCCCGGCTTCACCTTCAGCCCGCCCCCGGTCAGCGCCGCCATCGATGCGCTGTGGTGCGGACTGCGGAACGGGCGGTTGCGGGTCAGCCGGCCGTTGCCGAGCGTGCCCGCGACGGAGCGGACCATCGACACCTCCAGCGCCTCGGCCGCATCGAGCGGCGGCAGGATCCCGGGCAGGCAGGACGCCATGAGCGATTTGCCGGCGCCGGGCGGCCCGACCATCAGCAGGTTGTGGCCCCCCGCCGCCGCGATCTCCAGCGCGCGCTTGGCGACCTCCTGCCCCTTCACCTGACGCAGGTCGGGGCCGGTTCCCACCGGCTCGACCTCGCCCGCCGCGGGCGGCGAGAGCAGCCCGTGCCCCTTGAAGTGGTTGATGAGCGCGAGCAGGTCGGGCGCGGCGAGCACCTCGACCGATCCCGCCCAGGCGGCCTCCGCCCCTTGTGCGGCGGGACAGATCAGCCCCCTGCCCTCCGCCCCGGCGTGCAGCGCGGCGAGCAGGACGCCCGGCGACGGCGCGATCCGCCCGTCGAGCCCCAGTTCGCCGACGACGCAATAATCGGCCAGCGCCTCCACGTCGATCACGCCCATCGCACCGAGCAGACCGAGCGCGATCGGCAGGTCGAAATGCGATCCTTCCTTGGGCAGGTCGGCGGGGGACAGATTGACCACGATCCGCTTGGGCGGCAGCGCGAGGCCCATCGCGGATATCGCACTGCGGACCCGCTCGCGGCTTTCCGCCACCGCCTTGTCGCCGAGACCGACGACGACGAACGCGGGCAGGCCGGGGACGAGCTGCACCTGCACCTCGACGCCCCGCGCCTCCAGTCCCAGATAGGCCACCGTCTGAACGATCGCCGCCATGCCCATTCCCCCCGTCGCCCTGGCGTCACCCGCGGTTCATACCGGTTTTCGCATGACAGGGAATGGGACCATTTCGAACATGTCCCCGGCCGTCTTGTCCCGGCAACACACCGACCCCAAGTGAGGCCCATGCAGGATCGCCATCCCGTCGCCCGCGTCGCACAGCTTACCCTCGGCGGTATGCTGATCCTCGGTGCGGCGGCGGTCGGGCCGCTGCCGGGACCGGGCGGCATCTTCCTGTTCGCCGGCGGGCTGGTGCTGATCCTGCGCAATTCCCGCCGGGCGCAGGTCCGCTTCGCACGCGCCAAGCGGCGCTGGCCGCGGATCGGCGGGCTGGTCGACCGCACGATGCGCCGACGCAGCGCGCTGCGCCGCCATGCGCGCGACCGGCAATCCCGCGCCGCGATGCGCCGTGACGAAACGGCCCCGCGTTGACTTCGGCGACGCCCCTCATTATGCGCGCCCCATCAAGGCCGTCCCGCGTGGCGGCCGTTTTCTATTCAGACGATCAGGGAATGAATCATGAAGCGGACCTTTCAGCCGAGCAACCTGGTGCGTGCGCGGCGCCACGGCTTTCGTGCACGGATGGCGACGGTCGGCGGCCGGGCGGTGATCCACGCACGCCGCGCCCGCGGCCGCAAGAAGCTGTCGGCGTAATCGCGACACTCACCCGCCGCCGCGATTTCCTCGCGGCGAATGCGGGACGGCGTGCACCGATGCCGGGCTTCGTCCTGCTGGTGCACGACCGGAAGGACGGCGATCCCGCGATGCGCGTCGGGTTCACCGTCACCAAGAAGGTCGGCAACGCCGTCGTCCGGAACCGCATGAAACGGCGGTTGCGGGCGTTGGCGCGCGACCTGTTGCCGGCTGGCGGCATCCCCGGCGCCGACCACGTCCTGATCGGCCGCGACGGCGGGATCGAGCGCGACCATGCGCTGCTGACCGCGGAACTCGGCAAGGCGCTGGCGAAGATCGCGCGGGGCGAGAGCGCGCCGGCGCGCCCCCGGCCGCCCCGGACACCGAAACGGTGATCGCGAAGGCGCTCATCCTGCTCGCGCGGGGTTGGCAATTGGGGCCTTCGGCGGTCCTGCCGCCCACCTGCCGCTATCAGCCATCGTGTTCGGCCTATGCAATCACGGCGCTTCGCCGCTATGGCGCGGCCAAAGGGGGCTGGCTGGCGGTGAAACGGATCGCGCGCTGCCATCCATGGGGCGGGTACGGACCCGATCCCGTCCCTTGAGCTACGACGGGGCAAGACCTTGAACAAAGAACGTCAGAATTTCATGCTGTTCGCGGTCGTCGCGGCACTGATCCTGTTCGCGTGGCCGCTGATCCAGGGCAAGTTCTTCCCCGTGGCCAACCCGCCGGTGACCAAGATCGTCAACGGCAAGTCGCAACCGATCCCCGCACGTCCCTCGGCCGATCCGACCGCGGACACGTCCGGCGCGGTGCGCAACCGCCAGGTCGTGCTCGGCGAATCCCCCCGCGTCCGGATCATGACGCCGACGTTGCAGGGGTCGATCAACCTGAAGGGCGCGCGCATCGACGACCTGGTGCTGGTCAAGTACAAGGAAACGATCGCCAGGAATTCCCCGCCGATCCGGCTGCTGTCGCCGGCCGGTGCGCCGGAAGCCTATTTCGCGGGGTTCGGCTGGCGCGACGACGGGCTGAAGCCGCCCGCCGCCGACGCCGTCTGGGCCGCGTCGTCGCCGCTGCTGGCACCCGGCCGGCCGGTGACGCTGACCGCAGCCAACGCCAGCGGCCAGCGCTTCGCGATCGAATTGTCGGTCGACGACCAATATATGTTCACCGTCCGCCAGACGGTGCAGAACGCCGGCGCCACGCCGGTGCCGGTCGCGCCCTATGGCTATGTCAATCGCGTCGGCGTGTCGAAGGACCCCGGCACCTGGCAGATCCACACCGGTCCGATGTCCGTGCATGGCGGGGGCGCCGATTACGGCACCAAGTTCAAGGATCTCGACAAGGCACCGGAGCGCTTCACGACGACCGGCGGCTGGCTCGGCTTCACCGACAAATACTGGCTGACCGCGCTCGTCCCCGACCAGCAGGCGCAGTTCGACGGCCAGTTCCGTGCCGGCACCAACACCGCCTATCAGGCGGACTATGCGTTCGCGCCCAAGCTGCTCCCCGCCGGCCGCGCGCTGACCCAGACCAGCCGCTTCTTCGCGGGCGCGAAGGAAGTGAAGGCGCTCCAGCATTACGAGAACGACGCCGGTGTCACCAAGCTCGACAAGGCGATCGACTGGGGCTGGTTCGAGATCGTCGAAAAGCCGATCTTCACCTATCTCGACTGGCTGTTCCGCATGGTCGGCAATTTCGGCGTCGCGATCATCCTGCTGACGCTGACGATCCGCGGCCTGATGTTCCCGATCGCCCAGCGCCAGTTCGCCAGCATGGCCAAGATGCGCGCGATCCAGCCGAAGATGAAGGCGCTGCAGGAACGCTTCAAGGACGACAAGCCGCGCATGCAGCAGGAGGTGATGGCCCTCTACAAGACGGAGAAGGTCAATCCCGTCGCGGGCTGCCTGCCGACGCTGCTCCAGATCCCGATCTTCTACGCGCTGTACAAGGTGCTGATGCTGACGATCGAGATGCGGCACCAGCCGTTCGTCGCGTGGATCAAGGACCTGTCCGCGCCCGATCCGCTGACCCCGCTCAACCTGTTCGGCTATCTGCACTTCACCCCGCCGCACATGATCGCGATCGGCGTCGTGCCGATCCTGCTCGGCATCTCGATGTACTTCCAGTTCAAGCTGAACCCGGCACCGATGGACGACACCCAGAAGCAGGTGTTCGCGATCATCCCGTGGGTGCTGATGTTCGTGATGGCGAGCTACCCGGTCGGGTTGCAGGTCTATTGGATCGCATCGAACTTCCTCGCCATCCTCCAGCAACGCATCCTCTATGCGCGGCATCCGGGCCTCAAGATCGCGGCGGCCAAGTGAGCGACGACGTCGCCACCCCCGCGGTCGAGGGCTTCACGCCCGAGGCGATCGAGACCGCGCGCAAGACCTTCGCGGGGCCGATCGGTTTCCTGAAATCGGCGCCCGCGCTCGAGCATCTGCCCGCTCCCGTGGTGCCGGAAGTCGCGTTCGCGGGCCGGTCGAACGTCGGCAAGTCGTCGCTGCTCAACGCGCTGACCGGCCGCAACGGCCTGGCGCGGACGTCGAACACGCCGGGGCGGACGCAGGAGCTGAACTTCTTCGACGTCGGCACCCCCCTCGCCTTCCGGCTGGTCGACATGCCCGGCTATGGCTTTGCCAAGGCACCCAAGGATGTCGTCCGCAAGTGGCGGTTCCTGGTCAACGACTTCCTGCGCGGCCGCGACACGCTGAAGCGCGTGCTGGTGCTGATCGATTCGCGCCACGGCATCAAGGACGTCGATCGCGACATCCTCGAAATGCTCGACAAGGCGGCGGTCAGCTATCGCATCGTCCTGACCAAGGCGGACAAGGTGAAGGCGAGCGAACTCGCCGCGGTGATGGAGAGCGTCACCGCAGAGGCGCGCAAGCGGCCCGCGGCGCACCCCGACATCCTCGCGACATCGAGCGAGGGCGGGATGGGCATCCCCGAACTGCGCGCCGCGGTGCTCGAGGCGATCGGCTGAACCCGGCCCGTCGCGCCGCTCTTCGCTAGACCTGCCCCGCCCCGCCCGCTAGTCCGGCGGACATGAAGCTCATCATCGGCAACAAGGCCTATTCCTCCTGGAGCCTGCGCGGCTGGCTGGCGTGCAAACAGTCCGGCCTTCCCTTCGAGGAAGTCGTCGTGCCGCTCTACGACGCCGAATGGGACCGGCGGCGCGAAGGTGCGGAATTCGCTCCGTCGAGCGGCAAGGTGCCGATCCTGTGGGACGGCGAGGCGGTCGTCTGGGACAGCCTGGCGATCGTCGACTATCTCGCCGACAAGGTCGGGCGCGATCGCTTCTGGCCGGCGGACGAAACCGCGCGCGCGATGGCGCGATCGATGGCGGCGGAAATGCATTCGAGCTTCACCGCCCTGCGCCGCAAGCATGCGATGAACATCCGCCAGGTCTTTCCGGCGCAGCGGCCGGACGACGACGTCATCGCCGATCTCCACCGCATCATGGAATTGTGGGCGCAGGCCCGCGCGCGCTTCGGCGGCGACGGGGCGTTCCTGTTCGGGACCTTCGGCGCGGCCGACATCATGTTCGCGCCCGTCTGCACCCGGATCATCTCCTACCAGCTGCCGATCGCGCGCTTCGCCGCCGCCTATATCGACGCGGTTGTCCAGCATCCCTGGATGCAGGACTGGATCGCGGGCGCCCAGGAAGAGGATTGGGTGATCCAGCAATATGAGCAGACGCCCGCAGGATGACCGCCGCGTGATCGACGTCGTCGCGCTCGCGCAGGCGCTGCTGCGCGCGGACAGCGTCACGCCCGCGCGTGGGCCGGTGTTCGATATCCTTGAATCCGCGCTCGCCCCGATCGGCTTCGCCATCGACCGCTTCGTCGTTGGCGAGGCGCCCGACGGACCGGTGGAGAACATGATCGCGCTGCGCCAGGGCACCGGTCGCCATCTGGCGTTCGCCGGCCACCTCGACGTGGTGCCGCCCGGCGACGGATGGCACGGATCGCCCTGGTCGGGCGAGGTCCGCAGCGACATGCTGTACGGCCGCGGTGCGGTCGACATGAAGGGCGCGATCGCCGCCTTCGCGGCCGCGGCCTCGTGGAGCGTCGGCCCGACGCTGAGCCTGCTCGTCACCGGCGACGAGGAAGGACCCGCGACCTTCGGCACGCCCGCGCTGATCGAGCGGATGGCGGCCCGCGGAATCGTGCCCGACCTGTGCCTCGTCGGCGAGCCGACCTCGGTACGGCAGCTCGGCGACATGATGAAGATCGGCCGGCGCGGCTCGGTCAACATCTGGATCGACGTGCCGGGGCGGCAGGGCCATGTCGCCTATCCGCACCTCGCCGACAATCCGGCCGGCAAGCTGGCGCAGGCGCTCGCCGCGCTCCAGACGATGGGGCTCGACCATGGCAACGCCTGGTTCCAGCCGTCGAACCTGGAGATCACCGAGATCGCGGTCGGCAACCCCGCGCATAACGTCATCCCGGCGCGCGCCGCGGCGCGGCTCAACATCCGCTTCAACGACGAGCAGCGAGGGCCCGACCTGATCGAGCGCGTGCGCGGGGTCGTGCACGATCATGCCCCTGCGGCCACGGTGACAGGTACGGTGTCGAGCGAGGCGTTCCTGACCGAACCGGGGCCGTGGACCGCGATCGTGAGCGACGCGATCGTCGCGGTGACGGGACGGGTGCCCGAACCCTCGACGTCGGGCGGCACGTCGGACGCGCGCTTCCTCTCTCGCCTCTGCCCCACCGTCGAATTCGGGCTGGTCAATGCCACGATGCATCAGGTCGACGAGGCGGTCGCGCTCGCCGATCTGGAGGCGCTGGCGGCGGTCTATGCGGAGGTCATCGCCCGCGCGGGCTGACGCGAAATCAGCCGCGACCGCGCCGCAGCACGATGTAGAGCGCGCCCTGCCCGCCGTGCCGCGGGTGCGCGCCTCGCACCGCCGCGATCGCGTCGGCATGACGCGACGCCCCCAGCCAGTCGGCGATCGCCGCGCGGATCGCGCCGCGGGCATGCGGGCGCTCGCTCTCCGGCCGCGGCGGCTTGCCGGTGACGAGCAGCAGCACGCGGTCGCCGCGCGCGATCGCCCGCGACAGCCCGTCGTCGAGCAGCGCATGTGCCGAGGACAGTGTATGGCCGTGCAGGTCGATCGCGCTGTCCGGACTGACGATGCCGCGCGTCAGTCTCTTGTCCCAGCTGCCGTCGAGCGTGTTCTGGCGCGGCGGCGGCGGCGGCATCGCGACCACCCGCGTCGCCGAGGGCCGGCCGGCCGCCACCGCGCGGACCAGGGCCTTGGACGGTTTGGTCGCCTTCACCGGCGTCGCCGAGGCGACCGCCGCGGGGGCGACGGCGGGTCGCGCGGCCGGCGGGACCGCGCGCAGCGGCTTCACCGTCGCCATCACCCGCGCCCACAGGTCGGCCTCGTCAGGGTTGAGCTGGCGCATCGAGCCCCGACGGCAGGCTGAACCGGTTGCCCTGCATCCGCGCGAGCGTGCCGACCGGCAGCAGCAGGAACGCGGTTCCGCGCGCCGCCATGCCGCCGGCGGTGGCTTCGGCGACGGGGCCGGCACCCCAATAGGTGTCGAACCGGTTGCTGCCCTTGATCGCGCCGCCGGTGTCCTGCGCGACCCACAGCCCGCTCGCATCCTGCCGGTCCATCGACAGGAACACCGGTGCGCCGAGCGGCACGTATTTGACGTCGGCAGCGACGCTCACCCCGCCGTTGACGACATAGCCCATCGCGCCCACCGGCGGCGTGTCGAGCTCACGGAAGAACACGAAGCTCTTGTTCTCCTGCATGATCGCGCGGCCCTCGTCGGGATGCGTGCGCAGCCACGCGACGATGCCCTGCATCGATGTCTGCCCCGGCTGGAGCAGGCCGCGCGCCTTCATCAGCGCGCCGATCCCGGTATAGTCGCGTCCGTTCTGCGTGTCGTAGCCGACGCGCATGATCCCGCCGTCGGGCAGTCGCAACCGGCCCGATCCCTGGATCTGGAGGAAGAAGACCGCGGCCTCGTCCGCACCCCAGGCCAGCACCGGCGCCTTGCCGTCGAGCACGCCGCCGTCGATCGCGGCGCGGTCGTAATAGGGGATCAGGTTGCTGCCCGCGACGCGTCCGCGGATCTTGCGGCCCTTCAGCGTGTCGCTGAACTTGCCGAGGTCGACGTCGATCAGGTCGGTGGGACGCGCGTAGATCGGCACCGCATAACCGGGCCGCCGGTCGCGCGAGGCCGCGATCTCCGGCTCGTAATAACCGGTCGCGAACGCCTTGCCGTCGCCGACCTGCACCGTTTCGAAATGGGCCAGCAGGAACCCGCGCGCACCGCCGCGCGGCACGCTTGCCGCCGCGGCGCAGGCGGGTTGCCAGTCGGTGCCGCGGGTCAGCCCCGAGGCATCGACGCGGCGCATCAGGCCGGGGCAGCTCGCCAGAAACGCCTGCCGCGTCGCCTCCGCCTGCGCATCGGTGATCGGCAACGTATCGAGGGGCGGGCCGGCGAGGACACCGGCGGTGGCTGCGGTCGTGGCGGCCGGATTGGCGACGACGGGTGCCGCCGCCATCGGCACGGCGGGCTGGATGCGGCCATCGAACGACCGGCCGGACGTGATCGGTTGCCGCGCCGGCGTCGGACGGGGCGCGGTGCCGCGCGGCGGTGCCACGACGGGCGCCTGCCCCGTCCCCACCGGCACGACGCGCCCGCCGCATGCGGCGAGCGTCAGCGCCAGTGCGATGCTGGTGAAAGCGCGAATGGCGGTCATCGATCGTCCCCGTGTCGCCGCGCGCGGATCACGGCGCGGCCCGGCGACGCTGTGCCCAAGCGTCGCGGTCAGGACAAGGGGGCGAAACCCGCCGGGCCGGTCGCCCCGGCCGGTCGACGGCAGTGAGGATCGCCTATTCCTCGTCGGTGTCGGCGAGCCGCCAGTTGGGATCGCGGCTCTTGAGCGTCCGGGCGAAGGTCCAGACGTCGTGCGTCTCGACCGCGTCGGTCAGTGATCCGGCGATGACGGTCCCGTCGGCGTCGCGGGTCACCGCGGCGATATCCGCATCGAACCGCACCGTGATCCGTGCCTCGCGACCCTCGAGCGAGGCATCGGCGATTACCGCGCGTTCGATCGACACCAGCCGGTTCTCCAGCGTCTCGCCCGCTTCACGGCGCGCGGCGATCGCCTCGCCGAACGCATGCGCGACATCGGGTTCGGCGAGTTCGGCCAGCGCCTTCTCGTCGCCCGACCAGAACGCCTCCAGCGTCATCCGGTACGCCGCCTGCGCGCCGCCCAGGAACTGGTTGACGTCGAACCCCTGCTCGCCCGCCACGATCGAGCGCAGGCCGGCTTCGGCACGCGGTTCGATGTTGCGGTTGGCCGGTTCGCGCACCTCTGGCGTCGCGTCGATCGTGCGCGCGGTCACCGGAATCGCCGCGGGGCGATCCTCGGCCGCGCGCGGCAGCGGTTGCTGTTCGTGGCCGGTCCGTTTGCCGAGCACGCTGTAGAGACGGAGCGCCAGAAAGGCCGCCACCATCGCGAGAAGTACTACGTAGAACACCGTGCCTCCGATCTTGATCGATACATAGGCCGAAAGCCGTTACGATTCAAACCACGCCTGCGCCCGCGCGGCGTTGAAAGTCCCTGCGGGCGCTGCTAGGCGCGGGCGCCACCGGCACCGAACGCCCCATGGGCCGCTTCGGTCCCCGTGTCATCGCTTCAATCGAGGATCATTCGCATGGCCGACCAGGACAACGGCACCACCTTCGACACCCAGCCGCTGACCAACGGCGAGGATGCCGCGCCCGCCGCCGGCCTGATCTCGCAATACGTCAAGGATCTGTCGTTCGAGAATCCGAACGCGCCCGCTATCTTCCAGAACCCGAACCCGCCCGCGATCGACGTGCAGTTCAATATCGGCACCGCGCAGGTCGGCGAAGAGGTGCACGAGGTGCTGCTGAAGATCGACGTCAAGGCGGAGGCCGAGGGCCAGACCGCGTTCATCGTCGACCTGACCTATGCCGGCCTGTTCGGGCTGCGCAACGTGCCGGCCGACGCGATCCAGCCGTTCCTGCTGGGCGAGGCGCCGCGCCTGCTGTTCCCGTTCGCACGCCGCGTGCTCGCCGACTGCGTCCGCGACGGCGGCTTCCCGCCGCTGCTGCTCGAGCCGATCGATTTCGCCCAGCTCTACCTGCAGCAGGCCGAACAGAACGGCACCGGCGCCTTCTCGGTCGGGGACGTCGGCCACGCCTGATCCGCAGGCAAGGGGCGGACGCACGTGAACCTGACCAAGGCGCTGGGCTCGGTCGGCGGGCTGACGCTCGCCAGCCGGGTGCTGGGGCTGGTGCGCGATTCGCTGTTCTTCCGCTTCGTGGGGGCAGGCTTCGCGTCGGACGCGTTCATGATCGCGTTCCGCCTGCCCAACCTCTTCCGCGCGTTGTTCGCGGAAGGCGCGTTTTCCGCCGCCTTCATCCCGATGTTCAACCGCAAGGTGGCGGAGGGCGACACGGCGGCGGAGGGGACCGGCCTGGCGCACGGCATCGCCTTCGCCGAGGATGCGCTGTCGATCCTGCTGCCGATCCTGATCGTGATGACCGCGGTGATGGAAGTCGCCGCGTGGCCGGTCACCTACGCGTTGTCGGGCGGCTTCAACGGGGTCGATCCGGGGCAATTCGACTTTGCGGTACAGCTGGCGCGGCTCACCTTCCCCTACCTGCTGTTCATCAGCCTCGTGTCGCTGCTCGGCGGCATCCTCAATTCGCTCCACCGCTTCTGGGTCAACGCCGCCGCGCCGATCCTCCTCAACGCGACGTTGATCGTGGCGCTGCTGTTCTTCCATGCCGACGTGCCGCTGCTCACCGCGCGCAACCAGGCGATCGCCGTCACCGTCTCGGGCGCGCTGCAACTGCTCTGGCTGTGGTACGCCTGCCGCCGTGCGGGCGTGACGCTGCGCCTCAAGCTCCCGCGCTTCGGTCCCGACGTGAAGCGGCTGATGGCGCTGATCGGCCCCGCCGCCGCAGGCGCGGGCGCGGTACAGATCAATCTCGTCGTCTCCACCGCGCTCGCCGCCAGCCTGCTGCCATCCGGATCGGTGTCGTACATCTACGCCGCCGACCGGCTCAACCAGCTCCCGCTCGGGCTGATCGGCATCGGGCTCGGCACCGTCCTGCTCCCCACCGTCTCGCGCCTGCTCGGCCGGGGCGAGGACGCGGCGGCGATGGCGACGCAGAACCGCGGCATGGAGCTGGCGCTGCTGCTCACGCTGCCGGCGACGGTGGCCCTCGTCGTCTGCGGCGCGCCGATCGCCGCGGCGCTGTTCCAGCATGGCAAGTTCGACGCGACCGACACGCATTTCACCGCACAGGCGCTCGCCGCCTTCTCGATCGGGCTGCCCTCGTACATCCTCGTGAAGGTGCTGACGCCGGGCTATTACGCCCGTTCCGACACACGCACGCCGGTGCGATATGCGACGATATCGATGGGGGTGAACCTGGCGCTCAATCTCGCGCTGATCGTGCCGCTGAAGCATATGGGACCGCCGCTGGCGACCGCGATCGCCAGCACCGTCAACGTCGCGCTGCTCTATCGCACATTGTACCGGCGCGGCCAGTTCGTGCCCGATGCGCAGCTGAAGCGGCGGGCGCCGCGCATGCTGGTCGCGGCGCTGGCGATGGGCGCGGTGATGTTCTTCCTCAACGACCTGTTCCAGCCCTATACGACCGGTGCCAACCTCGCTCGCTGGGGCGCGATGGTCGTGCTGGTCGGCACCGGTGCGCTCGTCTATGCCGCCGCCGTGTTCGTGACCGGCGCCTTGCGCCCGGCGGACATCCGCCAGCTCATCCGTTCCAGATAAGGCCTCTTATGCCCACGAAGCGCGTCGTCTCCGGCATCAAGCCCACCGGCAACCTCCACCTCGGCAATTATCTCGGCGCGGTGAAGCAATGGGTGGCGATGCAGGACGCGATCCAGGCCGAGGGCGGCGAGACGATGTACTTCATCGCCGACCTCCACGGCCTGACCGAATTCATCGCCCCCGCCGACCTGCGAAGCCAGACGATCGAGATGACCGCGACACTGGTCGCCGCCGGTATCGATCCCGACCGCTCGGTGCTGTTCAACCAGGCGCGGGTGCCCGCGCACAGCGAATTGTCGTGGCTGCTCAACAATGTCGCGCGGGTCGGCTGGCTCAACCGCATGACGCAGTTCAAGGACAAGGCGGGCAAGAACCGCGAGGGCGCCAGCGTCGGCCTGTACGATTATCCCGTGCTGATGGCCGCCGACGTGCTGCTCTACAACGCCACCCACGTCCCCGTCGGCGACGACCAGAAGCAGCATCTCGAGCTGGCGCGCGACATCGCGACGAAGTTCAACACCGATTACGCGACGGACCTGTTCACGCTGCCCGAGCCGCTGGTCAGCGCCGCCGCGCCGCGGATCATGAGCCTGCGCGATGCGTCGGCGAAGATGTCCAAGTCGAACCCGTCCGAGCAATCGGTGGTCAAGCTGGTCGATCCGGACGAGGTCATCGCCGACAAGTTCCGCAAGGCGAAGACCGATCCCGAACTGCTGCCGGCGACGCTCGACGAGCTGGCGGCACGACCCGAGGCGAAGAACCTGCTCACGATCTTCGCCGCGCTTGCCGACCGGGCGCCGCAGGACGTGCTGACGGACTATGCCGGCAAGGGGTTCGGGGCGTTCAAGCCCGACCTCGCCGACCTCGCCGTGGCGACTCTGGGCCCGATCCGCGACGAGATGGTACGCCTGCTCGACGACCGCAACGCGATCGACGCCATCCTCGACAAGGGCGCCCAAAAGGCACGCGCGCTCGCGGCGCCGGTGCTGCGGTCGGCGCAGGAGGCGATGGGTCTGATCGTCTGACCCGTAAGGGGGTGATTCGCGCGAAGCCGCAAAGCCGCGAAGAGGGGGGCGTTCGCGCAGAGACCCGGAAGTGTCCGGCGCGAAGCGCCCTTGAACCCGACAGCGTCTGGATAGCCATGCGCAGCCGCAGACGCGGCACCCCTTCTTTCTCCGCGCCTCCGCGCCTCCGCGCGAACCATTCCCTTCGCGGCTTTGCGGCTTCGCGTGAGATACCTTCCTTCCGGGACGTATAGGCTTGCCGTTCGGCCAAGGGTCCGGGGTCGCCGTCCCGGTGGACGATTTTCGCGCGGAGGCGCGGAGGGGCTGCGTCAGGCGCGAAGCGCCCGTGATCCCGACAGCGTCAGAATAGCCATGCGAAGCCGCGGGCGCGGACCCCTTCTTCTCCGCGCCTCCGCGCGAACCATTCCCTTCGCGGCTTTGCGGCTTCGCGTGAGACACCTTGCTTCCGGCACGTATAGACTTGCCATTCGGCCAAAGGGCCGGGGTCGCCGTCCCGGTGGAGGATTTTCGTGCGGAGGCGCGGAGGCGCGGAGGGGTCGCGTCAGGCGCGAAGCGCCCGTGATCCCAGCAGCGTCAGTTCAGTCAAGGACAGCCGCTGACGCGGCACCCTTCTCCGTCTCTGCGCGAGGCATTCGCTTCGCGGCGTCAGGAAAAGCGCCCGAATGCCGGAAACGGGAAAGCCTCAGGCTTCAAGCTCGCGCATCAGCGTGCGGACCGCGGTATCGATGTCGCGATCCTGGTCGCGCAGTTCCTCGATCTTGCGCACCGCGTGGATCACCGTCGAATGATCGCGGCCGCCGAACTTGCGGCCGATCTCGGGTAGCGAGCGCGTCGTCAGGCGCTTGGCGAGATACATCGCGATCTGGCGCGGCCGGGCGACCGCCCGGCTGCGGCGCGCCGAAACGAGGTCGAGCGGCTTCAGTTCGAAATGCTGGCTGACCAGCTTCTGGATCTCGTCGATCGTCACCCGCCGCTGGGCGCCGCGCAGCACGTCGCCCAGCGTGGCCACGGCGAACTCCATATCGATACGGTCCCCGGTCAGCTGCGCATAGGCGACGACGCGGTTGAGCGCACCTTCCAGCTCGCGGATGTTCGCATGGATGCGCGCCGCGAGCAGGTCGAGCACCTCGGCGGGGACCTTCGCCTCGGGCAGGTCGCGGAGTTTCCGGTCCAGTATGGCACGGCGCAGCATGAGGTCGGGCGCCTTGATATCCGCGACGAGGCCGACCGACATGCGGCTGACGATCCGCGCCTCGACGCCGTCGAGCGCCTGCGGGCAGCGGTCGGCGGAAATGACCAGCCGCTTGCCGGCGCTCATGATCTCGTTGACGGTGTGGAAGAATTCTTCCTGCGTCGCATCCTTGCCGGCGATGAACTGGAGGTCGTCGATCAGCAGCAGGTCGGCACCGCGCAGGCGCTGTTTGAAGCTGTGCGTGTCGCGCGCGCGCATCGCCGCGACGAAATCGAACATGAACCGCTCCGCCGACATGCAGATGACGGTCGCGTCGGGGTGCTGCGCGAGGAAGGCTTGGCCGATCGCATGCATCAGATGCGTCTTGCCCTGCCCCGTCCCCGAATGGAGGAACAGCGGGCTGAACCGCGGCACGCCGGGCTCGGCGAGCATGCGGGCGGCATTGAACGCGACGCGGTTGGCGGCGTCGACGACGAATCGGTCGAAGGTGAAGCGCGCGTCGAGCGGCGGCCGTTCGCCGGCGGGTTTGGCCGCCACGATCGCGGCGAGCGGCGGCGCCGGCTGCGGCGTCGGTGCCGGCGCGGCGTCCGCCGGTCCGGCGACGATCCGCGCCGCGACGGGCGCCGGCATGCACGTCTCGATCGACACGCCACGCACATTGGGGAGCAGCGCCCGGAATTCGAGCATCATCCGGTCCGCATAATGGTTGCGGACCCAGTTGGTCATGAACGCCGACGGCAGCCCCAGCCGGATCGTGTCGGTGTCGCCGTCCTCGATCAGCTCCATCGGCTTCAGCCATTGCTCGAACAGGCGCGCGCCGGCAGATTCGCGCAGGTTGCTGCGGACGCGGACCCAAGCGCGCTGCGCCTCGCTCTCCGTCACCGCCGCTGCCTGCCGATCGTTCAACGCACACCTTTCCGTTACCGGAACGACGGAATGTCGCACCGGTGGCTGTATTCAAGACAGACAATCCCCCCTTACGGCCAACGGCCGTTCGGCATGCCCACGCTGTTCAGGTCGCCGGCAGCGATGACACCGCTGCGGTGGAGGCGAGTTATGAAGCCTCGCCCGAGTCGATCAAGCCCCCGCCCGGTCACATTCTTGAAATAAACGGGATTGACACACCTTGCCCCGCGGAAATGCGTCCAACAAAGTGATAAGTGGCTGTATTTGCAGTATTTATGACGGGATTTGCGGAGGTCATCCGGCACGAATCGCGGTGACTCCTGCGTTTCCCTTTTCGTTCCCCGTGCGCCCGAAACGGACATCAAAAAACCCGCCGGGAACGGGTCCCGGCGGGTGCGATCGTCGACGCGGAAACGCGCTCAGGCGAGCGTGGTGACCGCCTTGGTCAGGCGCGAGAACTTGCGGCTCGCGGTGTTCTTGTGGAGCACGCCCTTGGCGACGCCACGCTGCAATTCCGGCTGGACCGCTGCGAGCGCGGTGCTCGCCGCTGCCTTGTCGCCCGAAGCAAGCGCCGATTCGACCTTCTTGATGAAGGTGCGGATGCGGCCGACGCGGGCACCGTTGATGTCGGCGCGGCGCTGGTTGCGACGGATGCGCTTCTTGGCTTGCGGCGTATTCGCCATTCGGTACGTCCTTGCGAGTGATGTGGTCGATGGAAGACGGGGCGTCCGGAACACCCGACGCCGTCTCGAAGGCAGCGCCCTTACCGATTGCCGGGGTCGGGGTCAACTCCGCCGCACCACGGCGGGGTCAATTGCGCTGACAGCGCGGGCAATAGAACGTCGAGCGGCCGCTGTCGACGCGCCGCCGGACGGTGCCGCCGCAATGGCACGCTTCGCCCTCGCGGCCATAGACGAGGAACTGTTTCGAGAAATAGCCCAGTTCGCCGTCGGGGCGCGCATAGTCGCGCAGCGTCGAGCCGCCCGCGTCGATCGCCGCGAGCAGCACCTCGCGCACCGCGATCGCCAGCCGCTCCAGCCGCGGCAGCGCGATCTGGCCCGCGGCACGCGTCGGCGCGATCCGCGCGACGTGCAGCGCCTCGCAGACGTAGATGTTGCCGAGGCCGGCGACGATCCGCTGGTCGAGCAGCATCGCCTTGATCGGCGCGACGCGCCCCTTCAGCGCAGCCGCGAGATAGGCGCCGTCGAATTCCGGACCGAGCGGCTCCGGCCCCATCGCCGCGAACGGCGGATAGGCATCGAGCGCGGTCGTCTCGACGAGGTCGAGGAAGCCGAATCGCCGCGGGTCGTTGAGCGCGAGGTGACGCCCCTCGCCCGTCTCGACGACCAGATGGTCGTGCGCCAGCGCCTCGGCCGGATCGACCCGCCAGCGCCCCGACATGCCGAGATGGAAGACGAGCGTGTCGCCGCGATCGGTATGGATCAGCCCGTATTTGGCGCGCCGCGACAGCGCGGTGACGGTCGCCCCGGTCATGCGCTGGCGCAGATCCACGGGAATCGCCTTGCGCAGGTCGGCGCGCCGCGGCTCGACGCGGACGAGGCGCTGGCCGGCGAGCACGGGGGTCAGGCCGCGGACGGTGGTTTCGACTTCGGGAAGTTCTGGCACGTCCGAGAGCTAGGTTGCGTTTGCCCCGGCCACAAGCACTGGCTAGGGCGGTGACATGACCGACACCGCCCCCACCGGAACCGTCTCCTTCGGCTATGAAGACGTCGCGCCCGAGGAAAAGACCGCCCGCGTCGGCGGCGTGTTCTCCAGCGTCGCCAAAAACTACGACCTGATGAACGACGCCATGTCGGGCGGCATGCACCGGTTGTGGAAGGACCGCTTCGTCCGCCGCGTCCAGCCGCAGGAGGGGCAGCAGATCCTCGACATGGCCGGCGGCACTGGCGACATCGCCTTTCGCCTCGCCGCGGCGGGTGCATCGGTGACGGTCGCCGACATCAACCCGCAGATGCTCGAAGTGGGCATGGAACGCGCCGCGAAGCGCGGCATCGACGGACTGGTCTGGACCGAGGCGAACGCCGAGACGCTGACCTTTCCCGACCGGTTCTTCGACGCCTATACGATCGCCTTCGGCATCCGCAACGTCACCGACATTCCGAAGGCGCTGCGCGAGGCGCATCGCGTGCTGCGCCGCGGCGGGCGCTTCTACTGCCTCGAATTCTCGACCACGGCCTGGCCGGGGTTCAAGGAGGTGTACGACGGCTATTCGCACCGGCTGGTGCCGAAGCTCGGGCAATTGCTGGCGCAGGATGCCGACAGCTATCGCTATCTGATCGAATCGATCCGCCGCTTCCCCGACATGCCGACGTTCAAGGGGATGATCGCGGACGCGGGCTTCGTGCGGACGAAGGCGGAGCCGATCCTGGGCGGGTTGGTCGCGATCCACTCGGGGTGGAAGATTTGACCGAGGCCATGGGCACGCCCCTCATTGTCAGAGGGGTTGGGGGCTGCCTCTCCGGACCCCGGGTCCGTATCCTCCACCCCACCCCATCCTCCGAAGAGGAGGGGCTTTTTTCGTGACCGCGTCCGTCGTCCATGTCTGGCGTCTGCTGAAATGGGGGCGCATCCTCGCCCGCCACGGCGCGCTGACGGGAATCGAGCGGGATCCCAACACGCCCGCGCCCGTCCGCCGGCTCGCACGGATCGCGCGGATCGGCGCGCGCGTGCCCAAGGTGCCGCGCTACGCCGATGCGTTCCAGGCGATCGGCCCCGCCGCGATCAAGCTCGGCCAGACGCTCGCCACCCGTCCCGACCTGGTCGGCGAGGCCGCGACGCAGGATTTGCTGCGCTTGCAGGACCAGTTGCCGCCCGTCCCCTATGCGACGATCGCCGCGGCGATGGAGCAAAGCTTCGGCCGGCCGCCATCCGACCTGTTCGCGAGCATCGAAGAGGCGCCGGTCGGCGCCGCGTCGATCGCGCAGGTGCATCGCGCCGTCACCACCGACGGGCGTACCGTCGCGGTGAAGGTGCTGCGCCCCGGCGTCGAGGCCGATTTCACCCGCGCCATCGCCACCTACGAATGGGCGGCGGCCCAACTCGAGGGGATGAGCGTCGAGGCGAAGCGGCTGCGCCCGCGCCTGACGGTCGAGAATTTCAAGCGCTGGACCACGCGCGAACTCAATTTCCGGCGCGAGGCGGCGTCGGCGTCCGAACTCGCCGAATCGATGACCGCTGAGCCGGACTTCATCGTCCCCGCGATCGACTGGCAGCGCTCGACCGCGCGGGTGCTGACGGTGGCCTGGGTCGACGGCATCAAGCTGTCCGACCGGGCGACGCTGATCGCGCAAGGCTACGACCTGCCCAAGCTCGCCAACACGCTGGTGCAGGCGTTCCTGAGGCAGGCGATCGCCGAAGGCTTCTTCCATGCCGACATGCACCAGGGCAATCTGTTCGCCCTGCCCGGCAACAAGATCGCGGCGATCGATTTCGGGATCATGGGCCGGATCGACCGTCGCGCGCGGGTCTGGCTGGCGGAGATCCTCTACGGCCTCATCACCGGCAACTACAAACGCGTCGCCGAAATCCATTTCGAGGCGGGCTACGTTCCCAGCCACCACAATGTCGCCGAATTCGCGACCGCGCTGCGTGCCGTCGGCGAACCGATGCGCGGCCTGCCGGTGAAGGACATGTCGATCGGCATGATGCTGGACGGCCTGTTCTCGATCACCCGCGATTTCGACATGGTGACGCAGCCGCACCTGCTGCTGCTCCAGAAGACGATGGTGATGGTCGAGGGCGTCGCCACCGGGCTCGATCCCGACATCAACCTGTGGGAGGCTGCGGCGCCGTTCGTGCGCGAATGGATCCGCACCGAACTGGGGCCGGAGGCGGCGATCGCCGACCGGCTGATCCGCGACGTGCGGACGCTGGCCGCGCTGCCCGACCTCATCCGCCGGATCGAGGCGCATTATCCAGCGCCCGGCGGCGAACCGCCCGCCCCGCCGCTGCGGGAAATCGAGGTGGTGCGGATCGGCGGCGGCTGGCGCTATGCCGCGGTCGCGATCGTCACCGCCGTGGCCAGCGTCGCCGCGACCTGGCTGACCGTACACTGATCCGGTGATGCGCCGCCCGCTCGCACCGTTGTGGCTCGCCCGGCCCTCGCGGTTCGCGGGCGCGGCGCCACGCGACGCCTGGGCGGCGCTCGCCGCGCTCGCGCTGCTGCTGGTCGCCACGTTGCTCGTCTTCGCAACGCCCGTCCCGCCGGCCGCGACCCGGGCACCGGCGGATCGCGGCGACGATCAGGCCGACGTGATGCTCTACGAGACGATCGTCGCGAACGTCCGCCACGGCGGCAATTACTATGCCGTCGCCGCCGATGCGATGCGATCGGGCAATTATCCGCTGAAACCGTTCGTGACGTTTCGCCTGCCGACGCTGGCGATGGTGCAGGCCACCCTCCCCCACGCGCTCGTCGTCGCGCTGCTGTACCTGCTCGCCGCGGCGGTGGCGGTCGCATGGTATGCGCGGCTCGCCCCCGCCTTCGCCCGCCCGCCGCCGCGGATCGTCGCGATGGCGCTGCTGGCCGGCGGACTGATGGCGTTCGTCCAGCGCGACCTCATCGCCTTTCACGAAATCTGGGCCGGGCTGTTCGTCGCGCTATCGCTCGCGGTCTACCGGCCCGACGCCTGGCTGCCCGCGGTCGCCTTCGGACTCGCCGCGGCGTTGATCCGCGAAACGGCGGGACTGTACCTCGCGCTGATGGCGACGCTGGCGGTCGCCGGGGGCCTTCGCCGGGAGGCGCTCGGCTGGGTCGTCGCGGGCACCGTGCTGGCGCTGGCGCTGGCCTGCCATGCGCACGGCGTGGCGGAGGTGGTGCGGCCGCTCGATCCAGTGTCGCCGGGATGGTCGGGCCGTTTGGGCTTCGGTTTCTTCGTGCGCACGATGACGCTGTCGACGGCGCTGGTGCTGGCGCCGCTGTGGCTCGCCGCGCCTTTGGTCGGGCTCGCGCTGTTCGGCTGGGCGGCATGGGCGGATCCGCTCGGGCTGCGCGTGCTGGTGCTGCTCGCCGCCTATGCCGCAGTGCTGAGCGTGTTCGGGCGGCTCGACACCTTCTACTGGGGCCTGCTGGTCGCGCCGGTGCTGCTCGTCGGCCTCGCCTTCGTTCCCGACGGGCTGCGCGACCTGTTCGCCGCGGCGCTCGACAAACGCCGGATCACGGTGAAAAGGATCGTCCGATGACGCGCATCCTGCTGATCGTCGGCGGCGGCATCGCCGCCTACAAGGCGTGCGAGCTGATCCGCCTGCTGCGCGGCCGCGGCCACGCCGTCCGCTGCGTCCTGACCGAGGGCGCGAGCCATTTCGTGACCCCGATGACGCTCGCCGCACTCAGCGAGGATCAGGTCTACACCAGCCTGTGGGACCTGAAGGACGAGGCGGAGATGGGGCATATCCAGCTCAGCCGCCAGGCCGACCTGATCGTGATCGCGCCCGCCACCGCCGACCTGATGGCGCGGATGGCGGCGGGCATCGCCGACGACCTCGCCACCACGCTGCTGCTCGCGACCGACGCGCCGGTGCTCGCCGCGCCGGCGATGAACGTGCGGATGTGGCAGCATGCCGCGACCCGCCGCAACGTCGCCGCGCTGCGCGCCGATGGCATCACGGTGCTTGAGCCCGACCAAGGCGCGATGGCGTGCGGCGAATACGGGCCGGGCCGCTTGCCCGAACCGCCCGCGATCCTCGCCGCGATCGAGCGCGCGCTGCGGCCGGCCAGCGGCACCCTGTCGGGGCGTCACGTGCTGGTCACCGCCGGCCCCACGCACGAACCGATCGATCCCGTCCGCTATATCGCCAACCGCTCGTCGGGACGGCAGGGTTTCGCGATCGCCGGCGCGCTTGCGGCGCTGGGTGCGCGAGTGACGCTGGTCGCCGGCCCGGTCAGCCTCGCGACGCCGGCGGGCGTCGACCGGATCGACGTCGTCACCGCGCAGGATATGGCGGAGGCGGTCGCCCGCGCCCTGCCCGCCGATGCCGCGGTGATGGTCGCCGCGGTCGCCGACTGGCGCGTCGATGCCGCCCCGCACAAGGTCAAGAAGGGCGACGCCCCGCCCGCGCTGACGCTGACCGAGAATGTCGACATCCTCGCGACGCTGGCCCGCGATCCGCGGCGCCCGGCGCTGGTGGTCGGCTTCGCGGCGGAGACCGAACAGGTCGTCGCCCGCGCGGCCGAGAAGCGCATCCGCAAGGGCGCGGACTGGATCGTCGCCAACGACGTGTCGGGCGACGTGTTCGGCGGCGACGCCAACACCGTCCACCTCGCGACCGCCGCCGGCGTCGAACATTGGGAACGCCTGCCCAAGGACGAGGTCGCCCGCCGGCTGGCGCAGCGGATCGCGGATGCGCTCAAGGGTTCTTGATCCGTTCGCGCGGGCGGGGTAGCCGGTGGCCATGTCGCCAGCCGTTCCGATCCGCCTTCGCCGCCTGCCGCATGGCGAGGGCCTGCCCGTTCCCGCCTATGCGACTGCCGGCGCGGCAGGGCTCGACATCGTTTCCGCCGAGGATCTGACGCTGGCGCCCGGAGCGCGGGCGGCGGTGGCGACCGGGTTCGCGATCGCCATCCCCGACGGGTATGAGGTGCAGGTGCGCCCGCGTTCGGGACTGGCACTGAAACACGGCATCACCTGCCTCAACACACCCGGGACGATCGATTCCGACTATCGCGGTGAGATCCGCGTGATCCTCGTCAACCTGGGGAACACGCCCTTCGCCGTCGTGCGCGGGGAACGGATCGCCCAACTCGTCCCCGCATCGGTTCGACGCGCCACGCTTGAAATCGTCGATACGCTCGACGACACGGCGCGTGGAAGCGGAGGGTTCGGATCGACCGGCCGATGATCGAAGCACTTGTCCTGGCCACCCAGATGGTCGCCGCCCCGATGCCGCCCCAGGACTGGAGCGCGCTGCAGCCCCTTCCCTATGCCCGAGAGATCGACGGCGACCCGGGCCTGTCGGGCTTCGTCGCGGCCGAGGTGAAGGCGGGGCGCTGCGCCGCCGCCAGCCCGGCGACCAACGGCTGGGTGCTGAAGGTCGATGTCGCGGTCCTGCTCGGCCCCGATGGCCAGCCGCGCCGGGCGGTGCCCCGCGCGATCGCCTGCCCGTCGGTCGAACAATATGCCGCGGGGCTCGTATCGAGCCTCGCGCGCGGCAAGGCGGCGGTCGCCATGGTGCAGCCCGACGCCTGGTATCGCGCCAGCCTGACCTTCTCCTGGCCGGCGTGACGCTCTCCGACGCGGACCTGTCGCGCTACGCCCGCCATATCGTGCTGAAGGAGGTCGGCGGTGCCGGCCAGCAGCGCTTCGCCGCGGCGCATGTGGTGGTGATCGGGGCGGGCGGCATCGGATCGCCGGCGATCCAGTATCTCGCCGCGGCGGGGCTCGGGCGCCTGACGATCGTCGACGACGATGCGGTCGACCTGTCCAACCTGCAACGCCAGACGATCTACACGACCGGCGACATCGGCGCGCCCAAGGCGGCGGCAGCGGCGGCGGCGGCGCGGCGGATCAATCCGCAGGTAACGGTCGTCGAGGCGCCGATCCGGATCGGCGCGGCGTCCGCCCCCGGCCTGATCGGCCAGGCCGACGCGGTGCTCGACGGCTGCGACAATTTCGCGACGCGGCTCTGCGTCGCCGATGCGGCGCATGCCGCGCGCGTGCCGCTGATATCGGCGGCGATCGGCCAGTTCGACGGGCAATTGGGCGTGTTCCGCGGCTGGGAGGCGAACAAGCCCTGCTACCGCTGCTTCGTCGGCGACGATCCGGAGCGGCCGGGCGCCACCTGTGCCGAAGACGGCGTGCTCGGCCCGATGGCCGGCGCGATCGGCAGCCTCGCCGCGCTCGAGGTGCTGCGCGCGCTCCATCCGTTCGGCGAGGACAGCGCGGGCAAGCTGCTGCTCGCCGACACGCTCTCGCTGCGCTTCCGTACGCTGACGCTGCCCAAGGATCCCGGCTGCCGGACCTGCGCCGGCACCTGACGCCGACGGGCGATCAGCCCCGGCGCAACAGGTCCTCGGCAAAGCTGCGCACGCCCGGACCGATATCCTCGCGGGCCAGCGCCAGCGCCAGGTTCGCCTGGATATAGCCCGCCTTGTCGCCGCAATCGAACCGCTGGCCGTCGAAGGTGAAGCCATGGAATGGCTGCCTGCCGATCAGCTGCGCCATCGCGTCGGTCAGCTGGATCTCGCCGCCGGCGCCCTTTTCCTGATTTTCCAGGATGCGCATCACCTCGGGCTGGAGGATGTAGCGGCCGGGGATCATCAGGTTGGATGGCGCGGTCCCCTGTTTGGGCTTTTCGACCAGCGCCTTGACCTCGGTCAGCCGGCCGTCGACCGCGCCGGGCGAAATGATGCCGTATTTGTCGGTTTCGCTGTCCGCCACTTCCAGCGCGCCGACGATATTGCCGCCGACCGAATGATAGGCCTCGACCATCTGCGCGACGAAGCCGGGCTTGCCGACCATCAGCTCGTCGGGCAGCAGCACCGCGAACGGTTCGTCGCCGACGATCTCGCGCGCGCACCAGACCGCGTGGCCGAGGCCGAGCGGTTCCTGCTGGCGGACGTAGACGGGGCTGCCCGGACGCTGGCGGATCCCCTCGATCGCGCTCAGCGACTTGCCGCGCGCGCGCATCGTGTCCTCGAGCTCGTACGAGATGTCGAAATGATCCTCGAGCGCGCCCTTGCCGCGGCCGGTGACGAAGATGATCTGCTCGATCCCCGCCTCGAGCGCCTCTTCGACCGCATATTGGATCAGCGGCTTGTCGACGACGGTCAGCATTTCCTTCGGCATCGCCTTGGTCGCCGGCAGGAATCGCGTGCCGAGCCCCGCCACCGGAAAGACAGCCTTACGCACCCGCTTGATCGTCATGGAAAACCTTCTCGTTTGTCGGCCGCTCCTTAGGCGGCGGCCGCAATGCTGGCAAACGCGCGTATGCACGGCTTAGCCTTAATTTAAGCACAAGGCCCTAGCGTCCGCCGGATGCCAGTCTCCGCCCGACCCAAGGTCCTCGTCGTCTTCGGCACGCGCCCCGAGGCGATCAAGCTGTTCCCCGTGATCCGCGCGCTGGAGGAGGTCGGCGGCATCCGGACGGTGACCTGCGTCACCGCGCAGCATCGCGGGCTGCTCGACCAGGTGCTCGGCATCGCCGGGCTGACCCCGGACATCGACCTCGACCTGATGGAGCCGGGGCAGTCGCTCGACCGGCTGACCGCGCGGCTGCTCGTCGGCCTCGGCGAGGTGATCGACCGCGTCGCGCCCGACCGCGTCGTCGTCCAGGGCGACACCGCCACCGCGATGGTCGGCGCGCTCGCCGCCTATTATCGCAAGATACCGGTGGCGCACGTCGAGGCGGGGCTGCGATCGGGTGACATCCACCATCCCTGGCCCGAGGAAGTGAACCGCCGCATCGTCGCGCCGATCGCCGACCTGCACTTCGCGCCAACCGAAACCGCCGCCGCGGCGCTGGCGCGCGAGAGCGTCACCGACGGCGTGCACGTCACCGGCAACACCGTCATCGACGCGCTGCACTGGACGCGCGGGCGGATCGCGCGCGAGCCCGCGCTGGCGGCGGGGCTGGACGACCTGGCGCAGCGGTTCGCCGGGCGGCGGATCGTGCTCGTCACCACCCACCGGCGCGAGAATTTCGGCGACGGCATGGCATCGATCGCGCGCGGCATCGCGCGGATCGCCGCGCGTGACGACGTCGCGGTGCTCTTTCCGATGCACCCCAATCCCAATGTCGGCGCGGTGATGGACCGCCTTCTGGGCGAGGCGGACAACGTCGCCCGCATCGCGCCGCTCGACTATCCGCATTTCATCCGCGCACTCGGGATGTGCGACCTCGCGCTGACCGATTCGGGGGGCGTGCAGGAAGAGGCGCCCGCGCTCGGCAAACCGGTGCTCGTGATGCGCGACACCACCGAACGGCCCGAAGGCGTGGTCGCCGGCACCGCGAGGCTGATCGGGACGGACGAGGATCGCATCGTTTCCGAAGTCTTCACGCTTCTCGACGACAAGGCGGCGCATTCCGCCATGGCGCGCGCGCACAACCCCTTCGGCGACGGCATGGCCAGCACACGGATCGCGAGGATCGTCGCCGATGGTTTCGGACTCTGAACTGAACGTCGTCGTCCTCGGCCTGGGCTATATCGGCCTGCCGACCGCCGCGGTGATCGCGCGAACCGGCGCACGCGTGCTCGGCGTCGACGTGACGCAGTCGGTCGTCGACACGGTCAATTCGGGCCGTATCCATATCGAGGAGGTCGACCTCGACGGACTGGTGTCGGGCGTGGTCGCGCGCGGATCGCTGCGTGCCGCCACCACGATCGAGCCCGCCGACGTCTTCGTCATCGCGGTGCCGACGCCGTTCGCGGAGGACCACCGGCCGGACATCGGCTACGTGCTGCGCGCCGCGACGACGATCGCCGCGGTGCTCAAGCCGGGCGATTGCGTGATCCTCGAATCGACCTCTCCGGTCGGCACGACCGAGAAGGTCCGCGACCTGCTCGCGCAGTTGCGCCCGGACCTGCGCGTACCCGGCCGGGCGGGTGAGGCGGCGGACGTCGCGATCGCCTATTGCCCCGAACGCGTGCTGCCCGGACGCATCCTCGTCGAGCTGATCGACAACGACCGCGTCATCGGCGGCATCACGCCGCGCTGCGCGCGGAAAGCGCTGGGCTTCTACCGCCGCTTCGTGCGTGGTGCCTGCGTCACCACCACCGCCCGCGCGGCGGAGATGACCAAGCTGACCGAGAACGCCTTTCGCGACGTCAACATCGCCTTCGCGAACGAACTCAGCCTCGTCGCCGACACGATGGGCGTCGACGTGTGGGAGGTGATCCGCCTCGCCAACCGGCATCCGCGCGTCGACATCCTCCAGCCCGGCCCCGGCGTCGGCGGGCATTGCATCGCCGTCGACCCGTGGTTCCTGGTCCATGCCGATCCCGCCAACACGCCGCTGATCCGCACCGCGCGGCTGGTCAACGACGGCAAGACCGACCACGTCGTCGCGCAGGCGAGCGCGATGATCGAGGCGCGTCCGGGCGCCACGGTCGCCTGCCTCGGCCTCGCGTTCAAGGCCAACATCGACGACTTCCGCGAGAGCCCGGCGCTGAAGGTCGCCCACGCGCTCGCGGTGCGCTTCGGCGAGCGGGTGCGGATCGTCGAACCCTATGCCGCGACGCTGCCGCAGGCGTTCCAGGGCACGGGCGCGACGCTGACCGACGTCGATACCGCGATCGAAACCTGCGACATCATGATCGCTTTGGTCGATCACGACGTGTTCCGATCGATCCCGCTCGAGGAGCGGCGCGACAAGGCGGTCCTCGACACGCGCGGGATCTGGCCCGACCAGCCCGCCGCCCCGGCGCCCGACCGGCTGCGCCTCGCCGGTTGAGCCGGTCACGCGTGGTTCAGCCGGTTGCCGCCAGGAGCGACAGGCCGTAGTGGATCACCGGACCGATCGACAGGAATTCATGCTCAACAAGCTGTTCAAGGCCCGCCGCGCGTCGGCGACGCCGCCTTCCGCCATTCCCGACGGCGAACGCGTCTATGCGATCGGCGACGTGCACGGCTGCGACGAGCTGCTCGATCGCCTGCTCACCAACATCGCCGCGGACGATGCGGCGCGGGGCGCGGCGAAGACGACGCTCATCTTCCTCGGCGACCTGGTCGATCGCGGGCCTGATTCCTACAAGGTGATCGAGCGGCTGCGCCTGCTCGCCAGCAAGCGCGCCAACACCCGCTTCCTCCTCGGCAATCACGAAGAGGTGTTCATCGAGGCGCTGAAGGGCGAACCCAAGGCGCTGCGGATGTTCTGCCGCATCGGCGGGCGCGAGACGATCATGAGCTACGGCCTCGACCCCGCCGACTACGACCGGATGGATTACGAGGAGCTGCACGCGGCGATGAACGCCCGTGTCCCCGCCGCGCACCAGGAATTCCTGGCGGGGTTCGAGGACCTGATCGTGATCGGCGACTATGCGTTCGTCCACGCCGGCGTGCGGCCCGAGACGGAGCTGTCGGCGCAGCGTACGTCCGACCTGCGCTGGATCCGCAACCCGTTCCTCAACCACGGCCGGCCGCTCGACAAGATCGTCGTGCACGGCCACACGATCAGCGAACAGCTGGACGTGCAGCCGCATCGGATCGGGGTGGACACCGGCGCCTACCAGACCGGGCAACTGACCGCGCTCGGCCTTGAAGGCGCGGAGCGCTGGACCGTGCAGGTGGCGTGACACGCGCCGTCCGACGGCCGTTATCCCGCTTCCCATCGGTCCGCTTCCCCCCTATCACCGCCCGCGGCGAGGCCATGTTGCGTCGCCGCAACGGTCGCGGCGCGAAGTGTGTCGGCGGCGAGTAAAGGGTTGTCGTGCTGACCCAGTTCTGGCATGGCCATCCCTGAAGAGCACAAGAGGGAGTTTTTTATGCGTCTTGGGAAGTATATCATGGCTGCCGCAGCCGCCACGATGGCTGTCGCTCCGGCGGTTGCCGCTCCGGCGAACCCCGCTGCCAGCCTGTCGGTTGCGAAGTCGGTCCGTTCGGGCTCGGCCTCGTCGAAGAAGAACGAGCTCGCCGGTGGCGGGGTCATCATCGCCCTGGTCGCCGCCGCTGCGGTTGCCGCCGGCATCGTCGCCGTCGCCAGCAGCGACAGCAACTCGGACAGCAACTAAGCTGTACGCCAGCCTAGGCTAAGAGATAGCGGTCTTCGGGCCGCTATTTTTTTGTCCGGCGTCGGCGGGGGCTCGGCGTGTCGACCAGTGGATCGAGCACGCGTGCAGCGGGCGTCATTCCGAACGATGGGGACGAACCGTTCGCCGCAGGGTATGCGCCGCCCTGAACGCGCGCCGGGGTCTGCGGAGCCCTTAGGCCCCGCCGCTCCCGCTGGCGTCCGCCGACGGATGCCCCCCCCCCCGGAAAGGGTGCGGGGTGCCGGCGTTGCGTGGGCGCCGTCGATCGACCCTCTCGCCCATGACCGAATGTTGGCAGCGATTTGGGCATATCGCTCCGGCGCCACGCCGGCCGATCGCCCCCTTCGCGCGTCCGCCCGCACTCTGCCGAACACGAAAAGGGCCGGCGTCGCGGGACGCCGGCCCTTTTCGATCGGGACTGTATCCGGTCAGCGTCCGGTGGGGGGCGCTGCCTGGGACATGCCGGGGGGCATCGCGCCGGGCATGCCGCCCTGCTGCGCTTGCGCCTGCATCTGGCGCACGATCGCCTCGGGCAGGAAGTCGACCAGTTCGATGTCGAAGGCCAGCGTCGAATTGCCGGGGATCGGGCCCTTGGTTTCCGCGCCATAGCCGAGCGACGGCTTGATCCAGACGCGATATTTCGCGCCCTTCGGCATCAGCTTCAGCGCCTCGGAGAAACCCGGAACGACGCCCGCGACGGGCATCGGCGTCGGCTGCTGCGACTTGTCGAAGGTCGTGCCGTTGAGCAGCTTGCCTTCGTAATTGATGAGCGCGACATCGGCATCGGTCGGGCGCGCGGCACCGGGGGCGCCGGGCTTGATAACCTGATATTGCAGGCCGGATGCGGTGGTCACGACGCCGCGTGCGCGGGCGTTGCGGGTCAGGAAATCGTCGCTCTGTCGCGCCAGCGCGAAGGCGGCGAGACAGGCGATTGCGACGCCGACCCAGATATAGACGAGATAGCTGCGCTTTACGGGCTGCAGCGGAACGGCGGTGACGGTCGACATCGGGGCACCTGGAGCTGTGGTGCCGGGCCGGCCGTCACCGGTTCAAAAGTCACGAAGGTCACGCCGCGGCGGGTGTCAATCACCCCGCCCGACGATCACCTGGCCACGTTATGCCTTACCGGGCACCGTCACGCTCGGCGCGCTTGCGCTCGAGCTTGCGGGCGCGACGAACCGCGGCGGCGCGCTCGCGGGCGCGCTTTTCCGACGGCTTCTCGTAGTGACGGCGCAGCTTCATCTCGCGATACACACCCTCACGCTGCAGCTTCTTCTTGAGCGCGCGAAGAGCCTGGTCGACATTGTTGTCGCGGACGACGATCTGCATAAAACCCAATCACTCCGGTCAATAGCTAATGCGGCCGCAGACAGTCTGTCCGCGCCGTGTGAACGGTGCCCCTAGCAGCGCCACCGCGGGTTGGCAACCCGAAGCGATGTCCGGCCGCGCCGTTCCCGCGGCACGGCGTTGACATACCGTCCGGCAGTCGCGATGGTATCGCTAACAACGACAATCGCACGAGAGGATGGACCGTCGCTATGACCATGGCACGCAGGGATGCGCTCGCCGCGCTGGCGGGGGTCGCCGCCACGACATGCGCTGCCGCCGCGACGCCGGGCGCCATGCGCGCCGGCGCGGGGTCCGCCGACGGCCTTAACGCACTCGCCGCGGCCAAGGGCCGGCGGTTCGGATCGTGCGTGGCGTGGAGCCCGCCCGCCGCGAATCGCGGATCGTTCGCCAATCCCGCCTATGCCGCCCTGCTGACCCGCGACTGCGGCCTGCTGGTCGCCGAGAACGAGATGAAGTGGCGCGCGCTGCGACCGAGCGCGACGCGGTTCGATTTCGCCCGGTTCGACGCGATCATGGCCTGGGCAACCGCGCACGGCCTGCCGGTACGCGGTCACAACCTGTTGTGGCACCAGCCCAAGTGGATGCCGGCCTGGGAGGAAACGCATGATTTCGGCGCCCGGCCGGCGATCGCGGCGGCGGCGCTGCTGACCGAGCACGTCACCACCGTCTGCCGGCGCTACGGGACGCGCATCGCCAGCTACGACGTCGTCAACGAGGCGGTGGATCCGGCGGATGCGACCCTGTACCAGACCGCGCTGTCGCGTGCGCTGGGCGGCGCCGCGCCGACGCTCGACCTCGCGTTCCACACCGCGCGTCGCGCCGCGCCGCATGCCCAGCTGGTCTACAACGACTATATGAGCTGGGAGCCGGACAATGCCCGCCACCGTGCGGGCGTGCTGACGCTGCTCGAGGGGTTTCGCGCGCGCGGCGTGCCGGTCGACGCGCTCGGCGTGCAATCGCATCTGGTGACGCAGGGGACCGGCATGAGCGCCGCCGCGCTGGAGCCGGAATGGCGCCGGTTCCTCGATGCGGTCACGGCGATGGGCTACGACCTCGTCATCACCGAGCTGGACGTGCGCGACAACCGCCTGCCCGCCGATCCGATCGTCCGCGACCGCGGCGTCGCGGATTATACGCGCGCCTATCTCGACATCATGCTGGCCTATCCCCGGCTCCGCGACATATTGGTGTGGGGGATGACCGACCGCTACAGCTGGATCGAAGGGTTCGAGCCGCGCAAGGACGGCGTGCGCCGCCGCCCCTGCCCCTATGACGATCGATTCGCGCCCAAGCCGATGCGGGCCGCGATCGCGGCGGCGCTGACCGCCGCGCCGGCCCGCGCATGAGGCGGCTCGTCATGAGCGCGGCGCTGCTGCTGGTGTCGGCCGCTGCGGCAGCCGCCGGGGCGCCCGGCCCCGCCGCGCCGCCCGCGCCGCCCGCGCCGGTGATCGCAATGACCTTCGACGACATTCCTGCGCACGGGCCGCTGCCGCGCGGCGTGTCGCGCGTCGACGTGATACGCGACATCGCGCAGGCCCTGACGCAGGCGAAGGTGCCCGCGTTCGGTTTCCTGAACGGCGGCTTCGGGCTCTACGATCCCCGGTCCCCCGATGCGGTCGCGGCGTGGCGGCGCGCCGGCCTGCCGCTCGGCAACCACAGCTATTCGCACGGCAATCTCGATACGGTCGGTGCTCCGGCCTTCGCTGCCGACGTGATCCGCAACGAGGCCCCGCTCGCCGCCGCGGCGGGCGCCGGGCAGGACTGGCACTGGTTCCGCTATCCGTTCCTGGCGGAGGGCAGCGCACCGGCGACGCGCGACGCGACGCGGGCGATGCTGCACACGCGCGGCTACAGGGCGGCGGCGGTGACGCTGGGTTTCGGCGACTTCCTGTGGAACCCGCCCTATGCCGCCTGCGCCGCGGCGGGGGACGATGCGGCGATCGCCCGACTCGAACGCAGCTTCCTGGACGATGCGCGCGCCGACGCGCTGGCGAGACGGGCGCAGGCCCGTCGACAGGTCGGCCGCGACGTCCCCTACGTGCTGCTGATGCATGTCGGCGCGTTCGACGCGCGGATGCTGCCGCGGCTGATCGCGCTGTACCGGTCGCTGGGCTTCCGCTTCGTCACGCTGGCGGAGGCGGAGGCG
>NZ_JAJLPA010000010.1 GCF_025548555.1 Sphingomonas sp. A2-49
GGAGAGCGAGGACGAGATCGTCGTCACCGGCCGCCGCCCGCCGGGATCGGTCGTCGGCGACATCCCCGCCGAACAGACGCTAAGCCCCGCCGACGTGCGCAGCTATGGCGTCAGCAGCGTCTCCGACCTGCTCACCGAACTCGCGCCGCAGACGCGCAGCGGCGCCGGCGGCCCGCCGGTCGTGCTGCTCGACGGCAAGCGCATCTCCGGCTTCCAGGAGATCCGCGATATCCCGACCGAGGCGATCCTGCGGGTCGACATCCTGCCCGAGGAGGTCGCGCTCAAATACGGCTACACCGCGGACCAGAAGGTGGTGAACTTCGTCCTGCGCCGGCGCTTCCGCGCGACGACGGTCGAGCTGGCCGACAGTGCCGCGACCGAAGGCGGGCGCAACACGCCGCAGGGCGAGCTCGACCTGCTGACCATCCGCAACGGGTCGCGGCTCAACATCCACAGCAAATACCAGCAGAGTTCGGCGCTGACCGAATCGGAACGCGACATCGTGGTCGCGACCACCGAGGGGGCCGGCAGCGGTTTCGACCAGCGGCCGTACCGCACGCTGCTGCCCTTCGCGCGCAGTTTCGGCACCAACGTCACCTATGCGCGGCCGATCGGCGACGTCAGCGCCACGCTCAACGGCGAACTGACCGCGACGCAGGGCGTCGGCCGCTTCGGCCTGCCGCTCGACGCGGCGGGCGCGCCGCTCGGGCAGGATCCGCTCACCCAGCGCAACGACGGCGTCACCGGGCACATCGGCACCAGCCTCAACGGCCGGCTGAGCCCGCGCTGGCTGTGGACCGTCACCGGCGCCTACGACCGCGCCGACACGCGCACCGTCACCGATACCGGCCTCGCCACGCCCGACAATCGCGCGCGCTCGCTGTCCAACACCGCGGAGGTCGAGGCGCTGGTCAACGGCCCGCTGTTCACGCTGCCCGCCGGTGACGTGTCGACCGCGATCCGCGTCGGCGCCGACACCAGCGATTTCACCAGCCGGTCCTATCGCGCCGGGTTGACGAGCACCGGTGCGGTGTCGCGCGACAGCGTCGACGGCCGCGTCAACATCGACGTGCCGATCGCCAGCCGCAGCCGTGCGGTGCTCGGCTTCCTCGGCAACCTGTCGGTCAACGGCAATGCCGCGATCAACCGCCTGTCGGACTTCGGCACGCTGACCGCTTATGGCTATGGCCTCAACTGGGGCCCGATCGAGGGCGTCCGCGTCATCGGATCGATCAACCAGCAGGACGTGGCGCCGACCGCCGCGCAGCTCGGCAACCCGATCGTCGTCACCCCCAACGTCCGCGTCTTCGACTTCGTCCAGGGACGGACGGTGACGGTGACCACGGTCAGCGGCGGCAATCCCGACCTGCGATCGAGCAGCCGCAGGGTGACCCGGCTCGGCCTGAACCTGAAGCCGTGGACCGACAAGGATCTGACGCTCACCGCCAATTACACCAAGCAGGACACCCGCAACCCGATCGGCGCGCTGACCTCCGCCACCGCGGCGTTCGAAACGGCGTTCCCGGACAGTTTCACCCGCAATGGCGACGGCGACCTCGTCCGCATCGACCGGCGCTCGATCAATTTCGCGCGATCCGAAAACCAGAACATCCGCTGGGGGATCAACTTCTCGCAGCCGCTGAAATCGAAATTCCAGAAGCAGCTGGAGGCGTTCCGCGCCGGCACCGGGCCCGACCCGCGGATCGGCCTGTCCTTTCCGGGCGCCAACCGCCGCCCGCGCGGCGGCGACGCGGCGGCGGCGGGGGGGCAGGGCACCGCGCCCGCGGGCACCCCCGTACCGGGCGACGCGCCGCCCCCGCCGGGCGATCGACCCGCGGGTGAGGGGCGACAGGCGGGCGGCGACGGGCCGCCGCGCGGCTTCGGCGGTCCGGGCGGCGGCGGTGGCGGCGGCGGCGGGCGCGGCTTCGGTGGCGGCGGCTTCGGCGGCGGTCGCGGCGGGCAGGGCGGCGGACGGCTGCAATTCGCGCTCTATCACACCTGGACGCTCAGCAGCCGGCTGACGGTCGCCAATGGCGGGCCGGTGCTCGACGCGCTGAACGGCGACATCATCGGGTCCGATTCGAACGGCCAGCCGCGCCACGAATTCGAGGGGCAGGCGGGCTATACGAACAACGGCCTCGGGGTGCGGCTGTCGGCGAACTACGCCACCGCGACGCGCGTCAACGGCGGCACTACCGCCGACCCGCAGGCGCTGCGCTTCGGCGGGCTGGCGACCGCCGACCTGCGGCTGTTCGCCGATCTCGGCCAGCAGATCGGGCTGGTGAAGGCGCATCCCTGGGTGCGCGGCGCGCGCGTGACCTTCTCCGTCACCAATCTGTTCAATACCCGCCAGGACGTGCGCGACGCGAGCGGCGTGACGCCGATCAGCTACCAGCCCGACTATCTCAACCCGCTCGGCCGCACGGTACGCCTCAGCCTGCGCAAGCTGTTCTTCTAAAAGATGCACCGTAGCGCGGACGACGACGAAGGGCGTCGGCGCCAACGGCGCCCTTCGTCACAGCGCTGGAGGATGCGCCACGCGGTTCGGATCGCCTAATCCCCCCCCCGGCGAAGCCGGGCGGGCGCTTCGATCCGGCTGGATCACACCCTGGTGGGACGCGACCCCAGCGCGAATATATCTCGTCTCCGCGTCTCCGCGTCTCCGCGCCTCCGCGCCTCCGCGCGAACCAGTCTTCCTTGCCCGAATGCCGGCCGCATGCGGCGGTCACAGCCCGATCCGCTTCGCCAGCCACGCCGCGGCCTGTTCGGGGGTGCGCTTGGCCGCGTCGCGGTCGACCTGGTAATTCGCCTCGCGCATCGCGGCGACCGGGATGCGGCCGACCATCGGCGCCAATGCGGCCACGAGGCGCGCGTCGCCGCGGCGTCCCGGCGCGACCAGCAGCAGCGCGTCATAACCGGGGATCGCATGCGCCGGGTCGGTCAGCACCGTCAGCCGGTCCGCGGCGATCCGTCCGTCGGAGGAAAAGGCGGAAATGACGTCCGCCTCGCCGCTCGCCAGCGCGCGGTACATGAAGGTCGGAGCATAGGGCGTCGTCGCCTTGAAACGCAGCGGATAGGCCCTGCGTACCGCCGCCCATTCCGGCCGTTCGAGGAATTCGAGGTCGCTGCCCAGCGTCAGCCCCGGCGCGGCGGCGACGAGGTCGGACAGGCTGGCGATGCCGCGCCGCCGGGCGTCGTCCCCGCGCATTGCGAAGGCATAGGCGTTCTCGAACCCCAGCGCGCCGATCATCCGCACGCCGCCGTTCGCCGCGGCCCAGCGCCCGATCGCGGCGACCATCGCGTCGCGCGGCGGCACGTCGGCGCGACGCATCGGCCCGGCCCACAGCGTGCCCGCGTAATCGACGTAGACGTCGATGTCGCCGCCGCGCAACGCGCCGAAGATCACCGCCGACCCCAGCCCGTCGCGATAGCGCACGGTGTAGCCGGCGCGGGTCAAACGGTCGCCGATCAGCCGGGCGAGGATATATTGCTCCGAAAAGTTCTTGGCGCCGATCGTCACCACCCGGTCGCCGCCGCCGCGGTGCCATAGCGGCGCGGTCGCGAGCAGCAGGCCGCCGGCCAGCGCCAGCGTCGCGCCGATCCACAGCGGCCGGCGGCGGCGGGCGATGCCGCGCTCGATCAGCCCGATCAGCGCGTCGGCGGCGAGCGCCAGCCCTGCCGCGGCGGCGCAGCCGGCGAGCACCAGCGCCCAGTTCTGGGTCTGGAGCCCGGCGAAGATCATGTCGCCGAGGCTCGGCTGGCCCACGGTCGTCGACAGCGTCGCCGCGCCGATCGTCCAGACCGCGGCGGTGCGGATACCGGCGATCAGCACCGGCGCCACCAGCGGCGCCTCGACCAGCCGCAGCGTCTGCGCCGGCGTCATGCCGACCGCCAGCGCCGCCTGCCGCACCGCGGGGTCGATCCCGGTCAGGCCGGCGGTGCCGTTGCGGATGATCGGCAGCAGCGCATACAGCGTCAGCGCGATCAGCGAGGGCAGGAACCCCAGTGCCGGGATCCCGCCGCCGACCACCGCCGACAGCCACAGCAGCAGCGGATAGAAAAGGGCGAGCAGCGCGAGGCTGGGGATGGTCTGGACGAGGCTGGCGAACCCCAGCACCAGCGCGCCGGCGCGGGGCCGGCGGGCGGCGAGGATCGCGAGCGGCAGGCTGATCGCGATGCCGAGCGCCAGCGCCGCCGCCGAGAGCAGCACGTGCTGCGCGAGCAGCGGCGGCACCCGGCCGAGCGCGTCGAGGAACGCGCTCATGCGGTCAGCGCCGCGAGGCGTTCGGCCTGGTGCCGCGGCACCGCGACCAGCGCCTGCGCCGCCTCGCCGCCGGCACCTTGTAGGAGCGCCGCGGGCGTTTCGTCGGCGACGATCCGCCCCGCCTGCATCACCAGCACGCGGTCGGCGAGCAACAGCGCCTCGGCCATGTCGTGGGTCACGAGGATGGTGGTAAGGCCCAGCCGGTCGTGCAGCGCGCGGATCTCGCCACCCAGCGCGTCGCGGGTCACCGGATCGAGCGCGCCGAACGCTTCGTCGAGCAGCAGCAGCTTCGCGCCGGGGGCGAGCGCGCGGGCGATCGCGACGCGCTGGCGCTGCCCGCCGGACAGCGCGTCGGGCATCCGGTCCGCGACCGCGCGCGGCAGCGCGACGAGGTCGAGCAGCGCGGTGACGTCGGCCGGCGGCGCCCCGGCGATGCGCGGGCCGATGCCGATGTTGGCGGCGACGCTCATGTGCGGGAACAGGCCGATGCCCTGGAACACGTAGCCGATGCGGCGCCGCAGCGCCGGCGCCGGGCCGGCGGCGACGTCCTCGCCGTCCAGCAGCACGCGGCCCGCGGTCGGGACGATAAGCCGGTTGATCGTCTGCAACAGCGTCGACTTGCCCGATCCCGACGCGCCGACCAGCGCGACGAAACTGCCCGTGGCGATCGCGAGCGACACCCCGTCGACCGCCGTCACATCGCCGTAGCGCTTGCATACGGCCTCGAAGCGGAGCGATTCTGCTGGCATCGGACGCGACGATGCGGGATGCCCCGTGGAAAGTCCAACGAATGGACGAGGACGAGAGGGGCCGACATGAGCGACGTGCGCGCGATCTTCATCACCGGCGGCGGATCCGGCATCGGCCGCGCCGTCGCCCGGTTGTTCTCCAGCCGCGGCTGGCGCGTCGGCATCGCCGACGTCAACGCGGCGGGCCTTGCCGAAACCGCGGCGATGCTGAACGGCGGCATGGTCGAACGCTATGTCATGGACGTGTGCGACCGCGATGCCTGGACCGCGACGCTCGACGCCTTCACCGCCGCCAGCGGCGGGCGGCTCGACGTATTGTTCAACAATGCCGGGATCGGCACCGGCGGCCCGCTCGCCGAGGCGAGCTTCGCCGACATCGACCGCACCGTCGCGATCAATTTCACCGGCGTTCTGAACGGCGCGCGCATCGGCCATGCCTATCTGGCGCGCACGCCGGGATCGGTGCTGCTCAACACCTCGTCCGCGTCCGGCATCTACGGATCGTCGGGGCTCGCGACCTATTCGGCGACCAAGTTCGCGGTCCGCGGCCTCAGCGAGGCGCTCGACGGCGAATGGCACCGCGAGGGGATCCGGGTGCGCTGCCTGCTGCCGAGCTTCATCGAGACGCCGCTGCTCGACGGCGTCGCCGGCGGCACCAACCGCTCCATCCGCGAATCGGTGACGAGCGCGGGGCTGGAACTGACCCCGGTCGACGCGGTGGCGGAGGCGGCGTGGGCGGCGGTGCACGGCGATGCGGTCCACACCTATGTCGGCAAGACCGCGCAGCGGCTGAAGTTCGCCGCGCGCTGGATGCCCGGCGCGCTGCGCAAGCGGATGCGGCGGTCGCTGCGCTGATCCGCCCGGGTTATTCGTCGACGATCGCGTCGATCGCCTCCGCCATGTCGACGTCGCGGCCCGACAGGCCGCCGGCGTCGTGCGTGGTCAGCAGGATTTCGACGCGGTTGTAGACGTTGCGCCATTCGGGATGGTGGTTGGCCTTTTCCGCCATCAGCGCGACCTGCGTCATGAAGCCGAACGCCTCGACGAAATCGGCGAACACCAGGCTGCGCGTGATCGCGTCGCGGCTCTCGTCGTAATCCCATTCGGGCAGGCCGTCGAGCGCATCGGCGCGTTCGGCTTCGCTCAGGGCCTCGATCATCGTCTCGCTCATGCTGCGACTTCCTTGCTGGACGGGTCGGGGAACGGGTATGGCGGCGGCGATGAGCGGGCAAGATGCTTATGGACCGGCGCCGGATGCCGATGCGTTCGAGGGGATCGCGCGCGACACGATCGCGCGCCTGCCGCCCGCGTTCGCCGCGCATCTCAGCGACGTGCTGCTGCTGGTCGAGGAGGAGGCCGACGCCGGGACGCTCGCCGCGCTGGGGCTGGACCATCCGCTCGACCTCACCGGCCTCTACCACGGTCGGCCGATCGGCGAGAAATCGTCGATGGACAGCGCGACGATGCCCGATCGCATCCATCTGTATCGCCAGGCGATCCTCGCCGAATGGATCGAGACCGGGGTGCGGCTCGACGATCTGATCCGCCACGTCACCATCCACGAGATCGGCCATCATTTCGGCCTGTCCGACGACGACATGCACGCGCTGGAAGACGCGGTGACGGATTGACCGCACTCGCCTTTGCCGATGTCGGCTGCGTGCGTGGCGGCCGGCCGCTGTTCGCGGGGCTCGCGTTCGCGTTGCACGACGGTGACGCGGCGCTCGTCACCGGGCCGAACGGCGTCGGCAAGTCGAGCCTCCTGCGCATCGCCGCGGGATTGCTGCGGCCGAGCGCGGGCCGGGTGGTCCGCGACGGCGCGATCGGGCTGCTCGGCGAGGCGCATGCGCTCGACCCGGAACGGCCGCTGGCGCAGGCGCTGGCGTTCTGGGTCGGTGGCCGGGCCACGGCGGCGCTGGCCGCGGTCGGGCTCGACCGGCTGGCCGACGTACCGGTGCGCGTGCTGTCGACCGGGCAACGGCGACGTGCCGGACTGGCACGCGTGATCGGATTGGATGCACCGATCTGGTTGCTCGACGAGCCTGCCAACGGGCTCGATGCTAATGGGGTCGCCATGATCGCCGCTGCGATCGCCGCGCATCGTGCCGGCGGCGGCATCGTGCTGGTCGCCACGCATCAGCCGATCGCACTGCCCGGTGCGCGCGCCATCGCGCTGGCACCATGCGGCTGACGGCGCTCATCCGACGCGACCTGCGCCGCGCGTGGCGCGGCGGCGGTGCGGCGTGGCCGGTCGCCTTCTTTTTGCTCGTCGCCTGCCTGTTCCCGTTCGCGGTCGGGCCGGATGCGGCACTGCTCGCGCGGATCGGCGGGGGCGTGATCTGGGCGGCGGCTTTACTGGCGGCGCTGCTCCCGGTCGAGCGGCTGGTCGGACCGGATGTCGAGGCGGGGGTGATCGACCAGTTCGCGGTGCGGCAGCTGCCGCTCGCGCTGGTCGGATTCGCGAAGACGGTCGCGCACTGGCTCGGCTTCGCGCCGCCGTTGATGGCCGCCGCGGTGGTCGCCGCCGGATTGTTCGACCTGTCGGCGCAGACGCTGCTGCGCGTCGAGATCGGCCTTTTGATCGGTACGCCCGGCCTCGCGGCGCTGGCGGTCGCGACCTCGGCGTTGGTCGCCGGACTGCGCGGCAGCGGCGCGGTGGCCGGGCTGGTGATGCTGCCGCTCGCCGTCCCGCTGCTGATCTTCGGCGCGGGATCGATCGACGGTGGCGGCGGCGCGCTCAAGCTGCTCGCTGCGGTCAGCCTGTTGCTGACCGCCGGCGCGCCATGGATCGCCGCGGCGGCGATCCGCGCCGGGATGGACTAGCGGCGCGGCAGGTGCGGTTTATCCGCCCTGGCCGGGTTGATCCGAAGCATAGACCATCGCCGCCGCAGTTCCCGTCGCCGGTTTCAAATGAAACCATTCGGGCCGATCGATCGCCGTCAGAAACGCCAGCACCGTCAGGCCGAATACGAGCAGCGCTAGTCTGCTCCACAGCGGATTGGTCTGTTGTTCGTCCTGCGCGCCGCGCCGGCTGTCGTCGTTTTGCATCGTCATGCCTCCGTCTGGGTGAGCGACGTCATCTAGGCATGATAAGTCTTCTGTACGACGAGCGTTCCGTAACGAATTCTTGCTGCGCCGCATCAATCGCGCGGGACCCGCGCGAACCGGCGGTTCAGCGGCTCCAGCGTGCCCAGATCGCCGTCGGCAGCGCTAGGCCGCGTGCCTCCTCGCGCACGCCGAGCTCCCCCGCCTCGACCGTCCCGGGCAGGTCCGCGAACAGCTGGGCGAGCAGTTCGCGCAACGCCAGCGCGGACATCCGCACCGCATAAACGGTCAGGAACAGGAAGCGGCTGTCGGCGTCGAGCAGTCGGCGGCAATCGGCGATCAATCGCGGAAGGTCTTCCTCCAGCCGCCAGACCTCGCCCTCCGGCCCGCGGCCGTATTTGGGCGGATCGAGCAGGATCCCGTCGTAGCGCCGGTTGCGTCGCACCTCGCGGCCGACGAACTTGGCCGCATCGTCGACGATCCAGCGCACCGGCGCATCCGTCATGCCCGACAGCGCCGCATTGGCGCGCGCCGCCTCGACCGATTTCTTCGACGCATCGACATGGACCATCTTCGCGCCCGCGGTCGCCATCGCCAGCGTGCCGACGCCGGTATAGCCGAACAGGTTCATGCACTCCGCGCCGGGCTTGTCGGCGACGCGTTCGCGCATCCAGCGCCACACGGGCGCCATGTCGGGGAAGAAGCCCAGGTGCCGGAACGGCGTCGTCTGCGCGGTGAAGCGGACCTCGTTCCAGGTCAGCGGCCAGCCTTCGCGCGGCACCGGTTCGGCGAACACCCACCGGCCGCCGCCGTCCTCGTCGCTGGCGGGCACGAATTCGCCCTGCGCCTTCCAATTGGCATGCGCGGGCGCCCACATCGCCTGCGGTTCGGGCCGGATGAAGCGGAAACGGCCGTAGCGCTCCAGCTTGCGGCCATGCCCCGAATCGACCAGGCCATAATCCGCCCAGGGTTCGCCGATCAACGTATCGAGCGTCATGCGCGCGGGATCGCCCGGTCGGCGATATAGGCGGTGACCGCGTCGAACGTGCCGGGCAGGCTGGCGAAACGCTCCTCGCGATCGAACAGGTCGCCGATACGGCCGGGCAGCGCGGGGCGCTGGCCGGTGGCGCGCTCCACCGCGTCGCGGAACTTGGCGGGATGCGCGGTGGCGAGCGTCACGACCGGCACGTCGGACAGGTGGCGCCGCGCCGCCGCGAGCGCGATCGCGGTATGCGGATCGATCACCTGCCCCGCCTGTTCGTGCGCCCAGCGCATCGCCAGCGTCATGTCGTCGAGGTCGACGCGATCGCTCGCGAACAATGCGGCGCCGGTATGCTGCGCATTGGTCAGCCGCATCGCGCCCGACGCCTCGAACCCCTGCATCTGCGCGGCAAGCGCCGCGCCGTCGCGCGCGCCGAGATCGAACAGCAGGCGTTCGAAGTTCGAACTGACCTGGATGTCCATCGACGGGGTCGGCGTCTGCTGGACCACGCCCTTGCTGTAGTCGCCGGCCGAGATCGCCCGGTGCAGGATGTCGTTGACGTTGGTCGCGACGATCAGCCTCGCGACCGGCAGCCCCATCTTCGCCGCGACATAGCCGGCGAAGACGTCGCCGAAATTGCCCGTCGGGACGGAAAAGGCGACCGGGCGGTCGGGCGCGCCGAGGCGGACCGCGGCGTAGAAATAATAGACCACCTGCGCCATCAGCCGCGCCCAGTTGATCGAGTTGACCGCGGAGAGCGCGAACCGGCCCGAAAAACCCGGATCGTTGAACATCTGCTTCACCAGCGCCTGCGCGGTGTCGAAATCCCCGTCGATCGCGATGTTGTGGACGTTGGGGGCGAGCACCGTCGTCATCTGGCGGCGTTGCACGTCGGAGACGCGGCCGGCGGGATGGAGCATGAAGACATCGACGTGTGCGCGGCCCGCGAGCGCGTCGATCGCCGCCGATCCGGTATCCCCGCTGGTCGCGCCGACGACGGTCAGGTGGCGGTCGCTGCCGGTCAGGAAGCGTTCGAACAGCAGCCCGAGCAATTGCAGCGCCACGTCCTTGAACGCCAGCGTCGGCCCGTGGAACAGTTCGAGCAACCACTGATCGTGATCGAGCTGGACCAGCGGCGTCACCGCGGCGTGGCTGAAGCGGCCATAGGCGCGGGTGCACAGGTCGGTCAGCTCGGCGGTGGTGAGCGCGTCGCCGACGAACGGCGTCATCACCGCCACCGCGGTGTCGACATAGGACAGATTGGCGAGGCCCGCGATTCGCTCGCGGCTCAGCGTCGGCCACGTCTCGGGCAGGTACAGGCCGCCGTCCGACGCCAGCCCGGCGAGCGTGACGTCACGGAAATCGAGCGCGGGCGCGGCCCCGCGGGTGCTGACATAGCGCATCGCCGCTGGGTAGCGGGCAGGCGCGCGGGGGGCAACGGCCCTGATCTTGGCTGTCGGCGAAGCCTGGCTATCGCGGCGGCATCGATCGCCGTGCCGAAAATGAAAGGGGAGGCATCGCAAATCACGGATGCGGCGGATAGATCTGGCGCGATGCGTATCGCGGCCATGCAATGCCCCGACCTGTCGGATGACGCGGCGGGCATCACCGACCGGATCGCCGGGCAGCTCGACTGGGCGGACGCGCGGTCGATCGATCTCGTCCTGTTTCCCGAAGCGGTCCTGCTGGGCCATTCCTACGACGCGGCGACGATCGCGTCGCGCGCGCGTCGATCCGCCGCCATGCTCGACCGGCTGTGCCTCCGGATAGCCCGGTATCGGGCGACGGCGATCGTCGGGGCGTTCGAACAGATCGGCGACCGGATCGTCAACAGCGCGATCGTCGTCGAGGCGGGGCAGGTCGTCGGCCGCTATGCCAAGGCGCATCCGAACGAGCCGGGGGTCAGCGCCGGCCACGCCTGCCCGACCTTCGTCCGCTCGGGCGTGCGCTACGGCCTGAACATCTGCAACGACGCCAATTATCCCGAGGCCGCCGGGCGCATCGCCGACCAGGGCGCGCGCCTGATCCTCTATCCGCTCAACAACATGCTGCCGCCCGCCACCGCGGAGCGCTGGCGCGACCGGAGCATCGCCAACTTGATCGCGCGCGCGCGGCAGACGCGATGCTGGGTCGCCGCGTCCGACGTCACCGGTGCCGTCGGCGATCGGATCAGCTACGGCTGCACGGCCATCATATCGCCGCAGGGGGAGGTCGTCGCGCGGGTGCCCGAACTGGAGGCGGGCGCGGTGGTCCACGACGTGTAAGTCGGTGCCGACCCCGCGGATGCGTGCTGCTGACCGCCCGCGCGATCAAACGGCGCAGCGCCGGCGTCGCCTCATCGCCGCCGGCGCAGCGCCAGGGCGTAGATCACCGCAGCGATGGCGGCGAACAGGAACCATTGCACCGCATAGGACAGGTGGTTGTTCGGCACCGACGACAGGTCGGGCCGCCCGTTGGCGCCCAGGCCCAGCGCGGGCGTGTCGGCGACCAGCATCAGCCGCTGCGGGCGGTGGTCGAACAGCGCGCCGATCAGCGATCGGCCGTCGGGCGCGTGGCTGATATAGCCGGTGACCGGCCCGCCCCGCCAGCGCGCGCCGAACTTGGGATCGGGGGTGGTGCCGAGCTGGACGACGAGGCCGGGGCCCTCCGCCCCGGTGCGGCATTCGGCGATCAGGCGGAACCCCGCCTTGCCGGCGCCCGCGAGCCGCTGCGACACGGGATCGAGGCACATTGCGGACGCGCGGCGGAACAGCAACGTCTGGTCGGGCAGGCGGGGAAAGGCGATCGGCGGTTTGGCGGGATTGCCCGCGAGCTGCGCCAGATACGCCTCTTTCTTCGGCGCGCGGTCGAGCAATTGCCACAGGCCGAGCGCCACCATCGCCGCGACGGCGAGCGCGACCACGATGCTCGGGATCAGCGGAATACGCCTCATGGCCGCGGGTCGATGCGCCCCTCGCGCGCGGCGTTGCGATATTCGGCGGACATCAGCGCGCCCTTGGCGAGCCGCAACGACCAGACGACGCCGGCGAGCGTCACCGGGATCCAGATCAGCATGTGCAGCCACAGCGGCGGGTGCAGCGTCAGTTCCAGCGCGATCGCGCCGATCACGACCAGCGTGCCGAGGATCAGCGTCAGGAAGGCGGCGGGGCCGTCGCCGACGTTGAATTGCGAATAGTCGAGCGCGCAATGCGAACAGCGGTCGGCGAACTTGATCCAGCCGTCGAACAGCGTCGGCCTTCCGCAGCGCGGGCACAGGCCGCGCAGCCCCGCCTGGACGATGGACGGCGGCGCGTCCGCGGCGGGAACGGGCGTCGGATCAGTCATGCACGACGCCCATCCTCATGTCGGTCAGCCGCCGTGGACGGGCGCGCCCCAGCCACCCCAGACGTAGACGGTGACGAACAGGAACAGCCACACGACGTCGACGAAATGCCAGTACCAAGCGGCGGCCTCGAAGCCGAAATGCTGGCGCGGGGTGAAGTCGCCCTTGTACGCGCGGATCAGGCAGACGATCAGGAAGATCGTGCCGATCAGGACGTGGAAGCCGTGGAAGCCGGTCGCCATGAAGAAGGCCGCGCCATAGTTCAGCCCCTTGAAGGGGAAGGGCGCGTGCATGTACTCATAGGCCTGGATGCTGCTGAACAGCGCGCCGAGCAGCACGGTCAGCCACAGGCCCTTCAGCACGCCGTCGCGGTTGCCGACGCCGAGCAGGCCCCACAGCCCGGTCTTCTCGCCGCCGCGCTGGTTGTGGATCAGCGCATGGTGCGCCCAGGTGACGGTGGTACCGCTGGTCAGCAGGATCAGCGTGTTGAGCAGCGGCAGCTCGAACGCGTCGATCACCTCCAGCCCCTTGGGCGGCCATTGCGCGGCGATCGCCGTCGCGCCCTCCGCGGCGCGTTCGACCTGGCCGTCGACGAAGCTCATCGCGGTCGGGAACAGGCTGAAATCGAAGAACGCCCAGAACCAGCCGACGAAGAACATGACTTCGGAGGCGATGAACAGGATCATGCCGTAGCGGAAGTGGAGCTGGACGACGGGGGTATGGTCGCCGTGATGCGCCTCGCGCACCACGTCGGCCCACCAGCTGTACATCGTGAACAACACGCCCGCGAGGCCGGCGAAGAAGATCCAGCCGCCGCCGTTCGCCTTGTCCGCGGCCAGGTGCCCGCCGTGCATCCACATGATCGCGCCGGACGCCATCACCAGCGCCGACAGCGAGCCGAACAGCGGCCAGATGCTGGGGGGCAGGATATGATAATCGTGATTCTTGGCGCCGGCCATGTCGTGTCCCTGTTCTTATCCTCTAGGACCTGCTCTAGCCCGCCGTTTTCGCGGAATCCACCGGGTAAAACGTGTAGGAGAGGGTGATCGTCTCGACGTCCTTCGCATCCGGATCGTCCATGATCTTCGGATCGACGTAGAAGATGACCGGCATGCGCTGCGTCTCGCCGGGTTGCAGCGTCTGCTGCGTGAAGCAGAAACACTGGATCTTGGTGAAATATTTCCCCGCCTGGCTCGGGGTGACGTTGAACGTCGCGGTGCCGGTCAGCGGCTTGGCGCCGGTGTTGGTGGCGGTGAAGAACGCCATGTCGCGCGCGCCGATCTTCACCGTCTCCGACGCCGCTTCGGGGCGGAAGCGCCACGGCATGCCGGGGGCGACGTTGCTGTCGAAATCGATGCGGATCAGCTTGTTGACCGCGCCCGGCGCCTCCAGCCCGCGCTGCGTCGTGCCGTTGAGGCCCGTCACCTGACAGAACAGGCGGTACAGGGGCACGCTCGCCCAGGCCACGCCGGTCATGAAGCAGATGCCGAGCACCGCGAACATCGCGGTGCGCAACTGGCGGCCGGTCGAACCGTCGGGTGCGCGCGGGGCGGTGGTCACATCATCCCTTCGCGGATCTTCACGATCGCGACCGCGAAGATCAGGATCACGAACGCACCGAGCAGCAGCGCCATCACCTGCGCGCGCGACTTCTGGCGACGGCGGATCAGGTCCTGGTCGTCGGGGCTCATGCGAACACCCAGCGGTCGACGACCAGCGCGCCGAACACCACGAACAGGTACAGGATGGAATAGCTGAACAAGCGCTTCTCCGGCTTCATGGAATCGTCGATCCCGGTGGTGCGTGTCGCGACGACCAGCGCCAGCACGCCGAACGCGAGCGTGGTGAGCGTGGCGACGCCACCGTAGAGCGGCCCGGTCAGCCCCAGCGGCCACGGCGCGATCGCCGCGATCGCCATGGGGATGGTGTACAGGCCGATCTGGCGCCGCGTCACCCGCTCACCCGCCACCACCGGCAGCATCGGCACGCCCGCATTGGCGTAATCGGTCTTCACGAACAGCGCGAGCGCCCAGAAATGCGGCGGCGTCCACAGGAATACGAGCGCGAACAGCAGCAGCGGCAGCGTGGCGACATGGCCCGTCGCCGCCGCCCAGCCGATCAGCGGCGGGAACGCGCCCGCCGCCCCGCCGATGACGATGTTCTGCGGCGTGCGGCGCTTCAGCCAGACGGTGTAGATCAGGACGTAGAACAGGATCGACACGGTCAGGATCGCCGCCGCGGCGACATTCACCGCGACGAACATCAGGATCACCGAAAAGGCGGCGAGGCCGACGCCGAAATGCAGCGCCGACTGCCGGTCCATGCGCCCGTCGGGCAGGGGGCGCTTCTGCGTCCGGCGCATCTTGGCGTCGAGGTCGGCCTCGTACCATTGGTTGAGCGCGCCCGCCGCCCCCGCACCCAGCGCAATGCACAGGATCGCGGTGAACCCCAGCACCGGATGGATGCCCACCGGCGCCGCCAGCATGCCGCACAGCCCGGTGAAGACGACGAGCGTCATCACCCGCGGCTTGGTCAGCGCCAGGAAGTCGCGCCAGTCGGCGGGGGGGAGCAGGGGCGTCGCGGCCGTCATGATCGCCGGCCTATACGCGTCGGGGGGGCGATTAGGAAGGGCGACGCGCCGCTCCGCGGCGATCGTCATGATCCAGGTCAAGCGACTCGTGGGGCACAGGAACGATAAGCCGTCCAGGCGGTTAGCCTGCCCACTGGGAGAGAAGACGATGGCCACCCGTATCGCCGACACCGACGTTCGGGCGTCGCAATTTCTGACCGACAGTTTCCAGCGCGGGCTCGCCCACTGGAATCGCGAACGGCTCGAACCGACGTTTCCGACCGCCGACTGGCAGCGGCTGCTCGACCGCGACGTCCGCATGCAGCGCCTCGAAGGCGGCTTCCTCGAGGAATTGCGCGACGAGGTGGCGGCCGAAGCCGCCGCGGCGCCGACCGACGTCGACGGGTTCGTCGCCTGGTTCGAGGCGCTGAAGCGCAGCGGCCCCGGCCAGCACGACCCCCTGTTCCCGTGGCTGGCGGAGGACGCCGATCTCGACCAGTTGCGCTGGTTCTTCGAACAGGAAGCGGCGGGCGAGGCGGGGTTCGACGACCTCGTCGCGCTGACGCAAGTCAAGCTGCCGACGCTGCCCAAGCTCGAACTCGCCCGCAATTACTGGGACGAGATGGGGCGCGGCAATGCGAAGGGCATGCACGGCCCGATGCTCGACGCACTGGTCGAGACGCTGCGGGTCGATCCCGTGATCGAGAACACGCTTTGGCAGAGCCTGTGCCTCGCCAATGCGATGACCGCGATGGCGACCAGCCGCCGCTATGCCTGGCATTCGGTCGGGGCGCTCGGCGTGATCGAACTGACCGCGCCCGACCGGTCGGCGGCGACCGCGAAGGGGCTGCGCCGCCTCGGCTTCTCCGACAAGGAGCGCCGCTATTTCGACCTGCACGCGGTCCTCGACATCAAGCACAGCGAGGACTGGAACCGCGAGGCGATCCGTCCCGCCGTCGCCGAGGACCCCCGTCGCGCGACCGCGATGGCCGAGGGTGCGCTGATCCGCCTGCGCTGCGGCGAACGGTGTTTCGAGGCCTATCGCGGCGTCCTGATGCGCTGACGCCTATCCGCGCGGCCGGGTCCACAGATCCGGATCGCGCGGCACTTCGGGCTCGGTCGCGCGTCGGCGCGCACCGGCGCGGGCGCGTGCGATGAAGCGCAGCTTGTCGAGCGCGGACGTGGTCACGCGCGCATCCCACGCACGCTCGCCGCGGTCCGCCACCTTGCGCCCGATCGCGCCATAGATCTCCGCCGCGGCGAGCACCGCCCAGGCGGAGCGCAGTGACAGCGCGCGCGTCCCCATCCGCGCGCTCGCCTCGAACGCCGCCGCGCGGGTCGTCAGCCGACGGGCGAGCGTGGCCAGCGCCGGACGGTTCGCGGGCGCCATGACGGCATCCGCCGCGATGCCGGTGTCCGCCAGCCAGTCGGTGGGCAGGTAGCAGCGTCCCGCTGCGGCATCCTCACCCACGTCGCGCGCGATATTGGCGAGCTGGAACGCCATCCCCAGGTCGCAGGCGCGGTCGAGCACCGCCGCGTCGTCCGGCGACACCCCCATGACGACCGCCATCATGCAGCCGACGACGCCGGCGACGTGATAGCAATAGGTGAACAGGTCGGCCTCGGTCCGCGGCCGCCAGCCCTCCGCATCGAGGCGGAATCCCTGGATCAGGTCGTGCGCGAACCGCGCGGGCAGCCGCGTCTCGGCGGCGACGAGGCGCAGCGCGTCGAACGCGGGCAGGCCGATCACCCGTCCGGCGAGCGCCGCATCGGTCAGCGTCGCCATCGCGGCGATCCGTTCGGGGGCGTCCTCGACCACCGACATGGTGTGGCCGTGATCCTGGCCGTCGGCGATGTCGTCGCAGGCGCGGCACCAGGCGTAGAGCAGCCATGCCCGCTCTCGCGTCGTCCGGTCGAACAGCAGGCTCGCCGCGGCGAAGCTCTTCGATCCCCGCGCGATCGATTCGTGCGCCGTCCCGACGATCGCGTCGCGGCTGGGGGCGGCGCTAGAGGTCAGACGTCTTCATCCGCACGATCGGCTGCGTCGGCACATGCGCCGCCATCCGCGCCAGCAAGCCATCGAGCGTGTCGTCGACGATCAGCAGGTCGCGGTGCTGCGGGCGCAGGAAGCCGACCGCGGCCGACTTGTGCCAGAAGGCGATCAGGTCGTCGTAATAGCCCGCGACATTGAGCAGGCCGACCGGATCGGCGTGATAGCCGAGTTGCGCCCAGCTCAGCGCTTCCCACAATTCGTCCATCGTGCCGGTGCCGCCCGGGATCGTGACGAAACCGTCGGCAAGGTCGGTGAAGGCGGCCTTGCGCGCGTGCATCCCCGCGACGACGTGCAGTTCGGTCAGGCCGCGATGCGCGACTTCGGCATCGACCAGCGCCTGTGGGATCACGCCGATCACCTCGCCCCCGGCGGCGAGCGCGCTGTCGGCGATCGCCCCCATCAGCCCCAGCCGGCCGCCGCCATAGACGACGCCGATGCCGCGTTCGGCGAGCGTGCGCCCGATCGCGCGGGCGGATTCGATGTAGACGGGGTCGGCGGGTGTGGCGGAGCCGCAATAGATGGCGAGGCGTTTCATGCTGAAGGCGGTATGGGATATGCGCGGCGGCGACAAGCGCCTCGCGGACAACCGGCGGAGGTCGATCAGGCGCCGCACATAAGTGGCGCCTGATCGACAGGCGTCAGCATCGGCTGCGACAGAAATCCCCTGCTTTTTTCGCAGCGATCTTACACACCGTGCTGGCGGGCCAAGGCAAGGCCTCGCACGCTTCTATGGCGACTTTCTCCGCGACGTTGCATGCCGTTTCGCAGGCATTGTTAGCTTGGGCGGATAATTCGCTGCCGCGGGTTTCGCCCGGCTCGACGGTCTGGCCCGCAAAGTTGTCGCCGATGATCTTGCGGATCTGTTCCTGCTGATCGGCGCTGATCCCATTCCAGTCCGCACTGTTTACCTTGACCATGGTGGCATCCCCTATGTTTATCGACCGGACGTCCGGTCGCGGGAAATGCTACGTTGATCCGGGTCGGCGGCCAGCCGGACTGCAACCGATACAGCTGGATGCCGGGCCGGCATTGTCCCGACCGCCGGCTATCCTTGACGATATCACACCGATTCGGACACGTTGCCGGCCGGCGTGCCTATCGCCCGTTCAGCATCAGTGCCGCGGTCGCCTTGGCGCTTCCGACGACACCGGGGATCCCTGCGCCCGGATGCGTGCCGGCCCCGACGAAATACAGGTTCGGGATCGCGTCGTCGCGGTTGTGCACGCGGAAATAGGCGCTCTGGGTCAGCACCGGTTCCAGGCTGAACGCGCTGCCCAGATGCGCCTTCAGGTCGGTGGCGAAATCGTTGGGGGCATAGCTGAACTTGGTCACGATCCGCTCGTGGATGTCGGGGATCAGCCGCCGCCCGACCTCGTCGAGGATGCGCTTTTCGAGGATCGGGCCGACCTCGTCCCAGTCGACCGGGAACTTGCCCATGTGCGGCACCGGGGCGAGCGCGTAGAAGGTCGAATGCCCCTCGGGCGCCATCGCGGGATCGGTGACGGTCGGATGGTGCAGGTAGAGCGAGAAATCCTCGGACAGCACGCCATGGTCGTAGATATCCTCGAGCAGCCCTTTGTAGCGCGGGCCGAACAGGATCATGTGGTGCGGGATGCCGGGCCACGCGCCCTTGATCCCGAAATGCACCACGAACAGCGACGGCGAATAGCGCTTGCGCTCCAGCCGCGCGGTCGTGCGCTGCGCGCTGCGCGAGGTGGAGAGCAGGTCGCGATAGGTGTGCACGATGTCGCTGTTCGCGGCGACCGCGTCCGCTTCCGCCGACCAGCCGCTCTCGCAGCGCACGCCGGTGACGCGGTCGCCCAGCGTCTCGATCGAGGCGACCGGGTCGCCCAGCCGCAGCGTGCCGCCGATCCGCTGGAACTGCGCGACGAGGCCCGCGACCAGCCGGTTGGTGCCGCCCCTGGCGAACCAGACGCCGCCGTCGCGTTCCAGCTTGTGGATCAGCGCATAGATCGCGCTGGTCGTCATCGGGTTGCCGCCGACCAGCAGGGTGTGGAAACTCAGCGCCTCGCGCAGCTTCTCGTTCGCCACATATTTCGACACGATCGAATAGACCGAGCGCCACGCCTGGTATTTCGCGAGCGCCGGCGCCGCCTTTATCATCGAGGCGAAGTCGAGGAACGCGACCGTGCCGAGCTTTTCATAGCCTTCGCGATAGACGCCCTCGGCATATTCGAGGAACCTGTCGTACCCCGCGATGTCCGCGGGATTGAGCTTGCCGATCTCGCGATGCAGCATCGCCTCGTCGTTGGTATAGTCGAAATTGGTGCCGTCGGGCCAGTTGAGCCGATAGAAGGGCGTCACCGGTTCGAGCGTCACGTCCTCGGCCATGTCGCGCCCGGTCAGCGCCCACAATTCCTGCAGGCAGGCAGGATCGGTGATGACGGTGGGGCCGGCATCGAAGGTGAAGCCGTCGCGCTCCCAGTAATAGGCGCGGCCGCCCGGCTTGTCGCGCGCCTCTACGATCGTGGTCTGCACGCCTGCCGATTGCAGCCGGATCGCCAGCGCGAGGCCGCCGAAACCCGAACCGATGACGATGGCCGACTTCATGTGCGTTTCCATTCCTTGGTGTGGCTCAACGCCACGCGGTCGTTCTCAATACGCGGATCGCGCGCGCCACCGGCACCGGCGGCTTGCCCGTCAGGATGCGTGCCTTGTCGCGTAGGCTCGATCGCCCGGCGTAGAAGCGGGTGATGAGCATCGGGTCGAGGCGATAGAAGCGTTCGATGATGCGCCAACGTTCCGCCGGATCGCCGGCGCGGAACATCATCGCGTTGAGCATGCGATAGAATCCGCCGCGCCGCCACGCCGCCCGGGCATGCGCGTGCGTGAACCGCGCCAGCGCCGCGCCCGACAGGTCGGTTTCGTCCGCGATGGCGATCGCCATCCGCACCGCATCGGGTAGCGAATAGCCGGTCGCGGGCTGGAACAGCCCGGCGCGCATCCCCGCCTTGGCGACGTCCGTCCCGCTGGAGCGCCAATAGCCCTCGAAATCGCCACCCAGCGTGATCGGCAACACCCCGGCCTCGCCGCGCACGACGGCGTCGACCCGCCATCCGCGCGCGGCGGCGTAATCGGCGATGCGGCCGCCGATCGCGGCGCCGTCCAGCGCGGGCGTATCGCTGTAATAGGTGTCCTCGACGAACATCCGGTCCTCGGCGAAGGGCAGGCAATAGACGAAGCGATAGCCGTCGATCTGCGCGACGGTCGCGTCCATCACGGTCGGCCCGTCCGCGCCGTGCGGATCGGCGAGCGCCAGTTCCTGGCCGACGAACTTCTGCCACCCCAGGTCCAGCAGCGACAGGTCGCCCGGGCCGCGGCAGTCGATCACGCCCTTCGCCGCGATCGCGTCGCCGTCCGCCAGCGTCACCGCGGTCGCCGAGACGTCCAGAACCTGGCGCCCGAGCATCACCGCATCGGCGGGCAGCGCGGCCCGTACCACCGCGTCCAGCCGCTCGCTGGTCAGCGAATAATAGGTCGCGTCGATCCGCCGCGTCAGGCTGGGAAAGGCGACGTCGTAGCCGCGCCAGGCATGCACCACCAGCGGCGCGACCAGCCAGCGGTCGGCGTCGGCGACGTCGCTGCCGAAGAACGACCAGACGTGGTCGCCGCCCAGCGCCGGCGCGGCATCGACGATCCGCACGTCGAGGTCGGGCCGCCGCGCGCGCAGCGCCAGCGCGATCAGCCCGCCCGACAGCCCGCCGCCGACGATCGCCACGTCGCAAGGGATCGTCCTACCCATCGTTCCCGCGCCTAGCCCAAAGCCGGCGCGGCGAGAACCGGATTTCGCGCGCGTGCGGTTCCCTGCTACGATCGCCGTCGATGACCGCGCCCGTCCTCGCCACGCCCCGCCTCGTCCTGCGCGGCCATGCCGTCGACGATCTCGACGCGCTCACCGCGATGTGGGGCGAGCCCGCGGTCTATACCATGATCGGGGGTGTCCCCCGCCCGCGCGAGGACGTGTGGATCCGCCTGCTCCGCTCGATCGGCCAGTGGCAGGCATTCGGCTATGGCAGCTGGGTGGTGTGCAACGCCGACGGCGTCGTCGTCGGCGAGGTGGGGCTGATCGAGGCACGCCGCGCCATCGACCCGCCGCTGGCGCTGCCCGAGACGGGCTGGACGCTGTCGCCCGCGGTGCATGGCCGGGGCTATGCGTACGAGGCGCTGGGCGCGGTCCTCGCCTGGGCGGACGGACAGGGCATCGGCCGCACCACCTGCATCATCGATCCCGCCAACGCGCCGTCGCTGACGCTCGCGGCGAAGGTCGGCTATCGCCCGGTGCGCGAAGCGGCGTACAAGGACCATATCGTCGTCGTGCTCGAACGCTGACGTGTGGGTCGCGATGCCGGAGGCGGTATCGCCGCGGCGCGCGATCGGCTAGACCGGCGGCCATGCTGCTCGCCATCACCCTGTCCGCGCTGGCGATGACGACGATCGTCGGCGTCCGCTACCTGATCGTATCGGGCGCATTCGCCGCGGCGACGCGGCTGCGGCATCCCGGGCTGTACCGCGGCCTCGATGCCCAGATGCGCCGCGAGATCGCGTGGAGCCTCGCCTCCGCCGCGATCTACGGCATTCCCGCGGGCGTGCTCGCCTGGGGGTGGCAGGCGCATGGCTGGACCCGGATCTACGCGGACGTGCACGCCCGGCCGCTCTGGTACCTGCCGGTGTCGGTGCTGCTCTACCTGGTCTGCCACGATACATGGTTCTACTGGACGCACCGCTGGATGCACCGGCCCGCGGTGTTCCGGGCGGCACATGCGGTCCACCATGCCAGCCGTCCGCCGACCGCCTGGGCGGCGATGGCCTTCCACCCGATCGAGGCGGTGACCGGCGCTGTTGCAATTCCGCTACTGGTGCTCGTGATTCCGATCCACGTCGGCGCTCTGGGCTTCGTGCTGGCGATCATGACCGTTATGGGCGTGACCAATCACATGGGATGGGAGATGTTCCCGCGGTTCATGTGGCGGGGTGTAGTGGGGGGATGGCTGATAACCGCCAGCCATCATCAGCGTCACCACGAACAATATGGGTGCAATTATGGGCTCTACTTCCGCTTCTGGGATCGCATGTGCGGCACCGACCGCGGCGTCGGCGACTTCGCGCGCACGCATGCCCGCGCGGCGGTCGCGCGCCAGGCTGGGCCGCTGCGCGGCGCTGCTTCCCGCGGCGGGGCTGGTGCTGGGCGCGGCGCCGATCGCGCATCTTGACGTCTCCGTCAGCCAGATGCGGTCCGCCAAGGGCCTGTTGCGCGTCTGCCTGACCGCCGATCCCGACAATTTCCCCGCCTGCATCGACGACGCCGACGCGGTCACCCGCTCGGTCCCGGCGGGCACGCACGCGCTGCGCTTCGAAGGGCTGCCGACGGGCAATTACGCGGTGGCCGTGATCCACGACGAGAACGGCAACGCAAAGCTCGACACCTTCGCCGGCATCCCGCGCGAAGGCTTCGGCTTCTCGCGCAATCCGGTGATCCGATTTTCCGCCCCCCGCTTCGCCGCCGCGCGCTTCGCGGTCACCGGTGATGCAAATCAGCAACAGATCAGGATGCGTTACATCCTCTGACTCATCAGACCGGATAGTTTTGGACCGACCCGCGTTGCGGCCCCTTGTAACAGGTTTGGAGCCGTCGCCTTTGTCCCGTCCCACGTCCCTCGCGCTGTCCCTGGCGCTGGCGAGTGCCACGCTCGCGTCCCCGGTCGCTGCCCAGACGGTGCCGCCCGACACCGGCTCGATCGCCTCGACCGCCGCCGAACTCGACCCCGATCGCGACTCGATCACCGCGGGTGCCGCCGCGGTCTATCTGTCCGACTATGAAGGATCGAACGACTATCGCTGGGTGCCCGCGCCCGCCGCGATCGGATCGATCAAGGGCTACAGCTTCACGCTCGCCGGCAACCGGGCGAGCGTCGACCTGATCCGCAATCCGCCGGGACCGTCGTGGGATCTGCAGGCAGGACCGGTCGGCCTCGTCAATTTCAACCGCACCGGGCGCCAGAACATCGCCGACCGCCGCGTCCGCGCGCTCGGCGAGCGCGGCACCGCGATCGAACTCGGTGGCTATGTCGGCATCGGCAAGACCGGCGTCATAACCAGCCCCTACGACAAACTGTCGGTCTCGCTCAGCTATCGGCACGACGTTTCGGGCGTGCACGACAGCGGCATCTGGCAACCGACGGTCAATTACCTGACGCCGCTCAGCACCAAGGCGGCGGTCGCCGTCTTCGCCTCCGCCGAACATGCCGGTCGCGGCTATGCCACGACCTATTTCTCCGTGGCGCCCGGCCAGACGCTCGCGAGCGGACTGCCCGCCTATGACGCGCGCGGTGGCTGGAAGAATTACGCGATCGGCGGCCTGTATACCTATTCGCTGACCGGCAACCTGCTCAAGGGGGTCAAGCTGGTCGCGGGCGGAACATACCGCCGCATGCTTAACGACTTTGCCGACAGTCCGCTCGTCAGCGTCGCCGGGTCGAAGAACCAGTGGCTCGGCGCGGTCGGGCTGGCCTACACCTTCTAGCGGCGCAGGTCGGCGCGGCGGGATCAGGCCTTCAGCTTGCCCGCCGCGACGACCGGTCCGGTCGGCAGGCCGGTCGGCGAACCGCCGGCGGGTTCGATCGAGATCGCCAGCACGGTGTCGTCGGCGATGTGACCGCGCAGCGCCGCGGGCACGATCATCTCCGCCCGCGTCGCGTCGGCCATCACGCCGAGCGAGCGTGGCGCGGCGCTGCCCTCGATCGCCCAGACCTCCGCCGATCGCCCGGCGGGCACGTCGACCGCGCCGGCGATCCGGACGACCCCGCTGGCGGGATCGTAGGCGGCGGCGACGGGCGTGCCCTTGCCGGTCGGGGCCATCGCCGCGATCAGCGGCGGTGCGGCAGGGATGCGGACCGCGACGGGGACGCGCACCGGCGCCGGCGCCGGGCGCAGCATCAGCATCGTCGTCACCGCGAGCAACAGGCAGGCGGCGATGCTCGTGGCCAGTGCCAGCATCCGCCAGCGCGCGCCATTGTCGTTGGCGGCGGCCGGCACGCCCGCCATCCCGTCCGGTGCGCGCGCATCCAGCGACGCCTCGATCCGCGCCGCGACCTCGGCCGGCGCCGCGACCGCGGGCCAGCCGGCGAACAGCGCCGCGAGCCAGTCGCGCCAGCGCTCGACCTCGCCCGCGAAGGCGGGTTCGCGGATCAGCCGGTGCAGTGCGGCGTCGCGCTCGGCCCCGTCGAGCAGCCCCAGCGCCAGTTCGGCGGCGGCCATATCGGGAAGGGGGGCGTCGTCAGGCGGGGGCATCGAGACAGCCCCGCAACGCCAGCAGCCCGCGCCGCACCCAGGATTTCATCGTGCCGAGCGGCACCGCCTGGCGCTCCGCCAGTTCGGCATAGGTCAGTCCGCCGAAGAACGCGCTGCGGATCGCGCCGCGCTGGCGGCTCTCGATCCCCTCCAGGCAATCGTGCAGCCGCGCATTGGCCTCGTCGGCGATCAGCAGGTCGTCCTGCGCCGGGCGCCCGTCGGGCACCGCATCCGCTTCCTCGACCGGTGCCGAGCGGCTGCGCCCCTGGCGTCGCCGCCAGTCGATCGCGCGGTTGCGGGCGATCGTCGCCAGCCACGAGATCGGGCTCGCGCGTCCCGGCTGATACGCGCCCGCCCGGTTCCAGATGATGAGATATACGTCGTGCAGCACGTCCTCGGCGCCTTGTCTGTCGCCGCAGATACGCAGGCAGATGCCGAAAAGCTTCGCGGATGTCATCGCGTACACCGAACGAAATGCGGCGCGATCCTCTTGCCCCGTGCGGATCAGCGCCTCGACCAGCGCGGCGCGGGCAGCATTGGCGGCGGTTTGATCGGCTGGCTGCACGACGCAAAGGCTAGCGGGACTTTTGCAATGCGGCAAGGCGCTCCGGGTGAACGATATTATGACGTCACTCGTCACCCGAGCATCGCGCTTCTTTCTTTTTCGGCGCGCGCATCCGATCCGCCGGTTCGTGCGTAACTGCCCGAGGTTGACCGGATTCGCCGCGCCAGTTTGGCGCCGGGATCACGGACACCCGCTTAGGTGAGGGAGGTTACCGACGATGACCCAGACCGATCAGATGTCCGATCAGATTATCGAGGCGTTCGACGCCCGTGCGCGGCGGCGCGAGGAGCGCCGCGGCTTCTTCAAGAACGCCATGGGCATGGCAGCGGTAACCGCGGCCGGCGCGGCGGCGATGTCGATCGCCAGCGACGCGGCGGCACAGACCACCGGCCCGTCGGAAGTCGATGTGCTCAATTTCGCGCTCAACCTCGAATATCTCGAGGCGCAGTTCTACAGCTATGCCGCGACCGGCCAGGGGCTGCCCAACAGCCTGCTCACCGGCGGCGTCGGCACGCAGGGCGCGGTCGTCACAGGCACCGGTGCCGGATCGGCGCGCAAGGTCGCCTTCGCTGATCCCGCCATCGCCGCCTATGCACGCGAAATCGCGGCCGACGAGGTGGCGCACGTCACCTTCCTGCGCGCCGCGATCCGCGGCACCAGCGGCAGCGACGCGCTGATCGCCGCACAGCCCGCGATCAATATCTCGGGCGCCGCCGGCGGCGCGTTCTTCGCGGCGGCCGCTGCCGCCTCGCCGTCGCTCGCGGGGTTCGATCCCTATGCGGACGATAACAGCTTCCTGCTCGCCGCCTTCGTCTTCGAGGATGTTGGAGTCACCGCGTACAAGGGCGCGGCGGGCGCGCTCATCAACAACAAGACGTATCTGGAGGCCGCGGCCGGCATCCTGGCGGTCGAGGCCTATCACGCCGCCATCGTCCGTACCGCGCTATACGCCCGCGGGCTTGCCGTTCCGTCGCTGCGCACCACGGCCGATACGATCTCGAACCTGCGCGATTCGGTCGACGGCTCCACCGACCTCGATCAGGGTATCTCGCCGGTGACCAACGCGCTCGGCGTGGTGTCGAACATCGTGCCGCTCGACAACAATGGCCTCGCGTTCAGCCGGACGCCGGCCCAGGTCCTGAACGTCGTGTATCTCACCAATAAATCCGTGAATTCCGGAGGATTCTTTCCGTCCGGCATCAACAACGGAAACACCGCGCTTCGCTCAAGCGGCGCGAACTGAACAGGAGAGGACGCATCATGACCAACCCTATTTCGGTCCTCGACCTCGTCGAGCAGGCCAAAGCCCGTCGCGACGCCCGTCGCGCATTCATCAAGGTCGCCGCCGGCAGCGTGGCCGCGGCCGGCGGCTTGTCGCTGCTTGCCGCCTGCGGCAACGACGACAGCATGTCGACGCCGTTCCCCACGCCGACGCCGACGCCGACCACCGCGGTCAGCACGGACGTCGCGGTGCTGAACTTCGCGCTCAATTTGGAATATCTCGAAGCGCAATTCTACAGCTACGCCGCGTTCGGTTCGGGTCTCTCCCCCTCCGTCCTGACCGGGACGGGGACGCAGGGATCCGTCGTGACGGGATCGGGCGCCGGCTTCCCACGCGCCGTCGACTTCTCCGGTGACCCGTTGATCGGCCAATATGCGCGCGAGATCGCCGGCGACGAGAACGCCCATGTGCTGTTCCTGCGCAATGCGCTGGGATCGGCGGCGGTGGCGCAGCCCGCGATCGACATCAGCGGCACGGCGACCGGCGCGTTCACCGCGGCGGCACGCGCCGCGGGCGTCGTGGCGGCGGACGGCCTGTTCGATCCCTATGCCAGCCCGACCAACTTCCTGCTCGGCGCCTATATCTTCGAGGATATCGGCGTCACCGCCTACAAGGGGGCATCGCCGGTCATATCGGCCATGTACCTCGATGCGGCAGCGGGCATCCTGGCGGCGGAGGCCTATCACGCGGGCCTCGTCCGCACGATCCTCTACGCCCGCGGCGTCACCAACGCCGACCTCATCACCGCGACCAACAAGATCTCGGACGCGCGCGATCTGCTCGACGGGACCGGGGACGACGACCAGGGCGTGGCCGGCACCAACATCGGCAACTTGGCGACGGGCGTGTCGAACATCGTGCCGACCGACACCAACGGCATCGCCTACAGCCGCAGCGTCCAGCAGGTGCACAATATCGCCTATCTGAACCTCACCGGCGCCAACCGGACGCGCGGCGGGTTCTTCCCGGCGGGGACCAACAATCCCAATCCGGCCTTTACCGTCGGCCTCGGCTGACGTGACCGTCTCGGCCAGCCGCCCCCTCCGGGCCGGCCGATGAACGATCCTCCCTCGATCGCCCCAAGGGGCGGCCGGGGGAGGATTTTTCGTTGCGGCGCGGGCGCGGATCGTGCCGCGCGGCTCCGTTCGGCCCCGTTCGGCCACGCGCGGGGTTGACGCGTGGGACGGGATGCGGAACGGCACGGGGCCTATGGGTCGGTCCGCTGCCGCCCCGCGCGATGGGGAGAACCCGAGTAATGACCGCCCGAGTAGAGATCACCGGTGCCGACCTGACCGCAGCGCTCGACGCGCGCGCCCGGCGCCGCGACGAACGCCGCGATTTCTTCCGCACCGCGGTGGGCGCGATGGCGGTCACCGCCGCCGGCGCCTCCGCGCTGACGCTCGCCGGCCCGGCCGCGGCGCAGACCGCGACCTATACCGACGCGGACATCCTGAACTTCGCGCTCAACCTCGAATATCTCGAGGCGCAGTTCTACAGCTATGCCGTGACCGGTGCCGGCCTTCCCGCCGCGCTGCTGACCGGCGCGGGTACGCCGGGGGCGGTGTCGCCGGGCGCGGCGGTGACGTTCAGCGACCCCGTCATCGCCCGCTACGCGCGCGAGATCGCGGCGGACGAGCTGGCCCACGTCACCTATCTGCGCACCGCGCTCGGCGCGACGACCGCGGTGGCGCAGCCCGCGCTCGACCTGTCGGTCGGGCCGAACAGCGCCTTTTCGAAAGCGGCGGTCGCCGCCGGCATCATCACCGCCGGCCAGACCTTCAACCCCTATCTGAACGACGAGACGTTCCTGCTCGCGGCCTTCATCTTCGAGGACGTCGGCGTCACCGCCTACAAGGGCGCCGCGCCGCTGCTGACCAGGACCTATGTCGAGGCCGCGGCGGGTATCCTGGCGGTCGAGGCGTATCACGCGGCGACGATCCGCGGCGAACTGTACCGCAAGGGGCTGGTCGCGGGATCGACGCTGATCGCCAGCGCCGGGGGCATTTCCGATGCGCGCGACAGCCTCGATGGCGGGACCGAGATCGACCAGGGGATCGCGGCGGGCACCGCCGTTGCGCCGGGCCAGATCGCGCCGACGCCCACGCCGACCGCGACCGCCACGGCGACGCCGACGCCGACCCCCACGCCGACGCCGACCGCGACCCCGACCGCGACGCCCACTCCGGTGCAGACCTATACGGTGTCCAACATCGTCCCGACCGACACCAACGGCATCGTCTACAGCCGGTCGCCCAATCAGGTGCTCAACATCGTCTATCTCAATGCCGCGGCAGCGAGCGCGGGCGGGTTCTTCCCGTCCGGCCTCAACGGCACGATCAAGGCGGCGACCGCCTCCTGATCGCGCGCCCGCGCTTCCTCGACCTTGCGTATCCAGGGGATCTGACCCGATGACCGACCTTCCGACCGACACGATCTTCGACGCGATCGCCGACCGCCGCGCCGAACGCCGCAACTTCCTGCGCTATGCCGGCGGCGCCGCCGCCTCGGCGGGCGGCCTCGCGCTGCTCGCGGCGTGCGGCGGCAACGGCGGCGACGCCACCCCCACGCCGACCCCGTCCGCGACCGCACCGACGGTCGGCGCGGACGCCGACGTTCTCAACTTCGCGCTCAACCTCGAATATCTCGAGGCGCAATTCTATTGCTGGGCGGCGTTCGGCCAGGCGATCCCGGCCGGCCTCACCACCGGCGTCGGCACCGTCGGCACCGTCACCGGCGGCGCCGCAGTGCCCTTCACCGACCCCGTCGTCGCGCAATATGCGCGCGAGATCGCGCTCGACGAGGTGCAGCACGTCACCTTCCTGCGCAGCGTGCTGGGCTCCGCGGCGGTGGCGATGCCGGCGATCAACATCGCCGGCGACGCGACCGGCGCGTTCACCGCGGCGGCGCGCGCCGCGGGCGTCGTCGGCGCGACCGGCGTGTTCAACCCCTATGCCGACGACGTCAGCTTCCTGCTCGGCGCCTATCTGTTCGAGGACGTCGGCGTCTCCGCCTACAAGGGGGCATCGCCGCTGATCGTCAACAAGACCTTCCTCGAAGCCGCGGCCGGCATCCTCGCCACCGAAAGCTATCACGCCGGGCTGATCCGGTCGGTGCTGTATCGCAAGGGCGTCGACGCGAGCGCGATCTACACCAACGCCCGCCTGATCTCCGACGCGCGCGACGGCCTCGACGGCAGCGCGGACACCGACCAGGGCATCGGCGACGCGACCACCGCCAACATCGTGCCGACCGACACCAACGGCCTAGCCTACAGCCGGTCGACCGGACAGGTGCTGAACATCGTCTATCTCAACAAGGCGGCGGTCGGATCGGGCGGGTTCTTCCCGTCGGGCATCAACGGCAACATCCGCACCAGCGCCGCCAGCGGCTGACCGATCGGGGGTCGCCCCGCGGGGCGGCCCTTTTTCATTGGCGCGCACTGCGCCAAGCGCGTACAACCCGCGTATCCCCGGGGGAGCGATATCGCACGCTTGAGAGGAAGGCAGCAGCCTTCGACCCGCCGAACCTGATCCGGTTGACACCGGCGGAGGGAGGGAGCGGCTTTCACCGGAAATCCGCCCGCTCTCCGTATCCTGGAGAGCGCACTTATGGCCGACGTCCCCGCCCGTACCGAAATCGGCGTCACCACCGGTCCGATCCGCGGATCGAAGAAGGTGCACGTCGGCCCGCTCGGCGTCGCGATGCGCGAGATCCATCTCGATCCGTCGTCGGGCGAACCGCCGCTGCGCGTCTACGACACCTCGGGTCCCTATACCGACCCGCAGGCGCGGATCGACATCATGGCGGGCCTGCCGCAGCTGCGCCGCCAGTGGATCGAGGCGCGCGGCGACGTCGAGGCCTATGACGGCCGCGAACTGCGTCCGGAGGACAACGGCCAGCTCGGCCCCGACCGGTCGGGCGGCGTGCCGCAATTCCCCAATACGGTGCGCCGCCCGTTGCGCGCCAGGGCTGGGCAGAATCTCAGCCAGATGCACTACGCCCGCCGCGGCATCGTCACGCCCGAGATGGAATATGTCGCCACGCGCGAGAACCTCGGCCGCGAGCGGCTGAAGGATTACAAGCGCGACGGCGAGAGCTTCGGCGCGGCGATCCCCGATTTCGTGACCCCCGAATTCGTCCGCGACGAGGTCGCGCGCGGCCGCGCGATCATCCCCAACAACGTCAACCACCCCGAATCCGAACCGATGGCGATCGGTCGCAACTTCCTCGTCAAGATCAACGCCAACATCGGCAACAGCGCGGTCGCCAGCAACGTCGCGAGCGAGGTCGACAAGCTCGTCTGGTCGATCCGCTGGGGTGCCGACACGGTCATGGACCTGTCGACCGGGCGCAACATCCACGACACGCGCGAATGGATCATCCGCAACAGCCCCGTGCCGATCGGCACCGTGCCGATCTATCAGGCGCTGGAAAAGGTCGGCGGCGTCGCCGAGGAGCTGACGTGGGAGATCTTCCGCGACACGCTGATCGAACAGGCCGAACAGGGCGTCGACTATTTCACCATCCATGCCGGCGTCCGCCTGCCCTACATCCCGATGACCGCGAAGCGCGTCACCGGGATCGTCAGCCGCGGCGGGTCGATCATGGCGAAATGGTGCCTCGCGCATCACCGGGAATCGTTCCTCTACGAACGCTTCGACGAGATCACCGAGATCATGAAGGCGTATGACATCGCCTACAGCCTGGGCGACGGCCTGCGTCCCGGCAGCATCGCCGACGCCAACGACGAGGCGCAGTTCAGCGAATTGTTCACGCTCGGCGAACTGACCCACCGCGCCTGGGCGCAGGACGTCCAGGTGATGATCGAGGGCCCCGGCCATGTGCCGATGCACAAGATCAAGGAAAACATGGAAAAGCAGCTCGAGGTGTGCGGCGAGGCGCCGTTCTACACGCTTGGGCCGCTCACCACCGACATCGCGCCCGGCTACGACCATATCACCAGCGGCATCGGCGCGGCGATGATCGGCTGGTACGGCACGGCGATGCTCTGCTACGTCACGCCCAAGGAGCATCTGGGACTGCCCGACCGCGACGACGTCAAGGTCGGCGTGGTCACCTACAAGCTCGCCGCGCATGCCGCCGACCTCGCCAAGGGCCATCCCGCCGCGCAGATGCGCGACGACGCGTTGAGCCGCGCCCGCTTCGACTTCCGCTGGCGCGACCAGTTCAACCTCAGCCTCGATCCCGAGACGGCGGAATCCTTCCACGACCAGACGCTGCCCGCCGAGGGCGCCAAGACCGCGCATTTCTGCTCGATGTGCGGCCCCAAATTCTGTTCGATGAAGATCACCGCCGAGGTGCGCGAATTCGCCGCGAAGCAGAACCAGCCCGCCGACGGCTTCATCGCCGCCGACGCGGCGGATGCGGACCGCGCGCTGTTCGCACAGGGCAAGGGCAGCATCGCCGACGCCGAGGCCGGCATGGCGCAGATGAGCGAGACGTTCCGCGCGAAGGGCAGTGAGGTGTACCTGCCCGCGGCGGAGTGATTTTCGCGATCGCCGGGATTGCACCATAACGGTGCAGTCTCGGCTGTCGCCCTCGTCGTGCATCGGTCATCGCGGCGCCTGATAGCAGGCGTGATTCAGCGGGGGACGATGGCGGCGGGAACGTACGGGTGGAAGCTATTGGCGGGGCTAGCAGCGGGGGTCGTCGCCATCCAGGCGGGCACCTACGCGGTGCTGTTCGCCACGATCGGCGACGCGGCGGCGCGGGGGCAGTTCGGTGACGCGTTCGGTTTCGCCAATGCGCTGTTTTCAGGGCTTGGGTTTGCCGGCCTGATCTGCACGCTCAACCTGCAACGCGCCCAGATCACCGCACAGCAGGACGAAGCCGCGATCATCCATCGCGAAGCCGCCGCGGCGCTGACCAACCAGCAACGATCCAACCATCTCAGCGCGCTGACCTTCCTCATGGCGCATTACGATGTCGAGCTGGCGCGTCTTTCGGGCGCGTTGCCGAGCGGACCCTCCGGGGCGACGCTGCTCGCGCGCCGTGCCACGCTGAAGGCGCATCGCGAACAGCTCGAAGGGATCATCGGCGGCCTGCATGCGCAGGTCGTGTCCGGCCTGGGAGATCGACATGTACGGTAACGTCCTCACCAATCGCCAGCTCAGCCGGCTGATGGCCGACAAATCGCTCCAGATCCGGCCGTTCGTGGCATCGTCGCTGAAGGAGGCGGCCTACACGCTCAATCCGGGCCGCATCCTGCGCCTCGGCGGGGCAGGCCGCTGGAACGTCGTGCACATCTTTACGAACAGCGAACCGGACTTCCAGCTGGAGGCCGACGAATATGTGATCGTCGAGCCGTTGCAGGCGGTGACGATCACGGTCGACGGCATCATCGGAACCTTCATCCAGGCGTCCACCAACGTCGAGGAGGGACTGTTGGTCGTCGCCGGACAGATCGACAGCAAATATGGTACGCGGGGAGAGGCCCTGCGCTTCGGCGTGAAGAACCTGTTTTCGAAACCCAATGCGATCTCGGTGAAGACGCGGCTGGTCCACCTTCAACTCATCGACCTGCGCGGCAGCACGGCCGATCCGGTCGTCCGGACCCAGCAGCAGGAAGAGACGTGGGATGCGCGCCGCCGCACGCGGTTCGAACGCGACGATTCCGACGGTCCCCTGCCTCCCGGCGCGTGACACGACGATGCGATGGCGTTTGCGCCCCGCCGGCGACGCGGTAGCAGGCGGCATGCACATAGTCCGCTACACCGACGCGCTCGCTCTGCATTTCGCGCGCATCAACGCCGCGTGGATCGAGGCGATGTTCGTCCTCGAAGATCACGACCGCCACGTCCTCGCGCATCCGCGCGAAGCCATCGTCGACAGGGGTGGCGTCATCCTCTTCGCCGCCACGCCGGACGGGACGGTCGTCGGGACCGGCGCGCTGATGCCGATCGCACCGGGCGTGTACGAACTCACCAAGATGGGCGTATCCGCCGAGGCGCGCGGATCCGGGGCGGGGGCGGCGTTGCTGGCCGCATTGATCGATCACGCGCGCAGCCTCCCGGCCATCGATACGCTATACCTGCTCACCAGCCGCAAGTGCGTCGCCGCGATCCACCTCTACGAACGCGCCGGTTTCGTCCACGACGCGGATACCATGGCCCGCTTCGGTAGCGCGTACGCGCGGTGCGATGTCGCGATGCGCTACCCGCTGGACGGCTGATCCGCGCGCACTCGCTGCCCCGGTTCAGCGCACCTCGACGCCCTTCCAGAAGGCGACGCGGTTCCGGATCGCCGCGGCGGCGTCCTTCGGCTCGGGATAATACCAGGCGGCGTCGCGGTTCTCCGCGCCGTCGAAGGACAGCGTGTAATAATGTGCCGTTCCCTTCCACGGGCAGACGCTGGTCGTCGCGCTGTCCTTCAACAGTGCGGCATCGACCGCGGCGAGTGGGAAATAGGCATTGCCCTCCACCGTCACGATGTCGTCGCTCGCCGCGATCCGTGTGCCGTTCCACCAGGCTTCCGCCATGTCCGTCTCTCCCGTGTCGTGTGCGTCTGAACCGATGGCGTCGCGAAAGGCTGCGCGGGTCACGGGGCGGGCGGCAGACGCCAGTCGATCGGCGCGGCGCCGTGCGCAATCAGGAAGGCGTTGGCGCGGCTGAACGGGCGGCTGCCGAACCAGCCCTTGTAGGCGGACAGCGGCGACGGATGCGGCGCGGCGAGCACCAGATGGTTGCCGCCCCGGTCGACGGTGCGGACGAACGCCGCCTTGCGCTGCGCATGCGCGCCCCACAGCAGGAACACCACCGGATCGGGTTTGGCCGCGACCGCGCGGATAACCGCATCGGTGAATGCCTCCCACCCCTGCGCGCGATGCGAGGCGGCGCGCCCGCTTTCGACCGTCATCACCGTGTTGAGCAGCAGCACGCCGGCGCGTGCCCAGGCTTCGAGGAACCCGTGCCGCGGCGCGGGGATGCCGAGGTCGGTCGTCATTTCCCTGTAGATGTTGGCGAGGCTGGGCGGCACCTTCACGCCCGGCCGCACCGAAAAGCTCAGGCCATGCGCCTGCCCCGGCCCGTGATAGGGGTCCTGGCCGAGGATGACGACCCGCACCGCGTCGAGCGGCGTCAGCTCCAGCGCGCGGAAACGGTCCGTCGCGGGCGGGAAGACCGCCTTGCCCGCCGCCGCCTCGGCATCGAGGAACGCGTGCAGCGTGGCCATGCCGGGCGCTTCGAACGCGTGCGCCAGCGGCGCCTCCCAGCTCGGGTCGATGCGCGGCCGCATGCTAGCGCTTGCGCACGAACTCGGCGCGCAGCACCAGCCCGCGGATCCCGTCGAACTTGCAGTCGATCTCCTGCGCGTCGCCGGTCAGCCGGATGCTCCGGATGAGCGTGCCGCGCTTCAGCGTCTGGCCCGCGCCCTTGACCGCCAGATCCTTGACCAGCGTCACCTGGTCGCCGTCGGCGAGCAGATTGCCGACCGCGTCGCGGACCTCGACACCGGTCGACAGCGCCGCGGCGGCGGCATCCGCGGCGCTGATCCATTCGCCACTCGCCTCGTCGTAGACGAAGCTGTCGTCGTCCTGCATCGCATGTCCCCCGGGTTCGAAGGAGCGCTCCTACAGCGAAACCTCGCCCTCGTCCTCCCCATCCCAATAATGGACGCGGGCGGCGTGGACGTGGATCATCACCAGGCCCGGCGTCGCGGTACCCTGTTCGAACCAGCGGTCGAGGTCGGGCGACCAATGGTCGTCGAACGCGGCCCTGTCGCGCACCAGCTCCGCCTCTCCCTCCACCGCGACGAAGAACGGCCGCATGCCGAGCATGCCGCTCTTGCCGAGGAAGCTCAGCCCGACCCGCGGATCGCGACCGATGTCGCGGACCATGCGGGTGTCGTCGGTGGTGAAATAATAGCTGTCGCCGTCGTAATCGACCTGCGCGTTGTTGCTCATCGGCCGCGCCGCGATCGCGCCGCCGTCGGTGTGGGTGGACAGCATCGCGAAGTCGATCTCGCGCATCGCCTTCGACAGGTCGGCCAGGGTCTTGGTCACGGGCATCCACTCCTATGCGGTCTGTGCGACGGGGAACGCGCGACGCGGCGGCGGGGTTCAGCCGATCGCGTCCCACACCAGCTTCGCGCCGAGCAGCACCATGAGGAGGTAAACGAGGACGTAGAAGCGCTGCGGGCTCATCCGCCGGATCACCCAGACCCCCGCCAGCGTCGATGCGATGGCGAGCGGCAGCAGCGTGGCGGACGTCGCCAGCGTCGTCGCGTCGAACGCCCCCAGCGCCAGATAGGCGGGCACCTTCGCCCAGTTGACGATCGCGAACAGGATCGCGCCGGTGCCGACGAAGCGTTCATGCGGCAGCTTGCGCGGCGCCACCCACATCTGGAACGGCGGACCGCCGGCATGCGCGATCTGGCTGGCGAAGCCCATGCCGACGCCGAACAGGCTGCCGACCCAGCCCGGCGATCGCGACGCGGCGACGGCGCGGCCGCCGCGCTCGATCCACAGCCGCCACAGCCCGAAACCGGCGGTGATCGCGCCCAGCATCGCCATCACCGCCTGCACCGGCAGCACCTCGGCGAATGCCCAGCCGAGCGCGATGCCGGCCAGCGCGCCGGGCAGCATCCAGCCGATCACCCAGCCGTCCCACGTCCGCCGGAACGACCAGACGCTCACCACGTCCTGCACGATCAGGATCGGCAGCAGGATCGCCGCCGCCTGCACCGGCGCCACCACGAGCGCGAGCAGCGGCGTGCCGAGCGCGCCGAGGCCGGACAGCCCGCCCTTGGCGAGCCCGACCAGGATCACCGCCGCGGCGGCCACGATCAAAAACAGCGGGTCGTGCAGCATGACGACGCGCTAGCACGGAAGCGACGCGGCGGGCAGCGCGCGCGCCGCCGGTCAGAACAGTCCCGGCACCTCGCGCTGGGCGGTGGAGACATCGGGTCCGGACGGCATCAGCGCTTCCTGCACCGCTGGCACCGACATCGCCCGCGCCTCCGCACCGGCCGATGCGGTGATCGCCGTGCAGCTCTTGCCCTGCAGGAAGTCGAGCGCGGACCGCGTCGATGCCTCGCGCGGATCGCCGAGCGGAAAGTTGAGATCGTCGGTGGCGCGGCAGCTCGCCTCCACCGTCGTCGCGAGGCCGTTGTAATAGGCGCCCTGCCGCGCCGAATTCTGGAGCGCGAAGGCGATGACGCGCAGCCGGTCGTCGCACGCCGCCCGGTCGAGCGCGATCTGCCCGACCGGCTTGCCATAGGTGTTGGTGCCGATCAGCCCGGCGTTGGCGTGCAGATAGGGGATGAAGGCGTTGATGACGAATTCGCTCGCCGACGCGGTGCCGCCGGTGCCGATGAACGCGACGCGGGTCGGCGCGACCGATTGCGGCTGCGGCGCGAAGAAGGTGGTTTCGTTGTTCGACGACTTTTCGGACCGGAAGGTCGTATAGCTCATTACGTCGGAGGTCGATCGATTGGCACCCAGCAGGTTGCTCATCAATTCGGCGATACTGACCAGCCCGCCGCCATTGTAGCGCAGGTCGACGATGATGTTGGTCACCCCCGCCGCCCTGAACTGTGAGAACGCGGCGCGCAGCGCCGGGTCGGCCGTGTCGATGAAGGTGCGCAGGTTGACGTAGCCGTAGCGCTGGCCGCCATCGGTGAGGATCTGCGCGCCATAGCGGCTGGATACCGGTGCCAGCGTGAAATCGGTCTTGGTGAGGGTCACGGTGCGCGTGCCGCTGCCGTCGCGGATCTGGAGCACGCGCGTGGTGCCGGCGGTGCTCGGCCCCAGCGCATCGCTCAATGCGGTGCCGCCCGCGGCATAGAGGCTGGCGACGGTCTGGAGCGTGCTCGCGCTGCTCCCGATCGCCAGGATCTCCGCCCCGCGATCCACGCCGGCGGCGAGCGCGGGCGCGCCTTCGAACGCCTCGGTCACGTACAGCCGCGAATCGGTCTGGCCCAACCGGATGCCGAATCCGGCGCTGGAGCCGGAGGAATAATAGGCCGTCTCGTCCTTGATCGACGTCAGATAGGTGAAATAGCGGTCGCGCCGCTGCGACCGGGCGGTGGCGGTGAGCGCGTCCAGATAGCTGCCGACGGTGGCATAGGGCGTCGGGTCGAGGCTGGCGGGGAGGGTTTCGGGGAACAGGTACCATTCGCGCAACTGCGCCGCGACCCAGTCCTGCCGCTCGCGCAGCGTACAGCCGGCGGTCGCGGTCGGCGTCGGCGTGACACCGGCGGGCCCGTTGCCGATCGCCGCGCCGCCCCCTCCGCCGCCGTCTCCGCCACACCCCGCAAGCAGGGCGGCCATCGCCACGAACGCTATCGAACGCCTTACTGCCACGGAATGTCTCCAACCGGTCGGCGGAGCGTAAACCCCCGTTCCGGGCGCGGCAATCGACTCCTTCGTTGGCGACGGGGGGCGCGGGGCGTCAGCCCAGGCTCTTCGATGCCTGTTCGAACAGGTCCTTGGACAGGCCGGGCGTCGCCACGATCCGCTCCAGCTCGGCGCGCATCAGCGCGGAGCGGTTCGCGTCGAACCGGCGCCAGCGTCCGAGCGGCGGCAGCAGCTTCGCCGCGGTCTGCGGGTTCAGCCGGTCGAGCGCGATCAGCTGGTCCGCCAGGAACCGGTATCCCGATCCGTCGGCCGCGTTGAACGCCCGCTGGTTCGCGCCATAGGCGCCGACCAGCGATCGGGCACGGTTGGGATTGGCCAGCGTGAAATCGGGATGGCGGGCGAGTTCGGCGACCTGGCGGCCGGTGTCGTCGCGCGACGACAAGGCCTGGGTCTGGAACCACTTGTCGATCACCAGCCCGTTGTCGGCGTAGCGGTTGTAGAAGATGTCCAGCGCCGCCTCGCGCTCGTCGGCATGACCGTTCGCCAGCGTCGTCAGCGCGCCCTGGCGGTCGGTCATGTTGTCGGCCGCCTCGAACTGGCGGAAGGCGAGGGCGGCGGCATCCGCCGCGCCGCTCGCGGCGATATAGCCGAGCGCCACGCTGCGCAGCCGCCGGTGCCCCTTGGCCGCGGGGCTGTAGACATAGGGGCCGGCGGGCGCGCGCTCATACGCCTCGCGCCACTGGTCGGCGAGCCGCTTGCCCAGCGCGCGGCGCAATGCCTCGCGCGCCGCGAAGATCGCGTCGGGATCGACCATCGCCATCTGGTCGCCGACGAAGCTGTCGGACGGCAGCAGCACCGCCTCCGCGACGAAGGCGGGGTCGAGCGTCCCGTCCGCCAGCGTGTTCGACACCGCGGTGACGACCGCGTCGTGATCGGGCGTCCCCTCGATCGTCGCGGCGACCAGGGTGTCGAGCATCAGCTGCTGCATCGCCTCGTAGCGGGCGAAGGGATCGTCGTCGTGTGCGCTGAGGAAACCGAGTTCCGCGGCGCTGCGGTCGCTCTCGATGATGACCGGCGACGAAAAGCCGCGGTTGATCGACAGCATCGGCCGTTCGGTGATGCCGTCGAAGACGATCGTGTTCGACCCGCGGTCGAGCAGCACGAGCTGTTCGTCGATCAGCGCGCGTCCGGTTTCCGCGCCGAACAGCTTGATCCTGAGCGGCAGGACCATCGGCTGCTTGTCGGGCTGGCCCGGCGTACCGGGGACGTGCTGCGCCAGCCGCAGCGTCGCGCGGCCCTCGCCCGCCTCGTGCGCCAGGCTGGCGGCGACGCGCGGCGTCCCCGCCTGACTGTACCACAGGCGGAACTGGGCAAGGTCCCTTCCGCTCGCCTCCTCCATGCAGGCGACGAAATCCTCGCAGGTCGCGGCGGTGCCGTCGAAGCGATCGAAATACAGGTCGGTGGCGGCGCGGAACGCCTGCGGCCCCAGCATCGTCGCCATCATCCGGATCAGCTCGGCGCCCTTGTTGTAGATGGTGGCGGTGTAGAAGTTGCTGATCTCCAGATAGCTTTCGGGGCGCACCGGATGCGCGAGCGGCCCGGCATCCTCGGGGAACTGCGCCGCGCGCAGCCCGCGCACGTCCTCGATCCGCTTGACCGCGGCCGACCCCTGGTCCGCCGAAAAGCCCTGGTCGCGATAGACGGTGAAGCCTTCCTTCAGGCTCAGCTGGAACCAGTCGCGGCAGGTGATGCGGTTGCCCGACCAGTTGTGGAAATATTCGTGCGCCACCACCGCGGCGATCGCGTCGTAATCGTAATCGGTCGCGGTGTCGGGATCGGCGAGGATGTAGCGGCTGTTGAAGATGTTCAGCCCCTTGTTCTCCATCGCGCCGAAATTGAAATCGTCGACCGCGACGATGTTGAACACGTCGAGATCGTATTCGCGACCATAGACGCGCTCGTCCCACGCCATCGAGGTCTTGAGCGCGTGGAGCGCATGATGCGTCTTGTCGATGTCGCCGGCGCGCACCCAGATGCCGAGTTCGACCGTGCGGCCCGATTGCGTGACGAAGCTGCCGCGGTTGACCGCAAGGTCGCCGGCGACCAGCGCGAACAGATAGCTGGGCTTGGGGTAGGGGTCGTTCCATTCCGCCCAATGGCGGCCGGCGTCGAGCGTGCCGGCATCGACCGGATCGCCGTTCGCCAGCAGGATCGGATAGCGCGCGGCATCCGCGACGAGGCGCACCGAATAGCGGCTGAGCACGTCGGGCCGATCGGGGAAATAGGTGATCCGGCGAAAGCCCTCCGCCTCGCATTGCGTGCACAGGATGCCGCCGCTGGCGTACAGGCCCATCAGCTGCGTGTTGCGTTCGGGCGCGATCTCGACCTCGGTCTCGACGCTGTGCGCGGCGCCGGCGAGCGGGACGACGAGCTGCTCGCCCTCGACCCGCCAGTCGTCGACCGTCCGCCCGTCGACGCGCACCGCCAGCGGCGCCTGTCCGGCCCCGTCGAGCCGCAGCGGTTCGTCGTGGTCGCCGTTGCGCGTCACCGACAGCGTCGCGGTGACGCGCGTCGCCGCGGCGTCGAGGTCGAACACCAGCCGCGTGTCCGGCACAAGCCATGCCGGCGGCCGGTAATCGTACCGGCTGATCGCGCCGTTGGCGTGGGGCGGCGGCGTGGCGATGGCTTGCGAGACGTCGAGCATGGCACCTTTATAGGAGGGTCCGCGGCGGCTGCCAGTCCTTCCTCCCCGCCCGCATCGCCGATGCGCGCCGCTTGCGCCATGGCACCGCGCTGGTACGCTGGTGCCGAACCGCCCTTCAGGACCTTCCGCATGATCCGTATCCTCGGCGCGCTCGCCGCGCTCGCGCTCGCTACGTCCGCTTCCGCGCGGACCGACCCTGCCGCGCCCCTGCCCGCCGACCAGGCGGCGATGAAGGCGCACGTGATGTTCCTCGCCTCCGACGCGATGAAGGGGCGCGAGGCGGGAAGTCCGGAATTCGACATCGCGGCGCAATATGTCGCCGCGCAATTCTATGCGGCGGGGCTGCGCCCGGCAGGCGACGCGGGCGGCTATCTGCAACGCGTACCGCTGGTGACCTATCGCGCCGCGGACAAGGGCGCGATGCGATGGGCGTCGGCGCGCGCGGCGGCACAGCCCTTCGCCTTCGGCGTCGACTATGTCCCCGCCGCCGATCCGGCGCGCGCCGAGACGCGCGTGTCAGCACCCGTCGTCTTCGTCGGGCGCGGCATCGTCGCGCCGCAGTTCGGCGTCGACGATTATGCGGGCGTCGACGTGCGCGGCAAGATCGTCGCGATGTTCGCGGGATCGCCGACGACCTTCCCGGGCGAGGAGCGCTCCTATTTCGCCTCGGCCGCGACCAAGGCGCAGATCGCCGCCGCGCGCGGTGCGGTCGGCATCGTCATGCTCGACAGCCCGCGCGCCGGCCCCCGCCAGCGCCCGTTCGCCGCGCTCGCAGGCAGCTACGCCAATCCGCGCACGACCTGGGCGACGCCGGCCGGCGTCGGCACCAGCCCGGCGCCGTCCACGCCGGTGCTCGGCACGCTCAGCCAGGCGGGCGCGACGAAGCTGTTCGCCGGCAGCGCGACACCGTGGTCGACGATCGCCGCACAGGCGCAGGCGGAGAACGCCCGCTACACCCCGGTCGCGCTCGCCGGCACGCTGACCGCGACGACGCGGACCAGCTTCACCGCGGGGGCGAGCAGCAACGTCGTCGGCATCGTGCCGGGGGCCGATCCGCGCATCGGGCGCGAGGTCGTGATCCTGTCGGCGCACCTCGACCATATCGGCGTGTCGCCGGCACGGCCGGGCGACGCGCCCGATCGCGACCGGATCAACAACGGCGCGCTCGACAATGCGATCGGCATCGCCAGCCTGATCGAGGAAGCGCGGCGCTTCACCGCCAGCGGCAAGCCGCCGCGGCGCACGGTGATGTTCCTGGCGGTGACGGGCGAGGAAAAGGGGCTGATCGGATCGAGCTATTTCGTCGATCATCCGACCGTGCCGGCCGACACGATCGTCGCCGACGTCAACCTCGACATGCCGGTGCTGCTCTACCGGTTCGAGGACATGATCGCGTTCGGCGCGGACCGGTCGTCGCTCGGCCCGATCGTCGCGCGCGCGGTCAATGCCGTCGGCGTCGGCCTGTCGCCCGATCCGATGCCCGAACAGGGGTTCTTCACCCGGTCGGACCATTTCAACTTCGTCCGCAAGGGGATCCCGTCGGTGTTCCTGTGGCCGGGGATCAAGGGTGCGGGCAAGGCGCCGTTCGAGGACTTCCTCGCCAACCGCTACCATCGCCCCGGCGACGACCTGAACCAGCCGATCCTGTGGGACCAGGGCGTCCGCTTCGTCGCGACCAATTACGCGATCGCGCGCGAGATCGCCGACGGGCCGGCCCGTCCGTTGTGGAACAAGGGCGACTATTTCGGCACGACCTATCGCGGTCCGATGGCGCAATAGGCGCATGCTGCTGGTCTTCGGCCTCGGCTATACCGCGCGGCGGATCGCGGCGGCGTGGGGGCCGGCGACGTGCGGCATCACGCGGGACGGCCGCGACGGTACGCTGCGCTTCGACGACGATGCGGCCGTCCGCGCCGGGATCGCGACCGCGACGCACGTCCTGTCCTCCGTCCCCCCGGACGGGGAGATCGATCCGGTGCTCGCCCGCTACGGCGATGCGTTGGGCGGGCGCTGGCTCGGCTATCTGTCCTCCACCGGGGTCTACGGCGACGCTGCGGGGGCGTGGGTGGACGAGGCCGCGCCGACCGGGTCGGGGCGCCGTCCAGCGCGCGCCGCCGCCGATGCCGCCTGGCTGGCGCGTGGCGCGCGCGTGCTGCGGCTGCCGGGGATCTACGGCCCCGGCCGCTCGCCGCTCGACCGCGTCGCCGAGGGGCGGGCGCATCGCGTCGGCCTGCCCGATCAGGTGTTCAGCCGTGTGCACGTCGACGACATCGTCGCCGGCGTCCTCGCCGCGGTCGACGCGCCGGCCGGGGCGTACAACCTCGCCGACGACCGCCCGTGCCCGCAGGACGAGGTGGTCGCATTCGCCGCGCGGCTGCTCGGCCTGCCGCCGCCGCCGCTGGTCGACGTCGCGACGCTGTCGCCGATGGCGCGCGGCTTCTATGCCGAGAACCGCCGGATCGCGAACGGCCGGGCGAAGCGGGTGCTCGGCTGGTCGCCGGCCTATCCCGACTATCGGTTGGGCCTGCGCGCCCTCAACGCGATGACCAGCCCGACGCCGGCCAGCGCGGCGCCCGCGGCGGCGAGCGGCGACCAGCGATAGCCCTCGAACAGCGTCGACAGCAGCATCGCGATCACCGGCACGATCACGCTCGAATAGGCCGCCTTGGCCGGGCCGATCACGCGCAGCACCCGGTAATAGAGCGGAAAGGCGAGCGCGGAGGCGACCAGCCCGAGATACAGGATGCCCGCCCAATAGGCGCCGCGCATCTCGACCACCGGCGGCCCGGTCAGCCACCAGGCGATGCCGCCGTCGATCCCTGCGCCGAGCAGCATTGCGATCGCCAGCGTCGCCGTCATCGGATAGGCGCGCGCGGTCGGCGTCGCCTGCAACACGTTGGCGGTGGAGGCCGCGAGGATGGCGAGGGCGGTAAAGCCGATCCCCGCCCAGGTCGCGCTCGCCCCGGTCGGCCCGGTGCGCGCCTCGTGCAGGAACAGCAGCGCGATGCCCGCCATCGCCACCGCGGATCCGGCGATCAGCTGCCCGCCCATCCGCTGGCCGAGGACGATGCGCGCGAACAGCGCGTTGGGCACCAGCAGCATCGCGAACACCACCGCGACCAGCCCGGAGGTGATGTAATGTTCGGCGCGATAGACGAAATTGAAGTTCAGGCAGAATTGCAGCACGCCGATCGCCGCCGCGAACGCCCAGCCGCGCGCGTCGAGATCGAACCGCTCGCCCTTCGCCTTCGCGGCCACCGCCATCGCCACCCCGGCGACGATGAAGCGATAGGTGACCGACCAGCTCGGCGGCACCACCGCGAGCTGGTCGCGGATGACCAGCCACGTCGATCCCCAGATCAGCGTGACGATCGCGAAGGGGACGAGGATCGCCGCGCGCGTCGACTGGGGCGGTGGCGCCGCGATCATGGCCGTCCGGTCACAGCGCCGCGATCGCGTCCGCCAGCGCCGCGACGTGCCCGGCCGGGCTGTCCCATGCGGTGACCAGCCGGATCTCGCCCGCCGCCCAGTCGTAGAAGTCGAACCCCTGCGCGCGCAGCGCCGCGGCCTCGTCCGGGGTGGCGCGCAGGAACACCTCGTTCGCCTCGACCGGGTGGACCAGCCGCGCGCCCGCCGCCGCCGCCAGCGTCGCCGCACGGGCATTGGCGGCACGGGCGTTGTCCAGCCACAGATCGTCCTCCAGCATCGCCAGCACCTGCGCGGCGAGGTAGCGCCCCTTGGAGAACAGCAGCCCGGCGCGCTTGCGCCGGTGCAGCGTCGCCCCCGCCAGCGCCGGCTTGAAGAAGACCAGCAGTTCCGCGCTCATCGCGCCGTTCTTGACGAAGCCGAAGCTGAGCGCGTCGACGCCCGCGCGCCACGTCACCTCCGCCGGCGTACAGCCCAGCGTCGCGACCGCATTGGCGAAGCGCGCGCCGTCCATGTGCAGGCCGAGCCCGCGCGCCGCGGCGAGCGCGCCGATCGCCGCGACCTCGTCCGGGGAATAGACCCGTCCGTATTCGGTCGCGTTGGTGATCGAGATCGCGTGCGGCTGCACCCGATGGACGTCGTTGGCGATGGCGTCGGCGACCGCGGCGATCGTCGCCGGCGTCAGCTTCGCGCCGTCGCCGTCGGCGAGGTACAGCTTGGCGCCATGCGTGTAGAATTCGGGCGCGCCGCCCTCGTCGTTCTGGATATGCGCGTCGCGGTGGCAGATGACGCCGCCGTGGGGCGGGCACAGCGCGGCGAGCGCCAGGCAGTTGGCGGCCGTGCCCGTCGGCACCCAGATCGCCGTCACGTCGGTCCCGAACAGGTCGGACAGGCGGCCGTCGAGCGCCTTCGACCGCGCATCGCCGTCATAGGCGGTGTCGAGCGTGTTGGCCGCGGCCAGCGCCGCCATCACCTTCGGGTGGACGGGCGCGGCATTGTCGGAAAAGAAGCGCATCGCTGCGCCTTGCGGCGGCGCCGCGGCAGCGTCAACGCCCTTGTCCCATCACGATCCGGGCCGTCGACCGGCCGATCGCTTCCGCCGCTGCATTCGCGCTTTGGCGCGGCGGGCGGGCTTTGCTAGGCACGCGGGCAAAGGGGATAGAAGAATGCGCCATCTGCTCGGTTCGCTGCTGCTCGCCACGATCGCCACGCCCGCGCTGGGCCAGGCGTTGCCGCCGCCGGTGGCGCTGCCCGGCGACAGTGCCGAGGACATGCGGCTGAAGCGGCTGTTCTACGACAGCGACGAACGCGACCTCGCGCTCGACCCGATCAGCGCGATCATGCGCGGCGACATGCGCTATGCCGACCGGTTCGGCGACTACGTCAGCGATGCCGCCACCGCCCGCGACAAGCGCAACCTCGAAGCCGATCTCGCCGCGCTGAAGGCGATCGACCGCAACCGGCTGACCCGCGTCGACCGGCTCGCCTACGACGTCTTCCGCAACGGGGCGGAGATCAACCTGCGCGGCTATGCGCCGGCGATCCAGTCGGTCACGCGGTTGCTGCCGATCAACCATTTCGGCGGCTTCCAGACCTTCTACCCCGACTTCGCCAGCGGCAAGGGCGGCGCGCCGTTCAGGACGGTGGCGGATTACGACAACAATCTGAAGCGCAACGCGGGCTATGCCGCGCTGTACGAGCGGATCATCGCGCGCTTTCGCGAAGGCATGGCGAAGGGCGTGGTCCACCCGCGGCTGGTGGTCGAGAACATGATCGCGCAGTTCGACAATCTGATCGCGCAGGGGACCGAGAAATCGGTGTTCTACGCGCCGGTGACGATGTTCCCCGCGTCGATCCCCGCCGCCGACCGTGCGCGGCTGACCGCCGCCTATGCCGCGCAGGTGCGCGACGTCATCACCCCCGCGCACGTGCGGATGCGCGACTTCCTCAAGACCGAATACCTGCCCAGGGCGCGCACCACGGTCGGCCTGTCGGCGATGCCGGGCGGCGCCGCGCTCTACGCCTATCGCATCGAGCTGAGCACGACGCTGCCGCTGACGGCGGAGGCGGTCCACCAGCTCGGCCTGTCCGAGGTCGCGCGGATCACCAAAGCGATGGAGGCGCAGAAGACCGCGGCGGGATTCACCGGCACGCTGCCCCGGTTCTTCGACTATCTGCGCACCGAAAAGCGCTTCCAGCCGAGCTCCGCCGACGAGGTCCGCCGCGATTTCGAGGCGATCGGCAAGCGGATCGACGCGCGCGTGCGCGAGCAATTCTCGCTGATCCCCAAGACCCCGCTCGAGATCCGGCCGGTCCCCGACTATCGCGCCAAGAGCGATGCCGCGGGCAGCTATCAGGACGGAACGCCCGACGGGTCGCGCCCCGGCATCTTCTACTACAACACCTACGACCTGCCGAGCCGCTACACCTGGGGCATGGAGACGCTGTACCTGCACGAGGCGGTGCCGGGCCATCATTTCCAGATCGCGCTGGCGCAGGAGAACACCGCGCTGCCCGCCTTCATGCGCTTCGGCGGCAACACCGCCTATGTCGAGGGCTGGGCACTCTATGCCGAAACGCTGTGGAAGCCGCTGGGAATGGAGACCGATCCCTATCAGCGGATGGGCGGGCTCAACGATGAAATGCTGCGCGCGATGCGGCTGGTGGTCGACACCGGCATCCACGCCAAGGGTTGGACCCGCGACCGGGCGATCGCCTACATGCTCGCCAATTCGGCGATGCCCCGGACCGACGCCACCGCAGAGGTCGAACGCTATATCGCCATCCCCGGCCAGGCGCTCGCCTACAAGATCGGCCAGCTCACCATATTGCGCCTGAAGGCGGAGGCGGAGGCGAAGCAGGGCGCCGCCTTCGATCCGCGCGCCTTCCACGCCGCGGTGCTCGACAGCGGCGCGCTGCCGATGCCGGTGCTGGAGGCCAAGGTGCACGGCTGGATGGCGGGCGAGAAATGACCGGCGGTCGCGCGCCGGTCAGGCGCCGACCGTCTTCGCCACCCGTCCGGCATCGTCGAGGAATTCGATCCGCGCGTCGCCCGCACGGGTAACGCGAAGGCGCAGGCGGGGCCGGCCGCGGCCGTCGTGCAGATCGAGGCGTGCGTCGCCGTCGCGATCCTTGCCGAAAAAGGCGCGGTCATGGCCGAACGCGCCGTTCGCCTTCATCCGCGCGATCGCCGCGTCCCGCGCGGCGGCGGGCAGCGGATCGAGCCGGCGGATCGCGGCGACGTCCAGCGCGGCATCCGGCCGATCGGCGACGCGCAGCCCGGCGCTGCGCCTGCCGCCCGCCTCGCTCTGTTCCAGCGCGACGACCTGGTCCTGTTCGTACTGGTCGAAGCTCAGATGCCCGAACGCCGCCGGCCCGTGCGTCCCGCCCCGCCCGCCGAAGATCAGGCCGCCGTTCTCCGACCCTTCGTCGTTGTAGAAGAGCATGCCCGCCGAATCGGTGCGCGCGGGGTGCGGATGTTCGCGGCCGCGGATGACAAGGCCCGGAAACCGGTCGCGCGCGGCGATCACCATGCGGATCGTGCCGTCGCGTTCGCGCAGGTTGATCCGGCCGATGTCGAGCGTGTCGAGCGTCCGCGGCGCGGCGGCGCCGGTGACCAGCGCCCATCCCACCGCGAGCGTCAGCCCGCCTGCGTACAGGATCAGCGCGCGCGTCGCATCGAATCGCATGGGACGTCTCCCTCGCCGGCGGACCGCCCGCCTCAGTGCATCCGTTCGGTCAGCACGATCTCGCCCTCGACCTCGATATCGTCGTCGTGGTCGAGCGCGTCCTCGTCGGGCATGTCGAACTCGGCGCTCCAGTCGTAGACCTTTTCCTGGCCGCTGCCCTCGACCCAGACGCGCACCGCGCCCTGCGTGATCTCGCCGCCCATCGCACCGACGAAATCGGTGACGAGCGCGTCGGCGGCGCTTTCGTGATCGGTCACGCCGGGGATGCTCGCGGCCTCGATCGGTTCGTCCATCTCGATGATCTGCGCCCAGAAACGTTTCGCCATGGTCATGTCCTTCAGGTTCTGACGTAGAACAGGTGCGTGCGGACACGCGCCACCTTGGTCAGCGAATCGCGCCAATAAGGCACCATCCAGTCGGTGTGATAATGCGTCGCGCGGCCGACGTCGGCAAATACATAGCCGGCGAGCGCGCGTCGCGCGTCGCGCCGCGCGCCGTCCCAGCCGAGATGGATCGCGCGCCGCTCGATCGATCCGTCGCAGGTGAACGAGAACTGGCAGCCGGTGTCGCGCGTCGATCCCTGATAGACGACGCCGCACACCGTCTTGGGAAAGCCCGGCGCCCGCACCCGGTTGAGCACCACCTGGATGACCGCGCGCTGCCCGCGACGATCGTCGCCCGCTTCGTAGAGCGCCGCGGTCGCGAGGCATTCGGTCGCCTGCGCCCGCGCCGCCGGGCCGCCGTGGAACCGGTATCGCACCGCGGGCAGGCGCCGGCCGCGATCGATCGGGACCGCGGCATTGGAGGCGCGCGCCTGCGCCATCGTCATCGGCTTGGCGAGGTTGGGCGGCGGCACCGCGCGTCGCCACGGACCGACCGACCCGGCGACCACCGCGATGGTGGCGACCACGCCGAGCAGCAGTAGCCAGCGTTCGGCGGACAGGTCGGGCGATCCGCGTCGCGGCCGGGTGCGGCCCCGGCGCGGGGCGGGCTTGCGGGTCCGCGCCATGGCGATCCGTCGACGGCGGCTAGAAGTCGCCGCCGCCGCCGCCGCCTCCATCATCGCCGTCGCGGCCCATCTTCATCTGCACCCCGAAGCCGTCGAGCGCATCCTCGACCTGCGGGATCGCGGCGCCGATCGGGTCCTCGACCGCATTGTCGATCGCTTCGGGGTCGATCGCGCCGTCCTCGACCACCACCGGGGCGGCCACGGGGGCGATGTTGAGCGCGGACACCATGAACTGGCGCCACATCTGCGCCGGGATGCCGCCGCCGTGCAGCCCGGGGTTGGGCGAGCTGTCGTCGTTGCCGACCCAGACGCCGACCACCAGGTCGCCGGCGAAGCCGATGAACCAGGCGTCGCGGTTCGCCTGCGACGTGCCGGTCTTGCCATAGGCGTCCATCGTCAGCACCGCCTCGCGCCCCGTGCCGCGCAACGACGAGGAGAGCAGGTCGAGCATCTTTTCGCGGATGTCGTCGGGCATCTTGCGGCTGCCGCCGGTCAGCGACTGGTACCAGCTCTTGTTGCCCGCCTTTTCCTCCAGCCCGCGCGGCGACACCGGATAGCTGCCGTTGGCGACCGCGGCATAGGCGGCGGTCAGTTCCAGCAACGACACCTCCGCGGTGCCCAGCCCGATCGTCGCCTCGTTCGGGATCGGCGTCGATATGCCGAGGTCGCGCGCCGCCTTGATGACGTTGCGCACGCCGACCTCCTGCGTCAGCCGCGCGGCGACGACGTTGGACGATCGTGCGAAGGCGCGGCGCAGCGGGATCTGGCCCAGATAGCGGCCATCGTCGTTCCGGGGCTTCCACCCGGCGATCTCGACCGGACTGTCGTCGGCCATCGTGTCGGGCGTCATCCCCGCGCGCATCGCGGCGAGGTAGACGAACAGCTTGAAGGTCGAACCCGGCTGGCGGCGCGCCTGCGTCGCGCGATTGAACGGGCTCTTCGCATAATCCTTGCCGCCGACCATCGCGACGACGCGGCCGTCGCGGCGCATCGCGACGATCGCCGCCTGCGCCTGGCGCAGCCCCGCCTGGCGGATCACCCGTTCGGCGGTGCGTTGCAGGCGGCGGTCGAGCGTGGTCTTCACCGTCGCCTCGGTCTTGATCTCGCCCGCCTGGTCGCGCGCGTCGGGCAGCACCCAGTCGGCGAAATAGGTGCCGCTCGGCAATTGCGTCGGGCGGCTCGCCAGCACGCGCTGCGGCTGGACCGCGGCGCCCTCCGCCCTGGTCAGGAAGCCCGCGTCGACCATCGCGGCGACCACCAACATCTCGCGCTTGCGCGCACCCGCCAGGTTGCCGGTCGGCGCGAGGCGCGAGGGCGCCTTGACGAGGCCGGCGAGCATCGCCGCCTGGCCGATGTTCATCCGTTCCGGCTCGCGGCCGAAATAATGTTTCGACGCGGCGCGCAGGCCATAGACGTTGTCGCCGAAATAGACGTTCGACAGATAGCGCGACAGGATCTCGTCCTTCGACAGCCACGCTTCCAGCCAGAAGGCGATCATGACCTCGCGGATCTTGCGCGCGGCGGTGCGGTCCGAATCGAGGAAGGCGTTCTTGGCGAGCTGCTGCGTGATCGTGCTGCCGCCCTCGCGCACCCCGCCCGACCCGACGTTGTGGACGAAGGCGCGCAGGATGCCGCGCGGATCGATGCCCCAGTGCGAGCGGAAGCGCCGGTCCTCGATCGCCATGAACGCCTCGGTGACGTGCGGGGGCAGCTTGGCGGCGTCGACGGGCGTGTCGAGGATCGCGCCGCGCCGCGCGATCGGGGTACCGTCGTCGGCGGTCAGCGTGATCGATGGCGGGGTCGGCGGCTGCAACGACTTGCTGAGCGGCGCGGTGACCGCGAGCCAGCCGATCGCGAGCACCAGCAGGACGATACCGGCGGCGATGCCGCGGAGGATCCAGCGGCCGACGGTGCGCGGACGGCGCGGCGGGACGGGGGCGGGATCGCCGTCGTCCGCACCGACGAAGGCGTCGAACCGGCCTGCGTAGCGGTCCGCCGGCCGGTCCGCATGCGGCGCCGGATCGTCGTCCAGCGCATAGCGCCGGCCGATCGCGGACGGTCGTGAGGTATCGACGGGTTCGTGACGCATCGGCTCGTCCCAGCGGTCAGCCATGGGGTGTATTATAATCCTAAAACAGCTGGCGCAAGGGGGTGCGGCGACATCGCGTCGCGGCGGCGGTTTACCGTGGGCGGCGCGCGAACGCCAGCGGCTGGCGCGCGCCGCTGCATGACGCTATCGCCGCTGTATGGCCGCTGAACCCACATCCCCCCCGCTCGTCGTCGGCATCGGCGGCACGATCGGCGGCGTGTCCTCCACCGAGCGCGCGCTGCGCATCGCGCTGGAGGCGGCCGAGCGCGAGGGGTTTCGCACCCGCATGTTCGGCGGCGCCGACATGGCGCGGCTGCCGCTCTACGATCCGCGCGCGACCAGCCGTACCGTGGACGAGGAGGCGTTCGTCGATGCGGTCCGGCATGCCTCCGCGGTCATCATCGCCAGCCCCGGCTATCACGGCAGCATCTCGGGCGTGGTCAAGAACGCGCTCGACCTGCTGGAAGAAACCGCGAGGGACGCGCGCCCCTATCTGGCCGACATGCCGGTCGGGCTGATCGCCACCGCTTACGGATGGCAGGCGACGGGATCGACGATCGCCGCGCTGCGCTCGATCGTCCACGCGTTGCGCGGCTGGCCGACGCCGTTCGCCGCGGCGATCAATACGCAGATCACCAAGTTCGACAGCGAGGGCGGCGCGAGCGACCCCGCGGTGGTCGAGCAATTGTGCATGGTCGGGCGCCAGGTCGCCCGCTTCGCCCCGCTCGCCACCGCGTCCTAGGCGATCGCCGGCGCCGCGGCCCCGGTGTCGTCGAGCAGGCCCTGCCGCTTCGCGACGATCGCGGGGACCAGCGCCTGCCCCGCGACGTTCACCGCGGTGCGCCCCATGTCGAGGATCGGATCGATCGCCAGCAGCAGCCCGGCGCCCTCCAGCGGCAGGCCGAGCGTCGACAGCGTCAGCGTCAGCATCACCAACGCGCCGGTCAGCCCCGCGGTCGCCGCCGATCCCAGCACCGAGACGATGACGATCAGCAGATAGTCGCTGCCGTGCAGCGGCACGTTGTAATATTGCGCGACGAACAGCGCGGCGATGGCGGGATAGATGGCGGCGCAGCCGTCCATCTTGGTCGTCGCGGCGAACGGCACGGCGAAGGCGGCATAGCTGCGCGGCACGCCCAGCCCCTTTTCCACCACCTGTTCGGTGACCGGCAGCGTCGCGATCGACGAGCGCGACACGAAGCCGAGCTGGATGGCGGGCCACGCCGCCGCGAAGAACCGCCGCGGGCTCATCCCGTTGGCGATCAGCAGCAGCGGGTAGACGACGAACAGGACGAGCGCGAGGCCGATGTAGACGGCGATGGCGAAGGTGCCGAGCGCGGACAGCGACTGCCAGCCGTAGCGGACCACCGCGCTGCCGAGCAACGCGCCGGTGCCGATCGGGGTCAGCCGCACCACCCAGCGCAGGATACGGCGGAAGATCGCGAGCGCCGAGGCGTTGAAGGCGAGGAACGGCGCCCCTGCCTCGCCGACGCGCACCGCCGCGACGCCGATCGCGACCGCAGCGACGATCAGCTGGAGCACGTTGAACGACAGGCTGGTCTTCGCCGCGCCGTCGGCGAGCCTGGTCGACGCCTCCAGCGCGAGGACGTTGACCGGTACCAGCCCGCGCAGGAAATCGAGCCACGATCCCGCGGTGTCGGGCCGCACCGCCGCCGCCAGCGTCACGCCGGCATGCGCGCCGGGTTGCAGGATCGTACCCAGCACCAGCCCGATCGACACCGCGATCAATGCGGTGATCGCGAACCACAGGAAGGTGCCCGCGACCAGCCGCGCGGCATTGTCGAGGTCGCGCAGCGCGGCGATCGAGGCGACGATCGCGGTGAACACCAGCGGCACCACCAGCGCCTTCAGCAATTGCACGAACATCTCACCGACGATCCGCAGCCCGTCCGCGAGGCCCGCGATCGCATAGTGGCGCGCGACGAAACCGAGCAGCAGGCCGATGGCCATACCGACGAACACCTGCATTCCGAAGCTGGGTCTGGTCACGCGCGTGGTCCTGTTCATCGGCATCACATAGGGTCGCGCTGTAACGGTGCGACCCAAGAAAAGGCTGCGCGCCATAAAGCCGGACCCCGCGACGGGTGTGCGGCGCGGCGTGGGGCGTGTACCGGCCGGCCGGCAACGGGGGCGACGGCATGCAGCGCGACGATGGAACGACCGCAGGGGCGGGGGCAGGAACGCGGACAGGGGCGGCGCACGGCACGCGCGGGGCCGCGTTCGCGATGCTGGTGCTGGCCGGCCTGTGCTGGAGCCTGGGCTTCCCGCTCGGCAAGCTGGCGCTGCGCGAGATGACGCCGGCACACATGGTGCTGTGGCGCTTCGTCGTCGCGGCGGCGGTGGCGATGCCGTTCGCGGTCGGGTCGGCGGCGGCGCGCGCGCTGTTCCGGTCGCCGGCGGTCCTGCTCGCCGGCATATTGTACGGCGTCGCCTTCCTCGTCCAGTTCGAAGGGCTGGCGCGCGTCAGCGTCACGCTCGCGGCATTGCTGGTGGGGGCGATGCCTGCGCTGATCGCCATATCGGCGCGGCTGCTCGGCGAGGCGACCAGCCGCATCAGCTGGATCGGGGTCGCGGGTGCCACCGTCGGTGCCGCGCTGATCGCGGGCGATCCGGGCGACGCCGGATCGCTGGCGGGCGTGCTGTTGTCGCTCGCCTCGCTACTGCTGTTCCTCGGCTGGTTCTACGCGCTCAAGGCCGCGCCCGCCGCGCCACAGGCCCTCGCGATGCCCGCGGTCACCGTGGTGGTGGCGGCGGTGGTCGTCGCGCCGCTCGCGCTGCTGTTGCACGGCGCGCCGCCGGTGGCGCTGTCGGGTGCGGCATGGGCGGGCATCGCGGGGCAGGGCCTGCTGGCGACCGCGCTCGCCACCGCGGCGTGGCAATATGGCGCGTCGCGCGTCGGCAGCGCGAGCGCGGGCGTGTTCATCAATATCGAGCCGCTGATGGGCGCGATCCTGGGCGTCGCCTTTTTCGGCGACCGGGTGACGCCGTTGCTCGCGGGGGGCGGCATGCTGATCCTGATCGGCAGCCTGATGGCCGTGATGGGGGAGGCGCCGGGGCACGAGGTGCCGCCGACCGCGGCGTGACCCGCGTTCAGCAACCCGCCGGTTGCGCGAGGATCAGCCGGTCGCCCAGCGCCCCGTAGAAATCGCAGACGTCGACCAGTTCCGCACGCCCCGGTGCCAGCCGGGTGCCGAGCGGATAGCGGCGCAGCGCGTCGCCGGCGGGGACGCTCCAGCCCGCGGTCATCACTTCGCCGCCCGATACGTCGGGCCGGCGCACCCAGCCGTCGCAATGGATCAGGCAGGCGCTCGACCGGCCGAGCGCCCGCAGCCGGTCCTGATCCTCGCGCGCGGCGAGCGGATGCAGCGTGAAATCGCGCAGCTTGTTGGCGGTGTTGCGCTGCTCCTCGCGCACGACATGGCCCGCCGACGCGCCGAGCGCATCGAGCAGCCCGTGCAGGAACCGGTCGAGTTCGCGCAGGCAATTGGCGATGAAGCGCGCGCGGGTGCGGAAATGCGGTCCCTGCGGCCATCCGTCGGCGATCACCGGCCGATCGGCGAATCCGGCAAGGAATGCGGCGCCGCGCGCCAGCGTCTCGTGCGCCGCCGCTGTCCCTTGCAGCGGCGTCACGGATGCGTGGATCACGCCTCGGTCTGCACCGTCGCCAGGGTCGCGGCGGCGCGCGTCGCCGCGGCCCGCTGATCGCGCATCACCTCGGTCCGCTCGGCACGCGACGCCATCGCCTCCCACGACCGGGCGGCGCGTTCGCAGCGGTCGCGCACATTGTCGAGCGTGGCATCGGCGGCATTGCTGCGCTCCTGATCGGCCTGCTTGCGGAAGAATGTGGCGTCGCTGGACATCGGGTACCTCGTCAGCGGAAGAAGAATCGCGGGAAGCGACGGCACCCGCGGCGGATGCCGCGCGAAAGACCGTCGATATGCGACTGTAGGAAGCTGTTAGATGGGCGCTCGCGCTGCGATAAGCAAGCGGTGCGTCGATCAGGGATGCCGCGTCGCCCCCGCCGCGCGCACCGCGGCGATATCCGGATAGCCGTTGACCGCCATCAGCAGGTCCGCCTCCGCCAGGATACAGCGCAGGACGTGCGCCGCCCCCGCTGCGCCATCGAGCGCGAGGCCATAGGCATAGGGGCGGCCGATACCGACCGCGCGCGCGCCCAGTGCCAGCGCCTTCACCGCGTCGCTGCCAGACCGCACGCCCGAATCGAACAGCACCGGCGTCGTCCCCGCCGCGGCGACCACCCCGGGCAGCATGTCGATCGCGGCGATCCCCCCATTCGCCTGCCGCCCGCCATGGTTCGAGCAATAGATCGCGTCCGCCCCCGTATCGACCGCGCGCCGCGCGTCGTCGGGGTGGCAGATGCCCTTCAGGATCAGCGGCAGCCGCGTCAGCGAGCGCAGCCAGGGCATGTCGTCCCAGGTCAGCACCTTGCCGAACACCCCCATCCACTGGCGGATCGCGGCGGCGGGATCCGCCTCCGGCGGCTTGGCGAGCATCGCGCGGAAGACGGGATCGCTGAAATAGTTGGTGAGCACCGCGCCGCGCAGCTGCGGGAAGCTCGCGGTGTTGAGGTCGCGCGGCCGCCAGCCGGTGACCCAGGTGTCGAGGGTGACGACGATCCCCTTGTATCCCGCCGCCTCCGCGCGCGACACGAGGCTGGCGGCAAGGTCGCGGTCGCGCGGGGTGTAGAGCTGGAAGAAGCCGGGCGTGTCGCCCATCGCCGCGGCGACGGCTTCGAGCGGATCGTTGGCGAGCGTCGACGCCATGAACGGCACGCCGGTGTCGGCGGCGGCACGCGCGGCGGCGAGGTCGCCATGGCCATCCTGCGTGCAGATGCCGTTGACGCCGATCGGCGCCATGAACAGCGGATGCGGCAGCGTCAGGCCGAGCAGGTCGATCGACAGGTCGCGCGTCGTGCAATCGACCATCATCCGCGGCACCATGCCCCAATGACGGAACGCGGCGGCGTTGCGATCCTGCGTCGCCTCGTCGCCGCAACCGCCCTGCACATAGTCGAGCACCGCCTTCGGCATCGCCGCGGTCGCGCGTCGTTCCAGCGTGGCGAAGTCCACCGGCAGCTTCGGCAGCACGCCCGACAGGCCGGCGCCATAGATCGCATTCTGGTAATCGCCGTAATGGGGCATGGCTCGTCCGCCTTCAGTCGGTATGCCGCGCGCGGCGCAGGGAAGATGGTTCACGCGGAGGCGCGGAGATGTCGTTGGCGGTACGCGGGTTGCCTGCCATCACGCCCGGTGTCGGAAGGACGGGCTGCGCCGCTCTCTACACCTCCGCGCCTCCGCGTGACCCCCTTTTTCAGTTACCGATCAATCCCGGAAGCCGGGATCGATCCGGTCGAGCTTGCGCAACAGCGCGGGCCAGGCGAGCTGCTGCGCCAGCATTGCCATGCCGGCACCGGTCGACTGCTGCTCCACCTTCTCGGCGACGCCCTGGTTGGGATCGTTGAGGTTGGCGCGGCCTGCGCTCAGCATCAGGATCTGCGCCTCGCAGGCGCGTTCGAGGAAATACATGCGCAGGAACGCCTGCGCGACGCTGGCGCCGACCGCGAGCGTGCCGTGGTTGCGCAGGATCATCGAATGGCGCGTGCCGAGGTCGGCGACCAGCCGTTCGCGCTCGTCGAGCTCGGTCGCGATACCCTCGAAGTCGTGATAGGCGACGTCGTGGCCCGCGATCATCGCGGTCTGCGTGTGCGGCAGCAGCCCCTCGGCCATTGCCGAAACCGCCTGGCCGTGCGGCGTGTGGAGGTGGAGCACCGCCACCGCATCCTCGCGTGCGGCGTGGATCGCGGAATGGATGACAAAGCCGGCCCGGTTCACCGGGGCGGGATTGTCGCCGACCTTGTTGCCCTCGACGTCGATCTTGACCAGCGACGATGCGGTGATCTCCTCGAACATCATCGAATAGGGGTTGATGAGGAAATGGTGCTCCGGCCCCGGCACCCGCGCCGACAGATGCGTGAAGATCAGGTCGTCCCAGCCATAGAGCGCGACCAGTCGATAGGCGGCGGCGAGGTCGACGCGTAAGCCCCATTCCTCCGCCGACACGGTGTCGCGCATGCTCACGGGCTTCAGGGCGGTGGCCATCGGTCGTCCTCTCATCGTCTCGTCGTTGGCGCCAGGATGCCACGGTTCGCCGGTCCGGAATGTCGCGAAGTTGACAAAGTGGCCGCTGTGGCGCTGATTTCCGCGATGGATGCCGCCGATCGCCAGTTGCTCGACGCCGATGGCTGGTTCAGCAGCCTGCCGGTGCCGCGTCGCGACGCTTTGCTCGCCGAAGCGCGGGTGCGCAGCGTCCCCGCGGGCACGTCGCTGTACGCGATCGGTGATGCGCCCAACGGACTGTGGGCGGTGCTGGACGGCGAGGTGCGGCTGACCGGCCATCCGGTCGCGGGCCACGAGTTCCTCGTGCTGATCGTGCGGCCGGGAACGTGGTTCGGCGAGGTGTCGACGCTCGACGGCGGCCCGCGCCCGCACGACGCGGTCGCATTCGGGCCGACGCGGATGCTCCACCTGTCGATGCCCGCCTTCGCGCGGCTCGCCGGAACGATACCCGCGCTCTACCACGACCTCGGCCGGCTGGTGTGCCTGCACCAGCGCGCCGCGCTCGACTTCATCGCCCAGGCGATCGCGCTGCCGCTGCCGACGCGGCTCGCCAAGCTGCTCGCCGATCGCACCCGCACCGACGATGCCGTGCTGCGCATCCGGCAGGAGGATATCGCCGCCATGCTCGCGGTGTCGCGCCAGACGCTCAACCGCCATCTCGCGGCGCTGGCGCGCGCGGGCGTCGTCCGCCTCGCCTATGCGCGGATCGAGGTCATCGACCGGGCGCGGCTGTTCGCGCTCGCCAGCGCCTGAGCGCGCGTCACTCCATCTCCAGGATCACCTGATCGACCGCCAGGCTGTCGCCCGCGGCGGCGGACAGGCTCTTCACCCGCCCGGTCTTCTCGGCGCGCAGGATGTTCTCCATCTTCATCGCCTCGACCACCGCCAGCGGCTGGCCAGCCTCGACCGCGTCGCCCGCCGCGACGTCGAGCCGCACCAGCAGCCCCGGCATCGGCGCGATCAGGAAGCGCGACAGGTCGGGTGGCACCTTTTCGATCATATGCCGCGCGAGCGGGGCGACATGCGCGGGCAGCACGCGCGCGACATGGCTCGCGCCGCGCGTCGTCAGGCGGAAGCCGCTGCGCACCGGCGCGATACGGACCGACAGGTGCGCGTCCGCGCCGACCTCCGCCTCCACGATACGATCGCCCGGCGTATATTCGAGCGCGATGTCGAGCGCCTCGCCGTCGACCGCGATGCCGTCGGCGGACAATGCGACGGCATGGTCGCTGCCCCCGATCCGCACCGTCCAGCCGGCTGGCGGCTGCAACCGATGGCCGAGCTGTCCGTCGATCCGCCGGGCGCGGTCGGCGTGCGCCGTCGCGGCGAAGGCGGCGATGGCTGCAAGCGTGCGGAGCAGCGCCGCATCGGCAGGCGCGCCGTGGAAGCCGTCGGGATATTCCTCCGCGATGAAGCCCGTCGTGATCGTGCCCGCCCGGAAGCGGGGATGCTGCATCAGCGCCGACAGGAAATCGAGGTTGGTGCCCGGCCCCTCGATCTCGAACGCGTCGAGCGCCGCGATCTGCGCGTCGATCGCCGCCTCGCGCGTCGGCGCCCAGGTGACGAGCTTGGCGATCATCGGGTCGTAGAACATGCTCACCTCGCCGCCCTCGACGACGCCGTCGTCGACGCGGACGCGGGGAAATTCATCCTCCCCGGCACGGGGAGGGGGACCAGCCGCAGGCTGGTGGAGGGGGGCTTCCTCAGGCGATGCGCCGTGTGGCACGCCCCCTCCACCACGCCGCTGCGCGTCGCGGTCCCCCTCCCCATGCTGGGGAGGATTGTACCGTACCAGCCGGCCGATGCTGGGCAGGAAGCCGCGGTAGGGATCTTCCGCATAGACGCGGTTCTCGATCGACCAGCCGTTTATGCCGACGTCGTCCTGCGTGATCCCCAGCGGTTCGCCGGCGGCGACGCGGATCATCTGTTCGACGAGGTCGAGCCCGGTGATCTCCTCGGTCACCGGATGCTCGACCTGGAGCCGGGTGTTCATCTCGAGGAAATAGAAGCCCTGGCCGGTGGTGTCCGCGCCGGACACGATCAGCTCGACGGTACCGGCGCTGTAATAGCCGACCGCGCGGGCAAGCGCGACCGCCTGTTCGCCCATCGCTTTCCGCATCGCCGGCGTGACGAAGGGCGAGGGCGCTTCCTCGACCACCTTCTGGTGGCGACGCTGGATCGAGCATTCGCGCTCGTTGAGGTACAGGATGGTGCCGAGCTGGTCGCCGAGCACCTGGATCTCGATGTGGCGCGGACTCTCGATGAACTTCTCGATGAAGACGCGGTCGTCGCCGAAGCTGGCGAGGCCCTCGCGCTTGGTCGCCTCGAACCCCTCGCGTACGTCCTGTTCGCTGTACGCCAGCCGCATGCCCTTGCCGCCGCCGCCGGCGGACGCCTTCATCATGACGGGATAGCCGATGTCGGTCGCGATGCGGACGGCCTCGTCGGTATCGGCGATTTCGCCGAGGAATCCGGGGACGACGTTGACGCCCGCCGCCTTGGCGAGCTTCTTCGATTCGATCTTGTCGCCCATCGCCGCGATCGCGTTCGGCGGCGGCCCGACGAAGGCGATGCCCGCCTCGGCACAGGCGCGCGCGAAGCTTTCGCGTTCGGACAGGAAGCCATAGCCGGGATGGATACAGTCGGCGCCCGTCTCCTTCGCGGCGAGCAGGATCAGCTCGGCCTTGAGATAGCTCTCGGCGGCGGGTGCCGGCCCCAGCCGCACCGCCTCGTCGGCCATCAGCACATGCGGCGCACGCGCGTCGGCATCGGAATAGACCGCGACGGTCTTGATCCCCATCCGTTTCGCGGTGCGGAACACGCGGCAGGCGATCTCGCCGCGATTGGCGACCAGGATTTTCTTGAACATGTCCGTTCCTCGAATTGTCAGCGCTTGGCAGTGACGGCGGGCGCACCGCGCAACAGGCCTTCGGTGCTCAGGTCCTCGTCGATATCGGGCCAGTGGATGCCGTAACCGGCGCCCGCCTTTTCCCAATGGCCGCGCTGTTCGCGCGTGGCGTGCAGCAGTCGCGGATACCACGCGAGCGGCGCCGCGATGGTACGGCCATCCATCAGGTCGACGATAAGGCTCGCCGCGTCGAAGCGCACGTCGAGCACCCGCTCGTCGGTGATCCTAGCCGAAATAGTCATGCCACGCCTCCAGCAAGCCGGTCCGGTTTTCCTCGACCAGCGAAAGCAGGTCGTTGATCTCGTGCGCGCGAAAGCCGCGGCTCTTGGCCACTTCGACCACGGTCAGCCACACCTTGATGGTGGCGTCGCCGCGATCGATGTGGACGTGCGGCGGTTCGTTGGGCTCGTGGCTGTAGAAATAGAAACGGAACGCGCTGATCCGCAGCACCGTCGGCATGTCACTCCGCCGCCTCGGCCAACCGGCATTCCGCCGCCATCGGCGTCACGCCCAGCTTGGCGAACAGCGCCGCGTCCTTGTCGTCGCCGGCGTTGCCTGCGGTGAGCAGCTTGTCGCCGGTGAAGATCGAATTGGCGCCGGCCATGAAGCACAGGGCCTGCGTCGATTCGGACATGCTCTCGCGCCCCGCCGACAGGCGCACCATGCTTCCCGGCATCGTGATCCGCGCGACGGCGACGGTGCGGACGAATTCGATCTCGTCGATCCTGGCGAGCGGCGTGTCGGCGAGCATGTCGCCGAGCACGGTGCCCTTCACCGGCACCAGTGCGTTGACCGGCACGCTGCCGGGATGTTCGGGCAGGGTCGCGAGCGCATGGACGAAGCCGACGCGATCCTCGCGCGTCTCGCCCATGCCGACGATGCCGCCGCAGCAGACGTTGATCCCCGCGCCGCGCACCGCGTCGAGCGTGTCGAGCCGCTCCTGGAACGTCCGCGTCGTGATGACGTCGCCGTACCGCTCGGGCGAGGTGTCGATATTGTGGTTGTAATAATCGAGGCCGGCGTCAGCGAGCTGGCGCGCCTGATGCGGCTGGAGCATGCCGAGCGTCATGCACGTTTCCATGCCCATGCCGCGCACGCCCTCGACCATCGCCAGAATCGCGCCCATGTCGCGGTCCTTGGGGTTGCGCCACGCCGCGCCCATGCAGAAGCGCGTCGAGCCATTGTCCTTCGCCTGCGCCGCCGCCTGCAACACCGCGCGCACGTCCATCAGCTTGGTCGCCTTGACGCCGCTCTCCGCGCTGACCGATTGCGAGCAATAGCCGCAATCCTCGGGACAGCCGCCGGTCTTGATCGACAGCAGGGTGGACAGTTGGACCTGCGAGGGCGCGTGATGCGCGCGGTGGACGCCCTGCGCCTGCCACATCAGCTCGTCGAACGGCAGGTCGAACAGCGCCGCAATCTCCTCGCGCGTCCAGTCGTTGCGTGTCCCGCTCATCGTCCCCGCTGCCACATCATGTCCTTCAATTGGGTCGTCCGCCCGCGCGTCAGCCGCGCCAGGCATTGCCGCTGTACCATCGGCTGCATCGAGCCGCCCGCATATTCCCCGCCCTCGATGACGCATTGCGCGTCGCGGAAGGCGAGCCAGGCACGCTGGCTGGCGAGCGTCGCCGCGGCATAGCCGAATCCGCCGCCGCGGCTGGTGTCGGCGGCGTCGCGGCGCTTCATCGCGGCATAGGTGCGCTGCCACTGCACCGTCATCGTCGCGTCCGCCGCCTTCCATTCGGCCCCGGCCTGCTGGTTCAACGCGGTCTGCGTCTGCGCGGGCGCGGGACCGGCGAGCAGCAGCGCGGCGGCCGCCAGAAACACGAACGGCGTGTGGCGGATCATGCGGCATCCTCCTGCGGGGGCATGTTGTGGCCGAGCAGGCGGAGCACGTCCTCCGCCGCCTTGATGAGGTTGGTGCCGGGGCCGAAGATCGCCTGTACCCCGGCGTCGCGCAGGATCTGATAATCCTGCGCGGGGATGACGCCGCCGGCGATCACCTTGATGTCGGCACGGCCGGCATCGCGCAAATGGCCGATCAGTTCGGGGATCAGCGTCTTGTGCCCGGCGGCGAGGCTGGAGGCACCGACGACGTCGACGTCGCTTTCCAGCGCCAGGATCGCGGCCTCCCTCGGCGTCTGGAACAGCGGCCCCGGCACGACCTCGAACCCCAGGTCGCCGAACATCGAGCTGACGAGGTTGGCGCCGCGATCGTGACCGTCCTGCCCCATCTTGGCGACGAGCATCCGCGGCTTGCGGCCCAGCCGCCGCTCGGTCGCGGCGACGCCCTCGGCCAGCCGTTCCCAGCGGATGTCGTCGGCATAGGCGCCGCCATAGATGCCCTTCACCGGCGTCGGCTGCGTCCCGAACCGGCCGAACACGTCCTCCATCGCGGAGGATATCTCGCCGAGCGTCGCGCGATGCCGCGCGCATTCGACCGCGAGCGCCAGCAGGTTCGTCTCCACTCCTCCCCGGGACGGAGAGGTGGCAGCCGCAGGCTGACGGAGGGGGGCTTCCTCGGGCGGTGTCGCTTGTGGCGCCGCCCCTCCACCATGCTGCGCATGGCCCCCCTCCCCGTGCCGGGGAGGAGTATGCCGCGCCCCCTCGCGCAGCGCGTCGAGCGCCGCGCGACAGGCCGCCTCGTCGCGCGTCGCCTTCACCCGTTCGATCCGGCGGATCTGCGCCTCGCGCACCGCGACATTGTCGACGTCGAGGATGTCGATCGGGTCCTCGTCCGCCTTGCGGTATTTGTTCACCCCGACGATCACGTCCTCGCCCCGGTCGACGCGGGCGGCGCGGGCGGCCGATGCCTCCTCGATCATCGCCTTGGGCCAGCCCGCGGCGACCGCCTTGGCCATGCCGCCCTCGGCCTGCACCCGCTCGATGATCGCCCACGCGCCATCGACCAGGCTCTGCGTCAGGCTCTCGACGTAATAGCTGCCGCCGAGCGGATCGACGACCTTGGTCATCCCCGTCTCTTCCTGGATCACGATCTGCGTGTTGCGCGCGATCCGGGCGGAGAAGTCGGTGGGCAGCGCGATGGCTTCATCCAGCGCGTTGGTGTGCAGCGACTGGGTGCCGCCGAGCATCGCCGCCATCGCCTCGATCGTCGTGCGCATGACGTTGTTGTACGGGTCCTGCTCGGTCAGCGACACGCCGCTGGTCTGGCAGTGGGTGCGCAGCATCTTGCTGCGTTCGTCCTTCGCGCCGAGCTGCGTCATCGCGCGATGCCACAGCACGCGCGCGGCCCGCAGCTTGGCGATTTCCATGAAGAAGTTCATGCCGATCGCGAAGAAGAACGACAGGCGCCCGGCGAATTTGTCGATGTCGAGGCCGGAGGCGACGCCGTATTTCACATATTCCATCCCGTCGGCGATGGTGAAGGCGAGCTCGTGGAGCTGCGTCGCCCCCGCCTCCTGCATGTGATAGCCGCTGATCGAGATGCTGTTGAACTTCGGCATCTCGCGGCTGGTATAGCCGAAGATGTCCGAGATGATCCGCATGCTCGGTTCGGGCGGATAGATGTACGTGTTGCGGACCATGAACTCCTTGAGGATGTCGTTCTGGATGGTCCCGTCGAGCAACCGGCGGTCGACGCCCTGTTCCTCGCCCGCGACGATGAAGAAGGCGAGGATCGGGATCACCGCGCCGTTCATCGTCATGCTGACGCTCATCTGGTCGAGCGGGATGCCGTCGAACAGGATCTTCATGTCCTCGACGCTGTCGATCGCGACGCCCGCCTTGCCGACGTCGCCGGTGACGCGCGGATGGTCGCTGTCATAGCCGCGGTGGGTGGCGAGATCGAAGGCGACCGACAGCCCCTTCTGCCCCGCGGCGAGGTTGCGGCGGTAGAAGGCGTTCGATTCCTCCGCGGTGGAAAAGCCGGCGTACTGGCGGATCGTCCACGGGCGCCCGGCATACATCGATGCGCGCACGCCGCGCGTGAACGGCGCGAAACCGGGCAGGCCGGGATCCACCGGCGCGTCGTCCGCGGTGTACAGGGGCTTGACGTCGATTCCCTCGGGCGTGTGCCACGTCAGGTCCTTGCCCTTCACCTCCTTCGCGGCGGCGGCCTGCCAGTCGGCGAGACCCGGCTGCGGCGTCGGCTCCGGCGTCACGGGCAGGGCGGGGGCGACGCCGCTGTCCTCGCCGGTGTTGGTCTCAATGATCGCCATGCGGCGTCTCCATCAGTTCGACGAGCATGCCGCCCATGTCGCGGGGGTGCACGAACACGATCGGCGTGCCGTGCGCGCCGATGCGGGGTTCGCCGAGAACGGTCGCGCCCTTCGCCTTCAGGTCCGCGACGGCGGCGTGGATGTCGGGCACCTCGAAACAGACGTGATGTTGCCCGCCGGCAGGGTTCTTCTTCAGGAAGCCGGCGATGGGGGAGGCGTCGTCATACGGCTCGATCAGCTCGATCTGCGTGTTGGCCGTATCGATGAAGCACACCTTCACCCCCTGCGCGGGCAGATCGAACGGTTCGCCGATCGCGGTCGCGCCGAGCAGGGTGCGATAGGTTTCGATCGACCGTACGATCGACGGCGTCGCGACGCCGACATGGTTGAGCCGGCCCAAAGACGATTCCGTCACTCTTCCAGCCTCCGTTGCCGGCTCGCCATCGCGGCGCCCTCGATCACGCCTTCCAGACGGCTGACCCGATCCCGCAAGGCGCCATGGGCCTCGGCGAGGCGGGCCAGGCTCTCGCTCTGGCTCTTGGCGGCGTCCTTCAGCTGCTTGATGTCCTCCTGCATCAGCAGGACGGTTCGCAGCGCCTGCAACGCATCGCCGATGCCGCTCACCGCTGTGGGTCCTGGCCGGCCAGAACGGCGGCGACCCGGCGGTTCGATGCCTCGATCGCGTCGATGGCCTCGCGGATGTCGGCGCGCATCCTGGGGACCGCCAGTTCGACTTCACGGGCGAGCAGTCGCAACTGGTTCTGCTCGTCGCTTGCCGTCTCGGCAATGTAGCGGGCCGACGCCTCGCGAACGACATGCCCGACGGACTTGCCGTTGCTCGCCGCAAAGGCATCCAGCGCCGCCTTGTGGTCGGGGGTGGTCAGAAACGTGACGCGTTCGGTCTGCATGGCCGCACTCCTTCACATGACATTGTAATGGTCAGGATAGGCGATCACAACGGAATGTTGTCATGCTTCTTCCACGGGTTCTCGAGGCTCTTGCCCTTCAGCTTGCGCAACCCCAGCGCGATCCGCCGCCGTGTCGAATGCGGCTGGATCACCTCGTCGATGAAGCCCTTGCTCGCCGCGACGAACGGGTTGGCGAAGCGCGCCTCGTACTCCGCGGTGCGTTCCGCGATCTCCTCGGGCGTGCGCCCGCGGAAGATGATCTCCACCGCGCCCTTCGCGCCCATCACCGCGATCTCCGCGGTCGGCCAGGCGTAGTTGAGGTCGCCGCGCAGATGCTTGGACGCCATGACGTCATAGGCGCCGCCATAGGCCTTGCGCGTGATGACCGTGATCTTGGGCACCGTCGCCTCGCCATAGGCGAAGAGCAGCTTGGCGCCGTGCTTGATGATGCCGTTATGCTCCTGCGCGGTGCCCGGCAGGAAGCCCGGCACGTCGACGAAGGTGACGATCGGGATATCGAACGCGTCGCAGAAGCGCACGAAACGCGCCGCCTTCTTCGAACTGTTGATGTCGAGCACGCCCGCCAGCACCATCGGCTGGTTGGCGACGAAGCCGACGGTGCGGCCCTCGATCCGGCCGAAGCCGGTGATGACGTTGGCGGCATGGGCCGGCTGCGTTTCGAAGAAGTCTCCCTCGTCGACCACCTTCCGGATCAGCTCGTGCATGTCGTAGGGCTGGTTGGCCGACGCCGGCACCAGCGTGTCGAGGCTGGGCTCCAGCCGGTCCCACGCGTCCGCGGTCGGGCGCTCGGGCACGGGCTCGCGGTTCGAGGCGGGCAGGAAGTCGATGAAGTCGCGCGCCGCCAGCAGCGCCTCGATGTCGTTCTCGAACGCATTGTCCGCGACCGACGTCTTCGTGGTGTGCGTCACCGCGCCGCCCAGCGCCTCCTGCGTCACCACCTCGTTGGTCACCGTCCTGACCACGTCGGGGCCGGTGACGAACATGTAGCTCGAATCCTTCACCATGAAGATGAAGTCGGTCATCGCCGGGCTGTACACCGCACCGCCCGCGCACGGGCCCATGATGAGGCTCAATTGCGGCACGACCCCGCTCGCCAGCACGTTGCGCTGGAACACCTCGGCATAGCCGCCGAGGCTCGCGACGCCTTCCTGGATGCGCGCGCCGCCCGAATCGTTCAGGCCGATGACCGGCGCACCGACCTTCAGCGCGGTGTCCATCACCTTGCAGATCTTCTGCGCGTGGCGTTCGGACAGCGACCCGCCGAAGACGGTGAAGTCCTGGCTGAAGACATAGACCAGGCGGCCGTTGATCGTCCCCGATCCGGTGACGACGCCGTCGCCGGGGATCACCTGGTCCGCCATGCCGAAATCGACGCAATTATGCTCGACGTACATGTCGATCTCTTCGAACGACCCTTCGTCCAGAAGCACGTCGAGCCGTTCGCGCGCGGTCAGCTTGCCCTTGGCATGCTGCGCGGCGACGCGCTTTTCGCCGCCTCCCGCCCTGGCGGCGACACGGCGGCGTTCGAGTTCGTTCAGCGTCGATGACATAAAGGCTCCTGCCTGTTCTTCACCGTCTCTAGCCTGCGCCCGCAACTGTGGTTTTGCAAAATTGCAACGGGCATGTTTGCAAACTATCGTCGGGCGCGATGACACCCCCGGCCCCCCGACCCCGCCTGTTCGCCGGCGATCGCCTGCGCGCGCTCAGGGCGCGATTGTCGCTCAGCCAGACCGCGCTCAGCCGTCGGCTGGGCATCTCGACCAGCTATCTGTCGCAGATCGAAAGCGGCGACCGGCCGATCACCGGTGGCGTGCTGGCGGCGCTGGCCCGCAATTTTCCGCTCGACTGGGTCGACGTCGCGCCCGCGGACGACAGTGCCGCGACGGTCGGCGCGATCGCGGCGGGCACCGATCCGTCGGTCCCCGCGGCGCTGCTCGACGAGGATGCGGTGCTGCGCGGCCTGCGCCAGCAGCCGCTGGTGACGCGCCGGATGACCGCGCTGCATGCCGCGCTGCGCCGCTCGCAGGAGCAGCTGCGCGTGCTCGACGACCGCATCGACGCGAGCCAGCCGACGCTGCTGCCGTGGGAGGAGGTGCGCGACTGGTTCCAGGGCAGCGGCAATTACATCGACCCGCTCGACCGTTTCGCCGAGGCGCTCGCCGATACGCTGACCGGTTCGCTGGCCGAGCGGCTGCGTGCGGTCCACGGGGTCGGCGTGATCGACGACGGCATCTCCGCGCCGCTGCGCGCCTTCGACGCCGCCCGCGCGACGCTGACGATCGACGGCGCGCAACCGGTCGAGACGCGCCGCTTCCAGCTCGCGCACCAGCTGATCCGGCTGGAGGCGGACGTGCTGATCGAGGGGATCGTCGCCGATGCGCCGCTGCGGTCGGATGCGGCGCGCGAGCTGCTGCGCGTCGGCCTCGCCAATTACGGCGCGGGGGCGCTGCTGCTCCCCTATGGACGGTTCCGCAGCGCGGCGCGCGCCTGCCGCCATGACGTCGATGCGCTGCGCCAGCGGTTCGGCGTCAGCTTCGAACAGGTCTGCCACCGGTTGTCGACCTTGCAGCGGCCCGGCCTTCCCGGCGTGCCGTTCTTCTTCTGCCGGATCGACATGGCGGGCAACATCACCAAACGCCATTCCGCGACGCGGCTGCAATTCGCGCAATATGGTGGCGCCTGTCCGCTGTGGGTGGCGCACGAGGCGGTCGCGATCTCCGACCGGATCCTGGTGCAGGTCGCCGAGATGCCCGACGGCGTCCGCTATGTGTCGATGGCCAAGGGGCTGGTCAAGGCGACGTCGAGTTATCGCCGTGCGCCGCGCCGCTATGCGGTCGTGCTGGGGTGCGAGGTCGGGCATGCCGGCGACTTCGTCTATGGCGACGGCCTCGACGTCGGCGGCGTCGACAGCGCGACGCCGATCGGCCCGTCGTGCCGTATCTGCCCGCGTCGCGACTGCGACCAGCGCGCCTTTCCCCCGGCGGGGCGGGAATTGCGCATCGATCCCGATCGGCGCACGATCGTGCCCTATGCCTTCGAATAGGCGGCCCGCCGCCCGCGGACTTGTTCCCGCCGGTCGCGCACGGCAAGGGAGGGGCGGCGTGACAGGAAAGCTAGCCCGATGACCTACGACGTCCTCATCGTCGGTGCCGGCCATGGCGGCGCGCAGGCGGCCATCGCACTGCGCGCGGCCAAGTTCGCCGGCAGTATCGCGCTGCTCGGCGACGAACCCGAACTGCCCTACGAACGCCCGCCGCTGTCGAAGGACTATCTGGCCGGCGACAGGCCGTTCGAGCGCATCCTGATCCGCCCGCCCGGCTTCTGGGACGAGCGGCAGGTGGCGATGCTGGCCGGGCGCCGCGTCGTCTCGGTCGATCCGGTCGCGCATGCGGTGATGACCGATGACGGTACGATGATCGGCTACGGCCGGCTCGTCTGGGCGACCGGCGGCGCGCCGCGGCGGCTGCGCTGCGCCGGGGGCGACCTCGCCGGCGTCCATGCGGTACGCACCCGCGCCGACGTCGACCGGATGATCGCCGAACTGCCCGCGGTCGAGCGGGTCGTCGTGATCGGCGGCGGCTATATCGGGCTGGAGGCCGCGGCGGTGCTCGCCAAGTTCGGCAAGCACGTCACCGTGCTGGAGGCGCTGCCCCGCGTCCTCGCCCGCGTCGCCGGCGAACCGCTGTCGCGCTTCTACGAAGCCGAGCATCGCGCGCACGGTGTCGATGTCCGGCTGGAGGTCGCGGTCGCGTCGATCGCGGGGACGGACGGGCGGGCGAGCGGCGTCGTGCTGGCCGACGGCACGACGATCTCCGCCGACATGGTCGTCGTCGGCATCGGCATCGTCCCCGCGGTGCAGCCGCTGCTCGACGCGGGCGCGGCGGGGGGCGACGGCGTCGACGTCGATGCGCAATGCCGCACGAGCCTCCCCGACGTCCTTGCGATCGGCGATTGCGCGCGCCACGCCAATGCCTTCGCCGACGGCGCCCGGATCCGCCTCGAATCGGTGCAGAACGCCAACGACCAGGCAACCGTCGCGGCGAAGACGATCGCGGGGATGCCGGCCGATTATCATGCGGTGCCGTGGTTCTGGTCGAACCAGTACGACCTGCGCCTCCAGACCGTCGGCCTGTCGATCGGGTACGATGCGCTGGTGGTGCGCGGCCAGCCCGACACGCGCAGCTTTTCGGTCGTATATCTGCGCGCGGGGCGGGTGATCGCGCTCGACTGCGTCAACGCGACGAAGGATTACGTGCAGGGCCGCGCGCTGGTCGTCGCGGGCGCGATGCCCGACGTCGCGCGGCTCGGCGATGCGGCGATCCCGCTCAAGGAGGTGATGGCATGACGATTCGGATCGGCATCGGCGGCTGGACCTACGAGCCGTGGCGCGGCACCTTCTATCCGGAAAAATGGCCGCAGAAGCGCGAGCTGGACTATGCCGCGTCGCAGCTGTCGGCGATCGAGATCAACGGCACCTATTATTCCGGCTTCAAGCCCGCGAGTTTCGCCAACTGGGCGGCGGCGGTGCCGGACGGCTTCGTCTTCACCGTCAAGGCGTCGCGCTATTGCACCAACCGCAAGGTGCTGGCCGAAGCGGGCGAATCGATCGCGCGCTTCGTCGGGCAGGGGATCGTCGAACTGGGGCCGAAGCTCGGCCCGATCCTGTGGCAGTTCATGGCGACCAAGCGGTTCGAGCCCGACGATATGGCCGCCTTCCTGAAACTGCTGCCCTCGGCGCATGCCGGTGTGCCGCTGCGCCACGCGATCCAGGTCCGGCACGACAGCTTCGCCGATCCCGCCTTCGTCGCGATGGCGCGCGCGGCGAACGTCGCGATCGTCTACGCCGATTCGACGGACTATCCCGCGATCGCCGACGTCACCGCGGATTTCGTCTATGCGCGGCTGGAAGCGGCGGAGGAGGCGAACCCCGCGGGCTACACCGATGCCGCGCTCGACCGCTGGGCGACCGCGGCGCGGACGTGGCAGGCGGGCGGGCGGCCCGACGGCCTGCCCCATGTCACCGCCGACGCACCCGCGAAGGCGCAGCGGGATACGTTCGTCTTCTTCATCAACGGCGCCAAGGTCCGCGCGCCGCAGGGCGCGATGGCGCTGATCGAGCGGGTGAGGGGGTAGGGACGCGTGATCGTGCCGGTCCGCAGGTGCGTCCGGGAGCGCAGCCGGGGATGACGTTCGGATTTTCCACCCTGACCGATCTGTTGAGCTGGGTGGCCGCGGTCGCACTGGGCATCAAGGTGGTGGCCACGGCCATCCTGCTGATCGCCCCCGCCGATCGTCGCGACCAGCACGGCTGGGGTGCGATACTCTGGTGGTCGACCAAGATCACGCCGATCCTCGCGGTGCCGTGCGTCATCTGGGTCGCCTGGCACCGGGGGATGCGGGACGCGCTGTGGATATTCGTGGCGGTCATGCTGTTCGTCGTCGTCGCGGTTCCGCTGAAAGTCCGGCAGCGCTGACGGCGTATCACCGCATGGGGGACGACGGGCCGGCGGCTGCCGTAGGCGGCGGTCGCGCGCGGCCAGCCTTTACATGCCGACCGACGTCGTCCCGTTGCCGTCGGCCGTCGCGTCCGGCATCGCGGGCAATTGCGCGGTGGCGGCGGGGGCGACGCCCGCAACCATGGGCTTGGTCGCCTGGCCCATCACCGCGGCAGTCTCGATCACGTCGAGCGCGCGGCGCGACAGGACGTAGCGGCGCGCGGCGTCCATCCAGTTGCCCGCGTCGCCGGCGCCGGGCAGCCGCGCGACCTCCGCCCGCGCGGCCTCGACCTGCCCGCTGTCGAGCAGGCGCCGCACGCGGGCGAGCCGGTCGGTCGGCCGCGGCGACGGCGTGCCCGCCTTGCGCAGCACGACCAGCCCGGCGACCTCGCGGCGCAGGCTGGTGACCCAGTCGTCGCTGCTCACCACCGACAGGTCGGGCGCGATCGCATCGAGCCCCTGGCGCAGGTCCTCGAGCGTCACCGGCTGGTGCGACGCCTCGATCACCGCGGCGACCGCGCGCGGTTGCGCCGGGCCGAAGCGGTTGCGCAGCTGCTCCTCGAGATAGCCGAGCCCCGCGCCGCGATCGAGCTGGCGCCGGGCCGCGAACGCCACCAGCAACCCCTCGGCGCGGCCGGCCTGCGCCGCGGCGGCGGCGGCGTCGCTGGTCACCGCCGCGGTCCGCGCCTCCAGCGCGGTCAGCTGGCCGGCCAGCGTCGCCTCGCGCGAGGCGAGCGCGGCCGGATCGAGCGCCGCATTGGTCGCCTCGCCATTGGCATTGAGCGGCTGGGCGGGGTTGAACGCGCTCGCCTCGCCCTGCGTCGGCTTCGTCGTCGCGGTCGACTGGCCGGCCGCGCTGCCGCCCAGCCAGGGCAGGTGTTTCATCAGATAGCCGGTGAGCACCGCGCCCGCGACGAAGGCGAGGGCGATGATCGCCAGGAACACGCCGGTGCGGGGCCCGCGCGCGCGCGTCGCATCGATCGGCGTATAGTCGGTCATACGCTCTTATCCCCGCCCCCCGGCGCACGGTCAATCGCCCGTTCGAGCGCGCAGGCGCACAGCATCGCGTCGGTCGGCGTTCCCGCCACCGCGACCTCGGCCCAGCCGGTCCCCGCGGCGGCGGCGACCGCGGGGCTCAGCGCGGCGAGCGCGGTCGCCGCCCGGTGGTCCGGGATCAGCGTCGCGACCCGCCGCGCCGCGCGCACCGAATGCAGCAGCACGACATGTCCCGCCGCGGCGGCGGCGAAGGCGGCGGGATCGGTGGCGACATCCGCGCTGGCGTAGACGACGAGCGTCGGCTGGCCGCTGTCGACATGCTCGCGCCCCGCCAGGTGGAGCGGGCGCGCCAGTCCCGCCGCGCGGCCTGCCGCCAGCGCCGCCGCGACGCCGGCGTCGCCGACCGCGGCGACGCGCAGGCCCGCCGCCCGCGCCACCGCCGCCGTCTCGCCCCCGACCGCGATCACCGGCAGCATCGCCAGCGTCGCGAGGCCGGCCCCCGCCAGCCGGATCGCGTTCGCGCTCGTCACCAGCAGCGCATCGTGCGCGTCCGGATCGGGCGCCACCCAGTCGACCGGCGCGGCGACGAACAGCGGCCAACCGACGACGGTGCCACCGCCCGCGCGCAGCCGCGCGACGGTCCGCGCCTGTCCCGGCTCGGGGCGCACGACCAGCAGCGGCCGCATCACGGCTGGAACAGGCGCCGCACCGATTCGGGCGCGCGGGCGAGCAGGTCCGCGGCCAGGTCCGCGGCGACGATGCCGCCGTCGGTGCCCTCGCCGCTGCCCTCGACGAAGGCGCTGCCGTCCTCCGCGATCAGCTCGGCGCGCAGGCTGAGCATTTCGCCCGACAGGCCGGCGAGCGCCGCGACCGGCGAATGGCAATCGGCGCCGAGCGCGGCGAGCAGCGCGCGTTCGGCGAGCACGCAGGCGCTGGTCGCGGGATCGTCGATCGCGGCGACGACCATCGCCGCGCCCTCGTCCGCGCTGCGCACCTCGATCCCCACCGCGCCCTGTGCCGGGGCGGGCAGCATGACGTCGGTCGCGATCGCGCGGCCGATGCCGGTGCGTGCCAGCCGGTCGAGCCCCGCCGCGGCGAGCAGCGTCGCGTCCGCCTCGCCCGCCGCCAGCTTCGCCAGCCGGGTGTCGACGTTGCCGCGGAACATCACGACGCGCAGGTCGGGGCGCAGCCGCAGCAATTGCGCGCGCCGCCGCGGCGAGCTGGTGCCGACCACCGCGCCGGGCGCGAGATCGGCGACGCTGTCCGCGCCGATCAGCCGGTCGCGCACGTCGGCGCGCGGCAGCATCGCGGCGATGCGGATCGCGGCGGGGCGGATCGTCTCGACGTCCTTCATCGAATGCACCGCGGCATCGATCTCACGGTCGAGCAGCGCGCGGTCCAGCTCCTTCGTCCACAGCGCCTTGCCGCCGATCTCGGCCAGCGGCCGGTCCTGCACCCGGTCGCCGGTGGTGCGGATCACCACCAGCGCGACCGCGTCCGCGGTCCATCCGTGCGCCGCGCACAGCGCGTCTCGCACCATCCCCGCCTGCGTCAGCGCGAGCGGCGATCCCCGCGTGCCGAGCCTGAACCTGATCGCCACCTGATGCTCCCGTAAGCGGTCGCCACCCGGCGCCGGCCGGCGCCGACCCCGCCGGCACGGGAGGGTCGAGGGATGGAAACCATCGTCGTCGCGGACCGCCATGCCGGAAACCACCGCCCTTCGACAACCTCCCTGCGACGCGATAGGGAGGCGGGCATGGCTCCCCGGATCATCCTCGGCCTCGAATCCTCCTGTGACGAGACCGCCGCGGCCCTCGTCACCAGCGACCGGCGCGTGCTCAGCCACCGCCTCGCCGGGCAGGAGGCCGCCCACGCCCCGTTCGGCGGAGTCGTGCCCGAAATCGCCGCGCGCGCGCATGTCGAGGCGCTCGATCCGCTGATCCGTGCGGCGCTCGACGATGCCGGACTGCGCCTCGACCAGGTCGACGCCATCGCCGCGACCGCTGGGCCCGGCCTCATCGGCGGCGTGATGGTCGGGCTGGTCACCGGCAAGGCGCTGGCGCATGCGGCGGGCAAGCCGCTGATCGCGGTCAACCATCTCGAAGGCCATGCGCTCAGCCCGCGGCTCGCAGATCCCGACCTCGCCTTTCCCTACCTGCTGCTGCTGGTGTCGGGCGGCCATTGCCAGCTGCTGCTGGTCGAGGGGGTGGCGCGCTATCGCCGGATCGCCACCACGATCGACGATGCCGCGGGGGAGGCGTTCGACAAGACCGCCAAGCTGCTCGGCCTCGGCTTTCCCGGCGGCCCCGCGGTCGAGCGCGCGGCGGCGCTGGGCCGCGCGATCGTGCCGCTGCCGCGCCCGCTGAAGGGCTCGGCCGAACCGCATTTCTCGTTCGCCGGCCTCAAGAGCGCGGTGGCGCGTGCCGCGGGCCATCACCCGCCCGAGGATATCGCCGCATCCTTCCAGGCCGCGGTCGTCGACTGTCTGGTCGACCGCACCGTCCGCGGCATCGCCGGGATCGCCGCGACCGCGCTGGTGGTGGCGGGCGGGGTCGCCGCCAACACCGCGGTGCGCGCGGCGTTGCAGGAGGTGGCGACGGCGCACGGCCTGCGCTTCGTCGCGCCGCCGCTGTGGCTGTGCACCGACAATGCGGCGATGATCGCCTGGGCGGGCGCCGAACGGCTTGCCGCCGGCCTCACCGACGCGCTCGACGTGGCCGCGCGCGCGCGCTGGCCGCTCGATCCGGAGGCGCAGGCGGTGCGCGGCGCCGGGGTGAAGGCATGAACGGGAGGATCGGGGCATGAGGATCGGCGTCATCGGCGGCGGTGCCTGGGGCACCGCGCTCGCGCAGGTCGCGGCGCATCGCGGCGAGCCGGTCGTGCTGTGGGCGCGCGAGCCGGAGGTGGTGGCGGGGATCAACGCCGCGCATGAAAACGCCCTGTTCCTCGCCGGGGTGCCGCTGTCGCCGTCGATCCGCGCCACCGCCGATCTCGCCGACCTGTCCGCGGCGGAGGCGTTGCTGGTCGTCGCGCCGGCGCAGCACGTCGGCGCGGTGCTCGCGCAGGTCGATGTCGGCACCCGCCCGCTGGTGCTGTGCGCCAAGGGGATCGAGGCGGGCAGCCGCCGCCTGGTCGGCGAGGTCGCGCGCGCGGTGCATCCGCAGGCGCCGGTCGCGGTCCTGTCCGGCCCGACCTTCGCGCACGAAGTCGCCGCCGGCCTGCCGACCGCGGTGACGCTGGCGGCGGCGGATGCGGCGCTGGGGGCGGCGCTCTCCGAACGCCTCGCGGCGCCGCATTTCCGCCCCTACGCCAGCCGCGACGTCGTCGGTGCGGAGATCGGGGGGGCGGTCAAGAACGTGCTCGCCATCGCCTGTGGCGTGGTCGACGGCGCGGGGCTCGGCCAGAACGCGCGCGCCGCGCTGATCGCGCGCGGCTTTGCCGAGATGACGCGGTTCGGCCTCGCCCGCGGCGCGCGGGCGGAAACGCTCGCCGGCCTGTCGGGGCTGGGCGACCTGGTGCTGACGTGCAGCTCGACCAGCAGCCGCAACTTCTCGCTCGGGCTGGGGCTGGGGCGGGGCGCCGCCGCCGCCGACCTGCTCGCCGACCGCCGCACCGTGGCGGAGGGGGCCTTTACCGCGCCCGTCCTCGCCGAAGCGGCCGCGGAGGCGGGCGTCGACATGCCGGTCACCGCCGCCGTCTGCCGGTTGCTCGAGGGCGCGCCGGTCGGCGCCATCATCGGCGCGCTGCTTGCGCGACCGCTGCGCGACGAGGTCGTGTAGGACCGGTCCGCAGTCACCGGCCGACGCCCGGATCATCCGGCGTCCTTCGATCCGGCGCCACCGCTGGCCTCCGGCATCGCCGGTCGCCCGTGGCGGACGCGCGCCCAGACACAAACTGATGCAAACCTGTCACATTCGCACGCAATGTCATAGATAGGTTTTGTTTCGGTATTGACTGCTTGTCTGACATAGGAAAGCTTTAGTTCCCTAAAGGCCAGCGGAAGGTCGCGGCCGGCTACAGGGACAAGCCCATGATCTTGAACTCCAACGTGTCGCTGCTCGCCCTCGCCGGCAGTCTCATGCTCGCGGCGTCGCCGGCAGCGGCCCAGACGCAAGCGACAGCGGACGATACCAATGCCGCACCGCAATCGGACAGCCGCGCGGCGAGCACGCAGGACAAGGCCGCCGCGATCAGCGGCCAGGCCACCGACGGCGGCGATGGCGAGATCGTCGTCACCGGCACGCGCATCGTCCGCCCGAACATCGCCGCCGCCGCGCCGATCACCTCGGTCACCTCGGCCGACATCCGCGCGCAGGCGCCGCTCAATGTCGAGGAAGTGCTCAACCGCCTGCCGCAGGTCGCGCCGGACAGCCAGCAGAACTACCAGGATTCGGACGGTCGCCAGCGCATCAAGCTGCGCAGCCTCGGCTTCGAACGCACGCTCGTGCTGATCGACGGCAAGCGCCTCGGCACGCAGAACGGGCAGGACACGAACATCATCCCGGTGGCGCTGATCGAGCGCGTCGACGTGCTCACCGGCGGCGCCTCGTCGGTCTACGGATCGGACGCGGTCGCCGGCGTCGTCAATTTCGTGATGAAGCAGAATTTCACCGGCGTCCGGATCGACGCGAACTACAATTTCTACAATCACGTCAACCGCAGCAACATCGTCACCTCTACCGCGCAGGCATCGGGCTTCAGCCCGCGGCTGGGGCTGGTCAACGACGGCGGTCGCGCCGACCTGGCGCTGACGGCGGGCACGTCGCTGTTCGGCGGGGCCGTGAACGTCGAGGGCTTCGTCAACTACAAGCACGCCGACCTCGTCCCCTACGATGCCCGTTCGACGTCGGCATGCCAGCTGGTCCAGTCGGCGAAGGACGGCCCGCTGTCGTGTTCGCTGTCGACCTATTCGACCAGCGGCTTCGTCTCGCCGGGTGCGGGGGCGAATGCGGGCCGACAGTTCGTCAACGACCCCGCCGGCACGCGCACCTTCGTGCCCTATGGCACCGGCGCGGGCAACGCGGCCAATCCGTACGACGGCTATTCCTACCAGCGTAAGGACGACCGGGTGAACGCCGGCGGCTTCGTCACGATCCGGCTCGCCGACGAAGCGGAGATCTACGGTTCGGCGCTGTGGTTCCGCGACAAGTCGATCAACCGCTATCCGACCCGCGTCTTCGCGGCGGCGAACTATGGCTCCGATCCGTTCCTGGTGAACTGCAACAACCCGTTCCTGTCGACCAGCCAGGCCGGCATCCTGTGCGGCGCCGCGGCGGGTACCGCGACGCGCGTGCCGGTCGACATCCGCTATCGCTTCAACGCGCCGTTCATGACGGACACCTATACCAACACCGGCATCCGCGCGACCGGCGGCGTCCGCGGCAAGGTGGGCGATGCCTGGACCTACGACATCGGCGGCGTGTTCGCGCGCAATCAGCAGATCTGGGATTCGTCCCGCCTGCCGAGCTTCGACCGCGTCAACAATTCGCTCAACGTCGTCAGTGTCAGCGGCACGCCGACCTGCGTATCGGGGGGCGCCTGCGTGCCCTTCGACGCGTTCAGCGCGGGCAACGCCAATCTGGCGCTGGTCGACTATCTGTATGGCGGGCTCGATCCGGCGCGGCAGAAGACGGTCGGCCTGCTGTACAACGTCCAGGCCAACATGACCGGCGACCTCGGCAAGTACGGCATCACCTCGCCGCTGGCGACGGACGGGCTCGCCTTCGCGCTCGGCACGGAATTCCGCAAGGACCGCCAGTTTTCCGAACTGACGCCGGGCTTCATCGAGGATTACGGCGGTTCGCCGTCCGATCTCAGCCAGCACGTCTGGGAATCGAACATCGAGGTGCAGGCGCCGCTGATCCAGGATCGGCCGTTCGCGCACCTGCTGCAGGTGAACGGCGGCTATCGCCTGTCCAAGTACAGCAGCAATCCCAACAAGTTCACGACGTGGAAGATCGAGGGCCTGTACGCGCCGGTCGCCGACCTGACCTTGCGCGCCTCGTTCAACAAGGCGCAGCGCGCGCCGACGGTGGTCGAGGCGTATCAGGCGTCGAACATCGGCTTCTCGCGCCAGGGCGGATCGCAGAACGACTTCTGCGCGCCGACCGCCATCACCAACCCCCAGACGGGTGCGGTGACCTATGGCGCGCCGATCGCCTCGCGCGAGGTGTGCCGCGCGACCGGCCTGTCCGACGCGCTGTACGGCAGCACCACGCTGCTGTGCCCGAACAACCAGTGCACGGTGCGCTCGGGCGGGTTCACCGCCGATCCGGAAACCGCCTACACGCAGACCTATGGGTTGGTCGTGAAGCCGCGCTTCATCAAGGGGCTGGTCTTCTCGGTCGATCGCTACCGGATCAAGATCGACGACTCGCTCGGCTATAACGACGACAGCTATTACACCGATGGCTGCCTGCGTTCGAACGGCGATCCGTTCTTCTGTTCGGGGATCGTCCGCGCCGCCAACGGTACGCTCTATGCCGCGGCGTCGGGCAATCCGACCAGCGGCTTCATCCGCGCCGGCACGACCAACTATTACCTGTCGATCGCGCGCGGCTGGGATTTCCAGAGCAGCTATGCACTGGCGCTGGGCGGGGCCGGCCGGATCGATTTCGACTTCAACGGGTCGCTGACCACCTTCGCCGGCGGGCAGGATTCGCCGGTGCAGCCCAAGCGCAACTGCACGGGCTATTTCGGCAACGGCTGCGGCCAGCTGCTGCCGAAATGGTCGCACGGTCTGCGCGCGACCTATGCGACCAGCGACAACGTATTCAACGCGTCGTTCAACTGGCGCTACGTCGGCTCGCTGACCAGCGCGAACAATTCGGGCGATCCGGCGATCGGCGGCACCCCTGACCGCGCGCAGACGACCTTCTACCGCATCGCGCCGGCGAGCTATTTCGACCTTGCGCTGACGTTCAACATCGCGCGCCAGTTCGCCTTCCGCGTGATCGCGAACAACCTGCTCGACAAGGCGGCGCCGATCCTGCCGAATTCGTACAATATCAGCCTGGCGCGCAGCAACACGATCCCGGCGCGCTACGATTCGCTCGGCCGCCAGATCGCGATCGGTACGACGATCAGCTTCTGACGCGTCCGCAGCGTCGTCGGAAAGGGCCCGCCGGAGCGATCCGGCGGGCCTTTTCGCGTATCAGCGGGCGAGTTCGCGCCAGCCGATGTCGCGCCGGCAGAAGCCGTCGGCGAAGTCGATCCGGTCGACCGCGCGATAGGCGCCCTCGCGCGCGACGCGGATGTCGGGGCCGGTGGCGGTCGCCGCCAGCACGCGCCCGCCCGCGGCGACCAGCCGGTCGCCATCGCGCCGCGTCCCCGCCTGGAACACGACCGCGCCGTCCGCCGCCGCCGCCTCCAGCCCGCGGATCGCACCGCCCGCGCGCGGCGTGCCGGGATAGCCCGCCGCCGCCAGCACGACCGTCATCGCGACCGCATCCGCGAAGGGCGCGGGCGGCAGGTCGGCGAGCCGCCCCTCGGCGACCGCGAGCAGCGTCTCGACCAGGTCGCCCGCGAACCGCATCATCAGCACCTGGCATTCGGGATCGCCGAAGCGCGCGTTATATTCGATCAGCTTCGGCCCCGTCGCGGTCAGCATCAGCCCGGCGTACAGAACCCCGCTGAACGGCGTGCCCGCCGCCGCCATCGCGCGCACGGTCGGCGCGACGATCTCGTCGATCGCGCGCGCCTCCAGCGCCGCGGTCAGCACCGGCGCGGGGCTGTAGGCGCCCATGCCGCCGGTGTTGGGCCCGGTATCGCCCTCGCCGACGCGCTTGTGATCCTGCGCGCTGCCGAACGGCATCAGCGCGGTGCCGTCGGTGAGCACGAACAGGCTCGCTTCCTCGCCGTCCAGGAATTCCTCCAGCACCACCGCTGCATCGCCGCCGTCGAACATCGCGTCGAACGCCGCCATCGCCTCGGCCTCGCTGGTCGCGATCACCACGCCCTTGCCCGCGGCGAGGCCGTCCGCCTTGATGACCACCGGATAGCCGAACGTGCCCGCCAGCGCCGCCTCCGCCTCCGCGCGGCTGCCCACGCGGACGTAGCCGGCGGTGGGGATGTCGGCACGGCGGCACAGGTCCTTGGTGAACCCCTTCGACCCCTCGAGCTGCGCGGCCGCCTTGTCCGGCCCGAACACCGGCACGCCGGCGGCGCGCAGGCTGTCGGCCAGCCCGTCGACCAGCGGCGCCTCCGGCCCGATCACCACCAGCCCGACGCCATGGTCTGCGACGAAGCGGACGACCGCGGCGTGATCCGTCGCATCCAGTGCGACACAGGTCGCAAGCGCGGCGATGCCGGGGTTGCCAGGCGCGGCATAGAGCGTATCGAGACGCGAGGATTGCGCGAGTTTCCACGCCAGTGCGTGTTCGCGACCGCCTGAGCCCAGCAGCAGGACGTTCATGCCCGATTCCCTCTCCGATACCGAAGCGCGGCTGCTAGCCGAGGAGCGTCCCGGCGACAACGCGCTCGCGCTGTCGGTCGGCGAGCTGAGCTTCCGGCTGAAGCGGATGGTCGAGGGCGAATTCGGCCACGTCCGCCTGCGCGGCGAGATATCGGGCTACAAGCGCGCGACCTCGGGCCATGTCTATCTCGCGCTGAAGGACGACAGCGCGGTGATCGACGGGGTGATGTGGAAGGGCCAGGCAAACGCCTTGCCCTTCGCCGCGCAGGACGGGATCGAGGTGATCGCGACCGGCAAGCTCACCACCTATCCCGGCCGATCCAAATACCAGATCGTGATCGAACGCATGGAGCTCGCCGGCGCCGGCGCGCTGATGGCGTTGTTCGAGAAGCTGAAGGCGAAGCTGGCGGGCGAGGGGCTGTTCGACGGCACGCGCAAGCGGCGGCTGCCGTATCTGCCGCGCACGATCGGCGTCGTCACCTCGCCCACCGGGGCGGTGATCCGCGACATCCTCCACCGGCTCGGCGATCGCTGCCCGACGCATGTCGTCGTCTGGCCGGTGAAGGTGCAGGGGCAGGGCGCCGCGGCCGAGATCGCCGCCGCGGTGCGCGGGTTCGACGCGATCGGCCCCGACGGCCCGGTGCCGCGCCCCGACCTCGTCATCGTCGCGCGGGGCGGCGGCTCGATCGAGGATCTGTGGGCGTTCAACGAAGAGGCGGTCGTCCGCGCCGTCGCCGAATGCCGCATCCCCGTCATATCCGCGGTCGGGCACGAGACGGACACGACCCTGTGCGATTTCGCCGCGGACCTGCGCGCCCCGACACCGACCGCGGCGGCGGAACTGGCGGTGCCGGTGCTCGCCGACCTGCGCCTGACGATCGAGAGCCATGCGCTGCGCACCCGGCGCTGCGCGCATCGCTACGTCGAGCGTGGCCGCGAGCAGCTGACCGCGCTCGCCCGCCTGCTGCCGAAGCGCGACGCGCTGCTCGGCCCGCAGCGCCAGCGCGCCGACGATGCCGGCCAGCGGCTCGACCGCGGGCTGGAACGGCGCGTCACGCTCGCGCGCGGCCAGCTCGACCGGTCGAGCGGCGCGCTGCGCCCCGCCATCCTCCAGGCGCAGGTCGATCGCCAGCGCGAGCGGCTGGCGGCGACGTGGCGGCTGGTGCGCTCGCTCAATCCCGATGCCGTGCTCGATCGCGGCTACGCGCGCGTCACCGACGGCGCGGGGACGACGCTGTCGTCCGCCGATGCCGTCCGCGCCGCCCGCGCGGTCACGCTGCGCTTCCGCGACGGCAGCGTCGATGCCGTGGTCGCGGACGAGGGCGCGGCGTTGCCGGCCGCACCCGCCCGCCCGGCCAAGGTTGAGCGCAAGGCCACGAAAACCTATGTCGCCGGCCAACCCGACCAGCCGACGCTGCTCTGACCCGGACCGCATCCATGCTCGTATCCAATTCCGCCCGCCCCGCCCGGCTCCACTATATGGCCAACGGCTTTCGCGTCCTGAGCCCCGGCGATCATGTCGTCTGCGGCAGCACGGGTGCCCGCATCCCGCTGGAATTGCTGCGCTACTGGAGTGTCGCCCGGCAAGAGGCGTTCGCGAGCGCCGAGCTCGCCAGCGAGGCGCTCGCGCCGCGATGAGGCTGGTCGCGGCGCTGGCGGCGCTGACGCTCGCCGCGCCGGGCGCCGCGCTGCAGGTCGATGCCGGCGCGCGATCGCCCGCTCCGGTGGCGGCCGGCGCCGGGTTCCGCTGGACCGGAACCGCGGTGCAGGGCGGCCTGATCCAGGTCGTGGCGCCGGCGGGCAGCGTCGCGGTGACGCTCGACGGCGTCGCCCTGTCGCCGGCGCCCGACGGCCGCTTTCCCATCGGCTTCGATCGCGACGCCGGACCGCTGGCGCTGCTCGCCGCGACGGCCGCGGATGGCCGCCGCATCGTCCAGCCGATTGCGGTGGCGCCGCGCGCGTGGCGGATCGAACGGCTCGCGACGCTGCCGCGGTTTCCCGCCCCCGACCCCGTGATGGCCCAGCTGCGCCCCGCCGAGCTTGCCCGGATCGCCGCCGCCCGCGCGCTCGTCACCGACGCCGACGGCTGGCGACAGCCGTTCCGCTGGCCCGCGACCGGCCGCATCTCCGGCCTGTTCGGTGCGCAGCGCATTTATCGCGGCGAACCCGGTGCCTATCATTCGGGCACCGACATCGCCCGTCCGACCGGCACCCCGGTCGCCGCCCCCGCCGACGGCGTCGTCATCCTCGCCGCGGACCGCCCCTTCACGCTGGAGGGGACCCTGTTGATGATCGACCACGGCCAGGGATTGAACAGCGCATTCCTACACCTCTCACGGATCGACGTGCGCGTCGGCGACCACGTCCGCCAGGGCCAGATCGTGGGCGCGGTGGGCATGACCGGCCGCGCGACCGGGCCGCACCTCCACTGGAGCCTGCGCTGGCGCGACGCGCGACTGGATCCGATGCTGGCTGCGGGGGCGATGTAGGCACCAAGCTGTCACAACTGCCGCCAATCTCTATCCGAAGGCACTTTTGCTCTCTTGCATCTCAATTACATGTCGATATTGGACATAATATGTGACCTTTCTGCGACACCCGTGGCCAAACTCCATTCAGGTGATGTCCAGGCGCTTTACAGCAGCATGACTGACCATCATTCCCGCTCAATGTCTCTTCGGGGCCGCGCCGCGGCTTAGGGGGCTTGGCAACACCCCGAGCCGGCACCGTCACAGCGGGGCGCCGCTGCGGGGTAAGCGAGGGATGACTTACCGTGACTTTCGACAAGACCTTGACGCTTAAGGCCGCGCTGCTCGCAGCCGCCACGCCTTTCGTATTCGCCATCGCGACGCCGGCGAGCGCGCAGCAGGCGACCCCGCCGGAAGCGCCCGCCCAGGCACAGACGCCCGCGCCCGAGCAGGACGATGCCGCCGGCAACGACATCGTCGTCACCGGCTCGATCATCCGCGGTGCGGACACCGGCCCGTCGCCGGTCAGCACGATCACGACCGAGAACCTCGACGCGCGCGGCATCAACACGGTGCAGGCAGGCATTCAGGCGCTGTCGTCGAACAACGGCCCTGCGCTCACCAACTCATTCACCGCCAACGGCGCCTTCGCCTCGGGCGCCTCGTCGGTCTCGCTGCGTGGTCTCTCGACCAACTCGACGCTCGTCCTGTTCGACGGCCTGCGCGCCGCGTACTATCCGCTGTCGGATGACGGTTCGCGCAACTTCGTCGATTTGAACACGATCCCCGACGACATCGTCGAGCGGGTCGACGTCCTGCGCGACGGTGCATCGTCGAGCTACGGTGCCGACGCCATCGCGGGCGTCGTCAACATCATCACCAAGCGTTCGTTCCAGGGCGTCAGCGGCCGCGCGGAAGCCGGCATCGCAGAACGCGGCTACAACGCCAACCAGCGTCTGTCGTTGACTGCCGGCACCGGCGATCTCGATGAAAAGGGCTACAACGCCTATATCAGCGGTTTCTATTATCGCAGCGAAGGCGTGCAGGCATCGCAGCTGCCGGCGCCGTTCAACACCAGCGACGAGCGCGGCCTTTGCGGTGATCGCACCGGCTCGCGTGTCTGCGGTCCGAACAACATCGCCAACGGCCTTGACGCGAACAACGCGTTCACCAACGGCTTCGCGATCGGCACCGGCACCTTCTACGTCCGCCCCGCCAATGCGACCAACACCACCGCGCTCGGCCGCTACCAGCTGCTGAATCCGGCGGCGGGATGCCGCGTCGGCAACCCGTACAACCCGACCGCCACCGAGCTGGCGCTGCCGATCAACGCCACCGCGCCGTCGACCGTCTGCCAGGTCGATACGCAGAAGCTGTACGGCAACGTGACCCCGGACCAGGAGCGGTTCGGCGGTTCGGCCCGCTTCACCGCCAAGCTCGGCGATTCGTCGGAAGCGTATCTGCAGGTCAACTTCCAGCAGTCGACGTCCAGCTACACGGGCGTTCCTGCGACCATCCGCGCCAATGCTCCTGCGGGCATCCTGTTCCCGCAATATTCGACGTCGCAGAACGCGACGCCGGCGATCGATCCGCGGTCGGCCATCCTCGCGCTGCCGGTCTACATCTGCCCGCGCAACACGACCGCCGCATGCACCGCGGCGAACGGCACGCTCAACCCGAACAACCCGTTCGCGGCCCAGGGCCAGGTTGCGCGTCTGGTCGGCACGCTCGCCAACGAGCGTGAATTCAACGAAACCCGCAGCCGCGTGTATCGCGCCGCCATCGGCGTCAACGGCACCGTCTTCGGCGATGTCGACTACCGCGTCGACGGCACCGCGATGCACACCGACCTGCGTCGTCGCACCGATGGCTACGTCTACATCCAGCACCTGCTCGACGTCATCGCGGACGGCAGCTACAACTTCATCAATCCCGACCAGAACAGCCAGGCGGTGCGCGACTACCTGACGCCGCAGAACATCACCAACAGCACCTCGGATCTGTATCAGGCGCAGTTTACGCTCGGCAAGGCGCTGTTCGCCCTTCCCGGTGGTGACCTGCGCGTCGCGGTCGGCGGATCGGTGTTCTACGAAGCGGTCGATGCGCCCAGCGGCAACCCGGACACCAACGGCCCGACGCAGCGCTATTTCCGCCAGAACGCGTTCGGTACCAGCGGCAACCGTACGGTGACCTCGGCATTCGGCGAAATCAACGCGCCGATCCTCGACCAGCTGACGGTCAACGCATCGGGACGGTACGATCACTATTCGAGCGGGCAGAGCGCCTTCTCGCCGAAGGTGGGCGCGATCTTCAACCCGATCCGTCAGATCACGGTCCGTGGCACCTATTCGCGCGGCTTCCGTATCCCTTCGTTCGGCGAGGCGAACGCCCTGCCGACGACGGGTTACGTGACGCAGCAGCTGACCAGCATTCCTGCCGCATTCCTGCGCCAGTACAGCACGAACCCCGGTGCCGGTCAGATCTGTACGGCGAACACGCCCGCCAACTGCTCGGCCTACATCACCGGCTATTCGATCGGTCAGACGACGCTTGCCTCGCCGAACCTGAAGCCCGAGAAGTCGCGCAGCTTCACGGCCGGCATCAAGTTCGACCCGATCCGCAGCCTGTCGCTGACCGTCGATTACTACAACATCCGCAAGACGGGCGCGATCACGACGCCCGATCTCTCGCCGGCCATCGCGGCCTATTATGCGGGATCGGCCATTCCGACGGGGTTCGAGGTCATCCCGGACGCCGTCGACGTCAACAACCCGACCGCGACGCCGAAGATCGCCTTCGTCCGCTCGCAGCTGATCAATGCCCAGACGATCAAGTCGGAGGGCATCGACTTCGGGGCGAACGGTTTCGTCGACTTCGGTGGCGTCAAGTGGACCACGAACCTCAACGCCAGCCTTATCCTGGAGCTGAGCACGACCGTGGACGGCGTTCGTCAGACCTACGTGGACACGCTTGGTAACTTCAATCTGACTGCCGGTTCGGGCACGTTCGAGTGGAAGGGCAACTGGGCCAACACGTTCGACTTCGGCGACTTTGCGGTTACCGGTACCGTCAACTATACGTCGGGTTACGACCTGTCGGCGATGGACCAGGGCGATGCGTACAAGGATTGCGGTCAGGCGCCGGCCTATTCGGGCTGCCGTGTGAAGAGCTATATCACGGCCGACGCCAACGCTACGTTCAAGGTCAACGACAAGTTCTCGTTCTACGTGAACGCGTTGAACATCTTCAACCGCCTCCCCCCGATCGATCCGGTCACCTACGGCGCGTATCTGTACAACGCGGTGCAGGGCGGCGACGGCATCTTCGGTCGCCAGTATCGCGCAGGCGCGAAGTTCAACTTCTAACGCTCGTTCGTCACATGAACGAAAAGGGCGGGTCCTGCGACCCGCCCTTTTTTTTGCGCTTTCGCCGGACCGCCTTTTTCATCTGCAAGGCGAGCGTCGCGTCTCGGCCCTCAGCGACGCAAAAATCAATCGGCCAATCAATCGCCGCGTATGCCGCGCAATTCCTGTCGGTCGGCATGACGCATGCCGCCAACCTTCCCCCGACCCCGATATTCCACCAGGCTTCGCGACCTGCCTGGCCCAAGTCTGCCGACGATCCGTTGCTTTCGATGCGGCAGCGCGCGTCGGTCGCGATTCCTAGCCGACCGATGGTGGAGCCAACGGCGTCGAGGGAGCCGCCTTTGTGCTGCTGCGTACGATGTTGAGCCACACGCTAAGTATCACAGAACAATGCAATAAATTCCGTGAATCAGCGGCTTAGATGTCAGAGCTAAAGGCGGATTACCGCGCAGCATCAGCGGGCCGAACATTTGACCGACACAAAACGCTTTGTGCCGGGGTTCTCATAACCCACTTAAATACGCCCGGGGATACTGTGTCGTTTGTGTGACAGGTCGAAGTCAATTCCATACCGCAAGCGATGGAGGGTTTGCGCCCATATCGGACATGATGCATTCCGTCGCGACGCTTCGCGCTCCAACGCGAGCGCCGGGTTTGTCGGGGGTGCCCGGAACCGGGTCGTGAAAACGTATCGACCCGTTCGGGACAAGCGAGGGAAACGCATGCACAAGGTATTTGAATTTACGCGCACATCGCTGCGCGCCGGCACTGCGCTACAGGCGTTGGCGCTGATCGGGGCTGGGATTGCCGGTTGTGCTGCCGTCACGCCCGCCTCGGCACAGGACTATACGTCTGGCGCCATTCAGGGGACCGTAACGGACGACAGCGGAAATGGTGTTGCGGGCGCCACCATCCGGGTCACGTCGGTATCACAAGGGACCACTCGGACCGCGACCAGCAGTTCGACCGGCGCGTTCCAGATCAATGGCCTTCCGGGCGGCAGCTATGACGTAGTCGTCGAGTCGCCGAATACCTCTGGCTGGCGGGCTGATGGCATTCCCATTCGCGCGTCGCAGGCGGCCCAGATCAATCCTCGACTGGGCGCTGCCGGTGGTGGAGAGATCGTCGTCGTCGGCTCGCGAGCCGTTTCGGCGTTCACCGGATCCACCACCGGACTCAACGTCGATGTTGCCGACTTTATTCAGACCAAACCCCTGGGCCGCGACCTGACTTCGGTCGTCCTCCTCGCTCCGAACACGACGATCGGCGATGGCGGCTTTGGAAACCTGGCCGCCATCGGTGGTTCGTCGCCCGCGGAAAACGCCTACTATCTCAACGGCTTGAATCTTACTAATTTCGACAACTATCTCGGCGGGGCGGCTGTGCCCTTCTATTTCTATCAGTCCGTAGAAACGAAGGTGGGGGGGTATCCCGCAGAATTCGGGCGTGCAACCGGCGGCATCGTCAATGCGGTCAGCAAGGCTGGCACAAACGAATTCAAGGCAGAAGCCCATATCGACTGGGCGCCTCAGTTCCTACGGTCTCGGTCCAAGGATACGCTGGCCTATAACGGTTCGGCATACGTGCGGAATTCCAATGTCGCTGCCGACACATCGGACAGCCTGTTGGTGACGCTCGGGGCCGGTGGGCCGCTGATCCCCGACCACCTTTTCGTATACGGGATGACACAGTTCCAACGGACCAAGAGCCTGCAGAATTTGCCGCTCGCCGGTACTGCCTACAGTCGGCGCAATGACGATCCCTTCTGGGGCGTAAAGGTCGACGCTTTCCCCATCGACAGCCAGCATTTCGAGGCGACGGTTTTCGATACGCGTAATACGACGGTCCGATCGGACCTGCCATATTCGATCGTCAACGGCGTCAACACCTATGGCACGGCCACGGCAGGGACTGCGTTCAATGGCGGTGGGTTGAACTACGTTGGAAAATATACCGGCCGCATGACCGATTGGTTCACGGTATCGGCGGCGTACGGGCGCGTTCGGGACCGTTTCGACAACGTCAGCGTGGCCGGTGCGGGCAATCTTCCTTCTTTTTCGAATGCTTCCGGCGCCGCTGTGTATGGCGTTCCAAACGGCGGCTTCTATAACGGGCAACGCGTTAATGGCACTTCGGATCCTTATAATACCGAGCGGAGGTTCTTCCGCGCCGATGCGGATCTGCTGTTCTCCGTTTTGGGGGATCATCACGTTCGGTTCGGTTACGACCAGGAAATCAATACGCTCAATCGGGTGACGGTACGCAATGGGGGCGCATACGAACTTGCCAATGGTGCGATCTCGCCAGCGGCGTACGGCGCCATACTGGGTAACGGTGGCATCCAATATATCGTACGTGCGTCAAACGTCGGCGGTCCCGTTGTCGAGCTAAACTATTTCAACACCGGAGGCACGTTCAAAGCGAAGAACAAGGCGTATTATATTCAGGACGAATGGAAGCTGTTCGACCGGCTGACGCTTAACCTCGGAGCTCGTCGCGATGATTTTCGTGTCAACAAACCGAGTGGTAATCCTATTGCCAATCTGACAAAAAATTATGCCCCTCGTGTCGGTGCGACTTACCAGTTGCTCGGAGACAAGTCGGGTAAGCTTTATGGTTCCTATGGTTGGACCTACCTCCCGATTGCGAGCAACACCGCGTTCCGTCAGGGTGCGCCGTCATTCTACTTTCGTCAGCGGTACAATTTCAGCGGTCTGAACGCGGCGGGGTTGCCGAACCTCACCCAATTGGTCACCAATCAGGGGACTTATCAGACGGCATGTCCGTTTGCTCTTATCCCGAATGGCGCAACCACGAACTGCCTCGTCACAGGTGATGGCGCAGATATCGACACGACGCAGGCTCTTGCGAGCAACCTGAAGGCGACCCGCCAGACCGAGATCAACGTTGGATATGAGCAGAAGGTCGGACTGTGGACGCTGGGGCTTTCGTATACGCACCGTAATCTCGACCGCACGGCCGAGGATTCGGCCATCGATGCTGCGGTCAACGCCTATTGTGCGGCCAATAATGTCCGGGCAACGCCGACCGGCGGCGGAGCTTCCGTACCGTGCTCAAGCATCTTTACCGGCTTCCACCAGTACGTCATCAACAATCCGGGGAGCGACATTACGGTTAATTTGCTTGCGAATGGCTACAATATCAACAACCGTACTGTAACTCTTACGGCGGATCAGCTGGGATACGGTAAGGCGAAGCGCACATATGACGCTGTCGTGTTTACCTTTGATCGCCGGTTCGATGGTTTGTTCGCAGTAGGCGGCAGCTACACCTGGTCGAAGAGCAAGGGTAATTCAGAAGGCTATGTGCAATCCGACTTCGTCCAGGCCGATTCTGGTATTACGCAGGATTTCGATCAGCCCGGGTTCGTCGATTATTCCTACGGATATCTGCCAAACGATCGGCGCCATCAGTTAAAATTGTACGGCAACATCAAGGTTGATGCATTTAATATCGGTCTGAATACCTTGGTCTACTCACCGCGTCCACAGAGCTGTTTTGGTTGGCATCCGACCGACGTATTTGCTGATGGCTATGGGGCGGCTTCCCATTACTGCGGAGGACAGCCCAGTGCCCGCGGTACCGCTCAAAAAACGGATTGGTACTCGTCGTTCAACTTACAGCTGAGCTTCAGCCCGACAATCGCGGATCGTACGGTGACCCTACGCGCCGACGTCTTTAACCTGCTGAATTCGCGCGCCGTTACGAAGCGTTACGAATTGGGCGATCTTGACGTGGTTACGGGCGCGAATGGTTTGCCGACGAGCTATATTCCCGATCCGAATTACGGTCAGCCGACCGCATATCAGGCGCCCCGCTATGTCCGGTTGGGAGTCGATATCAACTTCTGATCCAAAACGAGGAAAACAAAGAAGGGCGGGTCCGGCGACCCGCCCTTCGTTACCCGTTGTCCGAATCGCAGCCGCGGGGCGTCACTCCACCCGCAATACCAGCTTCCCATCGCCTTCGTCGGCATAGACCACCGCGCCGTCCTTCACCTCGCCGCGCAGGATCAGGTCGGCGAGCGGATCCTGCAGATAGCGTTGCACGGCGCGTTTCAGCGGGCGGGCGCCGTAGACCGGGTCGTAGCCGACCCGTCCCAGCCACGCGCGCGCCGCATCGGTCAGGTCCAGCGTCACCTTGCGGTCGGCGAGCAGGCGGTCGACGCGCGCGACCTGGATGTCGACGATCGGCGCCATATGATCCTGGCCCAGGCGGTGGAACAGGATCACCTCGTCCAGCCGGTTGAGGAATTCGGGGCGGAAATGGCCGCGCACGATCTCCATCACCTGCGGCTCGACGGTTTCGACGTCCTGCCCGTCCTCGAGGTTCGCCAGGTATTGCGAGCCGAGGTTCGACGTCAGAATGATGAGCGTGTTGCTGAAATCGACCGTGCGGCCCTGGCCGTCGGTCAGCCGCCCGTCGTCGAGCACCTGGAGCAGCACGTTGAAGACGTCGCCATGCGCCTTCTCCACCTCGTCGAACAGCACGACCTGATACGGCCGGCGCCGCACCGCCTCGGTCAGCACGCCGCCTTCCTCATAGCCGACATAGCCGGGAGGCGCGCCGATCAGCCGCGCGACCGCATGCTTCTCCATGAATTCGCTCATGTCGATGCGCACCATCGCGTTGGGATCGTCGAACAGGAATTCGGCGAGCGCCTTGGTCAGCTCGGTTTTGCCGACGCCGGTCGGCCCCAGGAACAGGAAGCTGCCGAGCGGCCGGTTGGGATCCTGCAACCCCGCCCGCGCGCGCCGGACCGCGGTGGACACGGCGCGCACCGCGTCCGCCTGGCCGATGACGCGCTTGCCGATCACCTCTTCCATCCGCAGCAACTTGTCGCGTTCGCCCTGGAGCATCCGCTCGACCGGGATTCCCGTCCAGCGGCTGACCACCCCGGCGATGTCGTCCGCAGTCACCTCCTCGCGCAGCATCGCGCCCTTGGTCGCGCCGGCCGCCTCGGCGACCTGCTTTTCCAGCGCGGGGATGCGGCCGTAGGAGAGCTCGCCCGCCTTGGCGAGGTCGCCGGCACGCTGCGCCTGCTCCAGCTCGAGCCGCGCGGCGTCGAGCTGCTCCTTCAACCTCGCTTCGCCCGCGATCTTGTCCTTTTCGGCCTGCCAGCGTTGCGTCAGTCCGGCGGACTGCTGCTCGAGATTGGCGAGTTCCTCCTCCAGCCCCGCGAAACGGTCGCGCGACGCGTCGTCGGTTTCGCGGCGCAATCCCTCCCGCTCGATCTTGAGGCGCAGGATGCGCCGGTCGAGCGTCTCGATCTCCTCGGGCTTGCTCTCCACTTCCATGCGGATGCGCGACGCCGCCTCGTCCATCAGGTCGATCGCCTTGTCGGGCAGGAAGCGATCGGTGATGTAGCGGTTCGACAGCGTCGCCGCGGACACCAGTGCGCCGTCGGTGATCCGCACGCCATGGTGCAGCTCGTATTTCTCCTTCAGCCCGCGCAGGATGCTGATCGTGTCCTCGACGGTCGGTTCGCCGACGAACACGGGCTGGAATCGCCGCTGGAGCGCGGGGTCCTTCTCGACGTATTTGCGATATTCGTCGAGCGTGGTCGCGCCGACGCAATGCAGCTCGCCGCGCGCCAGGGCCGGCTTCAGCAGGTTGCCCGCATCCATCGCGCCTTCGGATTTGCCCGCGCCGATCAGCTGGTGCATCTCGTCGATGAACAGCACGATCTGGCCGTCGGCGCCCTTCACCTCGTCGATGACGCCCTTCAGCCGCTCCTCGAACTCGCCGCGATATTTCGCGCCGGCGATCAATGCGCCCATGTCGAGCGCCATCAGCGTCTTGTCCTTCAGGCCGTCGGGGACGTCGCCATTGGCGATACGCAGCGCCAGCCCCTCGACGATCGCGGTCTTGCCGACGCCGGGTTCGCCGATGAGGACGGGGTTGTTCTTGGTGCGGCGGGCGAGCACCTGGATCGTGCGGCGGATTTCCTCGTCGCGGCCGATGACGGGGTCGAGCTTGCCGTCGCGCGCCGCCTGCGTCAGGTCGCGCGCGAACTTCCTGAGCGCGTCGTAGCGGTCCTCCGCCGAGGCGGTGTCGGCGGTCCGGCCGCCGCGCAGGTCGTTGATCGCGGCGTTCAGGCCCTCGGCCGTGACGCCCGCCGCCTTCAGTGCCTTGCCCGCCGCGGTCGTCGGCGACAGCGCGAGCGCGAGGAGCAGCCGTTCGACGGTGACGAAGCTGTCGCCCGCCTTTTGCGCGACCTGTTCGGCCTGGTCGAGGACGCGGACGGTGTCGTTGTCGAGCCCCGGCGTCTGCTGCGCGCCCGACCCGGATACCGCCGGGATGCGGGCGAGCGCGGCGTCGGTGTCGGCGACCGCGCGGCGCGCGTCGCCGCCGGCCGCGGCGATCAGCCCGGCGGCCATGCCCTGCTCGTCCTCCAGCAGCGCCTTCAGCAGGTGTTCGGGGGCGATCCGCTGATGGTTCATGCGGATCGCGACGGTCTGCGCCGACTGGAGGAAGCCCTTGGCGCGATCGGTGAATTTCTCGAGGTTCATGTCAGCCCCTGTTGCGATGCGTCCGGATGTAGTGTTGCCATTGTGCAACACAAGCCCCGGGCTCCGTTACGGTTGGTTCCGGGAGGTCGCCGGACCGAGAAAAACACACGCGGTCCGCTTGCCAGTATTGGCGCCGGTGTTATGCTCGGCCAGCACAGTCGTTCAAGACCATTCGGGGACCACGGCCATCATGACGAAGTTTCTTGCGCTCGCCGGCGTAGCATCGCTGGCGTTCGTCGCACCGCTGCACGCGCAGACGACGCCGCCCGCGCCCGTGAAAGCGGCGCCGGTATCGGCCCTCGTCAAGGCGATCGACATTCCCTTTCAGCAGTTTACGCTGAAGAACGGGTTGCGCGTCGTCGTCCATACCGATCGCAAGGCGCCCGTCGTGGCGGTCAGCGTGTGGTACGACGTCGGCTCGAAGCACGAACCCAAGGGCTCGACCGGTTTCGCGCACCTGTTCGAACACCTGATGTTCAACGGGTCGGAAAATGCGCCGGGCGATTTCTTCGCGCCCTTGAAGCAGGTCGGCGCGACCGACTTCAACGGCACGACCTATTACGATCGCACCAATTATTTCGAGACGGTGCCGACCGCGGCGCTGCCGCGCGCGCTGTTCCTCGAATCGGATCGCATGGGCTATCTGCTCGGCGCGATCACGCAAGGGGTGCTCGACGAGCAGCGCGGCGTCGTCCAGAACGAGAAGCGACAGGGCGACAACCAGCCCTATGGCCTGCTCGACTATGCGGTGACCGAGGGGCTGTACCCGACGACGCATCCGTACGGGCACGACACGATCGGTTCGATGGCCGACCTCGATGCGGCCAGCCTCGACACCGTCAAGACGTGGTTCCGCAGCCATTACGGCCCGAACAACGCGGTGCTGGTGCTCGCCGGCGACATCGACGTCGCCACCGCCCGGCCGCTGGTGGAAAAGTATTTCGGCGGCATCGCGGCAGGGCCCAAGAGCGTGCTCCCCGCCGCGCCGGTGGTGACGCTGCCGGCGGCGAAGGCGGTGACGCTGAAGGATCGCGTCGCCGCGACGATGGTCACGCGCAACTGGTCGGTGCCCGGCCTCAACGACAAGGATGCCGCCCCGCTCGAGGTCGCGGCCGGCGTGCTCGGCGGCATGGCGTCGTCGCGCTTCGCCAACGAGCTCGTCCGCAAGGAAAAGCTGTTCACGCAATTGTCCGCCGACAACAGCGCCTTCGCGCAGGTCGGCACCTTCACCATCCAGGGGCTGGTGCGTCAGGGCGTCGATCCGGCGCTGGCGGCGAAGCGGCTGGACGAGGTGACGGCGGACTTCCTGCGCACCGGCCCGACCGCGGACGAGGTGTCGCGCTTCGTGACCAGCCGCGTCGCGGGGCGTGTGCGCGGGCTGGAGGCGGTCGGCGGCTTCGGCGGCAAGGCCGTCGCGCTGGCGGAGGGCGCGCTCTATTCGAACGACCCGGGCTTCTACAAGAAACAGCTTGCCGCGCTCGCGGCGCAGACGCCGGCGAGCGTCAAGGCCGCGGCGGACCGCTGGCTGGCGCGCCCGGTGCTGGCGATCACCGTCGTTCCCGGCGCCCGCGATGCCTATGCCGAGGCGCAGGTGCCGCCGAAGAAGGACGTCGTCGCCGCCCCCGAACAGGCCGTGAAGGGCACCCGCGGCACGATTCCCGCGGTCGGCCCCGTCACCGCGCTGACCTTCCCCAAGGTCGAGCGCGCACGGCTGTCGAACGGGATCGAGCTGGTCTATGCGCAGCGGGCCGCGGTGCCGGTGACGCAGGCGGTGCTGAGCTTCGATGCCGGCTATGCCGCCGACGTGCCGGGCAAGCTCGGCACGCAGCAGGTCGCGCTGATGATGCTCGACGAGGGCACCGAACATTACGACGTCAATGCGCTCGCCGAGGCGCGCGAGCGGTTGGGGATGCAGCTGGGCGCGGGCAATGGCAACGACCGCAGCACGCTGTCGATGGGCGTGCCGAGCGCCAATCTGGGCCCCGCGCTCGACCTGTTCGCCGAGGTCGCGCGCCGTCCCGCCTATGCCGATGCCGAGGTCGCCCGCTTCAAGGCGCAGCAGGTCGCGCAGATCCAGCAGGAGCTGACCAATCCGGGTGCGCTCGCGCAGCGGATGACGACGCGCGTGCTCGCCGCCGGCTCGCCCTATGAAAAGGCGCAGGGCAGCGGCGATCCCGTGGCGGTTGCGGCGTTGACCCCCGCCGATCTGCGCAGCTTCCAGCAGACGTGGTTGCGGCCCGAGAAGGCCAAGCTGTTCGTCGTGTCCGACCGTCCGCTGGCCGAGGTGCAGGCCGCGCTCGAATCGCGCTTTGGCGACTGGAAGGGAACCGGCGCGGCCGGCACCAAGGCGTTCGGTGCGGCGCAGGCGCCGATCCGGCCCGGCATCGTGCTGATCGACCGGCCCGACAGCCCGCAGTCGATGATCGTCGGCGGCCAGCGCACCGGGCTGAAGGGCACCGACGACCTGCTCGTGCTCAACACCGTCAACGATGCGCTGGGCGGCAGCTTCCTCAGCCGCATCAACATGGACCTGCGCGAGGAAAAGCACTGGTCCTATGGCGCGGGCGGCGGGTTCCAGACGTCGGAATATGCCGCGCCCTATGTGATGCGGGCGGGCGTGCAGGCGGACAAGACCGGGCCGTCGCTCGCCTCCGCCCGCGACGACATCGCGCAGTTCGTCACCACCAAGCCGATGACCGAGGCGGAATTCGGGCTCGCGATCAACGGCGCGATGCTCCAGCTGCCCGGCCAGTTCGAAACGTCGCAGGCGGTGCTCGGCGCGATGCAGCAGAACGACCTGCTGAAGCGACCCGACGATTATTATGCATCGATCACCACGCGATACCGTGCGATGACGCTGCCCGAGCTGCGCGCCGCAGCGGCGCGGACGATCGATCCCGCCAAGATGACCTGGGTCGTCGTCGGCGATGCCGCCAAGGTGAAGCCGCAGCTTGACAGCCTGGGCCTGCCGGTCGAGGTCGTGCCGGCAAGCGCGGTCGCCGGTGGCGCCGCGACCACAGCCAAGTAAGGAGAGACACGATGGCAGACGTCGACGGCAGCTGGGACTGCACCGTGAAATCGCCGCTGGGCGACCAGAACCTGACGCTGACCGTGAACAGCGACGGATCGACCTTCACCGGCACCGCCTCGGGCGCGATGGGGTCGAGCGACGTGAGCGGCGAGGTGTCGGGCAACACGATCACGTGGAAGCAGCAGATGACCGTGCCGATGCCGATGACGCTCGATTGCGAGGCGACCGCGGACGGCGACACGCTGACCGGCACGGTCGGCGCGGGCGCGTTCGGCAGCTTCCCGCTGTCCGGCAAGCGCGGCTGATCCGCGCACGTCCTTGATCCCGGCGCGATAATCGCGTCACATGGCGGCCCGCCTTCCCCGTGGGGGAGGGCGGGCCGTTTTGCATTCCGGGGGTCTGCCGCCATGAACCGTTTCCTGTCCGACGCCGATCCGCGCGCCTCCGGCGTGCCGCGCCGCGCGGTCCTTGCCGGCGGTGCCGCGGTTGCCGGCGTCGCGGCGCTGCCCGCGGCGGCTGCGGCTACCGGGGCGGAAGCCGCCCTCGACGCCGCGTTCGACGATTTCGTCCAGGCGCAATTGCGGCGCAGCCCCGAATTCGCGACCAACCTGGGGCTCGATACCGGCGCGAATGCCGATCTGCGCGCGCGACTGTCGGACCAGTCGCTCGCCGGGGTGGCGGCGGCGAAGGCGGCGACGCGCGACGAACTGGCGCGGCTGAAGGCGATCGACCGCGCCGCGCTGAGCCCCGAACGTCGCATCGACCTGGACTGCGCCCTCTACACCCGCGAAAGCGCGGCGCGGACGCAGGCGTTCGATTTCGGCGGCTCCGCCTATGGCCCCAGCCCCTATGTCGTGTCCCAGCAATCGGGCGCCTATCAGTCGGTCCCCGACTTCCTCGACACCAAGCACCGGATCGAGACGGCGGGCGATGCCGACGCCTATGTCCGCCGCGTCGCGGCCTTCGCCGAGCAGATCGATGCGCAGACCGGGCGGATGCGGCGCGACGCCGGCGCGGGCGTGGTGCCGCCCGACTATATCCTCGACCTGGCGCTGGCGCAGATGGCGAAGCTGCGCGTGCCCGCCGGCGACGCGCTGGTCGTGCAGTCGCTGCGCCGCCGTGCCGCCGCGAAGGGGCTGGGCGATACCGCCGCGGCGCAGGCCGCAAAGCTGTGGGAGGGGCAGGTGCTGCCCGCGCTCGACCGCCAGATCGCGGCGGCGCGTGCGATGCGCGCGGTGGCGACGCACGATGCCGGCGTCTGGAAGCTGCCGCAGGGTGCTGCCTTCTACCCCGCCGCGTTGCAGGCCAACACCACGACCGCGCTGTCACCCGAAGAGGTCCACCGCTTCGGCCTCGATCAGGCGCGCGCGCTCGATGCGCGGCTCGACGCCGAATTGCGCAAGCTCGGCTACAGCAAGGGGCCGGTCGGCGCACGCATGGCGGCACTGGGGCGCGACCCGCGCTACCTCTATCCCAACACCGACGCGGGCAAGGTGCAGGCGATCGCCTATTGCAACGACCGGCTCGCCGCGATCCGCACCCGCCTTCCCGCGGTGTTCGAACGCATGCCGACCTATGCGTTCGAGGTGCGCCGCGTGCCGCCGCAGACCGAGGCGGGCGCGGCGGGCGCCTTCGCGCAGGCGCCCTCGCTCGACGGATCGCGCCCCGGCCTCGTCTATTTCAACCTGCGCGACAGCGCGGATTGGCCGAAGTTCGCGCTGGCGACGACGACCTATCACGAAGGATTGCCGGGGCATCAGATGGACAGCGGGCTCGCGCTCACCAACACGCGGCTGCCGCTGATCCGCAAGCTCGGGGGCTTTTCCGGGTTCGGCGAAGGCTGGGCGCTCTACGCCGAACAGCTCGCGGACGAGATCGGCATGTACGACGACGATCCCGCCGGCCGTTGCGGCTATCTGGTCGCACAGCTGTTCCGCGCCAACCGCTGCGTCGTCGACACGGGCCTGCACCATTATCGCTGGAGCCGCGAGAAGGCGGTGCAATATTTCATCGACGCGCAGGGCGATACCGAAGGCGACGCGGGGCGCGAGATCGATCGCTACACCGTCAACCCCGGTCAGGCGGCGAGCTACAAGCTCGGCCACGCCACCTTCGTCGCGATCCGCGACAAGGCGAAGGCGCGGATGGGCGCGCGCTTCGACCTCAAACGCTATCACGGCGCGATGCTGGCGAACGGCCGCGTGCCGCTCGACGTGTTGCGCACCATCGGCGACGACTGGATCGCGAAAGGCTGAGGGTGCGACGCATACCGTTACCGGTCTTCGCTGTGTGAGGCGCTCGGACGCGGAGGGGAGGAAGACGGGATGTGTTCGCGCGGAGGCGCCGAGGACGCAGAGACGATGTGCTGGCGGCGGCGCCATCGGGTGTGACGACCGTCAGGAGGGAAGGGGCCGACAGGCGCCCTGTCCAATGCCTCTGCGTCCTCCGCGCCTCCGCGCGAACCGATAGACGAGGGTCGTCAGGTTACCGCGCGATGCGCGTGACATGCCCCATCTTGCGACCCGGTCGCGCACTGCCCTTGCCGTACAGGTGCAGGTGCGCGCCCGGTTCCGACAGCGCCGGCGCCCACGCATCGGTGCCGATCAGGTTTTCCAGGGTCACCCGCCGCCCGGTCAGCGCGGTGCTGCCCAGCGGCAGGCCGCAGATCGCGCGGATATGGTTTTCGAACTGTGACGTTTCCGCGCCCTCGATCGTCCAATGCCCGGAATTGTGCACGCGGGGCGCCATTTCGTTGAACACCGGCCCGTCGGCGGTTGCGAAGAATTCGCAGGCGAGCACGCCGACATAGTCGAGCTTCGCGGCGATGCGGCAGGCGAGGTCGGTCGCCTCGTCCGCCTGCGCCAGCATCGCCGGCGGCGCGGGCACGGTCGAGGTGCGCAGGATCGCGTCGACATGGACGTTGTGCGGCGGATCGTAGCGGACGGTCGTCCCGTCCTGCCCGCGTGCGATCAGGATAGAGAATTCGTGATCGAACGCGACGAACGCCTCCAGCACCGCCGGCCCGCCGATCGCGTCCCAGGCGGCGTCGGCGTCGGCGGGGCTGTGCAGCCGCACCTGCCCCTTGCCGTCATAGCCGAAGCGCGCGGTCTTGAGCACCGCGGGCGTGCCGACGTGCGCCAATGCGGCGTCCAGCGATTCGCGGCTGTCCACCGCGGCCCAGCGCGCCGGCCGGCCGCCGACCTGCTCGACGAAACGCTTTTCGGCGATCCGTTCCTGCGCCGCCGCCAGCGCGCGGGGGTGCGGATGGACCGGCACCCGCGCGGCGAGCCATTCGACCGGGGTCAGCGCGATATTCTCGAATTCGTAGGTCACGACGTCGCAGGCGGCGGCGAAGTCGGCGAGGACGATGCGGTTGTGATAGTCGGCGCGGGTCAGGCTGGACGCCGTCTGCGCGGCGACGCTCTCCCGGTCGGGCGCGAGGACGTGGGTGCGATAACCCAGCTGCGCGGCGGCGACGCCGAGCATCCGCCCCAGCTGGCCACCGCCCAGGATGCCGATCGTGCTGCCCGGCGCCAGCATCACGCGGGCTCGCGCGCGACCGCGTCGGTCTGCCGCTGCCGCCATGCCTGCAACCGCTCCGACAGCGCCGGATCGCCGGTCGCGAGGATCGCCGCGGCGAGCAGCCCGGCGTTGACCGCACCCGCCTTGCCGATCGCAAGGCAGCCGACCGGAATGCCGGCGGGCATCTGTACGATCGACAGGAGCGAATCCTGCCCCGACAGCGCCTTGCTCTGCACCGGCACGCCCAGCACGGGCAGGTGCGTCATCGCCGCCGCCATGCCGGGCAGGTGCGCGGCGCCGCCGGCCCCGGCGATCACCACCTTCAGCCCGCGCCCCGCCGCACCCTTCGCATAATCGTACAACCGGTCGGGGGTGCGATGCGCCGACACCACCTGCGTTTCGTGCACGACGCCCAGTTCGGCGAGCACGTCGGCGGCGCCGCGCATCGTGTCCCAGTCGGACGTCGAGCCCATGATGATACCGACCAGCGGATGTTCCATCGCGCGCACCTAGCGGGGGAGGGTGGGGAGGGCAATCGGGCGCGCCGATTGCCCCGGGCGGGTCAGCGCTCGCTGAGGTAGTAGCGGTCCGTCGCGACCAGCGCGTCGTCCAGCTCGTACACGATCGGCTGTCCGGTCGGGATCTCCAACCGGGTGATCGCGTCGTCGGGGATGTTGGACAGGTGCTTGACCAGCGCGCGCAGCGAATTGCCGTGCGCGGAGATCAGCACCCGCTGCCCGTCCCGCAGCATCGGTGCGATCCGGCTCTCGTAATAGGGCAGGACACGGGCGATCGTGTCCTTCAGGCTTTCGGTCTGGGGGATCGCGATGCCGGCATAGCGGCGATCCTGCGACAGGTCATAGGCGCTGCCCGGCTCCAGCACCGGCGGCGGAATGTCGAAGCTGCGGCGCCAGATGTGCACCTGTTCGTCGCCGTGCCTCGCCGCCGTCTCCGCCTTGTCGAGCCCGGTCAGGCCACCGTAATGGCGTTCGTTGAGGCGCCAGTCCTTTTCGGTCGGCAGCCACAATCGCCCCATCGCCTCCAGCGCGAGGTTGAGCGTCTTGATCGCCCGCGTCTGGAGCGAGGTAAAGGTCATGTCGAAATCGAGGCCGCGCGCCGCCATCAGCTCGCCCGCCGCGCGCGCCTCGGCGGCGCCCTTGTCGGTCACGTCGACGTCCCACCAGCCGGTGAAGCGGTTTTCGAGGTTCCAGCTGGACTGGCCGTGGCGGATCAGGACGAGGCGCGGCATCGGGACTCCCGGAGGTGGAGGGTGAGGAACTGGTTGTACGGACTGGGGCGATAGTCGGCGAAGGCGTCCGTGTCGACGAAGCCGGCACCGCGGTACAGCGCCACCGCGGGGGCGTGCAGCGCAGCGGTGCCGGTTTCGAGGCTGAGCCGGTGATAGCCGCGCGCACGGGCCTCCGCGATCACATGCGACAGCAGTGCGCGGCCGACGCCGGTGCGGATCGCCGTCGGCGCCGCCCGCATCGACTTCAGCTCGCCGTGCGCGGCGTCGAGCCGTTTCAGCGCGACGAAGCCCGCCAGCGCATCGTCGCGCCATGCGGTCCAGAAGGTGACGTCCGGCGCGGACAGGCCGGTAGCATCCAGCGCGAAAGCATAGGCGGCCATCTCGCCACGTACTTCGCGCAGATGGTGCGCGAGCAGCGCCGCGACGTGCGGCGCGGCCGGATCGTCGCGGCGGATCTCCATCAGATCTCGTCGATCATCGCGGTCAGCACCTCCAGGCACGATACGCCCAACCGGCGGCTGCGCTCCGGCGACCAGCCGAATTCGGCATCCGGATTGGGGTCGTGGTCCTTGAACGGCATTTCCAGCGTCACCGACACCGCACCGAACCGCTGCGCCAGCTGGTTGGTCGACATCGACAGGTTGGCATTGCCCGCGCTCGCCTTCTCATACCCCTTGCCGACCTGGAAATCGGGGGTGTGCGCGGCCAGCCGGTCGCCGAAGGCGTAGAATTTGGCGCCGTGATCGTCGGTCCAGTTGGGGATGCCTTCGTAGCCGGCGATGAAATTGGCGGGAATCGCCTCGTCGCCATGCACGTCGATCGCGAAGGCGACGCCGGTCTCGTCCATCGCATCGCGGACGCACAGAACTTCCGGACTGCGTTCGGGCGAGGGCGCGTGCCATTCGCGGTTGAGGTTGACACCCGCCGCATTGGTTCTGAGATGCCCGCGCCGCGTACCATCCGGGTTCATGTTCGGCACAACGTGCACCGTCGCCTTTGCCAGCAGCGGCGCGGCGGCGTCGCTGGTCAGCCAGTCGAGCGCGCCGTCCATCCACCATTCCGCCATCGATTCGCCGGGATGCTGGCGCGCGTACAGCCATACCGGCTTGGGCCCGTCGCCGATGCGCAGATAGTCGATCGCCTGCCCGTCGAGCGAGGTGCCGAGCTGGCGGTGCGTCACGCCGGGCCGGGCAGCAATGCGCGCCACCAGATCGTCGTGCATCTCCATCGTATAGGGCGCGAAATAGGCGAACCAGGCGAGCTCGCCATCGATGCTGTGATCGAACGACAGCACGCCGTCGTCGTAACGCGTATCGATCATCCGCCACGTGTGGCGATCGGCGCTCGCGCGCGTCCGATAGCCGGGCCAGCCGAACGGATAGGCGGAGGCACCCGCGTTGACGATGCGGAAGGTCAGCCGCCGCCCGTGCGCGCCGGCGACGCGGAAGTAGAACCACTGGAAGAAATCGGACTGGCGATCGGCGACGATTTCCAGATCGACGCGGTCGCCGTCGATGGCGACGACGCGGATGTTGCCGCCGTCGAAGGCGGCATTGATGCTGATGGTCATGGTGGTGCGTTTTACTCTGCTGGAACGGTTACTTGACGGTGATGGTGCGGCCCGAGGCACCGGGGAAGCCGGTGAACAGCGCGCGCGCGAGCTGCGCGGCCTGCTGGTCCGCGCCCTTGATGTCGCTGATGCCCTGCGCCTTGCCCTCCCAGACGGGCGACTGGTCGACGCGTCGCTTGATCGTCACCGACAGTTCCGCGACGAGCAATTGCGTCGGGCGGCGGCTGCCGATCGGAAAGCCGATGCCGCCACCCAGGCCGACGCCGCCACCGCCGCGCCGGTCGCCGCTGAACCCGCCGCCGCCGATGCCGATGCTTATCGGCGACTGGCGCGGCGGCCCTTCGCGGCTGGTGCGGGTGAAGCCGACGCTCGCGACGTAATCGGGCGTCGCACCCTGTGCGGGAACGCTATAGCCGTTCTTGAGCAATTCGCCCTGCACCGCGGCGGCATAGGTCTTGAATTCCAGGCTGGCCGGGGCGCCGCCCGACAGCGGCTCGACCGCGATCGTCCCGCGCGCGATCGGCTCGCCGAGGTGGTAGCGGACGACCTCCATCGGCGGCAGCGGCGCGGTGGTCGCGCAGCCGGCGAGCGCCGCGGCACCGATGCCGAGGGCCAGGAACGGACGGATGGTCATGACGGATGTTCACCTTTGCGACTGCCTGTGCGAAACGCTCTAACGCGCCCGGCGTTGCTTGACTATTGCGTGCCCGGGTCTTAGGCGCTCGCGCTTTCACCGACACCGTCAATTTCGAAAAGAAGCGAATCGATCATGAAGATCCGCAATAGCCTGAAGTCGCTCAAGGACCGTCATCGCGACAACCGCGTGATCCGTCGCCGCGGCCGCACCTACGTCATCAACAAGACCAACCGCCGCTTCAAGGCGCGCCAGGGCTAAGCCGCTTGGCGCTGCCCACGGCCGTCATCTTCGATGTCGGCCGGGTCTTGTACGACTGGGATCCGCGGATCCTCTACAGGCGCCTGATCGACGACGATCGGGCGCTTGATGCGTTCCTGCGCGACGTCGTCACGCACGAATGGCATTTCCAGCACGATGCCGGACGCGACTTCGTCGATACCTCGGCGGAGCTGGCGGCGCTGTATCCGCAGCACGCCGCGCTGATCGCCGCCTGGGGGCCGCGCTTCCTCGACAGCATCGGTGCGCCCGTCGCCGGCATGCCCGCGCTGGTCGACGAACTCGACGCCGCGGGCGTGCCACTGTTCGCGATCACCAACTTCAGCCATGAATTCTGGCCGCCGTTCCGCGCACGCGAGGCGGCGATGTTCGATCGCTTCCGCGACGTCGTCGTGTCGGGGGTGGAGAAGCTGGTGAAGCCCGATCCGGCGATCTACCGCCTCGCGCTCGACCGGTTCGGGCTGGAGGCGGCACGGACGGTGTTCATCGACGACAATGAAGCGAACGTCGCGGGCGCCCGCGATGTCGGCCTGATCGCGCTGCATTTCACCGACGAACCGACGCTGCGCCGCGACCTGATCGCGCTGGGGCTGCTGGCGTAACAGGGTTTCGCGGGCGCGCGGCGCGTGCTTCCCCGTGGTGCCCGCATCCGTCCGCATCGCCCCCGTGAGCCGCGAAACCCCTTGCACGACCGACACCCGGCCGCCGCCGGCACGATCGACGATGGCGCCGGGCGCAACGCCTTCGCGTCCTCCGCGCCTCCGCGCGAAATCCATTGCGCCACGAAACGGTCCGCCACCGCCGTCCGGTCGACGCGAAAGACGCTCCGGGCGCGCGGCGCGATGCGCGGGGCCCCCGTCGTCAGACCCGGTCGACCGCGTTCACCGCATCCGCCGCGCGCAGCGCCGCGAGCAGCCGCATCAGCTGGTGGATGTCGTGCACCTCGACATCGATGACGTTGGTGTGGAACATCGAATCGCGCGTATCGAGCCGTAGCGCGATGATGTTGGCGCGGTGCGCGCCGATGATCGTCGAGACGATGCCGAGCGCGCCCGGTTCGTTCTTCACCTGTACCGCGATCCGGGCGACGGCGCCGTCGCTCTTGTCGCCCCAGTCGACGTCGACCCAGTCGGTCTCGTCCGCGCCGCGCTCCGCCAGTTCGGCGAGTACCGGGCAATCGATCGCATGCACCTCGATCCCCGCGTCCGGGCGGCGCAGCCCGACGATGCGGTCGCCCGGCACCGGATGGCAGCAGGTGGCGAGGTCGAACGCCACACCCGCGGTCAGCCCCTTGATCGAGATCGCGCGCGACTGGGGCGCGAGCAGGCCGACGTCCGCCCCCGCCGATCCCGGCATCAGCGCCTCCATCACCGCCGCGTCCGACACGCTGCGCCGCGCGATCGCCGCCATCAGCGCCGCCTCGTCGGGGAGCTTCAGCCGCATCAGCGCATGGTCGAGCGCGTCGCCGCCCAGCGTCGCGGGCAGCCGCTGGACGATATCGTCGTACAGCTTGCGCCCCAGCGCGATCAGTTCGTCGCGTTCCTTGTGGCGCAGATGGCGGCGGATACCGGCCAGCGCCTTGCCCGTGATCGCGAAGTTGAGCCAGCCGGGCTGCGGCACCTGCCCCTTGGAGCGCAGCACCTGCACCTGGTCGCCGTTCTCGATCACCGTCGACAGCGGTACGACGCGGCCGTTGATCTTCGCGCCGACCGCCTGGTCGCCGAGGTCGGTATGAACCGCATAGGCAAAATCGATCGGCGTCGCGCCCTTGGGCAGCTGGATCAGCTCGCCCTTGGGGGTGAAGGCGAAGATGCGATCCTGGTACATCGCCATGCGGGTATGTTCGAGCAGCTCTTCGGGGCTGCCCGCGGTTTCCAGGATCTCGACCAGGTCGGCGATCCAGCTGTGCTGGCTGTCGGCGCGGACCTTCTTTTCCTTGTATGCCCAGTGCGCGGCGAGGCCGAATTCGGCCTCTGCGTGCATGTCGGGGGTGCGGATCTGGATCTCGATCCGCGCATTGTCGGCGTGGATCACCGACGTGTGGAGCGATCGGTAGCCGTTGCGCTTGGGGGTGGAGATATAGTCCTTGAACCGCCCCGGTACCATCGGCCAGCGGCGGTGGATGATCCCCAGCGTGGCATAGCAATCCTCGATCGTCGGCACGATCGCGCGGAACGCCATGATGTCCGACAGCTGTTCGAAGCTGATGTGGCGCTCGCTCATCTTGCGCCAGATCGAATAGGGATGCTTTTCCCGGCCGTTGACCTCCGCCTCGATGCCGGCGCGGCCGAGCAGCAGCCGGAGGCCGGAGGCGATCCTGGCGATCCGGTCGCCGCCCCCGGTCTTCAGCAGTTCCAGCCGCTTGCTGATCGATTCATACGCCTCGGGCTCGAGCTGTTCGAAGGCGAGCGTCTGCATCTCCTTCATGAACTCGTACATGCCGATCCGCTCGGCGAGCGGGGCATAGATGTCCATCGTCTCCTTCGCGATCCGCCGCCGCTTCTCGGGCTTGGGGATGTGATGGAGCGTGCGCATGTTGTGCAGGCGGTCGGCGAGCTTGACCAGCAGCACGCGGATGTCGTCGGACATCGCGAGCAGGAACTTGCGCAGGTTTTCCGCCGCGCGCTCGTTCTCGCTCTGCGCCTCGATCTTGGAAAGCTTGGTGACGCCGTCGACCAGCCGCGCGACGTTGGCGCCGAACAGCCGGGTGATCTCTTCCGGCGTCGCGACCGTATCCTCGATCGTGTCGTGCAGGATCGCGGTCGCGATCGTCTCGTCGTCCAGCCTCAGGTCGGTGAGGATGCCCGCCACCTCGATCGGGTGGCTGAAATAGGGGTCGCCGCTGGCGCGCTTCTGGGATCCGTGCGCCTGCATCGAAAAGACATAGGCGCGGTTGAGCAGCGCCTCGTCGGCGTCCGGGTCGTAGTCGAGCACGCGGTCGACCAGTTCATATTGCCGTAGCACGACGACCACATGGGGTAGGGCCGTACCGCTTTGCAACATA
>NZ_JAJLPA010000011.1 GCF_025548555.1 Sphingomonas sp. A2-49
AAATCTCGCACAATTGTTGAATTGTATCAGCTAGTTGGCTGCGCCGAATCGACTTTGAGGCGATTGTGGCGCTCATCCTGTAAATTCAAAATCAATGACTTAGCCGACAGTTTCGTATCGACACGATACCAAACCGTCGGGACTTGTTGTTGCCCCCTAATTCGCTGACGGGGCCTCGCGGGTTGTCGCGATGAATTCGCGGGGTGACCTGTAGCCGAGGGCGCGGTGTGGATTCACTTCGTTATAGTGGTCAATCCATGCCGGCAGTTGAGCGATGACAGTCTGCGCATCGGGCCTGGGGTTCACGCGGACGTAGTCGCGCTTGAGGGTGCGGACGAACGCCGCGGCCATGCCGTTGGATTGTGGGGTGGTGCGCGGGATCAGCCCGATCCCTCGGGCAAAGGTACGGGTGTCGCGAGCGGTGTAGCAGCTGCCGTTGTCTGTCAGTCACTCGATCGGCTCGGGCACACGGTTCACGCGACCGTAGTGGTGCTCAACGGTGGCGACTATCGGGTCCTGCACGTCCTCAGCGGTGATGCCGCCCGTCGTGGCCACGTGCCCCATCGCCTCCCGGTCGCAGCAATCGAGCGCGAATGCGACGCACACCTTCTCGCCGTTGTCGCACGCGGTCTTCAATCCGTCGGAACACCAGCGGGTGTTGCGCTGGTCGACGGCGACGCGGCCGTCGTGACGGCGTTCCTTGCGCGGTTCGCCGCCCCGCTGGAGCAGCAGCCCATGCATCTTCATGACGCGGTACACCCGTTTGAGATTGGGCGCTGCGCGTCCGGTCTTCTCGGCCTGGCGGCGCAGCAGGGTATGGACACGACGATAGCCATAGGTCGGCAAATCGGCGACGAGCAGCCGGATGTCGCATCCGGCAGCGGTGGTCGCCCGCGCGGTCGTGGCGGTGGCCGGTTGCGCATCGCCGACAGATGCGGGCGAGAAATGCCGAGTGCGTCGGCTACCGCGGCCACAGAATGTCTCCCGACAACGAGGTCGAGCGCAAGAGCAGTTTTTGGGCCTGCGGCCCGGGACACGGCCTCGCGCAGCAGATCATTCTCCAAGGCCTTCTTGCCAAGCAACCGCTGCAATTCGCGTACCTGCGCCTCCAGCGCCCGGTATTCGGAAGCCGGCACCACCTCCTCGCCGGTCAGTGCACCCTGGCTCATCAGCCGGCGCCGGGTGAAGGCCTGGCTGCCGCTGATGCCGTGTTGGCGGGCGACCAGCGACACGCCCCTCCCCGGCAAATACGTCTCCTCGACGATCCGGACCTTCTCCTCCAGTGTCCCCGCCTCCGGCGCTGAACACCGGAAAAGACCTCGCCGTCGTTGTAACGCCTGGTCGTACCGTCAGTCATCAGTCATATGCCTCACTCTTATCTAAGAGTGAGGCCCTGTAAGGTCATTTGAGGGGCCACCTCAGGACTTCATGGGTCGCTTTGACACCAGCATGCGACGTCGTGGCACCTCCCGAAACCTCGAAACCGGCGTTTGGGTCCCGCGTGGTTGCCATTTGGGAGTATCGATCCTGCTCGACACGGCTATCGGCGTCGATCGATCGGGTCTTCGAGGTCCGAGCGGCTGTGGAACGGAGACATGATCCTAGCAGAGCTTCCGCTTTTCCGATTTTCGTGCCGGAAAGCGGACGCGCGTTCATGGTGGCGAGCGGCCCGGCAGCTTTCAGGCCGCGATAGCGAAGAAGCGGGCGTTCGTTCAGCGCATGGGATAATGACTTTGAACGCCCGCCGATAGGGGTAATTCGCCTGCCCGTTTTCAGGCAGCGATCACGGCAAGCGGACGTTCGTTCACCTGATTTTGCATGGCGCAAGACCGTTCGTCGATGCCGACATGGAGGCGGCGGCGAGAAGGAGCGCGAAGACAGCGACTTTGCATCCGACGTCATCATCTCGGCAAATAGGATCGTCTGCTTTCGCAGCCTTCAGCCGAACAGGGGGGCATTTTTCGATTCAGCGTGGCGTCCGACGTTGCGCCAGTTCTTACTGTCGGCCAGATGCAGCATCGTGAGATGATCGGCCGGGACACGATGAATCGGCTCAAGCGTCGCTGGCGCTGGGAGGAGCTCAAGCCGCTACTGGACTAGACGTGACAGTCGATCGAGGCGCCCAAGGCGCAGATCAACTGGGACGGCGCCGAATTATGGCCGAAACGGGCAAACCTCGTGGGCTTTTTCCATCCAGCGTCCGAGAGCTGGACGCTTCTTGCATCACGCGCTTCAAGATCACGACTGTTACGGGGTGGGCGAATACGGCCGTCGCACCGCCGAAATCCCGCGTCATGTATTGTCTATGCGAGCTGACGCCTGACAATAGACGGTAAGTGCCGGGAACGATCTTTTTCTGCGTGTTTGCCTGTCGGTCACGGGTCATTGGTTCGTCGGCCATCTGGCACATCGCACGGGGCCGCAGAGCTGGCTTGTAAATGACGCGGGCGTGCAGGCGCACGACGTGCCTTGGGCGGCGATCCCCACCATGGGCGAGGCGTGGCACAACAATCACCACGCGTTTCCGGGATCGGCGCGCATCGGACTCTACCCCGGCCAAAGCGACTGGGGCTTTGGCTTCTTGCTGCGGCTGGAGCGGGCAGGGCTCGTCTGGAACATCGCGCTACCCGAGCATTTGGCGCGCGAGGGCGCGTTGACCAGAATTGCCCCGGAGTATGCGCACGAAGCCTTGCCCTTTGCGACACTTGTAGAGGAGGCCTGAGCGATGCGGCTGCCCTCCTTCGCCGGCGTGACGCGGCCGAGCCGCTATGCACTCCTCGCGCCGGTGCTTCTGCTGGTGCCGCACGCGGCTGTAGCGCTGCTGCTCCGCGCACGCGGCACGCCGCTACTTGCCGATGCGGGGTTCTGGCTGCTGCCGCTGAGGCGACTGGCGATGAGCCCGGACCTGCCCGCCGGTGACGCCGCAATCGCGTTCTCCGTTGCGCTGATAGCGGCGGGTGCGCTCGCACTCCTGTCGTTCCGGCGCGCCAACTGGTCCGGCGCAGGCTATGCGGTTGCTGCGGTGGTGGTCGTGCCGGCGGCGCAGATCGCGGCCGCGGCGATGCTCGCATTGCTTCCGCGGTTCGAGCGGCGCGACGGTCCGGGTTCTGCGCCTGCTCCGGGCAGCGATACCGCCCACGTGGTTCAGGGGGTGCTCGCCGGTGTCGCCATCATCGTCGCGGCGGTGCTGGTCTCGGCGCTGACGTTTGGCAGCTACGGCTGGAGCCTGTTCGTCGCCACGCCGTTCCTGGTGGGCATCTCCACCGGCTACCTTGCCAACCGCCGGCTGCGGCTCAGCGGGCGCGCGACTGCCCGACTGGTGCTGATCGCCGCGGCGCTGGGCACGGCCGCGCTGGTGGCGCTGGCGCTGGAAGGGTTCGTCTGTATCCTGCTCGCCGCGCCATTGGGCGCCTTGGCGGCGCTGATCGGCGGGGCGGCGGGCCGCGCGGTGGCCAAAGTGGGCCACGGCGGCGGCAAGCCGTTGGCGAGTGTGGCGTTGCTGCCCGCTCTGTTCGCTCTGGAAGCCGCCACGCCGCCCGCTCTGCCGATCACAGCGCGGGCATCCATTGAGGTCACTGCATCGCCAGGTGAGGTGTGGTCGGCGCTCACCGGCGGTAAGCCGATCAAGAGCGAGCCCGGCCTGGTGGGCGCGGCGGGCCTGGCCTATCCCCTACGGGGCCGCCTGCTCGGCCACGGTGTCGGCGCGATCCGGCTGGGCGAGTTCTCAACAGGTGTCGCGCGCGAGCGTGTGACCGAATGGGTGCCCGGTCACCGCCTTGCCTTTCAGGTTCTGACGCAACCACCGGCCATGGAGGAGATGAGTCCCTATCGCCGCGTTCGCGCCCCGCACGTCCAAGGCTATTTCGAGACTGGCGCGACCAGCTTCACCCTCGTCCCGCTGCCGGGTGGTCGCACCCGGCTCGATGTTGAAGCGCATAGCGTCCTGCGCGTCGAACCGGTGCCCTACTGGGAGCCGCTTGCTCGGCTGGCAATCCGCGTGAACCTGTCGCGGGTTATGGATGACCTTAAGGGTAAGGCAGAGGCGGGCGGCCGCGCTGCTCGCCTTCACAGTTCACGTGAGACCTGATGGCTTGTGGAAACGAATCCAAAACTGAACCAACGGCTGTTTCCGGGAAGCGACAAGTTGGCCCCAATGCCGGCACGACGCTGTTCCTGCCGGTGCATGCCCCCGGTGCGCTGTTCCAGGTGGGCGACGGCCATGCCGCGCAGGGCAATGGCGAGGTCGACATCACCGCGCTCGAAACCTCGCTGACCGGCACCTTCGAATTCGTGCTGCACAAGGCGGCCATCCCGTATCCGCGTGCCGAGACGCCAAAGGCCTATATCGCGATGGGCTTCGATGACGACCTCAGCCATGCGACGCGAAAGGCGCTGCGCAACATGATCGACTTCCTGGTCGCCGAGAAGGGGATGACGCGGGACGACGCCTATATGCTCATCAGCGTCGCGGGTGATGTCGAGATCACCGAACTGGTCGACCGCAACAAGGGCGTCCATGTCGTCCTGCCGAAGGCGGTCTTCACGAAGCGGTAGCAGGCACGAAGGGGGCGATCGTCTAGGGCAAGGCGGCGTCCACGTCGGCGGCGAAGCGGGCGATGTCGAACCTGGCGGCCCCCGGATCCTCGCCGCGCCGCACGACGACCAGATGGCGGGACGGGATGACCATGACATATTGGCCGCGGTTGCCCTGCGCGGCGAAACTGCCCTCGGGCAGGCCCTGTTCCGGGCCGAACAGCCACAGCGTCGCGCCATAGCCCGGTCCGCTGGCGGGCTGCGGTCCGCTCGCGCGCGTCATGGTGCGCATCCAGCCTGGCGGCAGCAGGCGCTGGCCATCCCAGAGCCCGTCCCGGGACCAGAACAGGCCGAGCCGCGCGAGATCACGGGCGGTGGACCACACCTGACTCGAGAGGACGTAATTGCCGTGCCAGTCGGTTTCCGCGACCGTGTGCGCCATGCCGAGCCTGCCGAACAGTTCGCGGGGCCACGTGCGATAGCGGTCCTCGCCGAGCCGCTGCCGCGTGGCGTAGACCGCAAGCAGGATGTCGTTGTTGGCATAGCGGAAGCGGGTGCCGGGCCGGGCTTCCAGAGGCCAGGCAACCGTCTGCTCGTCGACTGCCGTACCGCCGAAATAGACCGCGTCGGTGCGGTTGCCCGCCGTGTCGCTGTGAAGGCCCGACGCCATGCGAAGGAGGTTGTCGAGCGTGATCGATCGCCGCGGGTCGCCGGTGATCCACTGCGGCACGGCGGCGGGCGCCTGGAGCGCCCCGGCGTCGGCGATGCCGATCAGCGTCCCGGCGATCGACTTGCCGACCGACCAGGTCCGGTTCGACACGTACGGCCCGAAGCCGCCGCGATAGCGTTCGGCAACGATTGTGCCTTCCTTCACGACGATGACGCCGACGGTCTTGGTGCCCGCGCCATAGCCGTCCGCAAAGGCCTTGCCGACGGCTCCGGTCAGCGGCACGGAAGGGTGCGGCGCGATGCCGGCATCGCCTTGCGGCCAGGGGCGAGGGTCCGCGCCCGCAATCGGTGGGGGCCCGCCGGCCTCGCCGCCCGCCGGCACCATGCTGCCGATCGGCAGCGTTACGCAGCCGCGGCCGTCGCGCCACACCGCATATCGCGGCGGCAGTGCGGGATCGAAGGGGACGGTGACGGACCGGCGGGGGCGGTCGACCTGCGCGGCCAGCGTCGGCACGATTTCTTCATAATCGGGATAGATGCCGGCCAGTTCGTCGGCATCGATCTGCGCCGGGGTCCGGCCAGCGTTGAAGATGCCCGAACAATAGAGGGCCGCCTTGTACCCGGCCGCCACCGCGCGGGAATAGGTGCCGGCCGAGGGCTGGGCGACGATCTGGGCGCTCGCCGGCACCGAGATGACGAGGGCAAGGACGGCTGGTGTTGATATCCGCATCGTCGCATCATTCCATCGGCGGGAGCGTATCGCAATCCATCGATGTGGCGCGTGCCGCGCGGCCTTCCTCCGATCGGGTGGCCTTGGCGATCACGAACGGGCAGCCCGTCGCTGCGGTGCCCGGCCATATTTCGCTACGGCGCTCGCCGTTGCCCCTTTGCGATGCGGGCGCGATCGCGCTGGCCGTCGGCGGCGTGCGCCATGAGCTTCGGGCGGCCAGACCCTCCGACCAGCCCGCCGACCTGCCCGCCACGTCCCCAAAGGCCACGCCGCCGGTGCGCGCCACGGGGGCAGGGCGCGGTGTCGGAAGTACCCCTCCCGATCATGCGGATCGCGCCGCCGCCGAGCGGCGCTGCGTCGGGCGATCCGCGAAGCGCACGGCGCCCGCGCCGGTCTATTGCGCGTCGAGCGCGAAGATGCGCGTCATCGGCGCCCATTTCCCGCCGTCCGCCGCGTTCGCGATGCGCTGCTGGAAGCGGTCCATCGTCGCCTGCCAGCGATCGTCGACGACGCGCAGGCGATCGGGGATGGGGCGGGGCCAATCGTCCGCGACTTCGGCGATCATGAACAGACGGGTGGCGACGCGCCAGATCTCCATCGTCTCGATGCCAGAGGCACGGATGCCCTCGATCACCTCCGCCCACACCGCGCCGGGCGCATGCGCGCGTTCGTAGGCGGCGATCAGGTCGTGATCGTCGACTAGGTCGAGCGCGAAACATATCCTGCGTCCCATCGCGGCCGATCCTCGTGCTGACGGTCTGATCCGCCATTCCGTACAAACGGCAGCGCGGGCAGGTCAACGGTCGCGCGGCGGCGCGGGCGACGCGAAACGGTGGTTCGCCGCCCGTCGCGCGATATGCGATAGGCCGGGTACGCGGGCAGGAGAGGTGGCGATGGCGGAGCGCAAGGGACATTATACGGCGCCGGCGCTGGACAAGGCGTTCCTGGTGATCGAGCTGCTCGCCAACAACCCGCAGGGGCTGCTGGCGAGCGAGATGGCGAGCGCGCTCGGCCGTACGCTCGGCGAATTGTTCCGCATCGTCGTGGTGATGGAGGATGCCGGATATTTGCAGAAATCGCCGGCGACCGATCGCTATACGGTGACGTACAAGTTCCTCGACGTCGCCTATCGCGCGACACCGGCGCGGCAGCTGACGAGTACGGCGATCCCCGAGATGCAGGCGCTGGCCGGCGCGATCGGACAGTCGTGCCATCTCGTCGTGCCAAAGAACGCCGAGGGGCTGGTGATCGCGCGCGAGGAAAACCCCGGCGTGCGCGGGTTCGCGCTGCGTCTGGGCGCGTCGATCGATTTGCTGCGCAGCTGTTCGGGCCAGGTGATCCTCGCCTTTTCGCCGGCCGCGACCGTCGAGCGGATACTCGACCGGATCGCGACGCCACCCGGCGCACCGATCGATCGCGCTGGCCTCGGTGTGCGCCTCGCCGCGGTGCGCGGGCAGGGCTACGACACCCGCGAAAGCCCGAACACGCGTGGCGTGACGGACGTCAGCTATCCGGTCTTCGGCTTCGGCGGCGAGCTGCTCGCGGCGCTGACCGTTCCCTTCCTCGAGACGATCGACGGGTCGCAACCGGTGGGGTTCGACACGGCGCGCACGATGCTCGGGGACACGACGCGGCGCATTTCCCAGCTGCTCGGCGGCTGACGCCGAACACCGCGCCTTGCATGATGCCCGGCTTGCCGGTAGCTTTCGCCCATAAAAACGAAATCTCACGGAGACGAGGCCGATGGCGATCCCTGCCCAGATCATGCGCGATCCATCGGCCGCGTCCGTTTCGCGGGGCGATGCGCGCCGGTACGGTCCCGCGCTCGTCATCACGGTCTGCCTGTTCTTCCTCTGGGGGGTGGCGAACAACCTCAACGACATCCTGATCGCGCAGTTTCGCAAGGCGTTCACGCTGTCCGATTTCGGCACCAGCTTCGTCCAGCAGGTCTTCTACTTCGGCTATTTCCTGCTCGCCGTGCCGGCATCGATGGTCATGCGCCGCTTCGGCTACAAGGCGGCGATCGTCACCGGGCTGACCCTGTACGGCGTCGGCGCGCTGCTCTTCTATCCGGCGGCGCAGGCGAGCATGTACCAGTTGTTCCTGCTCGCGCTGTTCGTGATCGCGGCGGGGCTGGCCTTTCTGGAAACGTCGGCCAATCCCCTGATGACCGAACTGGGCGATCCCGCGACCGCGGCGCGGCGGCTCAACTGGGCGCAGGCCGCAAACCCGCTCGGCGCGATCACCGGGATCCTGATCGGGCGTTTCTTCATCCTGTCCGGCATCGAATATGACGAGCGGACGCTGGCGACGATGGACGCGTCTGCGCGCGCCGCCTTCTACCGGACCGAGGTGCAGGCGGTGGCCGGCCCCTATGTCTGGCTGGCGGCGCTGGTGCTGGCGTTCGCGGTCGCCGCGGCGTTCGTGGCGTTTCCCAGAGGCTCTGAGGTTGCCGAGGTCCGCTCCGGCGGCCGCTTCGTCGACGTGTTCCGCCGGCCGCGGCTGCTCGGCGCGGTCGTCGCGCAATTTTTCTACGTCGGCGCGCAGGTCGGTCTGTGGAGCTACACGATCCGCTATGCGCAGGCGAATGCGGGGCTCGGCGAACGCGCCGGCGCCGATGCGCTGTTCGTGTCGCTGGTGCTGTTCGCGACCGGGCGCTTCGTCGGTGCGGGTCTGATGGCGCGGCTCGCGCCGGTCCGGCTGCTTGCGCTGTTCGCGACCGTATCGCTGGTGCTCGCGGGGGTCGCGGGGACGATCGGCGGGCCCATCGGCCTGTACGCGCTGGTCGCTGCGAGCTTCTTCATGTCGATCCAGTTCCCGACGATCTTCGCGATCGGGATCGAGGGCCTGGGGCCGCTGCGCCGCGCGGGTGCGTCGCTGATCGTCATGGCGATCATCGGCGGCGCCGGGCTGACCGCGCTGATGGGGCTGGTGTCCGACCGCGCCGGGATCACCCATGCGATGCTGGTGCCGGCAATGAGCTTCGCGGTGGTGCTGGGCTTCGCGATCATATCGGGGCGCAGCCTCGCCAGGAACGGCTGAGGCCGAGGGAGCAGGACGAGTGGACAGGTTGCAGGGCAAGCGCGCGATCGTGACCGGCGCGGGGCAGGGGATCGGACGTGCCGCGGCGGAGGCCTTCGCGCGCGAAGGCGCGCACGTCATCGCGGTCGATCGCAACGCCGACACGCTGGCGTCGCTGACGGGGTGCGAGACGCAGGTCCTCGACCTGACCGATCCCGCCGCCATCGCGACGTTCGGGGCGCAAGCGGGGGCAGTAGACGTGCTGTTCAACTGCGCGGGCTATGTCGATGCGGGGACGCTGCTCGATACCGACGATGCCGGCTATCGGCTGTCGTTCGACCTCAACGTCCATGCGATCACGCACATGCTCACCGCGGTCCTGCCGGCGATGATCGCCAACGGCGGCGGATCGATCGTCAACATGGCGTCGGTCGCAGGCCCCGTCATCGGCGTCGCCAACCGCTATGCCTATTGCGTGTCGAAGGCGGCGGTCGCGGGAATCACGCGATCGGTCGCGGTCGATTACGTTGCCGACAGGATCCGCTGCAACGCGATCTGCCCGGGCACCGTCCAGTCGCCCTCGCTCGACGAGCGGCTCGCCGCGACCGGCGACGAGGCGGCGGCACGCGCCGCCTTCGTCGCCCGCCAGCCGCTCGGCCGGCTCGGCAAGGCCGAGGAGGTCGCCGCGCTCGCGCTCTACCTCGCCTCCGACGAAAGCGCCTATACCACCGGACAGCTGCACGTCATCGACGGCGGCTGGTCGATGGCCTGATCCCGCGAACAGCAAAGGCATCCCAGCATGAAACTCTGTCGTTTCGGACCCGCAGGCGGCGAACGGCCCGGACTGATCGATGCGGACGGACGCATCCGCGACCTGTCCCCGCATGTCGCCGACATCGGCCCCGACGCGATCGGCCCGGACGGGCTCGCCCGGCTGGCGGCGATCGATCCCGCGACGCTGCCGCTGGTCGAGGGCGAGCCGCGTTTCGGCCCCTGCGTCGCCGGTACGCGACATTTCGTCGCGATCGGGCTGAACTACGCCGATCACGCCGCCGAATCGAACCTGCCGATCCCTGCGGAACCGGTGGTGTTCAACAAATGGGTCGGTTGCATCCAGGGGCCGAACGACCCCGTCACCATCCCGCGCGATTCGACGAAGACCGACTGGGAGGTCGAGCTGGGCGTCGTCATCGGCCGCCGCGCAAGCTATGTCGAGGAAGCCGACGCGCTGGACCACGTCGCGGGCTATTGCGTCGTCAACGACGTCTCCGAACGCCATTGGCAGACCGAGCGCGGCATGACGTGGGACAAGGGCAAGGGCTTTCCGACCTTCGGTCCGATCGGCCCCTGGCTGGTGACCGCGGACGAGGTCGGCGATCCGCAGGCGCTGTCGATGTGGCTGGAGGTCAACGGTCAACGTCTCCAGGACGGCAACACGCGCACGATGATCTTCACCGTCGCGCGGATCGTCGCCTATTGCTCGCAGTTCATGACGCTGGAACCGGGCGACGTCATCACCACCGGCACGCCGCCGGGCGTCGGCCTCGGCCAGAAGCCCGAGCCCTGGTATCTGAAGCCCGGCGACCGGGTGGAGCTCGGCATCGAGAAGCTGGGGCGCCAGGGCCAGGACTTCGTCGCCTGGTCGCGGCCGGGCTGATCGGATGACGACGCGGCCGCCCTTCGTCGATGCGCACCTGCACCTGTGGGATCGCGGGCGGCTGCGCTATCCCTGGCTCGCCGCCGCCGGGCAGGCGCCGATCGCCGCGAGCTACGGGGTCGCGGACTATCGGCGCGAGGCGGCGGCGTGGAACGTCGTCGGCGCGGTCCATGTCGATGCCGGCGCGCATCCCGACGACGGCGAGCGCGAGACGGAATGGCTGGAGGAGGTGGCCGACGCCGACGGCCTGCCGATCGCGATCGTCGCCCGCGTCGCGCTCGACGATCCCGACGTGGCGGCCAAGCTGGCGTTCCATGCGGGGCATCGGCGCGTCCGCGGTATCCGCCATCTGGTCAATTGGGATCGCGATCCGGCCCGGTGCGCCTATCCCCGCGACCTGACCCGCGACGCCGCGTGGCGGCGCGGCTATGCGCTGCTCGCCGGGCATGGCCTCAGCTTCGATTTCCACGGGTTCCCGCCGCAACTGTCCGGTATCGCCGAAGTCGCGGCGCGGCACCCCGATGTGCCGCTGATCGTCGATCATCTGGGCCTGCCAAGGCGTGGGGACTGGCTCGAGGAATGGCGCACGGGGCTTATCGCGCTGGCGGCGTTGCCGCATGTCGCGATCAAGCTATCGGGCGCGGGCTTTGTCGCCGCGCCGTTCGATCCGGCGGCATTCGGCCCGCTGGTGCGCGAGGTGATCGACCGGTTCGGCACCGGCCGCGTCATGGTCGCCACCAACTTTCCGACCGACCGCCTGTCCGCATCGATGGATGCGACGCTCGGCGCCTATGAGGCGCTGCTCGCCGGCTGTTCGGACGACGAGCGACGCGACCTGTGGGGCCGCAATGCCGACCGGATCTACCGATTGGGACTGGACGTATGACCGCGATCCCCAGCCGCCCGGTGGGGCGCACCGGTCTTGCCGTGTCCGAGGTCGGCTTCGGCGCCGCCGCGCTCGGCAACCTCTATCAGCCGATCCCGGACGACGCGGTGCGCGCGGCGATCGACGCCGCGCTCGACGCCGGTCTGCGCTATGTCGACACCGCGCCGCATTACGGACGCGGCCTGTCCGAGCGGCGCTGCGGCGACGCGCTGCGCCTGCGCGACGATGTCGTCGTATCGACCAAGGTCGGCCGGCTGATGGACCCCGATCCGACCGTGACCGACGATGCGATGCGCGACGGCTTCCGCTCGCCGATGCCGTTCCGCCGACGCTTCGACTATACCCACGATGGCATCCTGCGCAGCCACGATCACAGCCTGCAACGGCTCGGCCTCGCCCGCGTCGACCTGCTCTACGTCCACGACATCGGCAGCTACACGCATGGCGAGGCCGCGGCGCGCTATTGGGACCAGCTGACGGCGGGCGGGGGGCTGCGCGCGCTCGACCGGCTGCGCGGCGAGGGGGCGATCGCGGGGTTCGGCGTCGGCGTCAACGAGATCGCGGTCTGCCGCGACGTGATGCGCGAGATGGCGATCGACGTCATCCTGCTCGCCGGCCGCTATACGCTGCTGGAACAGGGCGCGCTCGACGCGCTGCTGCCGGCCTGTGCGGCGGCGGGTACCGCGGTCGTGATCGGCGGGCCGTACAACAGCGGCATCCTGGCGACCGGCACGCGTTCGGGCGGCACGCTCCATTACGATTATGCTCCCGCGCCGGAGGACGTGGTGGCGCGGGTGCGCGCCATCGAAGGCATCGCCGACCGCCATGGCGTGCGCCTCGCCGCCGCCGCGCTGCAATTCGTGCTCGCGCATCCCGTCGTCGCCAGCGTCATCCCGGGGCTGGGCAGCGCCGCGCGGGTCGCCGACACCGTCTCGCTGTACGGCGAAACCATCCCCCGCGATTTCTGGCTCGAGCTGCGCCACGCCGGCCTGCTGCGCGACGATGCCCCCATACCCGCCGAAGAGGTATCCTGATGACCGCCCCCGCCGCGATCCGCCTGTCGCCCTCCGACAACGTCGTCGTGTGTTGCCGAACCCTGTCCGCGGGCGAGAGCTTCGCGATCGACGGGCATGCGCTCACCGTCGTCGAACCCGTGCCGATCGGTCACAAGCTCGCGCTGCTGCCGCTCGCCGCCGGCGACAAGGTGCTGAAATACGGCATGCCGATCGGATCGATGACCGCCGCGGCGCAGCCCGGTGGGTGGGTCCACATGCACAATATGAAGAGCGACTATATGCCCGCGCACCTGCGCGACACGGCGGGGGATCACGCATGACCGACGACACCACCGGCGGCGCCATCCGCGCCTGGCTGCGCTCCGACGGGCGCAAGGGCATCCGCGACGCGATCGTCGTCGTCTATCTGGTCGAATGCGCGCATCATGTCGCGCGCCGCATCGTCGACCGGATCGACGACCCGCGCGTCCAGCTGATCGGTTTTCCCGGCTGCTATCCCAACGACTACGCGCTGGCGATGATGAAGGCGCTGACCGTCCATCCCAACGTCGGCGGCGTCGTGCTGCTGTCGCTCGGCTGCGAAAGCTTCAACCGCGAGGCACTCGCCGCCAATGCGCGCGAACACGGCCGTCCGGTCGAGACGGTGGTGATCCAGCAATCGGGCGGCACCCGCGGCGCGATCGACGCCGGCCTCGCCGCGGTCGGGCGCGTGGCGGCAGCGGCCGATGCGCAGGCGGTGCAGGTGCCGATGCACCGGTCCGAGCTGGTCGTCGGCACGATCTGCGGCGGGTCGGACGGAACGAGCGGCATCACCGGCAACCCGGCCGTCGGCCGTGCCTTCGACACCCTGGTCGATGCCGGGGCGACCTGCATCTTCGAGGAGACGGGCGAAATGATCGGGTGCGAGGGCCATATGGCCGAACGCGCCGCCAGCCCCGCCGTTGCCGACGCGCTCGTCGCCTCCGTCCATCAGGCGGAGCGATATTACCGCGCCATGGGCTATGGCAGCTTCGCGCCCGGCAATGCCGAGGGCGGCCTGTCGAGCCAGGAGGAAAAGTCCGCCGGCGCCTATGCCAAGTCGGGCAGCCGCGCGATCGACGGCGTCATCCTGCCGGCGGAACGCGCGCCGGGGCCGGGCCTCTACCTGCTCGACGTGGTGCCGCCGGGCGATCCCAAGTTCGGCTTCCCCAACATCGTCGACAATGCCGAGATCGGCGAGCTGATCGCCTGTGGCGCGCATGTGAACCTGTTCGTCACGGGACGCGGTTCGGTGGTCGGCTCCGCGATCTCGCCCGTCATCAAGATCTGCGCGAACCCCGAAACCTATCGCCGGATGGCGGGCGACATGGATGTCGACGCCGGCCGCATCCTCGATGGCCGTGCGACGCTCGATCAGGTCGGCGCGGAGATCGTCGCGCTGATCGATGCGGCCGCGGCGGGCGCCTCCACCAAGTCGGAAGCGCTGGGCCATCAGGAGTTCGTGCTGACCTACAAGGCGTCCGCGCCCGCCGGCCCCGGCTGCCTGCCTGCGGCGGCGTGAGGCGCCGCGCCACCGGCGTTCCCGTCATGGCTCGCGCCGGGCACGCCGGGGCGCCGGCAAACGGGGGGCGGGATCTGGCCGGCGCCGCGGGCCAGCCGGACCTGCGCGCCGCGTCGGATACGCGCGAGGCCTGTCGTCCGACCGTCGGCGTGCACCGGCTGCGGGCGGCGGATAGACCTGCGATCCCGGGCAGCGACGCGTAAGGGCCGGCGCCGCAGGGGTGGCGCGGATGCGCCGGTCGTGCGACCGGTGCCGCCGCGGGGCGTCTACCAGCCCCGGCTGCCCGGGATGCCCTTGAACGGGCCGGCAAGATCGGCCGTGATCCAGCCGCCGTAGAAGCCGCCCGGCTGCGGCGTCACCCGTTCGCCGTCGATGGTGCACAGGTCGAACGGGCCGGCGTAGAAGGCGACGTGGTCGCGCAGCATCGCGAAGCCGGGCGTGGGGTCGGGATAGCTCCACGCGACGTCCTCGAACCGGGATCCGCCGACCTCGACGTGCCAGTAGCGCGCCTCGCCCTTCCATTCGCAGAACGACCGGCGCGGGGACGGGTGCAGCAGGCCGCGCGCGATCGCCGCGGGCGGGATGTACCAGCTTGGCGGATGGCTCGTCTCGACCGTGCGCACGGCGGCGTGCGTGTCGGCGACGACGATGCCGGCATGCATGATGCGGACGTGCCGGTCGCTCGGTTCGGCGACGGCCGGCCGGGGGTAGCGCCAGACGCTCTCCTGACCGGGTCCGACCGGATCGGGCCGCGGACTCATGCGCCGACCTTCCGTCCGCCGAGCCAGCGTTGCAGCCGAGGGCGCACGACGAGGAAGCGGCGATAGGCGCGCTCCAGCCGGTCGAGGACGAAGGGATGGCGCGCCAGCAGTCCCAACGGGCGCAGGAGCGGTATCGCGCGCCACATCGCCGCGAACGCCGCCGCTCCGGATACCATCCGTCCGTCCTCCATCGCATGGAAGCGCGCCAGCAGTTCGGCCCGGTCGAGCGGGCAGTCCGCCGGCCCGGTCGCATCGACGAAGGTGATGCGCCCGCGCCGGTCGAGCCGCCGCATCACCGCGATCTCCCTGCGGCACAGCGGACAGTCGCCGTCGTGCCAGACGGTGAGGCGGGTCATCGCTCCGGCGCCGGATTGTCGCGCCAGATGCGCCCGGCCAGCAGCGTCGCGAAGCCGAGCCAGGCGACGAACGGCACGCCCAGCGCCGCGGCCGGCCGGTCGGCCTTCGCCGCGGTCGCGACATAGGCCGCCCCGGACGCGACCATCGCACCCGATGCGATCGCGCTGGCGCCGAGGCGTCGTTCGCGGAAGAACAATTGCGTCCAGCCGCCGACCATCGCGGTATTGACCAGCCACAGCCCGACCGCGGCGTTGCGCGCACCGCCGGCCGGCTGCCGCAGCAGACGGTAGCCGCCGACCGCCAGCCCGCCCTCCAGCACCGGCCAGACGGCACCGAATGCGGCATCGGGAGGGGTGAAGCCCGGCTTGTCGAGCCGGCGATACCAGCGGCGGATGCGCGGATGCGACGGGTCGGGCGCGTTGCGCCGTCCGACCAGCGCGCTGGCGCCGAGCACGATCCCGACCGCGCCGAGCGCGAGCAATGGTGATAGCCCCGCCGGTGCCGGTGCCGGCGTCGCGTCGGCGGCGGATGCGGCGGGTTCCGCGGCACCGGGATAGCCCGACAGGTCCGGCGTGGTCGTGCCGCCGCCGAACAGCTTGCCGGTCATGCCGCGCACCGCCGGCTTGCTCGCCACGTCCAGCGCACGATGCAACAGGCCGATGCCGACCCGGCTGTGGGGGTTCATCATGCGCGGCACGAATTTCGGGATGCCCTGCGCGTCGGTCACCATCGGTCGCATCGCGGTTTCATAGGCTGCGAATGCCGAGGCGACATCGGGCGACCGCGCCAGTTCCGCCGCAAGCACATAGGCGCCGGTGATCGCCAGCGTCGTGCCGACGCCCGCGATCGGCGTCGCGCACCATGCGGCGTCCCCGGTCAGCACGACGCGTCCACGCGACCAGCGCGGCATCCGCACCTGGCGCAGGACGTCGAAGTAGAAGTCGTCGGTTTCCGCCATGCCGTCGAGCACGCGCGCGGACTGCCAGCCGGCGTCGGCGAATCGCTCGCGCAGCCACGCCTGCTGCCGTTCGACCGGCCAGTCCTGCTCGCCGCCGGGCGAGTGCTGCACGGACAGCATCGCGCGCGTCGTGCCGTGCCGGTCGGGGCGCAGCGATACGCTGCGGCCGCCGGTGGCATTGTACCATCGCCACAGCCGGTCGTCGTCGGGCGTCCGGGGAATCGTGAAATAGGCGATCGTCAGGTCCATCCAGCGCGCGTCGTTCTCGCCGGCGAAGACGCGGCTGCGCGTGGCGGAGCCCACCCCCTCCGCAACGATGACCGCATCGTAGCGGTCGGTCCGGCCGCTCGCGAACGTCACGGTCGCCGCCGCGTCGTCCTGCGCGATCCCCGCCACGGCGTCGCCGAAGCGATAGGTCGCATGGTCGGATGCGGGATCGTAGAGCAGGCGGGCGAGATCGCCGCGCAGGATCTCCATCTCCGCCGTCGGCCCATCCGCGTCCCCCTCGCGCGTCAGGAAACGCGCCGCGATCCGGCCGTCCCCATCGACCCAGGCAGTGCCTTCCTCGCCGGTGCCGCGATCGAGTGCCGCCCGTTCCAGTCCCATGCGGCGCAGCACCTCGCGGCCCGGCCCGCGCACGTCGACGTTCTGGCCGCCGTCGCGAAAGGTGGGTGCGCGTTCGACCACGGTCACGTCGCAGCCGGCATGGCCCAGCCACCACGCGGCGGTGTTGCCCGCGACGCTGGCGCCGGTAATCAGGATACGGCGGGACATGGAAACGCTCTCCTCTGCACCGCACAACGGTCGAGACGCGCTTCGGTCGCCCGCATCGCAACGATTCACTCTCGCCGCGCTGCTGCGCCGCCGGATCAGGACAGCGGCGGCTGTCCGTTCGAGGCGGACGGGCCACCATCCAGTTCCGGTTCCTCCGTGTCGCGCGGGAGGATCATGGTCGATTGTCCGAGGAGGGGAAGGGGGGGGGAGGCGCGGGGAGCGTTCACGCTCCCGGCTCGTGATAGGGGCAACCGTTGACGCGCGCGCGGAAGTCGGCGGAGTGGCGATAGGGCGCATTGCGCGCGCGGTTGATGTTGCCGAGCGGCCGATGCGCATCGATCCCCGTCCACACGCTGAACCGCGTTTCCTCGTCGATCCGGCGCACCTGATCGGGGGCCCAGCTGTCCTGCGCGGCGACGCGGACGATGCCGACCCGCTGGAACGGCGCTTCCGCTTCGTCCCATTCGACCGTCGGGTCCTCGATCGGCTGGCGCTCGGGGTCGCGGCACAGCTGGACACGAAATTCCCATTCCGCGTCGATCCCGTGCATCTCGCTGCGCACGTCCTCGCGGATCGCATTCTCGCGTCCGTCGACGTCGATGATCCCGCCGGTCAGCGCGGTCATCGCCGGGGCGACGGGCTTCAGGCTGAACTTGGCGACATGATCGCCGTAGCGGAATGGCGTGACGCTGTAATAGGTTTCGCCGAGCGGTTCGACGTTGGGCGCGCCGCCGAGCGAATTGACCGCCGCGCTTTCGATGCCGACCGCTTCCAGCGCGCCGCGGACGCCGCGCAGCACCGACGACATCACCGTCTTCGTCCCCTCCATCCGGTCGGTCGTTCTCGCCAGCAGCTTGAGGTTGCCGAGGAACTTGTCCGCCGTCTTCGCCTGGAACACGGTGCCGTTGACCATCACGAAGTCCTGCGCATCGCCTTCCGACCCGGGCAGGCGGGCGCCGTCGACATCGAACACCTTGATCGCCAGCCCGCGCGGCAGGCTGATCGCGTCGGGCAGCACGTCGCCGGCATTGGTCGACAGCCGCATCAGCACCGCATGCCGTCCCGGTGTCGCGAACAGCCCCTGCGCCAGTTCGGGCGGCAGGCCGGCGTCGACGGTCAGCTCTCCGACAAGAACGCCGTGCGCCTTGGCGTGAACCGACCGCACGGCATGGCCATAATCCTCCGCGGTCCGCTCGAGGATCACGTCGAAGGCGGAGCACAGATCGCGGATCGTCTCCTGCTCGTCGGGCTGCACGTCTTCGAGGTCGGCGCGATAGCGCAGCGGGGCCTGGGTCATCGGAACTCTCCTGTCATCGGGAAACGGCGGGGCGGCGACGGGCCGCCCGGCCGGGTCGGTCGGTCAACGGCGCGGCGTGGCCGCGAACGCCGCCTTCAGCCGCGCGACCGCGAGGTCGTTGGCGTCCTTCGCCCCGCGCACGACCGCGGCCATGCCGAAGAATTCGTGCGTGACGCCCGGAAACGTCTTCTGCTCGACCGGGACACCCGCCGCGCGCATCGCCGTCGCCAGCGTCTCGCCGTCGGAGCGCAGCGGATCGATCTGCGCATTGATGATCGTCGTCGGCGGCAGGCCGCGCAGGTTCGCGGCGACCAGGTTGAGGCGCGGATCCTGCGCGTCCGCGGCACGCGCCTGATAATAATAGCCGAACCACTTGAGCATCGCGCCGTTCAGGGGCTTCGCGTTCGCCGAATCCCGCCGCGAGGGCAGTGTGCTGCTGCTGCTGGCGATCGGATATACCGACACGATGTGGCGCGGCAGCGTCAGGCGGTTGTCGCGGGCGTAGATCGCGGTCGCGACGGCGAGGTTGCCGCCGGCGCTTTCGCCCGCCACCGCGATCCTCGCGGCGTCGCCGCCCCAGCCAGCCGCATTCTTCAGCGTCCAGCGATAGGCCGCGGCGGCGTCGTCATGCTGCGCGGGGAACTTGAATTCGGGCGCATGGCGATATTCGACCGACACCACGATCGCACCGAGCGCCTTCGCCATCGCCCGCGGTGCGGCGTCATAGGTGGCGACATCCGCGATCACCCAGCCGCCGCCATGGTAATAGACGACGACCGGCATCGCGGCGCCGCCGGCCGGCGCGGCGGCGGGTTTGTAGATGCGGGCGAACTGCTGCGGATCGCTGCCATAGGGGACGTCCTGCGTCGTCACCGACGCGTCGGGGGTCGTCGGCATGCCCTTGCCGGCCATCACCGCCCTGGCGCCGTCGGCGGCGGACGGCTGCGTGCGCGCTTCGGCGGGCGTCAGCGTCTCGATCGGCTTGCCGCCCAGTCCGGCGAGGGCGTCCAGCACCGCCTGCATGTCGGGCGCGGCCGCGGGCGGTCGCACCGCGGGGGCGGCAGCCGGCGGCGGCGGCGGCGCGGCGGCCGAGCGCGACGACTGGGCCGACGCGCCGGTCGCGGCGGCGAACAGCGCCGCGGTCATGATCGCGCGTGACGACGCACGCGTTGCAATGCTGGACATGGTTTTCTCCTGTTTCTGGCGCATGAACAATCGGGCATGATCCAACGTTGCGGTACGGAACCGTGCAAACCCCCGTCGGGGGCAAAAACCCGAGAGCCCATGTCGTCGATCCTGCATTTCCCCGGCACCGCACCCCAGGTCCCGCCGTCCGCCGCCGCGCCCCGACCCGGCAACCGCCTGCTCGCGCGACTCTCGCCGGACGATTTCGCGCTGCTCGCCCCGCACCTCGTCCCGGTGTCGTTCGCGGTGGGCGACGTCATCACGCGGGCGGGCGATCCGATCGACAGCCTCTGCTTCTTCGAACAGGGGATCGCCGGCGTGCTCGATACGCTCGACGGGGATCGCAGCTATGCCGTGGGACTGCTCGGTGCCGAGGGGTTCGTCGGCTGGCCGCTGCTGCTGGGCGACGCGCGCTCGCCCTATGACGTGACGATGCGCGCCGAGCATGGCCGGGCGCTGCGCATCCCGGCGGAGGCGGTGCTGGCCGCCGCCGACGCCAGCGCGACGCTGCGCCTCGCGCTCCTGCGCTTCGTGCAGATCTTCATGCTCCAGATGGGGCGGACGATCGTGTCGTCGCTGGCGCATTCGATCGAGCGGCGGATGGCGCGCTGGATCCTGCTCTACCACGATCGCGTGCAGGCGGACGAGATCTGCATGACGCACGAGGAATTCCGGCTGATGCTGGGGGTACGCCGCAGCAGTGTGACCGACGCGCTGCACCGGCTGGAGGAAGAGCGGGCGATCCGCGCCTTGCGCGCCCGCGTCGTCGTCAACGATCGCGCCAAGCTGATCGCGCTGGCGGGCGACACCTATGGCCGGCCCGAAGAGGATTACGTCCGGCTGCTCGGCTGAGTGCCGGGCGCACGGATCGTCCGTCGCGACGTCGTGCGGGGCGGACCGACCTGCGGGCGGATGGCGCATGGTCGTGTCGGACCGGACCTGCGGAGGCTCGGCATGATCGGGACAGGAGGGCCTGACCGGCGCGGGAACGGCGCGCGCGACGGGGTCGCCGACCGTCGCCCCGCTTGTGTCCGGGGCGGAAACGATGGATATGTTCGCCCCCGACGGCGTTGGGGCCGGCTCCATCCGCGTGACAGAAGACGATCCATGCCAGACGATAGCACGACGGAGGCTGCGGCCCGTATCGCCGACCTCATCCGCGAAGCGCTGGCCTTGGCGGACCGGGCGGGCGTGACGCTGGTCGCCATCCATCTCGATCAGGCGTTGCAGGCGCTGGATCGCCCGCCGACCGATCAGTAATCGACGTTCCAGTCGAGCAATCGCTCGACCTGGCGCATCCCGTGCGCGGTCAGCTGCGGTGCATGGTCGGTCCATTCGGAACAGTCGATCAGCCGACGCTGCCGGAACACCGCGATCCATCGTTCGGCGACGCCGTCGCGGATGTCCGCGCGTGCGGCGGCCTCGCGCACCGTGATCGTGCGCCCCTCCGCCTCGGCGAGATAGATCTGCAGCAGGATCAGCCACGCGTAATCGGAAAACAGGTCGTCGCCCAGTTCCTGCCGGCGCCGCTGGATCAGGGCATTGATGCACTTGGCGGACCGCCACAGGCTCTCCGGCCCCCGCCTCGCGATGTCCGGCCCGACCAGTTCGATCGTCCCGATCAGCCTGTTGCCGTCTGTGGCCTTGAGGCGCGAAACCTGAACGTGCGACCAGACCGACGAGCCGTCGGGCCGGACATAGCGTTTGCGGATCGTCATCGGCCCGTCCGCGATGGCGAGGCTGGCCAGCGCGGATATGTTGCGCGCACGGTCGTCGACATGAGTCAGCGTCTCGAACGACATGCCGATCAGCTCCCGTTCTTCGCGGTGCATGATCTCGCACACCTGCGGATCGACGGCGAGCAGCCGTCCCGCCGCGTCGGCCATGGTATGTCCGACGATCGGGGACGGGGTTCGCGATTGCATAACCGTGGCTACCACATTCGTTCGCAATGGCGAAACCTCGAGGCGCGATCCGCGACGATACTTGGAAAGCCACGCCCGCATGGCCGCGACCCCCGGATCGAAGCCGATCGCCGGCCGGGACGCCGCGCGGGAGAAGGTCACCTGCATCGTGCCGGGCCACTGAAAGCGTTGACGACTTGCGCCGGCCGGGGTCGATGCCGGTGTCAGCCGCTCGCTCGGGCCAGCGCCGCGGCATAGGACCAGCTACAATATTGTCCCCGGGCGGTGAAGTATCCGAAACGGATCGGACTGTATTGCGGGGTGCGATGATCCATGCCCGCCCCGGTCCGGCGCGTCGTTGCGCGAGCGCGCCGGACCGTACCGGAGCGGTGCGTGCGAGCGCCGCCGGGTCGTCGCTGCGACGGGCGTCCGGTCCGCCGCCCGACATCTGCCGCACCCTGCGGGCGGCATGGCGCGGGCGCGGGGCGCCCGGCCTCGTTCGGCAAACGCATTAACCTGCGTTATCGATTGGGAAACAACGGGTTCTGGGATCGTTCCTCGTATCTAACGAAACGGGGTGGCCTTGTTCATATTGCATGTGGCTTTGGGGGGCTGTCTGAAGGCACCTCCGATCGATTTCGGCATCACGGCCGATTCCGGGGGACATCTCGCCTATGTAATGGACGCCGCGCTTGCCCAGGCGAAGCTGCCGGCGGGGCATCGCGTGACGATCGTGACGCGTCGCTTCGCCGAGGCGGACCTGCACCCCAGCCACGATGTCGCCCATGAGGTCGTCGCCGAGCGCGTGACGATCGATCGGGTGGCGAGCCACAGCCCGCGCTATCTGGAAAAGGAAGCGCTGACGGCGGAACTGCCGTCGTTCGTCGACGCGTTCCTGACCTATCTGGGCGACCTGCCCGGATTGCCCGACGTCATCCATGCCCATTTCGCGGACGCGGTGACGGTGGCGGTGGCCGCGCGCCGGCGGTTCGGTATCCCGTTCGTCTACACGCCGCATGCGCTGGCGATCGACAAGCGCGCGCAGGGGCTGGACGACGGCGACCTCGACGCCCGCATCGCGGACGAGCGACAGGCGATCGTCGCCGCCAATGCCATGATCGTGTCCTCGCGCGACGAGGCGGACCGCCAGGTGCAGGCCTATGGCGTGAAGGTCGACGGTCGCATCCATTGCATCGCGCCCGGCGTGCCACAGCGCGCGGACATCGCAGGCGAGGGCGGCCGCACGCTCGTCGATGATGTCGAGCAGGCGTTCGATCGCCCCGTGCTGCCGATCATCCTCGCGATCGCGCGGCCGGTGGCGAAGAAGAATCTCGCGGGCCTTGTGCGTGCCTATGCCTCCGACCCGGCGCTCCGCGACATGGCGAACCTGGTCGTGCTGGCGGGGCAGGACGACGGGCGGTCGTCGGTGGAGGAGCGCTCGGTCCGTGACGAATTGCAGCGCTTGTGCGCGGATCCGGCGCTGCGTGGCCGGGTCGCGCTGCCGCGACGTCACGATGCGGCGGACGTGACCGCGCTGTACCGTCGTGCGGCGCGAGGGGGCGTGTTCGTCAATCCGGCGCTGCACGAACCGTTCGGGCTGACGCTGATCGAGGCCGCGGAGGCGGGCGTGCCGGTGGTGGCGACGCGGCACGGCGGCCCGGCGGAGATCGTCGCGACGGTCGGCCACGGCGTGCTGGTCGATCCGCGCGATCCGGCGGCGATCGCCGCGGCCTGTCGCCGCGTGATCGGCGATGCGGCGGCGCACGCGCGCTATCGTGCGGCGGCGCTGGCGAACCACGACCGCTACGACTGGACCCGCTATGCGGAGCAGGCGGTCGCGGTCTACGCCGGGCTGCATCGCCGGCCGATGCTGCTCGCCTGCGACATCGATCACACGCTGACCGGATGCCGCGTCGGTGCGGAGGCGTTCGCACATTGGCGCCGCTCCGGCGCGATGCACGTCGTCGTCGCGACCGGCCGGTCGTTCGCCGATGCGCGGGCGGTGCTGGCGCAATGGCGCCTGCCCGAGCCCGATGCGTTCATCACCGATGTCGGCACTCGGATCATGCTGGCGGGCGAGGATGGCGGCTGGCAGGCCTGCGACGCCTATGCCGCCGGGCTCGACGCGGACTGGGACCTGGCGGCGGTGCGCGCCGCGCTGGCGCCGCTCGCGCTCACGCCGCAGCCGGTGGCGACGGACGGCCCCCACAAGCTGAGCTTCTTCGGTACCGCCGCGGCGGCCGCGGCGATCCGGACCGCGCTGACCACCGCCGGCCTGTCGGCGCACGTCATCTTTTCGCACGGACGGCTGATCGACGTGCTGGCGCCCGGCGGCGGCAAGGCCGCGGCGATCGCCGCCTATGCGGGGCGGCTGGGCCTGACGCTGGCCGATTGCGTCGCGGCGGGCGACAGCGGCAACGACGCGGACATGCTCGAACGCTGCGGGGGTGCGATCGTGGTCGGCAATGCCGGCGAGGAACTGGCATCGCTGACGCCGCGGCCCGGGCTGTACCGGGCGGAGCGCCATCATGCCGCGGGCGTGATGGAGGGACTGGGCCGGCTGGGCCTCGCCGGCATGGCGAGGGGCAGCGCGTGACCCGGCCGATCGGCTATTTCGTCCATCACCAGGGGCGCGGCCACGCGGAGCGGTGTGCCGCGATCGCGCACGCGCTGCCCGCGACGCGTCCGCTAACGATCTTCTGCGCGCGCGATGACATCTTTCCCCCGCTGCCGGAACAGGTCGAGGTCGTCCGCATTCCGTCGCTGTTCGAGCCGACCGGTGCGGAGGCCGCGACTGCGGACTGGGTGCCGACGCCCGAGACGCTGCATTGCGCACCGCTCGGCTGGCCGGGGATCCGCGAGGCGATGGCGACGATGACGCACTGGTTCGCGACGGCGGACCCGGCGCTGATGATCTGCGACGTATCGGCAGAGGTCGCGCAGCTCGCGCGCATCTGCAGCGTGCCGCACGTCAAGGTGCTGCAGCACGGCGACCGTGGCGACGCGGGCCATCGCGCGGCCTATGCCGGCGCGGCGGGGCTGCTCGCGCCCTTCCACATGGATCTGGCGCAACCGGAATGGGACGCCGCGATGCTTGCCCGCACCTGTTTCGCCGGCGGCCTCGGCGTCGACACGCGGGTGCCGGAACGCGAGCTGGCGCGGCAGCGGATCGGGGTCGGCGCGGGCGAGGAGGTCGTGCTGGTCATGGCCGGCGGCGGCGGCAGCGGCTTCGGGCAGGCGCCGATGGGCGTCGGCGCGCGCAGCCGGCCGGCGGCGCGCTGGATCACGATCGGCCCGGTCGAGCGCGACTGGCACGCGACGGAGCCCGCCAATATCGAGCATCGCGGCTGGGTGGACAATCCCGCCGATTATGTCGCCGCGGCGGACCTTGTCGTATCGTCGACCGGCAACACCACCTGCCAGCAGGTGCTGGCGGCGGCGCGGCCGTGGCTGGCGATTCCCGAGTGGCGCTATTTCGACGAGCAGCACCGCAAGGCGGCGGCACTGGTGGCGGCGGGTGTCGCATGCGTGCGGCCGCACCTGCCCTCGTCCGCCGACGCCTGGTCGCAGGCGATCGACGCGGCCCTTGCGACCCATGCGCCGGTCCGCCAGCGCGCGATGATCGCCGAGGCGCCCGCCGGCGATGCGGCCCGCTGGCTGGAAGGGCTCGTCGGGCGCCTGTGGCCGCAAGCCGCCGCGCCTGCCGACGCCGATGCCATTCTGCCCATTCCCTCGATCTGACCGGAGCCCGTCCATGTTCGTATCCGTCGTGACGCTGGCCGGCGGCCGGCCCGATCACCTTTGCAACCTCGTCGTCGGGCTGACCCGCCAGACGCAGCCGCCGTGCGAGCTGATCGTCGCGGTGATGCAGGACGCGCCCTACGACCTGCCCGATGCGCCGTTCCCGATCCGCCAGCTGATGATCGCGGGCGGCGACCTGCCACTGGCGGTCGCGCGCAATGCCGCGGGCCGTGCCGCGACGGGCGACGCGCTGGTCTTCCTCGACATGGATTGCATTCCGACGCCGACGCTGGTCGCCGACTACGCGCGGCGTCTGGGCGAGCTCGACGGGCTGCTGATGGGCGAGGTGCTGTACCTGCCCGGCGGCGCAACCGCGGGCGACTGGCGCAGCGAGGATTTCGCCGCCGTCGCCGTGCGCCATTCCGACCGGCGCGGACCGCCCGCCGAGGGGATCGAGCTCTGCAACGACTATCGCTGTTTCTGGTCGCTCAACTTCGCGATGCGGCGCGCGACCTTCCTGCGCGTCGGCGGCTTTCACGAAGGCTATCGCGGCTATGGCGGCGAGGACACCGATTTCGGCAAGGTGCTCGACACCGCGGGCGTGCCGATCGCCTGGATCCGGGGCGGGCTGGCGCACCACCAATATCACCCGCACCACATGCCGCCGGTCCACCACCTGGACAGCGTGGTGCGCAATGCCGAGCTGTTCGAGGCACGCTGGGGCTATCGCACGATGGGGCACTGGCTCTACGCCTTCCGCCTGATGGGGCTGATCGACGATGCGGAGGGCGCGCCGATCCGCATCCTGCGCCGCCCCGATGCCGACGACCTGGCGCTCACCGGGCAGCAGAGCCACCAGCCCTATGCCAACACCGCCACCGTCATCCGCACGCTGGAGGCACGGGTGCCGGCATCGGGCCGCGTCGCCGCGTGAGGATCGCGCTGCTCGCGCACGTCCGCCAGCGGATCGCGCAGCCGTTCATGGGCGGGATGGAATCGCACAGCTGGTACCTCGCCGACGGGCTGGTCGCGCGCGGGCACGACGTCGTGCTGTTCGCGGCGGGGGACAGCGATCCGCGGTTCGATATCGACCCGGTGCTGCCCGAACATTACGAGCGCACCTTTCCCTGGGCGGAGCATCGCGGGTCGCCGCCGCTGATCGCGCACGTCGATGCCGGCTATCGCGCCGCGTGCGAGCGGATCGCGACAGGCGGCTTCGACGTCGTCCACAACAACAGCCTGCACCGCTTTCCGATCGCGCCCGCACAGACCGCGCGCGTGCCGACGGTCACGTCCCTGCATGTGCCGCCCTATGACGCGCTGCACTGGTTCGTGAAGGCCAGTCCCGCGCCCGCCCACCGGCTGACCGTGACGTCCCGGAGCCAGCTGCGCGCGTGGTTCCCCGACGGCGCGCCGGCAGAGGCATCGGTGCTGCACAACGGCATCGACCCCGCCGCCTGGCCGTTCGCGACAGGGGGCGACGGCGCCGTCTGGTGCGGCCGGATCACGCCGAACAAGGGCACGCATCTGGCGATCCGCGCGGCGCTGCTCGCGGGCGTGCCGCTGACTTTGTTCGGTTCGATCGAGGATCGCGACTATTGGGCCGCGGCGGTCGAACCGCTGCTCGGACCGACGATCCGCTACGGCGGCCATCTGGAGGGGGAGGCACTCGCCGTCGCGATGGGACGTGCGGCGGTGTTCGTGTTCACGCCCTGCTGGGACGAACCGTTCGGGCTGGTCGCGATCGAGGCGATGGCCTGCGGCCTGCCGGTCGCGGCGTTCGATCGCGGCGCGGCGCGCGAGGTCGTCGGCGAGGCCGGCCGGTTCGCGGAGGCGGACGACGTCGCGGGGCTCGCCCGCGCCATCCGCGACGTGGCGGCGATCCCCCGCACCGTGGTGCGCGCGCGGGTCGAGGCGTCCTTCGGCCGCGACCGCTGGCTCGACGGGTGCGAGCGGCTGTACGACGAGGTCCGCCACGCGCGGATGACCGCGGCGGCATGAGCGCGCCCGATGTCGTGGCGCAGCAGCAGGCGGCGCTGTTCGACCTCTATCGGCGCCACGTCGGCCCCGGCGACCGCTATGCGCTGGTGGACTTTCCCGATCACGCGAACGTCGGCGACAGCGCGATCTGGCTGGGCGAGGTCGCGATCCTGCGCGCCGTGACCGGCCGCGATCCCGACTATGTCGCGACCTGGGACGGGTTCGATTCCGCGGCGTTCCGGGCGGCGAGCCCGAAGGGCGTGGTGTTCCTCCACGGCGGCGGCAATCTCGGCGACATCTGGCGGCATCACCAGACGTTCCGCGAGACGGTGCTGGCGACCGTCCGCGACCGGCGCGTCGTGCAATTGCCGCAATCCATCCACTTTCGCGCCCCCGGCGGTATCGCGGCGTTCGGAACGCTGGTCGCGGCCCACCCCGATTTCCACCTGGCCGTCCGCGACCGCGCGAGCCTTGCGCTTGCGCAGCGGCACTGGGACTGCCCGGTCACGCTCGCCCCCGACAGCGCGTTCGCGATCGGCCGGCAGCATCGGGGCGTGGCGGATGTCGGCACGCTGCTTTTGCTGCGCAGCGACGACGAGCGGGTGGCGCACGATCCGGCGATCGTCGGCGAACGCCCCGATGCCCTCGTCTGCGACTGGCTGGACGACGGCCCGCTGCCGGGGCGGACGGCGGGGGAGCCGGCGGCCGCTTATTGCCACCGTCTGGCCCGCGCGCGCGTCGATCGGGGACTGGCCTTGCTGTCGCGCGGCCGGCGGATCGTCACCGACCGGCTGCACGCGCATATCCTCGCGACGTTGCTCGACATTCCCCATGTCGCGCTCGACAATGACTACGGCAAGCTGTCCGCCTACATCGCGTGCTGGACGGCGGCGTCGCCGTTGTTGGCGGCGCGCGCGGACGGGGCATGATCGCCGTCACGCTTCTGCTCTGTACGCGCGACCGGGGGGAGTCGCTCGATCGCACGCTCGCCTCGATCACGCGGGCGGCGGCGCGCGGTCCGGCGGTGGAGGCGGTCGTCGTCGACAACGGATCGTCGGACGACACGCCCGAACGGCTGTCCGCATGGCGCGACGCGCAGGCCTTTGCGGTGACGCTCGTCCGCGAACCGCGCGCCGGGCTCGCGCGGGCGCGCAACGCGGGGCTGGCGCGGGCGCGGGGCCGCATCGTCGCGATGACCGACGACGACTGCGTGCTCGATGCCGGCTTTTTCGAACAAGTGGCGGCGCGCTTCGCCTTGGCTTCGGCACCGGTGGTGATCGGCGGCCGCATCCTGCTCGGCGATCCCGCCGACCTGCCCGTGACGATCAAGCTGGAGGATCATGCGATGGTCGCAGATCCCGGGGGGTATCCGGGCGGATTCGTCATGGGCGCAAACCTGGCCTTTACCCGCGACGTCGTCGACCGGATCGGTGGATTCGACGAACGCTTCGGCGCGGGCGCCCGGTTCAGGGCAGCGGAAGATACCGATTTCCTGTTCCGCGCGACCGGATGCGGCATCCCGGTGCGCTACGATCCGTATATCGTCGTGACGCATCATCACGGACGGCGGACGGCCAACGCGTTGCGGCGCCTGCTCGCCGGCTACGCCTTTGGCGACGGGGCGGTCTATGCCAAGCACATCCTGCGCGATGCGCGGATCGTGCGGGCGGTGCGGACCGATATCGGCAACTTGGTCGCGGAGCGCCGGACGCGCGCGGTCGTCTTCGAACAGATCCGCTTCTTCCACGCCTTCCGCTGCCGCGGGATCGCGCGCGGCTTCGCGGCCTATGTTCTGTCAATGGGTTCCGGCTTGGTCCGCGGGGGCAAGGTGCGGCCAAATCGCCACACCTTCCGGCAAAATTCGGGTCGCCTGCCGGTGCAGGAAAATACGACCATTGTGGATCGAGGGTGACAGAACTATTGTCCCATTATGGGCCTTTGAAGAAGAGCCCCGTGTTTTAGGGGAGATTATCGATGACCGATCGTCGCGCACTTCGCGCCTTTCTGCTGGTCGGCTGCGCCATGGTCGCGATGCCGGCCTATGCACAGACCGCCGATCCTACGGCGGCTCCCGCCGCGCCGGTAACGCCTGACACCAACCCACAGGATCCCGCGCAGGCGACCGACGACGGCGGCGCCGACATCATCGTCACCGGGCAGACGACGCGCAACCGCCCCCTCATCACCGCATCGGCGGACATCACGCTGGCATCGCGCGACGACATCGATCGCAAGGCGCCGCGGTCGACCGCCGACATGCTCGAACTGGTCCCCGGCATCTTCGTCGAGGCGACCGCGGGCGCGGTCTCGAACAATTATTCGGTGCGCGGCCTGCAGGGCGGCGGCCAGCGCTTCGTCCAGTTGCAGGAGGACGGCATGCCGATCCTGTACGGCGGCGGCGGTGCCGACTTTTTCTTCGACCAGGACCTGACCATCGATCGGCTGGAGGCGGTGAAGGGCGGCTCGTCGGGCGTGCTGACCGTCAACGGCGCGGGCGCGACGATCAACTTCGTCTCCAAGCTGCCCAATTTCGAGCGGCCCGAGGCGATGGCGCGCGCGACCTACTATAATTACGGCATGAAGCGCGGCGACGTCTACCTCTCCGCGCCGATCACCGACAAGCTGGCGTTCAACGTCGGCGGCTACTACCAGTCGAGCCCCGGCGTCCGCGACAATCCGTTCGACTATCGCGGCTGGCGCGTGAAGGGCATGCTGGAATATCGTCCCGAGGCGGGCGGCTATATCCGCATTTCTGCCAAGGGCGGCGATATCGAGAACGCCTATTACGCCGACCAGCCCTATCGCTTCACCAACGGCAAGCCCGGCGGCATTCCGAGCCTCGACACCCAGTTCGGCAACGTCGGCGGCGATGCGTTCCGCAGCATCCAGGTGCCGGTATCGACCTTCGCGCATCCCAGCGGCTTCCGCGAATTCCGCTATCAGGACGGGATCAAGGCCAAGACCGCGCAATTCCGCGTCGACATGGAAACCCCGGTCAGCGACAGCTTCAACCTGTTCCTGCACAGCCGCTATCTGAAATATTCCTATGACTTCAACGGTCTGTTCCCCGGCTCCGGGACCGGCAACGCCGGCCTGACGAGTGCGGTCAACTATCTGACGCCGAACCCCGCCGTGTCGCCGATCATCGACCTGCTGCGCGCGGGGTTCGCCGCCTATCCGGCGACGACGCGCTTCGGCATTCGCAACCTGCGCACCGGCGCGGTGCTCGGCTCGAACCAGACCGCGGAGCTCAACGCGCTGAACGGCAACGGCTTCCTGCAACGTACGACGCTCAACCACGATTATGTCGACGGCAAGGACTTCGGCATCAACGCTGGTGGCACATGGGAATATGAGAGCGGCGGCTTCAAGAATTCGCTGACCGCGGGCGTGATGTATTACAACGTCATCCGCGCGCAGGATCAGTCGGCGACCGCCAGCGTCGTCAACGACGTGCGCACCAACAGCGACATCTATGACATCGTCGCGCTCAACGCGGCGAACGGCGTCATCGGCACGCTGTCGGACAACGGCCTCGTGTCCTACGGCGACTGGGGTGCGGGCATCCGGACGCGCAAGGATTCGACCGTGTCGCTTTACGCCAACGACGAATTGTCGATCGGCGACCTGCATATCGACGGCGGCCTGCGCTGGGAGAGCGACGACGCCAAGTTCCTCGATGGACAGGCCGCCGCGGTCAACCAGGCGGTGCAGCCCGGCGTAACGGGCGTGATCCGGACGGTGGGGTCGACCTTCAACGGAACCTATGTCACGACGCAGCGGACGCAGAGCAAGCTCGCCTATACGGTGGGTGCGAACTATCAGTTCACGCCGAACCTCGCGATCTACGCCCGCTATGCCGACGGCTTCCAGACCAACAATACCGATCCGATCACGACGATCGAACTGTACGAAGCCGGCGTGCGCTATCAGTACCGGCGGTTCATCAGCGGCTCGGTGACGGTGTTCCAGACGAACTTCCGCAACCAGAACTACAATTTCGCCAATCCGACCAATCCGTCGCAGCAACAGAACATCAACGCCGACCTGCGCACCCGCGGTGTCGAGGTGGACGTCAACGTCCGTCCGATCCCCTGGTTCTCGGTCGACTTCCAGGGCGTGTTCCAGGAGCCCAAGCTGCTCAACCTCCAGATCGACGGCGCGGCGCAGTCGGGTTACGAGGGCAACCGGCCGGAGCGGACCCCCGCCAAGCTGTTCACGATCACGCCCGCGATCAAGCTGCCGGGCGGGCTGGGCGAGGTGTACGGCCGCTACAAGTTCATCGGCCGGATCTTCGCGGACGCGGGCAACGGCGTCGCGCTGCCCAGCTATGGCGTCACCAGTGCCGGCGTGACGATCGACATCAACGATCGCATCCAGGCGAACTTCAACGCGGACAACATCTTCAACGTCGTCGGCCTGACCGAGGGCAATCCGCGGCAGGGGCAGACGCAGGCGGTGACCGATGGCTATTTCTACGCCCGCGGCATCGTCGGCACGACCTATGGCGGATCGGTGACGCTGAAGTTCTGAGCCGTGGCGACGCGTGGATGACGGCCGGGGGGCGGCGGGTGTGCGAGCGCCCGGCCGCCCCTTCGTCGATAAGGAGTGATGCGATGAAGACGGTGCTGCGCCTTTCGGCGACGATGGGACTGGCGCTGGCGGTCGGCGCCGCGGCGCCCGCGTCCGGCCCCCCGGAACTCGCCTACCGGCTGACCGAGGGACAGAATCTCAACGCCTTCGTCCGCGACGGCGCGGTGGCGGCGCACCTGCTGCTGCGCAACGGCAACGATCCGCGCATCCTGGTCGGTTTTCCCGCGGGCAACAGCGGCGTCGGGCTGTGGTTCGAACGCACGGCGCGCTCGCCGGACTGGCGGCTCGACGTCGCGCCGCGACCGCTGACGCAGGACGGCCTGCACGGCATCGTCGCGGAGGCGAGCGCGGCCGTGCCGCGGCTGGTCCCGCGTCAGGCGGTGCTGTCGAACATCCGCTTCCTGCGCGACTATCAGGCGGTCGGCACCTTTCCCGCCGAACTGGCGACGAAGGCGGTCGTCGCGGGCGATACGATCACCTGGCGCCGCCGGCGGCTGGACGGTGCGCCCGGTTATGCGCTGGCAGTGCAGGTGCTCGACGGGCGGATCGAGAACGGTGCGATCGTCGCGGGTAAGGCTGGTCGCATCCGCGTGCGGATCACGGCGCTGACCGGGGACACGCCGCTGACGCCGATCCCCATGGCGCAATTGCTCAACGGCCATGCCGCCGCCGATCCCGCCGCGCGCAACGCGCTCGCCTTTCTCAGCTACCGCGAGAAGTTTCTCGCCGGGTCTTGGCGGTTCGACACCTATTTCGGACGCGACACGCTGATGTCGGTGCGGTTGCTGATGCCCGCGTTGCAGCCGGTCGCGATCGAATCGGGGCTCAACGCCGTGATCGCGCGGCTTTCACCCGGCGGCGAGGTGGCGCACGAGGAGGGGATCGGCGAATTCGCGATCCTCGCCAATCGCAAGTCCGGGCGCGGCGGCGATGCCGCCGAACTCGATTATGGCATGGTCGACGACGATTACATGCTCGGTCCGGTCGTGGCGGACTATCTGCTCGGCAGCGGCCGGTCGCGGGCGGCGGCGTATCTGGCGCAGCCGCTGACCAGCGAGGCGGATCCCGGCCATCGCGAGGCGGTCGGTGCCTCGCTCGTCCGCAACCTGCGCTTCGTGCTGGAACAGGCGCGCGGGTTCGCCGCCGCGCCGTCGACCCGGACGCTGGTGGCGATCAAGCCCGGGCGCAAGACGGGCGAGTGGCGCGACAGCGAGGAAGGGCTGGGCCGCGGCATCTATGCCTATGACGTCAATGGCGCGCTTGTCCCCGCCGCAGTCGAATCGGCGGACCGGCTGCTGCGCGCCGGGCTGCTCGACGCCTATCTGTCGGCGGACGACCGCGCTTTGTTCGGCAAGGCCGGCGGCATCGCCCGGGTCTGGCGGGAGCGGGCGCCCGCGCTGTTCCGCGTCGCGGTGCCGGCGGCGACGGCGGCGACGGAGGTGCGGCGCTACGCGGCGACGCTGGGCGTGCCCGCCGCCCCGGCGCTCGCCGCGCTGGGCACGCAGCCGATGGTCTTCCACGCGCTGTCGCTCGATGCCGACGGGTCGCCGGTGCGCATCGTCAATTCGGACGAAGGCTTCATGTTGTTGTTCGGCCAGCCCTCGCCGACCGACCTCGACACCTATGTCGGTGCGATCATGCGGCCGTTTCCGGCGGGGCTGATGACCGACATCGGGCTGCTCGTCGCCAATCCGGCGTTCGCGTCGACGGATGCGCAGGCGCGCTTCACGCCGTCGGCCTATCACGGCGCGGTGGTGTGGTCGTGGCAGCAGGCGCTGCTCGCGGCGGGGCTGCGGCGCCAGCTCGGGCGCGGCGACCTGCCCGCGGCGACGCGCGCGCGCCTCGTCGCGGCGCAGGCGGCGCTGTGGAAGGCGATCGCGGCAAGCCGCGCGGTGCGCAGTTCCGAGCTGTGGTCCTGGACCTACGGCGGCGGTCGCTACCGGATCCAGGCGTTCGGCGCGGGCAAGACCGACGTCGACGAATCGAACGCGGCGCAATTGTGGAGCACCGTCTACCTCGCCGTCCGCCCGCCCGGCGAGGAATAGGGCGAACGCCTCGCCCCGGCGCCGGGTCAGGTCGCGAAGAACCCCGTGACGGTCAGCCGGCCGGCGACCGGATCGGGCGACGGGGCGGCATCGGCGGCGATCACGCCCGAATGGAGCATGTGGCCGCGATAGAGCAGCGCCCGGTTGTAGACGCCGTCGAGCGCGGCGATCCGTTCGAACAGCGGCGTGTCGCCGTCGATATAGCCCTCGGGCGCCCCCTGCCGTGCAAGATCCCGCTTGAGCGCGTCGAAATAGGGCGCGCTGCGTGGCCCGTCGACGGTTTCGTAGCCGGTCGAGCGATGGCGGTAGAAGGCGGTGCCGCCGGTGCCGGCCGGGACCAGATAATGGATCAGCGCAAGTTGCCCCGGCTCGAGCGCGTCGACGTGCGGCAACCGCTGTTCGAGCGACAGCGCGTCGGGCGTCAGCGTCACGATCGAAAATCGCGCCTCCAGCACGGAGATGGGTCCGGTGATCCCGAACGCGTCGCGCGCGACCGCCGCGATCAACCGCCCCTGCGCGCGCAGATAATCGGGGGGAAGCGGCGCCTTGATGCCGGGATAATGCTGCCCTGCCGGCCCGAAGGGCCGGGTGGCCGCAAAGGCACGCAGCGCGTCGGGATCGAGGGCGAAATGGTCGATGACGACGACCGGTTCGCGCTCCTGCCCGATCCGCCGGGCGCGCACGTCGGGTCGGGTCATCGCGCCCCGACCGTCGCGGCGATCGCGTCGTCGTGCAGCGGCAGCGTCGGCGTCGCGCGCGCGACGATCGCCGCGATCCGGTCGAGCTGCTGCCGGCTGCGCGCGGCGTCCAGCGTATCGGCGAGCGGCGCGGGATGCCGTGCGGTCACGCCCTGACCCTCCAGCACGGCCAGCCAGCTCGCCTCGCGGAACAGTTCGTCCGATTGCAGCATCAGGCGACCGCTGCTGCGGTACAGGCGAAGGCGATCGATCAGCGACGCGGGCAGGGGCATCGCCGCGACGTGGCGCCACAGCGGCGCGTCGTGCCCCTGCGTCGCGTGGTAATGCAGGATCAGGAAATCGCGGATGCCGTCCATGTCCTGCGCGAACAGCGTGTTGAAGCGGGCGCTGAGGCCGGGGTCGCAGTCGGCGTCGGGGAACAGCGCGATGAGCTTGGCGATGCCGCTCTGGATCAGGTGGATGCTGGTCGATTCGAGCGGTTCGAGGAAGCCGGAGGCGAGGCCGATGCCGACGACGTTGCCGCGCCACGCCTCGCGCCGGAACCCCGCCGTGAAGCGCAGCAGCCGGGGTTCGGCGAGGGGTGCGCCGTCGAGGTTCGCGAGCAGCGTCGCCGTCGCCTCGTCGTCCGACACGAAGCGGCTGGCATAGACATAGCCGTTGCCGGTGCGGTGCTGGAGCGGGATGCGCCATTGCCACCCCGCCGGGCGCAGCGTCGAACGGGTGAACGGCGCCGTCGGGCCGCCGCGCGCGCACGGCACCGCCACCGCGCGGTCGCAGGGCAGCCAGTGCGACCAGTCCTCGAACGGCGATGCCATCGCCTCGCCGATCAGCAAGGCCCGGAACCCCGAACAGTCGACGAACAGGTCGCCCTCCAGACGCTCCCCGCGTTCGGTCGTCAGCGCGGTGACGAAACCGGTCGCGGGATCGCGCTCCACCCCCGCCAGTTTGCCCTCGTGACGCCGGACCCCGCGCGCCTCCGCCTTCGCGCGCAGGTGGCGCGCGTACAGCCCGGCGTCGAACTGATAGGCATAGCCGAGCGTCGACAGGATCGAGCCGGGATCGTCGGCCGGCCGCGCGAAGCGGCCGGCGGCGGCGAGCTGCGTCGCGAGCGAATAGGCGGACAGCGGCGGTGTATCGCCTTCGGCCCGCGCGCGCAGCCAGTGCTGGTGGAACGGCACCGGACCCAGATCGACGCCATAGCGGCCGAAGGGATGGAAATAGCGCGATCCCGGCCTCGCCCAGTCGACGAACTCGATGCCGAGCTTGAAGCTGGCCTGCGTGGTCGCGACGAACGCCGCCTCGTCGAGGCCGATCAGCCGGTTGAACCAGTGGATGGTGGGGATCGTCGCCTCGCCGACGCCGACGGTGCCGATCGCATCGGATTCGAGCAGGACAATCGCGATCCGGTCGCCGAACGTCGCGGCGATCGCGGCGGCGGCCATCCATCCGGCGGTGCCGCCCCCCAGGATCACAAGACGTCTGACGCGCTTCACGATGCGGCACTGTGATCGATCGGGCATCGAGCGCAAGCCTTTCCTGTGTCGCGACGCACGGGCATCGGCTAGGCAGGGACCCCTCGTGGTCCGGGCGGAGTGTGCGATGATCCATCGCCGATCGGTGCTGTCGTATCTGCTGGCGGCCCCCGCCTGGTCTGGCCTCGCCTGGGCTGACCTCGCGCAAGGCGCCCGCGATCGTATCGACGATCTGCTCGCGCGGATGACGATCGCCGAGAAGGCGGGGCAATTGTCCTGCTTCTCCGATACCGTCAGGCCGCTCGGCCGGACGACCAACCCCGGCGAGGCGGCGCGCGACGCCGATGCGATGCTCGCCGCGATCCGCGCGGGACAGGTGGGGATGCTGTTCAACGGGTACGGCGTGGCCGGCGCGCGCCGGGCGCAGCGCGCGGCGTTGAAGAGCCGGCTGGGCATCCCGCTGGTGTTCGCCGCGGACGTCATCCACGGCTACGAAACCATCTTTCCCATCCCGCTCGGCGAGGCGGCGGCGTTCGATCCGGCGCTGTCGGAACGGATCGCCCGCGCGGTCGCGCGCGAGGCGACCGCCGGCGGCCTGCACTGGACGTTCGCGCCGATGGTCGACGTCGCCCGCGATGCGCGATGGGGGCGCGTCGCGGAGGGCGCGGGCGAGGACGTCCACCTCGGCAGCCGGATCGCCGCCGCGCGCGTCCGCGGCTTCCAGGGCGACGACCTGTCCGCGGAAGACGCGCTGTGCGCGACGCCCAAGCATTTCGCGGGCTATGGCGCGGTCGTCGGCGGCATGGAATATGGCGCGGTCGACATGTCGCCGGGCACGATGCAGCGCGTCCACCTGCCCCCCTTCGCCGCGGCGTTCGCCGCGGGCGCGGGGGCGGTCATGGCGAGCTTCACCGACGTCGACGGCGTGCCCGCCACCGCCAACCGGCCCCTGCTGACCGGGATATTGCGCGGCCAGCTCGGCTTCCGGGGCCCGTGCGTCTCGGACTATGCCGCCGATCGCGAACTGATCGCGCATGGCGCTGCGGCGGACGAAGCCGACGCGGCGGCCCGCGCGATCCTCGCCGGCACCGACGTCAGCATGCAGAGCGGGCTGTACAATGCGCACCTGCCCGTGCTGGTCGCGGCGGGGCGGGTGCCGATCGCGCGCGTCGACGAGGCGGTACGCCGGGTGCTGGCGCTCAAGGCGCGGCTGGGACTGTTCGAACGGCCGTTCCGGTCGCTCGACCCGGTCGTCGAGCGCACGCGGATCGGCACGGCGGCGACCCGCGCGCTGGCCAACGAGGCGGCGACACGCGCGGTCGTGCTGTTGCGGAACGAGGGCGGGCTGTTGCCGCTGTCCCGGACGATCGGGCGCATCGCGCTGATCGGCCCGTGCGGCGCGGACCGGACGCAGCTGGACGGGCCGTGGAGTTTCGCGGGCTATCGGCGCGAGGGCGTCGACCTCGCCACCGCGCTGCGCGGCCGGCTGCCCGACACGAGGCTGACGGTCGAGCCGGGCAGCGCGATCGAGGCGCCGATCGCGGGCGGGATCGATCGCGCCGTCGCCGCCGCACGCGCGGCCGACGTCGTGCTGCTCGCGATCGGCGAGGGCGCGGACATGTCGGGCGAGGCGAACAGCCGCGCCTCGATCGCCGTGCCGCCCGCGCAGCAGGCGCTGGCGGAGGCGGTCGCCGCGACGGGCACGCCCGTCGTCGTGCTGCTGCGCCACGGCCGTGCGCTGGTGCTGGAGGGCGCGGTGCGGGCGGCGCCGGCGATCCTGGCGACCTGGTTCCTGGGATGCGAGACGGGGCCGGCGCTGGCGGCGCTGCTGTTCGGCGAGGCCGAGCCGACCGGGCGGCTGCCAGTCAGCTTTCCGATGGTCGAAGGGCAGCAGCCCTGGTCGTACGACCGCCTGCCGACCGGGCGCCCGCCGCCGCCCGAGCCCGCGCCGCAGGGCGGCACCGGGCGATGGCGCGATGCCCCCGACGCCGCGCTCTACGCTTTCGGTCACGGGCTGGGCTATACGCGTTTTGCGATCGGGGAGGCCGCCGTGCCGTCGCCGCTGACGCCCGGCGCGACGGTCACCGCGACCGTCCGCAACGTCGGCCGGCGACGCGGCACCCACGTCGTCCAGCTCTACGTGCGACAGCGGGTGGCGAGCCGCGCGCGGCCGGTGCGGCAGCTGAAGGGGTTCGCGCGCGTGACGCTCGATGCGGGTGCGAGCGCGACCGTATCGCTGCCGCTCGGCCCCGACGATCTGGCGATCGTCGACGAACGGGGCGGCCGGCAGGTCGAGCCCGGTGTGGTCGATATCTGGGTGGCATCGAGTTCGGCGGACGCAGGGTCGCATGCGACGACCATGCTGATCCAGGGAGGGGAGCGCCGCGCTGTTTTTTCCGCAGGGGATCCGGATACCCTCTGATTAACCTTTCGATTCTATAGCCCGGTCCATGCTGTCGTTCGCCAGGACCCCCGGAAACGTGCTCGCCGACGCCGTGCGTGGCTGTCGCCGGCACCTGTTGTTCGCCGCGCTGTTTTCGGGACTGGTCAACGTCCTGTACCTCGTCCCGTCGATCTTCATGCTTCAGGTCTACGACCGCGTCGTGCCGACCCGCGGCGGTGCGACGCTGTTCCTCCTGACGCTGATCCTCGCGGTGTCGCTGATCGTGTTCGCGGTGCTCGACATGATGCGGATGCGGCTGTTGCTGCGCGCCAGCCTGAGGCTGGAACGGCGGGCGGCGCCGGGCATCCTGCTGCGTATCCTCGGCACGGACGAGGCGACCGGAGCGCAGCGCAGCCAGGCGATGCGCGACTTCGACACGATCCGTGCGACGCTGACCGGGCCGACGATCCTCGCGCTGTTCGACGCGCCCTGGGCGCCGATCTACATCCTCATTTCCTTCCTCCTCCACCCCTGGATCGGCGTGCTGGCGCTGGCGAGCGCCCTGCTGCTCGGCGGTATCGCGATCCTGAGCGACCGCGTCACCGCGCGCGCGGCGCGGGACACGCAGGTGCGCGCGATGCTCGCGACGCGCGAACAGGACGTGTCGATCCACGGGTCGGAGGTCGTCCGTGTGCTGGGCATGCGCAACGCCTTCGTGACCCGCCACCTGCTCGAACGCGCCGAGCTGGTGCGGCGGCAATCGTCGCTCGCGGCGACGGCGGGGCATTTCCTGGCGCTGACCAAGTTCCTCCGGCTGCTGCTGCAGTCGCTGGCGCTGGCGCTGGGCGCGTGGCTGGCGATCCGGCAGGACATTTCGGGCGGCGCGATCTTCGCCGCGTCGCTGCTGCTCGGGCGCGCGCTCCAGCCGGTCGAACAGATCCTGGGTGCGATGAAGCCGCTCGCCAGCGCGCGCAACGCGTGGCGCGATCTCGACGCCTTCTGTCGCCGGCCGGGTCCAGCGGCGCATGTCACGGCGCTGCCGCCGCCGATCGGGCGGATCGACGTCCGCGGCGTCGGCGTGCTGGCGGAGAACGGCGAGCGGGCGCTGCTGTCGGATATCAGCTTCACGGTCGAGCCGGGCCAGATCGTCGCGCTCGTCGGGCCGAGCGGGGCGGGCAAGTCCACGCTGCTGCGCGTCCTCGCCGGCGCGCTGACCCCCGATTCGGGCGAGGTCCGGATCGATGGCGCGAGCCTCGCCGACTGGAATCGCGAACACCTCGGCCGGCACCTGGGCTATATGCCGCAGATGCCGTCGCTGTTTCCGACGACGGTGCACACCAACATCTCGCGCTTCCAGGCGGTGCTCGACGGGGACAGCGAAGCGCTCGACGCCGCGGTGGTGCAGGCGGCGCAGGTCGCCGGCGCGCACGACGTCATCCTCGGCCTGCCGCAGGGTTATGCGACGATGCTGACGATGGCGGAGGGGTCGGGCCTGTCGGCGGGGCAGAACCAGGCGATCGCGCTCGCGCGCGCGATGTTCGGGCAACCGACGATCCTGCTGCTCGACGAACCCAATGCGCATCTCGACAGCGAGGGCGAGGCGCGGCTGGTCGCGACCATGGAGGCGATGCGCCGCCGCGGCGCGACGATCATCGTATCGACGCACCGGACCGGGCTGCTCCAGGCGGTGGACAGGATCATGGTATTGCGCGGCGGAACGATCCAGCTGTTCGACGATCGCGCGAAGGTGCTGCGGCCCGCCGGGCCGCCGCCGGGTCCTGCGGTCGCGGCGGCGGGAGGTGCGCGATGATCCATGCCGATCGTCCTGGCGCGGAGGCCGTGCCCGCGGTGCCGTCCGGCCAGTCCGTGCGCGACGGCATCGCGCGGCGGCTGACGCTGGACGATTCGCCGCGCCCCGCGATCGTCGCCGGCGGCATCGTCGCCATCCTGTTCTTCGTCGTCGCGCTCGGCTGGGCGGCGTTCGCACGGCTCGATGCGGCGGCGGCGGGCGAGGGGCAGGTCGTCGTCGCCGGCAATCGCCAGACCGTCCAGCATCGCGAGGGCGGGATCGTGTCCGCGCTGTCGGTGCACGACGGCGATCATGTCCGCGCCGGGACCGTCCTGTTCCGCCTCGAGGGGGCGGACGTCGTCGCGAGCGAACGCGCGCTGGCGGCGAGCGTCATCGACCTCAAGGCGCAGCGCGCCCGTCTGGAGGCGGACGTGCGCGGCGGGGCGATCGTCTGGCCGGCGGAGTTCGCGAACGCGACGGGCGACGACCGGCGGCTGGTCGAGCGCGCCGAGGCGCTTCAGGTGGCACAGCGGGCGGCACGGGCCTCTGCGCTCGCCGCGAACGGCGCGGTGCTGCGGCAACAGGCGGCGACGGTGTCGCAGCAGACCGGCGGTTTCAATGCGCAGGCGCAGGCGACGGCGCAGCAGCGTGCCTCGCTGCGGCAGCAGCTCGACAGCACCCGCGCGCTGGCGGACCAGGGATATGTGTCGCGCAACACCGTGCGGGCGATCGAGCGGTCGATCCAGCAGCTCGACGGGACCGACGCCGACTATGTCTCGCGCTCCGCCGCGGCGCGCGAACAGATCGGTCAGACCCATGCCGAAATGGTGCAGAACCGTCGCAAATACGTCGAGGACAGCGCATCGCTGCTGCGCGACACGCAGTTCCAGCTCAACGAGATGCTGCCCAAATGGCTGGCGGCCCGCGACCAGCTCGCCCGCACCGTCATCCGGGCGCCGGTGACCGGCCGCGTCGTCGGCCTGCGCGTCTTCTCGGTGGGCGGGGTGATCCAGCCGGGTCAGCCGATCCTCGATATCGTCCCCGACGCCGCGCCGCTCGTCGTGCGCGCCAATTTCGCGCCGGGCGACATCGACGGCGTGTTCGCGGGGCGCGAAGCGGAGGTGAGGTTCCTGTCGCTGCACGAACGCGACCTGCCGATCCTGACCGGCACGGTACGCACCGTATCGGCGGACGCGCTGCGCGACGAACAATCGGGGCACAGCTATTTCAGCGCCGAGATCGCGGTGCCGCGCGACCAGATCGCGCGGATCGAGGCGGCGCGCGGCGGCGATACCGGCATCCGCGCCGGCGTTCCGGTGTCGGTGCTGGTCAAGCTGCGCTCGCGCACCGCGCTCGGATATCTGCTCGATCCCTTGACCGAGGCTTTTGCGAGGTCGCTCCATGAACGTTGATCCGCGTCGTCTGCTGTTGCTCGCCGCACTGATGTGGTGCGCGCCCGCCGCCGGGCAGGATGCCGGCACGTCCTACGTCGAGGGGCGCCTCGCTCCGGAGACGCTGGGCCAGGCGATCGCCGACGCCTATCGCAGCAACCCGGCGCTGGAGGGGCAGCGCGCGCAGCTGCGGGCACTCGACGAACAGATCGTGCAGGCCGGCTCCCCCTATCGGCTGAACGCGGGCATCAACATGGCCCTGCAATATCGCTCGCAGGAACAGCGCAATCTGCTCGACCGCTTCGACACGCAGCGCGCGCGCAACATGGGCGCGACGCTGACCGTGTCGCAGATCCTGCTGAACGGCGGACGCACCGCGGCGCAGGTCTCCGCGGCGGAGGCGAGCGTGCTCGCCGGACGCGAACGGCTGCGCGAGGTCGAGAATGCGATCCTGTTCGAGGTGGTCGATGCCTATGTCTCGGTGCGCCGCGACCAGGCACTCGTCGCGATCCAGCAGCGATCGCTCGAATCCTATGGCCGCCAGCTCGAACAGGCGATCGCGCGCGAGCGCGGCGGCGACCTGACCCGGATCGAGATCGCGCAGGCGCGCGCGCAGCGCGAAATCGTCCGCGCGCAGCTGTCGCAGGCGGTCGCGAACCTGCAATCGAGCCGCGGCCGGTTCGCGGCGGTGGTCGGGCACAATCCGGGGCCGCTGATGATCCCGCCGACGCTCCCCGGACTGCCGACGACGCTCGACGGCGCCTATGCCATCGTCGAGCAGGAAAGCCCCAGCCTGTGGCAGGCGATCATGGCGACCAGGGCGGGTGATGCCCGCATCGCGGCGCAACGCGCGGAACGCGCGCCGGTCGTCGCGCTGACCGGCAGCTACGGTTATTCCAGCCCCTATTCCTATCAGCTGCGCGACGCCGGGCCCGCGGCGACGGGGGCGGTCACGCTGACCATGCCGCTGCTGACCGGCGGCGTGATCGGATCGCGCGTCCGTGCGGCGATCGCCGAACGGCAGCAGCTCGGCTTCGAGGTCGAGAGCGCACGCCGCGCGGCGCTCGTCACCGCCCAGAGTGCGTGGAATCAGGCCGTCGCCTCCGGCGAGCAGATGGACGCCGGGCGGATCGCCACCGGCGCCGCGCAGGACGCGCTGACCGGCGTCCAGCGCGGGTTTTCGGAAGGGCTGCGGTCGAATTTCGAGGTGCTCGATTCGGAACAGCGGCTGCTGACCGCGCAGCTGGTCGAAACCAACGCGACCTATGCCGCCTATGCGGCGGAGGCGCGGCTGCTCGCGACGCTGGGGCGGTTGCAGGCGGCGGCGATCGACCGGGCCGTCCCCGCCTACGATCCCGCGCGCAACACGCGACAGGTGCGTGCCCAGACCTTCGGCCCTTTCGACCCGCTGCTCGCGCCGATCGACCGCGCGCAGGTGCCGTCCGCGGCCGCGCCGGCGGCCCCCGTCCTGCCGGTCGCGGGCGATGCGCGGATCCGGCCAGCCGCGCTCGCCGCAGTGCCCGGACCGACCGGACGCGCCGTGCCGATCGGCCCGCGCCTGCCCGATCCGGGCGTCGGCGACCTCAGCGACGAACGGGTCACCGGCGGCGGCTGACCGCGCCCGCGTCGCGCCTGCCTATCGCGCGACCAGCGATCGGTAGAGGTCGCGATAGGCGCCGATGATGGTGCCGTGGTCATAGTCGCGGCGCACGCGCTCGCGCATCGTTTCGCCCATCGCGGCGCGGCGTTCGGGATCCGCGGCGATGGCGAGGATCCCCGCGGCGGTGGCCGCCGGGTTGACCAGCGGCGTGACGATGCCGCCATGGCCGGTGTCGTCGCCGCCGCGCCCCTCGATCATCTCGCGGCAGCTGCCGACGTCGGGCGCGACCACCGGGATGCCGCAGGCGCCGCCTTCGAGGATGACGAGCGGCTGCGCCTCGGACAGGCTGGTCAGCACCAGCAGGTCGATCCGCGCCATCCAGTCCTCGATCCGGACGCGGCCGGCGAAGTCGAACACCGCGCCCAGCCCCAGGTCGTCGACCAGCCGGATGCATTCGCCGGCATATTCCGGGTCCTCGTCCGCCGGGCCCAGCACGGCGAAGCGGATGTCGGGACGGTCGGCATGGACGATCGCCGCGGCGCGAATGAAGGTCTTGATGTCCTTGATCGGCACCACGCGGCCGAGCAGCACGACGAGCGGATGCGCCGGGTCGCGCGCGTCCGCCATCGCCGCGAAGCGCGACGAATCGATGCCGTTCGGGATCACCCGCACGCGCCCCGGCGCGGCGCCGAGCCGGCGTTGCACCTGCGTGTTCTCGCCATAGAGCGCGATGATCGGATCGCATGCCTCGTAACAGGCGGTGGCGTAGCTGGAGAAGGCGCGCACCCACAGGTCGCGCAGGTCGCGGACGCTGCGCTCCAGTTCCAGGCCGGTGTCGACCTGGTCGCCGATCCAGTCGGCCATCATCACCTCGATCTGGCGTTCGAGCAGGTAGATGCCGTGTTCGGTGACGAAGGCGGGCCGCCCGGTCTGGCGCGCGGCGCGCGCGGCGAGCAGCCCGGCGAACCCGGTCGAGATCGTATGATAGGCCCGCGCCCGCGGCAGCGGTGCGGTGAGCACCGCGAGCAGCCCGCCGAGCAGGACGCGCATCGCCCAGAAATAATGGTGGAACGACGCCTTGGGCAGCATCGCCTGATAATGCCGCCGCAACCGCGCGAAGACGGCGGGGTGCGACAGGATATCGCCCGTCGCCGGCGGATGCGTCATCCCGCCGATCAGGTCGATCAGCCGCCCCAGCCGGTCGGCGTCGCCAGTCGCGACGAAGGCGACCAGCGCATCGGCGATCGGGATCGCTACGGCATCGGCGATCGGCCGCGGCATGCACGGTTCGGGCGCCAGCCCGATCTCGGTCACGGCGATCACGTTGGGCGGCGGCGTCAGGCGGAAGGGGGCGTCCTCGGCACCCGGCTTGATCGCGGCGATCGCGAAGGTGACGTCGGGGAGGTGCGCGATCAGGTCCTGCAACCAGCCCGATACGCCGCCGATGACATAGGGATAGGCACCCTCGACGATCAGGCAGACGTCGGCTTCCGGGCCGCCGGTCCTCATGCCGCGGACGCGTCCTGCCACCAGCGCGCCATGCGGGCGGCATCGCCGCCGGCGGCATCCGGCGCCGCGGCGACCGTGTCGGCAAGGGCATCGATCGCGGCATAGTCGCCCGCCGCCCACAGCGCCTCCAGCACCAGCCCGGGACGCGCCGGATCGTTTGCGGGCAGCATCGCGACCGCGTCGTCGCGCAGCTTGCGCCGCTGCGAATCGGATAGCAATACGTCGGCTCGCGCGTGATCGGCGAGCAGCGCGGCGAGCGTCCCCGGCGGCGCCGCGTCGTCGTCGCCGGGCGCCGATCGCGCGATCAGCAGGTTCTGGGCGACGCGCGCCGATGCCGCGGCGGCCAGCGCGCGGATCGTCTGGTCCCGGTCGGTCAGTGCCTGCGCGATCAGCGGCGACAGGCCGGGCTCGAACGAGCGAACCACGGTTTCGAGCGCGCGGCGGCGCGCCGCGACGTCGCCGTGGCGCAGGATCGCGACGAGCGATCCCAGCGTTTCCGGCGCGGCATGGTGCACCCGTCCGTCGAGCAGGCGCGCGGCGGCCACGCCATGGCCGGCCCGCGCGGTCCGGACGCGGCGCGGGCCGAAGATGCGCGCGTCATCGGACGGGCGGGCGGCCTGTGGCTGCCGCAGCCAGGGGAACAGGCTCGCGAGGACGGCGACGGGGCCGAGCATGCCGAGCATCGGGACGGCGAGGCCCGGCGTCGGCCGCGCGCGCAGCCGGATCGCCAGCGCCACCGCGGTCAGCAGCGCATGCCCGGCCAGGGGCCAGCCGGCCGGCGATGCCGCGATGCCGCACACCCCGAACAGCAGGACGTCGAGCATCGCCAGCACGACCAGCCACGCGGTCATGCGACCATCCCCGCCGGGCCGACCGCACGCGGCGCGGCGATGCCGGGGTCGGCGAGCAGGGGCGTCAGCCACCCGGCGATCTCGCCCAGATCGGCGACGCGACCGGCGTCGAGCGCCGCGAACGGCATCGAATGAAGGACGAGGCAGCCGGCGAGGGCGCCCGTCGCCGCGTCGGCGAGCGGTACGGCGACGACGCCGATCCCCTCCAGCGCCGGGCGGTCGGCGCGCCGCGCGACATGGACGAGCCCGCGTCGGCGGACCAGCCGGTCGATCAGCGCCACCGGCAGCGCGTCGCGCCGGGCGGTCGCCTGATCGCTGCGCAGCCACGCCCGCGCCTCGCTCCCGGCGATCCGGTAGCAGGTGAAATCGTCGGTGCGCGCCGCTATGGCGACGAGCGCGATCATCGCCGTGCGCCGGACCGCCGCGTCGGGGGCGGCGAGGCGCGCGGCGACGTCGACGACATGGCCGATGGTGGCGCCGTCGGTGGCGATGCGGACCTGGAGCCGGCGATTAGTCCGGGACAGGCTGTCGAACGCCTCCGTCATCCGCGCGACGTTGCGCATGGCGATGCGCCCGCGGCGGTCGAGACGGGCGTGGCGCGCGAGGCGGATCGTCGTCACCTCGCCCACCGCGACGGCGGCGACGAACCACAGCAGCGGCGGCAGCGACAGGTGGAACAGATGATCCAGATAATCGCGCTCGCCGCTGCCGTCGTGGACATGCGCCAGCCACAGCGCAGCGGCGATCCCCGCGGCGATGACGCCCGGCCCGGTGCCATAGGCCAGCGCCATGACCAGCACCGGGATCCAATAGGGGTTGGGCTGCACGCCGGCGAAGCCGCTGCCGCCGGTCAGCCAGCGATCCGCCCCGGCGAGCAGCGCGAAGCCGATCGCGAGTTCCAGCGCGATCCGGATCGGGCGCCGCCAGCGTGGCGGGCCGATCGGACTCATCGCCCGTCGCCCAGGTTGCGCGTCAGCTGCGCGCGCGCGAACAGCTGGCGCCCGGAAAAACCGGCACGGGCGATCGAGGTGACGCCGCCGCTGCCCTCCACCCGCCAGCCGATGCCGATCGGCGCGGCGATCCCGACGCTCGCGGTCGGGCCGTCGCCGCCGAAGCGATCGACCGTCCAGCCGGCGAGCGCGGTCAGCTGCACCTCGCCCGCCGCGCCGCTGACGAGACCCTGCAACGTGTGATTTTCGCGCGTGGCCAGCGGCACGATCGGCAGCGCGTCGCCGCCGCTGCGCATCCGCTGAACATATTCCGCCTCGTACCGATAGGTCAGGCCCAGCGCGGGAAACTGCCGCCGGATCAGATAGTCGACCCCTGCGCTCGCGACGATCGTGTCGGTCGCGCCGGGCTGGCCGGCGATGCCGTAGCGCTGGCCGCCGGCGTCCGCCTGCACGACGACGCCGGGGGTCAGGCGATAGGTGACGCCGACGAGCGCCCGCGACAGATAGCCGCCCGCCAGCACCTGCGCCGCGGTGGAATAATCCGGCATATGGCGCAGCAGCGTGACGCGGAGTTGCGCCTCGGCGGGGCCTGCGACGAGCCGCGCGCCGCCGCCCGTCACCGCCGTGTCGAGCGCGGCGGAGGCGATCAGCTGCAGCCGCACGCCGGCGTCGAGTCGCGCCGCCACGCTCGCGTCGGCGACGGTCGCGCCATGGCGTCCGCGTCCGTCGACGCGGGTTTGCAGCCGGCGCACCCCGCCGCCGACCGCCAGCCGGTCGTCGATCGCGACATCGACGCGGGCGGACGCCTCGGCCTGCGACAGGTCGCTGCCGTCGCGCAGGGTGACGCCGGCGCTTGCGGTGCCGGGCGCCGCGGCACGGATGCGGCGCGCGGCGCGGTCGTCCGCGGCGAGCGCGCGATAGCCATCCGCGGCGGCGCGGCCGTCGCCGTCGGCCGCCTGCGCATCGGCGAGTAGGCGCATGATTCGCGGGTCCGTCGGCGCCCCGGCGGCGAGCCGGGTCGCGGCGCGGCGCGCGCGGCCCGGATAGCCCGCCGCCGCATCCGCCTCGACCGCCACGATTGCGGCGTCGTCGGCCACGGGCACCGCCGTCGCCGGCAGCGGCGCGAAGGCGACGGCGAGCCGCGATCCGGATCGCTGCCACGTCATCGTCCATCCCGGCGCCGCGCGCAGGACGAGGCTGTCGTCGTTCCACCGCAGGTCGCCGATCGCCGCGCCGGCGGCGACCCGGAAGGCGTCGATCGCCGCATCGCGCAGCGGCCGGTCGAAGCGTACGACGATCTCGCCCTCGTTCGCCTCGGCACGGATGTCGGTCCCCTGCGGCCAGTCGAGCTGGGCGGTGACGGACGCATCGGCGCGGATGGCGGTCGGCACGGCCTGCCCGGCGGCCGACGGGGGCGGGCAGGCGCCGGGGGACAGAAGGGCGATCAGCAGCGCGATCATGGCGCCAGCACCGCCATGGCGCGGCCGGGCTGGCCGCCCGCGATGAGCAGCCGCGCGTGCAGCGCCGCCAGCGCGCGGTCGTCGGGTGCCGCCGCGCGCAACGCGCGGACCGCGGCGATCGCATCGCCGCGTCGGCCGAGCCGGTCGAGCAGTTCCACGCGATCGCGCCCGTTCGCGGGGGCCAGCGCGAGCGCGCGCTCCAGCCAAGGCCGGGCCGCTGCGGCGCCGCCGGCCTTTGCCTGCGCATCCGCCATCAGGCGCAGCGCCGGGAGGTCGTCGGGATCGGTCGCGAGCCGCGTGCGGAGCCAGCGGACGGTGGTCGCGGCGTCCCCGCCGTTCCACGCCGCCCAGGCAAGGTCGAGCGTGTCGCGCGGCTCGGCTATTCCTGCCGCGACGCGGCGACGGCCCAGCGTCCGGGCCAGCGCGGCGTCCGGGGGCGCCGTGGCGCCGAGCAGGCGCAATTGCGCCGTGTCGAGCGGGCGACCGTCGAGCAGCGCGGCGGCGAGGACGCGGGCCGCTCCGTCGTCGTGCGCAGCGCGGGCGAGGCCGAGCCGGACGAGCATGACGTCGCTGCGCGTCGCCAGCGGATGCTGCGACAGGACGGCGAGCGCCGCAGCCGGCCGGTCGCGCTGCGCATAGGCCGCGATCCAGTCCCCCTGCGCGCCCGGATCGCCGAGGCTCGATTGCCGCCGCAGCCAGGCGATGTCGGCGGCGCCGGGGCGCGGGCCGATGAGGTACAGCAGCCGCTGCGCCGCGGGATCGGCGACCGGTCGCCCGGTCGCGGCCTGGCGGAGCAGCGCGGTCGCATCGTCGCGAAAGCCCGCCGCGAGCAGCCGCTCGGCGATCGGCGCCAGCGCCGCGCCGGGGACGGCCGCCTGTGCGAGCCACAGCCGGCGCAGCCCCGCGCGATCGCCGGCGGCCCGCAGGATCGCCTCGCGCCCCGCATCGCGCTGGTCGGCGGGCAGGCGGTCGGCGGCGCGCAGCGCGGCGGCGCTGTCGCCGGCGCGGGTGGCGATGCGCATCGCGAGCCACGGATCGGCGCTGCGCCAGTCGGCATGCGTCACGCGGTCGAGCGCCACGATCCGGTCGCCGCGTCCGCCCGCATCGGCGCGGCGCGCGAGGTCGAGGGCCAGCGCGGCGTCGGGGGGCGGGATCGCGCCATGCGCCGCGGCGTCGATCAGCAGGTCCGGCCGTCCGGCCTCATAGGCCCCCGCGACCAGATCGGCCGGGGTGGCCGTGCCGCGGCGGCTTGCGGCGGCTTCGACCAGCGTCACCGAATCGGCCTTGCGGCCGGTGTCGCGCAGCAGGGCGAGGCGCAGCCGCCAGGTCGCGGGCGTCGCCCCGTCGGGCCGGGCGGCCAGATAGGCGAGCGCGACCGCCGGCCGTCGCGCGGCGATCAGGTCGTACGCCACCTGCACCGTCGTCACCCGCCCGCCGTCGCGGATCGATGCCGCGGTCAGCGCGGCGAGACGCGCGGCGTCGGCGTCCGCGATCTCCGCCGCGATCGACGGTGGCGCGGCCGGCAGCGCGATCGGCCGCTGGGTCACCGGCGGTTCGGCGGCGGGCGGGACGGACTGCGCCGGAGCGGGGAACGCGCGCCGCTCCGCATGCAGGACCTCGCGGCGGCCGGGCAGCAGCAGCAGGCCCGCGCCGAGCAGCCCCAGCCCGGCGAGCACCGGCATGCCGAGCGCCATCCAGCCCTGACGACGGCCGACGCTCATGCCACGGGCTCCGGGATCAGCCGGTCGAGCGCGAGCGTCGCGACATAGGGACGAAAGCCGGCGGCGCGCTCTTTCGCGTACAGGCGCATGACCTGCGCGGTCGCCGCAGGGTCCCAATAGTCGAGCGTCGTCAGCACCAGCGCGGGGTTGCGCGCCTGTGCCGCGCGCAGCCGGTCCGCCTGCCACTGCCAGTCGGCATCGCCGAGCAGGTCGTAGCGCTTCGCGACGAAGTTCCAGCGCGACGCCATCGCCTCGCCAAGCAGGATGTCGATGTTGGGGGCGGCGTCGGGCAGCAGCGCATAGCCGCGGTTGAGCATGATGCGCATCCGCGGGAAGCGCGACCGCAGCTCTGCGATCAAAGTGGCGGCCGCGGCGATCATGCCGCGGTTGGCGACCGGATCGCGGCGCTCCATCGCCTCCACGCTGTCGATCGTGTCGATGAAGATCCCGTCATAGCCGAGCGCGAGCACGTCGGGCACGATCCGCTCGACGACCAGCCGGCGCGCGACCGGATGGCGCAGGTCGAGCATGCGCGCGTCCGGCCAATCGGGATTGGCGGGGCCGAGCGCGCCCGCCTGGTCGAGCGTCGCGACATAGGGGCGGCTGCGCTCCACCTCGCCAAGGCTGACATAGCCGAGCAACGTCGCGCCGGGTCCGCGCAACGGCGCGATCGGACGCGGATGGTGTGGTTCGAGCACGAGCAGGCGACAGGCACGCGCCAGGGCCGGGTCGGTCGAGGGGCCGTAGTCGACCGCCCAGCGCCAGTCGGCGTCGCTCGGCCGCGTCTCCGCCGCCAGCGGCGCGCGGACGCCGAGCGCGAGGCCGAGCGCGCCGAGTGCCAGCACCCGTCGCCGTTCGGGGTTCGCCCGGTCCGTCACAGCAGCCGCCCGCCGTGCCCGACGACCGACGGATTGTTCCCGACGAACAGCAGATAGGTCAGGTTGACCGTCGCCTCGCCGGCAAGCGCGAGCCCGACCGACGCGCCGACCACCGCGCCCGCCATATAGCCCCAGCCGAAGGCGGCGAATCCGGCGTCCCATTGCAACACTGTCGCGACCGCGCTGCCGATCGCGAAGAAGGTCCAGGTCAGCAGGATGCGCCCGAACAGGTCGTAATAGGCAAGCACCACGGTCGTCGCGATCGCCACGATGTGGAAGACCGCGCCGAGAGAGGTCTGGCGGAATGCGAAGATCGCGCGCGCATCGGCGCCGATCAGGTCGAACATCGGCACCGCCAGCACCCAGGCGAGCGCGGCGACCAGCGCCTGGACGAGCACGAGCAGACGCAGCGCGTCGAGCACGGTCCGCAACACCTCGCGCCGTGCCTCCTCGATCCGGTCGAGCGTCGACGTTCCGGTACACCGCGCGATCAGGTCGCCGAAGGCGCGGTCGAATCGCGTTTCCGCGACGATCAGGATCAGCGTCAGCCCCGGGACCATGGTCAGCAGGCCGAGGAAGCTGCCCTGGTCGTTGATCGGGTTGAGCCGCAGCAGGCCGATCGCGGGGACGCTCTCGGGCCCCCACCACAGCAGCCATTTGTCGACCCAGACCGCCGCGACCGCGGCGATACCGGCGCAGGCGACGATCGTCGCCATGCGCGCGGCGATGGCGTCGCGCGCCGGCAGCACGGGCGCGGCCGCGAACTGCCGGACGATCACGCGCAGGATCGCCGCCAGCGTCAACCCAACGCCGCCCGCGATCACCGCGAGCACGCCCGCGACGCCGGGGGCGGGCAGCAACGCCAGCACGACGGATGCCGCCGCGACCCCCGCCAGATAGGCGACCGGTACCGCCCGGTAGCGGCGCAGCGCCGTCAGTAGCGGCGCGGCGATCCAGATCTGCGTCAGCCACGCGAGCGTCAGCGTCGCCAGCGTCGCCTCGACCGCGGGCAGCGCCGCCAGCCAGCCGAACACCAGGGCCCCTAGCGCGAGCGCGAGCGCGCCGCCGGCGGCGAGCGCCACCAGCACGATGCCCGTCACGCCGGCGGCATCGCGGGCGAAGATCCGGTCCGCGGCCATGCGCGTCGCAAGGATCGATATCGGGCCCGCGGCCAGCGCGGACAGGCTGAAGGCATAGATCAGCACCGTCTGGACCGTGCCCCCGCCCCCGGCGTGCAGGTGCAGCGCCGTCCATCGGTTGAGCAGGCCCATCGCCACCGCGGTTATCATCCACGGCCCCGCGCTGATGACCGCACCGAAGGCGGCGGCGCCGGCGATCCCGCCGACGCCGCCGTCCCGCGCGGTCCTCGCCAATTGAAATCCGATTCCGGCCATGACCCAGCGGGCCCTATGTCAGGTCACATGAAGAAGTCGTTTGCGGTGAGGTTATGATGCCCGAGCAGCGCGACCGAAAAGTCCGCCGTCAGCAGCGCACCGGTGTTCCCCTCGACGACGGTATATTCCTTGCCCCCGATCATCTGGTAGCTGTAGCGCAGCTGCGCGGCGCCGGTGAAGCGTCCGGTGCCGACGAACGAGAACGCCTGGTCGCCGCGCGCCAGCAGCGATTCGTTGGCGTCGATCGCGCTCAGATCGATCTTGTCCTGGCCGCTGACGAAATCGGTGATGACGTCGCGCAGCGACGAGGCGGCGCTGTCCGACTTGCTTTCGAAGCGGAAGATGTCGTTGCCTGCACCCCCGGTCAGCGTGTCGGTGCCGCTGCCGCCGATCAGCGTGTCGTTGCCCGCACCGCCGTTGAGCGTGTCGTTGCCGAGCCCGCCGATCAGCCGGTCGTTGCCGCCCAGGCCGTTGAGCACGTCGTTGCCCCAGCTGCCGTCCAGCACGTCCTGTTCGTTGGTGCCGTTGATCGTGTCGGCGAAGATCGTGCCCGTCTTCGTGATGCCGACGACGTCGGTCACGCCGATCGACAGCGTCTGCGTGTCGATCGCGCCGCGCGCATCGGTCGCGACGACGGTCACCGCGTAGATATTGTCGCGGTTGGCGTCGGTCGGCGCCTCGAAATCGGGCGCCGCGAGGAACTTCAGCACGCCGGTGGTGGCGTCGATCGTGAACGCGCCGCCGTCACCGCCCGCGGCGATCGAATATTTGATCGAATCGCCCCACACCATGTTGGCGTCGGTCGCGGTGATCGTCGTCACCGCGGTGCCGTTCTCGGCGATCGAGAGCGCGCCCGTCGTGCCGCCGCCGAACGAGGTCAGCACCGGGCCGACATTCGCCTCGTGCCCGACGGCGACCGCGTGCGTGCCGATCGTGCCGATGTCGATGGTCAGGATCTCGCCGATCTGGCTGGCGATCTTGCCGCCCGTCACCGTGACCCAGTCGGTGCCCGGCGCCTTGACGTCGACCGTCACCTTGCCTTCGCCGACGACCGTGAACGACAGGTCGCGGCCGTCGCCGCTGAGCGCGGTCAGCTCGGCCCGCATCGGCAGCGCGGTGATGTGCGTCACGTCGTCTGCCAGCGCGCCCATCGTGATCGTGTAGGTGCCGCCGGTCTTGGGCAGGAACACCTTGTCCGCATCATAGGCGTACCAGCCCGCGACGCTCTTGATGACCTGTCCGCTCGCCTGGCCGTCGACGTCGAGGCTGAACGTGCCCGTCGTCGCGCCGACCGTCGCGGTGATCGTGTTGCCGACGACGCTCGACGTGATCGTCGTGTTCTGGAACGCGCTGATCCGCGTCGCCAGATCGGCCAGCGTGATGAATTCGAGGTCGGCCTTCGCCGCCTGCGCGATGAAGTCGGTGAACATCTGCTTGGTGTAGGGGCTGGCGAGGCCGTCGGCGTTCCAGGCCGTGGGGCCGTAATCGTGCCACGGCCAGACGACGACCGGCGCGTCGCCGTTCTTGGTCAGCGCGGCCAGCTCCTTGGCCCAGACCGCGCTCGCCTCCGCCACCGTCTTCTTCTGGAATTCGATCAGCGTGAAGTCGAACGAGGTGTTGGGCGCGATATAGACCTTGTCGTCGGCGGCGTTCTGCGGCGTCATGTAGCCGAAGGCGTTGGGATAGCCCGCGCCGACCCCCGAATAGCCGCCGCTGAGATAGGTGACGTATTTCAGGATTTCCTGGCTGGTCGCGATCTGCTCGGGCGCGCCGGGAACGGCCGCGCCGCCGACCGTCACGCTCTTGCCGAGGAACGCGCTGAGTTGCTTCTCAAGCTCTGCGCGCGACGTGCCGAATTCGAACGCGATCTGTGCGTCGGTGAGCAGGTTGGTGTTTTCCGGGTGCGTATAGCTGTGCGAGCCCAGCTCGTTGCCCATGTCGAGCAGCGCCTTGTAATAGGGCAGCGACACCGCCCAGTCGGTCGACTGCCCCGTTGCCGGGCTGTTGCCGACGTTGACGTAATAGCTGCCGACGAAGTTATAGGTGCTCTTCCATTCGGTCAGGATCGGGATCAGCTTGTCGTAGATGCCGGCCGCATTGTTGGCGGGGTTGACCTCCTCGCGCTCCTGGCTCTGGTCCATGTCGATGCGGGCGGCCATCATGCCCGCCTCGCGCGTCATCTGCACGCCGACCGACAGGCCGCTGCCGTGCACCGAATAGTCGATCGCCTTTTGCAGCAGGTTGTCGTCCGCCATCACCGCTTCGCTGGAGAACAAAACGTTGCGGCCGCCGGTCTGCGTCGCGATCGCGGCGTTGTAGGTCTGGCCGTTGACCGTCTCGGTCGCGATCGTCGTGCCGGTGCCGCTGACGCTGGTGAAGGCGTTCCAGCCGACCCCGGTGTACTGGCGCACCAATTGTCCGTCCGTATAGCCGTCGAGGACGAGATGCGCGGGATCGGCCGCCTTGATCGTCACGTCGGCGGGGAAGCCGCCGGTGACGCGCGTCGCGTCGAACAACAGCTTCATGCGCGCGTAGGAATCCCCCGCAAGCGCCGTATTGTCGGCGCCGTTGGTCATGAACTCGCCCGCCGCGACCAGCCCGATGCCGAACTGCTTCGTGGCCTGTTCCAGCGTCTGCGCGATCGCGTCGGCCTTGGTCGCTTCGACGTTGCGGAACGAGGGGAAGACGATCGTGTCGTATTTGGCCAGCGTCGCGAGGCTGGTGAGATCGCCCTCGGTCAGGATGTCGAACGGCACGCCGGCCTGCATCGCCTGGCTCTGCGCCGCCATGAACAGCTGCGAATAGGCGGTCTTGCTGAAATAGTTGTTTGCGGTCGTGTCCGACCAGACGATCGCGATGCGATGATCGGCGGCGGCGACGATCCCGGTGTTGTTGAACACGGTGAACGGGGTCGACGAGTAATTGCCCGGCAGGAACGCATTGTCGTTGACGTCGTAGATCGTGTCGATCGCCTGGGGGTTGCCGATCGCCGCCTTGGGCACGCGGAACTCCACGGTCGTGCGGTCGGCGTTCCACGCCACCTGCAACCCGCTCGCGACCAGCGTCTGGCCCGCCGCGCCGCTGTACAGTGACACGGTGCCGTCGGCGGCGAAGTTGACGTTGTATTCGGCGCCGCCGGCGAAGCCGAACACCTGGTATCCGGTGGCCGCGTTGCGATCCGTGTTGAGCCAGGCCGTGGTGTTAGCGCCGATCGCGGTCGGCGACGTCATCGCGAACACGAAGTCGGCGCCGTCGGCGCGGGCGTAGATGGCGTAGCCGGCGCCCAGCCCACGATCGATGCGGTCCGCCTGGGTCCAGTCGTTGAGATTGCCGTCAACGATCAGCGGTGCTGCGCTCGCCATCAATTGTCCCCATGTTCCCCGACGACGCACGGCCGTTGTGCGCCAGCCCATAGCGGGAATGCCGCATCATGCGAACGTTCGTTAGGACGACGTTAAGGTTAGCGTGTATCATTCCGGCACTGCGTGAAAATTGCCGAGCAAATTCAGGCATTAACCATTGCGACACTGCGGCGATTACGGACGTTCCTTTCGTGTTGTCCGGCGCTATGCTGGTTCTTCGTGCGTGTCCGCGGTGGCTGGTCGTGCGGATAGCCGCCGTGGCTCATGTCGTTTCGCGCCCGGCCCGCCGCATCGCGGGTGGTGGACTAAGCCGCGGCGAGCGGGCAAGGCGACGGCGCAGCGGCGGGGATACCGATCATGGACAGCGGCGATTTTCGCGCGGGGCGTGCGGAGGGTGTCAGGGACGCACTGGCCATCGTCGAGGCGATGATCGCGCTGGAGGAGGCCAAGCTCGACCAGCCCGCGCCCTATGCGACGCGGACCGCCCGGCGCACCCGGTGGCAGGCGTATCGCAACGCCGCATCCCGGTTGCGCACGCGGCTGGCGCGCATGACGCGCAACACGCCGGTGACCGCGGAGATCGAGGCGCGGCTCGACCGGCTCGGCCTCTGACCACGACCGCCGGCGATCGATCGGCGTGCGACCATCGCCGGCCCCGTGCGTTTGTCCCGGCTAACAGGAGAGCCGCGATGACCGACCACCCCGACCATGCGACGCCGCCGGAAACCTTCGCCGACCTGCCGATCCAGCCGACCGGATCGGGGGTCGCGGATCTCGAGATCGCCTACGAACAGATGCAGCTCGCGAACGACGACGAGGCACCGCCAGCCGACGACCGGGTCGGGGAGGACGAGGCGGAAACCGTCGCCCACCCGAGCTGACCGACTGGCCGGCGGCGCCGCTGCGCCGGCCGCGGCGCGGTCAGGCGGCGGCCCCCACGGCCGTGCCGCGTCGCCGCCGGCGGGCGGCGAAGCCGACCAGCGCGATGCCCGCGATCGTCATCGCCCAGCTCGCCGGCTCGGGCACGCTGCCGGTGAGTTGCGCATATTCGGCTTCCGAGATCCGGAAGCTGTAGAGGTAGTTCTGGATAAGCGCCGTGCCGGTCGGGCAGGGCGCGCCGAGCGCGACCTGCGCCGTGATGCCGGCGCCGCCGCTCGTGCAGACGTCGAACTGCGTTCCGGCGCCGTTCTGCGTCACCGAGAAATCGTTGTCGGTCGCCAGGATCAGCGTGTAGCTGCCGTCGGCCAGCCGCGGGCCGAACGCGAACCCCTCGATCTTCTCGGGCACGGTCAGGCCGGCGGCACGCAGCGCGGCGGCGATGTCGAGATAGGGCGTGGCGCTCTTCCCGACCGGAACCACGCCGGCGGGCAGATCGTTCGTCCCGGCGAGGCTGAGGCCGGCGACGTTGGTCGCGCCGGTGAGGTCGATCCGGTACAACCGCTTCGATCCCACGGGACTTGCCGCGGTGGGGTCGTCGACGCCCAGCCCGCGATTGTCGCGTTCCAGCACCAGCAGCGTGCCGTTCGACAGCGCCTGGATCGCGGACACGCCGATCGAGCGCCCCTGCGCGCTCGCGGCGAAATCGTTCGCGGTGCCGTCGATGCGGCCGTTGACGTCGGCGAGGCTTTCGAGCTGGTAGATATACTGGCCCGTCGATTGCCCGCTCGCCACGTCGAACGACACGATCCGCACGTTCCGGCTGTACCGTCCGTCGGCGTTGGCGCCGTTGCGCCCTTCGTTGACCAGCGGATCCTGGAGGATGGCGTAGGCGGTCTTGCCGTCGGGCGATACCGTAAGCCCTTCGAACCCGCGATTGTCCTGACGGCCGGTGGTGATCGTCGGGCGACCATCGACATAGTTTGTCCCCCCGGCGGCGGTTCGCGGCACGAGGTTGTCGGGCGTGGCGAAGCTGCGCACGAACACGCCGGCGGGGGTGAATTCGAGCACGGAGGGACCGTATTCGTCGGAAACGAGCAGGTTGCCGTTGGGCAGGCGCGCGAGCCCTTCGGGATCCAGCGACCCGCCGAGCGTCGCGGCGTTGCCGGTCAGCAGCAGCGGGTTCAGCCCGTTGAACGTCGCACCGTTCGACTGGCGGAACAGCGTCGTCGCCTGAACCTGGAAGCCGTCGATGGCGCCGGTGGCGCGATCGATGCCGAGCGAGAAGGTCTGCGTCCGCGGTGCGTAGGGCAGGACGCCGCCACCGGGTCCGCGATCGCTCATGCCGGTGAACAGCCCGCTTCCCGCGTCGTAGATCAGGTCCGAACCGAAGCCGCCCAGCCGGCTGTTGCCCGTACCCGACAGGCCCGACAGGTCGACGGCGCCGCCCGCGACGGCATATTGCGAAACGAACGTGGCCGCCCCTGCGGGCGTGGCGAGCAACAGGCCGGCGATGATGGCGATTGGACGCATGATGGTATCTCCCCGTTAACCAGCCGGGGTAGACACCAGCCGCGTGACACCGGCGCGACGGAACGGCGACAGTATCGCGTCAGCCGTCGCGCGGGCGCCCGTCGCGGATCAGCCGACCCGGTCCCGGATCAGCGTTTCGACCACGCCGGGCACCGCCAGCGTCGAGATATCGCCGAGGTTCGTCGTGTCGCCCTCCGCGATCTTGCGCAGGATGCGCCGCATGATCTTGCCCGACCGGGTCTTGGGCAGCATCGGCGCGAACTGGATCGCGTCGGGACTGGCGATCGGCCCGATCTCGCGCCGCACCCACTGGCGCAGGTCGGTGCGCAGCGCATCGCTCGGCTCTTCGCCGACGTTGAGCGTCACATAGGCGTAGATCGCCTGGCCCTTGACCTCGTGCGGCATGCCGACGACCGCGGCCTCGGCGACCTTCGCATGCGCGACCAGCGCGCTCTCCACCTCCGCCGTTCCCATGCGATGGCCCGATACGTTGATGACGTCGTCGACCCGGCCGGTGATCCAGTAATAGCCGTCGGCATCGCGGCGGCAGCCGTCGCCGGTGCAATACAGCCCCGGATAGGTGGTGAAATAGGTCTGGAAGAAGCGGTCGTGATCGCCCCACAGCGTCCGCATCTGTCCCGGCCAGCTGTCGGCGATGCACAGGTTGCCCTCGACCGCGCCGTTGAGCACCTCGCCCGCCGGACCGACCAGCAGCGGCATCACACCCGGCAGGGGGCGCGTCGCCGATCCGGGCTTCAGGTCGGTGGCATGGGGCAAAGGCGCGATCAGGATGCCGCCGGTCTCCGTCTGCCACCATGTGTCGACGATCGCGCAGCGCCGCTCGCCGACGACGCGGTGATACCAGTCCCACGCTTCCGGATTGATCGGCTCTCCCACCGTGCCGAGCAGGCGCAGCGAGGCGCGGCTGGATCGCGTCACCCAGTCGTCGCCCTCGCGCATCAGCGCGCGGATCGCGGTGGGCGCGGTGTAGAAGGTGGTGACGCCGAGCCGGTCGATCGTGTCCCAGAAGCGGCCGTGGTCGGGATAGTTGGGCACCCCGTCGAACATCACCGTCGTCGCGCCGTTCGCCAGCGGTCCGTAGACGACATAGCTGTGCCCGGTGACCCAGCCGACGTCGGCGGTGCACCAGAAGACGTCGCCGTCGCGATGGTCGAAGACGTCGCGGAACGTCGTCGCGGTCCACACGCCATAGCCGCCGGTCGTGTGCAGCACGCCCTTGGGCGTCCCCGTCGATCCCGAGGTGTAGAGGATGAACAGCGGGTCCTCCGCGTTCATCGGTTCGGGCGGGCAATCTTCTGCGGCGTCGGCCACCGCCTCGTGCCACCAGATGTCGCGGCCCGGTGTCATCGCGACGCCGGCACCGGTGCGGCGCACGACGACGACCCGCTCGACCGATGGGCAGGCGGGAAGCGCGGCATCGACATTCGCCTTGAGCGGCACCCGCTTGCCGCCGCGACAGCCCTCGTCGGCGGTAACCACCAGCCGGGCGTCGCAGTCCCGGATGCGGCTGGCGAGGCTGTCGGGCGAGAAGCCCCCGAACACGATCGAATGGATCGCGCCGATCCGCGCGCAGGCGAGCATCGCCACCGCCGCCTCGACGATCATCGGCAGATAGAGCGTCACGCGGTCGCCCCTGCGTACCCCCTGGTCCTTCAGGACGTTGGCGAAGCGACAGACGCGCGCGTGCAGTTCGCGATAGCTCACCCGGCACGTCTCGCTGGGCTCGTCGCCCTCCCAGACGATCGCCGGCTGGTCGCCGCGTGTCGACAGGTGCCGGTCGAGGCAGTTGACCGACAGGTTGAGCGTCCCGTCGCCGAACCAGCGGATGCGGAAGTCGGCCTCGTCGAAGCTGGTGTCCTTCGCCTGCGTATAGGGCGTGATCCAGTCGAGGCACCGCCCGGCCTCGCGCCAATAGGCTTCGGGATCGGCGGCGGCGGCGGCGTAGCGGCGGTCGTATTCGGCCGCGTCGATGCTGCCCGCTCGCGCGGTGGCGGGGTGGATCGCGTCGGTCATATCGTCTCCGGATGCAGCACGGTCATCGCGATCGGGGAACCGCGATGACCGAAGGGAACGACCGGCGCGGGGCCGGCCCGGAAGGGGCGGCCTAGAAGAACAGGATCGCACCGGCGGCGAGCGCGTCGGACTGCGCGTCGTTGCCGTTGTGCGCCTTCGACCGGGTGTGCGTATACTCGCCGATCAGCGTCACCCAGCTGGTGAGGCCATAGCGCAGCTGCCCGACATAGCTCGCGTTGCGGCGGACGAGGGCGGAGATCGCCTCGCCGCTCGCACGGTCGAGGTTGCTCTGGCCATAGCTCGCGCCCGCGGTGAACTTGCCGACGCCCAGCGTTCCCTGGACGTAGAAACCGTCGCTGTCGCGCTTGCGGCCGAGGGCGTCGGTCGACAGCAGGAACAGCCCGATCGTGCCGACCCCGGAGCCGGTGTAATAATATCCCGTCAGGCTGGCGTTGGCATAGGACAGCTTGGCGCCCAGATCGACCGCGCGGCCGGTATATTCCGGCAGGGTGGCGGTCGCGTCGTGCTTCTGGACCAGTCCGCTGACCCAGGCGTGCAGGCCGAAGCCGCCGTCGACGGGGACCATGTCGTACGTCGCCTTCGCCTGGAAACCGGGGGCGCTGTTGATCTCGCTGAAGCCGACCGTGGTCAGCGGCTGGAAGATGCCGCCCGATACCTGGAGCCCGCCGAAGCGGGGCGAGGAATAGGTGATCTGCGGCTGGAAATCGGTGTAGATGTAACCGAGGCCGATCCGCCCGAGCGAGGTGTTGGACGGCGCCCCGTTGCCCGCCGCGGTGCCCACCGCGAGCAACGTGATGTCGTTCAGGATCGCGTCCGACCCGAACAGGCCGATGTCGCGACCGATCTTGACCTCGCCGAAGTCCTTGCGGCCGAAGGTGAGGTAGGTCTGGCGGAAATCGATGCCGGAGGTCTGGAGCGCCGCGGGCGACCCGCCGCCATTGGCACCGGCATTGCCGAGGTTGCTGTTGATGCCCGGGTACATGCCGAAATGCGCGCCGACGTCCCAGCCGCCCTGCGTGGTCGATACCTCGACCTTCAGGAAGCCGGGGAGCAGGCCGTTGCGGATCGCCGACGAACTGTCGCCCACCGTCGCCAGCCCGCCCGCCACCGCGTTGCCGGGGATCGCCCGGTCGCCATTGTCGTGGACGTAGAAGCCGTTGACCGAGCCGGAGAATTTCAGTGCGACGTCGCCGATCATCAGGCCGACGCCGGCATCGGTCATCCGCACCATCTTCTTGTCGTCGAGCCGTTCCGCCGCCGCCTGCTGCGTCGCCTCGCCCTGCGCGACCTGTGCGTTGACGGTGGGCTGGCCGGTCGCGATCGGGGTCGCGGCCTGCGTCTGCTTGCGCGCGACCAGCGCGTCATATTCGTCGCTGGTCAGGATCCCCTTTTCCTTCAGCCGCAGCAGCAGCTCGTCGGTGGCATCCTGCGCCTGTGCCGGCGATGCCGCACAGCACATCAGCGCGGCACCGGCGACCGCGCCCAGCAGCTTGCCCGTTCGGTTCATTCCCGTCCTCCCCTGTTCGAAGGCCATCGATCGAGGCCCTTGGCAGGAAAGCTGACCGATGGCGGGGCGGCGCGGAATTGGACTTTGGACGGGCCTAGGGCGCGACGACGACGCCCCATGGCGCCCTGCCGGCGGGCAGCGTCGCGGTGACCGCATTGGTCTTTAGGTCGATGACGGTGACGTCGTCGCTGAGCCCGTTGGCGGCGAAGGCGCGGCGGCCGTCGGGACCGATTGCGACCTGCCACACGCGCTGGCCGACGGGCACGTAGCCGAGCACCTTGCGGGTCGCGACGTCGACGATCGCGACATGGTTGGCGCGACCCAGCGCGACGAGGGCGCGGCGACCGTCGGGGGTGAAGCGGATGCCGACGGGCAGCACCTTTTCGGGCGGCACGCCCGGGGGCGCGAAGCGGATCGTCTGGGTTACCGCGTGGGTTTGCGGATCGACGATCTGCACGGTGCCGCCGATCTCGGCGGAAGACCACAATTGCCGCCCGTCCGCGGTGAATTCGGCATGGCGCGGACGCGCGTCGACGCGCGTTTCGGCGATCGGACGGCGGGTCGCGATGTCGATCCAGTGCAGCGCGTTGTCGGTTTCGGAGGTGGAGACCGCGGTGCGCCCGTCGGGGCTGACCGCCATGCCTTCGGGTTCGACGCCGACGACGATCTGGAACGCGACGGTGCGGGTGGGGATGTCGATCGCCGTCACCTGCGCGTCGCGCTCGTTCGAGGCGAACAGCAGCTTGCCGTCGGGCGACAGCGCAAAGGTCTCCGGGTCCTCGCCCGACGGCAGGTCCGCGACGACGCGACCGCTGGCGCGGTCGATCACCTGCACCGCATTGTCGTCGCTGGCGCAGACGTACAATTGCCGGCCGTCGCGCGACAGCAGGATGCCGCGCGGGCGCTTGCCGACCGGCCAGGTGGCGATCGTCTTCAGTGTCGCCCCGTCGATGACGGTGATGGAGTTGCCGCGCTCGTTGGTGACGTAGATCGTCTCCGCGACGGCAGGGGTGGCGAGCGTCGCGAGGACCGCGATCAGGGGAAGCGTGCGCATGGTCGAAAGGATAGCAGGCGCGGCGGCGAACGCCCTCCTACCAAAGTGCAATGGGGTTTCCGCGGCCCGCGCCTAGGATCGGCCGCCAGGAACCGCGCCTTCGCGGTGGACGAAAGAGGTGTGTCATGGCGTATCGTGGATCGCGGCTGCTGTTCGCCGCATCGATGCTGGTCGCGGCGGGGTCGATCGGGGCGAACCTGCTCGCGCATGGCAACGTCGTGCCGCAACCCGTCGACACCAGCGCGCTGCCCGACATCCAGGGCGGCAACGACACCTACCTCACGAAGAACCCCTATCGCGCAGACCCCAAGGTCTATGCCACCGCGCAGAAGATCGGCGAGAGCGCCTACGGCCAGAATTGCGCGCGGTGCCACGGGCTGGAGGCGATATCGGGCGGCATCGCGCCCGACCTGCGCTACCTCGACAAGGGCGAGGACGGCGACGAATGGTACATCACCCGCTATCACAAGGGATCGGTGCGCGACGGCAAGGTGTACATGCCCGCGATGGGCGACGTGCTGGGCCAGAAGGCCGGCTGGGCGATCCGGTCGTGGCTCGACACCAAGCACGAGGAATAGGCGCGTGATCGGACGGCGTGCGTTCCTGGCGGGCGGCGTCGCCGCCGCCCTGCTGCCCCGCGGCGCCGCGGCGGCGTCGCTCGACAAGCTGAAGGCGGCGGGCGTGCTGCGCGTCGCCGTCTATCGCGACTTCGCACCATGGTCGTGGCGACGGGACGGCACGCTCGTCGGTATCGACGTCGACTTCGCCCAGGCGCTGGCGGCGTCGCTCGGGCTCCGGGCCGAAATGGTCGACTTCATGGCGGACGAGGACGTCGGCGACGATCTGCGCAACATGATCTGGCGCGGGCCGCTGATCGGCGGTTCGGTCGCCGACGTGATGATGCACGTCCCCTACGACCGCACCTTCGCGCTCGCCAACGACCGCGCCGTGTTCGTCGCACCCTATTATCGCGAAGGGTTCCAGATGGCGTGCGGGATCGATACCGATTGCGAGGTCGCGCCGCCGCAGCTGAAGGGCAAGCGGCTGGTCGCCGAGCTCGATTCGATCCCCGATTTCTACCTGTCGGGCAGCTTCGGCGGCGTGCTGCGCGGCGACGTGCAGCACCTTCCCAGTGGCGACGCCGCGCTGACCGCGGTCAAGGAGGGCAGGGCCGATGCCGTGCTCGCGACGCGCGCGCAGGTCGAGCATGCGCTCGCCGGCGGCAATCCGAAGGTGAAGGTGCGTCGCGGCCCGCTGCCGGCGCTGCCCTCGCCCGGCTGGGACGTCGGGCTGGCGGTGAAGGACGACAGCCGCGACCTGGGCGATGCGCTGGAGCGGTCGGTCGCGGCGTTGCAGAAGGACGGCACGCTGGCGAGGATCCTGGTGCGCTACGGCGTCAGTCCGAAGGCCCCGCTGGCGGCCGCTTGAACGGCGGTCGGCCGGGGTCGGCAGGCCTCGTCCCAAGGTAGCATTTAGGCCGCCGCCGCGCGGGTTTAGTCTCTCCCCAACACAGCCCGGCCGAAACACCGGACTCGGGCAACAAGGGGAGAGACTGCATGATCCGACATCGCACCCGCCTGGCCCTGCTCGCCGGAGCGGCGCTTTCGTCCGGGGCGCTCGCCGCGGCCGACCGTCCGGCGGCGACCGTCGCGCCGGCGGCCCCCGTCGCGGGCGCGGCCGGGGCCGGCCCGACCGATGCCGACCTGATGAACGACGCCGCCACGCCGGGCGACATCCTGACCTATGGCATGGGACCGAAGGCGCAGCGGTTCAGCCCGATCGCCCAGATCACCACCGCGAACGTCGGCCGCCTCGTCCCCGCCTTTTCCGCCTCGCTCGGCGGCGAGAAGCAGCGCGGCCAGGAATCGCAGCCGCTGGTCTACGACGGCACGATCTACGTCACGGGCTCGTACAGCCGCCTGTTCGCGTTCGACGCGCGGACCGGCGAGGAGAAATGGCAATATGACGCACGCCTGCCCGACGGGATCATGCCGTGCTGCGACGTCGTCAACCGCGGTGCGGCGATCTATGGCGACAAGGTGATCTTCTCGACGCTCGACGCGCACATGGTCGCGCTCAACCGGACGACGGGCAAGGTGATCTGGAACAAGAAGCTTCAGGATTACGACGCGGGCTATTCGAACACGGCGGCGCCGATGATCGTGCACGGCAAGGTGATCTACGGCAATTCGGGCGGCGAATTCGGCATCGTCGGCCGGGTCGAGGCGCGCGACGTCAACACCGGCGAACTCGTCTGGTCGCGTCCGACGATCGAGGGGAACATGGGCACCCTCAACAGCAAGGATTCGACGATGACCGGCAAGCTCAACGCGAGCTGGCAGGGCGACCAGTGGAAGACCGGGGGCGGTGCCACCTGGCTCGGCGGCACCTACGATCCCGAAACCAACCTCGTCTACATGGGCACCGGCAATCCCGCGCCGTGGAACAGCCACCTGCGCCCCGGCGACAACCTCTATACCTCGTCGACGCTGGCGCTCGATCCCGACAGCGGCGAGATCAAGTGGCATTACCAGACGACCCCGCACGATGGCTGGGACTTCGACGGCGTCAACGAATTCATCCCCTTCGACCAGGGCGGGCGCAAGCTGGGCGCGAAGGCCGATCGCAACGGCTTCTTCTTCGTCCTCGACCGGACCAACGGCAAGTTCGTGTCGGCGACCCCGTTCGTCAGCAAGACGACCTGGGCCACGGGCTACAGCAAGGCCGGACGGCCGATCTACGTCGATGCCAACCGCCCCGGCCCGCCGACCGCGGAGAAGGGCACCTCGGTCTTTTCCGCCCCCGCATTCCTCGGCGCCAAGAACTGGATGCCGATGGCCTACAGCCAGCAGACCGGCATGTTCTACATCCCCAGCAACGAATGGGGCATGGACATCTGGAACGAGCCGATCGCGTACAAGAAGGGCGCGGCCTATCTGGGTGCGGGCTTCACGATCAAGCCGCTCTACGACGACCATATCGGCGTGCTGCGCGCGGTCGACCCGAAGACCGGCAAGATCATGTGGGAATACAAGAACAAGGCACCTTTGTGGGGTGGTGTGCTGACGACCGCGGGCAACCTCGTCTTCACCGGCACGCCCGAGGGATATCTGAAGGCGTTCGACGCGAAGACCGGCAAGGAATTGTGGAAGTTCAACACCGGGTCGGGCGTGGTCGGATCGCCGGTGACGTGGGAGCAGGACGGCGAGCAATATGTCGCGGTCATGTCCGGCTGGGGCGGCGCGGTGCCGCTGTGGGGCGGCGAGGTCGCCAAGGCGGTGCAGCACATCAACCAGGGCGGCGCGCTCTGGGTGTTCAAGCTGCCCCGGTCGTGATCGGCGGATGGGGGGCGTCGGCGACGGCGCCCCTTTGTCCTGCCGCCATCGGTACGCTAGACCCGCCGGCGGGGAGAGGGATCAGCGTGGAACGGGTGCTCATCGCGGACGACCATCCGCTCGTGCGGGACGGGTTGCGCACGGTGATATCGGTCGCCTTCGACCAGACCGAACTCTTCGAGGCGTCGTCGATCGCCGAGGCGCAGGCGGTGATCGAGCGCGAGGGCGATTTCGACCTCGTCCTGCTCGACCTCAACATGCCCGATGCGGACGGCTTCGCGGGGCTCGCGACGCTGCGGGCGCGCTTTCCCTCGATCCCGATCGTCATCGTCTCGGGCGCGGTGGAAAGCGGCCTCGTCAGCGCCGCGATCGCGCATGGCGCCGCGGGCTTCATCCCGAAATCGCTGAAGCGCAGCGCGATCGTCGCCGCGATCCAGTCCATCCTGGCGGGCGACGTGTTCATGCCGGAGGAATTCCGGATCGGTGCCGGCGACGGCGGCGAGGGCGTCGACATCCGGCGCCGCATCGCGACGCTCACCCCGCAGCAGCGCGTCGTGCTCGGACTGGTGGTCGCGGGCAAGCTCAACAAGCAGATCGCGTTCGAGCTGGACGTGTCGATGACGACGGTGAAGGCGCACGTGTCCGCGATCCTGGGAAAGCTCAATGTCTACAGCCGGACGCAGGCGGTGATCCTCGCCAACAAGGTGCATTTCGTCGCCGCCGCGCGCGACTGAGGCAGCCGGCGCGACGCCCGCGGGACTGCGCTCACCCGCGCCCGGTGGTCAGCTGGGCGAGCAGCGCCCGCAGCTGCGCCGGTTTCACCGGCTTTTGCAGGACATGCAGCCCCTCCGCCACCAGCGCATCGCGGAGCGCCGGCATCCGGTCGGCGGTGATGATGACGGCGGGGACGGCGCGGCCCAGTAGCGTGCGGATGCGCGCCACCGCGGCATCGCCGGTGACCCCGTCCTCCAGGTGATAGTCGGCGAGGATGACGTCGATCGCCGCGACCTCGCGCGCCGGCGTGGCGCGCACCGCAACCTCGTCGAGCGCGGTGACGACACGGCATCCCCAGCCTTCCAGCACGGCGCGCATGCCGTCGAGGATCGCCTGTTCGTTGTCGAGCACGAGCACCGCCCGCGCGCCGATCCCGCGGCTGCTGGTATGGACCGGCGCCGTCCGCGAGCTGACCCCGACCGCGGCGAGCGGTACGCCGACGGTGAAGGTCGATCCCTCGCCCAGCGCACTGTCGAGCCGGATCGGGTGGCCGAGCATCCGCCCGGCGCGCTCCACGATCGCCAGCCCCAGGCCGATGCCCGGCCCGTTGCGGCCGTCGAGGCGGCGGAATTCCTCGAAGATCTCGCCATGGTGGCGCGGATCGATGCCGGGCCCGGTATCGCTGATCGCGACGCGGACCTCGCCGCCGCGACACGACGCCGCCATCCGCACCTCGCCCGCGACGGTGTAGCGCAGGGCGTTCGACAGGATGTTCTGGAGGATGCGGCGCAGCATGCGCGCATCGGAGCGGACCCAGATATCGGTGGCGTCGACGACCAGCGACAGCCCGCGCTCGGCCGCGGCCAGCGCATATTCGGCGCGCAGCGCGGCGAACAGGTCGTCGAGCGGCACGTCGACGATTTCGGGGGTGATCGCGCCCGCATCGAGCTTGGATATCTCCAGCAGCGCCTCGAGCAGATGCTCGATCGAATCGAGCGCGGAGGCGGTCTGGTCGACCAGCACGCGATTGGGCGGCGCGAGCCGACGCGTGCTGAGCGCCGACACGAACAGCCGCGCGGCGTTGAGCGGCTGCAACAGGTCGTGGCTGGCGGCGGCGAGGAAGCGCGTCTTCGACAGGTTCGCCTGTTCCGCCGCGGTCTTCGCCTCGCGCATCGCGGCCTCGGCGGCGACACGCTCGCTCACCTCGCGCTGCAATTCGGCGGTGCGTTCGGCGACCCGTCGTTCCAGCGCCTCGGCGGCTCTCAGCCGATCGGTGACGTCGTTGAAGCCGATCACCATCCCGCCGCCCGGCATCGCCAGCCGCCGCACCTCCAGCGAACGGCCGTCGGCGAGGCGGCGGATCTCGGAAATCTCGGTGCTGTCCGCGCCGGCCGCGATCCAGCCGAGCGTGTTGACCGCGTCGGCGCGCGGCAGCGCGACCTTGCACCAGTCGACCAGCGCCTGGTGATCGGCGATCTGGTGCCGCGCCCGCGCCGGCGTCAGCCGCAGCAGCGCGAGCAGCGGGCCGTTCCATGCCAGCAGCGCGCCGTCGCGGTCGAAGACGCAGACGCCCTGCGGCATTGCGTCCAGCGTCGCCTGCAACACCACCGCGCGCTCGGCGGCCTCGCGCGCACGCTGGCGCGCCTCGTCCGCCTTGATGTCGGTGATGTCGGTATAGACGCCGACGATGCCGCCTTCGGACGTGCGGCGCTCGTTGACCTGGATCCAGCGCCCGTCGGCGAGCGCGATGACGTGGCCGCCCTCCGCCACCTGATGCTGCGCGACGCGTTCGGATATCCAGCGGTCGGGCGCGATCATCGCGCCCAGCGAGCTGCCGGTCGCACCGATCCGGCCGGCGATCTCGTCGAAGCTGACGCCGGGCACGATCTCGTCGGCGATCGCGGGCCACAGCGAGCGATAGGTCTGGTTGCACAGCAGCAGCCGGTCGTCGGCGTCGAAGATCGCAAAGCCTTCGTTGATCGTCTCGATCGCATCGCCCAGCCGGCTGCGCGCGCTGTCGGCGGCATCGCGGGCGTGCGCCAGCGCGGCATTGGTCGCGGCAAGGTCGGACAGCGCGCGTTCGAGGTCGGCGGTGCGGTCGCGCACCTTGCCTTCCAGGCTGATCGCGGTTTCGAACACCGAGAAGGCGTTGCCCTGAAGATCGGTCGAGCGTTCGACGCGGCTCATCAGCGAGGCGTTTATGCGGCCGAGCTTGCGCACCTGCGCCTCGAGCGCGGCGATCCGGCCGGCGGCATCGGACGCCGCCTCGGCGGGCGCGGTCAGCACGGCGGCCTGCCGATGGCGAGGCCGCTGAACGTCTGGTTGACGTGCAGGCCGTGGAACTGCTCGCCATAGGTGTTGAAGCCGACGACGCCGCGGCTGGCGAACAGGCGCGAGACGGCGGAGCGCAACTGGCGCTGCTCGACCTCGACCGAATTGAGCACGCAGTCGAAACCCAGCACCCGGTCGATCCCGCCGACGTCCGCGTCCAGCCGGTCGAACAGGTCGTGCAGGCCGCCCATGATGTCGCCCGCCTCGCCCAGCGTCAGCACGATGCCCTCGTCGATCGCGCAATAGAAGGTCAGGCTGCCGTCGGGATTGGCGGTCTGGATCGAGCGGACGTAATATTCGCCGCCGGCGCGGACCATCGGCGGGTGCGTCGCGAACACGGCGGGGCCGAGATCCTCGACGCGCGCGCCGACCAGCCGCGCATATTCCGCCGCGGCGGGCTCGGCGTTGATCTCGTGCACGGTGCGCAGGTCGGTGTCGGCGGCGGTGATGACCATCTTGACGCTGCCGGGGCCGTAATGCTGCGCCCGGAATGCCTTCATCGGGCGCCGCGACGACAGGATCGCGACGACCGCGGCATCGCGCCGGAAGCGTCCGTCGTAGAAAACGAAGGTTTCGCGGAAATCGAGGCCGTCGCCCGACGATCCGCCGATCATCGGCACCTCGCCCAGCGCGTCCTGCAAGGTCAGCGTCAGCATTTCCTCGCGGTGCGACAGGCCGTCGACGAGGAAGATCGCGGCATGGTGGGTGGTGCCGAAGCCGCGCGTCGCTTCGTTGGCGTCGGCGACCAGCGCCCGCACGACGCGCTGCGCCTGGCCGGCGTCGAAGCCGTCGAGATCCTCGAAGCACGTCGCCGACAGGCGGAAATCGCTGGCGGGAAAGCCGATCGCGGTGATCGTCCCCTCGTCGAGGCCATCCGGCGTGATCTCGCCCGACGAGGTGCAGCCGACGATGGTCAGGCCGTCGCCGCGGCTGCCGATCGCCGCCGCGAGGTCGTCCAGCGGATAGCGGCTCGAACAGAAGAGGACAAGGCCGCCGAGGGCGGGCACGTCGAGGTCGCGGAACAGCGCGCGCACGGCGAGTTCGGGATCGTCGATACGGGTGGACGCGACACGGATGGGCATGGCGTCGATCATGTCATCGGTGCGCGTCAGCGTCATCCGTTGATTGTGCCCGCCCGTCACCCGCGTCGCGGCGGATCGGCGGCGTCGAGCGCGTCGACCTCCGCGTCCGAGAAGACGCGGCTGCGCACGATGAACCGGACGCCCTCCGGCCCCTCCAGCGAAAAGCCCGCGCCACGACCGGGGACGACGTCGATCGTCACCTGCGTATGGCGCCAATATTCGAACTGCGCCGCGCCGATCCATACCGGCACGCCGCCGGCAACATGACCGAGCAGCACGTCCTGTCCGCCGACGCGGAATTCGCCGGCCGGATAGCACATCGGTGCGGACCCGTCGCAGCAGCCGCCCGACTGGTGGAACATCAGCGGACCGTGTCTGGCGGCCAGCATCGCGATCGTCGCGTCGGCGGCCGGGGTCGACAGGACGCGGGGCGGGGCGGTCATGTGCAGGCTCCAGAACGAAAGAAGGCGGCGGATCCGGAGATCCGCCGCGACGTGCCCCGCGGGGCGCGAGGAAAAGGGGGAACGCGCCCCGCGGAACATCGGTGGATCAGAAGAAGCCCAGTGCCTTCGGGCTGTAGCTGACCAGCAGGTTCTTGGTCTGCTGATAGTGATCGAGCATCATCTTGTGCGTCTCGCGACCGATGCCCGATTGTTTGTACCCGCCGAACGCCGCATGCGCGGGGTAGGCGTGGTAGCAATTGGTCCACACCCGCCCGGCCTGGATGCCGCGACCCATGCGATAGGCGGTCGTCCCGTCGCGCGACCAGACCCCGGCGCCGAGGCCGTAGAGCGTGTCGTTGGCGAGCGCGAGCGCGTCGTCGGCGTCCCTGAATGTCGTCGCCGCGACGACGGGACCGAAGATCTCTTCCTGGAACACGCGCATCTTGTTGTGGCCCTGGAGGATCGTCGGCTTGACGTAATAGCCGCTGCCCAGCTCCCCCTCGAGCGTCGCGCGCTCGCCGCCGGTCAGCACCTTGGCGCCCTCCGCCCGGCCGATGTCGAAATAGGACAGGATCTTTTCGAGCTGGTCGTTCGACGCCTGCGCGCCGATCATGGTGGACATGTCGAGCGGGCTGCCCGCGCGGATCGCCTCGACCCGGGCGACGCATTTCTCCATGAACCGGTCGTAGATCGATTCCTGGATCAGCGCGCGGCTGGGGCAGGTGCAGATCTCGCCCTGGTTGAGCGCGAACATCGTGAACCCCTCGACCGCCTTGTCGAGGAAGTCGTCATCCTCGGCCATGACGTCGGCGAAGAAGATGTTGGGCGACTTGCCGCCCAGTTCCAGCGTGACGGGGATCAGGTTCTCGGTCGCATATTGCATGATGAGCCGGCCGGTCGTCGTCTCGCCGGTAAAGGCGATCTTGGCGATCCGCTTGTTCTGCGCCAGCGGCTTGCCCGCCTCGACGCCGAAGCCGTTGACGACGTTCAGGACGCCCGGCGGCAGCAGGTCGCCGATCACGTCCATCAGCACCATGATCGACATCGGCGTCTGTTCGGCGGGCTTCAGCACCACGCAATTGCCGGCGGCGAGCGCCGGCGCGAGCTTCCACACCGCCATCAGGATCGGGAAGTTCCACGGGATGATCTGTCCCACCACGCCGAGCGGTTCGTGGAAGTGATAGGCGACGGTGTCGTGGTCGATCTCCGACAGCGACCCCTCCTGCGCGCGCAGGCAGCCGGCGAAATAGCGGAAATGGTCGATCGCCAGCGGCAGGTCGGCGGCGGTCGTTTCACGGATCGGCTTGCCGTTGTCGATCGTCTCGACCATCGCCAGCAGCGACAGCTTTTCTTCCATCCGGTCGGCGATGCGGTTGAGGATCAGCGCACGCTCGGCCGGCGCGGCGCGGCCCCAGGCGTCCTTCGCCTTGTGCGCGGCGTCCAGCGCCAGTTCGATGTCCTCGGCCGTGCCGCGCGCGATCTGGCACACGGTCTTGCCGGTGACGGGCGAGGGATTGTCGAAATACTGGCCGCGGACCGGCGCAACCCAGTCGCCACCGATGTAATTGTCGTATTTGGGGCGAATCGCGACCTGGCCCTTCAGCTGGTCGAGCGCTTGTTGCAGCATGGCATCCTCCTGAAACTCCGTGCCGATTGTGTGCCTGCGCGCCGACCGGCGCCATTGCACCAAAGGCCGATTGCGCCGCGGCCCCGCATCCGGCTGAGACGGCGGGGTAGAGGGAGAGTCATGTGATGAAATCCGGATATGCCGCCGCCGTCGCGCTGCTGGCGCTGACCGCGACCCCGGCGATGGCGAAGGAGGTCGTCGTCAGGATGAAGAACCAGGGTGCCGCCGGGGCGATGGTGTTCGAGCCCGCGTTCGTGAAGGCGATGCCGGGCGACACGATACGCTTCGTGCCGTCCGATCCGAGCCATAATGCCGAAACGATCCCGACGATGCTGCCGCCCGGCGTCGCGCCGAGCAAGGGCGGCATGAACAAGGAGTTCGTGCTGCCGGTATCGGCCCCCGGCCTGTACGGCATCAAGTGCATGCCGCATTATTCGATGGGCATGGTCGCGCTGGTGCAGGTGGGCAACGGCCCCTCGCCGAACCTGGCGGCGGCGCGGGGAGTGAAGCTGCCGCCCTTCGCCGCCAAGCGGATGGCGCCGATGCTCGCGCAGGCGAAGTGAGATGAGCGCCGCGCTGCTCGTCAGCTATCCCGTTACCGCCGGCGCGCGGTTCGACCGCGACTATTACGTCGCCACGCACCTGCCGCTGGTCCGCGACCGATGGGGGCCCCACGGGTTGATCGATGCGACGGGCATGTGGCCCGACGACGACGCACCCGCGCACGTCGCCGTCGCGCTGCTGACCTTCCGCGACGCCGACGCACGCGATGCGGCGCTCGCCTCGGCGGAGGCGGCGGCGGTGTTCGGCGACCTGCCCAACTTCACCGACATCGCACCGGTGGCACAGCGGCTCACCCCGGCCTGATCGCGGCGCGATAGGGGACGACGGGGGCGAGCCGGCGGCCGAGGTCGCGCCACCCGTCGCTCCCCTCGCCGAACCACAGCACCGGGCGCAGCCCGGCGCGGTGCAGGCGCAGCGCGGCATTCCAGCTCATCCAGCAGTCGGCGAGGCAGAAGACGACGATCGGCCGCCCCGGCCGTCGCGCGGCGAGCGTCCGCACCCCGGCGAGGAACCAGCGTTCGATGGCCGGATCGGGACGGCCGCGGCCGGCTTCCGGAAACCAATGGGCGCCGGGGATCGACACCGCCGGGCGCGCGAGCCGCCAGTCGCCGGTGACGGGGTCGCGCACGCCGCCCTCGGCAGGGGCGACGTCGACCAGCACCGCCCGTTCCCGAAGCGCCGCGACCGCAGCCGCCGCGATCCGCGGTACCCCGGGCGGCGGGCCGGGCACGATCCCGCGATAGGCGGCGATGCGATAGCCGCTGGCCGGATCGAACGCGGCATCCTGGACGGGCGCGGCGAGCAACGCCGCGGCGGCGAGAAGGCGGGCTAATACCATGGTCCGATGGTAGCGCGGCGGACCGGCGCCTAATACCCGACCTTAGCATGATACGCCGCCGCCTCTTCGCGCTGATCGCCCTCCTCGCCACGCCTGCCGGCGCGGCGCTGCCCCGGGACCCGCTCGGATCGCCGATGTGGGAATTCGTCGGCGACCAAGTGTTCGGCGCGAACGCGGTGGTGCGGTTCGATCCGCGGGTGAAGGTGCGCTTTCCCGAGATCGCCGAGAACCAGCGCGCCTTTCCGGTCGAGGTCGACGCCCGCGATATTCCCGGCGTGGTGCGGATGGTCGTCATGGTCGACCTCAACCCGATCCAGCTGCCGCTCGATTTTCGGCCCGCCGAGGCGGAGGCGTTCGTCGCGACGCGGATCAAGCTCGACCAGCGCACGCCGGTGCGCGGCGCGGTGCAGCTGACGGACGGCAGCTGGCTGGTGTCGGGCGGCTGGGTCGATGCCGCGGGCGGCGGCTGTTCCGCGCCGCCGGTCAGCCGGGTCAAGGGCGACTGGTCGCAGCATCTGGGCGAGGTGCGGGGCGGCCTGTGGCGACAAGCCGACGCATCGCGCCTGCGACTGGCGTTCCGCCATCCGATGGACACCGGGCTGGTCGACAATATCGCGGCCTATTACCTCAGCGACCTGACCGTCACCTCCTCGACCGGCCGCCCGATCGGAACGTTCCGGTTCCAGGCGGCGCTGGCGGAGGATCCGGTCCTCACGCTGCGGCCGCGGCTGCGGGCGGGGGAGGGCGTGCGGTTCGACGGACGGGACACCAACGGGATCGAGTTTCGCGGTTCGGTCGCCGCCGCCGCCGCGACCCCGCCGGGGTCGGGCGGCTGATCCACCGCCGCCACCTGCTCGGCGGCATGGCGGCGCTGCTCGCCGTGCCCGCCGCGTCCGCGCCGCTGGCCTACCGGCTATCGCCGGTGCGGGTCGCCGACGGGATCTGGGTGATCCGCGGCGCCGACGAGGACATCCGCCAGTCCAACGGGGGCGCGATCGCCAACATCACCGTCATCGCGACCGATGCCGGCGCGGTGCTGGTCGATGCCGGGCCGTCGCTGCGCTTCGGCCGCCAGCTCGGCGAACTGGCGGCGACGCTGACCGGCAAGCCGGTGGCGCGGGTCTATTTGACCCACCTTCATCCCGACCACGCCTATGGCGATGCGGCGTTCGATCCCGCCACGATCGCGGCGACGCCGGCGCTGATCGGCATCTTGAAGGCGGAGGGTTCAGGGTTCGCCGACGGCATGTACCGGCTGCTCGGCGACTGGATGCGCGGCACCGAACTGCGGCTGCCGGGCCATGCCGTCACCACGGCCGAGGAAACGGTCGGCGGGCGGACCTTCCGGCTGCTCCCGCTCGCCGGCCACAGCCGCGCGGACCTCGCGCTGCTCGATACGCGGACCGGCACGCTGGTCGCGGGTGACCTCGTCTTCCACGATCGCGCGCCGTCGACCCCGCACGCCGACCTGCCGGAGTGGCGGCGCTCGCTCGACACGTTGCGGGGGCTTGGCCACGCCCGGGTCGTGCCGGGTCATGGCCCGCCCGATCCCGGCCCGATTGCGGCGATCGACCAGACGCGCGACTGGCTCGACTGGCTCGCCGGGTCGCTGGGCGCGGCTGCGGCGGCGGGCATGGACATGGTCGAGGCGGGCGCGATGCCGCTGCCCGCACGCTTCGCAAGCCTCAAGGAGGCGCGCTACGAATTGCAGCGCTCGGTGGCGCATCTCTATCCGGCACTGGAGGCGCGGCTGCCGCGCGTCGACGCGCGCTGACGGCGGCGACGTCATCCCGACGCGGCGCGGCGGGCAGGGGCGTCGACGACGCGGATCAGAACGCCAGCCGCATGCCGCCCTGCACCGATCGCGGCGCCCCCGGCGCGAGCAAGGTGGAATGGCGAAGCGGCCGTTCGCCGTCGATCGCCGGCCCACCGAACGGCCGCGCGACGAAGGTGCCCGCCGCGTCGAACCCGGTGGCGCCGAGCTGCGCCGCGGTGGCATAGCTTCTATCGAACAGGTTGCTGATCCGCAGGTAGAGCGCGAACCCACGTGTGGGGCGCACGTCGACGCCAAGGCCGGCGACCACATAGCCGTCCGTCCGCCCCGCGCCGAGATAATAGACCCCGTCGGGCCGGTGCGCGCCATTTTCGTTGCCGCGCGCGACCACGCCGGCGCTGGCGATCAGGTCGGCCGACAGGGTGAGCCAGCGCAGCGGATCGCCGGCGATCCCCGCCTTGACCAGGTGGCGCGGGATCAGCGGGATGCGGTCGCCGGGCGCGATCGCGATCCGCCCCTCGAATCCCGGTGCCGGCGCGTCGCCGCTGCTGTTCGCAGCCCCGCCGACGACCTCGCCACTGCGATAGGTCGCATCGAGGAAGGTGTAATGCGCGCTCAGCGTCAGCGGCCCGATCCGTCCGCCGAGGTCCACGTCCGCCCCCTGCCGGCGGGTGCGGCCGAAGTTGCGGAAATAGCCGAACCCGGCCTGATCGTCGGCGACGAACAGGATGTCGTCGCGGCTGACCGTCCGGAAGCCGCCCCCGCGCGCGGTCAGGCCGCCGGCGGTGAGCGTGACGCCGCCCTCGACCGTCCGCGCCACCACCTGCGCCAGCGGCGGATCGCCGGCGAGGGCGTTGGGCAGGCGGCAGGGGCTGTCGGGATCGGCGCAGCCCAGCTCGATCGCCGACGGCGCGCGACTGGTCTGCGCCAGGGCCGCATCCATCGCCAGCGCGGGCACCGGCGTCCAGCGCAGCGCCGCCGCCGGATTGAGGCGGCGGAAGCGGTGATCGCCGTCGAGCGACCCGGTGCCCCCGCCCGGCGTGATCCGGTCGCGGTTGCGCACGATCGTGTCGTCGAACCGCGCCGACAGATCGGCATGCAGCGTCCGCGTGACTGCGATCCCGGCAAGCGTATAGCCGCTGAACACCCGCGTGCGCGCGGACAGGTCGACGCGGGCGTCGAAGGCGTTTTCCGAATCCTGGCTGCCATCGGCGAAGGCGCCCGGCCCGGCGACCGTCGCGATGCCGCGATCGGGCATCAGATAGCCGAATTGCGCGGACTGGCCGAAGGTCGCGCGACCGTCGACATAGGCGATGCCGAGCGTGAGCATATGGCCGCCCGGGCGCCATGCGAGCTCCGCCGTGCCGCCCGCTTCGGTCTGCCGGGTCGCGGAGCGGTTGACGAGCCCGTTGCAGGTTTCGTTGGGCTCGTCGTCGAGAAGGATGTCGGCGATGCATCGCCAGCGGGGGAAGGGCGTGTTCGCCTGCGACTCGCCCGCGGCCGGGACGTCGCGATAGCCCGCCGCGGCGAGCGCCGCACGCTCGCCCGCGTCGGGCTGGTACGGGTTCTCACCGAGCGAGCCATCGTTGAGGTCGCCGTTGAGCGTGCGGGTCCGGATCGCGCGACGGAAGGCGTTGGCATCGAGCCTGACGCGATCGGACAGGTCGCGCTTCAGCGTCAGATTGCCCGACCAGGCGCGGTTCCGCGTGGTGTCCGGGTGCGTGTAGACGCTGCGCGGGTCGCGGGCGAGCAGGCGCAGCTCCTGCAGGCCGTTGCCGCTCAGGGTCGTGTCGGCGACGGTGGCGGCCACCGCGATGTCGGTGCGCGCGTCCGCCCAGCCGAGCTTGCCGAAAAGCTGCGCGGCGCGCGAGCGCGAATAGGCGCGCCAGCCCCGCTCGGCGAAGTAGTCGGCGGCGGCGAATGCGTGGAGGCCGTCGTCGGCATGGCCGCCGACCGTCGCGCGGGCGATCGTGCGGCCGAAGCTGCCGTATGCAACGTCGGCGGTCATGCCCGGATCGCTGCGCCCGTCCTTCGTCCGCACGACCAGCGCCCCGCCGAGCGAGTTGCGGCCGAACAGCGGATTGGCCCCCGACACCAACGTCGTCGAACGGATCGCGGAGGTCGGGATCAGGTCCCAGCTGACCACGTCGCCGAACGGCTGGTTCACCCGCACGCCGTCCATATAGACCGACAGTCCCTGCGGCGTGCCGAGCAGCGGCGATGCGGTGAAGCCGCGATAGCCGATGTCGGGTTGCAGCGGGTTGCCCTGGATCTCGTTCACCGACACGCCGCCGACCATGCGGCGCAGATAGTCGGTGAGGTCCGTGGCATGCGCCGCGGCGATCTGTTCGTCCGACGCGTGCCGCGCCGGCAGGCGCACGATATCCTCGCCGGCATCGAGCAGGGGGGTCGCGGTCACGACGATGTCGGTGCCGCCGTCGCGCGCGGGATCCACGTCCTGCGCCGCCACGGGCGTGCCGACCAGCGCCGCGCAGGCGAACCATCGCATGTCCATGATCCTGCCCCTCCCCCCGACCGCGCCTGCCGTCACCCGAGCCGGGCGTGGAGGCCGACCCACAATGTGCGTGGCGAGGCGCGCTCGACGATCGCGGCGCCGCTGATGCCCGCCTCGACGCGTTCGTCGAACAGGTTCTCGGCCCGCGCCTCGATCGTCAGCCCGCGGGTCAGTGGCAGCGCGGCATAGCCGTCCAGCGTCGTCGCGGGGGCGAGGCTGCGACTGTTCTGGTCGTCGTCGTACTGGCGCGCGACGTGCCGTACCGTCGCCGACAGGGCCGTGCCGCGCCGTTGCCAGCCCAGCGTCGCCGATACGGCATCGCGCGGCGTCTGCGCCGGCCGCAGGCCGTCGAGCGCCGCCGCCGGCCCCGACGCGCGCACGCGGGCATCGACATGCGACCAGGACGCCAGCGCGACGAGTGCGCCGATGGTGTAGCGCGCGTCGACCTCCACCCCCTGCGACCGGATCGCATCGAGGTTGCGGCGTATGCGCGACGCGCTGGTCGGCGTCGCGGACAGCGTCACGTTGGCGATCGCGTCGTCCAGCCGGTTGCGGAACAGCGTCGCGGCGACGCTGGCACCCGCGAACGGCGCGAGCGTCACGCCCGCCTCGATCCCGACCAGCCGTTCGGGCGCGAGCGCGGCGTTGGCCGCGGTGACGTCGTTGCCGACCCGGAATGGGCGGTAGAGTTCGTTGAGCGTCGGCAGCCGCCAGCCGCGATACGCCGCCGTACGCAGCGTCACCGCCGGCACCGGGGCGTAGGCGGCGCCGATACGGCCGGTGAAGGCGCTGCCGGACCGGTCCGCGAACCGGCTGTCGGTCAGCGCGCTGCCGCCCGCGATCGGCCGCTCCCGCAAATAGCCGCCGTCGATCCGCCACCAGTCGATCCGTGCCGCTCCGGTCAGCGTCAGCGCGCCGACGGGGATGCTGCCGTCGGCGAACAGCCCGGTGGTGCGGCTCGACCCGCCCGCCTCGCGCCGGCGGGTCGGCGCGCCCCCGACGAAGGTGAACAGCTCCTGCGTCTTGCCCGACACGTCGCGGACGTCGGCGCCCAGGCGCAGGTCCGCGGCGCCGCCGACCGGGGGGCGCAGCTCGACCCGCGCGCCGAGCCCGGTCGCGGGGGTATTATACTGGTTTAGCGACTGCACGACGGTCGTGCGCGCCGCGCTGACGCTGGCGAAACCGGAGGCGAAGGCGCGCGTCTGGAGATAGCCGAGCGCGGTCCAGCCCCAGCGCCCGCGTCCGACGAGCCGCAGGCTGGCGTCGGCGCCCTGCGAGCGGTTGGCGGTGAACGCCGTGCCGCGTTCGCGACTGTCGGTGAAGGCCGAGACATTGGCCTGCACTTCGGTCGACGGTGCGATCGTCACCACCGTCCGCAGCGCGCCCGATGCCTGCTCGTAGGGCGCGGGCCGATCCACCGGCCCGCGGCTTTCCGCCACCGTCGGCACGAAGCCGTCGCCGCGGGCATAGGCGGCGGACAGCGTCGCGAAGCCGCCGTCGCGCACCAGCGCCGCCGACCCCTGCGCCTCGACGCTCGCGCGGCTGCCGTAGAAGACCCGGCCCTCCAGCGGCGCGAGCTGGTCTGGGGTGGCGCTGTCGAGCTGCACCGTGCCGGCGAGCGCACCCGGCCCGAAATAACCGCTGCCGCCGCCGCGCGTGACGCGCACCTGCCCCAGCCGCCCGGTCGCATAGGCGGGGAACGCCACCCAGCCGCCGAACGGATCCGCCTGCGGCACCCCGTCGAGGATCAGCAGCGCGCGACTGGACGCGTTGCCGCCGATCCCGCGCAGGCTGATGCCCTGGCTGGTCGGATTGGCGGAGCGGCTGTCCGAGCGGCGGAATTGCTGGAGGCCGGCGACGTCGGCGAGCACGCTTTCCAGCCGCGCGCTCGCATTCGCCTGCAACCGGTCGCGATCGATCACGACCACGTCGAGCGCGCGGTCGCCGGGCGACGAGGGCAGGCCGCGGCCGGTCACGACGATGTCGGTCGCCGCGGGGTCGTCCGGACGTGTCTGTCCCGCCGCCGGCGTGGCGATGGCGAGGGTGCAGAGGATCGCGGTGCTGAGGGAATGATGCATGCCCCTGCATGCCCATTCGCCGCCGCGGATCAATACCACCAAAGTGCGATGCGCGCGCCCGCCCTCGTCCGGCCTCGGGCCGTCAGGGTCGCGGCGCGGCGCGCAACGGCAGGTCGCGGCGGAGGTAGACGAGGAGATGCGCGTCCTCGCGCGGCACGGCGAGGACGCGGCGATAGCGATCGGCCAGCGCGGCGGCGACCAGCGCGCGGGTCGTCGCATTCCACGGCGCCATCGGTTCGTCCATCGTGACGATCACCGGCGGCCGCCCGGCGAGCACGCGCGCGACCTCCGCCGCCTCGTCCGCGCCCGACGCGCCCCGTTCCGATTCGTAGGCGAGGGTCGAGGGGAAGGCGTAACGCGTCGGGATGCAGGCGTGGGCGAGGTGATAGAGGATCGCGTCGCCCGCGAAGACATAGGGGCAGGCGCCGCGATCGTTGGCGGCCATCACCGCGCCGACCGCACGCGCCGAGGCGGCATCGGTCGGTGGCAGCACGACCCGCGCCACGAAGAGCAGCGCGCCATAGGCCAGCACCGCCGCCGCGACGCGGGTGCGCGCCAGCACGGGGGCGGCGATCATCGCCAGCGGCACCAGCAGCGGCAGCGCGTAATGATCGAAGAACGCGCCGATCATCGCGAATGCGACCAGCGCGGCGGCAAGCCAGCCGAAGGCGATGACGCTGACGGCGTCGGGCCGGCGCCGGCGACCGGCGGCGACCACGCACGCGACCAGCGGCAGCAGCTGCGCGCCGGTCCCTGCCAGCCGCGCGGCGATCTTGGCGGCGGGATAGCCCTTGCGCAGGGCGACGGAGGCGAAATTGGAGAACCAGAACGCCTGGAAGACCACCGGTCCGCGTACCCAATAGTCCGCGGCGATCGCCAGCGTCGGCGCGAGGCCGAGCAAGGCCCACAGACATGCGGCGGCGGCGGTCAGTCCCGGCGACGCACCGGCCCGGCGCAGCGCCCATATATGGACGAGCCCGAACCACGTGCCCTCGACGACGGGGGTGTATTTGGTCTGGATCGCCAGCCCGGCCAGCAGGCAGGCGGCGGCGCCGTTGGCGACGATCCCCGCCCGCGCCCGCGCGATGGCGAGCGCGGGCAGGCGCAGCGTCAGCACCGCGGCGGCGGCGACGAACACATTGTAGAAGACCGGCGATTGCCCGCCGCGCCCGCTGAGCAGCGACAGCCACAGGATATAGGCGATGCCGGCGAGAAGCCCGCCGCGCACCGTCGCGCCCAGCGCCATGCCGCCGCGCGCGATCAGCCAGCCGGTGGCCGCCGCGAACGCTGTCGCGGCGAGCTGATAGGCGAGGATGCCGTCGCCGGGCAGCAGGCGGATGCCCGCGAAGATCAGGAACAGCCCGACGGGCTTGCGGTCCCACAGGTCGACATAGGGCAGGGCGCCGTGCAGCATGCGGTCGCCGACCAGCAGGTAATATTGTTCGTCGACATGGATGATCGGATTGCCGAAATCGCGCCAGCGCAGCGCGACCGCGGCGGCCAGCAACAGGCCGAACAGCGGCAGCGCACGCATCGGCCGCGCCGTGCCCCCGCGCGCGCCCGGGCGCCTCTGCCGCCATGCCGATGCCGTCGATCCGTCCATCATGGCGTCATAGAATCGCGGTCCCGACGCGTCATGCGGCATATTTTTTCAGTCGGTGGTGCGGGTTGCGCAGGATGGCGTCGTCAGATCAGCGGGGCTCGCAACCGACGGTGCGCGGCCGGTCCGGATGCCGGGGGGCAGGGGATCGGCATGGCGATCGTCGCGGCGGGAGTGCCAACGCCACCGGGAGGGCATGCATGTATCGGATTACGGACGACGAACGTCCATCGCGCAGCGCCGCTGGATCGTCGATCGCGGCGCGTCGGCTGGACCGGCGGCCGACGCCGTTGTGGACGGTGCTAATCCCGTTCTTCAATGAGCGCGATTATCTGGCCGCGACGATCGCGAGCGTCGCCGCGCAGGACGTGCCGGCGATCGTGATCCTCGTCGACAACGGGTCCACCGACGGCAGCGCCGATGTGGCGCGCGCCGCGATCCGCGCGCATGGCATCGACGCGCTGGTCGTCACCGAAACGACGCCCGGAAAGGTCGCCGCGCTGCGCACCGGCCTCGGCTGGGTCCGCACCCGCTACGTCGCGACCTGCGATGCCGACACGCTCTATCCCCCGCATTATCTGCGCGAGGCCGAGCGGCTGCTGCAGCGCGACGGCTGCGTCGTCGCCGGCGCCTATTTCGTCGATCCGGGGTCGGGCCAGGATGCGCTCGACGCGGAGGCGCGCCGGATCCTGGCCGCCGCACGGCTGTTGCCGCGGCAATGCCACGCCGGCGGCGCCGGCCAGTGCTTCGACGTCGCCGCGCTGCGCGCGGTGGGCGGGTTCGATGCCGCGATCTGGGGCTATGTGCTCGAGGATCACGAGGTCATTCACCGGACGATGACGCAGGGCCGCATGCTCTATTCGTCGGACTTCTGGTGCATGCCCTCGCCGCGCGAGCGCGACCGGGTGTCGATCCGCTGGACCGCGTTCGAACGGCTGGTCTATTCGGCGACCGCCCCCTGGGCGGGCAGCTGGTTCTTCTATCGCTTCCTCGCGCGCCGGCTCAACCGCCGCCGGCTGACGAGCGTCCGGATGCGCGAACGCGCCTATCAAGATATCGAAGGGTCGGCCTTTGCCTCACCTCATCCTGTGTGCTGACGATTTCGGCTTTTCGCGCGGCGTCAGCGAGACGATCGCGGCATTGGCGCGCGAGGGCAGGCTCAACGCCACCAGTTGCATGACGTCGATGCCCGGCTGGGCGGAGGACGCGACGCTGTTGCACGACCTGCCGCCGCACGTCGCGGTGGGGCTGCACCTGACGCTGACCGGCGAAGCGCCGCTCACCGCCATGCCGCGGCTGGCGCCGGACGGCGTGCTGCCGGAGATCGACCCGCTCGCCCGCCGCGCCGCGCGCCGCGAGTTGCCGCTCGACGAGATCGCCGCAGAGGTCGCGGCGCAGTTCGATGCGTTCGAGGCGGCGATGGGACGCGCGCCCGCCTTCGTCGACGGGCACCAGCATGCGCATGCGCTGCCCGGCATCCGCGACATCGTGCTGTTCGAAACCGCACGCCGCGCGCCGGGGGCGTGGGTGCGCGACTGCGTGGACGGCGTCGGCGCGATGCTGTCGCGACCGTTCGCGGGCAAGGCGATCGGCAGCGCCTATCATTCACGCGGGCTGCGCCGGGCGGCGGCGCGCTACGGCTTGCGCTGCAACGACAGTTTCGCGGGGCATTACGATTTCGCGGCCAGCTATCGCGAGCTGTTTCCCCGCTTCCTGCGCAAGCCCGCCGGCATGCACCTCGTCATGTGCCATCCCGGTGCGGGCGAACGGGCGGGCGATGCCATCGCGGCGGCCCGCCCGCGCGAGGCGGATGCCTTGCGAAGCTGGTCGATTGCGGACATGGCGTCGGCACACGGGCTGGCGTTTCCGGCCTGAATGAAGAGCATAGGTCCAGATTGGCTGACGGCGGACTTCGCGCGATCTTCCTCGAACAGCGGGCGATGCTCCTGCGCCTGCTCGCCGCGCGGCTGGGCAGCCGCGACGACGCCGAGGATGCGTTGCAGGACATGTGGCTGCGGCTCGACCAGCTCGCCGACCGCCCGGTCGCGCAACCTGCGGCGTTCCTGTATCGCGTGGCGAACAACCTTGCCACCGACCGGCGGATCGCGGGCGCGCGGCGGGGTGCGCGCGATGCCGCATGGCTGGGCCACCAGCCTGGCGCCGACGACCTGCCCGATGCGGAGCGGGTGTTGGTCGCCCGCGACCAGCTGGCGCTGGTCGAGGCGGCGATCGCCGAAATGCCGGAGCGGATGGCCTGCGCGCTGCGCCTCTACCGGATCGAGGGGCGGCCGCAGCGCGAGATCGCGGCGGACCTGGGCATCACCGTCAGCGGCGTCGAGAAGCTGTTGCAACGCGCCTATCGCCTTATTCATGCCCGTCTCGCGGCAAATGGTGAGGAAACCGGCGCAGCGTGTCGTCAGGATGATGGAAGGGGGCTTCGCCGATGAACCGTGACGCACCGCACATCCTGGACCAGGCGATCGGCTGGCATCTGCGCCGGGACGCCATGACCGATACCGACTGGGCCGCGTTCGTCGTCTGGCTCGAGGCCGACGCGGCGCACGCGCGCGCCTATGACGCGGTCGCCATGCGGGACGACCTTGTGGCGCAGGCCAAGTTCCCGGTCGTCGCGCCGGACACCGGGCGGCATGGCGCCAACGACACCGCCGCGGCGCCGCGGCGCTGGTGGGCGCTTGCCGCCGGCGGCGCGATCGCGGCGGCGCTCGCCGCGTGGGGCGTGCCGCTGATGCAGACGGCCCCGGCCGGGCCGCAGGTGTTCGCCACCCGCGACGGCGAGCGGCGCGACCTGCGCCTGCCCGACGGAACGACCGTGGCGATGAACGGCGGCACGCAGATCCGCATCGCCGCTGGCGATGGACGCTCCGCCGAATTGCTTCGCGGCGAGGTGACGCTGCATGTCGTGCACGATGCGGCGCGTCCGTTCACGCTGCGCGCCGGCGACAGCGAGATCCGCGACCTCGGCACCACGTTCGACGTGCAGCGCTCGTCCGACCGGCTGTATGTCGCGGTGGCGGAGGGGTCGGTTCAGGTCGCCGGCGCACGCCTGGGCGCGGGCGATGCCTGGACGCGGACGCGCGGTCGCGCGTCGCGGGGCACCGTGGTGCCGGCGACGGTCGGCGGCTGGCGATCGGGGCTGCTGAGCTTCGACGGCACGCCCGTGGCGGAAGTCGCGGCGAGCCTGCGCCGTCTCCACGGCGTCGATCTGGCGGTCGAGCCCGGCTTGTCCGGGCGACCGTTTACCGGCATGATCCGCGTCACTGGAACTGCCGATCGCGACGTACCGCATCTGGCCGGTCTGATCGGGGCGACATGGCGGCGTGACGGCGAGCGTTGGGTATTGGCGGAACGGCCGGGGGCGACGCGCTAGCCGCATCCTGTCGGCGCTGTGCGTGCTGGCCGCGACCGCGGGCAGCGCGGCGGCGCAGGGGCGCGCGGTCGCGATCGTCCTGCCCGCCGCGACGCTCGACCGCACGCTCGTCGCGCTGTCCGGCGCCACCGGGACCGATATCGCAAGCACCGAAGCCGGCCTGCGCAGCGTCCGCACCAGGCCGTTGCGCGGCAGCATGACGGTGGCACAGGCGCTCGATCGCCTGCTCGCGGGAACCGGTTATCGGGCGGTGCCGGGCGGCGGCGGCGCGTATCGCGTCGTTGCCATCCCTCGTCGGAAGGCGCCGCCACCGCCACGGCGCCGGGTGGCGCCGGAGCCGTTGCCCGCGGACATCGTCGTGACGGCGAGCAAGCAGCGGGTGTCCCTGCTCCGCTATCCCGGCAGCCTGACGCGCGTGGCGGGATCGCCGCTTCAGGCGAACGGCGCGACCGGCGACATCAGCGCGCTGGCGCAGCAGCTGCCGATCCTCCAGACCACGCAGCTCGGCGTCGGCCGCAACAAGGTGTTCATCCGCGGCATCGCCGACAGCAGCTTCAACGGCACGACCCAGTCGACCGCGAGCGTCTACCTCGACGACGTGCAACTCAACGCATCGGGGCCCGATCCCGGCCTGCGCCTGTACGACATGCAGTCGGTCGAGGTGATGGAGGGACCGCAGGGCACGCTGTACGGCGCCGGCGCGATCGGCGGCGTCCTGCGCCTGACGTCGCACGCGCCCGAGCTGGATCGCGTCGCCGCCTCGATCGGCGCCGGGGCGACCGTGACGCAGGGCGGATCGCCCGGCGGCGACCTTGCCGGCATGGTCAACCTGCCGGTGATCGCCGGCCGCGTCGCGCTGCGCACGGTCGCCTATGTCAGCCGCGACGGCGGTTACATCGACGATCCGCGTCGCGGCGGGAACGACGTCAACCGGACGAACACGGTCGGCGCGCGGATCGCGCTGCGCGTCGATCCGGGGAGTGGCTGGCGGATCGACACGAGCGGCGTCGCCCAGCAGATCCGCGCGCGCGACGGCCAATATGCCGAGCGCCCGGACGGCGCGCTGCGCCGCACCACCGCAACCGCACAGCCGTTCGCCGACCGGTTTTTGTTCGGGCGGCTGGTGATCGCCAAGGACTGGGACAGCGGGCTGCGGCTGGTGTCGGCGACGGGCGTCGCGGATTACGGCACGTTCGAGACGTTCGACGCAACCCCGGGCACCGCGGTCAACCGCCGCCCGCTCTCCTATCGCGTCGATACCGACAAGTTGCTGGTGTCGCAGGAATTGCGCCTGTCGCGGTCGCTGGCAGGGGGCAATTCCTGGCTCGCCGGATTCTCGCTGGTCAGCGACCGGTCGATCCTGTCGCGTGCGCTCGGTCTGGCGGGCAACGAGACGGATATCGTCGGGGTCAGCAACGTGACCCGTGCCGCGTCCGGCTTCGGTGAGGCGACGGTGGCGCTGTCACCCGCAGTGTCGATCACCGCCGGCGGCCGCTACACCAGCGCCCGGGTCGATGGCGAACCGTCGAGCACGCGCCGGCCGGGCGCCTATATCAAGGGGCGCTCGACGCAGCGTTTCGATCCGACGATCGCGGGCTCCGTTCAGATCGCACCCGGCATCGCCGCGTTCGCACGCTACCAGACCGGTTTTCGAACCGGCGGGCTTGCGGTGGCGCAGGGGATCGGCCGCGTCGCCAATTTCGACGCCGATTCGATCGACTTCGCCGAAATCGGCGTGCGCCGCCTGCGCGCGCGTGCGCGCGGGCTCGGCCTGTCGGTCAGCGCGTCGACCGCGAACTGGACGGGGATCCAGGCCGATCTGCTCAACCGGCGGGGGCAGCCGTTCACCACCAACCTCGGCGATGCCCGCGTGCGGACGGTCGAGGCGACGCTCGACTGGATGCCGACGCCGCGGCTGACGGTGGCCGGCGTCGCGCTCTACGCCTTTACCCGCGTGTCCGGCCCGATCGCCGACCAGTCGCGCGAGAACAACCGCCGGCTGCCCGAAACCCCGCCCTTTGCGGGATCGGCGACGCTCGCCTACGCCTTCGACCGGCATGGTGCCGTCACCCCGCGGGTGGGCGCCGCGCTCAGCTACATCGGCCGCTCCGTGCTCGGCACCGGCGACCTGCTCGACGTCAGCCAGGGCGACTATTTGACCGCCAGCGTGTCGGGCGGGCTGCGGTGGCGCGACCTCGACCTGACGATCGGGATCGACAATCTGACCGATGTCGCCGCCAACCGCTTTGCATTCGGCAATCCGTTCGGCCTCGCCGCGCGCGACCAGATCACGCCGCTGCGGCCGCGCAACCTGCGCGTCGGGGTCAGCGCGGCCTGGTGACGTCGCGGGTCTGCATGACAGGTCGATGACGGCGGGTGTCGGCAATCCTGCCAGAACTTCGCGTAAGTAACGGGCAACGCTGCATGTGTGTCGGCCCCGTCCGGATCGCGCGATGACAGGCTTTTCATTTGCATCCCCCCCGGAAAAACGGGACTTTTCTGCCGTTGTCACGGACGGATATGGAGTCGGCGGTGAAGACGATCAACGCGCTCGCGCTGGGTATCGGCGCGCTGCTGGTGCCGACGGCGGCGTCCGCGAAATGCGATGTCGCGCAGCTCGTCGAGCTGAAGGTGACGATGATCGGCGAAAAGCCGATGGTGGATATCGGCATCAACGGGCAGACGCGGCGCTTCGTCGCCGATAGCGGCGCATTCTTTAGCACGATCTCGCCCGGCAGCGCACGCGAGCTGGGCCTGTCGCTGTCGAGCCTGCCGGCCGGTTTCCAGATCCGCGGCATCGGCGGCGGTGCGGACGCGAGCCTCGCGACGGTCAGGGAGGTGACGCTGGCCGGCGTGCCGCTCCGCAACATCCCCTTCATCGTCGGCGGCAGCGAGGTGGGGCCGGGGACGGGCCTGCTCGGCCAGAACGTGCTCGGCCTCGGCGACGTCGAATACGATTTGGAGCATGCCGCGATCCGGCTGATGCGGCCGAAGGGCTGCGGCGACGCGAACCTCGCATATTGGTCGGGGACGCGGCCGGTGTCGGTGATCCCCGTCGAGCCGCGCGATGCGCACCAGCCGCACACGATCGGCACGATCCTGCTGAACGGCAAGAAGATCCGGGCGGTGTTCGACACCGGCGCCGGCACCACTGTCCTCTCGCTGTCGGCGGCGGCGCGGGCGGGGGTGACGCCCGACACGCCCGGGGTGACGGCGGCGGGATACAGCCGCGGGCTGGGGCACAGGGTCGTCAGGACGTGGCTTGCCCCGTTCGACGACATGACGATCGGCGGCGAGCAGATCCGCCGGACCAGATTGCTGATCGGCGACCTCGGCGTGCCCGGCGTCGACATGCTGATCGGCGCCGATTTCTTCCTGTCGCACCGGATCTACGTCTCGAACACCGCGCACAAGATGTTCTTTACCTATGACGGCGGCCCGGTGTTCAACATCACCCCGTCCCATGCGGTCGACGCGACCGGTGCGACGCTCGCCTTGCCCGTCGACGACGCCGGGCCGACCGACGCGGCGGGGCTCGCGCGGCGTGGCATGGCCTTCGCCGCGCGCCATCAGCTGAAGGAGGCGGATGCCGACCTGTCCCGCGCCATCGCGCTCGCCCCGGCGGAGGGCCATGCCTATTACCAGCGTGCGACGGTGCGGTTGCAGGAACGGCAGGCGGGGTCCGCGCACGACGACCTCGACACCGCGATCCGGCTGGCGCCGGAGGATGCGGAGGCGCGGATCCTGCGGGCGCGGATGCGGCTGGCGGTCCACGACCGCCCGTCGGCGACGGAGGATATCGACGTCGCGGATCGCGTGCTGCCCGCGGCATCCGACCTGCGGCTGGAACTGGGCTCGCTGCTCGGCGAGATCGACGCCTTCGACCGGGCGATCGCGCAGTTCGACGGCTGGATTCACGCCCATCCCGACGACAGCCGCCGGCCGGTCGCGCAGAACGATCGCGCCTGGGTGCGCGCGCTCGGCAACCGCGAGCTGCCGGCCGCGCTGTCCGACGTCGATGCCGCGATCCGCCAGCGCCGCGACAATGCCAATTTCCTCGATACGCGCGGGCTCGTCCACCTCCGGCTGGGGCAATATGACAAGGCGGTCGCGGACTATACCGCATGCCTCGCCGCGCAGCCGCGCAGTGCCTGGTCGCTCTACGGCCGCGGTCTCGCCGAGCGGCATCTGGGACAGACCGCCGCGGCGGAGGCCGATGTGGCGGCGGCGCTGAAGATCGCGGTGCATATCGACGAACGGTTCAGGGCGCTGGGGATCGCCTGACGCCGTCGCGCGCTATCGCGTCGCGGCGATCCAGATCCGGTCGTGGCCGAGGTCGAAGATGACCGTCGAGCGCGCGAAGGCGAGCAGGCCGACGCGCGGCTGCGCGGCGACCGTCGCGGTGACGCCGGCGAGGGCGACCCCGCCGATCCGGATTCGCGACGAACCCCCGGCCACGGGCGCGCCGACGCCGTCGGGGCTGGCGAGATCCAGCGTCGCACGGACCGCCGGTGCCCCGTCGATCGAAAGCGGCACGGTCATGCCGCCGTCCGCATCGCGTGCGATCGGAATCGCCGTCATCCGTGCCTCTCGCCGGGCGGCGTCGCGCGCCGAGAGCAGCCGCAGCTGCCGGGCCGGAAAGTCGATCGCGATAGGGTTGCCGTCGATGAGGTCGCGCCCGATCGTCAGCGCCACGCCCGCCGGCTGGTCGCCGGCGCGCGGCGTGTCGGCACGCGTGCGCATCGCGCCGATGCCGATCGCGATCCGTCGCCCCGCGCGCAGGTCCGGCGCGATGCTCGATGTCGCCGCGCCGGGCGCGATCGCCACGCCGACGCGCCGCTCGTCGACCCGCCCGTGCACCAGCAACGTCGCCGCCAGCAGCACGAACTTGCCGCCGGTCGCCCCGATCACACCACTCATCATCGTCCTCCGTCGATCGTTCCACCCGTCGCCTGGAACAGCGCGACCGTGTCGGTCAGCCGCGCCGCACGCGCCTGCACCAGCTGCGCGCGCGCCTGTGCGTCCGCCGCCGTCGCGTTGAGCAGCTGGAGCGTGCCGACGTCGCCGAGCGCGAGCTGACGGCGGACGAAGGTCAGCGCCCGCCCGGCCGCATCACCGGCGCGGCTCGCCGCGTCGAGCGCGTCCGCGTCGGTGGCGAGGCCGGACAGCGCGTCGGCGACGTCGCCGAACGCCTGCACCACCGCGGTGCGATATTGCGCCTTGGCGCCATCGAGCGCGGCCTCCGCGGCGCGTTGCTGCCGGCGCAGTGCGCCCGCATGGAACAGCGGCTGGGTGATCCCGCCGATCAGCGTCCAGAACGGGTTGCCGCTCTTGAACATGTCGCCGAACCGCTGCGCCGACCCGCCGGCATTGGCGCTGAGCGTGATCGCGGGGAGCCGCGCGGCGATCGCGGTGCGCACGTCGGCGCCCGCGCCCTCCAGCTGCTCGCGCGCGGCAGCCACGTCGGGGCGGTCGGCGACGACCTGCGACGGCAATGCGAGGGGCAGGCGCGTCGGCAGCCGCAGGCCGACGAGCGCCGGCAGGGGCGGCAGCGCGGCCCCTGCCGCCCGGCCGAGCAGTGCCGCGATCAGCACCCGCTGGTGCGCCTCCTGCCGGACGAGCGGCGGCAGCGCGCCCTCGGCCGTCGCGAGCGCGGTCTGCTGCGTCGCCACGTCGGCGGCGCCGATCGCGCCGAGCCGCTGACGCTGCACCAGGCTGGACAGGATATCGCGGTTGACGGTGATGCCGAGGCGCGCGGCAGCGATCTGGTCGGCGAGCGCGGCCCGCTGGATCACCGCCTGGACCAGCGTCGCGACGACGGTGGTGCGCGCCGCGTCGAGGCGATGCCGCTGCACCTCCGCGGCCGCCCGGGCGGAGCGGATGCGCGACCGGGTGCCACCGAACGGGTCGAGCGTGTAGCCGACCGTCACCTGTGCGGTGTGCAGCGTGTAGAGTTGCTGGTTCTGGTCCGCGACCGGGGGTGACAGCGCGTTGGACACGCGGGCGCGTTCCGCCTGATAGCCGGCATCGACCTGCGGCAGCAAGGCGCCGGCCGCGGCGCCGGCGAGAGCCTGCGCCTGACGCAGCGCGGCGTCCGCGCTCGCGACATCGTTGTTGCGCGCGAGCGCCTCGGCGACCAGCGCGTCGAGGCGTGGGCTGGCGAAGGTCGTCCACCAGCGTGCCGGCGCCGGTGCGGCGACGAAGTCCTGCGCCGGGCCCGAGGCCGGCGCGATCCGTGCGGGTGTCGCGGCCGGCGGAAGGACCGCCTGCGCGTCGAGATCGCGGGGGCCGGTGGTGCACGCGGTCATCGCACCGGCAGCCGCGCCGGCGAGCAGGAGGGCGAGGGCGCGGGTCATGCCGTCGCCTCCGCGGCGGCTGCGTCGCCGTGCGGGCGATGCCCGACGTCGCGGCCGTGTGCGCCGCGATCCTCCGGCGGCACGCGTCGGGAGAAGCGGTCGATCAACACCGGCAGCACCAACAGGATCAACAGCGGCGCCAGCGCCATGCCACCGACCACGACGAGCGCCAGCGGCTTCTGCACCTGGCTGCCGATCCCGCTCGACAGCGCGGCGGGCAGCAGGCCGATCGCGGCGACCAGGCACGTCATCACGACCGGGCGCAGGCTGTGACGCACCGTCGTCGCCAGCGCGCCCTGACGGTCGACGCCTTCGTCGACCGCGTTGTTGTACGTGGTGACGACGAGGATGCCGTCCATCACCGCGATGCCGAACAGCGCGACGAAGCCGATCGCGGCGGAGATGCTGAACGCCGTGCCGGTCAGCGCCAGCGCCAGCACGCCGCCGACCACCGCCATCGGGATCGCCGCGAAGGCGAGCAGGCTGTCGCGGATCGAGCCGAAATTGGCATAGAGCAGCAACAGCATCAGCAGCAGGCTGATCGGCACGACCACCTCCAGTCGCGCGATGGCGTTGTTGAGGTTGTCGAGCTCGCCCGCCCATTCGAGATGATAGCCGCTCGGCAGGTGGACGTTGCGGGTGATGCGCGCCCGCGCCTCGTCCACCGCCCCGCCCAGGTCACGGCCGCGTACCGAGAACTTGATCGGGATGTAGCGTTCCTGGTGCTCGCGATAGATGAACGACGCGCCGGAGGTGAGGTGCACGTCGGCGACCTCGCCCAGCGGCACCTGGATCGTGCCGGTACCGTCGGGCGCGGGCGCGCCGATGCCGATGCGCCGGATCGCCTCGATCGAATCGCGCTGTTCCGGCTTCAGCCGGACGACGATCGGGAAGTGGCGGTCGGTGCCCGCCTCGTACAGGTCGGCGGTCGAGCTGCCGCCGATCGCCGCCGCGACGGTCGCGTTGACGTCGTCGGGCGTCAGGCCGTAGCGCGCGGCCCTGGCGCGGTCGACATCGACGCGGACGGTCGGCTGGCCCAGGGACTGGAACACGCCGAGGTCCTCGATTCCCCGCACCTTGCCCATCTGGTCCTTGATCCGGTCGGCGTATGTTTCGAGCGTCGTCAGGTCGGGGCCGAACAGCTTGATCGAATTGGCGCCCTTCACGCCCGACGCCGCCTCTTCGACATTGTCCTCGATGATCTGCGAAAAGCTGAAGTCGACGCCCGGATAGCGCGCGGCGAGCCGCTTCGAGAGTTCGGCGATCAGGCTTTCCTTGGTGACGCCGCGGGGCCACTGGTCCGCCGGTTTCAGCGGCACGAAGAATTCGGCGTTGAAGAAACCGGTGGCGTCGGTGCCGTCGTCGGGGCGGCCGTGCGCGGACAGGACCGCCGTCACCTCGGGATAGCCGGCGATGATCCGCCGCACGCCGTTGACGACCGGCTGGCCCGCCTCGAGGCTGATCGACGGCGGCAGGGTGGCGCGGATGTACATGTTGCCCTCTTCAAGGTGCGGCAGGAATTCGATGCCGAGCGAGCGCACGCCGATGCCGGCGACGAGCAGCATCAGCACCGCGCCGCCGATCGCGAGCACGCGGTTGCCGAGGGCGAAGGCGGCGGCGGGTTCGTAGGCGCGGCGCAGCCGGCCGACGATCCACGTCTCCACCTCCGACAGGCGGTCGGGCAGCAGCAGCGTCGCGAGCACCGGCGCGACGGTGAAGGTCGCGATCAGGCCGCCGGTGATCGCATAGGCATAGGTCTTGGCCATCGGGCCGAAGATGTGCCCCTCGACCCCGGTCAGCGTGAACAGCGGCAGGAAGCTCGCGATGATGATCGCGGCGGCGAAGAAGATGCCGCGGCTCACCTCGCTGCTCGCGCCCAGCACCGCCGAAAAGCGGTTGGCGAGCGTGAAGTGGCCGCGGCCGCTTTCGACGTGCGCGGACCGTTCGACCATGTGGCGGAAGATGTTCTCGACCATGATGACGCTGGCATCGACCACCAGCCCGAAATCGAGCGCGCCGACCGACAGCAGGTTGGCGCTCTCGCCTTGCAGGACGAGGATCAGGATCGCGAAGGCGAGCGCGAACGGGATCGTCGCGGCGACGATGATCGCGCTGCGCAGGTTGCCGAGGAACAGCCATTGCAGCGCGAAGATCAGCAGGATGCCGACGACCATGTTCTCGAGCACGGTGTGGATCGTCAGGTGGATGAGGTCCGACCGGTCGTAGATGCGGTCCAGCCGGACGCCGGGGGGCAGCACGCCCGAATCGTTGATCTCGGCGACCTCCTTCTGCACCGCCTGGATCGTCGGCATCGACTGGGCGCCGCGCTGCATCAGCACGATCCCCTGCACGATGTCGTCCTGGTCGTTGTAGCCGGCGATGCCGAGCCGCGGCGAGTTGCCGATGCTGACGCGCGCGACGTCCTTGACCAGGATCGGCTGTCCGCCGGCGGTGCCGACCAGCACGTTCTCGATCCCCGACGGCGTCTGGATCAGCCCGACGCCGCGCACGATCGCCGCCTGCGCACCGAAGTTGATCGTCTGGCCGCCGACGTTGCCGTCGCTCTTGGCGATCGCGGCCAGCACCTGCGCGACGGTGACGTTATGCGCGGCGAGCCGGTCGTTGTCGATCACGACGTCATAGGCGCGCAGCTTGCCGCCCCAGCCGGTGACGTCGATCACGCCGGGGATACGCTTGAACCGGCGTTGCAGCACCCAGTCCTGCAGCGTCTTGAGGTCCATCACCGAATAACCCTTGGGCGCGGTGATCCTGTAGCGGTAGATCTCGCCGACCGGGCTGGTCGGCGACAGCGTCGGCTGCGCGCCCCCGGCAAGCGGCGGCAGCTGCGACAGGCGGTTGATGACCTGCTGCTTCGCCTGTTCGTTGGTCAGGTCGTAGCTGAACTGGATCTTCACGTCGGACAGGCCGAACAGGCTGATCGCGCGGATCGCGGTCAGGTGGGGGATGCCCGCCATGCCGACCTCGATCGGGATGGTGACGTTGCGCTCCATCTCTTCCGCCGACAGGCCCTGCGTCTGGGTGATGACCTCGACCATCGGCGGCACGGGGTCGGGATAGGCCTCGATGTTCAGGTTGACGAAGCCGATGACGCCCGCGACGAGCATCGCCGCGAAGACGCCGACGATCAGCAGCCGCTGGCGCAGCGCGAAGGCGACGATGCGGTTCACTGGCCCAGCCCCGCTTCGTTGACGAACAGCGCGCCGGCGGTGACGATGCGTTCGCCGGCGGCGAGGCCGCGGAGGATCGCGACCTGCCCGTCCTGTTCGTCGCCCGCGACGACGCTGCGCGCGGCGAGCAGCCCGCCGGGGCGGACCACCCACACCCGCGCGTTCTCGCCCTCGTGGATCACCGCCGTGGCGGGAACGCGGATCGCGGTCCCGGCGTCGGCGCTGCGGATCGCGAAGCTCGCGAACATCTGCGGCTTCAGCGCGCCGTCGGGGTTGGCGATCGTCGCGCGCACGGGCAGCCGGTGCGTCTGGGGATCGAGCGCGGCGCCGACGAGGTCGATGCGGGCCTGGAACCGGCGGCCGGGCAGCGCGGGCGTCGTCACCGTCGCCGCATCGCCGACGTGGATCGCGGCGGCGTCCCCCTCCGCAACCTGCGCGACCAGCCAGACGCGGGCGGGATCGGTGATCGTCATCACCGGCTTGTCGCCGCCCTGGCTGACATATTGCCCCGCCGCCACGTCGCGCGTCGCGACGAGGCCGCTGATCGGGGCGTGCAGCGTCGTGACGTCGTGGATCCCGGCGACCTCGCCGACCCCTTCCAGCCGGCGGATCTCCACCGGCGACTTGCCGAGCACCGCCAGCTTGTCGCGCGCCGCGCCGAGCGCGGCGGCGGCGGTGCGCGCGGTCGCCTGCGCCGCGGCGAGATCGGTCTGCGCCTGCTGATAGTCTTTCAGCGCGCCGCCGGCGGTCTGGTAGATCTGCTTCTGCCGCTCGGTCGTGCGCGTCGCGGTGGCGAGTTGCGCCTGCGCGTTCTGATAGGCCGCGCGTGCCGAAAACAGCCCGCTGCGCGCGTCGACGAAATCGCTGGTGCGCACGAGGAGCAGCGGCTGGCCCTGCGTCACGCGCTGGCCGGCGTCGACCAGCACGCGCACGACCTGTCCCGCATAGGGCATCAGCACCGGCGTACTGCGGTCGCCGTCGACCGTGATCGCACCGCTCGCCAGCGTCCGGTCGTCGGCATTGCCGATCCC
>NZ_JAJLPA010000012.1 GCF_025548555.1 Sphingomonas sp. A2-49
CGCGGCTGCGGCGCGGGGGGCGCGGGTTCGGGTTCCGGCTGCGGCTCTGCGACGGTTTCGGCCGGCGGCGCGGCATCCTCGGGCTCACCCTGATCCGGCGCGACCGATTGCGCGGGCGGCGTCACCGCCTGCGGCGCGGTCGCCTCCAGCCCGACGTCCTTCACCAGGCTGACCTCCATCGGGGTCTGCTGGAGCTTCTGCGGATTGGGCGTCGCGAGAAAGCCGACCGACAGCAGGCCGAAGAGCACGACATGCCCCGCGACCGCGATGCCGAGGCCGATCTTCTCCGCGCGATCCATCAGCGCGCCGCCGTTCCGCCCGCGCCGGAGCCTTCGACGGTCAGCAACGACACGCGGTTGATCCCGGCGCGGTTGAGTTCGCCCATCACCCGCATCACCCGGCCGTAGTCGAGCGCGCGATCGGCACGCAGGAAGACCTGCGGCGGCTCGCCCCCCGCCTTGCTCGCGGCGAGCCGTTCGAGCCGCTCCGGCAGCGCCGCCTCGGTCACCGGCGCGTCGTCGAGGAACAGCTGCCCGGCGGCGTCGATCGACAGCTGCACCGGCCTGGCGTCCTGATCGAGTGCCTTGGCGCGGCTGTCGGGCAGGTTGACGGGGACGCCCGCGGTGAGCAGCGGAGCGGTCACCATGAAGATGATGAGCAGCACCAGCATCACGTCGACTAGCGGCGTGACGTTGATGTCCGCCACCGGCGCCCGCCGCCCGCGGCCGCGGGACGAGGGAAGGTTCATGCCCATCAGATCCTCCCCGGCACGGGGAGGCGGACCGCGTCACGCAGTGACGTGGTGGAGGGGGCTTTCCACATGGCGCGGCGCCCGGGGATGCCCCCCTCCGCCACCGCTGCGCGGCGCCACCTCCCCAGACCGGGGAGGATTGAGAGATCGCCCCTCACCGTCCGCTGTCCAGCTGGCGCGACAGCGTGGTGTGAAAGCCGTCGGCGAAACGGCCCAGCGCTGCCTCGATCCGGTTCACGCCGTGGCTGAAGCGATTGTAGGCGATCACCGCGGGGATCGCGGCGAACAGGCCGATCGCGGTGGCGAACAGCGCCTCGGCGATCCCCGGCGCGACCACGGCGAGCGACGAATTCTGCGCCTGCGCGATGCCCGTGAAGCTGCGCATGATGCCCCATACGGTGCCGAACAGCCCGACGAACGGCGCCACCGAACCGATCGTCGCCAGGATGTTGAGCCGGTCGCCGATCCGGTCGATCTCCAGCGCCGCCGCCGCGCCCATCGCCGTCGCCAGCCGTTCGCGCGTGCCGCCCTTGTCGATCGAACCGCCCGCGGTCGACCGGCGCCATTCCTTCACCCCGGCAGCGAAGACGCGCGCGGAGGGCAGGTCCTTGTCCGCCTCCGCCTTGTAGAAGGCGTCGATATCCTCCGCCTGCCAGAAATCGCGCTCGAACCCCGCCATGCCCGCGCGGATCCGGCCCAGCCGGCGCCAGAAGGCGATGATGAGCGCCCAGGTCCAGACGCTGGCGATCAGCAGCCCGGCCATCACGATCTTCACCACCACGTCCGCCTGCAGGAACAGCGCGACCGGCGACAGCGTCGCCGCATCCATGTTGAACACCGGATTCATGCATTGCTCCCCTGCCAGATCAGGCTTTGGTAGATGTCCGTCCAGGCGGTCGGTTGACGCTTGGGCCGGCCCGACGGCGCGACCAGCGCCGCCGTGACCTCGGCCTGCGTCAGAACAAGCGGACCGCGCCTGACTGTCTGATGAATGACGACGCTGGCGGCGCGGACGCGCAGCACCCGGCTGACGACGAGCAGCGCGTCGTCCAGCCGCGCCGGCGCCGCATAGCGGATCGACAGGTCGGCGACGGCATAGGCGCCCTCGCCCGCATCGTGCACCGCGCGCTGGTCGATCCCGGCGAGCCGCAGCATGTCCGAGCGCGCGCGCTCCATGAATCGCAGATAGTTGGCGTGGTAGACGACGCCGGACACATCGGTGTCCTCGAAGAAGACGCGCACCGGATAGCGATGCTCGCGCCCTTCGAAACGTCCTGCCTGCGGCTGGTCCAGCCCGTCGTCACTCATGCCGCCGCGCGTTAACCCAACCGGCGCGCAGGGGGAACCCCGCGCGCGCGGCGATCACGGCGTCACGATGGCGCGCGTATCGACAAAGACGCTGGGATCGAGCGCCAGCCGGGGGCGTGCCGCGGGCAACGCGACCGGGATCGCCTGGACGGTGCGGATCGCGGGCGCGGCGGTATCGGCCATCGCCATCCGCGTCGCCGCGGCGCGCTGCGCCCGCCAGCGGTCGTAGGCGGCGTAGACGTCGGTGAACGGCCGTTCGAGCGCGGCGAGACGCACGACGGCGAAGGCCGGCAGGTCGGCGGGCGCGACCGCGGCCCCATCGGCAAGCGTCGCCGCGGCGGCGTCGCAGAACGCCGCATGTCCCGGCGCCTGTGCGAAGAAATTGTACAGGCGCGTCATCTGGTCGTCGTAGCGGTCCTGCCAGTCGCCGCCGCCGGTGCGGAATTCCGCGGCGAGCCCCGCCTGCGCCGCGGCGAGCGCCGCCTTGCGCTGGCCGAGCATCGTATTGTAGCCGGCGACGATCGCCGCCGCATCGGGGCCGCGGCAGGCGAGCGCGGCGACGTTGAGCGCGGCGCGCAGGTGCCACAGCGCGCCGTCGGCGGTCAGGTCGCGGTTCGGGGTGGCGTAGCGGCCATCGGGCATCACCGCCGGGATCCGCATGCCGGCATAGGTGCCCGCGGGCATCGCGGCGATCGCCGCGGCCGGTGCCGGTTCGGGGGGAACGACGGCGACCGCGCCCGGCTTCGCCGTGCATCCGGCCAGCAGGCCGACGCCGATCGCGGTAAGAACAACGTATCGGCGCATCGCCGGTCCTTCCCTGCTGCCCCCCGACAGGCCCGAAGTGTGATGCGCAAATGGTTAACAAAAGGTTACCGCATGCCGCATATCGGCGTTCAGGCGGCGCGCTTCTCCAGCGCGGATGCCGCCTCGCGCATCAGCGCGGCGATGATGTCGGCGATCGGCTCCTCGCGCGTGACCATGCCGACCGACTGGCCGGCCATCACGCTGCCATGCTCGACGTCGCCGTCGATCACCGCGCGGCGGAGCGCACCGGCCCAGTAATGTTCGATCTGCAACTGCGCCTCGGCCATCGCCACGCCGCCCTCGTCCAGCGTCTGCGCGACCTCGCGCTGCTTGGCGCTGAACAGCTCGCCGCCCGCGTTCTTCAGCGCGCGTACCGGGATCACCGGCAGGCGCGGGTCGATCTGCACGCTCGCCACCGCGTCGCGGGCGGAGGCGCGGATGAACGCCTTCTTGAAATTGGCGTGCGCGATCGATTCGGTCGCACAGACGAACCGCGTGCCGAGCTGCACGCCGGCCGCACCCATGTCGAGATAGCCCGCGATCGCCTCGCCGCGACCGATGCCGCCGGCGACGAACACCGGGACCGTCTCCGCGATCTCGGGCAGCATCTCCTGCGCCAGCACGCTGGTCGACACCGGGCCGATGTGGCCGCCCGCCTCCATCCCCTCGATCACCAGCGCATCGACGCCCGAGCGGATCAGCTTCTTCGCCAGCGCCAGCGTCGGCGCGAAGCATATGACCTTCGCCCCCGATGCCTTGATCGCCTCTAGGCTGCCCTTCGGCGGCAGGCCGCCGGCGAGCACGACATGGCCGACCCCGTGCCGGGTGCATACCGCGATCAGGTCGAACAGCGCCGGGTGCATGGTGATGAGGTTCACGCCGAACGGCCGGTCGGTCATCGCCTTCGTCGCCGCGATCTCGGCATCGAGCAGCTCGGGCGTCATCGCGCCGCAGGCGATCACGCCGAACCCGCCGGCGTTCGACATCGCCGAAACGAGGTTGCGTTCGCTGACCCACGACATGGCGCCTGCCATGATCGCGACCTCGCTGCCGAGGAACGCCGCGCCGCGCGCCATACGGCGGCCGAGCCTCTCCCCTCCCGCATGCGAAAGGGGCTGGGGGAGGGCCTGATCGGCGGTGTCAGTCGTTGGGAGCGTCATGGCGCATGCCATGCCCTCCCCCAATCCCTCCCGCAAGCGGCAGGCGGATTTTACGCTGCCTCCGCGTCCAGGCCGTACGCCGTGTGGAGCACGCGGACCGCGAGTTCCGTCTCGTCCTCGTCGATCAGCACCGATACCTTGATCTCGCTGGTCGAGATCGCCTGGATGTTGATGCCGCGCGCGCCCAGCGTGGTGAACATCGTGCTGGCGACGCCCGCATGGCTGCGCATGCCGACGCCGACGACCGAGATCTTGGCGACGCGCGTGTCGTGGACGAGTTCGGAAAAGCCGATCGCGTCGCGCCCCTGGTTCAGCGCCTCCAGCGACCGCGCCAGATCGGCGGACGGCACGGTGAAGGTGACGTCGGTCGATCCGTGGTTGTGCGCGATGTTCTGGATAATCATGTCGACGTTGATGTTCGCCGCGGCGAGCGGCGCGAAGATCGCGGCGACCGCGCCGGGCTTGTCGGGCACGCTGATGAGCGTGATCTTCGCCTCGTTCTTGTCGTGCGCGATCCCCGTGATGAGCTGGCGTTCCACGTCATCAATCTCCTCTTCGCCGACGATCATCGTGCCGGGCAATGTGTCCGCCATCGGCGCGTCCTCGCCCGTGAAGGACGAGAGCACCTGGACGCGGACCTGTTCCTTCATCGCGAGCCCGACCGACCGGGTCTGCAACACCTTGGCGCCGACGCTGGCGAGTTCCAGCATCTCTTCATAGGTCACCTTGGCGAGCTTGCGCGCGCGCGGCACGATCCGCGGGTCGGTGGTGTAGACGCCGTCGACGTCGGTATAGATGTCGCAGCGATCCGCCTTCATCGCCGCCGCCACCGCCACCGCCGACGTGTCCGATCCGCCGCGTCCCAGCGTCGTGACGCGCCCCCTGCCGCCACCGGTATCGTCGGCGACGCCCTGGAAGCCGGGGATCACCGCGACCTCGCCCGCCGCCAGGCTAGCGTCGAGCGCGGCGGTCTCGATCGTGCCGATCCGCGCCTTGGCGAAGGCGTCGTCGGTGTGGATCGGCAGCTGCCAGCCGAGCCACGAACGCGCCTTCACCCCCGCCGCCTGCAATGCGATCGCAAGCAGGCCGCTGGTGATCTGTTCCCCCGCGGCGACGACGACGTCATATTCGCGCGGGTCGTACAGCGACGACGCCTCGCGGCAGAAGCCGACCAGCCGGTCGGTTTCGCCCGCCATCGCCGACACGACGACCGCGACCTGGTGTCCGGCATCGACCTCGCGTTTGACGCGCGCGGCGACGCTCCGGATGCGCTCGATCCCGGCCATCGACGTGCCGCCGAACTTCATCACGATCCGCGCCATCTGGCTCGCCAAACTCCTTGGGGTAGAGGGGCCGTCCTGATAGGTAGCGGCCATGGGAAGCGCAAGCGACACGATGGGCGGGACGATCGACCCCGGCGAGGCACGCCACTTCGGCGCGATGGCACGCGACTGGTGGGACCCCAGGGGGTCGTCGGCGATGCTGCACCGGCTCAACCCCGCGCGGCTGGGCTATATCCGCGCCGCGATCGACCTGCACTGGGACGGCGACGATACCGGCTTCGCGCCGCTCGCGGGCCGGACCACGCTCGACGTCGGCTGCGGCGCCGGGCTGCTCTGCGAACCGCTCGCCCGGCTCGGCGCGCAGGTCACCGGGATCGACGCCGCGGCGGAAAATATCGCCGTAGCTCAGGCACATGCCGAGCAGTCGGGCCTGTCCATCGACTATCGCGCGATCGGCGTCGAGGCCATGACGGGCCGTTTCGACCTCGTCACCAGCCTCGAGGTAATCGAGCATGTCCGCGATCCCGCGGGCTTCGTACGCGGGCTGGCGGAGGCGCTGGACGACGGCGGCCTGCTGGTGATGTCGACCCCCAACCGCACGCCGCTGTCGCGCCTTGCGCTCATCACGCTGGCGGAGGGCACGGGGCGCATCCCGCGCGGCACGCACGACTGGGACAAATTCCTCACCCCCGACGAACTGACCGACCTGCTCCGGCGCGCGGGGCTGACCGTCACGGACGTGCGCGGGCTCGCCTATTCGCCCGCGACCGGGTTCCGCCTGAGCGATTCGACGCAGCTGGACTATTTCGTCACCGCGAAACGCCGCTAGGCGCGCCGCCATGTCCGTCCTGCACGCGCGCCGGCTGCGGCTGCCGATCCTGTTGCTCGTCGCCGTCGCCGCGCGCTGGCTGACGTTCGGCAACCCGCTGGTCCATGTCGACGAGGAATTCTATTTCGTCGCCGCCTCCCGCATGTGGCAGGGCGCGCTGCCGTTCGTCGACGTGTGGGACCGCAAGCCGATCGGACTGTTCCTGCTCTATGCCGTGCCCGCACGGCTCGGTTTCCCCGCGGGCATCTGGGCCTACCAGATGCTGGCACTCGCCAGCGTCGTCGCGACCGCCTGGCTGATCGCGCGGCTGGCCGAACGGATCGGCTTTGCCGCCGGCGCCACCGCCGCGGCGCTCGCCTACATCCTGTGGCTCGACCTGCTCGGCGGGCAGGGCGGGCAGTCGCCGGTCTTCTACAACCTGCTTGCCATCGGTGCGGCGTTGCTGCTGCTCGCGTCGGCGGCCTCGCCGCGCCGCCGCGCGACCGGCCTGCTCGTCATGGCGCTGATCGGCGTCGGTCTGCAGATCAAGACGTCTCTGGTGTTCGAAGGCATCCTGTTCGGCCTGTGGCTGCTGGTCGAGGACTGGCACATCGCCCGCCGGCCGGCCGCATCGCTCGCCTATGGCGCGGCCCTGATCCTCGTCGCGCTGCTGCCGAGCGTCGCGGCGGCGGGCTGTTATTACGCCGTCGGGCAGTGGGACGCCTTCGTCTACGCCAACGTCCTGTCGATCTTCCAGCGCCACGCCGACCCGATCGGCGAACTCGCGTCCAACTTCGGCCAGATCGTCCTCATCGCCTCGCCGCCGGTGACGCTCGCGATCCTTGCACTATACCGCGGCACCGCCGACGCGGACCACGCCCGCGACCGGCGTTTCGTCGCGCTGTGGCTGGGCGTCGCGATCGCCAGCGTGCTGATCTTCCGCCCGTGGTTCGACCATTATGCGCTCCCGATCCTGCTGCCCGCCTGTGCCGCGGCGGCCGGCCTGCTCGGCAGCGCACGCTGGCGCCGCCACACGCCTGCGCTGCTGCTGACCGCGGCGCTCGCCGGCCAGATCGTGCTGGTGGTGCAGCGGCTGGGCCGCGGCGACGCGCGCGAACTGGCGGCGATGACGCGCGTGGTCGGCCGGGGACCGGGATGCCTTTACGTCTATTCGGGGACGACGATGCTCTACGCCTCGACGGGACGTTGCACGCTGTCGCGGTTCCTAGTGCCCTCGCACCTGATCCGCGCGCGCGAGGCCGGCGCGACCGGCGTCGATCAGGACAGCGAGATCCGCCGCATCCTGGCGGCGCGCCCCGCGGTCGTGGTGATCCGCCCGGCCTATGGCGGCGAACGCCCTGCCGCGCACCGCATCGTCGTCGACGCGATGGCGCGCGACTATCGCCTCGCCGCCAAACTGCCGATGGGCAACGAAGGCGTCAGCATCTATCGTCTGGCCCGATGAAACGCCTGTTCGCCTCGATCCACGACGTCTCGCCCCGCTTCGAGGGCGAGGTCGACCGCCTGCTCGACCATCTCGCGCCGCACGTCGGGCGGCGGCTGGCGATGCTGGTCGTGCCCGATCACTGGAGCAGCGCGCCGATCACCCCGGCGTTCGCGGCACGGCTGCGCGGCTGGTCGGACGAGGGGATCGAGATGTTCGTCCACGGCTGGACGCACCGCGACGACAGCCGCCACGCCGGTGCCGCCGCCGGGTTCAAGGCGCGCCACATGACCGCGGGCGAGGGCGAGTTCCTCGGCCTTTCGCATGACGAGGCGCTGCGGCGGATGCGCCGCGGCAAGGCGCTGGTCGAGGACATCACCGGGCGCGCGGCGACCGGCTTCATCGCCCCTGCCTGGCTCTATTCCGACGGCGCGCGCGCGGCGCTGGCCGATGCGGGGTTCGCACTGGCGGAGGATCACGCCCGCGTCTGGCGGCCGGGCGGCGGCGTCGTGGCGCGCGGGCCGGTCATCACCTGGGCCAGCCGGACGCGCATGCGCCAGCTGAGCTCGCTCGCCGCGGCCGGCGCGTTGCGCCACGCGCTGCAACCGCTGCGCAACGTGCGGATCGCGGTCCATCCCGGCGACACGGGCGTCGCCGGCCTGCTCGACAGCATCACCGCGACCTTCGCCGCCTTCCGCCGGCACCGGCCCGCGGCCTACGCCGACCTTCTCGCCGGCTGATCCTTCGCCGCGATCACCGCGGCGTAATGCGCGACCAGATCGGCGGCATGCTCCTCGTCGCTGCGCACGCTGGCGGCGGCGACCGCCGCCGCGCGGCGCACGATCGCGCGTTCGCGGGCCAGCATGCGCAGGATCGCATCGGCGCAGGAATGCGCGTCGCGCTGGACATAGACCTCGGCAAACAGCGGATCGGCGATTTCCGCGGTGCCGCCGCCATCGGGCACGATCAGCGGCGTGCCGCTCGCCAGCGCCTCCGCCGGGACGAGCCCGAACGTCTCGGTCCCGCAGCCGTGGATATAGGCGTCGGCGCTCGCCATGATCGTCGCCAGCCGGCGGCGGTCGTAGACGGGCTGGAACAGCCGGATGTGCGGCGTATCGCCGATGTGCTTTTCGAGCGTCTTGGTGTCCATCCCCTGACCGAGGATGACGAGCCCGACGGGCGCCTGCGTGCCCGCGCGGTGCACCGCGTCGATCACCGTCGGCCAGCGCTTTTCGGGATGGTGGCGACCGACGCCGAGCAGCAGCTGCGCGTGCGGCGGCAGGCCGCATTGCTGGAGCAGCGCGGCGCGCAGCCCCTCGTCGCGCAGGCTGGGCGAGAAATGCGCGCGCTCGATTCCCAAAGGCATCGTCGCATCGACGTGCAGGCCGCGCGCCGACAGCTGCCGCGTCAGCGACGGGCCGTTGGTGACCACCGTGTCGAACCGGTCGAAGCAGCGGGCGAGATAGCGGTCGTACCACGAGAATGCCCGCTCGATCCGGGGCGCGGAGGCGACCGGCTTGAACCAGCGCTTGGGATAGGCCTCCAGATTGTCGTTGTGGAGAAAGAACGACCGGATCGCCCGCCCCCGCCAGTCCGCCACGATCCACGCGGCGCGCCATGGCGAGCAATTCTCGACCACGTCGGGGTCGAGCGCATCGAGCCGGCGGTGAAGCGGCTCGGCATCCCAGAACAGCCCGTAATTGGCGTCGAACGGCATGCCCGGCGCCTTGATGTAATGCACGGCGCCGCCGCCCGGGCGCTCCTCGATCCGGTCCTCGCGGCCGGGGGCGAGCACGATCAGCTCGTGACCCATCGCGGCCAGCACCTCGATCTTGCGATCGACATAGGTGCGCACGCCGCCGCCGGTCGGCGAATAGAATTCGTTGACGTCGACGATGCGCATCAGTCGCGCTTCAATGGGGCGAAGCCGCCCAGGCCGCGCAGATATTGCATGCGCACGACGCGGTCGCTGGTGCCGGTGCCGACATCGACGATCGCGCGGTCGACCTTGGGCCGCGACATGCCGAGCTTGCCCTCGCCGGGGAAACCGGCGCCGTCGTCGAAGAAGTTGAACTTGTTCTTGTCGTCGCGGTCGTGCGTCACGAACAGCGCATAACGGCCCGGCCGCGGCACGCGGATGCACACCGCCACCTCGCCCGTCGCGGGGATGCCGGTCCACACCCGGCGGAACGTCTTGCCCGCCGCGATCAGCTTGCTGTCGTCCTCGAGGAAATCGGCGTCGGTCGCGGGATACAGTTCCAGCTTGATGCGGCCCTTGTGATCCTTCAGCCCGATGACGCGGGCGAGGATCGCGGGGCCGCCGCCGGGGCTGCACGCCGCGGCGTCGCTGCCCAGCACCTGCGCGCCCGCCGGCGCCGCGACAAGCAGCGCGGGCAGGAGCATGGCCAACGGCTTCATTGCGGCTTCCTCGTCGCGAGATGGTGCAGCCCGAACCCGACGATCAGCACCGCATGGACCAGCAGCACCGCCGCCGCGGTGAACGCGATCAGTTCGGACAGCGCCTGGTCCTCGCCGATCATCAGGATCGCGAAATTGGCGAACAACAGGTCCTTGTTGGGCAGCAGCGGCAGGCGCGAGAAGAGCAGCCGTCCCGCCGACAGGAACAGCCAGGTTCCGATCGCGACGCTGGGCATCGCCAGTGCCCAGGCGGCGGCGAGGAAGAACGCGCCCAGGATCAGCCGCGCGCAATGGACGCCGAACACCATCCACAGGTCGGTCCGCGGCAGCGAGAACACCTTGCGCGAAAAGATCAGGAACGGCAGCGAGGTGCCGAAGATCACCACCAGCGATCCGTAGACGTAGCGCATCATGTCCGCGGGGATCAGGTTGCGCCCCGCCGGCAGCGCGATCGCGATCATCGCCAGCGTCACCGCATTGCCGGCGATCGCGGACAGGATCGACACGTCCTTCACCGCGCCGAACGGCGCCGCCACCAGCTGCGTCCGCGCCCGCGCCCAGGCGTAGAAATAGGCCTCGCCCGAATAGCCCATGACGACGTCGTTCGCGATCCGCTTCTTGATGAGCGCGACGAGGCCGGCGAGCGGGATGCGCCACAGCCGGCGGAAGATCACATAGTCGGCGAGCGGCGGCACCAGGTACAGCCCCGCGAATGCCGCGTAGAACAGCGGATTGCGCGGCGTCGCCCGGTTGAGCCCGGCCAGTCCCGAATTGAACAGCTCGTGCCCCAGCCCCGCCAGCATCGCGAGCGTCACCAGCGCGCCGATGATCGCCGGCCAGCGGCTCTTGATCGTCTTCAAGGGCTGGAGGCCCGCGATGTCTGGGGACGGCGGCACGATCTCGACGTAGGGATGGCCTGCACTATGGTCGATCTGCACCCGGTGGTCCGAACGATGAAGGTGCCGCGGCTTACCCGTTGCGGCCGCATGTTGCACATGAATTCCGTTTCACTGTCCCGTCACGCACGCCTGTGGCACAGCGATGCCCGACGATGCCCGCCGCCCATATCCTGACCTTTGCGCAAGACCTGTCCGGGGGTGGCGTCGAACGTGCGCAATTACGCCTTGCGACAGAGTGGCTTGCCGCGGGACGGCGGGTGACGCTGGTGATCGGCGACGCATCCGGGCCGCTCGCCGCCGAGCTGCCGCCGGGCCTCGCCATCGAACGGCTCGACGATTCCGCCTATCTCGCGCAGCGCCGGATCACCGCGATCGTGCGGCGGCTGCGGCCCGACCTGCTGTTCTGCGCGGGCAATCATTACACGCTGGTCGCGGCGTGGCTTCGCCTGCGGCTCGGGGCGGACGCGCCGCCGATCGTCGGCAAGCTGTCGAATGCGGTCGACCGCGGCGATCAGGGCCGGATCGTCGCCGCCGCGCATCGCATCTGGCTGGCGCAGCATGGCCGCTTTCTCGACCATCTGGTCGCGATGACCCCCGCCACCGCCGCCCGCGCCGCCTCCGTCATGCGGATGGAGGGACGGACCAGCGTCATCCCCAATCCCCCCGCGCCCCGTCAGGCCGCGCCGGCGCTGCCGGCGTCGGCGCAGCGCACGATCCTGGGCGTCGGGCGGCTGGTGCCGCAGAAGCGCTGGGATCGCCTGATCGCGGCGGTGCCGGCGCTGCCCGGCGACGTCCATGTCGTGATCCTGGGCGAAGGCGAGTTGCGCCCCGCGCTGGAACGTCAGGTGCGCGAGGCGGGGCTGGGCGACCGCGTCCACCTGCCCGGTCATGTCGCCGATCCGTTGCCGGCGATGGCGCAGGCGCGTCTGCTCGCGCTGGCGAGCGACTATGAAGGGGTGCCGGGGGTGTTGCGCGAGGCGCTGTCGGTGGGGACGCCCGTGGTCGCGACCGCATCGAGCCCGTCGGTACGGGAAATCGTCGGGTCGCCCGCGCTCGGCAGCGTCGTCGCGCCCGACGATGCGGCGGGATTCGCCGCCGCCCTCAACCACTGGCTCGCCGCGCCGCGGCCGGCGCCGGTGCCGCAGCCGGGCGCCGATTCGGCGGCGCGCTACCTAGCCCTGTTCGACCGCCTCGCCTGATCCGGCGCCGTCCGCGTCGTCAGTCTCGCCCTCGCGCTCCGCGCTGCGTTCCAGCGCGGTCTTGACCATCGCGGTCATCGGATCGGCGAGCGCCAGCCCCAGGATGCCGAACAGCGCGCTCGCCATGATCTGCGCGCCCAGCGTCAGCGCCGGCGGCAGGTCGACGGTCTTTTTGGCGACGATCGGCAGCAGGACGTAGCCGTCGAACCCCTGCACGATGACATAGGTGCCGATCGCCCAATAGCCGACGTCGGTGCCCGCCGAAAAGCCGACCGCGATCATCAGCGCGCCGCTGATGAAGGCGCCGATGTTGGGGATGAAGGCGAACAGGCCGGTGAGGATGCCGAGGATCATCGCCATCGGCACGCCGCCGATCGTCAGCGCGATGCCGGTCAGCACGCCTTCCGCGAGCATGCCGAGCAGCCGCCCGGCGAGCAGCCGGCGCAGCGTCTTGCCCATCCGGTCGAGCACCACCGCGAACTCGGCGCGGTTGCGCCGCGGCACCATCCATTCGAGCCCGCGTCCGTAGGTGCCCGGATCGATCGCCACGAACAGGCCGATGACGATAATCATGAACATCGTCGTCAGCGCGCCGAACGCCGTGCCGACCCACGAGGTGATCCGCCCGACCGAGCTCAGCGCCTGGCGCGCGATGCCGCTGACGTCCGACGCGCCGGGCATCAGCCCCTGCGAACTCAGCCACCCCGCGAGGCGGTTCGCCTGCGATTCCAGCGTCGAGCGCAGCTGCGTGAACTGCGCCGACACCTGCACGCCGGTGAGGTAGAAGGTGCCGAACAGGAAGGCGATCGTCAGCAGCACGACGATCAGCAACCGCCAGCCGCGCCCGATCGGCAGCACCCGCCCGAGCAGCCGCACGCCGCCGTCGAGCAGCGCGGCGAAGACCAGCCCCGCGAATATGATGAGCAGCGGCTGGACCAGGATCACCGCCAGCGCGATGGTGCAGGCCAGCCCGAGCCAGACGGTCGCCCGCTTCAGCTCCTGCCGGATGAACGGATCGCGCAGTTCGTTGGGGCTGGCCTCCTGGACCGTGGCGGGCGCGGACGGCGCGGCGCTCACGTCATTTGCCCCCGGCGGGGTGCAACGACAGGCCGGCCCGGCCCGAGCGCAGCGATCCCCACCACGTCAGCGGGTTGAGCGTCGCATCGCCGTCGAGGCTGAAGGTCAGGAATTCCGCGCGACCGCCCAGATTCTCGTACGGCACCGGGCCGCCGAGCCCCAGTTGCGCGAGCGGGAAGCGGCTGTCCGCCGACCGGTCGCGATTGTCGCCCATGAGGAAGACGTGGTTCGCGGGAATGCGGACCGTGGCGAAATTGTCGCCGGGGCTGTCGGGTTCGAGGTCGACGGTGTCATAATGGCGCCCGTTGGGCAGCGTCTCGGTGACGATCGGCAGGTGGCAGACATAGCCGCCGCCGGGCGCGGGGCGCCGGGCCCCGTAATATTCGCTGTCGCTGCACGGGCTGTTGGTGTCGACCGGCAGGTCGACGTAATGCATCTCGCCGCGCGCGATCGGCTTGCCGTTCAGGATCACCGTCCCGCCCTGCACCGCCAGCGTGTCGCCGGGCAGGCCGATGACGCGCTTGATATAATCGTTGCGCGTCCCCGGCGGCGTCACGATCACCACGTCGCCGCGCGTCGGCAGGCTGCCGAACAGGCGGCCGTGGACGAACGGCAGGCCGACGCTCCAGCTGTCCTCGGGCTGGCGCAGCACCAGGCTCTTGAAGATCGCGACCGGATTGGGGATCGTCGGCGACACGAACGACCAGCCATAGGCGAATTTCGACACCACCAGCCGGTCGCCGATCCTGAGGCCGGGCAGCATCGATTCCGACGGGATGTAGAACGGCTTGGCGACGAAGCTGTGGAAGCCGAGCACGATCAGGATCAGCCAGAAGATGCCCTTGATCTCGCCCCACCAGTCGGTCCGCTTGGTCGCGGCCTGTGCCGGGGGTGGCGTGACCGCCGGCTCGGTGGGCTGATTGCCGTCCAACACCGCTTCCTTCATGCCTTGGGATCCGGAATCGCCTCGATTATCACGAAGGCCTGCGCCCAGGGATGATCGTCGGTCAGGGTCAAATGTACGCGGGCGACGTGGCCTTCGGGGATCATGGCGTCAAGCCGTTCCTTCGCGCCGCCGGTCAGCGCCAGCGTCGGCGCGCCCGAGGGGGCATTGACGACGCCGATGTCCTTCATGAACACGCCCGCCCGGAACCCGGTGCCGACCGCCTTCGAAAACGCCTCCTTGGCGGCGAAGCGCTTGGCCAGCGTGCCCGCACTGGTGTACGGCCGGCGGGCGGCCTTGGCGCGCTCGTGGTCGGTAAAGACGCGCCGTTCGAACCGCTCGCCGAACCGGTCGAGCGACGCCTGGATACGCACGATATTGCACAGGTCCGAGCCAAGACCGACGATCATGCGGCGGCTCCGGCCTGCCCGGCGGCGGAAGGATGCGCAGCGGACGGCCTCGCGCCGGACGCGGTCCGAAGCCCCCCTTCCCCTGCCGGCGCGGATCGGCGCGCCTTACCCACGCGCCGCGTCCATCTCCTCGCGCATCCGCCGCACCGCCTCGCCGAGCCCCACGAACAGCGCCTCGCCGACCAGGAAATGGCCGATGTTGAGCTCGCGGACCTGCGGGATCGCCGCGATCGGGCCGACGTTGTCGAAGGTCAGGCCATGGCCGGCATGCACCTCGATCCCGTTCTTTGCCGCCAGCGCGGCGGCATCCGACAGCCGGCGCAACTCCGCCGTGCGCGCGTCGCCGTCGATCTCGGCATAGCGGCCGGTGTGCAGTTCGATCACCGGCGCGCCCAGCCGGATCGCGGCGTCGATCTGCGCCGCCTCGGGCTCGACGAACAGCGACACGCGGATACCCGCATCGCGCAGGCGCGCGATCAGCGGCGCCAGCCGGTCGAACTGCCCCGCGGCGTCGAGCCCGCCTTCGGTCGTCACCTCCTCGCGCTTTTCCGGCACGATGCACGCCGCATGGGGGCGGTGGCGCAGCGCGATGCCCAGCATCTCGTCGGTCGCCGCCATTTCGAGGTTGAGCGGTATCGTCAGCGCCGCCGACAGCCGGGCGATGTCGTCGTCGGTGATATGGCGGCGATCCTCGCGCAGGTGCGCGGTGATCCCGTCCGCCCCCGCCGCCGCCGCGATCGAGGCGGCGCGCACGGGATCGGGATAGCCCGCCCCGCGCGCGTTCCTGACCGTGGCGACATGGTCGATGTTGACGCCGAGACGCAGAAAGTCGGTCATGCCATGTCCTTGCCGCACACCGCGGCGGAAAGCAGGTCGAAGGCGAAGCCCTTGCCCTGCCAGATCTCGCCGATGGGAAAATCGTCGGACGATCGGTTGGTGAAGACCACGACGACCATGTCGGCGTCGGGCAGGATGTAGTTGCGCGTCTGCACGCCGCCGATCTCGCCGTCGCGCTGGACGATGCGGACGGGCGCCGCGCATCCCGCGAGACGGCCGGGGAACACCCACGCCCCCAGCGCCTGATAACTGCCGCCGCCCTCCGGCGTCCACAACTCGGCGCGCAGCGGCGGGAGTAGCAGCATGCCGGTCATCAGCGCGCGGTCGAAGCGGAACACCGATCGCGCGGTGCCGGTCAGCCCGCCTGCGGCACCGAAGGCGGCGAGCCGGAACGCAGGCTCCGGCCGGCCGCCGACGAACCCCGGCACCCCGCGTGCCATGCCCCGCGCCATCGTCATGCCCGCCGGCCAGCCGCGCACGCCCCCCGTCGCGGCGGCGGCGACCAGATAGTCGCAATTGTTGTAGGCGAACGCGCTGCCCGGCACCGTCGGCCGCGACAGGCAATAGCCAAGGTCCGGCGCGGCGCGGGTGTAGAAGGCGGGCAGGCTGCCCGCCGCCGCCGGCGTGTCGTCGGGGTTGGCGAGCCCGCTGTGATGCGTCAGCAGCTGGCGCAGCGTGACCGCGAGCGTCGCGCCGCGCGGCCCGCCGGGGCGCGCGACGGGCGCGTCGAGGGCGGCGGGATGATCGCGCAGCAGCAGCGCGGCGGTGACCTGTTTGGTGATCGATGCCAGCCGCCAGCGCGCGCGCGGGTCGTGCATCGCGCCGCCGCCGGGCGACACCGTGCCATAGCCCTTCTCGACCAGCACCCGGTCGCCGCGCGCCACCAACAGGACGCCGGCGAGCCTGGCGCGGTCGGCGACCGCATCGACCCTCGCCGACAGGCCACCCGCGGCGGCGGCGAGGGCGAGGGAGAGGATCACGCCGCGCGACTGCCCGGCTTGATCGCCGGGATCGCCGCCAGTTCGGGCGGCACCGCATCCGCCGCATAGGTCGGCACGTCGATACGGATCAGCGGGAAGAAGGGTACGCCGAGGTCCACCGTCCCGCCCGAGCGATCGACCAGCGACGCTGCGGCGACGACGCGCCCGCCCGCCGCCTCGATCGCCCGGATCGCCTCGCGGCTCGACAGCCCGGTGGTGACGACGTCCTCCATCATCAGCACCTCGCGCGCCCGCGCCAGCCGGAAACCGCGACGCAGTTCGAAGGTGCCGGTCGGCCGCTCGACGAACATCGCCTCGACGCCGAGCGCGCGCGCCATCTCGTGCCCGGCGATGACGCCGCCCATCGCGGGCGAGACGACCGCGCCGATCCGCGCCTTCAGTTCCGCGGGGATCCGCGCCACCAGCGCCTCGGCGAGGCGGGCGCCACGCCGCGGGTCCATCAGCACGCGCGCGCATTGCAGGTAGCGCGAGCTGCGCAGGCCGGACGACAGGATGAAATGCCCCTCGAGCAGGGCATCGGCGGCACGGAATTCGGCCAGCACGTCGTCGTCGGTCATCGGCGGTCTCGCAGGATACGTCGGTCCGTGCGGCTCATAGGATCTCCGCCACCCGCCGCCAAGCCGGCCGCGTCGATAAACCGCAGCCCGGCGCTTGAGGCCGAGCCCCCCGGCGCGTATAGGCCATGGCAAAAGGGGTGCAGGCTTGCGCCCGAAACGGCCCGTTCGCCGGGCGGGCGAGGGAATCTGGACGGGGTGACGACACGCATGCGCATGAGGTTCAAGGGGATCGCACTGGCCACCGGCCTGGTGCTGGCGGGACTGGGAGCGACGGCGGATGCCGCGCAGACCCCGCCGGCCGCCACCGCCGCCGCACCGGCGCCGCAGGGCGCCGCGGCGCCGGCGGGCGCGTCGGCCACCGTGGCCGCGACGCCGCCCGCCGCCCCCAACTCGCCCGAACTGGCGATGGACGGCGCGCCGGCGATGGTCGCCAAAGCCGGGATCGGCCATCCGGTCGACGGCCGTATCGGCATCCAGCCGCAGGTGACGACGAACGGCCAGTTCGCGCACTGGTTTCACGATTCGATCCTGTTCCCGCTCATCACCGTCATCAGCGTGTTCGTGCTGCTGCTGCTGATCTACGTCGTCATCCGCTTCCGCAAGGCGGCGAATCCGGTGCCGTCGAAGACCAGCCACAACACCGCGATCGAGATCATCTGGACGCTCGCGCCGGTCATCATCCTGGTCCTGATCGCGGTGCCGTCGATCGGTCTGCTCCAGGCGCAGTTCAAGCCGGCGCCCGCCAATGCGATCACGCTGAAGGCGATCGGCAACCAATGGTATTGGTCGTATCAATATCCCGATAACGGCGGGTTCGAGATCACCGCCAACATGCTGAAGGAAAAGGACCAGGTCGGAAAGGGCGAACGGTTCCGCACCGACGCCGACGGTCCGCGCCTGCTCGCCGCCGACAACCGCATCGTGCTGCCGGTCGGCGTGCCGATCCGCCTCATCACCACGTCGCAGGACGTGATCCACAGCTGGGCGGTCCCGGCCTTCTGGATCAAGCTCGACGCGGTGCCGGGCCGCCTCAACGAGACGAGCTTCACGATCAAGGAACCGGGCCTGTACTTCGGCCAGTGTTCGGAACTGTGCGGCGCCCGCCACGCGTTCATGCCGATCGCGGTCGAGGCGGTCCCGCCGGCGCAGTTCGCCGCCTGGGTCCGCGCCAAGGGCGGCACGGTGCGCGCCGCCGGACCGAGCGACAAGGTGATCCCGCAGCCGGGCGCCGAAGGCTCCGCCGTCAAGCAGGCGGAGGGCAATGCGGTGGACGCCGCCACCGGCCCGACCGAGAATGCGACGATCGCAGCCCCCACTTCTTCGCAAGGTGCGACCGGCAATCCGGCCACCGGCAACGCGGGACAGTAAGATGACCGATACCGCCCTCCACCCCTCCGCATTCGTGGCGCACGACGACCATGCGCATGCGGATGCCGACCACAAGCCGGGCTTCTTCGCCCGCTGGTTCATGTCGACCAACCACAAGGACATCGGGACGCTCTACCTGATCTTCGCGATCATCGCGGGGATCATCGGCGGCGCGATTTCGGGCCTGATGCGCGCCGAACTCGCGCAGCCGGGCATCCAGTATCTCGTCGGCTGGGCGAACTTCCTGCCCGGCGGCGACGGCGGCCTCGACCATGCGCTGCACCTGTGGAACGTGCTCATCACCGCGCACGGCCTCATCATGGTGTTCTTCATGGTCATGCCGGCGATGATCGGCGGCTTCGGCAACTGGTTCGTGCCGATCATGATCGGCGCGCCCGACATGGCGTTCCCGCGGATGAACAACGTCAGCTTCTGGCTGCTCATCCCCGCCTTCTCGCTGCTGCTCGCCTCGCCGTTCTTCGGCGGTGCCGGCACCGGCTGGACGGTCTATGCGCCGCTGTCGACCTATGGCGAGCCCGGACCGTCGGTGGACATGGCGATCCTGTCGCTCCACCTCGCCGGCGCCTCGTCGATCCTCGGCGCGATCAACTTCATCACCACCATCTTCAACATGCGCGCGCCGGGCATGACGCTGCACAAGATGCCGCTGTTCGTGTGGTCGGTACTGGTCACCGCCTTCCTGTTGCTGCTCGCGCTGCCGGTGCTCGCCGCCGCCATCACGATGCTGCTGACCGACCGCAACTTCGGCACGACCTTCTTCGATCCCGCCGGCGGCGGCGATCCGATCCTGTACCAGCATCTGTTCTGGTTCTTCGGCCACCCCGAAGTGTACATCATGATCCTGCCGGGCTTCGGCATCGTCAGCCAGATCATCGCCACGTTCAGCCGCAAGCCCGTCTTCGGCTATCTCGGCATGGCCTATGCCATGGTCGCGATCGGCGTCGTCGGCTTCGTCGTGTGGGCACACCACATGTTCGTCACCGGCCTCAGCGTGAACGTGAAGATGTACTTCACCGCCGCGACGATGGTGATCGCGGTGCCGACCGGCATCAAGATCTTCAGCTGGATCGCGACGATGTGGGGCGGTTCGCTGACGTTCAAGACGCCGATGGTCTGGGCGATCGGCTTCATCTTCATGTTCACCGTCGGCGGCGTGACCGGCGTCGTGCTCGCCAACGGCGGTATCGACGACTACATGCAGGATACCTATTACGTGGTGGCGCACTTCCACTACGTGCTGTCGCTGGGTGCGGTGTTCGGCCTGTTCGCCGGCTTCTATTACTGGTTCCCGAAGATGTTCGGGAAGATGTACAACGAGGCCCTCGGCCAGGCGCACTTCTGGGTGTTCTTCCTGGGCGTGAACGTCATGTTCTTCCCGATGCATTTCCTGGGCCTGCAGGGCATGCCGCGTCGCTACCCGGACTATCCGGACGCCTATGCGACGTGGAACGCGATGGCGAGCCACGGCTATGAGATCATGGCCGCGGGCATGGTGATCTTCTTCGTCAACGTGGTCTATTCGCTGATCGCCGGGCCGAAGGCGCCCGACAATCCCTGGGGCGAAGGCGCGACGACGCTGGAGTGGACGCTGTCCTCGCCGCCGCCGTACCACCAGTTCGAGACGCTGCCGAAGATCGACTGACCGGCACGCCTTTCGCGAATCCCGACGCCCCGGAGGTCATCCTCCGGGGCGTTTTTCGTTGCCGCCCGCCGAACGCGGCAGCGACCGCGCCCGTCCGATCCGCGTTAACCTATGCCATTAAGATCGCGTGCTATAGGATGCTGCTATCCGGCACCCGTCGTGGAGGGGCGCCGGGCGCACCGGGTCGGGGGACTTGCACAGTGTTGGACGAAGCGTGGAGCGGCGCCGCGGCGCCTGCCGACGGCCTCGCGGAGGCAGCCGCCGTCACCGATCCGCTGAGGCTGGGCGGCGTCATCGCTCCTGCGCTGCTGCTGGCGGCGTGCGGTGGGGGCGGTGGTGGCGGTTCCGCCCCGCCCGTCGCGTCGCCACCGGTGGTGGTCGTGCCGGCCGCGATCACCCCCGCACAGGCCAGCCGCTTCCTCGCACAGGCATCGATGGGTGCGACGCGTGCGACGATCGATACGGTCGTCTCCCGCCGCTACGAAGGCTGGATCGACGACCAGTTCGCCCTGCCCCGCGCGACGTCGCACTGGGACTGGCTGGTCGCCAACGGCTATGCCGCCGCCGCCAACATCAACGCCGAAACCGGCTTCGACGCGACGCTGTGGCGGCAGATGATCGCCGAGCCCGACCAGTTGCGCCAGCGCGTCGGCATGGCGCTGCTCGACCTGCTCGTCGTCGGCATCGGCGGCGTCAACCTCAACTGGAAGCAGTTCGCCACCGCCGCCTATGTCGACGTGCTGCTCGACAATGCGTTCGGCAATTACCGCACGTTGCTCGACGCGATCACGACCAACGCGGCGATGGCGTCGTTCCTTACCTTCCTCGGCAATCGCAAGGCGAACGCGACCACCGGCGCGCAGCCCGACGAGAATTACGCGCGCGAACTGATGCAGCTGTTCACGCTCGGTCTCTACCAGCTCAACATGGACGGCAGCGTCAAGACGCTCGCCGGCGTGCCGCAGGAAACCTATACCCCCGCCGACGTCGCGGGGCTGGCGCGCGTGTTCACCGGGCTCAGCCTCGCGACGAACGTCAGCACGACGCCCGACCGCTATCGCCAGCCGCTGGTGATGAATGCCGCCCTGAACGAAACCGGCGCGGCGAGCTTCCTCGGCGCATCGACCAGCGGCGGCGGCATGGCGGCGGTGAAGGTCGCGCTCGACACCATCTTCGCGCATCCCAACCTGCCCCCCTTCGTCTCGCGGCAGCTGATCCAGCGCCTCGTCACCAGCAACCCCAGCCCCGCCTATGTCGGCCGCGTCGCCGCAATCTTCGCGGACAACGGCGCGGGCACGCGCGGCGACCTCAAGTCCGTCATCAGGGCGATCCTGCTCGATACCGAGGCGCGCAGCGACGCCGCGCTGACCGGCGCCACCGCGGGCAAGCTGCGCGAACCGGTGATGCGGCTGACCGGCTGGGCGCGGATGGCGAAGATCGCCTCGCCCGCCAACGCCTGGGCGTTCGGCGACACGTCGAGCCAGTCGACCCGGCTCGGCCAGTCGATGGGGCGCAGCGCCACCGTCTTCAACTTCTTCCGTCCGGCCTATTCTCCGCCCGCCACCGGGATCAGCAGCGCCGGCCTCGTCGCGCCCGAATTCCAGATCACCAACGAGCAGAGCGTCGTCGCCTACGTCAACTACATGCAGGGGCTGGTCGCGAACGGCACCGGCGACATGAAGCCCGACTATACCGACCTGATCGCCAAGGCGGCGGACAGCGCCGCGCTGGTCGACGAGGTCAATCTGGTCCTCGCCGCCGGCCAGCTCGGCACGGCGACCGTGACGGCGATCCGAACCGCGGTCGACAGCGTCAGCGCCACCGCGACCAACGGTCCGGTCAACCGCGTCGGCATCGCGGTGTTGCTGACGCTCGCCTCCCCCGATTTCCTGACGCAGCGGTGACCCAGATGGACGTGACCCGAGACGCCTCCCGGCGCGCCTTCCTCAAGCGCTCCGCCGCGCTTGGCATGGCGGGGGTCGCGGCGCCTTTCGTCACCAGCCTCGCCGCGATCGGCGAGGCCGCGGCGGCGACCGCGACCGACTACAAGGCGCTGGTCTGCGTCTTCCTCTACGGCGGCAACGATTATGCGAACACGCTGCCCGCCTATGACGCGGCGAGCTACGCGCAATATCAGGCGGCGCGCGCGAACATCGCGCTGACCCGCGAATCGCTCGCCGATACGCTGCTGACGCCGACGATCGGGCTGCCCGGCGGGCGCCAATATGCGCTGGCGCCGACGATGGCGCCGCTGCTGCCGCTGTTCGACCAAGGCAGGCTGGCGGTCGCGCTCAACGTCGGCACGCTCGTGCAGCCGACGACCAAGACGCAATATCAGCAGAATGCGGTGCGGCTGCCGCCCAAATTGTTCAGCCACAACGACCAGCAGAGCTATTTCCAGGCCTCCAACCCGGAGGGCGCGACCTCGGGCTGGGGCGGCCGGATCGGCGACCTGTTCCAGGCGGGCAACGGCGCCGCGACGCTCACCTGCATCAACGCGAGCGGCAATGCCGTGTACCTGACCGGGACGTCGGCGGTGCAATATGCGATCGGCACCGGCGGCCCGATCCCGCTCATCAACAATGCGACGTCGCTGTATGGATCGACGACCGCGGCGACGACGCTGCGCAGCCTGATGACGGGCGGCAACGCCAACCTGCTGGCGGGGGAGCACGCACGGGTCAGCAAGCGCGCGCTCGATACCTATGCGCAGGTCAGCGGCGCGCTCGGCGGCGCGCCCGCGGCGAACTTCCCGCTGTTCCCGACCGGCAACGGCCTCGCCGACCAGCTCAAGATGGTCGCCCGGCTGATCTCCGTCTCGTCCGAACTGGGCGCCAGGCGTCAGGTGTTCTTCGTCTCGCTCGGCGGGTTCGACCTGCACGACAATCTCGTCGCGCAGCATCCCGGGCTGGTCGGCCGCGTGGCGGCGGCGATGCGCGCCTTCTACGATACCACGGTCGCGCTCGGCGTCGCCGACAAGGTGACGAGCTTCACCGCGTCCGATTTCGGCCGGACGCTGCAATCGAACGACGACGGGTCGGACCATGGCTGGGGCAGCCATCATTTCGTCATGGGCGGCGCGGTGCGCGGCCAGCGGTTCTACGGGGCGCCGCCGGCACTGGGCAACAACACCGCCGACGACGTCGGACAGGGTCGGCTGCTGCCGACGACCTCGGTCGATCAATATGCGGCGACGCTGGCCAGCTGGTTCGGCGTCGGCAACGGCGCCATGACGACGGTCCTGCCCAACATGGGCAATTACAACCCGTCGAGCTGGAACCTCGGCTTCGTCTGACCGCGCTGGCGTCACAAGGTCGCGCGCGAGCATGCCGGCAAGGGCGGGGCAGGACGGGTTCGCGATCGCGATGCCGGCGCGGTGCGACACGTCGGGTGCCGAGAGCGAGTACTGCCGGTTCGGGTTCGAGATCGGCTGGATCGCCGAGCGCGATGAACTGCCGGACTTCGCGCCGGCGATCGAACGGGCGACGACAGGCGCGCCGTTGCTGCGGATGCGACGCCGCGCCGACGGCACCGTCCCTCGCGACCCCGTCGACCGCCCCTGCGCCGGAACACCTCGTCGGGAGGCGCCGGTACCGACCTCGGGCACGACCCTGCCGGGCACCGGCACGAGGTGACGCAGTCCGGCCCTGGCGGGCAGCGGGAAGGGTCGCGGGTCGTCGGCGCATGTCAGGCTGCGGGATTGGGGAGCGCTACTGGCACGGTGCGGGGGTGGACGGACCGGTGGTGTGGTACGATGGCGCCGGGAGCGGGCAGCGCCGCTGGCTGGGCGCGGATGATCACGGCTCGGGCGGCGGTGACGGCGGAGCCAGCGGTATCGTCAGCAAGGTGTCGTTATCGCCCGGTTGGTCGATCACCAGATCGCCGCTCGGCCTGTAGCCGTGGTCCGTGAGAAAGCGTTGCAGATTGCCGTCGAAAGGGGTCGGCGTCAGACCCTGGTCTCCCAGGGCGGCGACAAGTTTACACCCGCGCTCACAGACGATCTGCGCTTCCCGGATCGCTGGGAATTGCTTGACGAGGGCGGCGGTCAGATCCTCCGGCCTTCCGGATCGAAGGTCGGCCGCCGGCGGCAAAGGCGGTACCGTCGCAGGCGGCGACGGCGCCGGCGATGCGCCGGTCGTGACGATGCGGACATCCCCCTGCCCGGACGGCGCGTCGGCCCCGGTTCGGATCGAGCTGGCAGCGATAACTGCAAGGCCGGCGAGAAGGGCAGCCGCCGCGAAGCCGGTCAGGGCGCGGGGAGTTGGTTCGAACGGCATCGATCGCTTCCTTGGTCCGTGCATGGACGAGCCGGGTCCGGCGGCTCGCCCATGCCCGCCGTCAATTGCTGATGACGCTGGTGTTCCGTCGCCCCTGGCTGCGCAGCGTGGAGATCGCGGTCATGGGATCATCCGTGATGACATAGGAGAAGCTGCCGCTGGCCACGCTCGTGATCCAGTTCAGGTTTTCGCGATTGTCGTAGGTTTCCTGCCCCCAGCCATGCTGGGATTTCCACAGCCAGTAGCGAGGATCGGTGCAGCAATGTCCGTCCGCCGCGAAATAGCTGTTATATCGCGTTTCCGGCACCGGCTGATACGCGCCCAATACCTTCACGTTCGTCTGGGTCGTGCGCATGGCGTAATAGGAATTTATGATATTGTTGAGCGGATAGGACAGGGAGTTGTCATATTGCTTGAGGCGCACCTCGGTCGCATAGACATAGTCCTTCGCGTAATAGGACCGCCAATTGGCCAGCGAATTCCCGGGGCCGCCGCTTGCATCGATGAAGTCGGCGCCGAACACCGGGATCAGGCGGAAACGACCGCCTTCGGTGCCGGGATTGAAGAAGCCCTTTTGCTCGAATGACGCCGCGTCGTTGCCGATGGCACTGACCGGCATCTTGAAATAGACCCAGCGCTCTGCCGGCGTGCCCCACGCGTTGCGGTATCCCTTCACGATATCCCACGCCACCTTGGCGGCCGGGACGTCCTTGACGTCCAGCAGGAGGATCATCGACAGCCGCTTGTCCCGGATGGCGCTCAGGATGTCGTGCAACCTGGTAAAACGGCTGTCGCTGTAGCCCGAGAGATTGGGATAGCGCAGGTGCAGGTTCCAGTCCTGGCCGGGGAAGGCATCGATATTGGGGTTGTATCCGGCGTGGGTATACGGGTCGTATGGCTGCCCGTTCACCGCCGTATAGGCATTGGTGGTGCGGCCCAGATTGGTGTCGTGAAGAACGACCGCATTGCCTATGCTGTCCAGCCGGATGTCGATTTCGGAACATTCGATACCGTTCGCGGCAGCGGCCTCGATCGCCGCAACCGAGTTTTCAGGGATGTTGCGCAGCCAGTCGGCATGCGAGTTCGTCCCCACCGCGGTCCCATGCAGCCCGCGATGCGCGCACACGATCGTCATGTCCCTGTGCGCGCTTTTCAGCAGGTTGCCGATCTTGTCCGTGTTGTAAGTCTGCGCCGCTGCCGGCGTGGCGGCGACCATGGTCAGCAGCAGCATGGCGGCGAGTCTTTTCGTGCGTATGTCCATCGTTCAATCCTTCGCTGCGGAATTGGGGAGGCCATGCGGTGCCTGCCCGGCGATAGCGGCCGGCTCCGGCACGAAGACCGAAGGAGGCGGGGCCGGTACGTCGGCCGGGGACAGCAGCGATCCCGTGTCGGGATCGTAGCGGAAGACTTCGGTGACGGTGCCGGTGACCACGCGCAGGATCCCGGGATCGTCGGTCACGCGGATCGGGACCGGCGCGGCGCCGGGGCACGCGACCAGCGCACCGGTGTCGAAGCCGGTGCCGCCCGCGGGGCGGACACGGCAGGGCGCCTCGCCGGGGCGGCCGATTTCCAGCCACCCTTCCGGGGTTATCCGATGGCTGTAGACGCCACGACCGTCGGGGCCGATCGTCGTGAAGGTCGCACCGCGATCGAACCGGCGATCGGCGACCGCCAGCCCCTTCACGCCGACGATGTTGTGCGTCAGCAGCCCGTCGTCGCCGATATAATAATGGCCGATCTGCGTGCCGGTGTCGTCCGGCCAGCGCAGGTGCATATGCACGTGGGGCGGCGCATCGCCATGGCCGTGCGGGGCATTCGTGTCGAACCCCATGATCTGGATCCGCCCCAGCCCGCCACGCGCCACCGCCTCGCCCAGGCCAAGCCGGCGCACGACCTCGCGCTGGGCGAATTCCAGGTTGTCCGCCGCACGGCGTTGCAGCACCGGGAACGGGCCGCTCGCATAGGGGCCGGCACGACGCGCCGGATCGGCATGTTCGAAGCGCAGCACCATGCCCGGCTCCACGATATGCGTCGCGACCTCCGCCGCGGTGACCGCGTCGGCGGTCACGGGCGGCAGCGCGACGACCAGTCCCCCCGCCCGTGCGCGGAACGGCACGTCGCCGCCTTCGAGCAGCACCCGGCGGATCGCAGCCGGGGGGCCGAAAAACGCCAGCTCGAGCGAGCGCCGCCGCGGCACGTCGAGCGCGACGACCGTCTCGCGCGCATTGTCCGCGTTGAACAGCGGCACGGTGACCGGTGCGCAGGCGGGGCAGGAGGCGGGATCGAAGCGCATCGCCGGCCCGGCGCCGCGCCTGACGAATTTGAGGACGACGCGCACGCGATCCGCATCGGTGTCGGCGGCCGGCGTCGGCACGGCGGACGCCAGCAGCAGCGCGACCGCCAGGCCCCTCACCATTGCGGCTTCCACGACAGTCCCAGCCAGAGGGTGCGGCCGACGGGAAAATAATAGTTCACATAGCGCCGCCGGACGCCCTGGCGGACGACGAAGGGTTCCGTGGTCAGGTTCTGCACCTGCCCGACCAGTTCCAGTCCGTGGCGGACGGTGAACCGTGCCTGCATGTCGATCTGCTGGCGCGGCTCCTGGTACAGGTCGCGCGTCGGCGTATCGCCGTCCGCCGACTGCAGCGCGCGCCCGATCCGATTGTACGAGGCGCGCAGCTCGAACGGCCCCGTCGCATAGAAGACGGTGGCGTTGGCGATATAGGCGGGTTGCTGGATCAGCCCGCTCGTGCGGCGCGTCGCCGGCAAACCGGATGCGACGCCGGCACCGCTCACCGGCTGGCCGTACGACCCGTCGAGCAGCGTGACATTGGCGTTGACGCCCAGCCCCGGCACCAACGGGATGCGATCCAGCGTGTAGCCGACCTCCAGCCCCCTGACGCGCGCGCCGGCCGCGTTGCGCGGCGTGCTGACGAAGACGTTCTGGTAGGTGACGCCCTGGAACGTCGTCGCCGGTCCCTGCTGGCTGCTGGTGAAGATTTCGTTGCGGATGTCCTTCACGAAGCCGGCGACGGAGATCATGCCGGCCGGCAGATACCATTCGTAGGACAGGTCGTAGTTCCACGCCTCGCGCGGCTTCAGGTCGGGATTGCCGGTGTTGATCGTCAGCACGCCGTCGCTGCCGACGCCGAACGACGTGCGCGCGGCATATTGGCTGTAGTCCGGGCGGCCGATGGTCTTCGACACCCCCGCGCGAAGCCGCATACCGTCGCCAAGTTGATAGGTGGCGAGCGCCGACGGCAGCCAATAGCCGTAGCCGGTGGTCCGGCGCACCGGCTGATAGGCGGTCGTACCGCGCACCGTCGGTGCCTGGTTGGTATCGATGACGAGGTCGGTGCGGTCGTAGCGCAGCCCGGCCTGTACGTCGAAGCGGTCGGCGCGGAACAGCGCCTGCGCGTAGGCCGCCTTCGTCGTCTCGAGATCGCTGAAGTCGTCGGCGGCGTTGTTGGCGATCTGGTTGGTGGTGATGAACGATGCGCGGTTGGCCTCGAACCGCTGCCATGCCTTGCCGCGATCGAGCAGCAGATACGGGACGCCCGGCGTCAGGTAGGTCGCGGGACGCTGGTCGTAGACGATCCGGCGCATCGTGCCGATCGCGCTCAGGGCGGCGGCACTGGCGGAGACATATTCGACGTAGCGCTGGTCGTACGAGAGGTCGGTGCGCGTCGCCGCCGCGCCGACGTTGATGCCCGGCCCGCGATCGCCGGCCCCGGCATTGATCCCGAGATTGACCCTGGCGAAGTCGACCGTCGAATCGAGATCGCGATGGATGTCGCGATAGTAGAGCGCGCGGTAGCTGTCGGGATTGATCGCTGCCGCCTCGTCGTTCAACGTCAGGCGCGGGCGACCGTCGACCAGCCGATAGGCATAGCCGAACTGCGGCAGGAACCCCGCCGACGACGTGCCCGGCTGGGGGTTGCTGTCGTATTTTATCATCTCGCGCACTTCGCGATATTCGGCCTTCGAACGGGCCAGCGTCGTGTCGAGCACCACGCCGTCGCCGAAGTCGTGCCGCCCCCTGGCATCGATCAGCCAGGTGTCACGCGCCACCGGCTGGTAGGTGAGACCATGCTGCATGAACCCCCGCGCGAACCGTCCGCTGGTCGCGGTCACGTCGGTTGGTGCCCCCGTCGGCTGGGTCAGCACCTCGTACCGGGTCTCGGTATCCTTGTCGTGGTAATAGCCCCCGAACAGCGACATCTCGGTCGCGTCGTCGGGGCGCCATTCCAGCTTCAGGTTGCCGCTGAGCCGGGTGCGCATGTTCTCGAAGAAATAATCCTGGTTGCGGATCGGCACGAGCGGGCCGGTCGACAGGTTGGGGAAGGGCGTGCGCGCGCCCGCCGCGGTGAAATAGGTCCAGCCCGCGGCGTTGGTGTCGCCGGGCAGCTCCGCACGGGCGGTGGAGGGCAGGCGCTGATATTCGACCGACGCGACGATGCCGAAGTCGCGGTTCGCACCGAAGCGCATCGCGCCGGTCGCATCGGCGCGGACCGACGCGCCACCGCTGCGGATCAGCTTGCCCGCGGTGTCGTTGTCGCCGCCATTGGCGTTGACCACGAAGACGCGGTCGCCGCGTCCGTCGAACGCGCTCTTGGACACGATGTTGATCTGTCCGCCCAGGGCATGCGGGTCGTAGTGCGCCGTGACGCTCTTGATCGCCTCGATCCGCGCGACGAGCGAGGAGGGCAGCATGTCGAGCCGTGCGCCGCGGAACACCCAGTCGGGCGAGGCGAGCGGGATGCCGTCGATCGTCACCAGATTGTATTTGGGATCGAGGCCGCGAATGGTCGCGCGCTGGTAGATGTCGCGGTTCTTGGTCGGATCGGCGCCGCCCACAACCGACACGCCGGTGATCCGCCGGCTCGCCTCGACGATGTTCAGATCCGGAAGCCGCCCGACATCGTCCTGCGATACCGCGTCGAGGATCACCGCCGCGTCACGCTTGGCCCTGGTCGCGGAGCGTTGCGAGGCGCGAAAGCCGGTGACGACGATGTCCCCGCCCTGATCCGCATTCTGGTCCGCGCCCTGACCCCCGTCCTGACCTGCGTCCCGAACCCCGCCCTGCTCCCCGCCCGCCGGACCGCCGGCGTGCGCCACGGGGCCGGGCCGGGCCGTCTGGTCCGCCTGGGCCGTTGCGGCCATCGGCATGCCTGTCAGCATCGTACTGGCCATCACGGCCGCCGACCGGCGTATCGTCGCCATCCTCGTCATTTCGATTCCCCTTCGGACGACGGATATATATCATCTTGTATGAAACTAATATGTCAATCGATTGCAGCGGTGGTTTGGATGCGCGATGACAGCTAGGGTGTTGAAGAAGGCGGATATCGTGCATGGTTGATGTGTCGGTCCGGGCCCGCCGGATCCTGGGTATGGTCCGCCAGCATGGCAGCGTGTCGCGAGCGATCCTGATTCGCGAAAGCGGCCTGTCGGGTACGGCGGTGTTCCGCGCGACGGAGGAACTGGAGGCGGCGGGGCTGGTGCGCGCCGGCGTCCCGGTCGTCTCCGGGCCGGGCCAACCCAGCACGTCGATCCATATTGAGCCCGATGCCGCCTTCAGCCTGGGACTGTCGGTCATGACCGATCGCGCCGACGTCGTGCTGCTCGACATGGCGGGGCAGGTCCGCGCCCGGCGCGAGGTGACGCTGCCCGGCATGCCGCGCGTCGCGATGCTCGATGCCGCCGTCGACTTCGGCCGCGACGCGCTCGCGCGGCTGGGGATCGACCGGCGGAGGCTGCGCGGACTGGGCGTGGCGGTGGCGGGCTATTTCGTCGATCCGGGGACGGTCAATCCCGCCCCCGAGCTCGAGGAATGGGCGATGATCGATCTCGACGATGCGATCGCGCGTCATCTGGCGATGCCGGTCGTCGTCGAGAACATCGCCAACGCGGCCGCGCTCGGCGAACGCCTGCTCGGTATCGGTGCGCGCTTCGAAAGCTTCTGTTACGTCAACGTCGCGGCCGGGTTCGGTGCGGGCATCGTTGTCGACGGTGCGCTGATGCGCGGGCGTCACGGCAATGCCGGCGAGATCGGCGGACTGTTCCTGTCCACCGGCCGCGTCACGCCCAACCTCGCGACGCTGTACCATTGCCTGAGCCGTCACGGCGTCCGCTGCGACGGCATTTCCGACATGGTGGCGCGCTTCGATCCCGACTGGCCCGGCGTGGATGCCTGGCTCGCCGCACACCAGCCGTCCTTTTCCTATCTGTTCGGCGCGCTGCGCTTCACGCTGGATTGCGAGGCGGTGATCCTTGGGGGCCGGCTGCCCCGCGCGCTGGCGCAGCGGATCGTCGATGCCATCGACTGGCCGGAAAACCACTGGCCGATCCGGCGCGATCGTCGCGCCCCGTCCACCGTCACGGCAGTGGCCGGACTCGACCCCGAGCTGTCCGGGCCGCTCGGTGCGGCGGCGCTGGTCTTTCACCGGACGCTGTTCGACTGACACGGGAGACGGGAAACGTCGCCGGACAGGCCGCCGCAGTGACGCCGGACTTACCCGCCATCAGCTGCGAGCGCGGCGACGACGCGAGCCGACATTCGGCTGGCTCCACCGCTCGCCGCCGCTCATCGAGGGATATGCCGCCCGCGCAGCACGCCGATCGTGCCGTCGAACGGGTTCTGCGAAGACGCTCAGCCTATTGTCGACCGATCGCGCCTGTTCCAATACTCCGGGCGGTCGCCGACCTTGTCAGAGCGCGCGGGCGCGCGGCGTGGCCGCAGCGATCTGCGCACCCGCGGTTCGGCACGCGGCACCGATCATCGGATAGGGAACGTCGGTGTTGCGCGCCAGCTGGTCCGGCAGCGCCGCACGGCATTGCGCCATCGACGCATAATGCGTGGGGACGATGCGTGCCTCGGTGCACTGGACGTTGCCGTCCGCGCAGCCCATGATCGCCATGACGTAGAACAGCGGTTCCATCAGCGCCTCACTCTCTGCGGGTAAAATCCGCGGGCGTCGCTTTATGTTCCGCCGCGTCGCTTTCGCGCAGCGGGGGTCGCGCCTACATAGGCGGCAATGCCCCCCCTCGATCCGACCAACCAGACCCCGGCCGACCAGCCGCTGCTGCCGACCCTGCGGCGGTTCCTGCCCTATCTGTGGCCGGCGGGCGAGGCGCGGCTGAAGGCGCGGATCGTCGGCGCGATGACGCTGGTCGTCGCCAGCAAGCTGGTGCAGGTGTTCGGCGCGTCCTACACGCTGAAATATGCGGTCGACCGGATGAGCGTCGGCGACCGCGGGCTGGCGACGATCGTCATCCTGCTGGTCGTCGGCTATGCGGCGTCGCGCTTTTCGACGACGCTGTTCGACAATGCCCGCAACGCGGTGTTCGAACGGGTCGGACAGGATGCGACGCGGCGGCTCGCCGCCAACGTGTTTCGCCACCTGCACGGCCTGTCGCTGCGCTTCCATCTGGAACGGCGCACCGGGGCGGTGACCAAGGTGGTCGAGCGCGGCACCAAGAGCATCGACACGATGCTGTATTTCCTGCTGTTCAACATCGCGCCGACGGTGCTGGAGCTGACGCTGGTGCTCGGCATCTTCTGGCACAGCTTCGGCTGGCCGCTGGTCGCGGCGACGGTGGCGATGGTCGCGGTCTACATCCTGTTCACGCAGAAGGTCACCGACTGGCGCAACGCGTTGCGCGCGCGGATGAACGACCTCGATACCGGCGCGGTCGCGCATGCGGTCGATTCGCTGCTCAATTTCGAGACGGTGAAGTATTTCGGCGCCGAGGAGCGCGAGGCGCGCCGCTACGACGCCGCGATCTCCGCCTATGCCGCCGCCGCGACCAAGTCGGAAAACAGCCTGGCGTGGCTCAACGTCGGACAGGCGCTCATCACCAACCTGATGCTCGGCGCGGGCATGGCCTATGTCGCCTGGGGGTGGAGCCAGAGCCGCTTCTCGGCGGGCGACGTGGTGTTCGTGTCGACGTTGCTGTCGCAGCTGTTCCGGCCGCTCGACCTGCTCGGCATGGTCTATCGCACCATCCGCCAGGGGGTGATCGACATGGCGAGCATGTTCGCGCTGATCGACACGCCCGCGGAAGTGACCGACGCCCCCGGCGCGACGCCGCTGGCGATCGGACGGGGCCATGTCCGCTTCGAGGGCGTGCGCTTCGGCTACGATGCCGACCGCACGATCCTCGAACACCTCGACCTCGACGTGCCCGCGGGCACCACGCTCGCCGTCGTCGGCCCGTCGGGCGCGGGCAAGTCGACGCTCGCACGGCTGATGTACCGGTTCTACGACGTCGGCGCCGGACGGATCACGATCGACGGACAGGACATCCGGGCGGTGACGCAGGCGTCGCTGCGCGCGGCGATCGGCATCGTGCCGCAGGACACGGTGCTGTTCAACGACACGATCGGCTACAACATCGCCTATGGCCGCGAAGGCGCGGGGCGGCCCGAGATCGAGGCGGCGGCGGCGGGCGCGTCGATATCCGGCTTCATCACCCGCCAGTCCGATGGCTACGACACGCGCGTCGGCGAACGCGGCCTGAAGCTGTCGGGCGGCGAGAAACAGCGCGTCGCGATCGCGCGGACCCTGCTCAAGAACCCGCCGATCCTGATCCTCGACGAGGCGACGAGCGCGCTCGACAGCCGGACCGAGGGCGAGATCCTCGACACGCTGAAGGCGATCGAGCGCGGCCGCACCACGATCGTGATCGCCCACCGGCTGTCGACGGTGGTGCACGCCGACCAGATCGTCGTGCTCGACGGCGGCCGCGTCGCCGAACGCGGCACGCATGCGGAGCTGCTGCGCCGCGGCGGCCTGTACGCGGAGATGTGGGCGCGGCAGGCACAGGAACGCGACGATGCCGACGTCGCGGGCGCCGGCGAGGGCGCGCTGGCGGCGGAGTGAACGCCTGCGCGGTTCATCCCGCCCGGTGGCGGCGCCAGTACCAGAAGGAATAGAGGATCGGCAGCACCGCGGCGACCAGGATGGCGACGACGAACAGCGCCATCCGGCCATGGGGGCCGAGCGGCAGCACCGCGGCAGCGGCGACCAGCAGCCCACCGAGGATCATCGTGCGCGCGCCGAAGCGATGCGTCGCGATCCAGTTTTCGGGATCGGTCAGCGTCCAGGGCGTGCGGATGCCGACGAAGAACCCCGGCCGCGATTTGGGGAGGACGTTGCCGATCACGATCAGCAATACGCCGACCATCATCATCGGCAGCAGCGCGGGCAATCGCCAGCCGAAGGCGGGTGCGGCGACCTTCGCCTCGATCACCACCATCAGCACCAGCAGACCCGCCCAGGCCGCGTGCAGCACCGGCGCACCGGCATCGCGCCGCGCGCGATCGGGTTCGAGCGCCGGCACCAGCGCGCAGACGAGCGCGACGACCGCGGTGATCGCCACTCCGACGAACAGCGCCATCGCCGCGGGCATCCGCCCGTCGATCTCGCCCGCCGCATTCCAGTGCGTCGGCAGCGTCGCGCCGGCGGGCAGCCGCCCCAGCGCGACCGCGGCCAGCACGGCCAACGCCAGCACCGTCGCCACCGATGCCCCGATCAATCCGCGACGCGTCATCCCTCGTCTCCCTCTCCGCCGACCTTCAGCCGGCCCATGAACCCCATCATCACCTCTTCCAGCGCGGAGAGGTTGAGCGTGTAGACCGTGCTGGTGCCGCGGGTTTCGCCCTGGATCAGCCCCGCCGCGCGCAATCGCGCGAAATGTCCGGACATCGTCGGCTTCGACACGTCGAACGCCGCCGCCAGATCGCCCGCGGTCATGCCCCCCCGCCTGAGCAGTTCGAGGATGCGGCGGCGGGTGGGATGCGCCAGGGCGTCGAACACCTTGTCCATGCCATCTTGTTAGCATGAAGGCTAATTAGCGTCAAGGCTAAACGCCGCTATCGCCTCGACGCTGCGGTGACGCGCGCCTACATGGGCGGCGATGATCCCCGATCCCCAGCGTCCCGATCCCCTGCCCACCCTGTCGCGCGTCTTCGGCTTTCCCGCGTTCCGGGGGGTGCAGGCGGATGTCGTCGCGCGCGTGCTGGCAGGCGAGCGGACGCTGGGCGTGATGCCGACCGGAGCGGGCAAGTCGCTGTGCTACCAATTGCCGTCGGTGATGCTGGAGGGGACGTGCGTCGTCGTCTCGCCCCTGATCGCGCTGATGCACGACCAGCTGCGTGCGGCCGAGGCGGTCGGCATCCGCGCCGCGACACTGACCAGCGCCGACCAGAATCGCGCCGAATCGATCGCCCGCTTCCGCGCCGGCGAACTCGACCTGCTCTACATCGCCCCCGAACGGGCCTCGACCGGCCATTTCCGCGAGCTGCTCGCCAGCGCGCCGCTCAGCCTGTTCGCGATCGACGAGGCGCATTGCGTCAGCGAATGGGGCCACGACTTCCGCCCCGACTATCGCCTGCTGGCGCCGCTGATGGACGCGTTCCCGCAGGTGCCGCGGCTGGCGCTGACCGCGACCGCGGATGCGCACACCCGCAGCGACATCCTGCAACAGCTCGGCATTCCGCAGGACGGACTGATCGTCTCCGGCTTCGACCGGCCCAACATCCGCTATGCGATCAGCCCCAAGGCGAACACGACGAAGCAGATCGCCGACGTCATCGCCGCGACGCCGGGGCCGGGCATCGTCTATGCGCAGACCCGCGCCGCGACCGAGAAGCTGGCCGAGGCGCTGGGCCGCACCGGCCGGCCGACGCGCGCCTATCACGCCGGCCTCGACCCGCACGTCCGCCAGAAGAACCAGGCGGATTTCGTCGCGTCGGAAGACATGGTGATCTGTGCCACGGTCGCATTCGGGATGGGGATCGACAAGCCCGACGTCCGCTTCGTCGCGCATGCCGGGCTGCCGAAATCGATCGAGGCCTATTATCAGGAAACCGGGCGGGCGGGCCGCGACGGCGATCCGGCCGCGGCGCACCTGTTCTGGGGCGCCGAGGATTTCGCCCGCGCCCGCCAGCGGATCGGCGAGGTCGAGCCCGACCGGCAGGCGGGCGAGCGGACCCGCCTCGCCGCGCTGGGCGCGCTGGTCGAGACCGCGGGCTGCCGGCGGCGCATCCTGCTCAAGCATTTCGGCGAGGACCGGCACGAGGATTGCGGCAATTGCGACAATTGCCTCGGCTCCCCCGACGCGGTCGACGCGACGCAGACCGCGTGCAAGTTCCTGTCCGCCGTGTTCCGCACCGGGCAGATGTTCGGCGTCGGCTATGTCGAACAGGTGCTGCTGGGCCAGTCGACCGACCGCAGCGTCGATCGCGGCCACGAATCGCTGTCGGTATGGGGCATCGTCGACGGCGAGGAGGCGGCGCTCATCAAGCCGGTCGCGCGCGCGCTGCTGTTGCGCGACGCGCTGCGCACCAACGCGCACGGCGGCCTCGAATTCGGGCCCGGCGCGCGGCCGATCCTGAAGGAGGGGGCGCGGGTGATGCTGGTGGTGCCGCCCAAGCCCGCCCGCGGGCGCCGGCGCGATGCCGGCGTGGCGACCAACCCGGCGGACAATCCGCTGTTCGAGGCGCTGCGCGAATGCCGGCGCGATCTCGCCAAGAGCGCGGGCGTGCCGCCCTATGTCATCTTCCACGATTCGGTGCTGCGCGAGATGGCGGCGCAGCGCCCCGCCGGGCGCGCCGAGCTGATGCACCTGTCGGGCATCGGCGCGCGCAAGCTCGACGCCTATGGCGATGCGTTTCTCGCGGTGATCCGGAGCGCCGCCGAAAACGGCTGACGCGCTTCGGTCGATCGCGTAACGGGACCGGATGGCCGACATCCGCACGATCAACGACAGCATCAGCGTCGCCCCCCAGATCGATCCCGACGACATCCCCGCGATCAAGGCGGCCGGGTTCAAGGCGATCGTCAACAACCGCCCCGACGCGGAGGAGGCGGGCCAGCCCGACGGCGAGGCGATCCGCGCCGCGGCGGCGGCGGCGGGCCTCGGCTATGCCGCGATCCCGGTCACCCACGCCGGCTTCTCGCACCCGCAGATCGACGCGATGACGCAGGCATTGGTCGCCGCGGACGGCCCGGTGCTCGCCTATTGCCGCTCGGGCACGCGCAGCTGCAACCTGTGGGCGCTCGCCGCGGCGAAGGCGGGGCGCAACCCCGAACTGCTGGTCGAACAGGCGCGCGGCGCGGGCTACGACCTGTCGGGCATGCGCCCGACGCTGGACGCGCTCGCCGGCGGCCGGTGACGCCGCGATGACCGACCATCTGGTCTGGATCGCGGTCGGCGCGGGCGCATGCGTCGCGATCGCCGTCGTCGCGGCCGTCTGGATGCTGACGCATCGGCGGGCACCGCGGATCGCCAGCCCCGAAGAGGCGGCGGACGCCGCGGAACGCGCGCTTGCCGGCTTCGATACGCAGGGGGCGGTGGTGGGCACCGACGGCACCGGTGCGCTGGCGATCGATCGCGGCGGCCGCGTCGCGGTGATGACCCGCGCGGGCAAGGGCATCGCGGTGCGCGAGGTCGCATGGACGGCGTTGCGCTCGACCGCGGCGGGGATCCTGATCGATACCGGCGAGCGGCGGCCGGGACAGGTGCTGGTGTCGGGCGTCGATGCGCTCGACGTCCGCCGCCTCGCCCCCGCCGACCTGCGGCGGCTGGTCCCCGAGCCGCGCCGCGCCTGATCGCGGCGCGACGCGGCCGGGGACGGCGGCTCAGGCCGCCGCGGTCTCCAGCGCCGGATAGTCGGTATACCCCTCCGGCCCGGTCGAATACCACGTCTTCATGTCGTCGGCGGCGAGCGGCGCGCCGCGACGGAAGCGCTCGACCAGATCGGGATTGGCGATGAACTTGCGACCGAAGGCGATGCCGTCGGCGAGCCCCGAATCGAGATCCGCCTGCGCGGCCTGCTGCGTGTAATCCTGGTTGAGGATCAGCGGGCCGGAGAAGACCTTGCGGATCTCCGGGCTCAGCTTGGGCACGTCGGTGCTGCCGAAGGTGCCGTCGGGCGCCTGTTCGCGCAGTTCGAGGAAGGCGATGCCCAGCGCGTCGAGCGCACGGGCGGCGGGGACGAACACGCTCGCCGGATCGCTGTCGTCGGCGCCCTGCGTCTCGCCGTTGGGCGACAGGCGGATGCCGGTGCGGCCCGCGCCGATCGCGTCGATCACCCGCTCGACCGATTCGCGCATGAAGCGGATGCGGTTTTCCGGGCTGCCGCCGTAATCGTCGTCGCGCAGGTTGGTGCCGTCGCGCAGGAATTGGTCGATCAGATAGCCGTTGGCGCCATGCAGCTGGACGCCGTCGAAGCCGGCGCGGATCGCATTGGTCGCGGCGGTCGCATAATCGTCCTGCGCGCGGGCGATGTCGTCCAGCGTCGCCGCCTGCGCCTCGGCATAGGGGTTTTCGGGCTTGTGATAGGGCGCGCGCGTCGCCGACGACGACAGCGGCGCCATGCCGATGACGTCGGGCCGCGACAGCCGGCCCATGTGCCAGATCTGCGCGACGATTTTGCCGCCCGCCTCGTGCACCGCGGCGGTCACCGGCTTCCATGCCTCCACTTGCGCCTCGGTCCACAGGCCCGGCGCGTTGGGCCAGCCGAGACCCTGCCGGCTGATGCCGGTGCCTTCGCTGATGATGAGGCCGGCGCCGGCGCGCTGGCGGTAATAATCGATCATCAGCGCGGTCGGGACATGGTCGGCGGTGGCGCGGCCGCGGGTCAGCGGCGACATGAGGATGCGGTTCGCCGCGGCGATGTCGCCGAGCTGGATGGGATCGAAGAGGCTGGGCATGGATGCTCCGTAAGTGACCTGACGCGAGGCAAATAGGCAGCTACAGGGCGGCATGCATCAGGCGCAGGCAACAAGAAAAACTGTCCCGGCGGCAACCGCCCCGCTTGCCGCTACGGCAGCGCCGGGTCTCGCCTTCGGCGCGCTCGTCGTCGCCAACGTCGCGCTGGCGTTCGGGCCGTGGTTCGTCCGGCTCGCCGACGTCGGACCGGTGGCGGCGGGGTTCTGGCGGATCACGCTGGCGATCCCGTTTCTCGGCGGCCTCGCGTTCGCCGCCGGCGCGCGGCCGGTGCGGATGGCGCGCGGGCTGTGGACGATGCTCGCGATCGGCGGCGTCGCCTTCGCCGCCGATCTCGGCAGCTGGCACCTCGGCATCGTTCGCACGACGATGGCCAATGCGACGCTGTTCGGCAATTCGGCGATCCTGATCTATCCGGTCTACGGCTTTCTCGCCGCGCGCGCCTGGCCGACGCGGGGGCAGGGCGTCGCGCTGGCGCTGGCCGCGGTCGGGGCCGCGCTGCTGCTCGGCCGTTCGTACCAGCTCGATCCGCGCAACCTCGCGGGCGACCTGCTCTGCATCGTCGCGGGGCTGCTCTACACCGTCTATATCGTGTTGATGGCACGGGTGCGCGGAGCGATGCGGCCCCTGCCCGCGCTGGCGCTGTCGAGCTGCGCGACCGCGCTGCCGCTGCTGGTCTTCGCGCTGGCGCTCGGCGAACGGGTGATGCCCGGCCATTGGTCGGCGCTGCTCGGCCTCGCCCTCGTCAGCCAGGTGATCGGCCAGGGCTGCATGATCTTCGCGCTCGGGCAATTGTCGCCGCTGGTGGTCGGGATCGCGCTGCTGATCCAGCCGGTCGTCGCCGGCGCGGTCGGCTGGATCGAATATGGCGAGCGGTTGCAGGGACCGGATTGGATCGGCGTCGCGTTGGTGGCACTGGCGCTGGTATTGGTACGGCGCGCCGAGGTTGCGCCGGCGGGCCGACCGGCGCAGGAGAACGGGACATGACGCAGGACCTGACCCTCGACGAGATCCGCGAGCGCCTGGCGCCCGGCATCGCCGACAACGCCGCCTTCGACGGCTGGAGCGACGCCGCGCGCGACATGGCCGCGGATGCCGCCGGCATCGACCGCGACGTCGCGCGACTCGCCTTTCCGGGCGGCGCGGTCGAGATGATCGATGCCTGGTTCGCCGCGATCGACCGCGACATGGTCGCCGCGCTGCCGCCAGCGGCGCTGGCGGCGATGAAGATCCGCGCGCGGATCACCGCGCTGGTCGAGGCGCGGCTGGATGCGATCGCGATCAACCGCGAATCGCTGCGCCGTGCGCTCGCCATCCTGGCGATGCCGCAGCACGTCGCGCGCGCCGCGCGGCTCGGCTGGCGCAGCGTCGACCTGATGTGGCGGCTCGCCGGCGATACCGCGACCGATTACAACCATTATACCAAGCGCACGATCCTACTCGGCGTCTATGGCGCGACGGTGACCGTGTTCCTCGACGACGACAGCGAGGGCCATGCCGATACCCGCGCGTTCCTGTCGCGGCGGATCGACGGGATCATGCGCTTCGAACGCGCCAAGGCGGGCTTCGTCAAACGCTACGAACACCGCCCCAGCCTGTCGCGCTTCGTTGGGCGGCTGCGCTACCCGGTCGTCTGACGGACCGCGCCGGGCGCGCGGCGGACCGAGCGATTCCGCGCCGAACCGTGCCGGACGCGCTTTACTCGCCCAGCCGTAAATGATAATCAGTCGCATCATGGAAATGTCGCGTACCATCGTACCCGCACTCGATCTCGTCTCGCTCCCCCGCCGCCAGCCCGCGACGGTCGCGGCGATCGACTGGGCGCGACTCGCGCTGCCCGAGGCACGGCGCCTGCGCGAACTCGGCTTCGACGAAGGCGTCGCGGTCGAGGTGCTGCATCGCGCCTCGCTGGGCGGCGGGCCGATCGCCTGCCGCATCGGCCGCATGACGGTCGCGCTGCGCCGCGCGGTCGCGGGTGCCGTGCACGTGGCGCTGCCCATCGCCGCCGAATAAGCCGGATCACGGTGCACGCAGCCCCGCTGGTGGCGCTGGTCGGCAATCCCAATGCCGGCAAGAGCGCCCTGTTCAACGCGCTGACCGGCGCCCGGCAAAAGGTCGGCAATTATCCCGGCGTCACCGTCGAACGCCATTCGGGCCGGCTGACGCTCGACGACGGCCGCCCGGTCGAACTGATCGACCTGCCCGGTGCCTACAGCCTCGAACCGTCCAGCCCCGACGAGCGCGTCACCCGCGACGTCGTCACCGGCGCCAGCAGCCTCGAACGCCTGCCCGACGCGCTGGTCGTCGTGGTCGACGCCGCCAATCTCGACAACCACCTGCGCTTCACGCTCCAGCTGATCGCACTCGGCCTGCCGGTGGTGGTGGCGCTCAACATGATCGACCTCGCCGCGCGCGACGGTCTGACGCTGGATGCCGCGGTGCTCGAGCGCGAGCTGGGCGTTCCCGTCGTACCCACGGTCGCCGTGCGCAAGCGCGGGCTCGACGCGCTGCGGACGGCACTGGCGGACGCGGTCGCCGGCGGCGCCCCGCGCACGCCCGACGTCGGCGCGGGGACGCAGGACGACATCGTCCAGCTGCAACGCCGCGCCCGCCATATCGCCGCGGCGGCCACCGTCTCCGAAACCACCGGCCGGCGCTGGGCGCATCTGCTCGACGCGGTGGCGCTGCACCCGGTCGCGGGACCCCTACTGCTGGTCGCGATCCTGTTCGTGATGTTCCAGGCGGTGTTCACCTGGGCCGCGGTGCCGGCGGACGCGATCGACGCGGGCTTCGGCGCCCTGCAGGATGCGATCAAGGCCGCGCTGCCCGCCGGGTTCCTGCGTTCGCTGCTGACCGACGGGCTGATCGCGGGGGTCGGCGCGGTGATCGTCTTCCTGCCGCAGATCCTGATCCTGTTTTTGTTCATCCTCGTGCTCGAATCGTCCGGATACATGGTCCGCGCGGCGTTCCTGATGGACCGGCTGATGGCGACCGTCGGCCTGTCCGGCCGCGCCTTCATCCCGCTGCTGTCGAGCTTCGCCTGCGCGGTGCCGGGGATCATGGCGACGCGGACGATCGACGACGAGAAGGACCGGCTGACGACGATCCTGATTGCGCCGCTGATGACGTGCAGCGCGCGCTGGCCGGTCTACACGCTCATCATCGGCGCGATGATCCCCAATACGCAGGTGCTGCCGCTGGTGCGGTTGCAGGGCGTGGTGATGTTCGCGCTGCTCGTCATCGGCATCGCCGGCGCCTATGTCGCCGCCCTGGTGCTGCGGCGGACGGTGACGAAGGGCGCATCGTCGGGCTTCATGATGGAGATGCCGAAATACCAGATGCCGCGGCTGCGCGACGTCGCGCTGGGGCTGTGGCAGCGTGCGATCATCTTCCTCAAGCGCGCCGGCACGATCATCGCCGCGACGACGGTCGTCCTGTGGCTGCTGCTCAGTTTCCCCAAGCCGCCGGAGCGCAGCGGCATCAGCCCGGTCGACCATTCGATCGGCGGCCGGATCGGCCATGGCATCGAATATGTCGTCAGGCCGATCGGCTTCAACCGCGACATCGCGCTGGCGCTGCTGCCGGCGATGGCGGCGCGCGAGGTCGCGGTGTCGGCGATCGGCACCGTCTATGCGATCGACGACACCGACGGCAGCGGCACCGACCGGATCACGGACCGGATCCGTGGCCGCTGGACGCTGCCCACCGCGCTCGCCTTCCTGATGTGGTTCGTGTTCGCGCCGCAATGCATCTCGACCATCGCCGTCACCCGGCGCGAGACGAACGGGTGGAAGTGGCCGCTGTTCATGGTTGGCTATTTGTTCGCCGCCGCCTACATCATGGCCGGGATCACATACTGGCTGGCGGTGTTCGCCGGCCTCTAGACAGTTTCGGGGCATTCCATGGCGGGCAGCGTCAACAAGGTCATCATCGTCGGCAACCTGGGGCGCGACCCCGAATCGCGGTCGTTCCAGAACGGCGGCAAAGTCGTCAACCTGCGCATCGCGACGTCGGAATCGTGGAAGGACAAGAACAGCGGCGAGCGCAAGGAAAAGACCGAATGGCATTCGGTCGCGATCTTTAACGAAGGGCTCGCCAACGTCGCCGAGCGGTTCCTGCGCAAGGGATCGAAAGTGTATATCGAGGGCGCGTTGCAGACCCGCAAATGGCAGGATCAGCAGGGCAACGACAAATATTCGACCGAGATCGTGCTCCAGGGCTTCAACAGCGTGCTGACGATGCTCGACGGACCCAATGGTGGCGGCCAGGGCGGCGGCGGTCGCGGCAGTTCGGGCGGCGGTGACGACTGGGCCGGCGGCGGCGACGATTTCGGCGGCGGCAGCGGCGGCGGCTCGGGCGGCGGATACGGCGGCGGCAGCCGTGGCGGCGGCGGCGGTGCTCCCGCGGCCGGCGGCGGCAACCGCGGCGGCTTCGGCCAGGGTGGAGGCTTCGCCGACGACCTCGACGACGACGTGCCGTTCTGACCCGGGATCCCGCCGCATTCCTCGACGAAGCCGTCCGCACCGCCGCGTCCGTCGCCACGACCGGTCCGGTCGCGCGCGGCTGGCAGGTGAACGAGGCGATGCGCGCCGCGGCGATCGACACCTACGACCTCGAATCGCTGCGCAACGGCACCGCGCTGAAACGGATCACCGATTTCGCGGCGGCGCTGTGCGATGCGCCGATCGCGCTGGTCAGCCTGGTCGAGGAAACGCGCCAGACGTTCATCTCGCGCACCGGCCTCGATGCCGAGGAAACGTCGCGCGAGACCTCGTTCTGCGCGCATGCGATGCTCGGCGACCAGGTCATGGTGGTGCCCGACGCGACGCGCGATCCGCGGTTCGTCGACAATGCGCTGGTGACGGGCGAGATGCACGTCCGCTTCTATGCGGGTGCCCCCCTGATCTCGGACGACGGCATCCCGCTGGGATCCCTGTGCGTGATCGACACGCGGCCGCGCGCGGGGCTGACGCCGGTCCAGATGCAGGGATTGGCGACGCTCGCCGACAACGTCATGGCGCGGCTGCGCGACAGCCGCGACGCCGCCGCGTGGCGCGCGGCCGAGCGCGACACCCGCCGCCGGCTGTCCGACAGCGAGGACCGGTTCCGCACCCTCGCCGACACGATGCCGCAGATGGTCTGGTCGACCCTGCCCGACGGCTATCACGATTATTACAACGCCCGCTGGTACGAATTCACCGGCACGCCGCAGGGATCGACCGACGGCGAAGGCTGGAACGACGTGTTCCATCCGGAGGATCAGGCGCGCGCATGGGAGGTGTGGCGCCGGTCGCTGACCACCGGCGAACCCTATCAGATCGAATATCGGTTGCGCCATTTCGACGGCACCTATCGCTGGGTGCTCGGCCGCGCGCTGCCGATCCGCGACACCGCCGGACAGATCACCCGCTGGTTCGGCACCTGCACCGACATCCACGAACAGAAGCTGGCGCTGCACGAGCGCGAGGTCATCAGCCAGGAACTGTCGCACCGGATCAAGAACATCTTTTCGGTGATCTCCGGGCTCATATCGTTCGCGGCGCGCAGCCGGCCGGACTTCGCGCCGGTCGCGTCGGACCTGCGCCAGCGGATCACCGCGCTGGGGCGCGCGCACGACTTCGTGCGGCCGCACAGCCCGACATCGCGCCCCTCGGCGCAGCAGGACAGTCTGCAGGGGCTGCTGGGCGAATTGTTCGAACCCTATCGCCGCAGCGATCGCCAGCCGATCACGATCGCGGGCGACGAGATCGCGATCGACGACCGGTCGGCGACGCCGCTGGCGCTGCTGTTCCACGAACTGGCGACCAACGCGACCAAATATGGCGCGCTGTCGACCGACGACGGGGCGGTGGACGTGACGATCACGCGCGAGGCGGACCATGTCACGCTGCACTGGGCGGAACGCAACGGCCCCCGTGTCGTCGAGCCGACCGGGCCGCAGGGGTTCGGCAGCCAGCTGATCGAATTGTCGGCGGTCCGCCAGCTCGGCGGATCGGTCCACCGCGCGTGGCGGTCGGAGGGGCTGGCGATGACGGTCCGGGTGCCGCTCGCCGCGTTCAGCCGCGCCTAACTTCCCGTCGGACGGTACATCACCACGTCGTCGTTGGCCGGCGCATCGCCGGCGCCGTCGGTCGCCATCGCCGCCGCGGCGAGGATCGCCGCCTCGCTGAACGGCTTGCGGATATAGCCGAGCGCGCAATCGCTCTCGCAGTCGATCTGCGACGGGTTGGCGGTGACGAACACGACCTTGATCCCGTAATCCTGCGCCATCCGCTGGGCGATGCTGGGGCCGGTGGCGCCGTCGCGCAGGTTGACGTCGACGAACGCAAAGCCGCACCCCGGCGCCGCCTCGATCGCGCTGGCGCTGTCCGCGGCGATCGCCGCGACCTCATAGCCCGCATCGATCAGGATCCGTTCCAGATCCAGCGCCACGAAAATCTCGTCTTCGACAATCAAAGCTGTCTTGGTCATCATCATTCCCGGCTTGGCCTAGCCAAACACAGGTTAAGTCCTTTGGTTCCGCCGGTTAACCGGTTTCCGTCGACATCCGACACTTTGCCTCGTCACCGTTGCAGCAGGAACACGGCGTGTTGCGCCAGCAGGTTGGCCGCGGCGGAGCTGCGCTGGCGGTCGCCGGACAGGAACCAGGCGCCCTCCACCGTGACCCGCCGCTCGCGCAGGAAGGCGCGGAAATCGTCGATCGTGACGTGGTGAATATTGGGCGTGTCGAACCATTGTTCGGGCAATTGCGGCGTCACCGGCATCCGCCCGCCCCACAGCAGCGACAATCGCACCCGCCATTGCGCGAAATTGGGAAAGCTGACGAACGCGCGGCGGCCGATACGGAGCAGGTGATCGAGCACCACGTCGGGCGCGCGCGCGGTCTGCAACGTCTGGCTGAGGATGGCGTAATCGAAGCTACGGTCGGGATAGGCGGCGAGATCGACGTCGGCGTCGCCCTGGATCACCGACAGGCCGCGTGCCACCGCGGCGGCGACGTTGCCCGCATCGAGCTCCAGCCCCCGCGCGTCGCAGCCGCGGCGGTCGCGCAGCGCCGCCATCAGCGCGCCGTCACCGCAGCCGATGTCGAGCACGCGGCTGCCCGATGCGACGTGGTCGGCGATAACGGCAAGATCGGGGCGCAGCGTCATGGCGTCGCCCGCAGCATCGCCGCGGCCTCGGGCGACAGCCGCTCCATGTAACGGTCGGGGCGCAGCGGCGGATGGAAGCCCAATGCGGCATAGACGCCGTGCGCGTCGGCGGTGACGAGCGCGATGCGGCGGATGCCCGCGTAGCGCGGATGATCGACGAACCAGCCGACCATCGCCCGCCCCAGCCCCTGCCCGCGCACCGCGGCATCGACCCAGACATCGGCGATCCAGGCGAAAGTGGCGTAATCGGTGATCGCGCGCGCATAGCCGACCTGTTCGCCGTCGCGATACGCGCCCAGGCAATGCGACCCCGCGATCGCGCGTTCGACCAGATCGCGCGCGATGCCGGGCGACCAATAGCTCGACGCCAGCCAGCCATGGATGCGCGCGACATCGAGCCGCGTGCGGTCGTCGTCCAGCGCGATCATCGCCCGCCCTTCAGGAACCCGTCGACCACGCGGTTCATCTCCGGCGCCTCCAGCAGGAAGGCGTCGTGGCCATAGGGGCTGGAGAGTTCGACGAAGCTGACCGGTGCGCCTGCGGCGTTGAGCGCGGCGACGATGCCGCGCGATTCGATCGTCGGATACAGCCAGTCGGTGTCGAAGCTGACGAGGCAGAAGCGCGCCTGCGTCGCGCGGAAGGCGTTGGCGAGCAGCCCGCCATGTTCCTCCGCCAGATCGAAATAATCCATCGCGCGGGTGATGTAGAGATAGCTGTTGGCGTCGAACCGGTCGACGAAGCTCAGCCCCTGATGGCGCAAATAGCTCTCCACCTGGAAATCGGCGTCGAAGCCGAAGCTCTTGGCCTCCCGCGCCTGGAGCCGCCGCCCGAATTTCTCGGTCAGCCCGGCTTCGGACAGATAGGTGATGTGCGCCGCCATCCGCGCCACCGCGAGACCCGCGGCGGGCGGCTCGTCGCCGTAATAGTCGCCCTCGCGCCATTTCGGATCGGCCATGATCGCCTGGCGCCCGACCTCGTGAAAGGCGATGTTCTGCGCGGTGTGGCGCGCGGTCGAGGCGATCACCACCACCGCCGCGACGCGATCTGGAAAGGTCGCGGGCCAGCTGAGCGCCTGCATCCCGCCCATCGATCCGCCGACCACCGCCTTCAGCCGCGCGACGCCCAGATGGTCGAGCAGCAGCGCCTGCGCGCGCACCATGTCGCGGATGGTGATGACCGGAAAGGCCATCGCCCATGGCCGGCCGGTCGCCGGATTGACGCTCGCCGGCCCCGAACTGCCCATGCAGCTGCCCAGCACGTTGGCACAGATGACGAAATCGCGCGCCGGGTCGATCGGCCGGCCCGGCCCCACCATCCGCGTCCACCAGCCGGGCTTGCCGGTACGCGGATGTTCGGAGGCGACGTGCTGGTCGCCGGTCAGCGCGTGGCAGATCAGGATCGCATTGCCGCCGTCGGGGGCGAGCGTGCCGTAGGTTTCGTAGGCGATGTCGACCGGCGACAGCAGCACGCCGCCGTCGAGCCGCAGCGGCCCCGGCAGCGTGACGTGGCGCGCAGTGCCGAACCGCTGATCCTCGCTCATCCCGGCGGTCGCTACGGCGCTCTTCTTGTCAACGCAAGCACCGGACCGCTAAGGCCGCGGCATGTCAGCACCCGCCCCCAAGCCGTGGATCCTCGGCATCGCCCCCTACGTCCCCGGCCGCGCCACCAGCGAGGACGGCCGCAAGGTCGCGAAGCTGTCGTCGAACGAAAACCCGTTCGGCACGCCCGATGCGGCGCGCGCCGCCTATCGCGACGCCGCCGGGCATCTGGAACGCTATCCCGACGCCGCCGCGGTCGACCTGCGCGCCGCGCTCGCCCGGCATTACGGGGTCGAGGCGGACCGGCTGATCTACGGCACCGGATCGGACGAGGTGCTGCACCTCGCCGCCGGCACGTTCGCCGGGCCGGGGGACGAGATCATCCACGTCCGCTACGGCTTTGCGGTCTACGAGATCGCGACCCGCCGCGTCGGTGCGACGCCGGTGGTGGTCGCCGACCGCGACTATGCGACCGACGTCGACGCCATCCTGGCGGCGGTGACGGAGCGGACGCGGATCGTCTTCGTCGCCAACCCCAACAATCCGACCGGCACCTATTCGACGCGCGAGGAGATCGCGCGGCTGCACGCCGGACTGCCGGACACGGTGCTGCTGGTGCTCGATCAGGCCTATACCGAATATCTCGAGCCCGAGGACGACGACGGCGGGCTGGAGCTCGCCCGCACCGCGTCGAACGTGCTGGTCACGCGGACCTTTTCCAAGATCTTCGGCCTCGCCTCCGAACGCGTCGGCTGGGGCTATGCCTCGGCGGAGATCATCGGGGCGATGCACCGCATCCGCGCGCCCTTCGCGTTCAGCATCGGCGCGCAGGCCGCCGCCATCGCCGCGCTGGGCGATGCCGCCTTCGTCGAGCACAGCCGCAGCCACAACCGGACGTGGCGGGGGTGGTTCGCCGAACAGGTCGACGCGCTGCCCGGCCTGCGCGCGGTGCCGAGCAAGGCCAATTTCGTGCTGGTCCTGTTCGAAGGCGCGCTGACCGCCGAGGCCGCGTACAAGGCGCTGATGGCGGCGGGCTATGCCACTCGCTGGCTGCCCGGACAGGGCCTGCCGCACGGATTGCGCATCACGATCGGGACGGAGGCGGAGATGCGCGACGTCGCCGCCGTGCTGCGCGCCGAGGTGGAACGGGCCGGCTGATGCTGCCCTTCGCGCGCGTCACCGTCATCGGGCTGGGCCTCATCGGATCGTCGGTGGCGCGCAGCGTGCGCGCGACCATGCCGACGGTGCGGATTACCGGCTATGACGCCGATCCGGCGGTGCGCGCGACCGCACGGCGGATCGACCTGGCCGACGACGTCGCCGACAGCGCCGGCGCGGCGGTGATCGACGCCGACCTCGTCATGCTGTGCGTGCCGGTCGGCGCGATGGGCGCGGTCGCCGCGGAATTCGCCGACGACCTGCCCGCGGATGCGATCGTCAGCGACGTCGGCGGATCCAAGGAAAGCGTCATCGCGGCGCTGCGCGCGGTGCTGCCCGACGCGACGATCGTCCCCGGCCATCCGGTCGCGGGCACCGAACACAGCGGCCCCGAATCGGGCTTCGCGACGCTGTTCCGCGGCCGCTGGTGCATCCTGACGCCCGAGGCCGGCACGCCGGAGGCACCGGTGGTGCGGCTGCGCAGCTTCTGGGAGACGCTGGGTGCCGCGGTCGAGATCATGACCCCGCGGCACCACGACCTGGTGCTCGCGGTCACCAGCCATGTGCCGCATCTGATCGCCTATTCGATCGTCGGCACCGCCAGCGATCTCGAAGAGGTGACGCAGTCGGAGGTCATCAAGTTCTCCGCCGGCGGCTTCCGCGACTTCACGCGCATCGCCGCGTCCGATCCGACGATGTGGCGCGACGTGTTCCTGAACAATCGCGAGGCGGTGCTGGAGATCCTCCAGCGGCTGACCGAGGACGTGACGATGCTCCAGCGCGCGATCCGCTGGGGCGACGGCGACCAGTTGTTCGACCTGTTCACCCGCACCCGCGCGATCCGCCGCTCGATCATCGAACAGGGGCAGGACGACGCCGCACCGGACTTCGGCCGCAGCCACTGACGCCGGCCGGTCCGGTCAGGAGGGGTGGTCGAGCACGTTGATCGCGGCATGGACGCGCGCCTCGATCTCGGCGCGCGGCAGCCCGGCTGGGATCGGGTCGCCGATGCGGATCGTCACCACCCCCGGCCGCTTGGCGCCGTGCTTGGGCCAGACGACGCCGGTGTCGAGCGCCACCGGCACGACCGGCAGGCCGAGCGTCCGGTAGAGCCCGGCGAAGCCCGATTGCAGCGGCGGCTGCTCGCCGGGCACGACGCGCGTGCCTTCCGGGTAGATCAGGATCGATCGCCCCTCCGCGCGCAGCGCCTTGGCCGCGCGCATCATCGATCGCAGCGCGGACGCCGACGCCTCGCGATCCGCGACGATCCCGCCATATTGCTTCGCCGCCCAGCCCCAGAACGGGATCGTGCTCAACTCTCGCTTGATGACCATCGCCGGGCCGCCGAGCAGCAGCTGCAGCTCCAGCGTCTCGAACATCGCCTGATGCTTGGCGGCGAAGAACACCGCGCCCTCGGGCGCCCGGCCCTCGACGCGCACGCGGATGCCCATGATGCGGCGATAGAGCAGCCGGTGCATGCGCGCCCAGACGTGCGCGTGCCGGATCACCGCGCGCCGGCCGAACAGCGCCGATACCGGCACCGCCATCACGATCGGCGCCGACAGGCCGTAGAAGAGCAGGTCGAACAGCATCGTGCGCAACCGGTTCATGCGCCCACTCCCAGCCACAGCGCGACGCGGCGCAGCAGCAGCTTGTTGTATTCGTTGACGAGCGTGCCGAGACGCGGCGTGCTCTGGACGCCGTCGCCCAGCACCAGCACGCCCGGCCCCATCGCCGCGGCCAGTTCCATCCGCGCCCGCGGTACGTGCCAGTCGGAGGTGACGAGGCGGACGCTGCGATAGCCGTGGGTCTTGACCCAGGCCGCCGATTCCTCGGCATTGGAACGCGTGTCGACCGCATCCGCGCCGAGGTCGATGCAGCAGGCGAACAGGGCGGGCGGCGTGCGATATTCGCGCGCCAGGTCGATCGGCCGCACGCCCGGCGCGACGCCGGTCACCAGCATCCGCCGCCCCTGCCGCGCGCGCAGCAGCGCGATGCCGCGGTCGATCCGCCCCGCGCCCCCGGTCGGCACCACGATCGCATCGGTGGTGTTGCCCTCCAGCGGTCCCGGCAGCATCAGCATGAACGCCGCAAAGCCGAGGCACCAGCCGAGCGCCACGACGCCGAGCAGCCGCGTCATCACAGCGACCGCCGCAGCGCACCGACCACGGTCGTCCGCGCCGCCAGCGTCGCCAGCAGCACGAACCCGGGCGGCAGCAGCACCAGGATCACCCAGTCGCCCGCCGCCAGCGTGATCCCGCCCAGCAGCTCCGATCCCAGCGCGCCGAGCTTGCCGCCGAGGAAGACGAGCACCGCCAGCGCCGCCGCGCCGCCGGCGACACCGCCCAGCGCGGCGTCGAGCGCGATCCGGCGCTGGAACAGTCGCGCGACCTGGACGTCGGTGGAGCCGAGCATGTGCATCACTTCGATCGTCGCGCGGTGCGTGTCCAGCCCGGCCCGCGCGGCGAGCATCACCACCGCCGCGGTCGCGGCGAGCATCAGCGCGACCAGCGCCAGCGCCAGCCACGTCAGCGTGTCGAGAAAGCCGCTGACCGGCGACATCCAGCGCTGGTGCCGGTCGACGCGTGCCGACGTGCTCAGCCGCCGCACCGCGGCGATCACCGGCGCGGGATCGGCATCCGCCGCCAGATCGACGTCGATCATCGCCGGCACCGGCAGGTCGGCGTCGGCGCCCGCGCTGCCCAGCCACGGCTCGAGCAGCCGGGCCAGTTCGGCGCGGTTCACCGCGCCCGCGTGGCGGACCGCGGGCAGCCGGCGCAGCACGACGAGCGTCCGTGCCGCCAGCGCGTCGCGCGTCGCGGGATCGCCCGCGACCAGCTGCACCGTCAGCCGCCCGGCGAGCTGTCGTTCCAGCGCGCGCGCCGATTGCCGCGTGCCGAGCCCCAGCGCTGCGGCGAGCAACGTCAGGAACAGCATGATCGCCATGACCCACGTCATCGCGCGCAGCCCGCCCGCCTCGTCCAGCACGCGCCGGTCCGCGCCGCTCATGCCGGCGTCCTCATGCATGCCCCCGCGCGGACGGCGGATAGCGCAGCACGCCGGTCGGATCGTGCAGTCGCCCCTTGTCGAGGCGCATCATCTGGGCGCCCTGCACCCGGCCGAGCAGCTGGAGGTCGTGCGTCGCGACGACCACGGTGGTGCCGAGCTTGTTGAGCGATTCGAACAGGTGGATCAGCCGGTCCGCCATGTCGGCATCGACGTTGCCGGTCGGTTCGTCCGCGACCAGCACCTCGGGCCGGCCGATCACCGCGCGCGCGATCGCGACGCGCTGCTGCTCGCCGCCCGACAGCGTCGCGGGTCGCGCGTGCGCGCGCTCCGCCAGCCCGACCCAGGCGAGCATCTCGCGCACCGGCTGTTCGATATCGCTGTCCGACACGCCCGCGACGCGCAGCGGCAGCGCGATATTGTCCCACGCCGACAGGTGGGGGACGAGGCGGAAGTCCTGGAACACCACGCCGATGCGGCGGCGGAACCCGGGCAGGCGGCTGCGCGGCATCGTCACCGCATCCTCGCCGAACAGGCGGATGATCCCGCGGCTCGGCCGCTGCGCGAGGTAGAGCAGCTTCAGCAGCGACGTCTTGCCCGCCCCGCTCGCGCCGGTGAGAAAGTAGAAGGCGCCGCTGCCCAGCGTGAAACTGATGTCGGACAGCGTTTCCTCGCCGGTGCCGTAGCGCAGCCCAACATTCTCGAACTGGACGATATTTGCCATGCGCCTGGCCGCGACCGCTCCCGTCGAGGCGTGGCGCCGGCGCTGCGCCGGCACGATCCGGCCTCGCCCGATGCCTTCGCATGGGCGGGGCGCGGCTTCAAGCTTGCCACGCGGGCGGGGTACGTGCTTAGAATCGTTACTGCCGCGGTCATCGTTCCGCGTCCCTGCCGTGAAGCCTTGCGCATGATCCTCGAATGCCCCGAATGCAGCACCCGATATCTGGTGCCCGACAGCGCGATCGGGGCCGAGGGCCGCACCGTGCGATGCGCCAACTGCCGGCACAGCTGGTTCCAGGATCCCCCCGCGCCGGACGACGACGCGCCACCGCCACCCGCCGCGGGCCCGGAGGCGCCCCCCGCCACGGCGCAGGACGAGGAGGACGAAACCCCGCCGTTCCTCGAACCCGCGGTGATTCCGGCGATGCGCGGCACCCCGGCACCGGCCGAACCGCTCGTCGCCGCACCCGATTACGACGCCTTCGCGCATCGCCCGCCCTTCCGCCCGCGCCGCAACAGCTCGCGGCGCTGGACGATCATCGCGATCCTGACGGGCCTGCTGATGATCGCCGGGGTCGGCGCCATCCTGTACCTGGGCGCACCCGGCCTGCTCGCGCGGATCGGCCTGCCCGTCGGCGCGGAGGAATCGCCGCTGCGGCTGAAGGACAATCCGATCGAGCGGCGCGAGCTGGAGAACGGATCCGAGCTGTTCGCGGTCAGCGGCCAGGTCACCAACCCCTCGGGCGAGCGCCAGCGCGTCCCCGACATCCGCGCCGAACTGCGCGATGCGCAGGGCCGCATCGTCTACAGCTGGACGATCACGCCGCAGCAGCGGACGCTGAACCCCGGTGGCGCGATCGATTTCAATTCGGCCAAGCTCGACGTGCCGGCGAACTCTAAGCGGCTGGAACTCAGCTTCGTCGGCGAAAGCGGCGGCGCGAGCGCGAACTGATAACGTCCATGCGATGAAAAGCGCCGCCCCATCGAAAAGGGGCGTTGCGGACCCCGAAACCCTTTGCTAGTGGCCTGCGCCTGCCAGATGCCGGTTTCGCCCGGTGTTCTTCACGTGCGGCCGTGGCGGAATTGGTAGACGCGCAACGTTGAGGTCGTTGTGGGCGAAAGCCCGTGGAAGTTCGAGTCTTCTCGGCCGCACCACTTTCTTCTGATGTGACAGACGGCAACCGCCGCAGGTCGAGGCGATAACGCGCCGTGCCCGCGTCCCGGGCAAAGCCCGTGGGCCGGCTGTGCAGGATGCGATCGGGGCACCGCGCGCCATCTCCCACGGTTTCCGATCGGGCTTCGGCCGTCGCCGGGGCAGGCCCGCTGCCGATCGCGGCCTGTCGGCCCTCAGCCCTTGGCGGCCTTGCGCAGCGCGAGACGCACCAGCGCATCCAGCGTCGCGCCCGCGCCCAGATCCTCTTCCGCCGCGCCGACCGCCGCCGCCGCCTCCGCCGGACGGAAGCCGAGGTTGAGCAGCGCCGATACCGCATCGGCCGCCGCACCGACCGGCACGACCTGCGCCGCGGCGGCAGGGCCCAATGCGACCGTGCCGACCTTGTCCTTCAGTTCGCGGACGATCCGTTCGGCGAGCTTCGGCCCGACGCCGTTCGCGCGCGCCACCATCGCCTTGTCCTGCGCCGATACCGCGCGCGCGATCTCCTGCGTGTCGAGCGCCGACAGGATGGCGAGCGCGACGCGGGCGCCGACGCCCTGCACGCCGGTGAGCAGCCGGAACCAGTCGCGTTCCTCGGCGCGCGCGAAACCGACGAGGCGAATCGAATCCTCCGCGACCAGCATCTCGGTATGCAGCATCGCCGCCTCGCCGACCGGACCGATCGCCGCGAGCGTCCGCGCCGATGCGCCGACCAGATAGCCGACGCCGCCGACATCGATCACGGCATGGTCCACGCCGGTCGAATCGAGCCGGCCCTTGAGGTGGGCGATCATGCCGTCACCCGGGCACGCCGTGCCATGCCCTGCGCGGACGCCAGATGATGCGCATGGGTGATCGCCACCGCCAGCGCGTCCGCCGCATCCGGCCCAGCCAGTTTCGCACCGGGCAGCAGCACCGCCATCATCGCCTGGATTTGGCGCTTTTCGGCGCCGCCGGTGCCGACGACTGCCTTCTTGACGGTCGAGGGATGATATTCGCCGATATGCAGCCCGGCGCCCGCCGCGGCGAGCAGCACCACGCCGCGCGCCTGCCCGAGCTTCAGCGTCGATTGCGCGTTGGTGTTGCCCAGCACCTCCTCGACCGCGGCGCCGTCGGGGCGTTCGGCGAGGATGACGTCGATGAGCGCGGCGTGCAGGTTGGACAGCCGCCGCGGCAACGCCATCGACGGATCGGTCTTGATCTGGCCATTGGCGATATGCCGCAACCGGTTGCCGTCGGCATGGATGACGCCCCAGCCGGTCGTGCCCAGTCCGGGATCGAGACCGAGGATGATCAGCGCGACGCTCCGGCGATCGGCAGCGTCACAGTTACCACGTCGTTCGGGTTGGGAATCATCAGCATGACGATCCCGCTGGCTAGCCCCGCGACACCCCAGCCATAGGATCGTCGCCGCAGGTCGACGACACCGCGGATCAGGCAATAGGCCGTGGCGGCGAGGCCGAGCCAGGCCCAGTGGCTCAACCCAGCTTCTCCATCACGGCGTCCGATACCTCGTAATTGCCCCACACCGTCTGGACGTCGTCGTCGTCGTCGAGCGCGTCGATCAGCTTGAACAGCGTGGCCGCATCGCCCTCGCCGACGTCGACCATCGTCTGCGGGCGCCAGGCGAGCTTCGCGCCCTCCGCCTCGCCGAGCACCGGTTCGAGCGCCTTGGCGACCTCGTGCAGGTCGGCGACCGCGGTCCAGATCTCGTGCCCCTCCTCGGTCGAGGTGACGTCCTCCGCACCGGCCTCCAGCGCCGCCTCGAACACCTTTTCGCCGTCGCCCGCCGACGCCGGGTAGGTGACGAGGCCGACACGGTCGAACGCATGGCTCACCGAACCGCTCGCACCCAGGTTGCCGCCGTTCTTGGCGACCGCGGTGCGCACGTTGGTGGCGGTGCGATTGCGGTTGTCGGTCAGCGCCTCGATGATGAGGCTGACGCCCGCCGGGCCGAAGCCCTCGTAGCGGATTTCCTCGTAATTCTCGGTGTCGCCCTTTGACGCCTTGTCGATCGCGCGCTGGATGTTGTCCTTGGGCATCGACTGCGCCTTGGCGGCGTTGACCGCGGCGCGAAGCCGCGGGTTCATGTCCGGATCGGGCAGCCCCATCTTCGCCGCCACGGTGATTTCGCGGCTGAGCTTGGAGAACATGCCCGAGCGCTTCTTATCCTGCGCGCCCTTGCGGTGCATGATGTTCTTGAACTTGGAATGGCCTGCCATGACTGCCTCTGAAACGATACTCCCCCCGCCTTAGGCCGCGGGGGCGCGGTCCGCCAGCCCGTCGATCTTCGCCTCGAGCGCCGCGAGCCTGTCCAGCACCACGCCGTCCAGCTTCTGGTGCAGGCGCAGGATGTCGAGTTCCGCGCGGAGGTTGGTTTCATAGTCGAGGCTGGCGGCCAGCCGGTCCTTCGCCGCCTGGCGGTTCTGGCTCATCATGATGACCGGCGCCTGGATCGCCGCGACCGTCGACAGCATCAGGTTGAGGAAGATGTAGGGAAAGGGATCGAACGCCGCGCCGAAATGCGCGAGCACGTCGGAATTGAGCAGCATCCAGCCGAGCAGCACCGCGGTGAAGGCGATGATGAAGCTCCACGATCCGCCGATCGCGGCGACGCGGTCGGACAGGCGTTCGCCGAAGCTGGCGCGCGCGTCGGCCTCGTCGGCAGCGTCGCGGCTGACGATCGTGCCGCTGTCGATGCTGTCGAGGACGCGGCGTTCCTCGTCGTCGAGCGCGTGGGCGGGCTTGCGCAGCAGCCGCTGGGCGAGATCGGCGAGCGGGAGCTGGGCCATCGGGTGCGTCCTCGGGTCGGATGATCGGTTCGCGCCGTAACGGACCGGTCGGCGACCGGCAACCGCGGCGGCGTTGGGCGCAAAGCGCTTGCCCCCGCCCCCCTGCATCGGCCAAACGCGGATCGCAATGACCGTCAGCGTAGACATGGGCAGCGACGACCGCGGCGCGCCCGTGACCATGGACCTCGAAGAACTGCTCGCCACCCGATTGCTCGTCCAGGGCAATTCGGGGTCGGGAAAGTCGCACCTGCTGCGCCGGCTGCTCGAAGGATCGGCGGGCCAGGTGCAACAGGTGGTGATCGACCCGGAGGGCGACTTCGTCACGCTCGGCCCCGCCTATGGCCATGTCGTGATCGAGGCGGCGGATTATTCGGTGCCCGAGATCGCGCGGATCGCCACCCGCCTGCGCGAACATCGCGCCAGCGTGGTGCTGAGCCTCGAAGGGCTGGAGGCGGAGGGCCAGATGCGGTGCGCCGCCGCCTTCCTGTCCGCGCTGTTCGACGCGCCGCGCGAGCATTGGTATCCCGCGCTGGTCGTCGTCGACGAGGCGCAATTGTTCGCGCCGACCACCGGCGGCGAGGTCGCCGAAGAGGTGCGCCGCGCGTCGCTGTCGGCGATGACCAACCTGATGTGCCGCGGGCGCAAGCGCGGCCTCGCCGGCGTCATCGCGACGCAGCGGCTGGCGAAGCTCGCCAAGAACGTCGCGGCGGAGGCGTCCAACTTCCTGATGGGGCGCACCTTCCTCGACATCGACATGGCGCGCGCCGCCGACCTGCTGGGGATGGAGCGGCGGCAGGCCGACGTGATCCGCGATCTTGCCCGCGGGACCTTCCTCGCGCTGGGGCCGGCGGTGTCGCGGCGCCCGATCACGGTGCGGATCGGCCAGGTCGCGACCTCCGCGCGCAGCGGCAGCCCGAAGCTGACGCCGCTGCCGAGCGCGCCCGCGGAAAACCTCCAGCAGCTGATCTTCGCGCCGCCGCCCGAAGAGGCGCCGCAGCTGCCGATGAGCTTCGATCCCCGGCCGCGGCGGGTCCCCGCCGACGAGCTGCTCGACACGATCGAGCGGCCGGCGTCGCAGCAGACGACGCTCGCGCCGCTGCCCGACAAGTCGGACGGCGAGGTCGAGACGATCTATGCCGGCGTGCTGGAGGCGATCGTCGCCGACCGCGAATCGGCGCTGCGGCCACCGTCGGTGCTGTTCCAGGATTTCCAGGTCCGCTGCCGGATGGCGGGACTGGCCAAACCGCCGCTCGACCTGCCCGGCTTCACCCGCCGGCTGTCGGCGGCGCGCGCGGGGATCTTCGACGTCACCGACCCGCAATGGGCCGAGGCGATGGCGCTCGCCTATTCGTTGCCCGACGACATGATCGGCGCGTTCCTGCTGGTCGCGCGCGCGGCGAAGGGCGGCGAGCCCTGCCCGTCCGACACCGCACTGGCCGAAACCTACGGCACCAGCTCGCTCGGCCGGGTCCGCCGCCTGATCGGCTATATCGAGAGCCGCGAATTGTTCGTCGCCCGCGTCGATTTGTCGGGGAAGCGCTCGATCACGATCCCGCGGCTGGGCTGGACGACGGCGGCGAGCGAGGCGGCCTGACGCCTATGCACCGCGGGTAGCCGCGCGACATCCGGCCCTAGCGGAGCAGCAGCGTCGCCATCCCGAGGGCGACGCCCGCCTGCACCATCGCGATGACGTCCAGACAGGTGGTGAACGGCCGCTTGCGCGTCTTGTGCCGGAAGTGGCGTCGCGCCCATATCGCGCCCGGCGATCCGCCGATTAGCGCGAGCCCCAGCAGCGTCGCTTCGCGAACCCGCCAGCCGCCGTGGATCGCACGCCGCTTGTCGTGCGCGAAGGCCACTACGGTCAGCAGGTTGATCGCGGCGGCCGCGGCGGCGACGCCAGCCGCGAGCCCGATCACGGCCGCGCCGCCGTCACTTTGCCGACGTCGAGGGAGCGGGGCCGGACGGGATCGGGGTATATTGCGCCGATACCAGCAGCCAGTCGGCACCGCGCCGCAGGCCGACGTAGCGGGCACGCAGCGACCGCGTCGCCGTCGTGCCATCCGGCCGCGCGATGCGGAAGCTCACTCGCTCGGTGGTGACGCCGAAGCCGGGTCGCAGGGCGGTGCGACGCTCGTCGCGCTCGATCGCGGGAGCGGGACGGCGCTGGTCCGCGGCATAGAAACCGAGCACCCGCGCCCGATCGTCGATATCGCCCCCCGGCGAAATCTCCTCGAACCCGGGCGCCAGCGTCGCGGCGAGCGCGGCCGGGTCGAAGGCCCCGCGTGCGGCGTTGAAGCGATCGACCACGCGTTCGAGGCCGGCAGCGTCGGGCGTGCGTTGCGCCGCGACCGGCGCAGCCGTCGCGACGACGACAGGCAGGAGGAAGGCGGCGTGTCGGGCGATCATCGGCAAATCCGTCATCATGGTGTATCGCACCATTAAGACAGTGCCGCTCGGCCGGGTCAAGCCGCCCGCCGGGTCAGATCATGCCGAGTGCCTGCATGTACACCTCGAGGATCGCTTCCTCCTCCTGATATTCTTCCTTCTTCTTCTTGCGGATCGAGAGGATCTTGCGGATCGCCTTGGGGTCGTAGCCGCGGCCCTTCGCCTCCGCCATCACGTCCTTGATGTCGTCGGTGATGCCCTTCTTCTCTTCCTCGAGGCGCTCGGCGCGCTCGATCAGCAGGCGCAGTTCGTCCGCTGCGACCTGACCGCCGCCCATGCCTTCTTGCCGTTCGTCCGCCATCGTCCCACCCCGCCGCGGAGGCCCGCGGCCCTTCTTTGATTCGCGTGAAAGAATACCGGCGTCGACCGGTAGGGGCGGGCGTCTAGGCGTTTACCAACCGGGGCTCAACCCCGGGCGGGATCGGGGGCGTTGCGGGTCATGCTCTCGTCCATGCGGGCGAGCTGTTCGGGCGTCGCCTCGGTCTGGTATCGCGCCTTCCACTCCGCCTGCGGCATGCCGTAGACCGTCTCGCGCGCCTCCGCCTTGGGCAGGTCGCCCGCCTCCTCGATCCAGTCGGACAGGCAGTTGCGGCAGAACCCCGACAATCCCATCAGGTCGACGTTCTGCACGTCGGTGCGGTGGCGCAGGTGGCGGACGAGCCGGCGGAACGCCTGTGCGGCGACCGCATCCGGCAAAGCGGCAAGTTTGTCGGTCACGCATTCCTCCCAAAGGTTGATCGCGTCTAGATACGGTCTAGAGGGGATCGCGGCCATTCCCCAGGAGCCCTTTCTATGACCACTGCCATTGCGCCGCGTTCGCGCAAAGTGCGCGTGCTCGCGACCCTCGGTCCGGCGAGCAACACCCCCGAGATGATCGCGACGCTGTTCCAGGCGGGCGCGGATGCGTTCCGCATCAACATGAGCCACGGCGACCAGCAGTCGAAGATCCCCGTCATCCAGGCGATCCGCGCGCTGGAAAAGCAGTTCATGCGCCCGACGACGATCCTCGCCGACCTGCAAGGCCCCAAGCTGCGCGTCGGCAAGTTCGACGGCGGCCGTACGGTGCTGGAGAGCGGCAGCACCTTCGTGCTCGACCGGGACAAGACCCCGGGCGACGCGACCCGCGTCGAGCTGCCGCACAAGGAGATCTTCGCCGCGATCGAACCGGGCGCGCGCCTGCTGCTCGACGACGGCAAGCTGGTGCTGCGCGTCACCGACCACGGCCCCGACCGGATCGAGACCACCGTCGAGGTCGGCGGTGCGCTGTCGAACAACAAGGGGCTCAACGTCCCCGATGTCGTGCTGCCGATGGCGGCGCTGACCGAAAAGGATCGCAGCGACCTCGCCTTCGCGGTCGAGCAGGGCGTCGACTGGATCGCACTGAGCTTCGTGCAGCGGCCCGAGGACCTGGCCGAGGCGCGCAAGCTGATCGGCGGCAAGGCGGCGCTGCTCGCCAAGATCGAGAAGCCCGCCGCGATCGACCGGCTCGAGGAGATCGTCGAGATGTGCGACGGCGTCATGGTCGCGCGCGGCGACCTGGGCGTCGAATTGCCGCCGCAGACGGTGCCGCCGCTCCAGAAGCGCATCGTCGAGACGTCGCGCCGGCTCGGCCGTCCCGTCGTGGTCGCGACGCAGATGCTCGAATCGATGATCCAGAGCCCTTCGCCGACCCGCGCCGAGGTGTCCGACGTCGCCACCGCGATCTACGACGGCGCCGACGCGATCATGCTGTCCGCCGAAAGCGCCGCGGGGGCATGGCCGGTCGAATCGGTCGCGATGATGAATTCCATCGGCATCTCGGTCGAGGGCGATCCGATGCACGGCGACCGCGTCCACTTCACCGTGATGCGGCCCGACCCGACCACCGCAGACGCCCTGTCCGAAGCGGCCAAGCAGATCGCCAAGACCACGTCGGCGACCGCGATCATCTGTTTCACCACCTCGGGCTCGACCGCGCGCCGGATCGCGCGCGAGCGGCCGTCGGTGCCGCTGCTGGTGCTGACGCCGAGCAAGGAAACCGCGCGGCGGCTGGGCCTGTTGTGGGGCACGCATGCGGTCCACACCCGCGACGTCGAATCGTTCGAGGACATGGTCGGCAAGGCGAAACGGATGGCGCTGCGCACCGGCATCGCCAAGGCCGGCGACCGCGTCGTCGTGATGGCCGGCGTGCCGTTCCGCACCCCCGGCTCCACCAACGTGCTGCACGTCGTCCACATCACCGGCGACGAGCTGAAGGACTACGCCTGATCGTATCCTGCGCGATGACGTCCGCATGACGCGCAATTCACTGGTGCCGCCGCGGCCGTGACGGCAGGGGCGGCACCATGGAGTTCGAGGTCAGCGCCGAGGCGAAGGACAAGCGCCTCAACCGCCGCGTCGCGGTCACCGTCGTCATCCTGTCGGTCGCGATGGGGCTGGGCAACATCAAGGACGGCAACATCGTCCAGGCGATGGACCAGGCGCAGGCCCGATCGGTCGACCTGTGGAACGAATATCAGGCGACGCGCACCAAGCTGCGCATGACGGAGATCGCGGGCCTGCAACTCGCGGCGATGCGCGGCACCGCCGCGTCGCCCCGCCTCGCCACCGATGCGGCGCGCTACCGGAGCGAGGCGCCGCGGCTGGCAGCGGCGGCGCAGGCGCAGGGCGCGCGCTACGATGCGCTCAACGTCCATGACGACCAGTTCGACGCCAGCGAGGCGTCGCTCGCCACCGCGATCTCGCTCTGCGCGGTCGCGGCGCTGGTCGAAAGCGACGCGCTGCTGGTGGCGGCATGGGCCTTTGCGGCGTTCGGGCTGTTCCTGTCCGCCTGCGGTTTCGCCGGATGGGGGTTCCATCCCGACGTGCTGAGCACGCTGCTGGGGTGATGCGACCCCGCGATCCGGGCATCCGGTTACATGTGGATGACAGGCCCGCGAACGGCTAAGGAGGACGGGCTATGTACCGCCCCGCCCTGTCCGTCGTCATCCCCTGCTACAACGAGGCCGCCTGTCTGGAACTGCTGCACCGGCGGGTCGCGGCGGCGGCGCGGGCGGCGGTGGGCGACGACCACGAGATCGTGCTCATCAACGACGGCAGCCGCGACGACAGCTGGGCGGTGATGCAGCGGCTGTCCGCACAGGACCCGCACCTCGTGGCGATCAACCTGTCACGCAACCACGGCCATCAGCTGGCGCTGACCGCGGGGCTCGACCTGTGTTCGGGCGAACAGATCCTCATCATCGACGCGGACCTGCAGGATCCGCCCGAACTGCTGACCGACATGCGCGCCGCGATGGCGTCTCAGGGCGCCGACGTCGTCTATGCGGTGCGCCGCAAGCGCGAGGGCGAGACGATCTTCAAGAAGGCGACCGCCGCCGCCTTCTACCGCGTGCTCGACCGCGTCACCGACACGCCGATCCCGCTCGATACCGGCGATTTCCGGCTGATGAGCCGCCGTGCGCTCGATGCCCTGCTGTCGCTGCCCGAACAGGCGCGCTTCATCCGCGGTATGGTCGCCTGGGTCGGCTTCCGCCAGGTGCCCTTCCCCTACGATCGGGCCGAGCGGCATGCCGGCGAGACCAATTATCCGCTCGGCAAGATGGTACGCCTCGCCTTCGATGCGGTTACCGGCTTCTCGACCGCGCCGCTGCGCTTCGCGAGCCACGCCTCGGTGATCCTGGCGGGCGCGTCGCTACTGCTGCTGTTCTACATCCTGTGGGGATTCTTCGAAGGATCGCCGGTGCAGGGCTGGACGTCGATGATGCTGGTCGTGACCGTGCTGTCGGCGGCGCAGATGTTCGTGCTGGGGATGATCGGCGAATATCTGGGGCGGCTCTACATCGAATCGAAGCGGCGGCCGCTGTACCTCGTCGCCGACATCGCCGGACCGGTGAAGGGCCATTCGACGCTGGGCTTCAACGCTGCCGAGCCGTCGCCCGAATTCGAATCGTCCGGGGAACGCCGGGCGGCGGAATAGCCGCCCGCCCCAGCGACCGCAGCGTCAGCGCGGCTCGGCGAGCGTCACGATCGACACGCCCGGGGTCAGCGGCACCCGCCCGACCGCGTGCCTTTCGAGACGGAAGATCGTTTCGAACAGCGCATTGAGCGGCTTCGCCGGTGGCGAATCGTCGCTGTCGTCGCGGCCGGTGATCCGCCCCGCGATCCGCGCCGCCGCCGCCAGCGGGAACAGCAGCGAGTTGAAATAGGTGAGCTTGCGCGGCGCGAGCCCTGCCGCCGCGATCGCCTTCGCCAGCGAGCCCTTCGAATAGCGGCGGTGGTGGTGGTTGACGACGTCGTGCGCGCTCCACAGCCATTGGTGCGCCGGCACCGCGATCAGGATCTTGCCGCCGGGCTTCAACAGGCTCGCCATCCCCTTCAGGGCGGCGACATCGTCCTCGATATGTTCGACGACGTCGAGTACCGCGACGAGGTCGTACGACCCGCGCGCCACACCGGGCAGGTCGGGCAGCGGCGCGTCGCCGACCGGCCGGCCCAGCCGTTCGCTCGCGATGGCGCGGGCGGCGGGATCGATCTCGATCGCATCGACGCTGCCGAAGCCGGCGAGCATCGGCAGGTTGTGCCCCGTGCCGCAGCCGATCTCGAGGATGCGTGCGCCGGCGGGCAGGTTGCCGTAGCGGGTCAGATAGTCGCTCAGGATGTCGCGGCGCGCACGATACCACCAGTGGGTGGAATCATGCGCGGCCATGCGGTCGTAGACGATGCGGTCCATCAGGCGAATACCAGCCAGCGATTGAGGATGAAGGTGAGGATCGTCGCGAGCCCGACCGCGGGCAGCAGCGGCGCCCAGGCGGGCAGGCCGAGCTGCGCGGTGCCGATCCAGGTGACGAGCGCGTTGAGCGCCATGCCCGTGCCCTGCACCGCGACGAACTGCGCCTGCTGCCAGCGGCTGCGGTGGCCCGAGCCGTGGCCGCGAAAGCTCCAGCGGCTGTGCATGACATAGCCGGCGGTGACCGCGACGGCGAAGGCGAACGGCACCGCATAGACGGCATGCGCGCGCGGGAAGATCCAGATCGTGAGCGGCAGGTACACGGCGGAATAGATCAGCGTCGACAGGCCGCCGACGATCGCGAACCGGACCATCTGTCCGACCAGCCCGTCGTCGCGCTTGTCCGCCAGCCGTGCCGGTGCTTCCCTCGCCATCGCGCCCGCTCTAAAGGCAATGCACCGGGAACGAAACGCCAATTCGCCGTCTTTGAGGTCAACCAGCTTGCACACATCCCCACGCGATCGGCTGGCCGACGCACTCGACCGGCGCTGGGTCGCACTGACGCTCGCCGCCTGGGCGGTGGTGACGGTCTGGTACGTGTGGAGCGACTGGAACCTCGTGCGCTGGCTGTCGCTCGGCGACACCGACGACAACATGCGGCTGATGCAGGTGCGCGCATGGCTGGGCGGGCAGGGCTGGTACGACCTGCGCAACTATCGCCTCAACCCGCCGGCCGGGTTCGACATCCACTGGAGCCGCATCGTCGACCTGCCGATCGCGGGGCTGATCCTGTTCTTTCGCCTGTTCACCGGCAACGCCTGGGCGGAGCGGCTGGCGTGCGGGATCGCACCGCTGCTGCCGCTGTCGATCGCGATGCTGGGGGTCGCGGCGACGGTGCGGCGGCTGGTCCATCCGCTCGCCTGGCCGCTCGCCATCGTGTTCCTGCTCGGCACGTCGGCGACGATGCTGATGTTCCTGCCCGAACGGATCGACCACCATGGCTGGCAGCTCGCGATGCTGAGCCTGACGGTCGCCGGCCTGTGCGACGCGCGCGGTGCGCGCGGCGGGCTGATGGTCGGCCTCGCCAGCGCGGTCAGCCTCTCGATCGGACTGGAGATGCTGCCCTATTGCGCGATGGCGGGGGCGATCCTCGCGCTGCGCTGGGTATGGGACCGGGCGGAGGCGGTGCGGTTGCAGGCCTATGCGCTCAGCCTCGGCGGCGGCTCCGCGTTCGGATTCGCCGCCTTTGCCTCCAACGCCAATTACGCGATGCGCTGCGACGCGCTGACCCCGGTTTGGCTCAGCGTCACCGTCGCGGCGGGGGCGCTGCTGTTCCTGCTCGCGCGGCTCAACCCGGCGGCGCGCGGCGTCCGCATCGGGCTGTCGGTGCTGGCCGGCGCGGTGATCGCGGCGGGCTTCGTGCATTTCTTTCCGCAATGCCTCGGCCGCCCCGAAGGCGTGTCGCCCGAACTCCAGAAGAACTGGCTCGACAACGTTCGCGAGGCGAAGCCGATCTACAAACACCCGTTCCGCCTGGGCTTCCCGATCGCGGCGCTGCCGATCGTCGGCGTCGTCGGCGTGATCCTGGGGGCGTGGCGCGCGCGGGGCACGCGCGCGCTGATCGGCTGGACCGCGGTGGCGCTGTTCGTCACCTTCGCCTGCCTGATGCTGCTGTGGCAGGTGCGCGCCGGCCCCGCGGCGCAGCTGCTGGCGGTGCCGGGCGCGACGCTGCTCGGCTGGATCGTGCTGCCGCGGCTGCTCGACCATCGCGCGATGCCGGTGCGCATCGCCGGCACGGTCGCGGCATTCCTGATCGTGTCGGGGCTGTTCGCCGGGCTGGTCATCAAATACCTGCCGGTCGACCGGCCCAACGCCTATACCAAGCGGGTCAACCGTTCGACCGGCAATTGCGTCCGCTATACCGTGCTGAAGGCGCTGGACCGCTATCCGGCGCAGACGATCTTCACCTTCGTCGATCTCGGCCCGCGCGTCATCACCGTCACGCACCACAATGCCATCGCCGGTCCCTATCACCGCAACGGCGATGCGATCCTCGACGTCCAGCATGCGTTCGGCGGCAGTGCGGACCAGGCGCATGCGATCATCCGCCGCCACGGTGCGACGATGCTGATGCTGTGCCCGAACCATTCGGAATCGACCAATTACCGCGCGCGCGATCCGGGCGGCTTCTACGACCAGCTCGCGCATGGCGAGGTGCCGGCGTGGCTGACCCCGCTGCCGCTGCCCGGGGATTCGCCGCTGCGGCTGTTCCGGGTGGATTGACCGGCCGGCGCCGCGAGGAATGGTGTCGCGCGAAGGCGCGAAGCCCTTTGTCCGTGCCGCAACGCCGGCGGTCGAGGACAGCGGCCTCGCCGCGCGAACATTCGTCCCGATGACGGGTTACCGCAGGCTCACCTGCAACCCGTCCATCACGAACTGTACCGCGAGCGCCGCGAGCAGCACGCCGAGCAGGCGGGTGATGACCGCCTCGATCCGCGCGCCGAGCAGGCGCATCAACGGCCCCGCGGCGAGCAGCGCGGCGAGCGTCAGCAGCAGAATCGTGCCCAGCGCCCCGAGCACCACCGCCGTCGCCTCCACCCCGTTGGTCCGCGCCATCAGCAGCATCACGCTGGCGATCGAGCCGGGCCCGGCGATCATCGGCATCGCCATGGGAAAGATCGACACATCCTCCACCTCCGGATCGCGCGCGACCTCGGCGGCGCGATCCTCGCGGCGCTGGGTGCGCTTCTCGAACACCATTTCGAGCGCGATCAGGAACAGCATGATGCCGCCGGCGATGCGGAAGCTCGCCAGGCTGATCCCCAGCCCGCGCAACAGGTCCTCGCCGACCAGCGCGAAGACCAGCAGGATCGCCGACGCCACGCCGACCGCGCGGACCGCCATCGCGCGGCGCTGCGCCGGCGACGCCCCGGCCGACAGCCCGGCATAGATCGGCGCGCAGCCGAGCGGGTCGATGATGACGAAGAAGGTTATCAGCGTCGAGACGAACAGCTCGATCACAGCATCGCCTCGATGCGCTCGCGCCGGCAGGCGGAGACATAGGTGTTGCGGATCAGGCAGGCGATCGTCATCGGCCCGACGCCGCCCGGCACCGGCGTGATCGCGCCCGCGACCGGCAGCGCCGCGGCGAAGTCGACGTCGCCGACCAGCCCCGCATCCGTGCGGTTGATGCCGACGTCGATGACGGTCGCGCCCGGCCGGATCCAGTCGCCCCGGACGAAGCCCGCAATGCCGACCGCGGCGACGACGATGTCGGCGCGGCGCACGTGCGCGGCGACGTCGCGGGTGCGGCTGTGCACGATCGTGACGGTGCAGCTCTGCTGGAGCAGCAGTTGCGCCATCGGCTTGCCGACGATGTTGGACCGCCCGACGACGACCGCCTCCATCCCCGCCAGCGTCGGATGCACGTCGCGCAGCAGCATCAGGCAGCCGAGCGGCGTGCACGGCACGAAGCCCTCCGCGCCGATCGCGAGGCGGCCGGCGTTGACCGGGTGGAAGCCGTCGACGTCCTTGTCGGGATCGATCGCCAGCAGCACGCCCTGCGCATCGATATGCGGCGGCAACGGCAATTGCACGAGGATGCCGTCGACCGCCGGATCGGCGTTCAGCCGTGCGACCAGCGCCAGCAGCGTCACGGCGTCGGTATCGGCGGGCAGGCGGTGTTCGAAACTTTCCATCCCCGCATCGCGCGTCGCCCTGCCCTTGTTGCGGACGTAGACGGCGGAGGCGGGGTCTTCGCCGACCAGCACCACCGCGAGCCCCGGCGCGCGGCCGGTGGCGGCGCGGAACGCGGCGACATGGGTGGCGATGCGGGTGCGCAGGGCGAGGGCATGCGCCTTGCCGTCGATGATCGTGGCGGTCATGCCGCGGCCTCATAGAGGCTGGCGGCGATCTTCGCCAGCGCGTGCGGATCGCCCGCGACATGCAGCCGCTTCAGCCGCGCGCCGTCGCCGGCCATCAGCCGCACCGCGCTACGGGGCACCGCAAAGACGGTCGCGACGAGCGCGATCAGCGCCGCATTCCCCTTGCCGTCGACCGGCGCGGCGGCGATCCGCGCGGCGAGGTGCGCGCCGGTCCCGGCCAGCAACGCATCGCGGCCGCCGCGCGGCGTGACGCGGATGGCGAGGACGATGCCGTCGTCGCGCGCCGCCCACGCCGCCATCGGATCAGATCGCGCCGTTCGCCATCACGCTCATCGCGATGTTGGGCAGGATGATGCTGTCGAGGATGCGGATGACGATGAGGACGACCAGCGGCGCGAGGTCGATGCCGCTGATGTTGGGCAGGATGCGGCGCAGCGGCCGGTACATCGGCTCGGTCAGCCGATCGAGCCCGTGGTGCAGCGAGCTGACGAAATTGTTCGACGTATTGATGACGTTGAACACGATCAGCAGCGACAGCACGAACTGGACCATGATGATCCACCACACCACGTTGAGCAGCACCTGGAGGATCTGGATGAGGGTAAGCGCGATCACGCGAGGCTCCGGGATGAGGGTTCGGCCGCCGGCCTAGCGGATTCGTGACGACGGGGACAGGGGCGCGTCGCCTTCAGGCGTGGACCAGCGTGCCCGCCCCCGCCGAAGTGAAGATCTCCAGCAGCATCGCGTGCGGCACGCGACCGTCGAGGATCACCGCCGCATCCACCCCGGATTCGACCGCCGCGACGCAGGTGTCGACCTTGGGGATCATCCCGCCGGAAATCGTCCCGTCCGCCTTCAGCGCGGCGATGCGCGCGGGGTCGAGATCGGTCAGCAGCACCTTGTCCTTCGTCAGCACGCCGGCGACGTCGGTCAGCAGGAAGAAGCGCGACGCGCCGAGCGCGGCGGCGATCGCGCCCGCCATCGTATCGGCGTTGATGTTGTAGGTGTGGCCGTCGGCGCCCAGCGCGATCGGCGCGATCACCGGGATGATCCCGCTGCCCGACAGCGTGTCGACGATCGTCCGGTCGACCGCCACCGGTTCGCCGACGAAGCCCAGGTCGACGTGGCGCTCGATCCCCTGCAGCGTGTCGGGCGTCTCGCGGCCGACCTTCACCGCGGTGACGAGGTTCGCGTCCTTGCCCGATATGCCGACCGCGCGACCGCCCGCCTGGCCGATCCAGGCGACGATTTCCTTGTTGATCGATCCCGCCAGCACCATTTCCGCGATCCGCGCGGTTTCGGCGTCGGTCACCCGCAGCCCGTCGACGAAGCGCGATTCGACGCCCAGCCGCTTCAGCATCGCCCCGATCTGCGGCCCGCCGCCGTGGACGACGACCGGATTGATCCCGACCGCCTTCAGCAGCACGACATCCTCGGCGAAATCGCGCGCCAGTTCGGGGTCGCCCATCGCATGGCCGCCGTATTTCACCACGAACGTCTGCCCCGCGTAGCGCTGGAGATACGGCAGCGCCTCGGTCAGCGTTTCGGCCTTGGCGAGCAGCGCCGCGGTGGTGGGGGAGTCGGTCATGACGCGGGCTTTAGCGGCGGACGCCCGCCGGTCAAAGTCCCGCGCGCGGCGGGTGGTCAGCTGCGGTCGAGCCGGCGCCCCAGCCCGACGAACAGGTAGATGAGCGGCGGCACCAGGATCGCCGACAGCGCGACCTTCGCGATCATCTGGCCCAGCAGCAACTCGCCGATCGGGAACACGCCGGCGAAGGCGATCGTGACGAACAGCAATGTGTCGACGATCTGGCTGAGCACGCTCGCGATGCCCGCACGCAGCCACAACAGCCCGCCCCCCTCGCGCCCCTTGAGCGCGGCGAAGATCGTGACGTTGAGCGTCTGCGAGATGCCATAGGCGACGATCCCGCCCAGCCAGATCCGCGGCGTGCCGCCCATCATCAGCTGGAACGCGTCGCGCCGCGCCGGCTCCATATCGGCCGCGGCGGGCACCGACAGCACCACGACCGACAGCAGGATCGATACGATCAGCGGCACGAAGCCGATCTGCACCAGGCGGTTGGCGATCGTCCGGCCGTGCAGCTCGGCGACCGCGCTCGACACGACGACGAGCAGCAGGAAGGCGAAGATCCCCGCCTCCACCGCCAGCGGCCCGAGCCCGACGAGTGGCCCGAGCGCCGACAGCGGCCCCAGCGCGACCTGCTTGTTGCCGAGCACGCCGGCGATGCAGACCATGCCGCCGTAGAAGATCGAAAAGGCGAAGAGCGAGCGCGGAATGCTGCGGGCCGGAGTGTCCATCGGCGCGACGCTAGCGCGTTTCCGCGGTCGGGCAAACACTTCTGGGGTCGCGGCGGGCGCGGGGGCGAGGCCGGAATGTCGCGGATCGCCGCATCGGTCTGCCCCGGCGGACGCCGACGGCCAGTCCGGATGGCGTCGCGCACGGTCGGACAGGTTCGCCCAGCTGGACCCCGGCCTTCGCCGGGGGGCAAGATGGCGGGGTGGGGCTATCAGCGTGGGCGCCGCAGTGGTGCTCGGCGGGCCGCCGTCGGATTGCAACGGTTCCGATCGTGGCCGGGGCGGGGCGGGCCCGATCTATCGCTCACGTCTTCCCCGGCGGAGGGGCAAGGGGGCATGCGTCGAGGGGCGTAGCCGACGGTTCCACGGCCATGCGGCGGTTCGACGTGGGATCGCCATCGCCGTGGCGGTCGCCATGCGCTGCGGCGGCGCGCGCCAATCGCCTATGGCCTCACGAAAAACCGCGTGTATGCTTGCCCGTCGCAGCCGGGGGGCCGCGGCGGTCCATTCCGGCGGAAACATCATGCATCGTATCCTGATCGGCGTCGCCGGCATCCTCGTCATTCTCGGTATCGCCGTCGCGCTGTCCACCGATCGCCGCGCGATCCGGCTGCGCGTCGTCGGCGCCGCCTTCGCGCTGCAGGCGCTGATCGCGACGATCGTGCTCTACTGGGGACCCGGGCGGCAGGCGCTGGCCGGCGCGTCCGCGGGCGTATCTGCGCTGCTCGGTTACTCGCAGAAGGGCACCGAATTCCTGTTCGGCAAGCTCGCCGCGCCGGAGATCGGCGGCCAGAGCTTCGCGATCGCCGCGCTGCCGGTCATCATCTTCTTCGCCAGCCTCGTCTCGATCCTCTATTATCTGGGCGTCATGCAGGTGGTGGTGCGCTGGGTCGGCGGCGGCATCGAATGGGTGATCGGCACGTCGAAGGTCGAATCGCTGTGCGCCGCCGCCAACATCTTCGTCGGCCAGTCGGAATCGCCGCTGGTGATCCGCCCCTATCTCGCCGGCCTGACCCCGCCGCAGCTGTTCACGGTGATGACCAGCGGCATGGCGGGCGTCGCCGGCACGATCCTCGCCGCCTATGCCTCGATGGGCATCCGCATCGAATATCTCCTCGCGGCGAGCTTCATGGCGGCACCCGGCGGCATCCTGATGGCCAAGATCATCATGCCCGACCGCAGCGTCGCGCCCGAGGGCGAGCTGCCGCTCGGCGACCTGCCCGACGGGAACCGCCAGATCGCGCTCGCCGAACACCGGATCAGCGGCGCCGGCCCGGCCGCGCTGCTGCCGGAGGGTGGCCCCGCGGGCACGCCCGGCGAGCCGCTGCCCGAAGCGACGCACGACGAGGAAAAGCCCGCCAACCTCATCATGGCCGCCGCGCAGGGCGCGCAGACGGGCGTGCGGCTGGCGGTCGCGGTCGGCGCGATGGTGCTGGCGTTCGTCGCGCTGGTGGCGCTCGCCAACGGGCTGCTCCGCGGCCTCGGCAACCTCGTCGGGCTGCCGGGCCTCAGCTTCCAGGCGCTGCTCGGCTATGTCTTCCAGCCCGTGATGTTCCTGCTCAACGTGCCGTGGAACGAGGCGGGGATCGCCGGCGGCCTGTTCGGCGAGAAGATCGTGCTCAACGAATTCGTCGCCTATATCGACCTCGGCCAGCAGAAGGGCCTGTCGCACCAGACCGTGGCGGTCGTGACCTTCGCGCTATGCGGCTTCGCCAATTTTTCCTCGATCGCGATCCAGATGGCGGTCACCGGCAGCCTGGCGCCCAACCAGCGACCGATGATCGCCAAGCTCGGCCTGCGCGCGCTCGCCGCGGGCAGCCTTGCCAACCTGATGTCGGCGGCGCTCGCCGGCCTGCTGATCGGCTGATCGCGCAGGCATGACCGGTCTCCAGCGCAGCCTCGGGCCGGGCCAGCTCGCGATGATCGCGATCGGCGGCGCGATCGGCACCGGACTGTTTTTGGGCAGCGGCTTCGCGATCGGCCTCGCCGGGCCGGCGGTGCTGGTGAGCTATGCGATCGGCGGCCTCGTCACGCTGGCGCTGATGGGGTGCCTGGCCGAAATGACGGTGGCCGATCCGGCGACGGGGTCGTTCGGACTGTTCGCGGAACGCCATCTCGGCCGTTTCGCCGGGTTCCTGGTCCGCTATGCCTATGTCACCTGCATCATCCTGGCGATCGGGACGGAGGTGACCGCGGTCGCGATCTACATGCGCTTCTGGGCGCCCGACGTGCCCGGATTGTGGTGGATCGGCGGCTTCGCGGGCGCTCTGCTGGCGGTCAACCTCGCCAGCGTCCGGATGTTCGGCGCGGTCGAATACGCCTTTTCCGCGGTCAAGGTCGCCGCGATCCTGGCGTTCGTCCTGATCGGGCTCTGGGTGATCGCGCTCACCGGGGTGGGCCTGCACCACTATAGCGCGCACGGCGGTTTCGCTCCCCACGGCATCGGCGGGATCTGGACCGCGGTGATCGTCGCGATCTTCAGCTACCTCAGCATCGAGATGATCGCGGTCGCGGCGGGCGAGGCGCGCGAGCCCGAACGCGCGATCGTCGCCGCGTTCCGCTCGACGATGCTGCGGCTGGCGCTCTTCTACCTCGGCAGCCTCGCGGTGATGCTCGCGATCGTGCCGTGGACGCAGGCGGGGACGACGACCAGTCCCTTCGTCACGGTGATGCAGGCGACCGGCCTGCCCTATGCCCCCGGCATCCTCAACGCCGTCGTCCTGATCGCCGCGCTGTCGGCGATGAACAGCCAGCTCTACACCGCGTCGCGGATGCTGTTCAGCCTCGCCGGGAGCGGCTTCGCGCCACGGGGGCTGACGCGGGTCAACCGGCGCGGCGTGCCGGTCGCCGCGCTGCTCGCCTCCGCCGCGGGAATCGCCGTCGCCGCCGGCGTCTATCTGTGGCGGCCGGATGCGGCGCTGGGGGTGATGATCGCGGTGTCGATCTTCGGCGGGCTCTTCACCTGGGGCATGATCTTCGTCACCCACCTCGCCTTCCGCCGGCGGGTCGGTGCACCGGCGGCGTTCCGGATGTGGGGCTATCCCTGGACCAGCCTCGCCGGCGCCGGGGCGATCCTCGCGATCCTGGCGACGACGCCGTTCACGGGGCCGTTCGCGCTGACTCTGGCCTATGGCGTGCCGTTCCTCGCGATCCTGACCGGCGTGTACGCGCTGTGGTTCCGGTCGAAGGACAGCCCCGCGGCGGCGGGTATCGACCGGCGCTGACGATGCGGCCCGAACGGACGCGCGGCAGCGCGCGCTATTCGTCGGTGCGCATCTTCACCTTGTTGGGCAAATCCTTGCCCTTGGTCCGGCGCGAGGGCAGCTGCACCGGGTTCTTCTTCTTCCATTCCTTGTAGGTCATCGGCCCGTCGGGCGTGTCGACGATCGTGTCATCGAGGCTCATGCCATCCTCCTCCCGTCCTCCTCAGCGCGTCGGTTCCGGCGTCGCGCCGCTGTAATCGTAGAAGCCGCGCCCGGTCTTGCGGCCGTACCAGCCCGCCTCGACGTATTTGACCAGCAGCGGCGCCGGGCGGAACTTGGGATCGCCGGTGCCTTCGAACAGCACCCGCGTGATTTCCAGACAGGTGTCGAGGCCGATGAAGTCCGCCAGCGTCAGCGGCCCCATCGGGTGGTTGAGCCCGAGCTGGCAGGCGAGGTCGATGTCGCGGATCGTCGCCACGCCCTCGCCCAATGCGAAGACCGCCTCGTTTATCATCGGCATCAGCACGCGGTTGACGATGAAGCCCGGCGCGTCGTTGGCGCGCACCACCGCCTTGCCGAGCCGATCGGCGAAATCCTCGATCCGGGCCACCGTCGCGTCCGACGTGGCGAGGCCGCGGATCACCTCGATCAGCCCCATCACCGGGACAGGGTTGAAGAAATGCACGCCGATGAAGCGCGCCGGATCGGGCGTCGCCTGCGCCAGCCGCGTGATCGGGATCGACGAGGTGTTGGAGGCGAGCACCGCGTCGGCGCCGAGCACCGCGCCGACGTCCCTGAAGATCGCGCGCTTGATCTCCTCGCGCTCGGTCGCCGCCTCGATCACCAGCGCGCAGTCGCCCATCGTCGCGACGCCCGCCACCGGCTCGATGCGCGCCAGCGTCGCGTCGCGGGTGGCGGCGTCGATCTTTTCCTTGTCGACCGCACGCGCCAGCTGTTTGGCGATGCCCGCCTTGCCCGCGTCCGCGCGCTCCTGCGACACGTCGGTCAGGATCACGCGATATCCCGCCGCGGCGGATACCTGCGCGATCCCCGCGCCCATCTGGCCCGCCCCGATGACTCCGACCGCCTGCATGTCCGTCTCCCTATCCGTTTGGCGCGCCATAGCGGCTTTCGGCGCCGCTGCCAGCCGGACGTGTCCGGTCAGGGCGCGGGCCGCTCCGCCTGCGCCTCGCACAGGAACAGCGCGAACAGGCCGTCGGGATCGGTCCATTCGTGGATCGGCGTCCACCCGCCCGAACGCAGCAGGATGCGCGCATCGCGCGAGCCGTATTTGTGGCTGTTCTCGGTATGGATGCTCTCCCCCGCGGCCATCGCGAACGGGCGACCGTCGACGGTGAAGGCGACGTCGCCGGTCGCGACCAGATGCATCTCGATCCGGGCGCGGTCGTCGTTCCAGCGTGCCTCGTGCCGGAAGGCGTCGACCGGGATCGTGCCGTCCAGCTCGCGGTTGATCCGGTCGAGCAGGTTGCGGTTGAACGCCGCGGTGACGCCCGCGGCATCGTCATAGGCGGCGACCAGCGTGTCGGGGTCCTTGATCCGGTCCATGCCGATCAGCAGCATCGCGCCCTCCCCCAGCGACGCGCGCATCGCGCGCAACAGGTCGACCGCCATCAGCGGGATCATGTTACCGATGGTCGAGCCGGGGAAGAAGCCGAGCTTGGGCGTGTCGGCGACCGTGTGCGGCAGGGTGAGCGGCCGCATGAAGTCCGCCTCGAACGGCAGTACCAGCAGGTCGGGGAACGCCGCCGACAGCATGCGCGACGATTCGCGCAGGAAATCGCCGGAAATATCGATCGGGACATAGGCGGACGGCTGGGCGCAGCGCAGCAGCAGCGGCGTCTTCACAGACGATCCCGATCCGAACTCCACCACCGCGCGGCCGGTGCCGACGATGCTCGCGACCTCCGGACAGATCCGCTCGAGGATCGCGGTTTCGGTCCGCGTCGGATAATATTCGGGGACGTTGGTGATCCCTTCGAACAGTTCCGATCCCAGCCGGTCGTAGAACCAGCGCGCGGGGACCGCGCGCGGCCGGCGTTCCAGCCCGGCGAGCACGTCCGCGCGGAACTGCGGATCGGCCAGCGACTGTTCGCCGTCCTCGGCTTCGGGTTTCAGCATCGGATATCCTTGGCGAGCCGCACGCCGGTGAACTGCCAGCGCTGGTGCGGGTAGAAGAAGTTGCGGTAGCTGGCGCGGACATGCCCGCGCGGCGTCGCGCAGCTGCCGCCGCGCAACACGAACTGGCCGCTCATGAACTTGCCATTGTATTCGCCGACCGCGCCCTCGGCGGTGCGGAAGCCGGGATAGGGGCGATAGGCGCTGCCGGTCCATTCCCACACGTCGCCGAAGAAGGCGGGGCCGGCGGACGCGGGGCGCGGCTCGACCGGACCGGCGTCGTCCATCTGGTTGCCGCGGGTCGCATCGTGCGCCTGCGCCGCCGCTTCCCATTCGAATTCGGTCGGCAGCCGCGCACCGGCCCAGCTGGCATAGGCGTCCGCTTCGTAGAGGCTGACGTGCGTCACCGGCGCGGCGGGATCGATCGCGCGGCGGCCGTCGAGCCCCATGCGGGTCCAGCCGCCGTCGCGGGCCTCCCAATACAGGGGCGCCGCGATACCCTCCGCCTTCACCCAGGCCCAGCCGTCGGCGAGCCAGTGCCGCGGGTCGTCATAACCGCCGTCGGCGATGAAGGCGGCCCATTCGTCGTTGGTCACCGTGCGGTCGGCGATCGCATGGGGCACCAGCAGCGCGTCGTGGCGCGGGCCTTCGCAGTCGAAGGCGAAGTCGGCGCCCTCGTGACCGATGCGGACGATGCCGCCGGGCCGCGCGATCCAGCCGATCGGGTCGGGCATCGCCACCGGCGTCTTCGCCGCCGCGGGCCACAGTCCCGGTTCGAGCGGGTTCTCGCCGAACAGGTGCAGGATATCGGTGACGAGCAGTTCCTGGTGCTGTTCCTCGTGATGGCAACCGAGCGCCACCAGCGCCAGCGCCGCGTCGGGCAGGTCGGCCATCGCCGTCGCCATCGCCGCATCGACGTAAGCGCGGTACGCGCGCACCTCGTCCAGCGTCGGGCGGGTCACCATGCCGCGCCGGTCGCGCGCATGGCGCCGCCCTTCCGCCTCGTAATAGCTGTTGAACAGGAAGGGGAAACGATCGTCGTGCAGGCGATAGCCCGCGACATGGTCGCGCAGCACGAACGTTTCGAAGAACCAGGTCGTGTGCGCCAGATGCCATTTCGTCGGCGAGGCATCGGGCATCGACTGGACGGTGGCGTCGGCGTCGGACAGCGGCGCGGCGAGCGCCAGCGACAGCGCGCGGACCGACGCATAGCGTCGCGCAAGCGGGGTTTCCGGTTCGGGCGCGATCTTCAGCATGGCAAAACTTCCCCGCGCCTCGGCGCCAAGTCGGACAAGCGAACGAAACGGGAAAGGGTTGCAGAACAAAGCGTCATCCCGGCAAACACCGGGCGGAACGCTACCGGTTCGCCCCCGGCCGCCACGTCACGTCGCCGCCGGCACCCTGGTTCACCGCCCGCGCCGCGACGAACAGCCAGTCCGACAGGCGGTTGAGATAGGCGAGCGCCGGCGCGTTGAGGCCGTCGACCGCCACCGCGCTCCGTTCCGCGCGGCGCACGATCGCCCGAGCCAGATGCAGCGCTGCGGCGGCGGGATCGCCGCCGGGCAGCACGAAACTGGTCAGCGGCGCCAGACCGGCGTTCATCGCGTCGATCTCCGCCTCCAGCCGCGCCACCTGCTCCGGCACGATCCGCAACGCGCCCGCGATCCCGTCCGGCGTCGCGACATCGGCGCCGAGATCGAACATGTCGTTCTGGATGGTCGTCAGCGCCGCGGCGGGATCGCGTCCGCCCAGCGTCGCCACGGCGATGCCGATCGCGCTGTTGGCTTCGTCGATATCGCCGATCGCGGTCATCAGCGGGTCCGCCTTCGACACCCGCGATCCGTCGACCAGGCCCGTGGTGCCGGCATCGCCCGTGCGTGTGTAGATCCGGTTGAGCTTGACCACGCTAGCGGATCAGGTGCGACCGCCGAGGAACAGGATCAGAACCACGATCAGGATCGCCAGCGCCTGGAAGAAGATCCGCTGCTGCATCATGCGGTTCGACTTGAGCGAGGCGGCCGAGGGCCCCTCGCCGCTCCGCACCTGCGCATGGCTTTCCTGAAGGAAGGCGATGACGCCGCGGACCAGCGCGACCACCGTCGCCAGCATCGCCGCGATCAGCAGAATGACGAGGAAAGTGTTCATGGCCCTTATCTAGGCATTGTCGGGGGCAAAGCCAATGGGCGGCGCGCCGGGCGCGCCCTGCCCCGCGCGCAGCGACCGCGCCAGCGCCGCCCCGTCCTCGCCCGCCGCGCGCCGATCCGCCAGCGCCGCCGCGCCGTTGCGCTTGGCGAGCCGTTCGCCGTCGGCGCCGACCAGCAGCGGGTGGTGCAGATACACCGGCGTCGGCAATCCCAGCAGCCCCTGGAGCAAACGGTGGACGTCGGTCGCGCGCATCAGGTCGCGGCCCCGCACCACGTCGGTCACGCCCTGCGCCGCGTCGTCGACCGTCACCGCCAGGTGATAGCTCGCCGGCGCATCCTTGCGCGCCAGCACGACGTCGCCGAACGCCAGAGGCTCGGCGCGCTGCGGCCCGGCATCGCGGTCGATCCAGCCGAGCGGCCCCGCCGCGGCGAACGCGGCGTCCATCGCGAGCCGCCACGCATGCGGCACCCCCGCCGCGACCCGCTCCGCCGCGACGCCCGCATCGAGCCGGCGGCACGTCCCCGGATAGACCGGCCCGTCCGGCCCGTGGTGCGGCGCGCTGGCGCTCGCGGCGATGTCGGCGCGCGTGCAGAAGCAGGGGTAGAGCAGCCGATCGGCGCGCAGCCGGTCCAGCGCCGCGGCATAGGCGGGCAGCCGGGTCGATTGCCGCACGACCGGACCGTCCCAGGCCAGCCCCAGCCAGGCGAGGTCGGCGAGGATACCCGCGACATGGTCTTCGCGGCTGCGCGTGCCGTCGATATCCTCGATCCGCAGCAGAAACCGGCCACCCGCGCGCCGCGCATGGTCATGCGCGCGGATCGCGGCATAGGCGTGGCCCAGGTGCAGCCGGCCGGTCGGGCTGGGCGCGAAGCGGGTGACGACGGTCATGTCCGGTACCGCCGCACGACGGCGGACGCTTGACCATCGTCGGCCGGCTGTGCTGTCATACCAGCGTCACTCCCGTGGGCGACACGGCCTGCGGGTAATCCGTGGGAGGAGCCGTGTTTCATCCCGATCTGATCCGTCACCCCGATAGTTGTCCCGCGCTCGTCCTCAACGCGGATTATACGCCGCTGTCCTATTATCCGCTCAGCGTCTGGCCGTGGCAGACCGCGATCAAGGCGGTGTTCCTCGATCGCGTCGACATCGTCGCGCATTACGAACGCGCCGTGCGCAGCCCGACCGCGGAGATCAAGCTGCCGTCGGTGATCGCGCTGAAGCAATATGTCCGTCCCTCGGCATTTCCGGCGTTCACCCGCTTCAACCTGTTCCTGCGCGACCGGTTCGCCTGTCAATATTGCGGCGTGGCGCGCGACCTGACGTTCGACCATGTCGTACCGCGCGCGCAAGGCGGGCGGACGACGTGGGAGAATGTCGTCACCGCCTGCGCGCCGTGCAACCTGCGCAAGGGCGGGCGGACGCCGAAACAGGCGCATATGCCGCTGCATATCGAGCCGATCCGGCCGACCAATTGGCATCTGCAGGAACATGGCCGCGCGTTTCCGCCAAACTATCTCCACGACACATGGCACGACTGGCTCTACTGGGACGTCGAGCTGGAAGCATGATCGGAGGCTGGATTTGCGGCAGGTAATCATCGTGGCGGCGCTGGGGGCGATGCTGGCGGGCTGCGGGGCGAAGGACGACAAGGCGGCGCAGGCGGATGCCAATGCGGCGGGCTTCGTGCCGCCGGCGGTCACCAGCCGCGTCGATTTCGCCAGCGCGATGGAGCGCCGGTTCCGCACGCTCGACCGCAACGGCGACGATCGGCTCGACGCATCCGAACTGCCCCGCCGCAACAGCCGGCTGATGGCGTTCGATCGCGACAAGGACGGCAAGATCAGCCTGATCGAATGGGGCGAGGGCACCGTGCGCCGCTTCGACCAGATGGACCTCAATCACGACGGCACCGTGACGTCGGAAGAGGAGAGCGAATGGCGCGCCGCCCGCGCCGCCGGCCGCACCCCCGCCGCGCAGCCGACCACGCCCGTGCTGGGCGACGCGCTGAGCAATCAGGGGACGACCGCGCGGTAGAGCCGCAACGCCGGTTCGGATTGGAACCGACCGTCCCCGTCGCACCGTCACGCCGGACAGGCTCCGGGGACGGCAATCCGGGAATGGACGTCGCGACGCAGGATCGCGATCGGCGGGAGAAGGCACGCTTTCGCAACGACGACATCTTCCCCGGTTGACCGGAAACCTGCCGCAGCGCAGCATCGGGCCATGGCTACCGTCGACCCCGCTTCGCTTCCCCCGATCGCCAACAATCCGGACGTCCGCTTCCTCGGCGCGAAGCTGGGCGACGTCATCCGCGCCTATGGCGGCGATGCGCTGTTCGAGGCGACCGAGACGATCCGCCGCGCGTCGGTGGAGCGGCATCGCGGCAACGGCAGCAGCGATGCGGTCCACCGCCGGCTCGAGAACCTCGACCTCGACGAGACGCTCGATTTCGTCCGCGGCTTCATGCTGTTCTCGATGCTCGCCAACCTGGCCGAGGATCGCCAGGGCATCGCCGCCGAACAGGGCGCCGACGTTGCCGCCGCGCTCGCGACGCTGGCGGCGGAGGGGATCGACCGCGATCAGGTGCAGCGCCTGCTCGGCCATGCGCTGATCGTGCCCGTGCTGACCGCGCATCCCACCGAGGTGCGGCGCAAGAGCATGATCGACCATCGCAACCGCATCGCGCAGCTGATGGCGCTAAAGGATGCCGGCCGCGACGAGACGCCCGATGGCGACCGCGTCGACGATGCGATCACCCGCCAGATCGCCTTGCTGTGGCAGACGCGCGTGCTGCGCCGCGAGCGGCTCTACGTCACCGACGAGGTCGAGACCGCGCTCAGCTACATGCGCGACGTCTTCCTGCCCGCGCTGCCCGCGCTCTACCAGCGCTGGGACCGCGCATTCGGAGAGCGCGTGCCGAGCTTCGTCAGGCCGGGCAGCTGGATCGGCGGCGACCGCGACGGCAATCCCTTCGTCACTGCCGATTCGCTGCGCACCGCCCTCGGCCGCGCGTGCGAGGCGGTGATGGGCTTCTATCTCGACGCAGTGCACGCGCTCGGTGCAGAACTGTCGATCTCGACCGAGCACGTCCCCGTCGACACCGCGGTCGAGGCGCTGGCGCAGGCGAGCGGCGACACCGCCGCCAGCCGCGCCGACGAACCCTATCGCCGCGCTTTGTCGGGGATCTACGCCCGGCTTGCCGCGACGCACCTCGGCCTGACCGGCAAGGCCGCGCCGCGCCCCGGTCACCTGACCGGAGAGCCCTATCCCGACCCGCAGGCGTTCCGTGCCGACCTCGTCGCGATCGCGCACGGCCTGTCGACCGCGGGCGCGCTCAAGACCGGGGGCGCGCTCGGCCGGCTGATCCGCGCGGTCGAGACGTTCGGCTTCCACCTCGCGACGCTCGACCTGCGCCAGAACTCTGCGGTGCACGAGCGCGTCGTCGCGGAACTGCTGAAGACGGCGGGGGTCGAGCCCGATTACCTGAGCCTCGACGAGGCGGCGCGCGTCGCGCTGCTGCGCCGCGAGCTCGCCCACGCCCGCCCGCTCGCCAGCCGCTTCACGACCTATAGCGACGAAACCGATACGGAACTGAAGATCGTCCTCGCCGCGGCGGAGGCGCATGCGACATACGGCCCGGCGTGCATCACCAACTACATCGTCTCGATGGCGCAGTCGGTGTCCGACCTGCTGGAGATCAACCTGTTGCTGAAGGAGGTCGGGCTCTACCGCCCGGGCGACGCACCGTCGGCGTCGATCATGGCGGTGCCGCTGTTCGAGACGGTCGGCGACCTCGAGGCCGCGCCCGGCATCATGACCGACTGGTTCGCGCTGCCCGAAATCGCCGCGATCGCCGCGAAACGGGGCCATCAGGAGGTGATGATCGGCTATTCGGACAGCAACAAGGACGGCGGCTACCTGACGTCGACGTGGCAATTGTCGAAGGCGTCGACCGCGCTGAAGCCGGTGTTCGAGGCGGCGGGCGTCGGCATGCAGCTGTTCCACGGCCGCGGCGGCGCGGTCGGCCGCGGCGGCGGCAGCGCCTTCGCCGCGATCCGCGCGCAGCCGCCCGGCACCGTGCAGGGCCGCATCCGCATCACCGAACAGGGCGAGGTGATCGCCGCCAAATACGGCACCCGCGACAGCGCGATGACCAACCTGGAGGCGATCGCCGCGGCGACATTGCTCGCCAGCCTCGAACCCGAACGGCTGTCCAATGCCGAGAACGCGGAATTCGCGGGCGCGATGGACACGCTGTCCGACACCGCGTTCCACGCCTATCGCGACCTCGTCTACGGCGATTCATACAAGGAGGCCGGGGGCTTCCGCACCTTCTTCCGCCAGATGACGCCGATCGGCGAGATCGCGGGCCTCAAGATCGGCAGCCGCCCGGCGAGCCGCAAGAAATCCGACGCGATCGAGGACCTGCGCGCCATCCCCTGGGTGTTCAGCTGGGCGCAGGCGCGGGTGATGCTGCCGGGGTGGTACGGCGTCGGTCAGGCGCTCGCGGGGTTCCGGGACAAGGGCCTACTGCGCGAGATGGCGCAGGGGTGGCCGCTGTTCGCCTCGACGCTTGCGAATATGGAGATGGTGCTGGCGAAATCGGATATCGAGATCGCCGGCCATTATGCCGGGCTGGTCGAGGACGCCGGCCTGCGCGATGCGATCTTCACGCGCATCCGCGACGCATGGCACCAGACGCACGACGGCCTGCTCGACGTCACCGGCCAGTCGCGACTTCTCGAAAAGCATCCCGCGCTCGACGCGTCGATCCGGCTGCGGCTGCCCTATATCGAACCGCTCAACCTGCTCCAGATCGAACTGATGAAGCGCCACCGCGCCGGCGAGGACGATCCCCGCATCGGCGAGGGCATATTGCTGTCGATAAACGCCGTCGCCACAGCGCTGCGCAACAGCGGGTAGAGGATCCTGCATTCCTCCCCGGAACGGGGAGGGGGACCGCCCGCGAAGCGGGGGGTGGAGGGGGACTTCCACCAGATGCAGCGATTGCGGATAGCCCCCTCCACCAGCCTGCGGCTGGTCCCCCTCCCCGTGCCGGGGAGGAATTCAGGTCAGGAACGGTGCCGCCACCTCGGGCCGCACGCGCAGCAGCCGCCCGGTGCTGCGCTCCAGCAGCGCCCAGGTCGTCACCGCCTCCACCTTCACCTTGCCGTCGGCGCCGGTGAAGCGGACGTGGCGGTCGAAGCGCGCACCCTTGGGCGGTTCGGGGACCCAGGTTTCGCCGGTCACCGTCTCGCCCGCCGTCACGTTGCCGCGATAGTCGATCGCGTGCCGGGTGACGACCCAGACCATCGCGTCGCGATGCTCGGGCGGCGCCACCGCCTGCCAGTGCGCGACGGCGATGTCCTGGATCCAGCGCACCCACACCGCATTGTTGACGTGGCCGAGCTCGTCGATGTCGTCCGCGCTCGCGGTGATCGCCAGCGTGAAGCGCGCCGTCATGCCGCGCGCCGCCGCCACCAGCGGAATGCCCCGAACGCGAGGCCGAGCGCGACTGCCGCGCCTGCGACCCACAGCCACTGCCGCCCGTGCGGCCGGTAGCGGCCGAGCAGCTCGGCGATGCCCGTGCCGAAGACATAGCCGAGCGCGGTGAACAGCGCCCCCCAGACCGCCGCCGCGACCGCGTTGATCCACAGGAAGGTGCGCGTCGGCACATGGCTTGTCCCGATCGCGATCGGGCTGACCGTGCGCAGGCCGTAGAGGAAGCGGAACGCGAAGATGAAGCTGATCGGATGGCGTTCCAGCGTGTCGAGCGCCTTGGCGAAGGCGGGCTTGCCCTGTGCGCGCTGCACCCAGCGGTGGCTCCGGAAGCGGCGCCCGGCGGCGAAGAAGCCCTGGTCGGCGACGAACGACCCCGCCGCCGCCGCGATCATCGCGCCGGGCAGCGAGATCATGCCCTCGTGCGCGAACAGTCCGCCGGCGAGCACCATCGTCTCGCCCTCGATCCCTGCGCCCAGGAAGACCGCGGCGAGGCCGTACTGGCCGATCAACGTCTCGATGCTCAGGATTCGATCCCCAATTGCCACAGGACGAAGGCATGTTCCTCCGCCGCCTCACGCAACGATTCGAACCGCCCGGATTTCCCGCCATGGCCCGCGCCCATGTTGGTTTTCAGCAGCAGCACGTTGTCGTCGGTCTTGGTCGCACGCAGCTTCGCCGCCCATTTCGCGGGTTCCCAATAGGTTACCCGCGGGTCGTTGAGCCCGCCCGAGATGAACATCGGCGGATAATCCTGCGCGACGACATTGTCGTAGGGACTGTACGAGCGGATCAGGTCGAACGCCGCCGGATCCTCGATCGGATTGCCCCATTCGGGCCATTCGCCCGGCGTCAGCGGCAGGTCCGCGTCGAGCATCGTGTTGAGCACGTCGACGAACGGCACGTCGGCGATCACCGCCCCCCACAGGCCGGGATCGGAATTCACCACCGCGCCCATCAGCTCGCCGCCCGCCGATCGCCCCGCGGTCGCGATCCGCCCGGCGCTGGTCCAGCCGGCCTCGATCAGCCCCTTCGCGACATCGACGAAGTCGTCGAACGTGTTGGTGCGCTTGTCGAGCTTGCCGTCGTGATACCATTGCTGGCCGAGGTCGTCGCCGCCACGGATATGCGCGATCGCATAGGCGAAGCCGCGGTCGAGCAGGCTCAATCGCCCGGTCGAGAAGCCCGGCGGGATCGCATAGCCGTAGGCACCATAGGCATAGAGGAACAGGGGCTGCGAGCCGTCGCGGCGGAACCCGGCGGGATAGACGATCGACACCGGGATCAGCGTCCCGTCCCGGCCCGCGATCTTCAGCCGCTCGGTGCGATAGCCGCCGGCGTCGTATCCGGCCGGAATCTCCTGCACCTTCAGCACTTCGAGCGCGCCGGTCGCGACGTCGTAATCGTACACCGTCCCCGGCGTCACCATCGATTCATACCCCAGCCGCAGCGTGTCGACGGCATATTCGGGATTGTCGCCCAGCCCCGCGGCATAGCTCGCCTCGGGAAAATCGATCCGCTGCGCGTCGCGCGGCGCGTCGTAGCGGCGGATCGCGATCTGATCGAGCCCGTCGAGCCGCCCCTCGACCACGAAGAAATCGCGGTAGCATTCGACCCCGGTCATGTAGAAATGCGGGTCCGCGGGGATCAGCTCGTGCCAGTCGCCGGGCGCGTCGACGCTCGCGGTGCACAGCCGCCACATCGGATCGGTGTCGTTGGTGTGGATGAACAGCGTGCCGTCGTGCGCATCGACGTCATATTCGCGGCCCGCCTGCCGCGGCGCGACGAGGATCGGCGTCGCGAAGGGATCGTTCGCCGGCAGCAACCGGACCTCGCTGGTGACGTGGTCGCCGGTGCCGATGACGATCCACTGCCGGTCGCTCGTCTCGGCGACGGCGACGCGATAGCCCTCGTCGTCCTCGTGGAACAGCTCGACGTCGTCGGCGACGGGCGTGCCGAGGCGGTGGAAGCGCGCATTGTCGGTCCGCCACTGGTCGTTGGCGAGGCCGTAGAGGAAGCCCGCATCGTCGCTGGTCCAGACGATCTCCGACAGCATGCCCGGGATGACTTCGGGCAGGTGCTCGCCGGTGGCGAGGTCCTTCACCCGCACCTCGAACCGTTCGGCGCCGCTGTCGTCGATCGCATAGGCGAGGTGGCGGCCGTCGTTGCTGACCGCGAAGGCGCCCAGCCGGAAATACTCCTTGCCCTCGGCCAGCGCCGGCTCGTCGAGCAGCAGCTGGTCCGCGCCGCCCGCGACCGGCTTGCGCCACCATTTGCGATACTGGCCGCCGGTTTCGTAGGCGGTCCAGTAGATCCAGTCGCCGTCCTTCTGCGGGACCGAGGATTCGTCCTCCTTGATCCGCGCCTTCATCTCTTCGTACAGGCGATCGACCAGCGGCCGGTGCGGCGCCATGACCGCCTCGAAATAGACGTTCTCCGCCTCCAGATAGGCAAGCACGTCGGGCTGCGAGACGTCGGGGTAAGCGGGATCCTTCAGCCAGGCATAGGGGTCCTCGATGGCGATGCCGTGCGCGGTGAAGCGGTGCGGGCGCCGGTCGGCGACGGGCGGCGTGATGTCGGTCATCCCCAGCCTCTAGCCGTGCCGCGGCCCGGCGTCATGCCCTTCCCGCGCGCCAGCAACACACCCGAAACACCTCCACGGTTGAACCATGGGGCCGGCCCGGTCATGGCTCGCTCGGACACAGAAGGGGAAATGACGGATATGGCTGGCGGACTGGTCGCGCTGCTCGACGATATCGCGGCGATGGCGAAGCTCGCCGCCGCCAGCCTGGACGACGTGGCGGGCGCCGCGGGCAAGGCCGGGGCGAAGGCGGCGGGCGTCGTGATCGACGATACCGCGGTCACCCCCACCTATGTCGTCGGGCTCAGCCCGGCGCGCGAGCTGCCGATCATCTGGAAGATCGCGCGCGGCAGCCTGCGCAACAAGCTGCTGTTCCTGCTGCCAGCCGCGCTGATCCTCAGCGCCTTCGCACCCTGGGCGATCACCCCGATCCTGATGCTCGGCGGCGCCTTCCTGTGCTTCGAGGCGGCCGAAAAGATCATCGGCGCGATCACCGGACACGGCCATGGCGAGGAAGCGGCCGCGGTGACCGACGCGCAGGAGCTCGAGGATCGCCAGGTCGCGGGCGCGGTGCGCACCGACCTGATCCTGTCGGGCGAGATCATGGCGATCGCGCTCGGCGAACTCGCCGGCCAGACGCTCGTCAACCAGGCGATCGCGCTGGCGCTGGTCGGCGTCGCGATCACCGCGGGCGTCTATGGCGTCGTCGCGCTGATCGTGAAGATGGACGACATCGGCCTCCACCTCGCGCGCAAGCCCGGCGGCGGGACGCAGGCGTTCGGCCGCGGGCTGGTCGCGGCGATGCCGCGGGTGCTGACCGCGCTGTCGCTGATCGGCACCGCGGCGATGGTCTGGGTCGGCGGCGGCATCATCGTTCACGGGATGGAGGCGTTCGGCCTCACCGCGCTGCCGCATGCGCTCCACGCCGCGGCCGAGGGCGCTGCGCACGCAGTCGGCGCGTTGCCCGGCGTGGTGACCTGGCTGGTGACCGCGATCGGATCGGGCATCGTCGGGCTGATCGTCGGCAGCGCCATCGCCGGCGCACTGCACCTGCTGCCCGGACGGCATTGATCGACGCCGGCATCGATCGGGCGCCCTTGCCCGTACGATGGCGGATCGCCGCGCAGGCAGACTGTGCTGCACGCACGTCGCCATGACGGGGATGGTGACTCGGTCTGGAGCCTGCCCGATGCTAGACGCGAAACACAGGCCCGGGCGTGGCCTTTGCGACTTTCGACGGAGCTGACCGATGACCCCTGATGCCAATCTCGCCGCGCTCCGCGCCGAACTCGCTCGCACCGGACTCGACGGCTTCGTCGTACCGCTGACCGACGAGCACATGAGCGAATATGTCGGCGCCTATGCGCAGCGACTCGGCTGGCTGACGGGCTTCGGCGGGTCGGCGGGCAGCGCGGTCGTGCTTGCGGACGCGGCGGCGATCTTCACCGACGGGCGCTACACGCTGCAGGTGCGCGAACAGGTATCCGCCGCCGACTGGCAGTACGTTCCCGTACCGCAGGAAAGCATCGCCGGATGGCTCGGCGCGCACGTCGCCGCCGGCGACCGCATCGGCTACGATCCGTGGCTGCACACCGGCGGGTGGGTGACGGACACCGCCGCCGCGCTGGCCGACCGCGGCGCCGAACTGGTCCCGGTATCCGCCAACCCCATCGACGCGATCTGGACCGACCGGCCCGCGCCCTCCCCAGCCCCGCTGACCGTTCACGCCGACCCGCACGCGGGCCGCTCCTCCGCCGCCAAGCGTGCCGAGATCGCGGACTGGCTGGCGCAGCACGACGCCGATGCGGTGGTGCTGACCGCGCTCGATTCGATCGCCTGGGCGCTCAACGTGCGGGGCGGCGACGTCGCGCACACGCCCGTCGCGCTGGCCTATGCGATCGTCGGCAGCGACGGCACCACCGACCTGTTCGTCGCGCCCGGCAAGGTCGACGACGCGGTCCGCCAGCATCTGGGTAATGCCGTCCGCCTGCACCCGCGCGAGGCGTTCGCGGGTGCGCTCCGCGGCTATGCCGGCAAGCGCGTCGCCGCCGATCCCGAACGCGCGGTCGCCGCGATCCTCGATGCGTTGCAGGCGGGTGGCGCGCGGCGGCTGTCGCTGCGCGATCCCGTCGTCCTGGCAAAGGCGCTCAAGAACCCTGCGGAGGTCGCCGGCCACCGCGCCGCCAGCATCCGCGACGGCGCGGCGCTGACCCGGTTCCTGCGCTGGGTCGAGACGACCTGCCCGGCGGGCGGCGAAACCGAATTGTCCGCCGCCGCGCGGCTGCTGGCGTTCCGCGAGGACACCGGCTGCCTGCTCGACACGTCGTTCGACACCATCTCGGCGACCGGCGCGCATGGCGCGAGCCCGCATTATCACGTCACCGAGGATTCGAACGCGCCGATCCTGCCGGGACAGCTGTTCCTGATCGATTCGGGCGGGCAATATGCGGACGGCACCACCGACGTCACGCGGGTGATGCCGATCGGCGCGCCGACCGCAGAGATGCGCGACCGCTTCACCCGCGTGCTGAAGGGCCATATCGCGATCGCCACCGCGATCTTTCCGGACGGCACCAGCGGCGCGCAGATCGACGGTTTCGCCCGCCGCCCGCTGTGGGAGGCGGGGCTCGATTTCGCGCACGGCACCGGCCACGGCATCGGCAGCTATTTATCGGTGCACGAGGGGCCGCAGCGGATCGCCGCGCCAAACTATCCGGGCGGCGCCTCGCTCGAACCGCTGCGCGCGGGCATGATGCTGTCGAACGAGCCGGGCTATTACAAGGCGGGCGAATACGGCATCCGCATCGAGAATCTGCTTCTGACGATACCGGTCGCGATCCCCGGCGGCGACCCCGACCGGGCGATGCTGGGGTTCGAGACGCTCACCTTCGCGCCGATCGAGCGCACGCTGATCGATGCCGCGCTGCTGACCGGTGAGGAGCGTGGCTGGCTCGACGCCTATCACGCCGATGTGCTCGACCGGCTCGGGCCCGTCCTGGACGACGACGAGCGCGCCTGGCTGGCCGCGAAATGCGCGCCGATCGGGTGATCGGGTGATCGGGTGATCGGCGCTAGCGGCGATCGGCGTCCGCGCCATCGTCGGCCGGATCCTCCCCTGCGGGCGGGTCGCCACGCGGTTCGGCCTGCGCCGCGGCGCGGGCCTGCGCCTTGCGGCGGTGCAGGTTGGCGCGCAGCTGGGCCGCCAGCCGGTCGGCGCGTTCGTCCTTGTCGCTCATGCCGTTCCGCCTAGCCGCTCGCGTCAACGCTTGACAATCCGCCCCCGGTCGTCTCTAGGCGCGCTTCGCTCGAAAGGGCAGTGCTGCCGTAGCTCAGTGGTAGAGCGCATCCTTGGTAAGGCTGAGGTCGTGAGTTCAATCCTCACCGGCAGCACCATTTTTTTCAAAGACATCACCCGCCGTGCGGGGCGCCGGCCGACCTACCAGGACCGGACCGGGTCCGGATAGCCAGCCGAGCGCCTGAGCATGGGCGACGTTTTCGCTCCCGCTCAAAGACACAGGGTCGTCGGGGTGGATGCGGGAACGCAGGTCGCTGCGCAGGCACGATGTCACGAGCATCGACGGACCCTATCGGCCGCAGCTCCATCACATAGGTGGTTTGGAAACGTCGCCCCGGTCCGGGCGGCAGTCCTCCTGTAGAAGACTGGAGCGGGCGAAGGGATTCGAACCCTCGACCCCAACCTTGGCAAGGTTGTGCTCTACCCCTGAGCTACGCCCGCTCTGGCGCCGTATTCCGATGGCCTTGCGAGCCACCGGTTGGGTGAGGCGCGGCCACTAGCAGCGGCTTTGCCCCCCTGCAACCCCTAAGTCGCAGATCGCGCGATACGATTGGGGGTTGGCGACTCGATACATAGAACATTACAAGAACATGGATGAGCGACTCGTCCACCCTGATCGCCCGGCTGCGGCGCATTGCCGTCGGCCGCGACGCCACGCACGCCGTGCCGCCGCCGGTCGACGCGTGGCTCGCGGCGGGGCTGGGACGGGCGCAACTGCATGATATCTATGCGGTCGACGATGCGGACGGGCCAAGCAGTGCCGGTTTCGGCATCGCCATGGCGGTGGCGGCGGGGGCACTGCCGCTGCTGTGGCTGCGCACCGAAGCCTGCGAACGCCGCCACGGACGGCTGCACGCCGCCGGGTTGATCGACCTCGGCCTGTCCGCCGAATCGCTGGTGCTGGGCATCGTCGCGGACGAGGCGGCGCTGTGGCGCGCGGCAGCGGATGCGGCGCGGTGCGCGGGGCTCGGAACGCTGCTGGTCGAAAGCACCGGCCGCGCGCCGGGGCTGGACCTCACCGCGACACGCCGGCTGATGCTCGCCGCCGAATCGTCGGGCGTCACCATCCTGTCGCTGCGGGTAGGGGCCGAACCGACCGCCAGCGCCGCGGCGACGCGCTGGGGAATCGCCGCATTGCCGTCGGTCGCGCTGGAGGCGGGCGCGCCGGGTCTGCCCGCCTTCGACGTCGAATGCTTGCGCCGGCGGGGAGGCCCCGCGGGGCAACGCTGGCGCGTGGAATGGGATCGTGATGCCAAGAACTTCCGTGGAACGCCGCTATCTGGCGCTGGTCTTTCCGTGGCTGCCGATCGAGCGGCTGCGCACCACCCGGCCGCACCTGTTCGCCGGACGGGGTGAGACGCCGGTCGCCTTTACCGAGACGGTCGGCAACGCCGTGCGCCTGGTCGCGACCGACGTCGCCGCGGCACGGCTGGGGCTGGAGCCCGGGCTGACGCTGGCCGATGCCCGCGCGCGGGTGCCCGAGCTCGAGGTGTTCCCGGCCGATCCCCATGCCGACATGGACTGGCTGGAGCGGCTGGCCGACGGCTGCGCCCGCTATACGCCGACGGTGGCGCTGATGCCGCCCGACGCGCTGGTGCTCGACATCGCCGGCTGCGCGCATGCGTTCGAGGGCGAGCGCGCGCTCGCCGCGGACGTCGAGGCACGGATGGCGCGGCGCGGCATCCGCGCCCGCCACGCCTTCGGCGACACGCCCGAGATCGCGGGCGCGCTCGCCCGCTATGCCGGGGCGCCTGCGCCGGACGAGGCGCGCGCGGTCAAGCGGCTGCCGGTGGCGGCGCTGGCGCTGGACGCGGATGCGACGACCGCGCTGACCCGCGCCGGGCTGAAGACGGTCGGCGACGTCATGGCGCGGCCGCTGGCGGGCATCGCCGCGCGCTTCGGCGAAGGCGCGGCGACCGCGGTGCGGCGGCTGGCGGGCGATCACAAGGCGCCGGTCAAGCCGCGGGTGCGGGAAGCGCCGGTGACGGTCGAGCGCCGCTTCGCCGAACCGATCGCGCGCACCGACTATGCGCTGGAGGTGGTCGAGGACCTGGCCGCGGAGGCCGCCGCGACGCTCGGCGAGCGCCACCAGGGCGGCCGGCGGTGGGAGGCGCGGCTGTTCCGCGCCGACGGCCACGTCCAGTCGCTGCGCGTCGAGACCGGGCAGCCGACGCGCGACGTCGCGCTGCTGATGCGGCTGTTCGCCGAGCGGATCGACAGCCTCGCCGATCCGCTCGATCCCGGCTTCGGCTACGACATGGTC
>NZ_JAJLPA010000013.1 GCF_025548555.1 Sphingomonas sp. A2-49
CACGATGACGATCCCCTTCGATCCTGCCGACGCGCTGGGCGCGGAGTGGCGGACGGGCCGCTGGCTCGGCCGCATCGACCGCGGCGAGGGCCCCTGCCCCATCCTGGTCATCGACGGCATCGCGCACGACATGTCGCGGGTGGCGCCGACGGTCGCGGACCTGGTCGCGATCGGCACGTTCGACGCGCGCGCGGGCGAGGCGATCGGCGCGCTCGACGCGATCGGCCTGTCGGTCGACGGCCCGGTGCGGCTGCTCAGCCCGATCGACCTGCAATGCGTCAAGGCGGCCGGCGTCACCTTCGCGGTGTCGGCGATGGAGCGCGTGATCGAGGAGCGCGCGCGCGGCGACGCCGGCGCGGCGGCGGCGGTGCGCGAACGGCTCGAGGGGCGGATCGGCGGCAGCATGCGCGCGGTCGTCCCCGGTTCGGCGGAGGCCGCGGCGCTCAAGCAGGCGCTGATCGACGAGGGCCTGTGGTCGCAATATCTGGAGGTCGCGATCGGCCCGGATGCGGAGATCTTCACCAAGGCCCCGGTGCTGGCGACCGTCGGCTGGGGCGCGGCGGTCGGCATCCGGTCCGATTCGACGTGGAACAACCCGGAGCCCGAGGTCGTGCTGCTGGTCGATGCGGCCGGCCATGCGATCGGCGCGACGCTGGGCAACGACGTCAACCTGCGCGATTTCGAGGGACGATCGGCACTGCTGCTGGGCAAGGCGAAGGACAACAACGCGTCCTGCTCGCTCGGCGCGTTCGTCCGCCTGTTCGATGCGGGTTTCGGCATGGACGACGTGCGGCAGGCGGAGATCACGCTGCGCATCGACGGCGCCGACGGCCACGCCCTCGACGGCGCCAGCTCGATGAACCAGATCAGCCGCGATCCCGAGGACCTGGTGCGCCAGGCGCTGAGCGAGCATCAATATCCCGACGGCTTCGTGCTGTTCCTCGGCACGCTGTTCGCCCCGACGCAGGATCGCGACGTGCCCGGCCAGGGCTTCACCCACAAGGTCGGCGACACGGTGGCGATCGCGACGCCGCGGCTGGGACGGCTGGTCAACACCGTCGCCACGTCGAAGGCGGCGCCGCCATGGCGCTTCGGCCTCACCGCGCTGATCCGCAATCTCGCCGGCCGCGGGCTGTTGTCGGCATGATATCCCCGATGGAGAATGACGTGAACGAAACGACGACCGGTGCGCAAGGCTGGCGCGCCCGATACCCCTCGCTGCGCGGCAAGCGCGTGATCGTGACCGGGGGCGGATCGGGGATCGGCGCCGGCCTCGTCGAGGCGTTCGCGCGACAGGGTGCGAAGGTCGGCTTCGTCGACGTCGCCGATGCGGACGCGCAGGCGCTCGTCGCGCGGCTGTCGGACGTCGAGCATGCGCCGCTGTTCCGGCACCTCGACCTGACCGACCTCGCCGCGCTGTCGGACGTGTTCGCCGAGTTGCAGGGGGCGCTGGGCGGTGTCGACGTACTGGTCAACAACGCCGCCAACGACGACCGCCACACCATCGCGGAGGTCACGCCCGCCTATTGGGACGAGCGGATGAACGTCAACCTGCGCCACCAGTTCTTCGCGGCGCAGGCGGTGATCCCGGCGATGACGGCGGCGGGTGGCGGTTCGATCGTCAACTTCGGATCGATCAGCTGGCATCTGGGCCTCGAGAACCTGATCCTCTACCAGACCGCGAAGGCGGCGATCGAGGGGCTGACGCGCAGCCTCGCCCGCGACCTCGGCCGCGAGAATATCCGCGTCAACGCGGTCATCCCGGGCAACGTCAAGACGCCACGGCAGGAGAAATGGTACACGCCCGAGGGCGAGGCGGAGATCGTCGCGGCACAATGCCTCGACGGGCGCATCATGCCGGCGGACATCGCCGCGCTGGTGCTGTTCCTCGCCGCCGACGACGCGCGGCTGTGCACCGGCCACAACTACTGGATGGACGCCGGCTGGCGCTGAGCCCGGTGGCGATCGGCCGCGCGGCGGGGTGACTTTCGCCGCGATCTCCGACAAGGCGCTGGCGAGGGTGATGCTTCGCACGGGGTTGTGACGTGGACAGGCGGTTGATGGCGGCGGTGATGCGGGTGTGGCCGGTGGTCGCGCTGCTGCTCGCCGCGCTGCCGTCCGCCCTCCCCGCCGCTGCGCAGCCATCGCCGGTCGAGGCGGCGACGCGCCAGCTGTCCGCGGCGGAAGCCGACCTCAACACCGTCGACGGCGCGCTCGACACGCGGCAGGACCGGGCCGCGCGGGCGAAGCTGCGCGACGACGCGCTCGCCGCACAGGGCAACGCGACCGCCGCCGCCGAACAATTGCGCGACCAGCTCGCGCTGATCGACGCGCGGATCGCCGGGCTCGGGCCGCCGCTGCCGGGCGTGGTCGAGGCGGCCGACATCCGCGCCGAGCGCCGCGCACTCGCGCAGGCGCGCAGCTCGCTCGATTCGAAGGTGAAGCGCGGCCAGCTGATCGCCGTCGAAGCGGGGCAGCTGGTGGCGGAGATCGACCGCACGCAGGCGGCCGAGCTCGGCGAGCGCATCGCGGTCCGCGCCGCGTCGCCGCTGTCGCCGGTATTCTGGAGCGACCTCGTCGCCAGCATGCCGCGCGACCTTCGGCGCATCACGAGCTTCGGCGCGCGCGAGACGACGCAGGTCGGCGTCGCACTGCGCGCCGGCTTCCCCTGGGTCGCGCTGCTCGGCGCGTTGCTGGCGCTGGCGCTGCTGGTGCCCGTGCGGCGGGTGCTGCGGCGGATCGGCCAGCGCTACCTGATCGCCGATGCGCCCGGGCATCGCGTGCGGCGCTCGGCGAATGCGGTGTGGCGGGTGCTGGTCGGCACCGCGATGCCGATCGCCGCCGCCTTCCTGTTCGTGCAGGGGCTGCGCTGGTCGGCGCTGGTCGCCACCGCGTGGATGCCGCTGGCCGACGCCTTGGTCGTCGCGGCAGGATTCGCGGGCTTCACCGCGTCGGTCGGCGCGGCGTTCCTGATGGCGAGCCAGCCGTCGTGGCGGGTCGTGCCGCTGACCGACGGGGCGGCGACCGCGCTGCGGCCCGTCGCCTGGGCGTTCGCCGCGGTGACCTTCGTCGTCATCATGCTCGGCGCGTTCAACCTGTCGGTCGGGGCGAGCCCGGCGGCGTTGCTGGCGATGCAGGTGGCGGAGGTGATGCTGCACCTGGTGCTGATCGGCGCGACGTTGCTGATCGTCGGGCGGCTGCGCGCGCAGGAGGCGGCGGACGGCGCCAGCGCGGCGGAGGCGGCGGCGAGCGCGGGGGTCGGCGCGATCACGCTGACGCTGTGGCTGGTCGCGGCGGGAACCGTGCTGGCGCTGGCGATCGGCTATGTCGGGCTGGCGATCACGGTGATGCAATTCGTGCTGTGGGCGACGCTGCTCGCGGTGTGCACCTACCTGTTGATGGTCGTCATCGACGACGTCGCGACCAGCCTGTTCCAGCGCGAGAGCCGCGTCGGGCTGACGCTGCGCCACGGCATGGGGCTGGGCGGCAGCGCCATCGACCAGTTCGGCGTTCTGTTGTCGGCAGTGCTGCGGCTGGCGGTGATCGTCATCGCGCTGGGGTTGATGCTCTATCCGTTCGGTGCCGGCTTCGGATCGTTCCTCGACCGGGTCGGCGGGCTGGCGCGTGGCGTCCAGGTCGGCGGGGTCGCGATCTCGCCGGGCACGATCCTGCGCTTCGTCGCGGTGCTGGCGCTCGGGCTGTTCCTGGTGCGGCAGTTCATGGGCTGGCTCGACCAGCGCTACCTCCCGAGCACCGACCTCGACGGCAGCGTGCGCAATTCGATCCGGCTGGTGGCGCGCTACATCGTCACCGCACTGGCGGTGGTGTGGGCGCTCGCCTCGCTCGGCATCGGGATGGAGCGGATCGCGCTCTTGCTGTCGGCGCTGTCGGTCGGGATCGGCTTCGGCCTGCAGGCCATCACGCAGAATTTCGTGTCGGGCCTGATCCTGCTCGCCGAGCGGCCGATCAAGATCGGCGACCTGATCCGCGTCGGCACCGACGAGGGCGACGTCAAGCGGATCAGCGTGCGCTCGACCGAGATCGAGCTGGGCGATCATTCGACGCTGATCGTGCCCAATTCCGAACTCATCACCAAATCGGTGCTCAACAAGACGCTGGCCGGGCCGCTCGGCCGGATCCAGGTGCAATTTTCCGTGCCGATCGGCACCGACGCCGACCGGGTCCGGGCGCTGGTGCTGGAGACGTTCGCTGCCGAGCCCGCGGTGCTCGACGCACCCGCGCCGTCGGCGCTGGTCGACGCGATCGCCGACGGGCGCATCCTGTTCAACTGCTACGCCCATGTCGCCAGCCCGCGCGGCACCGGCGAGGCGCGCAGCAACGTGCTGCTGACGCTGCTGCGCCGGCTGCGCGAAGAGGGCGTGGAGCTGGGCACGGTGCCGCAGCGGATGGAACTGATCCGGTCGACGGAGAATGCGGCATGAGCGGCGACCATATCGCGATCGTCGGCGGGGGCTTTTCGGGCACCCTCCTCGCCATCAACCTGATGCGGCACGACGGCCCACGCGCGACCCTGTTCGAGCGGCGCAGGACGCAGGTCGCGCGCGGCGTCGCCTACAGCGCCGCGCACGAGGACCATCTGCTCAACGTGCGCGCTGGCAACATGAGCGCTCTGCCCGACGAGCCGGGCCATTTCGTCCGCTGGCTGGAGGCGAACGGGCTGGGCGACGCGCGCACCTTCGTCTCGCGGCGGGTCTATGGCAGCTATCTGCGCGCGATGCTGGATGCGGCGCTGGCGGCGCATCCGTCGCGGCTGACGCTGGTCGACGGCGCGGTCACCGCGCTGGAACGGCGCGATGGCGGCATGACGCTGGTCGCCGGCGACGTGCGGGTCGAGGCGGACGTCGCGGTGCTGGCGATCGGCAACCTGCCGCCGCACACCCCGCCGGGGCTGGATCCGGCAACGCTGCCCGCGGGCTGCTATCGCGCCGATCCGTGGGCGGGCGACATCGCCGAAGGGCTCGCCGACGACGACACGGTGGTGCTGATCGGCAGCGGGCTGACCGCGATCGATGCCGCGCTGATGCTGGATGCGGCGGGGTTCGGCGGACGGATGCTGGCGATGTCGCGTCGCGGCCTCGTGCCCCGCGCGCATGCCGACGGCGCCGCACGGCCGGGCCTGCGCGAACGTCCGGCCGGCACCCTGCCCGCACTGGTGCGCAGCGTCCGCGACCGCGCGGCGACGATCGGCTGGCGCGCGGCGGTCGACGAATTGCGCCCGGTGACGCAGATGATGTGGGGCGCGGCGGATGCCGGCACGCGGGCACGCTTCCTGCGCCACCTGCGCCCCTTCTGGGACGTGCACCGCCACCGGCTGGCGCCCGACGTCGCCGCACGGGTCGCGGCGCTGTGCGACAGCGGCCGGCTGCGCTTCGCGGCGGGCAAGCTCGTCGGGGTGGAGGCGCAGGCCGGCGGCGCGTTGCTGCGCTGGCGCCCGCGGCACGGCGACACCGTCGTCGCGACCGCGGCGGCGCGGATCGTCAATTGCACCGGGCCGCAGGGCGACCTGCTGCGCACCGACGAGCCGCTGCTGCGCCAGCTGCTCGACGACGGCATGGTGCGGCCCGACGCGCTGCGCATCGGCCTGGACGTCGATGCCCAGTCCAACGTCGTCGATGCCGCCGGCCGCACCGATCCGCAGCTCTACTGCATAGGACCGATGACGCGCGGCGAGCTGTGGGAGGTCGTCGCCGTGCCCGACATCCGCCAGCAGAATTGGGCGCTGGCCCGCCGGCTGGCGCATGCGCAATGGGTCGGCGGCGAGGGGTTGTGACCGCCCCCTCGCCCCGCCCGGATCACCAGTTGATGCCGACGCGCGCGTAGAGGTAGCGCCCGTTGAAGCCGAACGGCGAATAATAGGGGAAGCCCAGCACGCCGGTGGAATTGTTCGCGGCGATCTGGCGATCCGGATAGACGTCGAACAGGTTGCTGACGCCGAGGCCGATCTGCGCCCCCTTCGGCGCCGAATAGCGCAGTTCCAGATCGGTGATCGCGTGGCGGCCGGTGTGGACGTCGGCGCTCTGCACCGTCCCCGCCTGGTTGACGTCGCCGTAATAGGTGACGCGGGCGAGTGCGCCGAGCCGGTCGAGCGACCAGTCGATGCTGCCGGTGACCTTCTGCTGCGGCGTGCCGTCCTCCAGCGTCAGGATGCGGCTGCGCGCGAACAGCGTCGGCGCGGGGTTGAGCGTCGCGGTGGAGGTGGGCACGCGCGTCACCGTCACGTCGTTGATGTTGCCCGCGAGCGTGAAGTCGAACGCGCCCGCCCCCGTCGTGCGCCAGCGATAATGCGCGACCGCGTCGATGCCCTTCGTGGTCGAGGCGAGCCCGTTGATGAAGAAGCGCGCCGCCGACACGTTGAACGGCGCCAGCAATCCGGCGACGGCGGGGCTGAACGAGGCCGCGATATTCTCCGACAGGCCGATCTGGTCGCGGATGTGGATGCGATAGGCGTCGACCGTCAGGTCGAACCCGCCGGCGCGGATCACAGTGCCGACCGACAGGTTGGTCGACTTTTCAGGTTCGAGCGGCAGGCCGCCGAGCGCGGTGCCGACCGGGCTCGTCGAGGGATAGGTGCCGGTCAGGATCGGCACGCCATTGGTGACGACCGAGGCGACCTGCGTGAAATATTGCTGCTGGAGCGAGGGCGCACGGAAACCGGTGGAGGCGGTGCCGCGCAACGCGAACCACGGCGCGAAGTCGTAGCGCGCCGACACCTTGCCGTTGGCGGTACTGCCGAAGTCTGAATAGGTCTCGCCGCGGCCGGCGATGCCGAACAGCAGCTTGTCGGTCAGCTGTGCCTCGATATCGACGTAGACGCTGCCGCTGCGCCGGCTGCGCTCGATCGCGTTGCGCGGGGCGAAGCCGCCGAACCCCTGCGCGCCGGGCGCCGAGCCCGCCACCGCGTCGGTCGCGGTCGCGGGATAGTCGTAGGAGGCGCGCTCGCCGGGGGTGATCTTGTACCCCTCGCGCCGGCCCTCGATGCCGAAGGCGAGGTTGAGCGAGCGGAACACGTCGAACTTGCGCGTCACGTCGAGGCCGGCGACATATTGGTCGTAGGCGATGCCGCCATCGTCGAAGTTGCGCGGACTGGACGATCCATAGGCGTAGTTGGTCGAATTGAGCGTGCGGAAATCGACGGTGTTGCGGCCGTAGCTGACCGACAGGTCGACGTCGAAGTCCGACACCGTGCCGCGCAGGCCGACCGCCGAATTGATATCCTTCGAATGCGTATTGATGATCGGCAGGAAGCCGTCGGGATAGCCGGCGAGCGCCAGCTGCCGGCGGGTGATGGCGTTGGCGGCGGTCTGCGCGGCGGGATTGACGCGCGGGAAGGCGGCGCCGCGCGTGTCGCGGTCCTGATAGCCGCCGAACGCGTAGAGGCTGAGCGTATCGGTCAGCGACGTGCCCGCATTGACGAAACCGGTATATTGCTCGACCTCGGGATCGCCATAGCGGCCGGTGACGCGCGTCGGCGACACGCGCGGATCGAAGTCGGCGCGGTTGGTCGGCTGGCGCTTCAGATATTCGCCCGAAACGGTGACGAAACCGTCGCTGCCGAAGCCGATGCCCTGCCACGCCGAGGCGGTGACCGCATGTTCGCCGGTGACGTGGCGGCTGCCGCGCGCGGTGTCGACCTGCGTGTCGTAGAAGCCGTAATTGACCTGCGCGCCGCCGCCCGAGCGCGCCTCGCGCAGGCGCAGGTTGATGACGCCGGCGATCGCATCCGAGCCATATTGGGCGGAGGCGCCGTCGCGCAGCACCTCGATCCGGTCGAGCGCGACGGTCGGGATGGTGTTGAGGTCGACCGCCGCCGATCCGCGGCCGACGGTGCCGTTGGTGTTGAGGTTGGCGGAGGTATGCCCGCGGATGCCGTTGACCAGCACCAGCGTCTGGTCAGGCGACAGGCCGCGCAGCGTCGCCGGGCGGATCGCATCGGTCGCGTCGTTGGCGGAGGGGCGCGGGAAGTCGATCGACGGGGCGATCGCCGACAGCGCGGTGGCGAGCTCGGTCGTCCCCTGCCGCTGGAGGCTCGCGCCGCTCAGCACGTCGACCGGCGCGACGCTGTCGAGCCGGCTGCGGCCGGCGACGCGGGTGCCGGTGACGACGATGTCCTCGCCCTCGTCGGCGGTGGTCGCGGCGTCGGCGACGGGGGCGGCCTGTGCGGGCTCGGCGGTGGCGGATTGCGCGGGCGCGGCGGGCGCGGGCGTCTGCGCGGCCAGCGCCGCGGAACTGGCGGCGAGAAGGAGTTCGCTGATGATCGTCATGGTCTTGCCCTGTGGTGTCGTTGCGCTGCGGGCAGCGGATGACCGGGCGTCTATTCCATCCGCAGGCGGGACGTTTGCGAAGAAATTCTATGCCGCACTGCGGCATGGATAATTGGCGGGCCTTGTGTCGCACACGGTCCGCCGGACCGTCCTTGCCGGCTCTATCCCCTAGCCGGGACGGCGCTTCAGCAGCGCGGTGCGCAGGCATTGGCAGACCGTCTCGTCACGCTGGTTCAGCATCGTGTGCCGAAAGGTGACGAGGCCCGCGTCGGGGCGCGACCGGCTGTCGCGCAGTTCGACGACCTCGGTCTCGGCACGCAGCGTATCGCCGAGGAACACGGGTTTCGGCATCACCAGCTTGTCGTAGCCGAGATTGGCGACGAGCGTGCCGAGCGTCGTGTCGCCGACCGACAGGCCGACCATCAGCGCGAAGGTGAAGGTGCCGTTAACCAAGATCCGGCCGAATTCGGACGCACGCGCCGCCTCCGCATCGAGATGCAGCGGCTGCGGATTGTGCGTCATGGTCGAGAACAGCAGGTTGTCCGTCTCGGTCACGGTGCGGCGGATGTCGTGGGTCAGCCGGTCGCCGACCTGCCATTCGTCATAATGTCTGCCGGCCATCTATATGCCTTTCCACGATATTTCCGTCATTCCCCGTCGCGGACGATGCGGACGAGCAGCGTTCCCTCGGTCACTTGGCCCTCGGGCTGCGCAGCGAGGTCGGCGACATGGCCGTCGAACGGCGCGGTCAGGCTGTGCTCCATCTTCATCGCTTCCAGCGTCACCAGCCGCTGTCCCTTCACCACCGCGTCGCCCGCGGCGACCTCGACCGCGATGACGCGGCCGGGCATCGGCGACAGGATCGCGCCGTCCCCGGCCCCGCCCGCCGCGGCACCGGCGGCGCGGAAGGGCGTGACCTCCCACGTCTGGCCGCCCTCGGTTACCAGCAACCGGTCGTGCGCGACCGGCGATACCGCAACGGCGGCAAAGTCGACGGACACGGGCTCGCCGCCGACCAGCATCCGCGCCGTGCGCTGCGGCGCGGCGTTGAGGCGGAAGCCGGCGATTCGCTGCGGCCCGGCGAGCGCCGCCGCGGCGGTGGCGAGCACCTCCTCGCTCGGCAGCACGGGCGGCATCAGCGCGTCGCCCTCGCGCGCGATCAACCCGGTATCGACCCGGCCGGCGACGAAATCGGGATGGTCGAGCGCCTCGACGAGGAACCCCGCGTTGCTGCGGAGCGGCCAGACCACCGCCGCGTCGAGCGTGTCGGCCAGCGTCTCGCGCGCTTCCTCCCGCGTCGCGCCATGCGCGATGACCTTGGCGATCATCGGATCGTAATAGGGCGAGATGGTCGCGCCGCGCTCCACGCCGGTGTCGACGCGCGCGGTATCGCCGAGGTCGAACGCCTCCAGTCGGCCGATACTGGGCAGGAAGCCCTTCGCGGGGTCCTCCGCATACAGCCGGGCCTCGATCGCATGGCCGTCGATGGCAAGTTCGTCCTGCCGGCACGGCAGCGGCTCGCCGCTCGCGACCCGCAGCTGCCAGGCGACCAGGTCCTGGCCGGTAATCATCTCGGTCACCGGATGCTCGACCTGGAGCCGTGTGTTCATCTCCATGAACCAGATGCGGTCGGCGCGCAGCCCGTCGCTGGCGTCGGCGATGAATTCGATCGTGCCGGCGCCGACATAGTCGACCGCCTGCGCCGCCTTCACCGCGGCGGCGCAGACGGCCGCGCGGGTGTCGGCGTCCATGCCGGGGGCTGGCGCTTCCTCTATCACCTTCTGGTGCCGGCGCTGGAGCGAACAATCGCGTTCGAACAGGTGGACGACGTTGCCGTGGGTATCGCCGAACACCTGCACCTCGATGTGCCGCGGGCTGAGGATGTACTTTTCGATCAGCACCTTGTCGTCGCCGAACGCCGCAGCGGCCTCGCGCTGGCACGAGGCGAGCGCGTCGGCGAAGGCGGCGGCATCGTCGACCCGGCGCATGCCCTTGCCACCGCCGCCCGCCACCGCCTTGATGAGCACGGGATAGCCGATCGCCGCGGCCTCACGCGCCAGCCGTGCGGGATCCTGATCGTCGCCGAGATAGCCGGGGGTGACCGGCACGCCGGCGGCGATCATCCGCTGCTTGGCGGCGTCCTTCAGCCCCATCGCGCGGATGCTCGCCGGCCGGGGACCGACCCAGACAATCCCGTTATCAATGACTTGCTGCGCGAAATCGGCATTCTCGCTGAGGAAGCCGTAGCCGGGATGGATCGCCGCCGCCCCGGTATCGCGCGCCGCCGCGAGGATGCGCTCGGCGACCAGATAGCTTTCGCGCGCGGGCGATGCGCCGATGTGCACCGCCTCGTCCGCCTCGCGGACGTGCAGCGCGCGCGCGTCGGCGTCGGAATAGACCGCGATCGTGCGGATGCCGAGCGCGCGCGCGGTGCGGATAATCCGGCAGGCGATCTCGCCGCGGTTGGCGATGAGGAGCGATTCGATCATGCGCAGGCCTGCCGTTCGAAGGGATTGAGGATGGTCGCGCGCGTCGCCGTCATGCCGGGCATCCGGTCGTGCGCTGCGTCCAGGTGACGTTGAGCACCTTCCACGCGCCGCCTTCGCGGACGAGGTCGAAGTGGTCGACGCCGCAATGGTGGATCTTGCCGTTCACGGTGAAGGTATAGGGACCCCACACCATGGCGATGTCGCCGTCGACCTCGACGACGCTGTCGGTCAGCCTTTCCTCCAGCCGGTCGGGGCCGGGTTTGACGCCCGCGGCGAATTCCGCCCAGCCGAGCCGGCGGATCGTGCGGCCGCCGTCGGGCCGTTCCATCGCGACGGTCGCGCCGCCTTCGGGCCGGACCTGCGCCAGGATCGCCGCGCCGTCGTGCGCGGCGAGGCCGCGGAACATCGCGTCGATCGGCGCCATCACCGCCGCCGCCGCCGGATCGGCATAGGGCAAGGGATTGGCCGGCGGCAGCCGGTCGCCCGTCTGGAGCGCGAGGATGAGGGCGAGCGGGAGCATGGTCGTCATCTTTCATTCCTCCCCGGAACGGGGAGGTGGCAGCCCGCAGGGCTGACGGAGGGGCAGCCGCGCGCGGGCGGTCGCCACGATATGATCTGTTACGGCTTCGGGATCGCGCAGGATGGCGGTCGCAGGAATGCGCAACGTCTCGATATTGTGGAGGGCGAGCCACGCCGTCCGTCCCGCGTCGAACGCCGGTTGATCGCCGCAGTCGTGCGCGGCACCGTCGACCTCGATGCAAAGCGTCGCCGCCGCGCAAAAGAAGTCGAGCGTGTACATGCCGATCGGGTGCTGCTTGCGGAACTTCAGGTCGGCCGGCCGCTGCTTCAGAACCCGCCAGAGCAGGATTTCAGGAAGGGACATGTCCCGACGCTGACGCCGCGCGCGGGCCACGGTGGCGGACGCAGCCCTCAGCACGGCGACCGCCGATGCACGTGGCTGCCCCTCCACCACGCCTCTGTGAGGCGCGGTCCCCCTCCCCGTGCCGGGGAGGACTGATCCGCCGCCCATGCCATCACATCCGGAACACGCCGAAGCTCGGCCGTTCGGGCACCGGCGCGTTGAGCGTCGCGGCGAGGGCTAGGCCCAGTACGTCGCGGGACTGCGCCGGATCGATGATGCCGTCGTCCCACAGCCGGGCGGTCGCGTACCAGGGATTGCCCTCGTCCTCGTACCGGGCGCGGATCGGCGCCTTGAACGCCTCGGCCTGGTCGGGCGTCCAGCCGTCCGCGTCGCGATGCACGGTGGCGAGCACCGAGGCCGCCTGCTCGCCGCCCATCACGCTGATCCGGCTGTTCGGCCAGGTGAACAGGAACCGCGGCGAATAGGCGCGGCCGCACATGCCGTAATTGCCCGCGCCGAAGCTGCCGCCGATCAGCACGGTAATCTTGGGAACGCTGGCGGTCGCGACGGCCGTGACCAGTTTTGCGCCATGTTTCGCAATGCCTTCCGCCTCATACTTGCCACCGACCATGAAGCCGGAGATGTTCTGGAGGAACAGCAACGGGATGCGTCGCTGGCAGGCAAGTTCGATGAAATGTGCGCCCTTCTGCGCACTTTCGCTGAACAATACGCCATTGTTGGCGAGGATCGCGACGGGCAGCCCGTGGATCGTCGCGAAGCCGCAGACGAGGCTGGCGCCGTACAGCGCCTTGAACTCGTGGAATTCGGATCCGTCGACCAGCCGCGCGATGACCTCATGCACGTCATAGGGGGCGCGGACGTCGTCGGGGACGATGCCGTACAGCTCCTCGGCCGGATAGAGCGGCGCGCGCGCATCGGCGAGCGGCGCGGCGCCGGTCTGCGGCGGCAGCGTCGCGACGATGTCGCGCACGATCGTCAGCGCATGATCGTCGTTTTCCGCGACATGGTCGACCACGCCGGACCGGCGACCGTGCGTATCGGCGCCGCCCAGTTCCTCGGCACTGATGACCTCTCCCGTCGCGGCCTTCACCAGCGGCGGACCGGCGAGGAAGATCGTCCCCTGTCCGCGCACGATGATCGTCTCGTCGGACATCGCGGGCACATAGGCGCCGCCCGCGGTGCAGCTGCCCATCACGCAGGCGATCTGGGGAATGCCCAGCGCCGACATGTTCGCCTGGTTGAAGAAGATCCGGCCGAAATGATCGCGGTCGGGAAACACCTCCGCCTGATGCGGCAGGTTGGCGCCGCCGCTGTCGACGAGGTAGATGCAGGGCAGCCGGTTTTCCTGCGCGATCTCTTGCGCACGCAGATGCTTCTTCACAGTCAATGGGAAGTAGGTACCGCCCTTCACCGTCGCATCGTTGCACACGATCATCACCTGTCGCCCGGATACCCGGCCGATGCCGGCGATCAGGCCCGCACCGGGCACCTCGTCGTCGTAGAGGCCGTACGCGGCGAGCTGGCCGATTTCGAGAAACGCGCTGCCGGAATCGAGCAGGCGTTCGACGCGGTCGCGCGGCAGCAGCTTGCCGCGCGCCGTATGGCGGTCGCGCGCCTTCGCATTGCCGCCGAGACCGAAGCAGGCGACGTCGGCGCGCAAACGGTCGGCGAGCGCACGATTGTGGGCGGCGTTGCGGGCGAAGCCATCGCTGTCCGGGACGACACCCGTGGCGAGGACCGGACCCATCAGATCCTCCCCGCCACGGGGAGGGAGACTGCGGCGCAGCGCGTCACTGCGCCACCCGGGGTGCGGCGCCGATCAGTTCGCGGCCGATCAGCATGCGGCGGATCTCGTTCGTGCCGGCGCCGATGTCGAGCAGCTTGGCGTCGCGCATGAAGCGCTCGACCGGCCAGTCCTTGGTGTAACCCGCGCCGCCAAGCGCCTGGATCGCCTCCAGCGACACCTTCACCGCATTCTCGCTCGCAAGCAGGATCGCCCCGGCCGCGTCGAAGCGCGTCGTCTTGCCCGCATCGCAGCTCTTGGCGACCGCATAGACATAGGCGCGCGAGGAATTCAGCGCGACGTACATGTCGGCGATCTTCGCCTGCATCAGCTGGAACTGGCCGATCGGCTGGCCGAACTGGCGGCGTTCCTGGACATAGGGGACGACGACGTCGAGGCACGCCTGCATGATCCCGAGCTGGATCCCCGCCAGCACCGCGCGCTCGTAGTCGAGCCCGCTCATCAGCACGCCGACGCCGCCGTTCTCCGGCCCCATGACGTTGGCGGCGGGGACGTGGCAGTCGGTGAAGACCAGTTCGGCGGTGGGCGATCCGCGCATGCCCATCTTGTCGATCTTCTGACCGATCGCGAACCCGGGCATGTCCTTTTCGATCAGGAAGGCGGTGATGCCGCGCGACCCCTCGCCCGTCTTCGCATAGACGACGAGCGTATCGGCATAGGCCGCGTTGGTGATCCAGAATTTCGTGCCGTCGAGGACGTAGCCGTCGTCGGTCCGCCGCGCGCGCAGCTTCATCGAGACGACGTCGCTGCCCGCGCCCGCCTCCGACATGGCGAGGCTGCCGACATGTTCGCCGCTGATGAGGCCGGGGAGGTATTTCGCCTTCTGCTCGGGGTTCGCCCAGCGGCTGATCTGGTTGATGCAGAGGTTGGAATGCGCGCCGTAGCTGAGCCCGATCGAGGCGGAGGCACGGCTCACCTCCTCGACCGCGACGACATGTTCGAGATAGCCGAGGCCGAGGCCGCCGTCGGCTTCGGGAACGGTGATGCCGTGCAGGCCCAGCTCGCCCATCGCCGCCCAGAGTTCGTCGCGCGGAAACCAGTCGTCCGCGTCGATCTTCGCGGCGAGCGGCGCGATCCGGTCGGCGGCAAAGCGCTGCGTGCTCTCGCGGATCATGTCGGCCGCTTCGCCCAAGGCGAAATCGAAATTGGTTATCACATCCGCTCCAGTGTCGTCGTTTTGGCGCCTGCTAGCATAGCGGGGCGGCGGGAGGAAACCGCCCGCGCCGCACCCATCGCGCGATCAGCGGGTCAGCATCTGCCGGATGCGCGTGGCGAGCGCGTCGACCGCGAAGGGTTTCGTCATCATCTCCATGCCTTCGTCGAGGAAGCCGGCGCGGACGGTGGCGTTTTGCGCATAGCCGGTGACGAACAGGATGCGCAGGTCGGGGCGCGACCGGCGGGCGATGTCGGCGAGCTGACGTCCGTTGAGGCCGGGCAGGCCGACGTCGGTGACGAGCAGGTCGATCGGCCGGCCGGATTCGAGAATCGGGATCGCGGAGCGCGCGTCCACCGCCTCGATCGCCTGATAGCCGAGCTCCGCCAGCACATCGAGGATGATGAGCCGCACCGCGGAATCGTCCTCGACGATCATCACGGTCTCGCCGGCGCCGACCGGCGCGGCCGGGCGCACCTCGGCAACGCGCGCCGCCTCGCCGTGAAAGCGGGGGACGTAGAGGCGCACCACGGTGCCGCGACCGACCGCGCTGTCGATGCGGACGTGCCCGCCGGACTGGCGCGCGAAGCCATAGACCATCGACAGGCCCAGCCCGGTGCCCTGCCCCACCGGCTTGGTGGTGAAGAAGGGTTCGAAGACCTTGGCCAGCGTCGCGTCGGACATGCCGATGCCGGTGTCGGCCACCGACAGGACGACATAGTCGCCGGGCGCGACCGTCGCGTGATCGTCCGCGTGCCCGCCGTCGACCGCGACGTTCGCGGTCTCGATCGTCAGCGTGCCGCCGTCGGGCATCGCGTCGCGGGCGTTGATGCACAGGTTTAGCAGCGCGCTCTCGAGCTGGTTCGCATCGGTCCGCGCCGACCACAGCGGCGTGGCGGGCCGCGTCTCGAGCGCGATCTGTTCACCCAGCGTGCGGCCGAGCAGGTCCTCCATCCCGCCGACGAGCGCGTTGACGTCGGTCGGTTGCAGATCCAGCGACTGGCGCCGTCCGAAGGCGAGCAGGCGCGCGGTCAGCGCCGCGGCGCGCTGGGCCGAGGTGGTCGCGGCATCGATGTAGCGGGCGACGCGGTCCATGCGGTTCATCGCCAAATTGCGCTCGATCAGGTCGAGCCCGCCGATAACGCCGGTCAGCATATTGTTGAAATCGTGGGCGATCCCGCCAGTGAGCTGGCCGACAGCCTCCATCTTCTGCGCCTGGCGCAGCGCATCCTCCGTCCGTGCCAGCGCCGCCGCCTGTTCGCGCTCGCCGGTGATGTCGCGCCCGACCGCATGCACGAACCGGTCGTCGGGCACCGCGGTCCACGACAGCCACAGGTAGTGCCCGTCGCGGTGGCGGTAGCGGTTTTCGAAGCGCAGCGTCCGGACGCCGGCCTGCAGCCCATCCATTTCGGCCCGCGTGGCGACGACGTCGTCGGGGTGGACGAGCGTCAGCATGTCGCTGCCGACCAGATCCTCGGCGGCCCAGCCGAGCAGGTCCGTCCAGGCCGGATTGACCGCCTCGATCCGGGCATCGAAGCCGACCACGAGCATGACGTCGCTCGACAGCCGCCACATCCGGTCGCGATCCTGCGTCCGCGCCTCGACCTGATCGGCGAGCGTCGCGTTGAGGTCGCGCAGCCGGTCCTCCATCGCCTTGCGGTCGGAAATGTCGCTGAAGAACACCGCGACGCGGCGATCCTCCGGCGCGCCGATGCGCAACGCACGGACGTCGTACCAGCGGCCGAGCGCCTCGGCGGCATTTTCGAAATGGGCGGGTTCGCCGGTGGCGGCGACGCGGCCGTAGCGTTCGAACCAGTGCGGCTCCAGCCCGGGCGCGACCTCGCTGACCCAGCGTCCGATCGCGCCGGTCAGGCCGGTCTGGCGTTCGAACGCCGGATTGCCCTCGACCAGGCGATAATCCACCGGCGTGCCATGGTCGTCGAACTTCAGCTCGATGACGCAGAAGCCGACGTCGATCGCCGCCATGACGGTGCTGTAGCGCTCTTCCGCCGCAGCGATGGCGGCCGACGCCTGCCGCCGGTCGGTGATGTCGAGCGCGACGCCGGCGAAGCGGACCGGCCGGCCATCGGCATCGCGAAAGATCTGGCCGCGCCGCGCGATCCAGCGGAGCGCGCCGTCGTCCGCACGGCGGATGCGATATTCGACGTCGAGCGGCGCGGTGCCGGCAGCCCGCGAGGCGAGGTCGGAGACGAGGTGACGGTCCTCCGCCACGATCAGCCGTTCGAACAGGGCCGCCGGCACCCCCTCCGCCGCATCGACGCCGTACAAACGGGCGAATTCGGGCGTGCCATGCAGCATGCCGTCCGATCCGACCTCGAACACGCCGACGCCGCCCGCTTCCTGCGCCCAGCGCAGCTGCGTCTGCGCGCGCGACAATGCCTGGATCGTGCGGTGCTGACCGGTGCGGTCGCGCAGCATCTTGACGAAGCCGACCGGCCGGCCACCGGGGTCGCGCAGCGGCGACATCTCGCCGCTCGCCCAGAAACGGCTGCCGTCGCCGCGTTCCAGCCAGCGTTCGTCGTCGGCCCGTCCCTCGCGCAGCGCGATCGCCATCTCGCGATCCGGCACGCCGGCGGCGCGGTCCTCCGCGGTGAAGATCGTCGCGACGGGCTGGCCGACCATCGCGTCCCCGGCGCGGCCGAAGATCGTCGCGGCCCCCGCGCTCCAGTCGGTGATCGTGCCGTCCAGCGCGGTCACGACGATCGCGAAGTCGCTCGCGCTGTCGACGATCGCGCGATGGCGGGCGTGTTCCGCCGCGGCGACGGCGGCGGCACGGCGGAGTTGCAGCGTGGTGACGACCTGGCGCGCGAGGACGGTCAGCGCCTGTTGCTGGACCGGGTCGATCGTACGCGGCCGGCGATCGAGCACGCACAGCGTCCCGATCGGCACGCCTTCGGGCGTCTTCAGCAGCGCGCCGGCATAGAAGAGCAACGGCGCCTCGCCCGCGACGAGCGGATTGCCCGCGAAGCGTGGGTCGGCGCGCATGTCCGGGACGATCAGCATGTTGTCCCCGAGCAGCGCGTGCACGCAGAACGAGGTTTCGAGCGGCGTCTCGCGGACGCCCAGCCCCACCTCCGCCTTGAAGAACTGGCGATCGTCGGCGACGAAATTGACGACCGCGATCGGCGTGCCGCACAGCGCCGCCGCCAGCGAAGCGATCTCGTCGAACGCCGGCTCGCGCGGCGTATCGAGGATGTCGTAATGCGCGAGGGCGGCCTTACGGCGTTCTGAAAGAACAGGAATTTCGTTCATCTGCCAGTAACATAGCCGGGTTGCCGTGACGACGCCATGGCCTCGCCGGCGTGCACCTGACCTAATCGGCGGCCCTGTCCGCCGTCTCTCCGGGCGGCGCGGCGACCTTCCAGAAAACCGCATACCCCAGCACGCCCGACACGATCGAGGCGAACAGGATCGCCAGCGACGCCTGCTCGCTCAGCAGCGGATCGGTGAAGGCCAGTTCGGCGATGAACAGCGAGATGGTGAAGCCGATCCCGGCGACGCCGCCGATGCCCAGCACCATCCGCCAGCCGACGCCGTCGGGCAGCGTCGCGGCGCCGAGCCGGGTCGCCAGCCACGTCGCACCGAGGAAACCGAGCGGCTTGCCGAGGATCAGGCCGAGCGCGACCCCCGCGGCGAGCGGCGCCTGCACCGCCTCCGCGATCAGCGCCGGGGACAGGTGGATGCGGACGTTCGACAGCGCGAACAGCGGCAGCACGATGTAGGACACCCACGGGGTCAGGATGCGTACCAGCCGCTCCGCGGCCTCGTCGGTCGCGGCGGCCATTTCGTGGATATAGCCGAGGCGCTGCTGTGCGACCTCATGCGCTTCTTCGGCCTCGGTATCGTCGTCGGCGCGCGCGGCGGCGGCATGGGCGGCCTTGAACTGGTCGACGGGGCGCTGCACGCGCTCGGCGAAGCCCTCTTCCGACAACCGCGACCGCGTCGGCAGCAACAGGCCGACGGCGACGCCGGCGATGGTCGGATGCACGCCCGATCCGAACACGCCGACCCATACGACGCCGCCGAGCAGGACATAAGGGATCGGCGCGACCCAGCGCAGCCGCAGCAGCACCACGATCCCGGCATAGGCGGCGCCGGCGACGAACAGGAACCAGGGGTGGAAGGCCGAGGTATAGGCGACCGCGATCACCAGCAGGCCGAACACGTCGTCGATCGCGGCGAAGGCGAGCAGGACCGCGCGCACCGCCGGCGGCAGGCGGGTGGTGAACATCGCGACGATCGCGAGGCTGAACGCGGTATCCATCGCCGCGACGACACCCCAGCCGTGCTGCGCCGGCGTGCCGTGGGTGAAGCCGACGAAGATCGCGATCGGCACGACCAGCCCGCCGATCGCGCCCGCGAGCGGAAACACCGCGGTGCGCAGCGTCGCCAGCGATCCCTTGACGAATTCGCGCTTCACCTCCGTCCCGATGATGAGGAAGAAGAGCGGCATCAGTGCATCGTTGACCCATTCGGCGAGCGGGCGCGCTACCGCCCAGGCGCCGTAGCTGATCCGCAGCGGCCGGTCCCACAGCCGGATCCAGTCCGCCCCCCATGGCGAATTGACGACGATCAGCGCGACGATCGTCGCGATCATCAGCGGCCCGCCCGACACCTGGCCGATGGCGAAGAACGGCTCGATCTTTTGCAGCAGCGCCGCTGCCGGCGAATGATGCGCCCGGGCAGCGACGCGGCCGGACAGGCGTGGAGTCAGCCCCATGGGCAAAATTGTCCTTCTTTGACATTAGGATACGGCTGTGGCGCGGCAACGTTCCGCTATGACGCGATGTCCATGACCCGACGCCCGCGGCGGACGGACCCGTTTCGGCAGTCGTTATTTGTTCCGATACTAAAGCCGAAGCGGGACAACAGACGATGCACGCCGCAATGTTCAATCTATTGAACCGATCACGTCGCCGCAAAATGCCGCTTGGACTTTCGGAGCAAATAAAGCCAAGAGAGGCAGGCCGGCTATCCCCCAATGGCCGGTTTCTTTACGTCCGAAAAAGCGAGTCCCCATGAACACCGAGATCAATCCGGTCGAGCTTGCCACCGAACTTACCATCGCGTGGCTGAGCAATCCCAACACCCGTACGTCGGCCGACGACGTACCGGGCTTCCTGCAATCCATGTATGCCGCCGTCGGCAAGCTGGCCAGCCCGGCCGCCGCGGAGCCGGAACAGGCGATGCAGGACCACACGCCCGCGGTGTCGGTGCGCAAGTCGCTCGCGTCGCGCGATCACATCATCTCGATGATCGACGGCAAGCCCTATCGTACGCTGCGCCGCCACCTGTCGACCAACGGCCTGACGCCGGAGGAATATCGCCAGCGCTACGGCCTGCGTCCGGACTATCCGATGGTCGCCCCGTCGTACAGCGAGAGCCGCAGCGCGATGGCGAAGACGATCGGCCTCGGCCGCAAGGCGGGCGAGAAGGTCGAGCGCGCCGCCGGCGACGCCGTCGGTACGGTTCGCAAGGGCGGCAAGGCCGCGTTGCAGGCCGCCAAGGAAACGCTGGGCGCCGAATAGGCCCATGACGCGACGGTTCGGGCGTTCGTTCGCCCGAACCGGCCGCCGTCCCGGCGCCGGGAGTTGCGGATCCAGCGCTTGCCGCAGCGCGTCGTGCTCCGGCTGGCCGGCCTCGCTGCCTCGATTGCGACGGGAGTAGGCAGTGCCAGCCTCCGCCGCCGCTGTGCCGATGGCATGAGCCGGCCGGGCGCCCCGCCCTCGTCGGGGACGTCCCGACCATCGGTGCAGGACATGCGCCCTCCTATTCGTCGAGCCCTCTCTAGCGGGCGCCTGTGTCAGCCGGCGTGGTCCAGCGCATGGGCGATGCCGCGTTCCAGCCCGCGCAGCTCAGCGAGGCCGCGCATCCGGCCGAGCAGCGAATAGCCCGGATTGGTGCGGCGATCGAGGTCGTCGAGCATCTGGTGGCCATGATCGGGACGCATCGGCACGGTCCGGCGTTCGCGCCGATAGAGGCGCACGACCTCGGTCATCACCGCCGCCATGTCGGCGTCGCCGCCGAGGTGTTCGGCCTCGTGGAACGCGCCGTCGGGTTCCCGCTGGACCGAGCGCAGGTGCAGGAAGCCGATCCGGCTGCCCAGCCGGGCGACCATGCCGGGCAGGTCGTTGTCGGCGCGCACGCCGAGCGACCCGGTGCAGAAGCACAGCCCGTTGGACGGATTGGGGACCGCGGCAAACAGCTGCGCGAGGTCCGCCTCGTCGCTCACCACGCGTGGCAGGCCGAACAGCGCGAACGGCGGGTCGTCGGGATGAACGACCAGCCGGATGCCGAGCGCGTCGGCGACCGGACAGACCGCGCGCAGGAAGGCGACGTGATTGGCGCGCAGGGCATCGGCGTCGATCCCCGCATAGGTGCCGATCGCCGCGAGGAATTGCGGCGAGCTGAAGCTCTCCTCGCTGCCCGGCAGGCCGGCGATGATCGTGCGCTCCAGCGCCCGTCGCTCGTCCGCGGACATCGCCGCAAAGCGCGCGTCCGCCGCCGCGACGACGCGCGCGTCGTAATCGCGCGCCGCGTCGGGCCGGCGCAGGATGTGGATGTCATAGGCAGCGAGCGCGACCGCCTCGAAGCGCAGCGCGCGGGCGCCGTCGGGCAGTTCCCAGCCGAGGTCGGTGCGCGTCCAGTCGAGCAGCGGCATGAAATTGTAGGTGACGGTCGTTATGCCGCAGGCGGCGAGGTTGCGCAGGCTCTCGCGATAGGCGTGGATCAGGCGATCCCAGTCGGGACCGCGGGTCTTGATGCCCTCGTGCACCGGCAGGCTCTCGACGACGGTCCAGCCGAGCCCGGCCGCCGCGATCTTGGCGCGCCGTTCGGCGATCGCGGCCTCGGGCCAGACCGCGCCGTTCGGGATCTCGTGCAGCGCGGTCACCACTTCGGTCGCGCCGGACTGGCGGATGTCCGACAGGCGCACGGGATCATCGGGCCCGAACCAGCGCAACGTCTGCAACAAAGTCATCCTGCGGTCCCCGTCCAGCCTTGCCGGATCGCCCGGTCGTACGATCCGATAGCCCGCGCCGCGCCGCGCCGGCAACCGCCCGCGCCATGCGGGGGAGGTTGCAACATGGCCGCAACATCACGGCCGATCCAGACATATTGCCGTGATCCATCTGCGCGATGACCGATGCCGACACGCCGGGAGACGCGATCATGCCTGCACCACGACCTCACACCTCCGAACCCCATGGCCACGGCCTCGCCGACGACCTGCCGCTGCTGACGGCGATGCTGGGCCGCCGCCGCGCGCTGCGATGGTTCGCCGGCGCCGGCACCGCAGCGCTGGTCACCGGTTGCGGCGGCAGCGGCACGGACGCCGGGAGCGTCGCGGTGGTCAGCGGCACCGCGACGCCCGCCCCGACCGCCACGCCCACGCCCACCCCGACGCCCACCGCGACCGCAACGGCGAGCGGGTGCATCGTCGATCCGACCGAGACCAACGGCCCCTATCCTGCCGACGGCACCAACACCGCGTCGGGATCGACCAGCAACGCGCTCACCGCCAGCGGCATCGTGCGCAGCGATATCCGGTCGAGCTTCCTCGGCACGACGACGGTGGCGACGGGGGTCAAGCTGACGCTGACGCTGACCGTGGTGAACGTCAACGCGACCTGCGCACCGCTGGCGGGCTATGCGGTCTACGTCTGGTGCTGCGACCGGTCGGGCAATTATTCGCTCTATACCGCCGCCGCGGAAAGCTACCTGCGCGGTATCCAGGTCACCGATGCCAACGGCCAGGCGACCTTCACCCTGATCGTCCCCGGCTGCTATTCGGGGCGCTGGCCGCACGTGCATTTCGAGGTGTTCTCGACGCTGGCGACCGCCACCGGGGGCCGCTACGCCTCGCTGGTGTCGCAGCTGGCGCTGCCGGCGGCGGTGTGCGCCGCGGTCTATACCGACACGACCACCTATCCGGCGAGCGCCGCCAACCTCGCCCGCGTCACGCTGGCGAGCGACATGGTGTTCGGCGACAACAGCGCCGCGCAGATCGCGCAGCAGACGCCGGTGCTGACCGGGAACGTCACCGACGGCTATGTCGGGAGCGCGACGATCGGCCTCGCGCGGTAACCCTTGGCGGCGACGGCGGCGGCGGGCTAAGGCGGCGGCCATGACGCCGCTGACGCTCTACAACAGCCTGACCCGCTCCGCCGAGCCGTTCGTCCCCGCAGATCCCGCCAACGTGCGCATCTATTCGTGCGGACCGACGGTCTATCACTATGCGCACCTCGGCAACCTGCGGGCCTATCTGTTCACCGATACGCTGGGGCGGACGCTGACATGGAAGGGCTATGGCCTGACCCATGTCATCAACATCACCGATGTCGGCCACCTGACCAGCGACGCCGATTCCGGCGACGACAAGATGGAGGCCGCCGCGAAGGCGAGCGGGCGCGACATCTGGGCGGTGGCGGCGCACTATACGCAGGCGTTCAAGGCGAACCTCAAGGACCTCAACGTCCGCGACCCGGCGCATTTTCCGCTGGCGACCGACCATGTCCCCGGCATGATCGCGTTCGGCGAGGCGATCGCGGAGCGGCATTGCTATCGCCTGCCCGACGGCCTGTACTTCGACACGTCGACCGTCCCCGATTACGGCCGGCTGGCGGGCACCCACGCCGACGGCCCGGCCGAGGCGCGGATCGACGCGGTCGCCGGCAAGCGCCACGCCGCCGATTTCGCGATCTGGCGGACCAGCGGCCCGGACGAACATCGCCAGATGGAATGGGACAGCCCATGGGGTCGCGGCGCGCCGGGCTGGCATCTCGAATGTTCGGTGATGAGCCGCCGGTATCTGGGCGACCATTTCGACATCCACACCGGCGGCATCGATCATCGCGAGATCCACCATCCCAACGAGATCGCGCAGAACCAGGCCTATGGCGGCACCGCCGACACCGGCGCGACGCTGTGGATGCACAACAACTTCCTGGTCGACCGCACCGGCAAGATGTCGAAATCGTCGGGCGCGTTCCTGACGCTGGCGACGTTGGTCGAGCGCGGTTTCCATCCGCTCGCCTATCGGCTGATGTGCCTTCAGGCGCATTACCGCAGCGAGCTGGAATTCTCGTGGGAAAACCTCGCGGCGGCGCAGACCCGGCTGAAGCGGCTGGTGCAGACCGTCGCGGCATTGCGCGCGCGCGGAGACAGCAAAGGCGCGGCCACGGCGGCGCCCTACGCCGAGCGGCTCGACGCGGCGCTGTCCGACGATCTCAACACCCCCAAGGCGCTGCCGGTGCTCGACGAGATGCTCGCCGACAAGCGTATCGCGCCCGCCGACCGGCTGGCCGCGCTCGCCGATTTCGACGCGGTGCTGGGCCTCGGCCTGCTGACGCTGGCGCGCGAGGACCTGCGGGTGCGGCCGGCACGGGCCGGCATCGACGACGCCGGGATCGCCGCACGGCTGGAGGAACGGCGCGCGGCGCGCGCGGCGAAGGATTTTCCGCGATCGGACGCGATCCGCGACGAACTGGCGGCGCTGGGCGTCGAGGTGATGGACGGCGATCCGCTGGGCTGGGACTGGAAGGTCACGATATGAAGGCGGTACTCCCCGCGATCGCGCGCGGCCTGCTCGAACCGCATTTGCCCGTCGGCATCGAGCCGGCGTGGTTCGCCTCGCCCGACGAGGCGAAGGCGATGATCGCCGATGCCGAGATCGCCTGGGTCGACATGCAGCCGACGGCGCTGGTGGCGGACGCGATCCGGGCGGCGGGACCGCATTTGCGCTGGGTTTCGACGATCTATGCGGGGCTCGACGCCTTTCCGCTCGACCTGCTGCGCGCGCGCGGGGTGACGGTGACCAACGGCGCCGGGATCAACGCGGTCGCGGTCGCCGAATATGCGGTGCTGGGCGTGCTGGCGGCGGCGAAACGCTTCGACATCGTGCTGCGCGCGGCGGACCGACAGGACTGGCTGACGGATGCGCCGGGCAAGGTGGAACTGGCTGACACGCGTGCGCTCGTCGTCGGCTACGGCACGATCGGCCGGCTGATCGGCGAGCGGCTGGCGGCGTTCGGCGTCGCGGTGACCGGCGTCACCCGCTCGGGTCGGGACGGCACGCTGACGCCCGGTGCCTGGGCCGCGCACATCGGGGACTTCGACTGGGTGATCCTGGCGGCGCCGTCGACCGACGCCACCAGGGCGCTGATCGGTCCGCAGGAGATCGCCGCGATGCGCCGCACCGCATGGCTCATCAACATCGCGCGCGGCGACATGATCGACGAGGCGGCACTGCTGGCGGCGCTCGCCGACGGCGGCATCGCGGGCGCGTTCCTCGACCCGACCGATCCCGAGCCGCTGCCGCCGGGCCACCCGTTGTGGACCGCGCCCAATTGCATGATCTCGATGCACCTGTCGGGCCGCAGCCAGACCAAGATGTTCCAGCGCGGTGCGGCGCTGTTCCTCGACAATGCCCGCGCCTTCGTCGCCGGCGCGTCGATGCGCAACGTCGCGGACCTCGACGCGGGCTATTGACCTAATCGAGCGGCCGGTCCGCTTCTGCGACCAGCGGCGGCGCATAGGGTTTGGGCGCGCCCGCGGGGAGGCGCGCGATCTCTGCCTCGATCGCCTTCGCGCGGGCGGACGAGGACGGGTGCGTGCGGCTGCGGAACAGGCCGCCGTCGACGTCGCCGCCATGGTCGCGCCAGAAACGCACCGCGATCTGCGGATCGTAACCCGCGTTGCGGAGCAGGTGCACCCCGAGCAGGTCCGCCTGATCCTCGGTCAGCCGGAACAGCCGGCCGTTGCGCCCGACCTCGGCGAGCAGGCCGCGCTTGACCCCGGCGGCGTCGAGCCGCGTCGCATGGTGCAGGATGTTGTGCGAGAGTTCGTGCGCGACGACCACCGCGATCTCGTCGTCCGAATAGCGTTCGAAGAAGCGCACCCCGATCTGGACGTTCCGGCCGTCGGCGGACGCCTCCATCCCCGGGCCCAGCAGCACCTCGAACGCGCTGCGGCAGCCGGGCGACGCGGCGATCTGTACCGTTCGGGTGCGGCCGTCGCGACGCAGCACGATGTCGAGCGGACGGTCGGCGGGCAGCGCGGCGATCGCGTCGAAGGCGGCATCGCGCGCGGCGCTGTTCGAGCCCCTCGCCGGCGGCGGCGCGCCCAGCGACCGGCCGTCGGCCGAGACGATCGAATCGTTGGCGCGTACGCCTGCGGCGGCGGCGGGCGACCCGGGCACCACCGCCTCGACCGCGATCGGCGCCTCGAACCCGAAGCTGCGCCGCGCCTGATCGCGCAGGGCGGGATCGTACTGGCCGAGCGCGTGGATCGCCCAGCCCGGCGTCGGCGCCCGGTCCCGGCACAATGCGGCGTTGGCGGTGGTCAGGCGATAGGCGATCGCCGCCATGCGCGCATCGACCGTGCGCAGCGCGTCGAACGTCGCGGCGGTGTCCTGCGCCAGGCCGGCGACGGGGGTCAGTGCCAGCAGGACGGCGGCGGGGAATCGGGGGGCGATCGTCATGGCCACCGCCTGTAGGCCAGCGCCGCTGAACGCGGAACAACCCGCCCGCCGCATTTTCCGTCCGGATCCCGGGGGGATACCGTCCCCAAGCGTTCCTTCATTGCGCAAAGGCCGATTTGGGCGCATGTCGCGGCGCGTTTATACCCCGAAGGACGACATCATCATGGCCGCGAACTGGGCCCCCGACAGCTGGACCACGGCCGAGGCCCGCCAGCTTCCCGACTATCCCGACGCCGCCGCGCTGACCCGCGCGACCGACACGCTCGGGACGTTTCCGCCGCTGGTCTTCGCCGGCGAGGCGCGCAACCTGACCGCCGAACTGGCGAAGGTCGCCGAGGGCGAGGCGTTCCTGCTCCAGGGCGGCGACTGCGCCGAATCCTTCGCCGAACACAGCGCCAACAACATCCGCGACACGTTCCGCGTCATCCTCCAGATGGCGGTGGTGCTGACCTATGCGTCGAAGCTGCCGGTGGTGAAGCTGGGCCGGATGGCGGGCCAGTTCGCCAAGCCGCGCTCCGCCCCCAACGAGACGATCGACGGTGTCGAGCTGCCGAGCTACCGCGGCGACAACGTCAACGACATCGCCTTCACCGCGGAAAGCCGGATCCCCGATCCGCAGCGGATGATCCGCGCCTATTCGCAGTCGGCGGCGACGCTCAACCTGCTGCGCGCCTTCGCGCAGGGCGGCTATGCCAACCTGCATCAGGTCCATCGCTGGACGCACGACTTCATGGGCCGCAGCCCGTGGTCGAAGAAATATGCCGAGACCGCCGACCGGATCGGCGAGGCGCTGGAATTCATGGCGGCGTGCGGGATCGACCCCGAAACCGTGCCGCAATTGGCGCAGACGCATTTCTACACCAGCCACGAAGCGCTGCTGCTGCCGTTCGAACAGGCGCTGACCCGGCAGGATTCGCTGACCGGCGACTGGTACGACACCTCCGCGCATTTCCTGTGGATCGGCGACCGGACCCGCTTCGAGGGATCGGCGCATGTCGAGTTCCTGCGCGGGATCGGCAATCCGATCGGCGTGAAGTGCGGGCCGAGCCTCGATCCCGACGCGCTGCTGCGGATGCTCGACACGCTCAATCCCGGCCGCATCCCGGGGCGGATGACGCTCATCACCCGCTATGGCTTCGACAAGATCGAAAGCGCGCTGCCCCGGCTGGTCCGCGCCGTCACGCGCGAGGGGCATCCGGTGGTGTGGAGCTGCGACCCGATGCACGGCAACACGGTGAAGGCGGTGACCGGCTACAAGACGCGCCCGTTCGACCGCATCCTCGCCGAGGTGCGCGGCTTCTTCGCGGTGCATCGCGCCGAGGGCACGCACGCGGGCGGCATCCATGCCGAGATGACCGGCCAGAACGTCACCGAATGCACCGGCGGCGCGATCGACGTGACCGAGCAATCGCTCGCCGACCGCTATCACACGCATTGCGACCCGCGCCTCAACGCCGGGCAGAGCCTGGAGCTCGCCTTCCTGCTCGCAGAGATGCTCAACGCCGAGATGGCGGAGCGCAAAAAGGTTGCGGCCTGACGCTTGACGCAGCGGAAGCGGGCGGCTAATCGCCCGCTTCCGCACAGCATGGCCCCTTCGTCTAGCGGTTAGGACGACGCCCTCTCACGGCGTAAGCACGAGTTCGATTCTCGTAGGGGTCACCAGCGTTTCAGATTTTATGTCGCGCCGTCCGTGGCGTCCCGTCGTTTGCCACGACCGCGGTCGTTTGCCCGCCGCATTGCGGCGTCCGGATACGGTGAAGCGGTCGCAGCCACGCATGACCGCGGCCGGGGGGAGATCGCCTGACGCACTCACCGTGTCCGCCGGTCCGCTTGCGCAACGCCATGCCGGACGCGCGCCGTTCGCGTCACCCGGCAATCCATCTCCACCCTCTATCATGACTGCCGGCGGTGGGACGCGGCGTGGCCGCGTGCCGATGCAGCGACGGTGCCATGTCGGGCGGTACAGTGTTTTGAGCAACGTAGTCGGCCCGACGGCGTGCGACGACGCGGTCTAGCCCTTGGTGCGTGGAATGCCCAGGAAGTCCCGCTTGCCGAGCTTCACCCCCCGCGCCCGCAGGATCGCATAGGCGGTCGTCGCGTGGAAATAGAAGTTGGGCTGCGAAAAGGAGAGCAGGAAATTCGCCCCGGTGAAGGGCATCCGCGTCTCGCCGATCGCGAAGTGGGTGTCGCTGTCCGCCAGCGCATCGACCGTGTCGCGATCGAACGCCGCGAGGCGCGTCATCGCCGATTGCAGGAGGGCGTGCAGGCCCTCGAAATCGGTCGGCCACGCGGACCGGTCGGGGGAAAAGGCGCCGGCCCGCACCCCCTCGATCCCGCCGATCGAATGCACCGCGCACGACTTCACCTGATAGCCGAACGGCAGCATGTCGGGTGCGAGGCGCGCGTCGATCAGGTCGGCATCCGCCTCGCCCCGCTCCGCACAGAATGCCGCCGCCTTGTCGAGCAGGCGGTCGAGCGCGGCCAGGATCTGGAGGTTGGAGGGCACGACGGCGTCATAGAGGGAGAATGTCATGTCACGGCTCCGCTGGCTGGAGTGCCGTTATGCCGCGTCCCGTGGGTCCGGTCCACGCCCGGACGGCAAAACGCCGCGAGCGGGTTCCGCCGCCCGGGCCCGCGGCCGGCCCCTCCGGCGCGATCGTACCGGGCCGCGCTCGGTCACCGGACCCCGGCGGGCTCCGGTCGCTACAGATAGCGCATCCACCAGCGCCGGCTGGTGCGCTTGCGGGCGGCGAACCAGCGCGTCGCCAGCCAGAGCGGCGGCGTCATCGCGGCAGCGATCAGCCATAGCCAGCCGACCGACGGCACCTCGCCGAACCGCGCGGTGGCGAGGCGCAGCAGATGCAGCGCGTAGATGTGCAGGACGTAGAAGAACAGCGGCGCACCCCCGAGCACCGACAGCCAGCGACCGCCCCGCGCCGGCCATGCCGCCAGCAGCAGCGCCCCCACCCCCAGCGTCAGCAACAGGAAATCGAGCGATGGCGGATATTTGGTGAGGTTCAGGAACCCCATGACCGTGGCGAGCGCGGTCGGGCCGATGCGCCATGGCGTCGGATCGCCATAGCCGTTGATCCCGCGCAGGACGCAGCAGGCGGCGAGCAGCGCGATGCCGAGCAGCGCCAGCCGCCGCGCCCGGCGGGCGGCGAACCACGGGCCGATCGCATGGCCCAGCGCGATGACGCCGATCCAGGGGAGCAGCGGGTAGGACGTCCGCGCCCGCGTCCCCGGCCACAGGTCGATGATGCCGCGGTCGTGCAGGATCGCCCACGGCACATGGCCCGGCGAACCGGCCGCGAAGGCGATCGGATCGAGCGCATTGTGGCCGATGACGATCGCCGCGCCGATCGCCGCGATCCATCCGCGCGGCAGGTGCACGAGCGCCGCCAGCGAGATCATCGACCAGCCGATCGCCCAGATCACCTGGAGGAACACCATCGGCGGGGGAAGCACGAAGCTCCAGCCGAAGCCGACGACGGTCACTTCGAGCACGATCAGGAACAGCCCGCGCCGGAGCAGGAAGCCGGCGGTCGCGGCGGCGGGCCTGCCCTGCCCGTACAGCCACGCCGCGATCCCGGTCAGCGCGACGAATATCGGTGCGCACAGGTGCGCCGCCAGCCGCGTGAAGACCAGGCCGGGCGGCGTCGTGGTCAGGTCCATCGGGTCGGCGACCTGATGTCCGATGAAGAAGGTTTCGCGCGTATGGTCGACCAGCATCAGCAGCATGACCAGCCCGCGCAGCCCGTCGATCGAGGCGATCCGTGCCCCCGGCGGCATCGCCGCCGCGGAGGTTGCGCCGGACGGCATGGTGATGGCGGGCTGCACGCGGGTCATGGCCGCGCCCTATGATATGTTATCTCACTGCGATCAACCCATCGGCGGCGCTTGCGTCGGGTGGCGGTCCGGCGGTACCGCGATCGGCCACGTCAACCGGAGCCCGATCCATGAAGACCCGCGCCGCCGTCGCGTTCGCCGCGAAACAGCCGCTCGAGATCGTCGAACTCGACCTCGAAGGCCCCCGCGCCGGCGAGGTGCTGGTCGAGATCATGGCGACGGGCATCTGCCACACCGATGCCTATACGCTCGACGGCCTCGACAGCGAGGGGCTGTTCCCCAGCGTGCTGGGCCACGAGGGCGCCGGCATCGTGCGCGAGATCGGCGCCGGCGTCACCAGCGTGGCGGTCGGTGACCACGTCATCCCGCTCTACACCCCCGAATGCCGCCAATGTAAGTCGTGCCTGAGCGGCAAGACCAACCTGTGCACGGCGATCCGCGCGACGCAGGGCAAGGGGCTGATGCCCGACGGCACGACGCGCTTCAGCTACAGGGGGCAGCCGATCTTCCACTACATGGGCTGTTCGACCTTTTCGAACTTCACCGTGTTGCCCGAGATCGCGGTGGCGTCCATCCGCAAGGACGCGCCGTTCGACACCAGCTGCTACGTCGGGTGCGGCGTCACCACCGGCGTCGGCGCGGTGGTCCATACCGCGAAGGTGCAACCCGGCGACACCGTCGTCGTGTTCGGGCTCGGCGGCATCGGCCTCAACGTGATCCAGGGCGCGAAGCTGGCGGGCGCGAAGATGATCGTGGGGGTCGACATCAACCCCGATCGCGAGGACTGGGGCCGCCGGTTCGGCATGACCCATTTCGCCAATCCCCGCGACGCATCCTCGGTGCCGGGGGGCGATATCGTCGCGCATATCGTCGCGCTGACCGACGGCGGCGCCGACTACAGCTTCGACGCGACCGGCAACACCGACGTGATGCGCCAGGCGCTCGAATGCTGCCACCGCGGCTGGGGGACGAGCGTGGTGATCGGCGTGGCCGAGGCGGGCGCGGAGATCAGCACCCGCCCGTTCCAGCTGGTCACCGGGCGCAACTGGCGCGGCACCGCGTTCGGCGGCGCGCGCGGACGGACCGATACGCCGAAGATCGTCGACTGGTACATGGACGGCATGATCCAGATCGACCCGATGATTACCCACCGGCTGACGCTGGACGAAATCAACCGCGGTTTCGACCTGATGCATGCCGGGACCAGCATCCGGTCGGTGGTGATCTACTGATCCCCCGCGCCCCGGAAAAATTATAACAGGAGAGAAGACCATGTTCAGTCACATCATGCTCGGCACCGACGATATGGATGCGTCCAGGGCCTTTTACGACGCCGCGCTCGGGGCATTGGGCGTGCCCCCGGGCCGCTCGGATCCGGCGGGGCGCACCGCCTATATGCACGCCGACGGCATCCTGATGCTAAGCCGGCCGATCAACGGCGAGCCCGCCTGCCACGCCAACGGCGGCACCGTCGGATTCGCCGCGCCGTCGGCGGAGGCCGCCGACGCCTGGCACGCCGCGGGCATCGCCGCCGGCGGCACCGCGATCGAGGACGCGCCCGGCGTGCGCCAGTCGCCGTTCGGCCCGCTCTACCTCGCCTATCTGCGCGATCCGGCGGGCAACAAGGTGTGCGCGATGCACCGCATCGCGGCCTGATGCGCGATCCCGCCTCGCCTGCGGCACTGGTGCTCACGCTGACGTGCGAGGATCGCGTCGGCATCGTGGCCGCGGTATCGGGGGCGCTGGCGGGAATCGACGGGTTCATCCTCGACAGCCAGCAATATGCCGATCTGGAGACGGGGCGCTTCTTCATGCGCGTCGTCTTCGGCGGCGGCGGCGCGCGCTTTCCCGGCGACCCCGCGGCGGTGCGCGCGGTCCTGGCCCCGGTCGCGGATGCCTTGGGGTTCGACTGGCGCCTTCACGCCGCGGACGACCGGCCGCGCGTACTGATCGCGGTGTCGAAGGGGTCGCACTGCCTCAACGACCTGCTTCACCGCCGGCAGACCGGCACGCTGCCGGTCGAGATCGTCGGCGTGGTGTCCAACCACGACGCGCTGCGTCCGCTGGTCGAATGGCACGGGCTGCCGTGGCACCATTTGCCGGTGACCGACGACCTGCGCGATGCGCAGGAGGCCGCGATAGCGGCATTGGTCGCCGCGACGCGCGCCGATTACCTGATCCTCGCGCGGTACATGCAGGTGCTCGGCCGTGATCTGGTCGCGGCGCTCGCGGGGCGCTGCATCAACATCCACCACAGCTTCCTGCCCGGCTTCAAGGGCGCCCGCCCGTATCACCGTGCGCATGCCCGCGGCGTCAAGCTGATTGGCGCGACCGCGCATTTCGTCACCTCGGACCTCGACGAAGGGCCGATCATCGAACAGGCGGTGGAGCGCGTCGACCATCGCGCCGGCGTCGACGACCTGATCCGGATCGGGCGGGACATCGAATCGCAGGTGCTCGCGCGCGCCGTCGCCTGGGTCGGCGAACGGCGGGTCTTCCTCAACGGCAACAGGACGGTGGTATTCCGATGACGATCGACACGGTGTCCATGGCGCGCGCCTTCGGCGGGACGCAGGGGGTCTACACGCACGCATCGCGCGCGACGGGCACGCCGATGACCTTTTCGGTCTATGTGCCGCCGCACGCGGCTGGCGCGACGCTGCCCGTCGTCTGGTATCTGTCGGGCCTGACGTGCACCCACGTCAACGTCACCGACAAGGGCGAATACCGCCGCGCCTGCGCGGAGCTCGGCCTGATCTTCGTCGCGCCGGACACCTCGCCGCGGGGTGAAGGCGTCGCGGACGATCCCGCCTGGGATTTCGGCCAGGGTGCGGGCTTCTACGTCGACGCGACGCAGGCCCCTTGGGACCGGCATTTCCGCATGTGGACCTACGTCACCGACGAACTGCCGGCGCTGGTCGCCGCGCATTTTCCCGGCGACATGACGCGGCAGTCGATCATGGGCCATTCGATGGGGGGACATGGCGCGCTGACGATCGGGCTGACCTGTCCCGACCGGTTCCGCGCGGTGTCGGCGTTCGCGCCGATCGTCGCGCCGACGCAGGTACCCTGGGGGCAGAAGGCGCTCGCCGGCTATCTGGGCGACGACCGCGCGGCGTGGCGCGCGCATGACGCGGTCGCGCTGATCGAGGACGGCGCGCGCCTGCCCGCGCTGCTGGTCGATCAGGGCACCGACGACGCCTTCCTCGCACCGCAATTGCAGCCGGAGCGGCTCGCCGACGCGTGCCGCGCGGCGGGGATCGACCTGACGCTGCGGATGCAGCCGGGATACGACCACAGCTATTACACCGTCGCGACCTTCATGGCGGATCACCTCGCGTGGCACGCCGCCCGTCTGGCCTGACTCGCGCGCCTATCGGCGGGTGCGCAGCGTGATCCGCGTCATCTCCGACGGCCGGCCCAGCCGCAGCGCGAAGCCCGGCCACAGCGCGGTGCCGTTGCTGACGTAGAGCGCCATGCCGTCGACCGGGTAGAAGCCCGAGACGAAGCCGCCGTTCGTCCGTGCCACGATCCGGTCGAGCCCCAGGATCATGCCGCCATGGGTATGGCCCGACAGCTGGATCGCGACCCCGCGCGCGGCGGCGCGGCGCGCATCGCGCGGCTGATGGTCGAGCAGGATGACCGGCGCTCCGCCGGGAGCGCCCGACAGCGCGGCGGCGAGATCCGGCCCCGGCTGTCCCGCCGCACGCGCCGACAAATCGGTGACGCCGGCGACGACGAGCTGCGCCGCCCCGCGGGTCAGGACGGCATGCGCATTGGGCAGCATCCGCATGCCAAGGCCGGTGAGGTGCGCCATCCAGTCGGGGTAGCTGAAGAAATATTCGTGATTGCCCGGGATCGCAAAGACGCCGTCGGGCGCCCGCAGGTCGCGCAGCGGCGCGACGTCGTCGCGGCGCATCGCGACCGACCCGTCGATGAAGTCGCCGGTGACGACGATCAGGTCGGCCCCCGCGGCATTGGCGCGATCGACGACGCGCCGCGTCCACTGCTGGGGGTACAGGCGGCTGATGTGCAGGTCGGTCAGCTGGAGCAGCCGGTAGCCATCGAACGCCGGCGGCAGGTCGCGGACCGCGATCTCGAGATCGACGACCGGCGGCACGCGCATCGCCTGCGCCACGCCGAGCGCGGACAGCGATGCCGCGACCGTCGCCAGCCCGTAGCGCAGCCGGTCGGGCACCACGATCGGCTGCTGCCGGACCAGCCAGGCGACCAGCGTCGCGAGGTCGAGCACCAGCTGCATCAGCGCAAGGAACAGGATCGCGCCGAACGCCCAGTTGAACGCGACGACGAGGACGCGCGGAAACTCGGGTGCGAACACCGATCCCGACGACAGCCGGCTCCACAGGTGGAATTGCGACGCGACGACCAGCAGCACCGCCGCCGCCAACTTCCATTCGGTCGACATCGCGAGCGGCCACAGCCAGCGCGCGATCACGAGCAGGCATGGCAGGGCAAAGAACAGGTGGAAAATCGTGCGTCTCCGGCGGGGCGGCATCGCGCGGCGCGGTCCCCGTGCGATGCCGCCTACAGCATGTGTCGGGCCGCCGGCGAGCGCTACGCGGGCCTGGCCAGCATCTTTTCCGCACTCGTCCGCACGAAATCGGCGATCGGGCCCGACATCATCGCGAGCATCATCGGCACTCGGACGGTCCCGGCGACGGACGCCGCGGCCACCGTCATGTCGACCGCGACCCGCTGTCCCATCGCGACGATGGCGAGCGCCAGCGTGTCGGGGCCGGTCCAGTCGGCATCGACGGTGCCGCCGCCGGGGATATGCTGGGCGAGCTTCGGCAACCCGGCCTCGATCCGGCGGCGTGCCTCGTCGCGGCCGAGATCGTGGGGAATGTCGAAGGGAATGGTCGCCATGGTCGTCTTTCGGCCTCGGTCCGTGGGAGGGGGCGGCCTTACTGCCGCGCGAGCGTCACGTCGCCGGCCTTGCGCTGGTCGGGCAATGTGAAGCTCAGCGTACCCGCCGCCGCATCGCCCTGCGCCGCGACGGCGCGGCGGCCGGCGGACACCACGCCCGCGCCCTGCCAGCCGTGCACGACCATGCGGATCTGCTTCCACCACGGCGCGAACCGGCCGGTGCGCGCGCCGAAGGCGATCGTCATGCCGTTGTCGGTCATCCGGCACGTCACCGCCTGGCGCAGGAAGCCGCCGCGGGTGAACGCCATCGAATGGCCGTCGTCGGCGTAGAGGTCGCCGCGGCAATCCTCGCCCGGATAGACGTCGAGCTGCAACGGGCCGTTGGGTACTTCGGCGGTCGACTGGACCAGCGGCTGGCGCGGCAGGATGGTGCCGGCGCGCACGAACACCGGCAGCGTGTCGATCCGGGGCGTGACCGTCACCCGGTCGCCGAGCACCGTCGCGACGCCGGTCGCCTGCGTCGCCGACTGGATCTGCCCCGGCCCCGCCTGTTGCTGCGGCACGCCGGCGCGCTGGCCGGTCCAGTAATCGTACCAGCCCCCCGCCGGCAGGCAGACGTCATAGTCGCGCGGCTGTTCGGGACTGGGCGACGGCGCGACCAGCAGCGAACGGCCGAGCGTGAACGTCCACGACTGGTCGCAGCTCATCCGCATCGCCGCGGGATAATCGTAGAAGACCGGGCGCAGGATCGGATCGCCGGTCCGCGCATTCTGCTCGGCCAGCGCGTACAGATACGGCATCAGCCGGTAGCGTTCCTCGACGAAGCGGCGACGGATGGCGAGATGTTCGGGTCCGTCCACCCACGGCTCGGCGCGCGGCGTGCCCTTGGCGCTGTGATCGCGGAAGACGGGATAGAAGGCGCCGATCTGGAACCAGCGGGTCAGCAGGTCCGCGCTAGGACCGCCGGCGAAGCCGCCGACGTCGGCGGCACCGTAGGAAAAGCCGGAAAGGCCGAGGTTGATGATCTGCTGCACCGACAGCTTGAGGTGATCCCAGGTCGCGAGGTTATCGCCGGTCCACGTCACCGAATAGCGCTGGCCGCCGGCATAGCTGGCGCGAGTCATCACGAAGGCGCGCTCGTCGGGGGCGAGGCGGCGCAGCCCGTCGTAGGTCGCGCGCGTGTTCTCCATGCCATAGACGTTGTGGATCTCGGCGTGTGTCGCGGTGCGGCGCCCGAAATCGTCGCTGACGATCCGGTGGACGACGTCGTCGGGCATCGTCTTGGTCGGGGTTTCGAAGATCGCCGGCTCGTTCATGTCGTTCCACGCGCCGGCGACGCCCATCCGCACCTGGTCGGCGAACAGGTCGCCCCACCAAACCCGCGTCTTCGCCTGCGTGAAGTCGGGGAACACCGACGGCCCCGGCCACACCGGCGCGACATAGGTCGATCCGTCGGCGCGGTGGACGAATTCGTCGGTCCGCGTCCCGCTGTCATACGGGGCATAGCCCTGCCCCTCCGCCTTGGCGACGTGCAGGTCGGTGATCGTCACGACCCTGAACCCCTGCCCCTTCATGTCGCCGATCAGGCCCTTGAGGTTGGGGAAGGCGTTCTTGTCGACGGTGAAGGGGCGGTTGCGATCCTGGAAATCGATGTCCAGCCACAGCACGTCGGTCGGCACCCGCTCCTGCCGCAGCCGCGCGGCGACGGCGCGCAGTTCGTCCGCGCTCATGTAGCTGTAGCGCGACTGCTGGTAGCCGAGCGCCCATCGCGGGGTCAGCGGCGCCTTGCCGGTCAGGTCGGTATAGCGGCGCACGACGTCCGCGGTGGTCGGGCCGGCGATCAGATAATAATCGATCGGGCCGTCGGGGCCGCCGAAGGCGAGCGTCCGGTCGTCGCGATGGCCGAAATCGAACCACGTCCGCCACGTATTGTCGAGGAACAGGCCATAGCTGCCGCCCTCGCCGCCGACCCCGATGAAGAAGGGAATCGACTTGTAGATCGGGTCCTCGCCGCCGGTGAAGCCGAATGCGTCGGTGTTCCAGTCGACGAAGGTCTTGCCGCGCCGGTCGAGCCCGCCGGTCTTGTCGCCCATGCCGAAATAATGCTCGCCCTGCGGCATCGCCTTGGCGAGCGTGAAGGCCTTGCCGTCGAAGCGGACCGGGCCGGTGTCGGCGGAGATGACGTGCCCGGCGAGATCCTCGACACGCAGCCCGCCGTCGGCGCCGAAGCGGACGCGGACGGCCTTGGTCGCGAAGCCGTCGGCGGCGGGGGTGACGGCGACCGAGCGCGCCCGCGTCGCGCGATCGACCGCCCAGCTCGCGTCCTCGGGCATCGCGCCGTCGCGGCCGATGCGGACGCGCAGGATGCTGTCGGTCAGCGCGACGACGCGGACGATCGCCTGTCCCTGTCGCGCCTCCGCCCCGTCGGGCCGCGGCGTCACCTGCGCGCGGACGGCGGCGGGCATGGCGATCGTGGCAACGGCGGTCATTGCCAGCAGCGTGGTGGCGCGCATGGTCGTGTCTCTCCCGGTCTTGTCGACAAGGCTGTGCGCAGTCGTTCCGGCGGCGTCAATCGAACGGACGCAGGCATACGTATGCAGGGCTGGCGCATGCGGCCCGCGCATGCGCCGGATCGGGGTGGCGGTCACGGACAGGTGACGAAGCGGCCGCACCCCGCTAAGGCGCGCGAATGACCGAGATCACGCCCCAGATCGTCGCCGACCACGGCCTGTCCACCGACGAATACGACCGCGTGCTCCACGCGCTGGGGCGCGAGCCCAACCTCGTCGAACTCGGCATCTTTTCGGTGATGTGGTCCGAGCATTGCAGCTACAAGTCGAGCCGCATCCACCTCAAGAAGCTGCCGACCGAAGGGCCGCAGGTGATCTGCGGACCGGGCGAGAATGCCGGCGTGATCGACATCGGCGACGGCCAGGCGGCGATCTTCAAGATGGAATCGCACAATCACCCGTCGTACATCGAACCCTATCAGGGTGCGGCGACGGGCGTCGGCGGCATCCTGCGCGACGTGTTCACGATGGGCGCGCGGCCGATCGCCAACATGAACGCCTTGCGCTTCGGATCGCCGACGCATCCCCGGATGCGCCACCTCATCAGCGGCGTCGTCCACGGCATCGGCGGCTATGGCAATTGCGTCGGCGTGCCGACGGTCGGGGGCGAGGTGAATTTCCACCCCGCCTATGACGGCAACATCCTCGTCAACGCGATGACCGTCGGCATCGCGGACCAGGACAGGATCTTCTATTCGGCGGCCAGCGGCCTCGGCAATCCGATCGTCTACGTCGGATCGAAGACCGGGCGCGACGGCATCCATGGCGCGACGATGGCATCCGCCGATTTCGGGGAGGATGCCGACGCCAAGCGTCCCACCGTGCAGGTCGGCGACCCCTTCACCGAAAAGCTGCTGATCGAGGCGTGCCTGGAACTGATGGCGACCGACGTGATCGTCGCGATCCAGGACATGGGCGCCGCCGGCCTCACCTCCTCGTCGGTCGAGATGGCGTCGAAGGGCGGCGTCGGCATCGAACTGGTGATGGACGACGTGCCCCAGCGCGAAACCGGCATGACGCCGTACGAGATGATGCTGTCCGAATCGCAGGAGCGGATGCTGATGGTGCTCAAGCCCGGCCGCGAGGCCGAGGCGGAGGCGATCTTCCGCAAATGGGAGCTCGATTTCGCGGTCATCGGCCATGTCACCGACACCGGGCGGATGGTCCTCAAGTGGCGGGGCGAAACGGTGTGCGACATCCCGCTCGGCCCGCTCGCCGACGAGGCGCCGCTGTACGACAGGCCGCATGTGCCGACCCCGCCGCGCCCGCCGCTCGAGAACGCGCCGGAAAGCACCGACATCGCCGCCGACCTGCTGACGCTGATGGGGTCGCCGGACATCGCCAGCCGTCGCTGGATCTGGGAGCAATATGACCATATGGTCGGTGCCGACACGGTGCAGGCGCCGGGCGGCGACAGCGCGGTCGTCCGCGTCCACGGCACGGACAAGGCGCTGGCGATCACCACCGACTGCACCCCGCGCTATTGCTTCGCCGACCCGGTGGAAGGCGGCAAGCAGGCGGTGGCCGAGGCGTGGCGCAACCTGACCGCGGTGGGCGCGACCCCGCTGGCGATCACCAATTGCCTCAACTTCGCCAATCCGCAGCGGCCCGAGATCATGGGCCAGATCGTCGGCTGCCTCGACGGCATGGCGCAGGCGTGCCGCGCCCTGGACTTCCCGATCGTCAGCGGCAACGTCTCGCTCTACAACGAATCGAAAGCGACCGGCGGCGGCAGCGCGATCCTGCCCACCCCCGCGATCGGCGGCGTCGGCCTGCTGAAGGACTGGACGAAGAACGCGACGATCGCATTCAAGGGCACCGGCGACATCATCCTCGTCGTCGGGGCGCGCACCGGCCACCTCGGCCAGTCGCTCTGGCTGCGCGAATGCCACGGCCGCGAGGAGGGCCCGCCGCCGCTCGTCGACCTCGCCGCGGAGCGCAAGGCCGGCGACCTGATCCGCACCGCGATCCTCGAGGGCCAGCTGTCCGCGGTCCACGACGTGTCCGATGGCGGCATCGCGGTGACCGTCGCAGAGATGGCGCTGGCGGGCGGCATCGGCGCGATGATCGACCGCAAGCAGCCCTTCGGCTGCGCGCGGTCGTTCTTCGCCGAGGATCAGGGACTGTACGTCGTCACCGTCCACGATCACGCCCTGCTCGATTTCCTGGGTGCGGCGCATGCCGCCGGGGTCGAGGCGGAGCCACTGGGGCGGACCGGCGGCAAGCGGCTGATCTTCGAGCGTCCCGATCGCGACGACGTGGTCGCGGTCGATGCCCTGCGCACCGCGCATGAGGGCTTCTTCCCGACGCTGATGGGGGCGGACGCGGCACTGGCCTGACCGCGTTCCCGGCGGATGCACGCGCCGGACGCCTGGGTCGTCGCGCAACGGCACCGTTTGCGACGAAACGAGCGGGAGCGACTGCGAATCACTCTCAAAGAACTTGCGAGCGCCTCGCATTAGCCTTATTCGACCTGGCGAAGCGAAGGAGCATCCATGGTCGTCTGCGTGTGCAATGCCATCCGGGAATCGCAGGTCCGCGCCGCCGCGCGCAGCGGTTGCATGACCGCCTGCCAGGCGTACAAATCGCTCGGATGCCAGCCGAAATGCGGCCAGTGCACCGGTTTCGCACGCGCCATCATCGACACCGAACGCGCCGCCGCCTGATCCATCGGGAGGTCGCCCCTCGCGGATGGCCCGTCGCGCGCGGCTTGCCGTCGCCCGCGTTCGCCGCCTAGACCGATCCCGTCACGACGATCCGAAAGGCATGGAGCTATGGCAATGAAGGGCGACCCGCGGGTCATCGAGTTCCTCAACGAGGCGCTTCGCAACGAACTCACCGCGATCAACCAATATTGGCTCCACTACCGGATGCTCGACCATTGGGGCGTCTACAAGCTCGCCCAATACGAGCGGATGGAATCGATCGACGAGATGAAGCACGCCGACTGGCTGTCGGAGCGCATCCTGTTCCTCGACGGCCTGCCGAACTTTCAGTTGCTCGGCCGCCTGCGTATCGGCGAGACGGTGGAGGAGGTGCTCCGCTCCGACCTCGCGATGGAACTGGAAGCCGTCACCCAGCTGAAGGGCGCGATCGCCTATTGCGAGGAAGTGCGCGACTATATCAGCCGCGACCTGTTCGCCCGCATCCTCGCCAGCGAGGAAGAGCATGTCGATACGCTCGAACGCCAGTTCGAGATGATCGAGCGGATGGGCATCCACAATTACATCCAGCTGAATTCGATCAGCGAGCATGATTCGCCCAAGTCGGGCGCTGCCCCCTATCTGAAAAGCTGATCCGCTTGCGCAGGGGGCCGCGGCGGCTAGGCTGCCACCCGATGCGCTGTCGCCCCCTGTCTTTCGCCGGCCTGCTCGCCTGCGCCGCGCCGGCCGTGGCCGACGCGCCTCCTGCCTTGCAGGATCGCGTCGCGACGATCCTGCGCGCGGCGGGGCCGGGCACGCGGTTCGGGCTCGTCCTGCTCGACGACGCCGGGCGCGAGATCGTCGCGATCGCGCCGGACGACCGTTTCGTGCCCGCGTCGAACACCAAGATCTTTACGACCGCCGCCGCGTTCGACGCGCTGGGCGACGTGACGCGGCCCGACGTCGCGGCAGGCGCCAGCGTGCGGATGGACGGCCGCGACGTCATCCTGACCGGCAACGGCGACGCGCGGTTGTCCAGCGATCCCGGATGTGCCGCGGACTGCCTGTCGACACTCGCCGATGCGATCGCCACCCATGCCACGCGCGTGCATGACGTCGTCGGCGACGACACCGTGTTTCCCGACGAGCGCTGGAGCCCCGGCATGAGCTGGAACAACATCGCGACCCGGTCGGGCACGGGCGTATCGGCCCTGACGCTCGACGACAACGAACTGCGACTCGTCGTGACGCCCGCCCCGGACCGGCATGGCGCGGCCTCGATCGCCGCACCGGACTATTATGCGATCGACGGGCACGTCGTCACCGGCGGTCGCACCGCGATCCGGATCGACCGCCTGCCGGGAAGCCGCCGGTTGCGGATAACGGGAACGATCGCGCCGGGTGCTCCCGCGGAGGTATTGCGGGTCGGGATCGACGATCCGGCGGACTATGCCGCGTGGCGGTTGCGGCAGATGCTGGTCGCGCGCGGCGTCCGGGTCACGGGCGCGATCCGGGTGCGCCATCGCGCCGCCGGCGCCAACGACGATCCCGCGATCCGCGGCAATGCCCCCGTCGCTCACGCCCCTGCCCCGCCGCCGCCGCTCGCCCGCGCGGTGCCGCGGCCGCTGGTCGAGGACCTGAAGCTGACCAGCACCGTCAGCCAGAATCTTCACGCCGAGCTGCTGCTGCGCCGGATCGGGCGCGTGACCGGCAGCGGGTCGATCGCGGACGGTCAGGTGCGGGTCGCGGCGCTGCTGGCGCGCGCCGGCGTCGAACGCTGGCGCTACGACCTTGTCGACGGTTCGGGCATGTCGAGCTACAACCGGGTATCGCCGCGGGCGACCGTGCGCTTCCTGCGCTGGACGCAGGCACAGCCGTGGGGGGCGGCGTGGCGGGCGACGTTGCCGGTCGGCGGGATCGACGGCACCCTGCGGCGCCGGTTCGCGGCCACGCCCCTCGCCGGGCGCCTCAATGCGAAGACCGGTACGCTGAACGGCGCCAGCGCATTGTCGGGATTCATGACCGCACGGAGCGGCCGGACGCTGACCTTCGCGAGCTATGCCAACGACATGCCGGCGGACGTTTCGGTCACCGACGCGATCGATGCGGCGCTGCTGCTGGTCGCCGCGTCGCAATAGGGCGACGGCCGGCCCCGGACGGGAACCGGCCGACACGCCGCATCAGCGGCAGCGGACCTTGCCGCGATCGATCGACCGCCCGAGCACCGCGCCGCCACCGGCACCGAGCAACGTGCCGAGCGTCCCGCCACCGACGAGGTTGCCGAGCACACCGCCACCCAGCGCGCCGACGACCAGACCGGTCGTCCCGTCGTTGCGGCGGCAATAGGCGCGACCGTCGCGGCCCTTGTAGATGCGATCGTCGCGGCCGAGGCTGCGTTCGCGATACCGGCCGTTGCGATAATGCTCCGAAGGCTCCCAATTGCCCCGGTTGTCGTCCTGCCAGCGATAATCGTTCCGCTGCGCCGCGGCGGCGGTGATCGTGACGGGCGACATCATGGTCATCGCGGCGGCGACGGCGAGCAATCCGGTCTTCATCGTGAACCTCCTCAAGGCGAAGCAGGATAACCGCATGCCGCGACTGTTGGTTGCACGCGCGCCACCTATTTGCGCGCCGGCGGGGCGGCAGGCTTGGTCTTGACCAGCCACGGCTTGACCAGCCCGGTCGGCCGGGGCGTCCCGTTCAGCCGCCGCGCCGCGATCAGCCGGATCGGGCGCAGCAGCAACTGCCCGCCCATCCCGCCGCCGGTGGGCAGCGCCAGGATCCGCTTGATGACCGGCATGCCCGACACGACGTGCCCGAACGCGGCATAACCGGGATAGCCGCCCCTGGCGTCCATGCTCGGCATCGGACCGACGGTGATGAAGAAATTGCCGCCCGCCGACCCGGCTTCCGCCCGCCGCGCCATCGAGATGGTGCCGTCGACGTGACGGATGCCGGTCATCGCCGTGGTTTCGAGCGGGAACGGCGGCAGGATGCGACGCGCGTCGGTGCGGATGCCGCCCTGGATAAAGCCGTAGGTCGGCGCGCTGCGGTTGCGAGCAGACCGGTAGAAACTCATGCCGTCGAAGCGGCGGTCGTCGACATAGCCCATGAAATTGGCGACCGTTTTCGGCGCACGCCGCGCCTCCAGCGCGAGCACGATCGGTCCGTACGGGGTGTCTAGCCGGACCCGCACGATCGGCGGATCGGCCGGCGCGGCGACGGCCGCCGGCCCGGATGCGAGGGCCAAGGCAGCGAAAGAGGCGATGTGGGACAAGCGCATGTCGACCGTCGCTATGGCGGACAGGCGTCAGGCGCAACCGCCATCCATATCGATGGTAGCGCTACGATTGTGTTAATCGAATGTTGGATTGCGCTTTTTGCAATTGCACGATGTCGTGCTGCGATGCACAAAGACCGTGCCTTTCAGGCATCCTCTCCTAAAAACTTTCCGGCCGGTCTTTGACCGGCCTTTTTTTTGGCCGCGATCCGGCGTAGGGGCGACCTGCCTACAACGCGCCGTCAACGAGATATACGGAGCGGAGCCCGCCGGTGAAACCGGCACCGGCGCGTTCGGGCGCGGGGGATCGAGTCGTTCGGCGTATCCGGATTCTCCCCCGCGGTTCCCGCTGTCTGGGCGCTTAGCCGGACCTTCCCTCATAGATCTCGACGAAGCGCTGCATGTGCGTGCGATACGGTGCGGCGACGCCGATGCCGTCGCGATTGATCGGGCGGCGGACCTGCAAGGCACTCGCCGTCGCGACGCGGCGCTGCGTCAGGTGCGGGACGAACGGCGCATCCTCATGGGGCAGGCCGCAATGCGCCAGCAGCCGGGCGGTCCACGCGGCGGGGTCGCTGACCAGCGCGTCGAACGGCACGACCAGCAACCGCTCGCCCAGTACCCCCTGCCAATAGGCCATCAGCCGGTCCTCGAGCAGGAAATGCCGCGCGATGTCGGCAAAGTCGAAACTCCACGCGACGCCGTGGATGAAGAACGTCCGGAAGCACGACCAGGCCGAATCGAGCGGGTCGCGGCGCATCCACACCAGCGGCGCATCGGGCAGCGCCGCGGCGATGATGCCCATGAACCGGCTGGCGTCGATCGTCTTGTCGACGATCCGCCCCTCCGTCCCGAACCGTTCGTCGAGCAGGTGCAGGTACAGCGCGCCGAGCGCCTCGGTCGTGCCACCCTGCGCGACGTGGCGGGCCAGCGCCGTGCCCGATATGCCGCCCGCGGCGACTGCGGCGTGCTGGATCAGGTTCAGCTCGCCCCCGTCGAGCACCGCGCTGTGGCTGGTCAGGATCTGCTCGACCAGCGTCGTGCCCGATCGCGGCAGGCCGGTGACGAAGATCGGCCGGCCGGTGTCCGGACGGGGAACCTGTCGCACGCGGTCGAGCAGGCCGTCGCCATAGCCGGTCATCGCCTCCGCCGCATTGGCCGCATCGGCGGCGTGGCTATAGGGCATCTGCGCCTTGAGCAGCGCCGCGCCGCGCGCGAAGGCGGCGTACGCCGCGGCGGTATCGCCCCGGTCGGCGTGCAGCTTGCCCAATGCATAGCAATACCGGGCGAGATCGGCCGGCCCCTGGCGCTCCGCCACCTCCGCCTCGGCCAGCATCTGGTCGCCGATGCCCGCGCCGGCGAGCGTCCCGGCGGTCGCCAGCGACAGCCATGCCGGCCCCCAGCCCGGCCGATGTCGCAGCGCCTCGAGCAGATGCGTGCGCGCCTCGTCTACCCGCCCCAGCGTCATCGCGGTATTGCCGAGCACATAGGCATGACCGCACCGGTCTGGCACGTCGGCGGGCAGCCGGGAGAGCAGGTCGTGCGCCTCCTGCAACCGGTGCGCCTGCGTGAGCAGCACGACCTTCGAATAGCGCGCTGCCGGCTTATCCGCCGCGGCGGCGATGAAGGCGTCGATCGCGCGCAGCGCGAGCGTCCATTCGCCGCTCACCTGCAGCAACTGCGCGATGCCGTGCCATTGCGGCCCGAGCGGCGCGTTGCCGTCGAGCAGCCCCGCGACCAGCCGATTCGCCTCCGCCCGGTCGCGACGGCCGAGCGCAGCCTTCAATTGCGCCAGCATCGCGGCCAGCGCGGCATTCCTCGTATCGACCATCGTCGCTCCCTCGTCCGCCTCTGTCGCATACCGACGGTCGTTGTCACGCCAGCGATCCCTGCAAGTCCCACAATGGCACGATCGCTGCCGATTGCGCCGCGTTAACGTCATTAATGTTGACAAACCCGCTGCACGGCAACAACAAATGGTTAACGAGTTGTTAACGGTTAAGCACGGCCGGACGCCCTCGTTTACGGGAAAAGGGGTTTACAGATGCGGTTCAGGACCATTCTCTGCTGCGGCGCAGCATTGCTCACGACGCTTGCCGCGCCCGCCGGCGCCGTGACGATCAACCTCATCGATATGGGCGGCGTCACCGGCTCGAAGGCGCAACAGGGCTTCAACATCGCCGCTGCCTATTGGAGCTCGATCCTCACCAACACCGCGACGATCAACCTGCGGGTCGGATTCTCGGCGCTGCCGACGGGCGTCATCGGTTCGACGGGCAGCACGCGCGCCGACTATAGCGTCGCGGGTTGGGAAACGCGCGTCAACGCGACCAAGAGCTCGTCCGCGATCGATGCCAACATCGTCCTGCCGACCCTGAGCAACGGCGGCGCGAGCTTCATCACCAACGGCGTCACCATGGGCTCCGACGGCTTCATCGACGACGACACGACCAAGCTCGCGTTCGACAATGCGTCGACCACCAGCAGCAAGACGCTGTACCTCAATTCGTCGGTCATCAAGGCGATCGGCGGCACCGCAGCGGGCGTCAACAGCAACTCGGTCGACGGCACCGTCCAGTTCAGCAGCACCTTCGGGTTCGACTTCGACCCGACCGACGGCATCTCGGCCAACACATTCGACTTCATCGGCGTCGCCATCCACGAGATCGGCCATGCGCTCGGCTTCGTCTCGGGCGTGGACTTCCTCGACGTCTATGGCCTCGGCAACACCGCCAATCCGAACGCGGGTACGCTGAACTACAGCCTGAACGACACGTCGATCTACAGCGCGCTGGACATGTTCCGCTACAGCTCGGACCCGACGAACGTCGTCCTCGGTGCGGGCGGCGTGCTCGACCTGTCGGCCGGCAAGGTCAGCGGCGACAAGTATTTCTCGATCGACGGCGGCAAGACCGCGCTGTTCGGGAACACCTTCTCGACCGGTCGCTACAACGGCGACGGCCAGCAGGCATCGCACTGGAAGGACACCGCGGGCTGCGCCATCGGCAACGGGATCATGGATCCGACCTTCTGCTTCGGCCAGACCGGCTATGTGACGGGCCTCGACCTCGCCGCCTATGACGCGATGGGCTACAACCTCAGCACCAATGCGCTGACCTACGGCACCGTGTCGACCGGAGCGATCTACCGCCAGTTCGCCGCCGCCACCGCGGTGCCGGAGCCGGCAGCCTGGTTCATGATGATCGGCGGCTTCGCGCTCGCCGGCGGCCTGATGCGTCGCCGGATCGGCAAGGTCACCTACGCCAAGACCGCCTGACGCATGCGCGCGCCACGCCGCCGGTCCTTCGGGATCGGCGGCGTGGTTCGAGCGGACGCCGGGGGCGATGCGCTGAGGATCGATCCACGCGGTCTGGGCCACTCCGATAGCGTGCCCGGCGGAGGCTGAGGCTCGGTTGGAACGTCGCGGCGCTCCTCATGATCGGACCCTGGTCTTCGCCGGAGAGGCGCTTCGGTCCGTACGAGCCAGACCCCAAGTTGCCGAACCGGCCGCGCGTGTCCGCAAAGCCTTTTTTGCCGACCACCCGTCATTGCGAGCGCAGCGAAGCAATCCAGGGCGTCCTGATCCGGCCCTGGATTGCTTCGCTACGCTCGCAATGACGAAGCGGGGCTCAAGCAGAAGATCGACCAGAAGAGGCGGGTAAAGCTTCGCTACGCCCGCAATGACGGGGTGGGCCAGAAGGCTTTACCCATCAGCGGGCATTGATCCCCCCAATGCTACCGGTCGCCGGCGGTTTCGTCGCCGTAACGGCGCGCGCCCTACCTCGCCAGGTCGCGCAGCCGCGCTTCCGACCGGCCCGCGCGTGCAACACAGGCGTTCATCGCGGTCGCCGCGGCGGCAGCCTTCATCTTGCGCTTCTGGCCGGCGATCGCCGCCTTCACGTCCGCCGGCGGACGCGCGTCGAGCCGCCCCATGAAATAGGCGCCGACCGATGCCCCGATCTGGCGTCCGCGCGGATTGTCCGCACCCGACGCCATGGCGTTGCTGAGCAACACGCAGCGCACCTCGTCGTTGATCGTCTGTGCCTGCGCGGTGCCGGCAAAAGCCAGCGTCATCGCGGCCGTCAGCGCCCATGCGCCGAGCCGCGTCGTGTTCGTGCCGTTCATGTCGTCGTATCTCCCCCGGAAACGCTCGCCACCCATCATCGTGGGCCTTGCGCCGGGCGATCAGTCTAGGCGCGTCCGGCGTCGATGCAATCGCCCGCGCCCGCCCGTCAGAGCGCCGAGGACTTGCGCCCGAAGCCGCCCCCCGCCGGGCGCCGCGCGACGAGCGGGTTCGCCTCGCGCTCCAGCAATGCCAGCGTCTCGAAGAACAGCGGGCGCAGCCGCACGACATGCTCCAGCGCCTCTTCGCAGGTATCCTGCCGCTCGACGCAATCGCGCGCGATCTCCTCGATCGTCTCGGCCAGCGCGCCGAGCGGGTCGGCGCCGAACTGCCGCGCCTCGCCCTTCAGCGTATGGGCGGGAATCACCATCGCCGCCGCGCTGCTGCCGCGCATCGCCTGTTCGATCGCCGCGACCGACTTAATGCCATCCTCGCGGAAATAGCCGAGGATGCGCACGAACCCGGCGCCGAGCTCGCTGCGCGCCTGCGCGAACGCTGCCCAATCCACCAACGTGCTGCCTTCGAACGACACGGCCTTCTCCCTCGGCTGCGGGCGTCGGCCCGCTCAAGTTCCGCCACCGGTCCTAGAGCAAAGCGGTAAACACGACGTTGCCGAAGCGCAGCGTCAGTCCTTGGTGTCGAAAGGATTTTTTGGCGCACGAAAGGTCATCCGGACCGGAACGGCCCCGAAACCAAGTTCCTTGCGCATCGAATTCACCAGATACCGCTCGTAGCTTGCGGGCAGCTGGTCGACGCGGGTGCCGAAGATCACGAAGCTGGGCGGGCGCGTCTTGACCTGGGTGACGTAGCGCATCTTGATGCGCTTGCCGCCGGGGGCGGGCGGCGGGTTCGCCTCGATCGCGCGTTCGAACCAGCGGTTCATCTCGCCGGTGCCGACGCGCTTCGACCACGCCTCGCGCGTGTCGAACGCCGCCTGGATCAGCTGGTCGATGCCCTTGCCGGTCGCCGCGGACACCGTCATCACGGTGACGCCCTTCACCTGGCTGAGTCCGTCCTCCAGCGCGCGCTTGACGCCGTTGAACAGCGACGAGGCGTTTTCGGCGACATCCCATTTGTTCAGCGCGATGACGAGCGCGCGGCCTTCCTCCAGCACCTTGTCGGCGATGCGCAGGTCCTGCGCCTCCAGCCCCAGCGTCGCATCGAGCAGCAGCACCACGACCTCAGCGAAATCGACCGCGTGCAGCGCATCAGCGACCGACATCTTTTCCAGTTTGTCCTGGACCTTGGCGCGCTTGCGCATGCCCGCGGTGTCGATCAGCCGGACGGCACGCGGCTCGCCCTTCGGATCCTGCCACATCCAGTCCACCGCGATCGAATCGCGCGTGATCCCGGCCTCGGGACCGGTAATCATCCGGTCCTCGCCGAGCATGCGGTTGATGAGCGTCGACTTGCCCGCGTTCGGCCGGCCGACGATCGCGAGCTTCAGCGGCGCGTCGGGACGATCGTCGTCCTCCTCCTCCGGCATGGCGGCCATCGCGCGTTCGAGGTGGGGCAGCAGCGCCTCGAACAGGTCGCCCATGCCCTCGCCGTGTTCGGCGGACAGCTGGACCGGATCGCCGAAACCGAGCGCGAGCGATTCGAGGATGCCCTGTTCGCCGGCCCTCCCCTCCGCCTTGTTCGCGGCGAGGATCACCGGCGTCGACGACGAACGCAGCCAGCGCGCGATCTCCTCGTCGAGGGGGACGATGCCGGCGCGCGCGTCGAACAGGAACAGCGCGACGTCGGCCTGGCCGATCGCCGCCTCGGTCTGCATCCGCATCCGGCCGGGCAGCGTCTGCGCGTCGTGATCCTCGTAGCCCGCGGTGTCGATGACGCGGAAGTCGAGGCCGATCAGATGCGCGTCGCCCTCGCGCCGGTCGCGCGTGACGCCCGGCCGGTCGTCGACCAGCGCGAGCTTCTTGCCGACGAGGCGGTTGAAGAGCGTCGACTTGCCGACGTTGGGACGGCCGACGATCGCGACGATGGGGAGACGGGACATGCGAACGCCTTAGAAGAGGCGGGCCGATAAGGGAACCGGTGGTTGGGCGACGTGCGCGGCGTCCACCCTTCGCACCGGCGGGTCAGGCCGCGAGGCGCGTCCGCCAGCGCTCGGCATGCGCGAACGCGGGCGCATCGTCGACGTCGAGCCAGTCGAGATCGCTGCAATCGACGATCCGCGCGCTGCCCTCCGCCGCGAGGATGCGGACGCCCTCGGTCAGCGACGGGCTGTCGAGCGTCGCCAGCGCGGTGAAGAAGCGCGGCGATACCGCGAACACGCCGGTGTCGTAGCAATCGTGCGGTTCCAGCCCCTTGCCGATCGCGACGATCGCATCGCCGCGCGTCGCGACGCAGGTGACGTCGAGCGGATCGACCCAGGCATGGCCGAGCCGCCGGTCGATGCCGAGCCGCAGCCCGGCGCCCGCCCCGGCGGTCGCCATCCGCCGGTAATGTTCGGGGTGGACGAGGTGATCGCACATCGCGAGCACCGCGCCGCCCTCGCCCACCAGCGCCGCCGCCGCCAGCGCGGACACGCCGTTGGGCTGAAGATGGTCGGTCATCACCGTCAGCACGTCGAGCGGCCACGCGCGGCTCGCCAGATGCGCCGTGATCGCGTCCGCGCCATAGCCGAGCGACACGATCGCACGGGTCAGCCCCGCCGCGGCCATGCCGTCGAGCGCATGGTCGATGAGCGCACGTCCCGCCACCCGGCAGAGCGGCTTGTACGGCGTCACCGAACGGAGCCGGCTGCCCTGTCCGGCGGCGAGCAGCAGGCCCGTGTCGATCATCAGGCGGCCTTGATGAAGTCCTCGACCGCGATCTGCGCGAGGTCGTCGGTCATCTGCGTACGCGGATGCTTGCAGAAATAGGCCGAGGCGGGATCGATCACGCCGGCGATGCCGCGGTCCTTGGCGATCGCGGCGCAGCGGATCATGTCGATCGCGACGCCGGCGCTGTTGGGCGAATCCTCGACCGACAGGCGCAGCTCGAGGTTCATCGGCACGCCGCCGAACAGCTGGCCTTCCATGCGCAGGAAGCAGACCTTGTTGTCGTTCTGCCAGGGCACATAGTCCGACGGACCGATGTGGACGTTGTCGTCGTCCATACGCTCGGCCGCGACCGACTGGACCGCCTCGGTCTTCGAGATCTTCTTCGATTCGAGGCGGCGGTGGTTCGACATGTTGAGGAAGTCGGTGTTGCCGCCGGTGTTGAGCTGGTAGGTGCGGTCCAGCTTGACGCCGCGCTTGGCGAACAGGTCGGTCAGCACGCGGTGAACGATCGTCGCGCCGAGCTGCGCCTTGATGTCGTCGCCGATGATCGCCACGCCGGCATCCTCGAACCGCTTCGCCCATTCGGGGTTCGACGCGATGAAGACGGGGATGTTGTTGACGAAGGCGACACCGGCTTCCAGCGCGCATTCGGCGTAGAATTCGGTCGCTTCCTGGCTGCCGACCGGCAGGTAGTTCATCAGCACGTCGGTGCCGCTCGCCTTCAGCTCGGCGACGATCTCCGCCTTCGACGCCTGCGTGTCGTTGGCGACGATGAAGGTGCGGTCGTCCTTATAGTCCGACATGTGCTCGGCGACGCCGTCCAGCACCGCGCCCATCTTCACGATCGTGCCGGTCGCGGGCAGGTTGGCGGCGAACACCGCGGTGCAATTGGGCTTGGCGAACACCGCCTCGGCGACGTCCTTGCCGACCTTGCGCGCGTCCACGTCCCAGGCGGCGACGACCTTGATGTCCGACGGCTTATAGCCGCCCAGTTCCCAGTGCATCAGGCCGACGAGATCGTTGGCGCCCTCGCGGTAATGCTCCAGCCCCTGGACGAGCGAGCTCGCGCAGTTGCCGATGCCGACGATGGCGATGTTGATGCTCTTCATGAATGACCCTGTTCGCTTGGATAAAGAATGGAATGCGGCGCGAGGCCGTGAACGAAGCGGCGCTCGACGCGCCGATGGGCATAGAGACCGACCGCGACGATCGCGGTGAGCGGCACGATCTCGAACCACCAGAAGATGCGTGGGTTGCCCGCGAGGCAGGCGATGCAGATCGCCCAGACGCGCACGTTGGCGGTCAGCAGCGATTGCAACCGCATCACCGGCACCGCGGCGGCGGCATAGGCGGCGGCGAAGCCGTCCCGGTCCTCCGCCGCGCCGAAGCGGCGCTCGAACGGCATCGAGATGCGATCGACGCTGCCCGCGACGCTGTCGTACAGGCGTACCAGGATCATGCCCGTCGGCGTGGGCACCGCCGTCAGCGCCACCCCGCGGGCACGGCGATGGAAGCGCGCGCGCTCGCCCTCGTACAGGCTCGATTGCACCGCGTGACAGGCGGCCGCGGCGATCGCCAGCACCCAGCCCTCGGTCGTGCCGACCGTCCAGGCCAGCGCGACGTAGATCAAGGCGAAGACACCGTGGTCGCACAATCCGTCGAGCGTCCGTCCGAGCGCGCTCGCCGTCCGGGTCGCGCGCGCGATCATGCCGTCGAGGCCGTCCGCGACCAGCCATGCGACGGAAAAGACCAGGCCGACCAGCGCCATCGCGGGGTGATGCCAGTCGGCATAGGCAAGCGCGGCGACGGTGCCGCAGCCGAGCCCGATCACCGACACCGCATTCGCCGATACGCCCGCCTTGAGCGCATAAGGCAGCAAGGCGTGCGACGCGGGGTGAATCAGGTAGAGATTGGATGGGTCCTCGATCCGGCGATCGCGTGAGCCATCCCGGGGCGGCGGTGTCATCAGGCGTTCATAATGCGCCCCTAATGACGCAAACGCAATATTCTATGGTGCCGTCCCCGGAACGTTTCGCCGCAACTCGTCCAGCCAGACGGTCGCATCGCCATCCGACGGCGCCCGCCAGTCGCCACGCGGGCTGAGCGCGCCGCCCCCCGAAACCTTGGGTCCGTTGGGGATCGCGGACCGCTTGAACTGGCTCGTCCGGAAGAACCGGACGAGGAAGCGTTCCAGCCAGTGGCGGATCGTCGCCAGATCATAGGCGACACGGCCCTCCACCGGATAATCCTCCGGCCAGCGCCCCGCGGCCGCGTCGCGCCACGCATGCCACGCCAGGAACGCGATCTTCGACGGCGCCAGCCCGTGTCGCACCACGTAATGCGCGAAGAAATCGTTCAACGCATAGGGACCGATCATCGATTCGGTGCTCTGCATCGCCCCCGTCGCGGCATCGGCCGGGACGAGCTCGGGCGAAATTTCCTGCGCCAGGATCGTGCCGAGCACCCGGTCGGTCGCCTCGTCATACTGGCCGGTGCGGATGCACCAGCGGATCAGGAACTGGATCAGCGTCTTGGGCACGCCGGCGTTGACGGCGTAATGGCTCATCTGGTCGCCGACGCCATAGGTGCACCAGCCAAGGGCCAGCTCGGACAGGTCGCCCGTTCCCAGCACGATGCCGCCGCGCTGGTTGGCGAGCCGGAACAGATAGTCGGTGCGCAACCCCGCCTGCACGTTCTCGAACGTCACATCGTAGACCGGCTCGCCGTGCGCGAACGGATGGCCGATGTCGGCGAGCATCTGGCGCGCGGCGGGGCGGATATCGATCTCTGCGGCGGTACAGCCGAGCGCGCGCATCAGCGCCCAGGCATTGCCCTTCGTGGCGTCGCCGGTGGCGAAACCGGGCATGGTGAAGCCGAGGATGTCGGCGCGCGGCCGGCCCAGCCGGTCCATCGCCTTCGCCGCGACGATCAGCGCATGTGTCGAATCGAGTCCCCCCGACACGCCGATGACCAGCGTCCGCGACCCGGTGGCGGCGAGGCGCCTGGCGAGCGCCACCACCTGGATGTTGAACGCCTCGTAGCAATCCTCGTCCCGGCGGGTGGGATCGTCGGGCACGAAGGGGAAGCGGCGGACGGCGCGCTCCAGCCCGATGTCGCGCGGGGTCGCCGCATGGGTGAAGCCGATCCGCCGGAAGCGCGTCTCGGGATGCCCCGCCGCCACCGCCGCATCGTTGAACGTGCCGTTGCGCAGCCGCTCCTGCACGATCCGTTCGAGATCGACGTCCGCCGCGACCAGCTCTGCCGCGGTCCCGAACCGCTCCGATTCGGCCAGCAGTTCGCCCAGTTCGTGGACCAGCCCCTGCCCGTCCCAGGCGAGATCGGTGGTGCTTTCCCCCGGCCCCGCCGCCGCATAGACATAGGCGCAGGCGGCACGCGCGGATTGCGCCGCCGCCAGCAGCATCCGCTCGCGTCCCTTGCCGATGACGATGTTCGACGCGCTGAGGTTGCAGCACACCGTCGCCCCGGCGAGCGCCCCCGCGGTCGATGGCGGCGTCGGCGCCCAATAATCCTCGCAGATCTCGGCGTGGACGACGAAGCCGGGCATGTCGTCCGCGGCGAAGATCAGGTCGGGACCGAACGGCACCTCCGCATCGCCCAGCCGGATCGTCAGGTCGCGCAGGCCGACGCCCGATGCGAACCAGCGCTTCTCGTAATATTCGCGATAATTGGGCAGGAAGCTCTTGGGCACGACTCCCAGGATCCGCCCCCGCGCGATCGCGACCGCGCAATTGTACAGCCGCCCGTTGCGGACCAGCGCCGCCCCGACCAGCAACAGCGGCGCGAGGTCCGCGGTCTGTGCCGCCACCGCCAGCACCGCCGCCACGCTGCCCCGCTGCTGCGCCGATTGCAGGTGCAGGTCGTCGATCGCATAGGAGGTCAGGTTCAGTTCGGGAAAGACGACCAGATCCACCCCGCGCGCATCCGCCCGCCGCGCCAGATCCACCGTCGCGGCGACGTTGGCGGCGATATCGCCGACACTGGCGAGCGGCGTCGCCGCGGCGACGCGCACCATCTGGTGGCGGTGGATCGAGGGGAAGGCGTCGGTCATGCCGACGGTGCTAGCCCGGTTGCGGGCGCGGTGCCACCCGCCCCCGCCTGCAACCGGGCGCGACTTGCGGTGTGGTCAATTCCGGACGAATGAACCCCGCCGTCCGCCAAGCCTACCTTCGATCGGGGAACACCATGACCATCACGCTCTATGGCATCCGCAACTGCGACGCGGTGAAGAAGGCGCGCGCGTGGCTGGATGCGGCGGGGATCGCGCATGCGTTCCACGACTACAAGATCGCCGGCGTCGACCGCGCGCGGCTGGAGGGATGGGTCGCGCGGCTGGGGTGGGAGGCGCTGCTCAACCGCGCCGGCACGACCTTTCGCAAGCTGCCCGAGGCGGACAAGGCCGGGATCGACGCCGCCAGGGCGGTGGCGCTGATGATCGCGCAGCCGTCGATGATCCGTCGCCCGGTGGTGGAGCATGGCGATACCCTGCTGGTCGGGTTCAGGCCGGCGGAATGGAGTGCAGCGCTTTCCTGACTCCCCCTCCCCCGGCCGGCGGGGCCATTGCGCATCCGCATCGATCGGCGCAGCATCCGCGCGGCCGCTCGCCGGCGAGCGCGCGGGGGCTCACGGGGCGCAACAGGGGATACCGCAATGACCGACCTACGCCAGCCCGTGCCGACCTGGTTCCGGATCGTCGCCGTCGTGCTGCTGATCTGGGGCGCGGTGGGGGTCTTCGCATGCGTCCAGCAGCTGCGGCTCGGCGCGGAGGCGATGGGGCCGGCCGACGCTTACTACCGGCGCCTCTATGCGTCGTTTCCGGGCTGGTACAATCCGGTCTACGCGGTCGCGACCGGCGCCGGGCTCTTCGCCGCGCTCGCGCTGCTGGCGCGCTCGGCGCTCGCCGGACCGCTGTACGTGCTGTCGCTGATCGCGGTGATCGTCCAGTTCGGCTGGCTGTTCGCCGCGACCGACCTGATCGCAGTGCGCGGCGCGGCGCAGGTCGTGCCCTTCCCAGTGTTCATCGCCGCGGTCGCCGCCTTCGGCGTCTGGCTGGCGCAGCGGGCGCGGCGGCGGGGCTGGATCGCATGACCGCGGACGATTAAGGGCATCGCCATGTCCACGACCTACACGATCGACACCGCGACCAGCCGCGCGACCCCGACGCCCGCGCCGCTCAAGCGGCTGACGGTGCCCGCGATCCGGCGGCGCAAGGGCGGCGAGCCGCTGGTGATGCTGACCGCCTATACCGTCCGCACCGCGCAGCTGCTCGATCCGCATTGCGACATGCTGCTCGTCGGCGACAGCCTGGGCCAGGTGATCTACGGCCTGCCCTCGACGGTGCCGGTCACGCTGGAAATGATGGCAGCGCACGGCGCCGCGGTGGTGCGCGGCAGCTATCATGCCGTGGTCGTGATCGACATGCCGTTCGGCAGCTACGAAGCCTCGCCGCAGCAGGCGTTCGAGAGCGCCGCCGTCCTGCTGAAGCAGACCGGCGCCGCCGCGGTGAAGCTGGAGGGGGGCGCCGCGATGGCGGCGACCGTGCGGTTCCTGTCCGAACGCGGCATCCCGGTGATGGGGCACGTCGGCCTGACGCCGCAGGCGGTCAACGTGCTTGGCGGTTACGGCGCGCGCGGGCGGAGCGAGGCGGAGGCGGCGAAGATCCTCGCCGATGCGACCGCGATCGCCGATGCCGGCGCCTTCGCGATCGTGATCGAGGGCGTGATGGAGCCGATCGCGATCGCGATCACCGAGGCGGTGGCCTGTCCGACGATCGGCATCGGCGCCTCGGCGCGCTGCGACGGCCAGGTGCTGGTGACCGAGGACATGCTGGGCCTGTTCGAACGCACGGCGCGCTTCGTGAAGCGTTACGACGACATGGCCGGCCGCATTTCCGCCGCAGCCGGCGCCTATGCCGACGAGGTCAGGGCGCGGCGCTTTCCGGGTCCCGAACAGATCTATCCGGCGAAGGATTGACCCGGCCCTTACCGTTCGTTTCGCCATCTTTCGTTTCGGGGCGGTCGCCGCTAAGGATGCGCGCCGTTCCCCTGCCTCTTCTCCGGAGCCCTCCTTGGCCCTTACGCCGCAAAACAACGAAGCGTTCCTGCGCGAAGTCGATGACGAGTTGCGCCGCGACCAGCTGCTCGGCTTCTGGGAACGCTACGGCCGCCTGACGATCGTCGCCATCGTCGTCGCGCTCGCCGCCTTCGCCGCCTTCCTCTACTGGCAGCATCGCCGGACCGAGGCGGCCGGTGTGCAGGGCGAACAGCTGCAGGCCGCGTTCGACGCGCTCGGCAACAACCAGCCGGACCAGGCGTCGAAGCTGCTTGCGCCGATCGCGACATCGGATCGCAAGGGCTATCGCGCGCTGGCGTCGATGACCGAGGCGGACGTGATGCTCGGCCGCAAGCAGGACAAGGCGGCCGCGGCGAAGTTCGCCGCCATCGCCGCCGACACCGGCATCGCGCAGCCGTTCCGCGACCTCGCGCTGATCCGCCAGACCGTCGCCGAATACGATACGCTGAAGCCGCAGGTCGTGATCGAGCGGCTGCGTCCGCTCGCGGTCGCGGGCAATCCCTATTTCGGCAGCGCCGGCGAGCTGGTGGCGATCGCCTATATCGACAGCGGCCGCAAGGATTTGGCCGGCCAGATGTTCGCGCAGATCGCGCGCGACGCGACCGTGCCCGAATCGCTCCGTCAACGCAGCGTTCAGATGGCCGGCGCGATGGGTGTCGACGACAGCGCCAGCGTGCGCGTGGTCACGCCCGCGCGCGCCCCCGCAGCACAATCCAAGGAAGCCCCCGCGCAATGACCCATCATCGGGCGAAGACCACGTTCCGGGCGACCGTCGGCATCGCCGCGCTGATCGCGCTGTCGGCGTGCGGCGTGTTCAAGGGCGGCCCCAAGAAGACGCCGACCGTCGGCGAGCGCGTGTCGATCCTGGCATCGGAAAATGCGATCGAGGCGGACAAGACGCTCGCCGACATCCAGGTGACGCTGCCCGCCGCCGCGGTCAACGACAGCTGGACGCAGCCGGGCGGCAATGCCGCCAAGTCGATGGGCCAGCTCGCGCTCGGCGAGAGCCCGGCGCGCGCGTGGCAGGCGACGATCGCCGGCGGATCCGCGCGCGAGCGGCTCGGCGCGGCGCCGGTCGTGGCGGGCAACAAGCTGTTCGTGACCGACGTCTCGGCCCAGCTCCACGCCTTCGCCGCCGACACCGGCGCGCGCCTGTGGAGCGCGACGGTCAGCACCGGTGACGAGAACCGCAGCGCGCGCTTCGGCGGCGGCGTCAGCTTCGAGGGCGATCGCGTGTTCGCCACCGACGGCGTCGGCGACGTCGTCGCGTTCAACGCCGCGGACGGCAAGGAAATCTGGCGCGCCAAGCCCGGCGGTCCGCTGCGCGGCGCGCCGACCGTCGCCAACGGCTCGGTCTACGTATTGAGCCAGGACAACCAGATCTTCGCGCTCGATCAGAGCGACGGCAAGGTGCAATGGGCACAGTCGGGCACGCTCGAAACGCAGGGCGTGTTCGGCGTCGCCGCACCGGCGGCCAGCCAGGGCACGATCGTCGCCGGCTTCTCGAGCGGCGAGCTCAACGCCTATCGCTACGAGAACGGCCGCGTGCTGTGGGGCGATGCGCTCTCGCGCACCTCGATCACCACGTCGGTGTCCAGCCTGTCCGACATCGACGCCGATCCGGTGATCGACAACGGCCGCGTCTTCGCCGTCGGCCAGGGCGGCCGCATGGTCAGCCTCGACCTCGCCACCGGCCAGCGGCTGTGGGAGCAGAATTTCGCCGGCATCTCCACCCCGTGGATCGCGGGCGAATGGCTGTTCGTCGTCACCGACGACGCGCGCCTCGTCTGCCTCGCCCGCTCGAACGGCAAGGCGCGCTGGATCGCGCAGTTGCAGCGCTTCAAGAACGCCAAGAAGAACAAGGGGCCGCAGGTCACCTGGTTCGGACCGGTGCTCGCGGGCAACCGGCTGGTGCTGACCAATTCGCTGGGTCAGGTCGTCTTCCTGTCCCCCAACGACGGCAGCGTCGCGACGACGATCGACGCGAAGGATTCCTTCGCGCTGCCGCCGATCGTGGCGAACAGCACGCTTTACACCTTGGGCCAGTCGGGCAAGCTCACCGCCTATCGGTGAGGTCTGTCGCGTGACGCGGTGACCGGTCCTGCTGGCGCATCCTGCGCGCGCGGATCGATCGAAGCGCCCGCGACGCCCAGCGGTTGCGACTGGGACGGAGCGGCTGCTACCCTTCCGCCATGGTAGACGCTGTCGTTCCGCTGGGGTTCTCGCAATCCTGTTGATGATCGTCGCGCAGGTACGCCGGTTGATCGCCCATGCGATCCTGAACCGGACGATCCGCAAGGCGCTGGTCGTCGATCCCTTGAGCGCACGCCTGCTGATCGAGAAGATCGAGCCGCGTCCGCGCTGGCCCGACGCGCTAGCGGGCTGGATCGCGGTGTTGGCAGGCGTCGCCATCGGGGTGGCAGGGGTGCTCTCGGCGGCTGCCGAGCGCGCCGAAGCCCTGCAACTGGCTGCGGTCAGCCTCGCCCTCGGCGTTGCGATCCTGTCCTATGCGTGGTGGGTCGAACGAGCGACTCCTCGGCACTGAGCGGATGGCGTGTCCGGCGGATGGCTACCGCCACCCCGCCCCGTCGGCTGGCCAGGATCGATAGCATTACGGCGCAGCCTGCCACGACCGCGACCGGCAGTCGTCGGAAGGTAGCGCCGCATCGATGCGCACATCCTGTTCGATCCCCCACGGCTTGACCCCCACCGCCCGATCCCCGAGACGGCACCGGTGACGCATCTGCCCCCGCCCCCCGTCGACCTGTTGCGCGATGCCGCGCTGTTCCTCGATTTCGACGGCACGCTCGTCGAACTGGAGGAGCACCCCGACGCGGTCGCGGTCGATGCGCGGCTGGCGACGCTCGTGCGGCGGCTCGCAGAAGCGCTCGAGGGGCGAGTCGCGATCGTGTCGGGCCGACCGGTGGCGTCGATCCGCGCGCTGTTCGCCGATCCGCCGTTCGCCATCTCGGGCAGCCATGGCCTGGAGGTCGCATGGCCGGACGGCCGGCACGAGCGCGCGGAACGCCCCGCCGCCCTCGACCGTATAGTCGAGCGCATGCATGGCTTCGCAACTGCAACACACGGCGTTCTGGTCGAGGAAAAGCCGCTCGGCGCCGCGCTGCACTATCGCGCCGCGCCCTATGCGGCGGATGCGGCGCAGGCGCTCGCCGCCGCGCTGGCGAACGATGCGGGACTGCACCTTCAGACCGGCAAGATGATGATCGAGGTGCGCGTGCCCGGCGCCGACAAGGGCACCGCGCTCGCCGCGCTGATGCGCGCGCCCGCGATGGCGGGCCGCACGCCCGTGTTCCTGGGTGACGACGACACCGACGAACCCGCGATGGTCGCCGCGCGCGACCTCGGCGGCGGCGGCATCCTGATCGGCGCACCGCGCGCGACCGCCGCCCGCTGGCGGCTGGACGGCGTCGCCGCCACCCTCTCCTGGCTTGAAGCCGCAACCGAAAGCCTCGCCGCATGACCCCTGCGCCTCAGCCCAGCGCATCCGCCGCCAGCGTCGACCTGTGGCCGATCGGCAATTGCCAGGTCAGCGCGCTGATCGACCGCGCCGGCCGCTTCGTCTGGGCGTGCGTGCCGCGCGTCGACGGCGATCCGCTGTTTTCCGCGCTCGTCGGCGGCGTCGAGCCCGACAGCGGCTATTGGTCGATCGGCATCGAACATTCGGTCAGCGTCGAACAACGCTATATCCGCAACACGCCGATCCTGGTCAGCACGCACACCGACGCCGCTGGCAACGCGCTGGAGGTCATCGATTTCTGCCCGCGCTTCGTCCGTTCGGGCCGCACCTATCGCCCCGTCGCCTTCGCCCGCATCGTCCGCCCGGTCAGCGGCAGCCCGCGCGTCGTCGTCCGGCTGCGCACGACCTGCGGCTGGGGCGGGACCTGCCGCGAACAGGTCGGCGGATCGAACCATCTGCGCATCCTGCTCGACACCATGCCGCTGCGCCTGACCACCACCGCGCCGATCGGGCTGGTGCAGGAGGAGCGCGCCTTCCGCCTCGAACGGCCGCTGCACTTCTTCCTGGGGCCCGACGAGAGCTTCAGCGGCGACCTCGCCGAAACGCTCGAGGCGATGCTGCTCCAGACCACGACCGAATGGCAGCAATGGACGCGCAGCCTCGCCATCCCGCTGGAATGGCAGGACGTCGTGATCCGCTCGGCGATCACGCTCAAGCTGTGCCAGCACGAGGAAACCGGTGCGATCGTCGCTGCGCTGACCACCTCGATCCCCGAACATGCCGGGTCGGAGCGCAACTGGGACTATCGCTATTGCTGGGTCCGCGATGCCTATTATACCGTGCAGGCGCTCAACCGGCTGGGGGCGCTCGACGTCCTCGAAGGCTATCTCGGCTACCTCCGCAACATCGTCGACGACGCCGCGGGCGGGCATATCCAGCCGCTGTACGGCGTCCTCGGCGAAGCGACGCTGACCGAGCGGTTCGAGCCCGCGCTCGCCGGCTATCGCGGCATGGGGCCGGTGCGCGTAGGCAACGCCGCCTACGAGCAGCATCAATACGATGCCTATGGCCAGATCGTGCTGTGCAGCGTCCACGCCTTTTTCGACCAGCGGCTGCTGCGGCCCAATACGGTCGAGGATTTCGACCGGCTGGAACAGGTCGGTGAGCGTGCCTGGACGCATTACGACAAGCCCGATGCCGGCCTGTGGGAGCTGCGCACGCGGCAGAGCGTCCACACCTATTCGGTGGCGATGTGCTGGGCGGCGTGCGACCGGCTCGCCAACGCCGCGCATGTCCTGGGCAAGGACGACCGTTGCGCGCTGTGGCAGGAGCGCGCCGACCATATCCGCGGCGTGATCGAGGACAAGGCGTGGCGGCCCGACACCAACCGCATGTCGGCGACCTTCTCGGGCGACGACCTCGACGCCAGCCTCATCCAGTTGCTCGACCTGCGGTTCTTCGAACCGGACGACCCCCGCTTCCTCGGCACGCTGGAGGCGGTCGAGCAGGGCCTGCGTCGCGGCAGCTTCATGCTGCGCTACGATACGGAGGACGATTTCGGCCTGCCCGAAACCGCGTTCAACGTCTGCACCTTCTGGCTGATCGAGGCGCTGCACGTCACCGGACGCCACGACGACGCGCGCGCGCTGTTCGACGAGATGCTGGCACGACGCACCGCAGCGGGGCTTCTCTCCGAGGATATCGACCCGACATCGGGCGAGCTGTGGGGCAATTACCCCCAGACCTATTCGCTGGTCGGCATGATAAACTGTGCCGCCATGCTGTCCAAACCCTGGAGTTCGATCCGCTGAGCCGTCTCATCATCATTTCCAACCGCGTCTCCGCCCCGACGGGTTCGAATTCCGGATCGCAGGGCGGCCTGGCCGTCGCGCTCGCCTCCGCCTTGCGCGAATACAAGGGGATGTGGTTCGGCTGGTCGGGCGAGCAGACCGACGAATATACCGGCCAGATCACATTTCAGCGCAACGAGGGCGTCACCACCGCCACCGTCGACCTGGAAGAGCAGGACATCGACGAATATTACAACGGCTATGCCAATCGCACGCTGTGGCCGCTGTTCCACTATCGCGTCGACCTCGCCGAATACGAACGCGAATTCGCCGGCGGCTACCAGCGCGTCAACGAACGCTTCGCCGATACCGTTCAGCCGCTGATCGAAGAGGACGACGCGGTCTGGATCCAGGATTACCACCTGTTTCCGCTCGGCGAGGAACTGCGCAAGCGCGGCTGCCGCAACCGGCTGGGCTTCTTCCTCCACATTCCCTGGCCACCGCGCCGCCTGCTCGCGATCCTGCCCGAGGCGCAGGCGCTGGTCCGCAGCCTGTTCGCCTATGACGTCATCGGTTTCCATACCGACGAATGGCTCCAGAGCTTCTGCGACTATGCGACGCACGAGCTGGGCGCGTACATGGAGGACGGCGACCTCGTCCTCGACGATCGCCGGGTGAAGGTCGTCGCCTGTCCGATCGGGATCGACGCCGACGAATTCGCCGGCCTCGCCACCAGCACCCGCGGACGCCTCGCCTTCCGCCGGATGCGCGATGCCGCGGTCGGGCGCGACATGATCGTGGGCGTCGACCGGCTCGATTATTCGAAGGGGCTGGAGGAGCGGTTCCTCGGCTACGAACGCTTCCTCGTCGAGCACCCCGAGGAGCGCAAGGAGGTGACGCTGCTCCAGATCGCGCCGCCCAGCCGCGGCGCCGTCGGCAGCTACCAGAAAATCCGCACCACGCTGGAAGGGCTCGCGGGGCGGATCAACGGCGGCTATGCCGACATCGACTGGGTGCCGATCCGCTACGTCAACCAGGGCTATCCGCGCGACGTGCTCGCCGGCATCTATCGCGCCGCGAAGATCGGCCTGGTCACGCCGTTGCGCGACGGCATGAACCTCGTCGCCAAGGAGTATGTCGCGGCGCAGAATCCAGAGGACCCCGGCGTCCTGATCCTGTCGCGCTTCGCCGGCGCGGCATGCCAGCTGACCGACGCGGTGCTCATCAATCCCTATTCCGCCGAGGAGATGTCGGACGCGATCATGCTGGCGCTGCGCATGCCGCGCGAGGAGCGGATCGCGCGCTGGCAGCGGATGATGGACATCATCACGCGCGAGGACATCGGCTGGTGGCGGCGCACGTTCACGACGGTGCTGATGGGGACGGAGCCGCCGGCGCCCGCATGAACCGGTCGCGCGGCAGGGCTTCGGGCATCTCGTCGCGGATGAACGCGTAGATCGCCTCGCGCACGTCGCAACGCAGGTCGAACGCGGTCGAGGCGTCCTTCGCCGTCATCAGCCCGCGCACCTCCATCGTCCCGTCGGGCTTCGAATCGGTCACCTGGAGGTTGAAGAACCGCTGGTCCCACCGCGGGTTGGCGCGCACCACCGTTTCCAGCTTCGCCCGGATGCGTGGCACGTCCGCGGCGGGATCCAGGTACCAGAACACCGATCCCAGCAGCGCGCTCGTTTCGCGCGTCCAGTTCTGGAAGCTGTTTTCGAGGAATTTCGATACCGGCACGACCAGCCGCCGGTCGTCCCAGATCCGCACCACGACATAGGTCAGCCGGATATCCTCGATCCGTCCCCATTCGTTCTCGATGATGACGACGTCATCGATGCGGATCGGTTCGGTAAAGGCCATCTGGATGCCGGCGATGACGTTCTTGAGCGCCGGCTGTGCCGCCGCGCCGATCGCGAGCCCGGCGACGCCGGCCGATGCCGCCAGCGTCACGCCGATCGTCCGCACCGATGGAATGCTCATCAGCATCATCATCACGGTCAGCATCACGAGCACGAACACGCCGATGCGGTGCAGGATGCTGATCCGGGTGCGCCGTCGCCGCGCGCGCAGGTTGTCGGCCGCGGTGATGTCGAACCGCACCTCGCTGATGTCGCGATAGACGGTCAGCGCGGCGAGCAGCATCCAGCCGAACACCGCGGGCGTCAGCAGCCCCAGCACGCGCTGCCAGATCGTCTCCCAATAGCGTGGCAGGTCGAGCCCCGGACCCGATGCGGCGAGCGCGATGACGATCGTCAGCCAGAAGGTCGGCTTGCCGAGCCGCGCCAGCAGGATGTCGTCGGTCCGCGTCGTCGTCCGTGCCGCGACCCGGCGCAGGACGGCGAACAGGATGCGGTGGAGCAGCGCCAGCACGACGACGAAGGCCACGACGCCAAGCAGCCGCCCGGCCCATGCGGGGATATGGATATCGAGTAGCGGAATATGCATCGACGCTAACACGCATCAGCGCGGCGAAGGCTCCCGCACGGCGCCCGAATGCCGGCGCCGTCGCGCGATCCAGCGCCAGCATCCCGTCGCGAACAGCAACGCCGGCAGCAGGCCGGATACGAAGACCAGCCAGCGTCCGCCGAGCCCGAGCGCCTCGCCGCCGTGCAGCGGATGGAGCCAGGCGAGGACCGTGTCCCCGCCCCCGTCGCCTCGCTGGTCGCGAACCGCCAGCACCCGGCCGTCATACGGGTCGAGCCAGACGTTGCTGCGCGGAAACCGCCGGCTCGGCTCGCCCGGTACCATCAGGTTAACGCGGACGACGCCATGCGCGTCGGCGGGCGTCTCGATCCAGGCGAGCGTCGATCCGGGCAGCAACCGCCGCGCCCGCGCCACCAGCGCATCGAGCGGCAGGAACCCGGCGGGCCGCGGCACGCTCGCCATGGGCGGCACGGTGGCGAGCGGCGAGACGCGCGCGGCCGTGGCGCGCACCGGGTCGGGCAGGTCGAGCAGGATGCCGGTGACCGTCACGACGATCAGCACGACTGCGCCGGCGATCCCGGCCCATTTGTGGATGTCGTACAGCCGCCGCGACGCCACCGCGCCGCGCTTCCAGGCGAGCGACCGGCGCCAGCCGCCATGCCGCGGCCACCACGCCCACAGGCCGCTGACGAGCAGCACCAGCATGACGATCCCGGCGATCCCCATCGCGGTCCCGCCGGCCTCCCCCAGCAGCAGCCGGTAATGGAGGTCGTAGAGCCACGTCGTCGCATATTCGCCCCAGAACCCACGCCGCACCGCGTGCAGGGTCGCCGGATCGAGCCACAGCATCAGCGGCGCGAAGGCGCGCCCGCGCGTCTCGACCGGGCGGTAATAGCGCACCGGGATCGGCCCGCCGTCGGGCGTCGCCTCGATCCGCCAGGCCCCCGTCCGCGCCGGATTGTCGCGGCGCAGCGCGTCGTAGACCGCCTGCCACGACGCCGGGCGCGCCGCCGCATCTACCCGCGCCAGCGCAGGGTCGAGCATCGTGTCGATGGCCGGGTAGAAGACGAGGCCGCTGCCGGTCAGGCCCGTCACCACGAACAGCAGGCCGATGCCGAGCCCCAGCCACACATGCATGCGCCGGATCGCGACGCGCACCCGTTGCACGCCGGTGGTCACAGCGTCAGCCGGATGCTGCCGCCGAGCGCGCGCCCCTCCGCCGGCGAATGCAGGACCTGGGTCCCGTCGAACCAGACATATTCATAGGCGCGGTCGCCGATGTTGCGGACCTGTACCGCGACCTCCAGCCGCGGCATCATCCGCCATGCGACCTCGCCGGCCACGACCAGATAGGCGCCGTAGCGCGGCAGCGTGTTGGCGGGGGTCAGCTCATAACTCGACTGGCCGTTGCCCCACAGCGACACGCGCCAGCGCGGCAGCGGGACGATATCGAGCCCGGCGGAAAACAGGTTCTGGGGAACGTGGTCGATCCGGTTGCCCGCCTGCGACGGCGTCGCCGGATCGGGGGTGACGATCCGGGCGCGCTGGCGGGAATAGGCGCCCCAGACCGACACGCCCGTCACCGGCGCGAGGGTCAGCTGCACGTCGATCCCCTGCCGCCGCGTCGCGCCGAGGTTGTCGCTGTCGCCCGAGGGATCGTTGAGCCGCCGCTTGATCTCGCCGCTCGCCGTCTGCCGCCACGCGGCGAGCCGCGCCTGCAACCAGCGTCCGCGCGCCAGCTTGACGCCGGCCTCCCACCCCGCGTTGATCGACGGATCGAGGTCGAGCGTGCGCGGCGGTACCTTGTAGGCGCCCGCACCGACGCCGATCTGAAAGGTGCGGCCGTAATTGCCGTAAGCGGTGACGCCCGCGATCGGGGTGACCGCGACGCTCAGCTTCGGCTGGCTGATCGTACCATAATCGTTGATCGGATAACGCTGGCCATTCAGTCGGTTGGTCAGCGTTCCCGATACGACGTCGAACCGCCAGGCGGGCGTGATCCGCAACCATGCGGCCGGCTCGACGCTCGCCTGGATATAGCCGCCCGCAACGGTCAGCCCGAACGCCTGGTCGCGCGTCTGGCTCGTGATCCGCCGGTCCTGCGTCAGCCAGCGCAGGCTCCGGTTGTCCTGCACCTGCACATCGCCACCGACATCGATCGTCAGCGCGTGTACGAACGTCACCGCCGGGTGATAGTGCAGCGTCGCCAGCGCGCCATACTGTTGCTCGCGCGTCAGCCGCCGCTGCTGCGCCACGGCGGCGGAAAAGCGGACGTAGCGGTCGTCGATCAGGCCGTTGGCATAGCCCTTCGCGCTGAACGATACGGCGTCGGTCAGGTCGGCGTCGAGATGCAGGCTGTACTGGTCCGTCTGGCGACGCCCCCCGTCCTGCGCCGACAGGGCATAGGAGCGTCGCCGGTCGGTATAGGCATCCGCATCGGTCAGATACCCCGGCTCGTCCGCCTCGACCACGGCCTGTCGCACGATCGCGCCGACCCGTACGGCGCCCCCGTCGTAAAACCACTTGCCTGCGAAACTGACGCGGTCGAGCCCGGCATGGTCACGGAAGCCGTCGCTGCGACGATAGCCCAAAAAATAATTCTGGCTGAACCGCCCGGTCTCGACGCCCGCGGCAAGCTGCGCCTCCGCGGTGCCGAACGCCCCCACGAACCCGCGCGTATCGAGATAGGTGCCGCCGATCCGCGTCGTGATGTCGGCAGAACCGGCGATCGCGTGCAGGCCGTAGCGCGGATCGGCGGTGCCTCGGACCAGCTCCACCGCAGCGATGTCGAGCGGCATGACGCCGTCGATGAACGGCATGCCGCCGTCGTTGGCGTTGGCGGGCACGCCGTCGATCAGCAGCTTGACCGCGTTGATCTCGCCTTCGCCGTTGAAGCCGCGGATCGAGAACCGGCCGGAGGTGGTCCCTTGGTTGAAGTCCGTCAGCGTGACGCCGGGCAGGCGCGCGAACACCTCCCATGCATTGTCGACGCTCTGGCGCTGCGCGACGTCGGCGCCCAGCCGGTCGACGGAGGTCAGCACGTCGCCCGGCGCGGCGTCGCGCGCGGTGACGACGATGTCGCCGACCGAGAAGACGGTGTCGGGCGAAGCACCCGGGGTGTCGTGGTGGTGGCCGTCCGTCTGCGCCCCGGCAGGGGCACACAGGACGAGCATCGTGGCCGCCGCGGCGGTCTGAACATAGGTCATGCAGGCATATCCCGATCCCGGCGGCGCTCCCATCGGGGCGCCGCCGTCACTGTCACGATGGGTGGATCAGGCGCGGAGCGGTGGCCCCCGCGGCGGCGGTCGCAGATGGCGTGCCGACGGCCACGCCGCCGCCATCGCCATGGGGATCGCGGTCATCGCGGCGAGCACCGGGGCCGCGACCGCCGCCGCGTCGATCGGCACGGCGACGCTTTGGGTCAGCGCGGCGAACGGGCACGGCGTTTCCGCCTGCGCCTCGTCGCCCCTCTCGTGGCCATGGGTGGCGGCGGCGTGACCGCCGTGTCCGCCGGCCATGCGCATCGCCACGACGGGGCCGGTACCGCTGCAGATCTGCAGCACGGCGCGGCCATCGACGACGCCGACCATGAACCCGGCGGGTACGAGCAGTTTCACCGCGAGCACCAGCAGCGCCAGCCCGAGGGCCAGCGCGCGACGATCCAGCAGGTGGCGGCGCAGCGACGTCACCCCGCGTGCCTAGACGCGATGGACGCCCCTGTCATCGGTCGGACGGACGAGAGATGGCGCGCCCCCTTCCCGCAGGCCGGGTCGATCCGCTAAGCCCCTGCCGTCATGACCGATCTTGCCATCCTCTACGAACATCCCGCCTGGTTCGTGCCGCTGTTCGCGGCGCTCGACCGGCGCGGCATCGGCTACACCGCGCTGACGCCGGACGGCGACTGGGACCCGGCCGACCGTCGTCCGCCGGCACCTTTGGTCTTCAACCGCATCGCGATGTCGAGCTTCCTGCGCAGCGGCGAGCATCCGATCTTTCACGCCTCGGCGCTGCTCGACCACTGGCGCCGCGCCGGCGCGGGGATCGTCAACGGTCCGGAGGTGCTGGCGATCGATTCGTCCAAGGCACGGCAATTGTCGCTGATCGCGAGCCTTGGCCTCGCCATCCCGGCGACGCGGGTGGTGCATCGTGCCACCGATGTCCCCGCAGCGGCGGCGGCGATCGGCTTTCCGCTCGTGGTGAAGGCGAACATCGGCGGATCGGGGGCGGGCATCGTCCGCTTCGATTCGGCCGACGAGCTGCACGCGGCGGTCGCCGACGGCACGTTGCCTTCCAGCATCGACGGCGTGCTGCTCGTGCAGGACTATGTCCCCGCCCGCAACGGCACGATCACCCGGATCGAGACGCTGGATCGTGCCTTCCTCTATGCGATCGACGTCGCCGGCGGCGGCGCGTTCGACCTGTGCCCGGCCGATGCCTGCGTCGTCCCCGGCAGCGGCATCGCGATGACCGCGACCACCCCGCCGCCCGCGCTGATCGCCGCCGCCGAGCGCATCGCGGGCGCGGTCGACCTCGACGTCGGCGGGGTCGAGGTGATGATCGACGATCGCGATGGCGTCGCCCGCTTCTACGATATCAATGCCTTGTCCAACTTCGTGGCCAGACCGCATGAGATACTGGGCTATGATCCGCACGACCGCCTCGTCGACTATCTCGTCACCCGGATGAAGGACGCCTGATGCGCTACGGTTACTGGATGCCCGTCTTCGGCGGCTGGCTGCGCAATGTGCCCGACGAGGGGATGGAGGCGAGCTGGGACTATGCCAAGCGCCTGACCCAGCGGTCGGAACGCTGGGGTTACGACCTCAGCCTGATCGCCGAGCTCAACCTCAACGACATCAAGGGGATCGAACAGCCTGCGCTCGACGCCTGGTCGACCGCCGCCGCGCTCGCCGCGGTGACGGAGCGGATCGAGCTGATGGTCGCCGTCCGCCCCAATTTCCACCACCCGGCGCTGTTCGCCAAGGCCGCGGCCAACATCGACCGGATCTCCGGTGGGCGGCTGGCGCTCAACGTCGTCTCGTCGTGGTGGGCGGACGAGGCGAGGCAATATGGTTTGCAGTTCGACGAGCACGACGATCGCTATGCGCGCACGGAGGAATGGCTGACCGTCGTCGATGGTCTTTGGACGCAGGAACGGTTCAGCTTCGACGGGCGCTTCTATCGCACCGAGGACGCGATCTGCGCGCCCAAGCCGGCGCGGCGCCCGACCGTCTATGCCGGGGGCGAGAGCGAAAAGGCCAAGACGATGATCGCCGCCCAGTGCGACGCCTATGTCATGCACGGCGATCCGGTCGCGGCGATCGCGCCCAAGATCGCCGACATGGCCGCGCGCCGCGCCGCCGCCGGGGGCCCGCCGATGCGCTATGGCATGGCCGCCTATGCGATCGTCCGCGACAGCGAGGCGGAGGCGAAGCGCGAGCTCGACCGCATCACCACCGTCGCCGAACTGCCGGCGGGATACGCCAATTTCGATCAGTGGCTGTCGGGCACGCAGCTCGAACGCGACTTGAAGATCCAGGAATATTCCGTCTCGAACAGGGGGTTGCGCCCCAACCTTGTCGGCACGCCCGAACAGCTGAAGGAGCGCATAGCAGAATATGAGGCCGCGGGGCTCGACCTGCTGCTGCTTCAGATGAGTCCGCAGGAAGAGGAAATGGAGCGGTTCGCGGTGCAGGTGATGGGCACCGCCTGAGCGCAACCAAGCGCAGGGGGGCGACGTTGTCACGAACTCGTCACATCCCGCGTCCACCGAGGCACGTATGGCAACCATGGTCTCGGCAGCACCCTCGTCACCGGCGCGCGGCCCGCGACTGGACGGGAATCTCCACCCCGCCGGACGCTGGCTGTTCCTGGCGGTGCTGGTCGGAGCGCTCGGCTATGCCGGCGGCAGCATCGTCGCCGACACCGCGGAAGTCGGCGAGACGCTGGCGACGGGTGTGTTCCTGTTCCTGGGTCTCGCGCTGCTGATCGCGCTGGCGTTCGAATTCGTCAACGGCTTCCACGACACCGCCAATGCGGTCGCCACCGTCATCTATACGCACGCGCTGCCGGCGCACGTCGCCGTGGTCTGGTCCGGGTTCTTCAACTTCCTCGGCGTGTTGCTGTCGTCGGGGGCGGTCGCCTATTCGATCATCACGCTGCTGCCGGTCGAACTGATCCTGCACGTCGGATCGGCCGGCGGGTTCGCGATGATCTTCGCGCTGTTGCTCGCCGCGGTGCTCTGGAACCTCGCGACCTGGTACGTCGGCCTGCCCAATTCGTCGAGCCACGCGCTGATCGGATCGATCCTCGGCGTCGGGCTCGCCAACCAGTTGCTCTCGCGCGGGCTCGGCGGCACCGCGGGCGTCGACTGGCATCAGGTCCAGAAGGTCCTGTCGGCGCTGCTGATAAGCCCGCTGATCGGCTTCGGCGGCGCGCTGCTACTGCTGCTGGTGATGAAGCGGTTCCTGCGCGACCCGCAATTGTACCGCGCGCCCGACACCGGCGCGCCGCCGCCGCGCGGCATCCGCGCGACGCTGATCCTCACCTGCACCGCGGTCAGCTTCGCGCACGGCGGCAACGACGGGCAGAAGGGCATGGGGCTCATCATGCTGATCCTGATCGGCTGCGCCCCCACCGCCTATGCGCTCAACCGAACGGTGCCCGAAAGCGCGACCCCGGCTTTCGTCCAGCACGCCCGCACCGCAGAGGCGATCTTCGCGCGCCAACCGGGTCCCGAACCGCGCGCCCTCGACGCCGCCCGCGCGACCGTGACGCAGGGGATCGCGACCCGCCGTATCGACACGCCCGCGGTCTATGGCGCGCTGTCGTCGCTGTCGCGCGACGTCGGCGACCGGCTGGCAAGTTACGGCTCGCTCGGCAAGGTGCCCGCCGCGGCGACGCCGAACCTGCGCGGCGACATGTATCTGGTCCTCGACGCCAGCAAGCTCATCGCCGCCGACCCCGGCGCGCAGGCACGCTTCACCGCGAAGGAGATCGCGGGGATAAAGGACTATGCCGGCGCGCTGGAGGACGGCACGCGCTACATCCCGCTGTGGGTGAAGGTGACCGTCGCGATCGCGCTGGGGCTCGGCACGATGGTCGGCTGGCGCCGGATCGTCGTCACCGTGGGCGAGCGGATCGGCAAGACGCACCTGACCTATGGCATGGGCATGTCCGCCGAGCTGATGACCGCCGCGACGATCCTGCTCGCCGACCGGTTCGGCATGCCGGTATCGACGACGCATATCCTGTCGTCGGGCGTCGCCGGCGCCTCGGTCGCGAACGGCGCCGGGCTGCAATGGCGCACGATCCGCAACATGGCGCTCGCCTGGATCATGACGCTGCCCGCGGCGATGCTGCTGGCCGGCGGGCTCTACTGGCTGCTGCTTTCGATCCTGCGCGCCACGACGGGCGGCTGACCGCAACACTTCCGTCACGCGGCCGTGATGGCAGCGTCACATCCGTCGGGCAGGACGCGTCCCGGGAACGCCGCGTTCCCGGGGGGCCGACATGACCACCGCCGACCACGACACCGCCGACATCCTCGCCTTCGTCAGCCATCGCCCGACGCAGCCGGAGCGGCCCGGCGTCACCCGCCGCCGCTATCGCACGATCTGGATATCCGACGTCCACCTCGGCACGCGGGGCTGCAACGCCGACATGCTGATCGACTTCCTCGACCATGTCGACAGCGACCAATTGTACCTGGTCGGCGACATGATCGATGGCTGGCGGCTGAAGAAGCGCTTCTTCTGGCCGGCCAGTCACAACGACGTCGTGTGGCGACTGATGAAGCGGGCGAAGCGCGGCACCCGCGTCACCTATATTCCCGGCAACCACGACGAGGTGTTCCGCCAGTTCGCCGGCCTGGATTTCGGCGGCGTGAAGATCCGGCGCAAGGCGATCCACACCACCGCCGACGGCCGCCGCCTGCTGGTGCTGCACGGCGACGAATTCGACGCGATCACGCTCGCCCACCGCTGGGTCGCGGTGATCGGCGACGGCGCCTATACCGCGCTGATGGTGGTCAACCGCTGGGTCAATGCCGGCCGCCGGTTGCTCGGTCTGCCCTATTGGTCGCTGTCGAAGCACGCCAAGGCCAAGGTGAAGAATGCGGTCGCCTTCATCTCGCGGTTCGAGGAGGTCGTCGCCCATGCCGCCGGGTCGCGCGGCGTCGACGGCGTCGTCTGCGGCCATATCCACACCGCAGAGATCCGCACGATCGGCGACATCGCCTATTACAACGACGGCGACTGGGTGGAGGGATGCACCGCGCTGGTCGAGCATTTCGACGGCCGGATGGAATTGCTGCACTGGGCCGACGAGATCGCCCGGCGCGACGCCGCCGAACGGCTCGCGACGATCGCCGCCTGATGCGGATCGCCCTCGTCACCGACGCGTGGATGCCGCAGGTCAACGGCGTCGTCCGCACGCTGACCGCGATCCGGCGCGAGCTCGAATCGATGGGGCACGAACTGCTGGTCGTATCGCCAGACCGGTTCGCGAACCTGCCGTGCCCCAGCTATCCCGAAATCCGGCTGGCGCTTGCGCGCCGGCGCAGCGTCGGCCGCCTGATTTCGGCCTTTGGCGCGGATGCCATCCACATCGCCACCGAAGGCCCGCTCGGGCTTGCCGCGCGGCGCTGGTGCATCGCGCAGGGGCTGCGGTTCACCACCGCCTATCACACGCAATTTCCCGATTACGTCGCGGCGCGCACCGGCGTCGATGCCGGCTGGATCTGGCGCTACATCCGCTGGTTCCATGCGCCGGCGGAGGCGATCCTCACCTCCACCCCCTCGGTCGACGCCGTCCTGCGTCACCACGGCCTGCCGCGGCTGCGCCGCTGGGGCCGCGGCGTCGACCTCACCACCTTCTCCGCCGCCGGCGCGACCGATCCGGCAATCACGACGCTTGCTGGCCCGATCCTGCTGTACGTCGGTCGCGTCGCGGTGGAGAAGAACGTCGAGGCATTCCTGGAGGCGCCCGTCGCGGGCACCAAGGTGGTGATCGGCGACGGCCCGGCGCGGGCGATGCTTGCCGCGCGCTACCCGCAGGCGCACTTCCCGGGGGCGCGGTTCGGGCCTGCGCTCGCCGCGGCCTATCGCAGCGCCGACGTGCTCGTGTTTCCCAGCCGCACCGACACGTTCGGGCTGGTGATGATCGAGGCGCTGGCCTGCGGCACGCCCGTCGCCGCCTATCCGGCGCCGGGGCCGGTCGACGTGCTCGACGCGACGGTCGGCGCGATCGATCCCGACCTGGCCGTGGCGATCGGTGCCGCGCTGGGCCGGGATCGCGCCACCTGCGCCGCCTATGCCGGTCGCTTCACCTGGGCGGCGAGCGCCGCGCAGTTCCTCGCCGGGCTCGCCCCGATCGGGGCGAGCGCCGCCGCCCGCGCCGCCTGATCGTCAGTCCAGCCCGCCGCCCAGCGACCGGTACAGCTCGACGAGGTTGCTGCCACGCGACAGCCGCGTCGACACGAGCTGCTGCTGCGCGGTGTAGAGGTTGCGCTGCGCATCGAGCGTCGTGAGGAAGGAATCGACCCCGGCGCGATAGCGTGCGTCCGAAATGCGGAAGGCGACGCTCGCGGCGTCGGTCCGCGCCGTCTGCGCCGCGATCTGTTCGTCGATCGTGCCGCGCTGCGCCAGCGCGTCTGCGACCTCCCGGAACGCGGTCTGCACCGTCTTCTCATAGGTCGACACCGCCGCCTGCTGCTGCGCGCGCGCGACCTCGACGTTGCCGCGCAGCCGGCCGCCGTCGAACAGCGGCAGCGAGACGGCGGGCGAGCCGGTATAGGTGAAGCTGCCGCCCGAGAACAGGCCGCTGAGCGCGGTGCTGATCGTCCCCAGCGTCGCGGTCAGCGAGATGCGCGGGAACAGCGCTGCACGCGCCGCGCCGATATTGGCGTTCTGCGCGATCAGCTGATGCTCGGCCTGCAACACGTCGGGGCGGCGCAGCAGGACGTCGGACGCGACGCCGGCGGGCAGCACCTGGAGCGCCGCGTCGCCGTTGCCCAGCCCCTCCGGCAGCAACGCCGCCGCGATCGGGGTGCCGACCAGCAGGTCGAGCGCGTTCTTGTCCTGCGCCAGCCGGGTGCGCAGCACCGCGATGTCGTTGCGCGCGGTCTGGTACGTCGTTTCCGCCTGCCGCGCCTCCAGCTCGGACGCGACGCCGATGCGGAACTGCGCGCGGGTCAGTTCCAGCGACTGTTCGAACGACTTCAGCGAATCCTGCGAGATGCGCAGCTGGTCCTGATCCGACGCCAGCGTCAGCCATGCCGTCGCAATCTCGGCGATCAGGCTGATTCGGGTCGACCGTTGCGCCTCCTCGGTCGCGAAATACTGCTCCAGCGCGGCACGGTTGAGGTTGCGGACGCGCCCGAACAGGTCGAGCTCGAACGCGGAGAAGCCGGCGTTGACCGAATAGAATTCGAGGTTGGTCGACGAGGATGTCCCGACGCCCGCACCGGTGCCTGTCCCGGTCCCGGTGCCCGTCCCGCCGCCGGCGGCCCCACCCAGCGCGCCCGCGGCGCCCTGGATGTTGTTCGTATAGGTCCCCGACCCCGACAGCGTCGTCGAGGGCACGAGGTCCGCGCGCTGCACCCGATATTGCGCCCGCGCCTGCAACACGTTCGCCGCCGCGACGCGCAGGTCGCGGTTGTTCTCCAGCCCCAGCGCGATCGTGTCGCGCAGTCGCTGATCGGTGAAGAACGTCCGCCAGCCGATCCGGGTCACGTCGGGCGCGTCGGTGGCGGCGGCCGGATAGACCCCGCCCTGCGGCAGGCTGGCTGGCACCGCGCCGACCGGACGGACGTATTTCGGCGCGAGGTTGCAGCCGGCGAGCGCGGTGGCCGCGAGCAGCCCGAGGACGATCTTGCTATGCATCACGCTCACGCTCCCTGCGGTGCCGGGACCGGCCCGTGCCCGCCGTCGTCATTCCGCCCGCCCTCCGGCCGCCCGTCTCGCTCGGCATCGCTATCGCCATCGCCATCGCGCCCCGCATGGCCGTCGTCGCCGTGCCCAAACAGGCGCAACACGACGACGAAGAACATCGGCACGAAGAAGATCGCGAGGATCGTCGCCGACAGCATGCCGCCGACCACCGCGCGGCCGATCGCATTCTGGCCGCCCGCACCCGCGCCGGTAGAGATCGCGAGCGGCATGACGCCGAACACGAAGGCGAGGCTGGTCATCAGGATCGGCCGCAGGCGCAGCTTGGCCGCCTCCACCGCCGCGTCGAACGGCCGCATCCCCTCGTTGATCCGCTCCTCGGCGAACTCGACGATCAGGATCGCGTTCTTCGCCGACACGCCGATCGTGGTGATGAGGCCGACCTGGAGGTAGATGTCGTTGTTGAGCCCCGTCAGCGTCGCGGCCAGGACCGCGCCGAGCACGCCGAGCGGCACCACCAGCAGCACCGAGATCGGCACCGACCAACTTTCGTACAGCGCCGCGAGGCACAGGAACACGATCAGCAGCGACAGGCCGTACAACGCCGGCGCCTGCCCGCCCGACAGCCGTTCCTCGTAGCTGAGCCCGGTCCATTCGAGGCCGGTGCCCGGCGGCAATTTGGCGTGGATCGCCTCCATCGCCTTCATTGCCGCGCCGGACGAGACGCCGGGCGCCGCCTGGCCAAGGATCTCCATCGCGGGCAAGCCGTTGTAGCGGGTCAGCTGCGCGGGCGCCTGCGCCCAGGACAGCGTCGAGAAGGCGGTGAACGGCGCCATCGTGCCGGTCGCGCCGCGGACGTAGAAATTGCCGATGTCCTCGGGCTTCAAGCGATAGGGCTCGTCCGCCTGGATGTAGACGCGCTTGACGCGGCCGCGATCGATGAAGTCGTTGACGTAGGCGCCGCCCCACGCGGTCGAGATGGTGTTGTTGACCGTGCCGAGGTCGAGCCCGAGGGCGCGCGCCTTGTCCTGATCGACGTCGATCTTGAGCTGCGGCGCGTCGTCGAGCGCGTTGGGGCGCACGCCGACCAGCGACTTGTCCTGCGCCGCCATACCCAGCATCATGTTGCGCGCCTCGACCAGCTTGGCATGGCCGACGCCGGTCTGGTCGACCAGCTGGAGGTCGAAACCGGTCGCATTGCCCAGCTCCTGCACCGCCGGCGGGATGACCGCGAAGATCATGCCGTCCTTGAACGCAGAGAATACGCCCATCGCCCGGCCGGCGATCGCCTGCGCCTTGTTCGCCGCGCCCTCGCGCTGATCCCAGCTCTTCAGCGGGATGAACGCGATGCCGCTGTTCTGGCCGGCGCCGGCGAAGCTGAAGCCGTTGACGGTGAACACGCCCTGGACGTTGCCGCCCTCCTTTTGCAGGAAATGGTCCTTGATCGTGTCGAGGCCCTTCTGCGTGCGCGTGGTGGTCGCGCCCGGCGGACCCTGCACCAGCGCGATCATGATCCCCTGATCCTCGTCGGGCAGGAAGCCCGTCGGTAGGCGCATGAACATGAACGCCATGCCGGCGACGATCAGCAGATAGACGAGCATCGACCGCTTCCAGCTGCGTGCCGTCTTGCGGACGCCGCGTTCGTAGCGGGCCTGCCCACGATCGAACTTGTCGTTGAACCAGCGGAAGAAGCGCGCGAGCGGGCCGTTGCCCTCCGCCTTGCCGGGATCGTGCGGCTTCAGGATCGTCGCGCACAGCGCCGGGGTGAGGATCAGCGCGACCGCGATCGAGAGCACCATCGCCGAGACGATCGTGATCGAGAACTGGCGATAGATGACGCCGGTCGATCCGCCGAAGAACGCCATCGGCAGGAACACCGCCGACAGGACGAGCGCGATGCCGACGAGCGCGCCGGTGATCTCGTCCATCGATTTGCGCGCCGCTTCCTTCGGCGTCAGGTGTTCGGTGGTGATGAGCCGCTCGACGTTCTCGACGACGACGATCGCGTCGTCGACCAGCAGGCCGATGGCGAGCACCGTGCCGAACAGCGTCAGCGTGTTGATCGAGTAGCCGGCGATGGCGAGGATCGCGAACGTCCCCAGCAGCACGACCGGCACCGCGATCGTCGGGATCAGCGTCGCGCGCCAGTTCTGGAGGAACAGGAACATGACGAGGAACACAAGCACCACCGCCTCGATCAGCGTGTGCACCACCTGTTCCACCGACAGCCGCACGAACGGCGACGTGTCATAGGGGTAGATGACCTTGACGTCGGAGGGGAATTGCTTGGCGATCTGGTCGACGCGCGCCTTGATCGCGGTCACCGTCGTCAGCGCGTTGGCGCCGGGCGCCAGCTTGATGCCGATGCCCGATGCGGGCTTGCCGTTCCACTGAGAGGAAAAGCCGTAATTCTCGGCGCCGATCGCGACGCGGGCGACGTTGCCCAGCCGCACGACCGATCCGTCGGCGTTGCTCTTCAGCCGGATCGCGGCGAATTGCTCGGGCGAGGTCAGGCGCGATTCCACCGAGACGGTGGCGTTGAGCATCTGTTCCTTGGGCGCGGGCTGCGCGCCGATCTGGCCGGCGGACACCTGTGCGTTCTGGGTCGTGATCGCCGCCGTCACGTCGGCCATCGTCAGCGCGTAATTGTTGAGCTTCATCGGATCGACCCAGATCCGCATCGCATATTGCGATCCGAACACCTGCGTGTCGCCGACGCCGTTGACGCGGGCGAGCGGGTCCTGAAGCTTGGAGACGATATAGTCCGACAGGTCGGAATCGCTGTGGCTGCCGTCGGCGGAATACAGGCCGACGAACATCAGGAAGTTCTGCGTCGCCTTGGCGACCAGCAGCCCCTGGCGCTGGACCTCCTGCGGCAGCAGCGGGGTCGCCGCCTGCAGCTTGTTCTGGACCTGCACCTGCGCGATGTCGGGATCGGTGCCCTGTTCGAAGGTCAGCGTGATCGTGACCGTGCCGGCGGAGGAGGACGAGGACGAGAAATAGCGAAGGTTGTCGATGCCCTTCAGCTGCTGCTCGATGATCTGGGTGGTGGTGTTTTCCAGCGTCTGCGCGTCGGCGCCCGGATAATTGGCGGTGATCGACACCGCCGGGGGGGCGATCGCCGGGAACTGAGCGATCGGCAGGCTGCGGATCGCGAGCACGCCCGCGAGCATGACCACGATCGCCAGCACATAGGCGAAGATCGGGCGATCGATGAAATAGCGCGACATGATCGGTTACTTCGCCTGTGCTGCGGGCGCGCCGGCGCCGCCCTGCGGGGCTCCGGCGGCGGGCGCGTTGGGGTTCCACGGCTTGCCCTGTACGGCCATGCCGGGGCGCAGCATCATGCCGCCCTCGACGATCACCTTGTCGCCGGGCTTGATGCCGCCGGTGACCAGCCAGTTGTCGCCGACCGTCCGGTTGGTCTGGAGCATGCGCGGCTGCACCTTGCCGTCGGCACCGATCACCATCGTCGTCGCCTGCCCCTTTTCATCGCGGCTGACCGCGCGCTGGGGGACGAGGATCGCATTCTGGTCGGTGCCCTCGGCCAGCGAGGCACGCACGAACATGCCGGGCAGCAGCAGGCCGTTGGGGTTGGGGAACAGCGCGCGGATCACCTGCGATCCCGTCGTCGGATCCACCGTGACGTCCGCAAAGCGCAGCGTGCCCTGCGGGCCGTAGGCGGACCCGTCCTCGAGCTTCAGCGAGACGCGGGCGTTGCCGTCGCGGGTCAGCTGGCCGCTCATGATCTGCTGGCGCAGCTTGAGCAGGTCGGCGCTCGACTGCTGGATGTCGACGTAGATCGGATCGAGCCGCTGGATCGTCGCCAGCGGCGCGGTCTGCGCCGCGGACACCAATGCGCCGGTGGTGAAGGCCGAACGGCCGATGCGCCCGGTGATCGGCGCGCGGATGGTGGTACGGGCGAGGTCGATCTGCGCGGTGCGGACCGCCGCCTGCTGCGCCGCAACATCGGCGCGCGCCTGCTGCGCGCTGGTCTGCGCGTTTTCCAGGTCCTGCCGGGCGATCGCGTTGATCTTGACGAGCTCGTTGTAGCGACGCGCCAGCGCCGCGCTGGACGCGATCGCGGCGCGGGCCCGCGCCAGGGCGGCACGCGCGCTCGCCACCTGTGCCTCATAGGGCGCGGGATCGATCCGGTAGAGCGGCTGGCCCTTGCGGACCATGTCGCCCTCGACGAACAGGCGCTGGAGCACCAGGCCGTTGACCTGCGGCCGGACTTCGGACGTCTCGTAGGCGGTCGTGCGACCGGGCAGCTCGCTGGTCAGGGTCACCGCCTGTTCGCGCACGACGACATAGCCGACGGTTGGCGGACCCTGCGGCGCCTGCTGTTGCGGCTGGCCGCCCCCGCATGCCGCGAGAGCCATTGCCAACGCGAGCACCGCCACCCCGTGTCGCTTGATTGCCATGCAAAATGTCCGTCGCTGAAATTGTGAGTGATCGATCACTCACGTCCTGCTACCTCTTCGGACGAAGCAGCGTCAAGGCTCCGCTGGACGAGGATGGAATGATCGACCCAAGAAAATGTTGCGGCGCACCAATGAATAAGGGCGAAGAGCGGCGCTGGCGGGTGATCGCGGCAGCGCGCAAATTATTCATAGATAATGGTTTTCATGCGACGGGCATCGCCCAGATCGCCAGGGAATCGGGTGTCGCGGTCGGCCAGCTGTATCGCGATTTCGCGGCCAAGGAGGACATCGTCGCTGCCATCGTCAACGCCGATTGTCGGTCGTTCATGGCCGCCGACGCGCTGCGACTCGCGATCCAGGACGGCCAGGAGCATGAGGTTCGCGACTGGATCCGGCAGTTCGTCATGCCCGACGAGGACGACGAGGACGATGGCCGCCTGTTCGCCGAGATCATCGCGGAGGCGGCACGCAACGCGCGCGTCGCGGCGATCTTCGAAAGCATCCACGACGATGTCCGCGTGCTGATGCTCGACGCGCTGGCGATGCTCGCGAGCGGCGATGCGCTGGCGGTCCGGCGCGCCGCGCTGGCGGACGCGATCCTGACGATGTCGCTGGGGCTGCTCCACCATCGCCTGGTCCGTCCGCGTTCGGACATGACGCCGCTGGTCACGACCCTGCTCGGCATCATCGATCGCGAGATCGACGCCCTGCGACGCGAAGCGCGCTTGCCCGGGGGGGAGCGGTAGGCGGCCGCATTCGGCGGGGCACGACCGCCCGGCGACCCGCGCCGCCGGTCACTCCGGCCCCTGCCCCGTGCGCACCGGCCGGAACGCCTCGGGATCGATGCCGTAGCGGGAAAGCTTGTAATAGAGCGTTTTCCTCGGAACGCCGAGCAGTTCGACCGTCCTGACGACGTTACCGCCGCTGGCACGCAGGGCGTCGACGATCGTGCGCGTCTCGAATTCGGCGACACGGGTCGGCAGGTCGCGCGCCGCCTCGCGATCCGCCGCCGCGTCGCCGTCGCCGTCCAGCACGCAGGCGAACGCATGATTGCGCAATTCGCGCACGTTGCCCGGCCAGCCATGCTCCAGGACGTGACGCCGCGCCGCCTCGTCGATGCGAAAGTCCGGCCGTGCCAGCGCCCCGCGCGCTTCCTCGACGAACGCGACGAACAGCAGCATGCGGTCGTGGCCGCGATCGCGCAGCGGCGGCAGCCGCAGCCGCGCCGCCGCCAGCCGGTGATAGAGGTTCGCCCGGAACGCCCCCGCCGCGACCGCCTCGCCCAGGTCGCCACGGCCGGTCGCGACGATATGCAGGTTCACCGCCTCGCTGCGTTCTGCGCCGATCGGCTGCACCTCGCGCTCCTCGATCACCCGCGACAGCGCGGCCTGCACCTCGGGCGCCAGCGCGTCGATCTCGTCGAGCAGCAGCGTGCCGCCATGCGACGCGACGATGCTGCCGATGCGCGCGAGGCGCGTGTGCGGCACGCTGTCGGCGGCATGGCCGAACAGCTCGATCGCCGCCGTCCCGGGCGCGAGCGCCGCGCAATGGACGGCGACGAACGGCCGCTTGCGCCGCGGGCCGAGCCGGTGCAGCATCGCCGCGACCAGATCCTTGCCCGTGCCCGTCTCCCCCTCGATCAGCACGTCGATGTCGGCCTCGGCCAGTCGGCGGATGGTGCCGCGCAGCGCGACGATCGCCGCGCTGTCCCCGATCAGCGGGCTCGCCGCCTCGCCCTCCGCCACCGCGGCGCGCAGCCGGCGGTTCTCGACGATCAGCCCGCGCCGTTCGAGCGCCCGCGCGATCGTCGCGATCAGGTGGTCCGAGGCGAAGGGCTTGGTCAGGAAGTCGAACGCGCCGTCGTGCAGCGCCGCCACCGCCATCGGCACGTCGCCATGTCCGGTGACCAGAATCACCGGCAGGTCGGCATCGAGCGCCCGGACGTTCGCGAGCAATTGCAGCCCGTCCATCCGCGGCATGCGGATGTCGGACACGATCACGCCGTCGAAATCGGGCGTCAGCGCCGCCAGCGCCGCCTCCGCCCCCGCGAATGCGCGCACGGTCAGGCCGGCCAGTTCCATCGCCTGCACCGTCGCGCCGCGCAACGCCTCGTCGTCCTCGACGAACAGGATGGTCTGGCCGCTCATGCGCGTCGCAGCGTCAGCACGAAGACCGCGCCCGGTCCGGTGCCCCGCGCCAGCGCCAGTCCGCCGCCGAACTCGATCGCGATGTCGCGCGCGATGGCGAGGCCGAGCCCCAGCCCGCCCGCCTTGGCGGACGCGAACGGCGTGAACAGCGTATCGTCCAGGCTGGCATCGACGCCCGGACCATTGTCGTTCACCTGCACGTCCAGCGTGGCCTCGCGGCTCCGCGCGGCGATCGTCACCCGCGCGCCGGCGGTATCGACGACGGCGTCGAGCGCATTCTGCACGAGGTTGACCAATATCTGTTCCAGCCGGATCCGGTCGGCGTGCACGCGCACTGCGCGCAGGTCGGCGGGCACCGCATCGACGACGATGCCGCGCGCGCGGTCGCCGATCAGCATCAGGGTGCCGTCGATCGCCTCGCCGATCGTCGGCGCACCCCGCGACGGGGTCCGCCGCCGGGCGAAGGCGCGCAATTCGCCGGTGATCGCTCCGATCCGCTCGGTCAGCTCGACGATCCGCCCCAGATTCTCGCGCGCGCGCTCCGGCGCGTCGCGGTCGATCAGCTTGGTGCCGTTTTCGGCGAAGGTGCGGATCGCGGCGAGCGGCTGGTTGATCTCATGCGCGACGCCGGCGGTAATCTGGCCGAGCGAGCCCAATCGGTTGGCCTGCGCCAGCTCCTCGCGCGCGGCGCGAAAGCGGCGATCGGCCTCGGCCCGCTCCTCCGATTCGACGACCAGCCGCGCATTGCTGTCGCGCAGCTCCGCGGTGCGCCGCGCGACCTCCTCCTCCAGCGCGGCGCGCGCGCGCGACTGGAGCCGCCGCCGTTCCGCCGCGCGCAGGCCGGTCCCGCCGACCAGCCCGAGGACGAGCAGCAGCCCCGCCCCCCACAGCATCGCCTGCCCCCGTGCCGCGGCGAGCTGCGGTGCGAGCGGGGTCAGGTGCAGCAACCGTCCGCCCCGCAGCGGCACCGCCGCCTCCGCCACGCGATAGCACAGCCGCGGCGTCCGGATCGCGTCGCGGCCGGTCAGCCGGAACGCCAGCGTCGCGGGCAACGCCGCGCCGAACTGGCGCGACCGGCGCAGCGCCGCGGCGGCCGCGGCGTCGAGCGGGCGCGTCGGATGGAAGCGCCAGCCGGACATGCTGGTGACGAGGATCAGGCCGTGCGGATCGATCACGACGGTGGCACCCGACGCCTGCGCCCATTCCCGCTCCAGCCGGTCGAATTCGACCTTGACCACGATGACACCGAGCGGACGGCCGCCGCGATCGATGCGTCGGGCAAGGTACAGCCCCGGGCGGCGGCTGACCGTGCCGAGCGCGAACACCTCCGCCTGCCCGCGGCGCATCGCGTCGGTGAAATAGCCGCGGAAGGCATAATCCTGCCCGACGAAGCTGGTCGGCAGGCGCCAGTTGCTCGCGGCGACGGCGCGCCCGTGCAAGTCGATTGCATAGAGCGCCGCCGCGTCGGTGCGTGCCGCGAGCAGTTCCAGCGTCGCATCGAGCCGCCCCACCGCCGGCCCGTCGGCTCCGGCCAGTGCGCGCGCGACATCGGGATATTCCGCCAGCACGAGCGGCAGGAGCCGGAATTTCTGCAATTCGCTGGCGAGCAGACCGGCATGCGTCCGTGCGATCGCGATCGCGGAGCGATCGGTGGCGGATCGCGCCGATGCCGCGGCCCAGCGCGCACCGAGCGCGACCGCCGCCGCCAGCATTGCGGCGACCGCCAGCGCCCAGACCGTCCGGCGCCGCAGCCTCATGCGGTGCGCGGCCGGCACGATCCCGCCGCTCCGGCGCGGGGCGGCGCCGGGCGTCCTGCGATCAGCGGCTCGGCCAGATCGCCAGGCTGGTGTCGACCAGCCGTTCGAGATCGGCGCGGCTGGCGCCCGACCCCGCCTGTACCGCCATCCCCTGCAACAATGCATAGAGGTAGCTGGTCAGTCCGAGCACGTCGACATGGGCGGGCAAATCGCCGTCGCGCTTGGCCTGTTCGAACCGCCCGATCAGCGCCGCCTGCGACGACGCGCGCCGCGCGATGACGTCCGCCTTGATCGATTCGGCCTCCGCGCCGCACGCCATCGCGCTGATGACGCCCAGGCACCCCTTGGGGTCGCACTGGCTGGTCTGCATCGCCAGCGCACCGCGCATGAACGTCTCCGCGACGCCCCGCGCGGTCGGCTGTTCGAGCGCGACGCGGATATATTCCAGCTTCTCCGCCTCATAGAGGTCGAGCGCCTTGTGGAACAACGCCTCCTTGTTGCCGAAGGCGGCATACAGGCTGGGCCGGGTGATCCCCATCGCCTCGGTCAGGTCGGCGAGCGAGGCGCCTTCATATCCCTTGCTCCAGAACACGCGGAGCGCCGCCGCGAGCGCGGCGTCGGTGCAGAATTCGCGCGGGCGACCCTTGGGCGGCAATGCCGCCACGGGCAGGTCCGGCGCGGAAGGATCCGCAACGGGCAGAACGGCCAAGCTTTCCATATCGCTCAGTATAGAACTCGCCGCCTCGACAAACAAGGCTGGTCCGGACCGATCACGCGGCCACGGCTCGGTCGCCCGCCGCCACCCGGCCGTCGATCGTCAGCGCGCGCGCCACCGCCTCGGCGATTTTGATGCCGTCGACCGCTGCCGACAGGATGCCGCCGGCATAGCCCGCCCCCTCGCCCGCCGGATACAGGCCGGCGGTGTTGACGCTCTGGAAGTCGTCGTCGCGGGTGATGCGGACGGGCGAGGACGTGCGCGTCTCCACCCCGGTCATCACCGCGTCGGGATGGTCGTAGCCCGGTATCTCGCGGCCGAACGCGACCAGCGCCTCGCGCATCGCGGTGACCGCGAAGTCGGGCAGGCAATCGGCGAGGTCGGTCAGCCGCACGCCCGGCCGGTAGGAGGGGACGACGGTGCCGAGCCGCGTCGACGGCCGCCCCGCCAGGAAGTCGCCCAGTCGCTGCGCCGGTGCCTTGTAGTCGCCGCCGCCGACCTCGAACGCGCGGCTTTCCCAGTGGCGCTGCAATGCGATGCCGGCGAGCGGATCGCCCGGATAGTCGCGCGCCGGATCGATCCCGACGACGATCCCCGAATTGGCGTTGCGCTCGTTGCGCGAATATTGGCTCATGCCGTTGGTCGCGACCCGGCCGGTTTCGGACGTCGCCGCGACGACCGTGCCGCCCGGACACATGCAGAAACTGTAGACCGTGCGTCCGTTCCCGCAGTGATGCGACAGGCTGTACGCCGCGGCGCCCAGGTCGGGATGCCCCGCGCACGGGCCGAAGCGCGCCTCGTCGATCCAGCTTTGCGGATGCTCGATCCGCACGCCGATCGAGAAGGGCTTGGCCTCGAGATGCACGCCGCGCGCGTGCAGCATGTGAAAGGTATCGCGCGCGCTGTGGCCCAGCGCCAGCACGACCGGCCCCGTCGCGATCGTCTCGCCGGATTGCAGGACGATACCGCGCAGCCGGCGGCGCCCGTCGGCCGCGACCTCGATATCGAGGTCGTCGACGCGCTGCTGGAAGCGATATTCGCCGCCCAGCGCCTCGACCGTGGCGCGCATGCTCTCCACCATCGTCACCAGGCGAAAGGTGCCGATATGCGGATGCGCCTCGGTCAGGATCTCCGGCGGGGCGCCGGCCTTGACGAATTCGGTCAGCACCTTGCGGCCCAGGTGCCGCGGGTCCTTGATCTGGCTCCACAGCTTGCCGTCCGAGAAGGTGCCAGCCCCGCCCTCGCCGAACTGGACGTTCGATTCGGGGTTGAGCTCGCTGCGCCGCCACAGGCCCCAGGTATCCTTGGTCCGCTCGCGCACCACCTTGCCGCGGTCGAGGATGATCGGCCGGAACCCCATCTGGGCGAGGATCAGTCCGGCGAACAGGCCGCACGGCCCCGCGCCGACGACCACCGGGCGCGGTCCGGCATAGCCCGGCGGCGCCTTGGCGACGAACCGGTAGCCGGTGTCGGGGGTCGTGTTGACGTCGCGGTCGCGCCTGAACCGCGCCAGCACCTGCGCCTCGTTCTTCACGGTCACGTCGATCGAATAGACGAAATGGATGTCCATCTTGTCGCGCGCGTCGTGCGCCCGCCGTGCGATCGTATAGCGGATCAGGTCGCGCGGCGTGATCCGCAGCCGGTTGCGGATCGCAGCCGCCAGAGCCTCCTCGGGATGATTGAGGGGCAGCTTCAACTCGGTAATGCGCAGCATGCCCCGCTGTAGCGCCTTCGCCGGCGGTCAGCCAGCGGGGTCTACCAGCGCCCGTCCGCCGTCCGCTCGCCCCGCCATTCGGCGATCCGCCGCGCCGTCGCCGGCGACAGCGCGGATGGCAGCGCACCGGGCGGGAAGAATCGTGCCTCCGCCAGCTCGACGCCGTCCGCCACCGGCGGATCGTCGGTCCGCCCGCGGATCAGCGTCACGGTATCGCGCCGTCCCTCCGCCGACGATTCGAAGGCGCTGACCGGCACCGCGTCGCGCAGGACGCAGCGCGTCTCCTCCCGCAATTCCCGCGCCGCTGCGCCCACGGCCGACTCGCCCCGCGCCATCCCGCCGCCGGGCAGCATCCACAGGTCTGAACGGCCGTAGCGATGCCGCACCAGCAGCAACCGTCCGCCGCCGTCGAACGCCATCACCTTCACCCCCCGCGTCCGCCAGCCGAGCAAGGCCAGGGCCCACCGGCGCATGCGATAGCCAAGGTCGATCAAAGGCCGCATCGCCGCATGCTATCCGGACCGCGGCACCCCCGCCAGCACCTTGCCCTGCCGGGCCTAACGGGCGAAGAGGCGCTGCGAAGGGGAGCCGCCATGTCCATCCTGTCCGACCGCTGGATTCGCGAGCGCGCGCTCGCCGATGCGATGATCGAACCGTTCGTCGAATCGCAACGCCGCGACGGCTGCATCAGTTACGGCCTGTCGAGCTATGGCTACGACGCCCGCGTCGCCGACGAATTCAAGGTGTTCACCAACATCGACAGCGTCATCGTCGATCCCAAGGACTTCGCGGCCAACAGCTTCGTCGATCGCAAGACCGACGTCTGCATCATCCCGCCGAACAGCTTCGCACTGGCGCGGACGGTGGAATATTTCCGGGTGCCGCGCGACGTGCTGGTCATCTGCCTTGGCAAGTCGACCTATGCGCGGTGCGGGATCATCGTCAACGTGACGCCGCTGGAGCCCGGCTGGGAGGGGCATGTGACGCTCGAATTCTCGAACACCACCCCGTTGCCGGCCAAGATCTACGCCAACGAGGGCGCGTGCCAGTTCCTGTTCCTGCAAGGCAACGAGCCGTGCGAGACGAGCTATGCCGATCGCGCCGGCAAATATATGGGACAACGCGGGGTCACCCTGCCGCGTCTGTAGGCGCCGACGGCCCGCCCTGCCGGACGGGCCGCAGCAGGATCAGCGCGTCGCCAGCGTCGTCTCCGGCATCGTCAGCCGGGCCAGGCCGCGCGACGCGACCTCGTGCGACGACGTCACCGCGCCGTTCGGCATGTCCATCGCCACCACCGGGCGCTGCAGCACGTCGCCGTAGAGCGCGCGCGCATCGGCGGTACGGCCGGTGCGCGCATAGGCCACCGCCAGGTTCAGCATCAGTTCGGGCCGGTCGGGGAAGATCCGCCGCTCCGCCTCGATCCGCTTCGCCGCCGTCGTGAAGTCGCCCGCGGCGATCGCCTGATAGCCCATACGGTCCTTGGCCAGCGCTGGCGTCGTCAGGCATGCACCCGCCAGCATCGTCGCGACAATCACACGCATTGCATCGTCTCCTTCCCCCGTCCGATCGACAGGTTTCATTTTTGTGACACTGTTGTGTCACTTGGAAGACAGCGCTGCAAGCATCTATAGACGGGAATGGACCCGCCCTCGGGGGCGATCCGGTTCGTCCCGGGACATCCCGGGGGTGCGCCGCCGACGACAAGGACGTAACAGGGTCGCGATGCGGCTCGCGCACGGCCATGCATCCCGCGGGCGGCGCGGGTTGCCGCGCCGGGGCTGTTGATGCCGCGGCCGCTGTGCGCCCGCGGGCGCGGCGTCAGGGTCGGTCGATCTCGACCATCACGACGTCGTGATCGCGCATCGGCAGGCGCAATGTCCCGGTTCCGTCCCGCCCGACGACGATCGTCTGCACCACCGGCGTATCCGTGGTGAGCGCGGCGAGCCGGGCGCGCTGCGCCGCATCGAGCGCGGCGGGGCGACCCATTTCCAGATAGGCGGTATAGGCGTCGTTGTGCCGGTATCCGGTGCGCCGCACCCGCGCGCGATGGCGGCCCGGCGCGAGTCCCTGGAACGCGATACGGAGGGGCGGCGCCTCGGCAGCAGGACGGACGCGGGTGAAGAACGGACGGTTGCTCACCGCCTGCACGGGCAGCACGTCGCGCCACGCCAGCACCTGTACCGTCTTGCCCCTGATCGCGGCGATGCTCTGCGGGTCGCCCGTCGCCAGTTCGCTGTCGCCCAGATCGTGCAGGTATTTATAGGCGAGCCATGACGGCTTGCGGATCCCCTGCGGCGTCATCAGGCCGAACCCGCCCTCGAACGGGCGACCCTGCGCCCCCGGTTCCTCGAACAGGTCGCTGAACGTCCAGTAGCTCATGCCCTGCGCCAGTCCCTCGGTCCGCCGCAGCTTGCCGAGGATATAGGCGGCACCGAGATAGTCGTCGTGGATCGCATCGCGCGGGCTGTAGCTGGTGCTCCACTCGGTGAAGAACAGCGGCAGGTGCGGGCGCGACGACGCCGCGATCTGCGCGCGCACCCGGCGCACGTCGGCGACGATCGCATCGGGATCGCGCGACAGCTTGGTGTCGCCCTCGCCCTTCTCGTCGAGGAAGCCGCCCTCGACGCCATAGGTGTGCGTGGTCACGAAATCGACCGGCAGCGCCTGCCGGTCGGCGAAGGCCAGGAACTCTGGGACCCAGGCGGCGCCGGCGGTCGACGGTCCGCCGACGCGCAACGCCGGATCGACCGCCTTCAGCGTGCGCGCGGTGCGGGCATAGAGGTCGAAATAGGCCGGCTGGTCGGCCTTTTCCCAGAAACCGGCGAGGTTGGGCTCGTTCCACACCTCAAAATACCAGCTGCGCACCTCCGCCGCGCCGTATCGTTGGATCAGGTGACGCGCGAACGCATCGACCAGTGCGGTCCAGGGGCCGGCCTGCGGATGCGAGGTATTGCCCTTCCAGTAGAAGATCGTCTGATCCGACGTCTTCATCGCATCGGGGGTGAAGCCCAGTTCGACGAAGGGCTTGAGTTTCATCGCGAGCAGCCGGTCGTACAGCCGGTCGATCCGCGTCCAGTCGATCACCGGCTTGCCGTCGACCAGCCGGTACACGCCCAGCTGGTCCGCGAAGACATTGTGGAAGCGGATATAGCGGAATCCCAGTTCGCGCTGCACGATCTCCAGCTGCGCGAGGCTGTCGTCGCGCTCCAGCGTCCCCGGAAAGTCGGACCCGATCGACAATTGCGCCATCCGGTTCCGCGGCGTGACGGGGCCGCGGACATCGACAGCGATCGTCCGCGCCGCCGCAGCCGCCTGCACCGTGCGCGGTGTCGGCCCGGCGATCACCGGTCCCGCCAGCGCGAGCAGCGCCGCGCCGCAGGCCAGCCGCAATCCTGCGCCCGGCGTCCCGCGATGCGTGGCCGGCGCGCCGGCGGCACGGGCAGGCTGCGCGCGCGGGCGGCGATCGGTGGCGCACACCGTCCCGCCATCGGTCGTCCGGTCGTGCGGGCCCGCCCCGTCAGTGTTCGCCCCTGCCCGCATCGCGATACCCTCCTGGTCCGTTTCGATCAGGATAGCGCTACCACGTCGCGATTGCATAGCCGCTTCCGTCGTCCGGCCATCCGCAGGTGCCGGTGCCGGTGCCAGTGCCGGTGCC
>NZ_JAJLPA010000014.1 GCF_025548555.1 Sphingomonas sp. A2-49
CCGGTTCGTCGGTCGTGCAGGTCAATACCGGCCGCGGTCGCCTCGTCACGCTGTCGCGGCCGATGAGCGACGTGTTCGTCGCGGACGAGAACGTCGCCGACGTCCAGGTCCGTTCGCCGACCCAGCTCTACATCTTCGGCAAGAAGACGGGCGAGACGACGATCTCCGCCACCACCAAGGGTGGCGCGGTCGTCTATGCGACCACCGTCCGCGTCGGCAACAACCTCGATTCGATCGCCGCGATGCTCCAGCTCGCGATGCCCGATGCGCAGCTGACCGCGACGCCGATGAACGGCCTCGTGCTGCTGACCGGCACCGTCGCGGGTCCGGGCGACGCCGCGGAAGCGGAACGGCTGGTCCAGGCCTATGTCGGCGATGCGACCAAGGTCCTGTCGCGCGTCCGCACCGCGACCCCGCTCCAGGTCAACCTCCAGGTCCGCATCGCGGAAGTCAGCCGCGGCTTCGCCAAGAACATCGGCGTCAACCTCCAGTCGTTCGACAATTCGGGCGGGTTCAAGTTCGGCATCGGCCAGGGTCGCGCGGCGACGCTGTACACGCCGGGCGGCGGCCTGTTCGTCGGTGGCAACCAGGCACCGACCGGCAACAACAGCGGCCTTGCCACCGCCGGTGCGACCACGCTCGGCCTCGCCGGCAAGTTGCTCGGCCTCAACCTCTTGAGCGCGATCGATCTCGGCGAGACGACCGGACAGGTGACGACGCTCGCCAATCCCAACCTCACCGCGCTGTCGGGCGAGACCGCGACCTTCCTGGCCGGCGGCGAGATCCCGATCCCGATCGCACAGGGCCTCGGCGCGGTGTCGGTCGACTACAAGCAATATGGCGTCAGCCTCGCCTATACGCCGACCGTGCTGTCCGACGGCCGCATCTCGCTGCGCGTCCGGCCGGAGGTGTCGCAGCTCGACTATTCGAACGCGGTGACGCTGAACGGCACGCGCGTGCCCGGCATCACCAGCCGGCGTGCGGAAACGACGCTGGAACTGGGCTCGGGCCAGAGCATGATGATCGGCGGGCTGCTCCAGAACAGCCACAACAACAACATCCAGAAGACGCCCTTCCTCGGCGACCTGCCGATCCTCGGCGCGCTGTTCCGCTCGAACGGCTTCCAGCGCAACGAGACCGAGCTGGTCATCATCATCACCCCCTATCTGGTGAAGCCGGTGAACAGCCCGTCGCAGATCGCGCTGCCGTCCGACGGCTATCGCGCGCCGGGCGACGCGGCGCGCATCCTGCTCGGCGAGCTCGGCAACGGTGGCGGGGGCCCGCGCCCGGTCCCGGTCGCCGCGCCCGGCGGTCCCGGTCCCGATCCCGCGATCGGCGCCGCCGCACCGGTGCCGGTGACCGGCCGTGCGGCGGCCCTGCCCGTCCAGCCGCGCCGCGAAGGCCCGGTCGTTGCCGCCGATACCCGTGCGACGCCCAGAAAGACCGGCGCGGCGCCCGCCCCCGGCTTCTCCAACTGATGCTGCCCGCGCCGCCTGCGCAAAAGGACATGGCTCCGATGACCAAGCGTTCGAACCTCCTCGCCCGTCTCGCACCCCTCGCGCTGCCGGCCCTGTTGCTCGGCGGGTGCATGGGCACCGAGAACCACGGCATCGAATCCGTCCACCAGCCGGTGGTGTCGCGCAGCGACTATGCGCTCGACCTCGCCACCGCGGGCGGGCGGCTCGCCGCGGGCGAGCGTCGCCGGCTGGCGGGCTGGATGAACACGATGCACCTCGGCTTCGGCGACCGCGTCGCGATCGACGACCCGGGCTATGGCGCCGCGCCCGCGCACGACGAAGTGGCGGGCCTCGTCGCCAGCTATGGCCTGTTGCTGTCGGAGGAACGGCCGGTGACCAACGCCCCGGTGACCCCCGGCACGCTGCGGATCGTCGTCAGCCGGATGCGCGCGAGCGTCCCCGGCTGCCCCGACTGGAGCCGCGACGGCAGCCACGAAGTCGATGCCAACACCTCGTCCAACTACGGGTGCGCGACCAACACCAACCTCGCCGCGATGATCGCGCGGCCGAGCGATCTGATCCGCGGCACCGATCCCGACACGATCGCCGACACCGCGGTCAACACCAAGGCGATCGAGGCGTATCGCAAGAAGCCCGCGACGGGTGCGGGCGCGCTGGCATCCGCGGGAGGCAAGTGAGATGAACGCACCCTGGAAGCCCGCCGGCGTCGGCCACCGCGAGCCCTTCGCCGCCTATGTCTGCGACGACACCACGGTCGAGACCCTGCGCCCCATCGCCGCCGAGCTCGGCTGGTCGGTCGACAAGGTCAACAAGGGCGGACTGCGCAACGCGGTCCAGTCGCTGTCGGTATCCGCCAGTCCGCAGATCCTGTTCGTCGACCTCGCCGAATCGGGCGATCCGCTGAACGACATCAACGCGCTCGCCGAAGTCTGCGAACCCGGCACGGTGGTGATCGCCGCCGGTCAGGTCAACGACGTGCGCCTCTATCGCGACCTCGTCGCGAGCGGCATCCAGGATTACCTGCTCAAACCGCTGCATCCCGATGCGTTGCGCGAGGCGTTCGGCCATGCGCAGGCGATGCTCAACGCGCCCAAGGTGGCGGAGGCGGTGGTCGACCGGCCGCATTGCGCGATCGCGGTGATCGGCACGCGCGGCGGCGTCGGTGCATCGACGATCGCGACCTCGCTCGCCTGGCTGCTCAGCGAGAAGGAGAAGCGATCGACCGCGCTCCTCGACCTCGACGTGCATTTCGGCACCGGCGCGCTCACGCTCGACCTCGAACCGGGCCGGGGCCTCACCGATGCGATCGAGAACCCCAGCCGCATCGACGGCCTGTTCATCGAACGTGCGATGGTGAAGGCGACCGAAAAGCTCGCCGTGCTGTCCGCCGAGGCGCCGATCAACACGCCGCTGATGAGCGACGGCGGCGCCTTCTACCAGTTGCAGGAAGAGATGCGCGCCGCATTCGAGGCGACCGTGGTCGACCTGCCGCGCGGCATGCTGGTCCAGCATCCGCACCTCATCAGCGAGATCCAGGCCGCGGTGGTGGTCACCGAATTGACGCTCGCCGCCGCGCGTGACACGATCCGCATCCTGTCCTGGCTGAAGAGCAACGCACCGCAGACGCAGGTCACCGTGGTGGCGAACCGCATGCACGCCAGCGGCCAGCTGGAGATCAACCGCAAGGATTTCGAAGGATCGATCGAGCGCAAGATCGATTACGTCATCCCCTTCGACCAGAAGCTCGCGGCCCAGGCGGCGAAGCTCGGCAAACCGCTGGCGGAGGCGGGCAAGAATTCGAAGACGGTCGCACCGATCCTCGATCTCGCGCGCCAGGTGCTCAGCATCGGCGAGGATCTGGTCGTCGGCAAGGACGGCACCGGCAAGGGCGGCAAGGCGGGCAAGCCCAAGGGCAAGTCGCTGATCGGCGGCTTCCAGGCGCTGCTGCCCAGGCGCGCCGCCAAGTAACCACCGCCGCCCGACGGCGGCCAAGCGAACCGGAGGCGAAAAGCGCCGCGATGGATCTGTTCCCCCTCCTGATGATCGGCCTCGGCGGGCTCGTCGTGCTCGGCCTCGTCCTGTTCGCGTTCGCCGGCCCCTCGCCGCAGCGCGCCCAGACCCGCCGGATCGCGGCGCTCCGCGAACGGCACGGCGACGGCGCGACCGTCGTCGATGCGCAGATGCGCCGCATCGCCGCGGGGCGCGTCCAGACGAAGACCGACGTCGCCTTCGGCCGGTTGCTGCCCAACCCGGCACAGCTCGCCAAGCGGCTGGCGATGACCGGCAAGGACTGGACCGTCGGCCAGTACGGCATGGTCAGCGCGGGCCTGATCGTCGTCGTCGGCGGGCTGCTGCTCATGAAGGGCGCACCCGTCCTGCTCGCGCTGCTGGCGGGCGTCGCGGTCGGCGCCGGGCTGCCGCACAAGCTGGTCGGCTATTTCATCAAGCGCCGCGTCACCAGGTTCACGACGAAATTCCCCGACGCGATCGAACTGCTCGTCCGCGGCCTGCGCTCCGGCCTGCCCGTCACCGAAACGGTGGGCATCATCGGCGCCGAGGTCGAGGGGCCGGTCGGCGAGGAATTCCGCATGATCTCCGACAAGATGAAGATCGGCAAGTCGATGGACGCGGCGTTGCAGGACACCGCCGACCGGCTCGGCACGCCGGAGTTCCAGTTCTTCGTCATCACCATCGCGATCCAGCGCGAAACCGGCGGCAACCTTGCCGAAACGCTCGCCAACCTCGCCACGGTGCTGCGCCAGCGCGCGCAGATGAAGCTGAAGATCAAGGCGATGTCGTCCGAATCGAAGGCGTCGGCCTATATCGTCGGATCGCTGCCGTTCATCGTCTTCTCGATGATCTGGGTCATCAACCAGGGCTATATGGCGAACTTCTTCGTCGATCCGCGCCTCATCATCACTGGCATCGGCGGGCTCGTCTGGATGGGCATCGGCGTCTTCATCATGGCCAAGATGGTCAGCTTCGAAATCTGATCGGGTAGATACGACATGCAGTCTTCCGGACCGACGTTGATGGGCATCGACGTATTGTGGGTCGCGACGATCCTGTCGGGCGTCGCCGCCTTCGCCGTGATGGTCGCCATCTATGCCGTGACCACGGTCGGCGATCCCATGAGCAAGCGCGTGAAGGCGCTGAACGACCGCCGCGAGCAGCTGAAGGCGGGCATCACCGCCTCGACCAAGCGCCGCGCCAAGCTGGTGCAGCGCAACGACACCACCGACCGCATGCGCAGCCTGCTGTCGTCGCTCAAGGTGTTGCAGGACAGCCAGGTCAAGGACGCGCAGGTCAAGCTGATGCAGGCCGGCATCCGGTCCAAGGAATGGGCGGTCGGCGTGATCTTCGGGCGTCTCGCGCTGCCGATCGTGTTCGGCGGCCTGATGGTGCTGATCGTCTACGGCCTCGACTATTTCCCGGCCTGGTCGGCGCTGAAGCGCTACGGCCTCGTCGCGGTCACGTTCATCCTTGCGTACAAGGCGCCGGACATCTTCCTCAAGAACAAGATCACCAAGCGCAGCCATGCGATCCGCAAGGGTCTGCCCGATGCGCTCGACCTGCTGGTGATCTGCGCCGAGGCGGGGCTGACCGTCGACGCCGCCTTCCACCGCGTCGCCAAGGAACTGGGGCGCGCCTATCCGGAACTGGGCGACGAGTTCACCCTGACCGCGATCGAGCTGGGCTTTCTCACCGAACGGCGCCAGGCGTTCGAGAACCTCGCCACCCGCGTCGATCTCGATGCGGTGAAGGGCGTCGTCACGACGATGATCCAGACCGAGAAATACGGCACCCCCCTCGCCTCCGCGCTGCGCGTGCTGTCGGGTGAATTCCGTAACGAACGGATGATGCGCGCCGAGGAAAAGGCCGCGCGGCTTCCGGCGATCATGACCATCCCGCTGATCCTGTTCATCCTGCCGACGCTGTTCATCGTCATCCTCGGCCCGGCGGCCTGTTCGATCAGCGACGCGTTCTGAACCGATCCTCGCGGATCGCGGCGTCGGGCCGCGATCCGCGGGCATGATGTGAACCAACGCCCACCGCCATCGTTATGCCCCCGTAACAGGAGGGCTCCTACGATGCTGTTCACGACGACCACGCAATTCGCCGCACTGGCGCTGTGCCTGATCGCAGGCTGGTTCTTCGGCCTCGCCAGCAGCAGCGGCGGCCGCAAGTGGAAGACGCGCTACGCCGCGGAGCGCGAGGCGCATGCCGGCTATCGCAAGCAGGGCGACACCGCGCTCGCCGACGCAAACCGCCGCATCGCCGACCTCGAACGCGACAACGCGCGGCTGGCGAAAGCCGCCGAGGTGGTGCCGGTCGCGGCAGCCCCGGTCGCCGCTGCCCCGGTCGCCACCGCCCCCGTCGCCGCCGCGCCGACGCTGACCGAGCGGTTCACCGGCCGCCCGGCCGCCCGTGCGGCGCGACCGGCTTATCCAGCCGACAGCCGGCCCGGCTGGTTCGACTTCGGCAACCGCCCCCGCGTCTGACCCGCACTGCCGCCTCCCGATCGGGGGCGGCGGGGCGGACGGACGATTAATCGCCCGTCGGTTGCTCGACTTGCGTCGCCCGAGCCGTCACATTGGCGCGATGGAGAGACCCACACGTACCGGCGGCCGCATCCTGGTCGACCAGCTGCTCGCCCAGGGTTGCGAGCGCATCTTCACCGTTCCGGGGGAAAGCTTCCTCGCGGTGCTCGACGCGCTGCACGACACGCCCGCGATCCGGACCGTCGTCTGTCGCCAGGAAGGCGGCGCGGCGTTCATGGCCTGTGCCGAGGGCACGCTGACGCACCGCCCCGGCATCGCCTTCGTCACCCGCGGGCCGGGCGCGACCAACGCGTCGATCGGCGTGCACGTCGCACGGCAGGATTCGCAGCCGATGATCCTGTTCATCGGCGACGTCGATCGCGGCACGCGCGACCGCGAGGCGTTTCAGGAGGTCGATTTCCAGGCGATGTTCGCGCCGCTTGCCAAATGGGCGGCGCGGATCGACGATGCCGCGCGCATCCCCGAATATGTCGCGCGCGCCTATGCCGTCGCGATGAACGGCCGCCCCGGCCCCGTGGTCCTCGCCCTGCCCGAGGACATGCTGCTCGACGCGGTGGTCGCCGTCGATCGCCCGCTGGTCGAGCGCATGGCGCAGGCGTGCGACGATGCGGCGATGGACCGGCTGGCGGACATGCTCGCGACCGCCGAACGGCCGCTGGCGATCGTCGGCGGCGCCGGCTGGAACGGCCTCGCGGCGGACGATTTCGCCGCCTGGGCCGACCGTACCGGCGTACCCGTGGCCGCCGCCTTCCGGCGCCAGGACGCGATCCCCAACGCCTGCCCCAGCTATGCGGGCAACCTCGGCTACGGCCCCAACCCGAAACTCGTCGACCGGGTGAAGGCCGCCGACCTGCTGATCGTCGCGGGGCCACGCCTCGGCGAGGCGACGACCGACGGCTATGCGCTCGTCACCCCCGACCATCCCGGCCAGCGGCTGGTCCACGTCCACCCCGATCCCGACGAGCTCGGCCGGACCTATCGCACCGACCTCGCCATCTGCGCCGGCATGGCCGATTTCGCCGAGGCGCTCGCCGCGATCGACGGCCCTCCGCATGCGGGTGGTGCGGATGCGCATGCGGACTGGCGCGCCTGGTCGACGCCGATCGCGCGCGTCGGGGTCGCCATGGACCTCGGCCCGTGCGTCGCGGCGATGCGCGAGACGCTGCCCGCCGACACGATCATCTGCAATGGCGCAGGCAATTACAGCGGCTGGTGGCACCGCTATTGGCCCTATGCCGCCCCCGGCACGCAGCTCGCGCCGACCGCGGGCGCGATGGGCTATGGCCTGCCCGCGGCGATCGCCGCGGCGCTGCGCCATCCCGACCGCCAGGTGGTGGCACTCGCCGGCGACGGCTGTTTCCTGATGAACGGACAGGAGCTCGCGACCGCGGTCCAGCACGACGCGTCGCTGCTCGTGCTGGTGATCGACAATGGCGGTTACGGCACGATCCGCATGCACCAGGAGCGCGAATTCCCCGGCCGCGTGACAGGAACGGCGCTCGCCAACCCCGACTTCGCCGCGCTCGCCCGCGCCTTCGGATGCTGGGCGGAAACGGTCGAGCGGACCGAGGACTTCGCCCCCGCGCTCGCCCGTGCGCAGGACCGGCGCGGCGTCCGGCTGCTGCACCTCCGGACGGACATCGAGGTCATTACGGCCGGCACGACATTGACGGCGATCGCGGCGCGCTGACGCCGCGATCGCCGTCATCGCCCGTCAGCGAAGCTTTTCGCTGCCGTTGACCAGCGCGGCCTTCTGGTCGTCGGTCATCGCGGCGGCATTGACGTCGGCGTCGTCGATCGCGTCGGCCTGCTGGTCGCCGCTCTTGCGCACCTGCGTGGCCTGCGCCTCGAGATTGTCGGCGGTCGCTTCCATCGCATCGGCGCGGTTGTCCGCCGCGGCCTCGACCTGGCTGCCCAGCTTGTCGTCGCCCTTGCCGCCGCAGGCGGTCAATGCCAGCGCCATCGCGCCCAGTGCCACGGCACCCATCGTCTTGTTCATGTCGTCTTCCCCTGTTTCCCGGCGGCACGCGCCGCCATACGGAAAGGGCCGCCCCGCTTCCCCGGGACGGCCCTTCCTGTCACTAAAGCCTTGGCTCAGATATCGTCGCCGAGCGCGCCCTTGACGCTGCCCTTGACCTTCTCGCCCTTGCCCTCGACCTGCTGGGCCTGGCCCTCGGCGGTCAGGTCGGCGTTGTCGGTGTGCTTGCCGATCGCTTCCTTGGCATTGCCGATGGCCTCGTTGACCGTGCCTTTGATCTTGTCGGTGAGTTCGCCCATGAGGACCTCCTGCCATGACTGCGGACCGCCAGCCGGTCCGCTTGATCTGTCGGGGGAATAAACGGGTCTAACTCGGACCGGTTCCGTGACAAATCCGTCAGACGGTCAGATCAGCCCCGCCAGCGGGCTCGACGGATCGGCGTAGCGCCGCTGGCCCATGCGCCCGGCGCGATAGGCGAGCCGCCCCGCCTCGACCGCGGATTTCATCGCGGCGGCCATCATCACCGGGTCCTTCGCCTCGGCGATCGCAGTGTTCATCAGCACGCCGTCGCAGCCCAGCTCCATCGCGACCGCGGCATCGGACGCGGTGCCGACGCCGGCATCGACCAGCACCGGCACGCCGGCGCCCTCGACGATCAGCCGGATGGTGATGCGGTTCTGGATGCCGAGGCCCGAGCCGATCGGCGCGCCCAGCGGCATGATCGCCACCGCGCCGGCATTCTCCAGCCGCTTCGCCGCGATCGGATCGTCGACGCAATAGACCATCGGCTTGAAGCCTTCGTTCGCCAGCACCTCGGTCGCGCGCAGCGTCTCGTGCATGTCGGGGTACAGCGTCTTCGCCTCGCCCAGCACCTCCAGCTTGACGAGGTCCCAGCCGCCCGCCTCGCGCGCCAGCCGCAGCGTCCGGATCGCGCTTTCGGCATCGAAACAGCCGGCGGTGTTGGGAAGGTAGGTGACCGTCTTCGGATCGATATAGTCCATCAGCAGCGGCTGGCTGCGATCGGAGATATTGACCCGCCGAACCGCGACGGTGACGATCTCCGCCCCCGATGCCTCCAGCGCGGCGGCGTTCTGCGCGAAGTCCTTGTACTTGCCGGTGCCGACGATCAGGCGCGAGCGAAAGGTGCGCCCCGCCACCGTCCAGCTATCGTCGGCAATCGGTTTCGGGTGATCGCCGCCGCCGACGAAGGTGACGATCTCCAGGTCGTCGCCATCCTCGACGCGGACGTCGGCGAGGGTCGAGCGGGGCACGATCTCCAGATTGCGCTCCACCGCCACCTTTTCGGGGATCAGCCCCAGCTCGGACGCGAGATCGGCGAGGCTGAGGCCGGCCGCGACCCGCTTGTGCTCTCCGTTCACGGTGATCGATACGGTTCCGTCGCTGTGCGGCATGCGGCTGTCACTCCTTGATGGCTTCCATCTAGGCACCCTGTCCCGAGTGTCCACCTTTGGCGGATCGGAATCACGCGAGGCCGCCAAGCAGAGGACTGGTTCACGCGGAGGCGCGGAGGCGCGGAGGATGTCCCGCCCGCGGCAGCGGGCCTTCAATTCCTACGCGGGCAAGGAGAGCGCTGCGCGCGGCTCCTTTTCTTCTTCTCCGCGCCTCCGCGCCTCCGCGCCTCCGCGCGAACCATTCTTCTCTTCAGTCTTCGCGTGCCAGCACCCCGCTTTGCGCGCCCCGCAAAACAACGATAAGCCGGCGGCATGACCGACACGATCTACGTCCTCAACGGCCCCAACCTCAACCTGCTCGGCACTCGCGAGCCGGAGATCTACGGCAGCGATACGCTCGACGACATCGCCGGGCAGCTCGAGGACCGGGCGCGCGAACTCGACCTCGAAATCGACATGCGCCAGTCCAATCACGAAGGGCACCTCGTCGACTGGCTGCACGAGGCGCAGGCGCGCGGCGCGAAGGCGGTGATCCTCAACGCGGGCGCCTTCACCCATACGTCGGTGGCCGTGCACGACGCGATCAAGGGCATCCGCACGCCCGTGATCGAGGTCCACCTGTCCAACCCGCACGCCCGCGAGGAATTCCGCCACATCAGCTACGTAAGCCGCGCCGCCAGGGGCACGATCGCCGGTTTCGGCGCGCTGTCCTACACCCTTGCGCTTGAAGCGGCGGCGCGCTTCTGACAGGAGGCGTCCCCATGACTGAACAGACTTCTTCTGGTGCCATGCAGGTCGACGTGAACCTCGTGCGCCAGCTCGCCGAACTGCTCGACGCCACCCATCTGACCGAGATCGAGGTGGAGGAAGGCGACCGCAAGATCCGCGTCGCGCGCAAGGCGGCACAGGCCGCGCCGGTGCAATATGCCCCGCCCCAGCCGATGGCCATGCCCCCCGTCGCAGCGGTCGCACCGGTCGCCGCGGAAGCGGGCGCGATGGCACCCGCCAGCACGGCCAACGCGGTCAAGTCGCCGATGGTCGGCACCTGCTACCTGTCGGCGGAGCCGGGCGCCAAGCCCTTCGTCGCGGTCGGCCAGACCGTCGCGGCGGGCGACACGCTGCTGATCGTCGAGGCGATGAAGGTGATGAACCCGATCACCGCGCCGTCGGCCGGCGTCGTCCGCCAGATCCTGATCGAGAACGGCCAGCCGGTCGAATTCGACCAGCCGCTCGTGGTGGTCGAGTAAGCGCCCGTGTCCTCGACCCCCAAGCGACAGATCAAGAAGCTGCTGATCGCCAACCGTGGCGAGATCGCGCTGCGCATCCATCGCGCGTGCCACGAAATGGGCATCAAGACCGTCGCGGTGCATTCCACCGCCGATGCCGACGCCATGCACGTCCGCCTTGCCGACGAGGCGATCTGCATCGGGCCGCCGGCGGCGACCGAGAGCTATCTCAACATTCCCAACATCATCTCGGCGGCGGAGATCAGCGGCGCCGACGCGATCCATCCGGGCTATGGCTTCCTCAGCGAGAACGCCCGCTTCGCCGAGATCGTCGAGCTGCACAACCTGCTTTTCGTCGGGCCCAAGCCCGAACACATCCGCACGATGGGCGACAAGATCGAGGCAAAGCGCACCGCCGGCGCGCTCGGCCTGCCGCTGGTTCCCGGTTCCGACGGCGCGATCAGCGACATCGCCGAAGCGAAGGCGATCGCCGCCAGGGCCGGCTATCCCGTCATCATCAAGGCGGCGTCGGGCGGCGGCGGCCGTGGCATGAAGGTGTGCACGTCCGAGGACGAGCTCGAAACGCTGATGCAACAGGCCGGCAGCGAGGCCAAGGCCGCGTTCGGCGACGCCACGGTCTACCTCGAAAAGTATCTCGGCAATCCGCGCCATATCGAGATCCAGGTGTTCGGCGACGGTGAAGGCAACGCGATCCATCTGGGCGAACGCGACTGTTCGCTGCAACGCCGCCACCAGAAGGTGCTGGAGGAAGCCCCCTCCCCCGTCCTGGGGCAGGAGGATCGCGAGCGGATCGGCGGCATCTGCGCCCGGGCGATGGCCGACATGGGCTATCGCGGCGCGGGCACGATCGAATTCCTGTGGGAAGACGGCGAATTCTACTTCATCGAGATGAACACCCGGCTGCAGGTGGAGCATCCGGTGACCGAGATGATTACCGGCCTCGACCTCGTCCGCGAACAGATCCGCATCGCCGAAGGCCATCCGCTGACGCTGCGCCAGGAAGACGTGCAGTTTCGCGGCCATGCGATCGAATGCCGCATCAATGCGGAGGATCCGCGCACCTTCGCTCCCTCCCCCGGCCTCGTGAAGCAATATCACGCGCCCGGCGGCATGCACGTGCGCGTCGATAGCGGCCTGTACGCGGGCTATCGGGTGCCGCCCTATTACGATTCGATGATCGCCAAGCTGATCGTCTACGGCACCACCCGCGCGGGTGCGCTGCGCCGGCTGCGGCGCGCGCTGGAGGAATTCGTGATCGAGGGGCCGACGACGACGATCCCGCTCCACCAGGCGCTGCTCGACGATCCGGAGTTCCAGGAGGGCCAGTACACGATCAAGTGGCTGGAAGAATGGCTGGCGCGACAGGCCGGCTGATCGCGGCGGGCCTGGTCGCGACGCTGTCCGTCGCGGCGGGGCCCGCCGCCGTTCCCGATCCCGTCCGCGCGCTGGCGGGACGCTATTCGCACCATTTCGCCAACAGCGACGTCGACGGCGGCGCGTATTGGAGCGACGACGTGGTCGAGATCGTGCCGGTCGATCGGTCCCACGCCTATTTCCGCATCGAACTCGCCTTCTTCAACGGCCACAGCTGCGGTCTGAGCGGCATCGCGCGGGCGCGGGGGGCGCGCCTCGACTATCGCGTGCCGCCGGGCGCCGAACCCGCCGGCTGCCACATGACGCTGTCGCGCCGGCGCGGCTGGCTGAACCTCGACGATCACGGCGGGTCGTGCCAGGCGAGTTGCGGCGCGCGGGGCGGCTACGCGGCCGAGGGGTTGCCGTGGGGCAGCCGCCGACCGATCCGCTATCTGGCGCGGCTGCGCGCCTCCACCCCCTATCGCAGCGCCCTCGATGCGTGGCGGAAAGGACAGACGACGCCGTGAACGCGACCATCTACCACAACCCGCGGTGCGGCACCTCGCGCGCCGTACTCGCGCTGCTCACCGAAGCGGGTGCCGACGTCACCATCGTCGAATATCTGAAGACCCCGCCGACCGTCGCCGACCTGTCGCGCCTCTACGCCCGTGCGGGCCTGCGCCCGCGCGACGGGCTGCGCATGAGCGAACCCGCGGCCGTGGCGCTGGCCGACAAGGACGACGCGGCGATCCTGGAGGCGATGGCGACCGATCCGATCGTGATCCAGCGTCCGCTGGTCGAAACCGAACGGGGCGTCGTCCTCGCCCGCCCGCCCGAGCGCGTGCTGACCCTCCTCTGATCCCCGGTCCGCCCGCCATGCCCGAACAACGGGCAGTGCACCCGCCGCTGCCCGTTCCGCAGGCAGCAGATCGCGCCGAATCCGCATTGCCCGGAGGGGCGCGGGCTGGCACGTTTGGTGCAACACCCGCGCTCGGGGCGAGGGTTCAGTCGAGGGGCGCATTCCGGTGAAGAAGGTCGAAGCCATCATCAAGCCGTTCAAGCTGGATGAGGTGAAGGAAGCGCTGCACGAGATCGGCGTCAGCGGCATCACCGTGACCGAGGCCAAGGGCTTCGGCAGGCAGAAGGGCCACACCGAATTGTATCGCGGCGCCGAATATGTCGTCGATTTCCTGCCCAAGGTGAAGCTGGAGGTCGTCGTCGAGGACGCGCTCGCCGAACGCGTGGTGGAGGCGATCGCCGCCGCCGCGCAGACGGGGCGCATCGGCGACGGCAAGATCTTCGTCATCCCCGTCGAGGCCGCGCTGCGCATCCGCACCGGCGAGCGCGACGAGGCCGCGATCTGATTTCCCCCCGCCATCCGATTTCCCGACGCATCGTCAACACGAAAGAGAAGAGCACATGGCTGCCACTGCCAACGACATCCTGAGCAAGATCAAGGAAGAGGAGATCGAGTGGGTCGATCTGCGCTTCACCGACCCCAAGGGCAAATGGCAGCACCTCACCATGGTCGCCGGCCTGATCGGCGAGGACGAGCTGACCGACGGCCTGATGTTCGACGGATCGTCGATCGAGGGCTGGAAGGCGATCAACGAATCCGACATGGTGCTGAAGCCCGATCTGGACGCGGTCTACACCGATCCGTTCTCGGCGACGCCGATGCTGATCGTGTTCTGCGACGTGGTCGAGCCGTCGACCGGCGAACTCTACGCGCGCGATCCGCGCTCGACCGCCAAGCGCGCCGAGGCGTATCTGAAGACCACGGGGATCGGCGACACCGTCTACGTCGGGCCGGAAGCCGAATTCTTCATGTTCGACAACGTGCAGTTCGACACGAACTACGCCGAATCCTATTTCAAGATCGACGATATCGAGCTGCCGACCAACACCGGCCGCGCCTATGAAGGCGGCAACCTGGGCCATCGTCCGCGCGCCAAGGGCGGCTATTTCCCCGTCGCCCCGGTCGACAGCGCCGTCGACATCCGCGCCGAGATGGTGTCGACGATGATCGAGATGGGCCTGCCCTGCGACAAGCACCACCACGAGGTCGCCGCCGCGCAGCACGAGCTGGGGATGACCTTCGGCACGCTGACCACCACCGCCGACCGCATGCAGATCTACAAATACGTCGTGCACCAGGTCGCGCATGCCTATGGCAAGTCGGCGACGTTCATGCCCAAGCCGATCAAGGAAGACAACGGATCGGGCATGCACACCCATTTCTCGATCTGGAACGGCAAGACCCCGCTGTTCGCGGGGGAGGGCTATGCCGGCCTGTCGGAAATGTGCCTGTATTTCATCGGCGGCGTCATCAAGCACGCCAAGGCGGTCAACGCCTTCACCAACCCGACGACGAACAGCTACAAGCGGCTGGTGCCGGGCTATGAGGCGCCGGTGCTGCTCGCCTATTCGGCGCGCAACCGCTCGGCATCCTGCCGTATCCCCTATGGCACCGGCCCCAAGGCGAAGCGCGTCGAGATCCGCTTCCCCGATGCGATGGCCAACCCCTATCTCGCCTATGCGGCGCTGATGATGGCCGGCATGGACGGCATCCAGAACAAGATCCATCCCGGCGAGGCGATGGACAAGAACCTGTACGACCTGCCGCCGGCGGAACTGGCGGAAGTGCCGACCGTCTGCGCGTCGCTGCGCGAGGCGCTCGATTGCCTGACCGCGGATCACGATTTCCTGCTGAAGGGCGACGTGTTCACCAAGGACCAGATCGAAGCCTATGTCGAGGTGAAGTGGGCCGAGGTCGCGCGTTGGGAAATGACGCCGAGCCCGGTGGAATACGATATGTATTACAGCGCGTAAGGCTGTCGGCCGGCAGCCGGTGCGACATCGTCGCGCCGGGCTGTCGGCCAGCGATCGCGCGTAGACCGTCGAACGCGACGCGCCATGCGCCAGAGGCACGCGATACAGGCATGGGCGCTCGGTAAACCGGGCGCCCATTTCCATATCGACGTCCTATGCCCGCAAACCGCCGGCGGCGGCGCGGACGAGCGCCGCCTGGGGAAGGCGATCGAGCCCGAACCGGCTCCACCAGAGATGACGCACCATCTGCCGACAGACCGCTGACCAGAAGGCCCCCTCCCCACCGATCGTCATGCCGCGCGTGTCGCGCGGCCATGCTCGATGCAAGGCGGCGCGTGCGGCGGCGGCGTGGCCCGAAAGGATGAGCGCGGCGAGAGCCCGGACGGTGCCGGGCGTTCCATTGCTTGCCTGCGGCGGGAACAGGCGTGCAGGACGGCCAGCGTCGGCGGCCCAGCCGGCCAGCTCGCGCCGCATCGCCAGCATATCCACCTTCGCCGGTCGCCGGACCATTGCGGTGAGGTCGGCGGCGAAATCGCCCTCCCGCCAGACCACCGGCATCCGGACGATCGATACGGCGGCATGCGGCGCACCGTTGAAATATTCGATGTCGAAGGACAGATCGAGCGCCAATCGCCCTGCGACCGGATGCACGACGGCACCGTCGATCCGCTCTCCCCTCAACCGGGCGACCGAGATTTCAGGGTCGGTGGTCAACGCGAACAGGTCGCCCTCCCCGCCCGACCCGCCGTCGTCGCCCAGCACCACCACCGCAGGCTGCCCCGGCCGCGCCGCCGGGATGGGCATGATCGACACCGCCCGATATCCCCCGCCGAGCCGGACGACGCGACCGGCGCGGCGAACCTCGACCGCGCGGCAACTGGCGTCATGGTCGCCCCCCGGAGGACATCGGGTGACGACCACCGACACATCACCGCGATGCCAAACAGGGCCAAGCGGCTCCGCTGCCCCGGCACCGGTCGCCGCGGCGGCAGTCAGCAGGCCGCGGAGCAGGTGGCGGTATCGCAAGGCTTCCGCCCCTAACCCAGGTGTCAGTCCGTCACTTCTGACAGGCGACGATCGCGGTGACGACCGAGATCGTTTCCTCCGGATCGCGCACGCGGACCGTGTCGAGACCCAGTTCCTTCGCGGGATAATCGTTGCCGCCGGGGAAGATCGCGTCGCCGATGAACATCATCTTGTCGAGCGCGATGCCGCTCTCGTCGCGCAGCTTCTTGAGGCCATAGGCCTTGTCGACGCCCTCGCGCGTGATGTCGATCGACGTCGCGCCGCCCATGTTGATCGACAGGCCCGGCAGGCGCTGCTTGAGGTCGGCCTGGATCACCTTGCGCTTTTCGAACTTGGGGTCCCAATGCTCCTTTTCGGCGATCGGCGCTTCCTGGCCGAGCGCGGAGAAGGTGATCTGGCTGCCGCGATCCTCGATCCGCTCGCCCCAGGTCCGCTCCGGGGTGAAGCCGGTCGCTTCGAGCGATTCGTCGAACGCCTTCAGGATACGCGCCTTGGTGTCGTCGTCGAACAGCTCGGCATAGACCGGGCTCCAAGCGCCGTCGCGATGGGTATACAGCTTGGTGCCGGTGGTCGGCATCAGCCACAGCCGCGACAGGTCGGCCCGCTCCGGCAGGCGGCTGGCGACCTGCTTCTGGAACTGCGGCCAGTCGCCCCCGGAGATCACCGCGACGTGCGCGACGCCGAGCAGGTCGGCGAGCGCCTCGCCCATCGGCGCCTGCAAGGGCTGCTTGCTCTCGGCCAGCGTTCCGTCGAGGTCGAAGGCAACCAGGTCTTTCATGCGGAAACTCCAATACGGGGCAAGATGATCGTGTCGATCGCGTGCGCGACGCCGTCGGCGTCGTTGCCGGTGGTTACCCGATGCGCGATCTGTTTCACCGGATCGGGCGCGTTGCCCATCGCGATGGCGAGGCCGGCGCGTTCGAGCATCGGCACGTCGTTAAACTGGTCGCCGAGCACCGCCACCGCGTCCAGCGGCTGGTCGAACGTCGCCGCCAGCGCGATCAGGCCGTCGCCCTTGTTGGCGGCGAGCGCTGTGACGTCGAGGTAGTAAACTTGGCTCTGCGCGATGGTGGCATCCGTACCATGCCCCGCCTTGCACCGCTCGGCGAGGTCGGCGAGCATCGCATGATCGTCGCTGACGAAGGTCACCTTGTCGGCGTGATCGATCAGGTCGGAAAAGTCGGTGGTGACGATCGGATCCTGGTTCGACGCCAGCCGCTCGTGCGCGACATGCTCGCCGGCGTCGGTCGAGGCGTACCACAGATTGTCGGCGAACACCCATGTGTCGACCGCGCTGTCCGCGGCGATCGCCATCACGCCGGCGGTGACGCCAGCGTCGATGACGTGGTGTTCCGTGACGCTGCCGTCGCGGCGGAACAGGATGCCGCCGTTGAACGCCGCCATCGGCGCGTCGATCGCCAGCGCCTCCGCGATCGGCATGATCCCCGACATCGGCCGCGCGCTGATGACGGTGAAGCCGACGCCGGCGTCCTCCAGCCGCCGGACCGCGTCGACGGTGGCCTGCGTCAGCACCTTCTGCTTGTCGACCAGCGTGCCGTCGATGTCGGACACGACCAGCCGGATGGCCTGTTCGTCAGCGCTCACTGCGGCATCTCGACGTGCCCGCCGAAGCCGAAGCGCATCGCCGACAGCACCTTGTCGCCATAGGTGTGCTCGATCCGGCTGCGATAGCGCGCGAACAGCGAGGCGGTGAGGACGTTCGCCGGCACCTTTTCCTCCATCGCCGCGTCGATCGTCCACTGGCCCTCGCCCGAATCGGCGACGCTGCCCGAAAAGCCTTCCAGCTTTTCGTCCTTGGCGAGCGCGAGCGCGGTGAGATCGAGCAGCCACGACGAAATGACGCTGCCACGCCGCCAGACCTCGGCGATGTCGGTCATGTTGAGGTCGAAGCGCTCGTCCTCGGGCAGCTTGTCGCTGTTCTTCGACTTCAGGATGTCGAACCCCTCGGCATAGGCCTGCATCAGGCCGTATTCGATGCCGTTGTGGACCATCTTGACGAAATGACCGGCACCGGCGGGGCCGGCGTGGATATAGCCCTTCTCCGCGCGCTCGTCGACCTCGCCGGCGATCCGCCCCTGCGTGCGCGGGATCGTGCCGAGGCCGGGGGCGAGCGCGTCGAACACGGGGTCGAGCAGCGTCACCGTCTCCGCATCGCCGCCGATCATCATGCAATAGCCGCGCTCCAGCCCCCAGACGCCGCCCGACGTGCCGACGTCGACATAATGGACGCCCTTGTCCGCCAGCGCCTTCGCGCGGCGGATGTCGTCCTTGTAGAAGCTGTTGCCGCCGTCGATGACGATGTCGCCGTCGCGCGCGCCCTCGCCGATCGCGGCGATCGTATCCTCTGTCGGGCCGCCGGCGGGCAGCATCACCCACCAGATCGCCGGCTGGTCGAGCTTGCCGCGCACGTCGTCGAGCGAAATAGCGGGGATCGCACCGTCCTTCGCCAGCGCCTGCACCGCATCGGCGCTGCGATCGTAGGCGACGATCTCGTGCCCCGCCTTCATCAGCCGCCGTGCGATATTGCCGCCCATGCGGCCGAGGCCGATCAGTCCGATCTTCATGTCTGCTGTCCTGCTTCTGCGGTGATGGGGGCTAAACGGGGCGAAGGCGGTTGGGTTGCGGGTGGCGGCGCCACGGGCCGCGGAAGGTCACGAAAGTGGGTCAAAGGGAGGGTGAAACCGTCGCCCCTCCGTCACCCGGACGTGTCCGGGGCTACCGGATCGCGGGGGTCACGAGCCAGTCTCCGGCCGCCCTTCCCGCCCCGAAGCGGACCCCCGGAAAGGGTCCGGGGCGCAGACCGTTGCCCCACCCGGTCATGGGCGGGGCACCGGATCACGCCGTCGCCGGCTGCTTGGCCGCGATCGATCCCAGCAGGTCGTCGAACGCCTTCGCGAAGGACGCGACGCCCTGTTCGACCAGCGTATCGGTCACGCCGCCGAGGTCGAGGCCCAGCCGCTCCGCCTCCGCCAGCACGCGGCGGGCGTCGTCGACGTCCGCGGTCAGCGTGTCGGCCACCGTCCCGCGCTCGCGGAAGGCGTCCATCGTGGCGGGCGGCATCGTGTTGACGGTGTCGCGGCCGATCAGCGTGTCGACGTAGAGCGTGTCCGCATAGGCCTTGTCCTTCACCCCGGTCGACGCCCAGAGCAGGCGCTGCGGCTGCGCACCCTTGGCGGCGAGCGCCTGCCACCGATCCGACCTCTCGAAATCGAGGAACCACTGGTACGCCATCTTGGCGTTGGCGATGGCGACCTTGCCGCGCAGGGACCTGAGCGTCTCCGCCTCGGGATCGTTGTCGGCGACGCGGCGGTCGATCTCCTTGTCGATCATCGCATCGATGCGGCTGACGAAGAAGCTGGCGACGCTGGCGATCCGGTCGATCGGCTGCCCCTGCCGGACGCGTTCCTCGAGCCCCGTGGCATAGGCTTCGGCGACGCGGACATAGGCGTCGAGCGCGAACAGAAGCGTGACGTTGACGTTGATCCCCTTGGCGATCGTCGCGCTGATCGCCGGTGCGCCGGCCGGCGTGCCGGGGATCTTTATCATCAGGTTCGGGCGGTCGACGGCATGCCACAGCTTCTCCGCCTCGGCGATCGTCGCGTCGGTGTCGTCGGCGATATAGGGCGACACTTCGAGGCTGACATAGCCATCGCGTGCATCGAGCCGGTCATAGACCGGGCGAAGCGTTTCCGCCGCCGCCTTGATGTCCTGGATCGCCAGATGCTCGTAGCGGTCGATCGTCGCCGCGCCGGGATGCTCGCGGTCATAGTCGGCGAGGCTGGCGTCATAGGCGTCGCCATGGCCCATCGCCTTTTCGAAGATCGACGGGTTGGAGGTGACGCCGGTCAGGCCGTCCTCCTCCACCAGCGTCTTGAGACCGCCGGCCTCCAGAAACTTGCGATCGACGAAGTCGAGCCACACCGCGGTCCCCGCGGCGGACAGGTCGGCCAGCTTACCCATTGTTCTTCTCCAGCATCTCGCGCGCCACCTTGACGACATTGTCGACGGTGAAGCCGTATTTGTCCTGCAGCTTGGATATGGGGGCGGAGGCACCGAACGTCGACATGGTGACCGTCCGCCCCTTCAGCCCGACGTAGCGGTGCCATCCCATCTCGCCCGCCTGCTCGACGGCCAGGCGCGACGGGACCGCCGAAGGCAGCACGCTTTCCTTGTACTCTTCCGATTGCAGTTCGTAGCGATACCAGCTCGGCATCGACACGACGCGGCTCTTCACCCCGTCGGCGCGCAGCGCCTCGTGCGCCTTGACGACGAGCGCCAGTTCACTGCCCGTGCCGATCAGGATCACGTCGGGCGTTCCGTCGCAGTCGGCAAGGACGTAGCCGCCCTTCAGCGTGCCCTCGGCGGGGGCATAGGTGCCGCGGTCGAGCGTCGGCAGCGCCTGGCGCGAGAAGATAAGCGCGGTCGGCCGGCTGGCGTCCTCCAGCGCGGCGCGCCAGGCATAGGCGACCTCGTTCGCGTCGCCGGGGCGGATCGTGTCGAGGCCCGGGATGGCGCGGAGCGTCGCGAGGTGCTCGATCGGCTGGTGGGTCGGGCCATCCTCGCCGACGCCGATCGAATCATGGGTGAAGACCCAGACGCTGGCCAGCTCCATGATCGCCGACAGGCGGATGGGCGCGCGCATATAGTCGGCGAACACCAGGAAGGTGGAGCCGTAGCTGCGCAGGTGCGACAGCGTCATGCCGTTGACGACGCCGCCCATGCCGTGTTCGCGGACGCCGAAGTGGAAGTTCTGGCCGCCGTAATTGTCCGCCTCGAACGACGGCGCGCCCTTGATGTCGGTCTTGGTCGACGGCGCGAGATCGGCGGATCCGCCGATCAGCCATGGGACGCGCTTCGCCAGCGCGTTCAACACCTTGCCGCCGGAGTCGCGGCTGGCGAGACCCTTTTCGTCGGCCGGGAATTCCGGGATGTCGGCGTCCCAGCCCTGCGGCAGTTCGTCCTTCAGCATCAAATCCAGTTCGGCGGCGAGCTCGGCATGCGCGCCGCGATAACCCTCGAACAGCGCCTCCCATTCCTGGCGCAGCGTCGTGCCGCGATCGGCGATGGCATCGTGGAAATGCGCGGCGACGCCGTCGGGGACGAAGAAGTCCTTGTCCTCCGGCCAGCCATAGGCCCGCTTCGTGGCGCGAACATTGTCTTCGCCCAGCGGCTCGCCATGCGCCTTCTCGCTGCCGGCCTTGGGGCTGCCCCAGCCGATCACCGAATGGACGACGATGAAGGTCGGCCGGTCGTCGGTCGCCTTGAACGTCTCGATCGCCTTCGCGAAGGCCTTGGTATCGTTGGCATCGTCGAGGTGGATGACGTTCCAGCCATAGGCCTGGAAGCGCAGCCCGACATCCTCGTCGAAGGCGAGGTCGGTGCCGCCCTCGATCGAGATGTGGTTGCTGTCGTAGATCCAGCAGAGGTTGGACAGCTTGAGGTGCCCGGCGAGGCTCGCCGCCTCGGCTGACACACCCTCCATCATGTCGCCGTCTCCGCACAGCGTGTAGATGTCATGGTCGAACAGCGTGAAGCCGGGCCGGTTGTAGCGCGCCGCAAGCCAGCGCTCGGCGATCGCCATGCCGACCGAATTCGAACAGCCCGCGCCGAGCGGCCCGGTCGTCGTCTCGACCCCCGTGGTGTGACGGTATTCGGGGTGGCCGGGCGTGCGCGAGGCGAGCTGGCGAAAGCCCTTCAGGTCGTCGAGCGTCAGCGCCGCGCGGCCGGTCTTGTTGCCCGCGGCGTCGATCTCCTCGATCCCGGCGAGGTGGATCAACGAATAGAGCAGCATCGACGCATGGCCGACGGACAGCACGAAACGATCGCGGTTCGGCCAGTCGGGCTTCGACGGATCGTAGCGCAGGAACTGCGACCACAGGGTATAGCCGACCGGCGCCAGCGCCATCGGCGTGCCGGGATGGCCCGAATTCGCCTTTTGCACGGCATCCATCGACAGCGTGCGGATCGTGTCGATCGTCAGGCGCTCCAGCGAACCGTCTTCGTGGATCCCGTTCGGCTGGGTCTGGATCTGGGTATCGGTCATGGAATGGCTGCCCTCGCTCTAATCCTGCGTCGAACGCCTGCACGCCCGATCCGTTGCGGATGGACGCGCCTTTAGCGGGAGGCGCCGGCCCGTTCCAGCCGCGAAACGACTCCGCCGGCGGCGATATAGGCGGCGTCGACCTCGTCGAGGAACAGCCCGTGGCCGAGCATGCCGGGGATGCCGTCGAGCCATGCCGCCGTCGCGCGCGGATCGGTCAGGTCGAGCCGGCAGTCGGCGATCAAATTGCCGTTGTCGGTGACGTAGGGCGACCCGTCCGCCATCCGCAGCACCGCGCCCGCGCCGAGCGTCGACAGCAGCGATGCGCGCGCGAACGGCAGGATCTCCACCGGCACCGGCACCGCGCCGATCGCTGCGACGCGCTTGGCGGCGTCGGCGATCACCACCATCCGGTCGGATGCCGCGGCGACCAGTTTCTCGCGCAGCATCGCGCCGCCCTTCCCCTTCACCGCGTACAGCCGTCCGTCGATCTCGTCCGCCCCGTCGATGGTCAGGTCGACGCGTGGCACGTCGGCGAAATCGAGCATCGCGATCCCCAGCCCGCGCGCCTGCGCCTCGCTCGCCCGTGACGTGGCGACCGCACGTACCGACAGCCCCGTCGCGACGCGCCCGCCGAGCGCGCGGATGGCATGCGCCGCGGTCGAGCCCGTGCCCAGTCCGACGAGCATGCCGTCGGCGATTTCGGCGACTGCCGCGCGGGCCGCCAGCGCCTTGTCCTCCTCGCCCCTCGCGTCCGCGTTCATGGCCTCGTCCTTTCCGCACTGCGACAAATTGCGACATTAATAACGCCGTCGTCGGGTTGCATTTCCGGTCGCAACGCAGCCATTGGGCCGACAGAGCAACCAAACCCCGGTATCGTGCATTGTCGCGCGGTCCGGCTGCGCGAGCCGAGATACGATCGGGTGACATACTTGACCACAGCATCGATTCGCGGACGCCGGTTCTTCGCCGGCGCCGCTGCCGCCGCCCTCGCCCTGACGCTCGTCGCCTGTGGCGGCGGCAGCGAGGGGCAACAGAAGGGCGCGGGCAAGGGCGGCGCCAACAAGGGCCCCGCGACCGTCGGCTATGTCGTCGTCCAGCCGACCAGCGCCGCGATGGTCACCGAACTCGCCGCGCGTACCAGCGCGTTCGAAAGTTCCGACGTCCGTCCGCAGGTCAACGGGATCATCCGCCGCCGCTTCTTTACCGAGGGATCGCTGGTCCGGCGCGGGCAGCCGCTCTACGAAATCGACCCGCGCCTCTATCGCGCCGCCGTCAACGAGGCGCAGGCCAACCTGCAAAGCGCGCGCGCCAATCAGGAGGCGCAGCGGATCCAGGCCGCGCGCTACAAGCCGCTCGCCGCGATCGAGGCGGTGTCGAAGCAGGAATATACCAACGCCATCGCCACCGCGCGCCAGGCGACCGCTTCGGTGGCGCAGACCGGCGCCGCGCTGGAGACGGCACGGATCAACCTCAAGTTCACCACCGTTCCTGCGCCGATCTCCGGGCGGATCGGGCGATCCCTGTTCACCGTCGGCGCGCTGGTGTCGGCGAGCCAGACCGACCCGCTGGCGCAGATCCAGCGGCTCGACCCGATGTTCGTCGACATCCAGCAATCCGCCGCCGACATGCTGGCGCTGCGCCGCAGCCTTGCGCAGAACGGCATCGTGCCGACGCGCGCGCAGGTGCGGCTGAAGCTGGAGGACGGCAGCGACTATGGCCTGACCGGATCGGTCGAATTCGCCGAAGCGCTGGTCAACACGGAAACCGGCACGGTGACGCTGCGCGGGCGCATCCCCAACCCGCAGGGGCTGCTGCTGCCCGGGATGTTCGTGCGCGCGAGCTTCGCGCAGGCGATCAACGAACGCGCGTTCCTGGTGCCGCAGGAGGCGCTGAGCCGCGATGCCAAGGGCGCGGCGACGGTGATGCTGGTCGGACCGGGCGACAAGGTGGTGCAGCGCACCGTCACCGCCGCGCGCACGCAGGGCCGCTACTGGGTGGTCACCAGCGGGCTCAATGCCGGCGACCGGATCATCACGCAGGGTCTGAACAACCTGCGCCCGGGCGCCGCGATCAAGCCGGTCGCGGCGAACAGCCCGCAGGTCGTCGCGCCACCCAAACAGGGGGCGGACGGGAAACAACAGGGCGCCGGCCAGAGCAAGGGCGGCTGACCCCGTGATAAGTCGCATCTTCATCGATCGTCCCATCTTCGCATGGGTGCTGGCGATCATCGTCATGCTCGCCGGCGTGGGCGCGATCCTCAGCCTGCCGATCGCGCAATATCCCGACGTCGCCCCGCCACAGGTGTCGATCCGCGCGACCTTCCCCGGCGCATCGGCGCAGACGTTGCAGAATTCGGTGACGCAGATCATCGAGCAGCAGCTGACCGGGATCGACGGGCTGCTCTATTTCAGCTCGTCCTCGTCCAGCCGCGGCGCGGTGACGATCACCGCGACGTTCGAAAAGGGCACCGATCCCGACATCGCGCAGGTGCAGGTGCAGAACCAGGTGCAGCAGGGCGTCGCGCGCCTGCCGCAACAGGTGCAGCAGCAGGGACTGGTCGTCCGCAAGTCCAACCCGGACAACTTGCTGATCGTCGGCGTCTATGACGAAACCGACCAGCGCACCAACATGGACGTCAGCGACTATCTGGTCTCCAACCTCCAGGATCCGCTCGGCCGCGTGCAGGGCGTCGGCGACGTCAACGTGTTCGGATCGCAATATGCGATGCGTATCTGGCTCAATCCCGAACGGCTCGCGAGCTATTCGCTGATCCCGTCCGACGTCAGCACCGCGATCCAGGCGCAGAACACCGAAGTCGCCGCGGGCGAGATCGGCGGCCTGCCGTCCGGTCCCGAACAGATGCTCAACGCGACCGTCACCGCGCAGTCGCGCCTGCAAACGCCCGAACAGTTCCGCCAGATCATCATCAAGACGTTGCCGTCCGGCGCCACCGTGCGCCTGTCCGACGTCGCGCGCATCGAGCTGGGGGCGGAAAGCTACGCCGCGGTCAGCCGGATCAACCGCCACCCGGGCGCCGGCATCGCGGTGCTGCTCGCCCCCGGCGCCGACGCGCTGGAAACCGCCGAGCTGGTGAAGGCGGAGGTCGCGCGCGTCGCCAAGGGGTTCCCCGCGGGGCTGAAGGTCGCCTACGCCAACGACACCACCGCGTTCATCAAGCTGTCGATCGAAGAGGTCGTCAAGACGCTGATCGAGGCGGTGATCCTGGTCGTCGTCGTCATGTTCGTGTTCCTGCAAAGCTGGCGCGCGACGCTGATCCCGACGATCGCGGTCCCGGTGGTGCTGCTCGGCACGTTCGCGGTCTTCTCCTTTGCCGGCTTCTCGATCAACACGATGACGCTGTTCGGGCTGGTGCTCGCCATCGGCCTGCTCGTCGACGACGCCATCGTCGTCGTCGAGAACGTCGAGCGGTTGATGGAGGAAAATCCCGACATGTCGCCGCGCGAGGCGACGATCGAATCGATGAACGAGATCAGCGTCGCGCTGATCGCGATCGCGCTCGTCCTGTCGGCGGTGTTCCTGCCGATGGCGTTCTTCGGCGGATCTACCGGCGTCATCTATCGCCAGTTCTCGCTGACGATCGTGTCGGCGATGGTCCTGTCGGTGCTCGTCGCGCTGATCCTCAGCCCGGCGCTCACCGCCTCGCTGCTGAAGCAGAAGTCGAAGGAAGCCGAAGAGACGCAGGGATTCGCACGCCGGTTCCCGCGCGTCGCCGGCTGGGGCGGCAAGGCATCGGGCTGGTTCAACCGCAACTTCGAACGCGGCGTGACCCGCTACACCGGGGCCGTGCAGAAGGTCATCGACCGCAAGTGGTTATTCCTTCTCATCTACCTGGGCGTCTGTGCGCTGCTTGCGGTGCTGTTCCTGCGGCTGCCGACGGGCTTCCTGCCGACCGAGGACCAGGGCTCGGCGATCGTCCAGTTCCGCCTGCCGCCGGGTGCGACGCAGGCGCGCACGCTCGAGGTGCAGCGGCAGGTGGAACGCTATTTCACCCAGAACGAGGCCAAGAACGCCTCCGTCCTGTTCACCGTCGCGGGCGGCGGCGGTGGCGGCGTCAGCGGCCAGAACACGGGTCAGGGCTTCCTCAACTTCGTCGACTGGTCGGAACGCACGGGCAAGGAAAACACCGCCGACGCGATCACCGGCCGTGCCTCCGCGGCGTTCCGCGGCCTGCGCGATGCACAGGTGTTCGCCCTGGTTCCGCCGGCGATCCGCGGGCTGGGGTCGTCCGACGGCTTCACGATGGAATTGCAGAACACCGGCGGCCTGACCCAGGACCAGTTCAACGCCGCGCGCGACAAGCTGCTCGCCGCCGCCAACGCCGACCCGGAGCTCGCCTCGGTCCGCCTGACCGAACTGCCCGACATCGCGACGCTGCGCGTCGACATGGACCAGCAGAAGCTGACCGCGCTCGGACTGACGCAGACCAACGCCAATTCGACGCTGACCACCGCGTGGGGCGGCCAGTATGTCAACGACTTCATCGATCGCGGCCGCGTCAAGCGCGTCTACGTTCAGGGCGATGCCCAGTATCGCTCGGCGCCCGACGACCTGAAGCAATGGTTCGTGCGCGGGTCGAACGGGCAGATGGTGCCCTTCTCGTCCTTCGCCACCACCGGCTGGTCGACCGCGCCGACGACGCTGTCGCGCTTCAACGGCATCGCGTCGTTCGAATTCCAGGGATCGGCCGCGCCGGGCAAGAGCTCGGGCGATGCGATGACGCGGATCGCGGCGCTGGCCGCGAAGATCCCCGGCACCTCGGTCGCCTGGGCCGGCCTGTCCTATCAGGAGCGGTTGTCGTCGGGACAGGCGCCGTTGCTGTACGGGCTGTCGATCCTGGTCGTCTTCCTGTGCCTCGCGGCGCTGTATGAAAGCTGGTCGATCCCGTTCGCGGTGCTGCTCATTATCCCGCTGGGGCTGATCGGTGCGATCGCGTTCGTCACGCTGCGCGGCCTGACCAACGACGTCTATCTCCAGATCGGGCTGCTGACGACGATGGGGCTGGCGGCGAAGAACGCGATCCTGATGATCGAATTCGCCGAACAGGCCGAACGCAAGGGCGCGCGCGTCATCGACGCCGCGCTGGAAGCGGCGAAGATCCGGTTGCGGCCGATCCTGATGACGTCGTTCGCCTTCATCTTCGGCGTGCTGCCACTCGCGATCTCGACTGGCGCGGGCGCGAACAGCCGGATCGCGATCGGGACCGCGGTGATCGGCGGCATGCTGTCGGCGACGTTCCTCGCGATCTTCTACATCCCGCTGTTCTTCGTGCTCGTCCGCCGCGGCGTGCGCGACGGCATCGCCCGGCTGCGCGGCCGGCCGACCGGGCATCAGGGCAAGACCGACGACCATCCGCCGGCGCCGCCGATGCCGCCCGCCACGCCCCCTTCGCAGCCCGCACCGGAGCCCGCATGATGCGCCGCCTGATCCTCGCCCTGGCGCTCGGCGGCAGCGCGCTCGCCGGCTGTTCGATGGAGCCCAAATACGTGCGGCCCGACCTGCCGGTGCCGCCGTCGTGGCCGGTCGGCGATGCCTATCTGCGACAGAGCGAGGCGGCACTACCCGCGATCACCTATCGCGACGTGTTCCGGGACCGGCGGCTCCAGACGCTGATCGACCAGGCGCTCGCCAACAACCGCGACTTGCGCATCGCCGCCGCCAACATCGCCGCGGCGCGCGCGCAATATCGCATCCAGCGCGCCGACCTGTTCCCGGCGATCGACGCATCGGGCCGCTACAGCTATTCGGGCGGTGGCGACGGCGCGCGCAGCACCGCGAGCAGCGGCAGCACGGGCAACACCGGCACCGGCAACACGGGAACGGGCACGGGCACCGGCGGAACGGGCACGGGGACCGGCACGAGCACGGGCACGGTGACCACCACCAGCGGTTCGTCCAACAGCGCCTTTTCCGCGCAGGTCGGCACCACCGCGTTCGAACTCGACCTGTTCGGGCGCATCCGGTCGCTGTCGCGCGCTGCGCTCGACCGCTATTTCGCGACCGAGGCGGCGGCGCGCGCGACGCGGCTGACGCTGGTCGGCGACATCGCGACCGCGTGGCTGACCTATGCCGCCGACCGCAGCCTGCTCAAGATCGCGCAGGACACCGCGACGAGCGCGCAGAAGAGCGTCCGGCTGACCCGCGCGCGGCTGGACGGCGGCATCAGCCCCCGCACCGACCTGCGCCAGGCGGAACAGATCCTCGAAACCGCCAACGCCGATCTCGCCGCACAGACGACGCTGGTCGCGCAGGACGTCAATGCGTTGCAGTTGCTCGTCGGTGCGCCGATCGATGCCACGCTGCTCCCCGCCTCGATCGACGAGGCGCAGGCGACGATCGCGACGCTGCCCGCCGGGCTCGACAGCGGCGTGCTGCTGCGCCGCCCCGACGTGGTGCAGGCCGAATACGAACTGCGCGCCTACAATGCGGAAATCGGCGCGGCCCGGGCGGCGCTGTTCCCGCGTATCTCGCTGACCGGGCTGGTCGGCTTCGCGAGTACCGCGCTGTCGTCGCTGTTCAGCGGCGGCGCGTTCAACTATTCGGTCGCGCCGTCGGTCAGCTATCCGATCTTCCAGGCCGGCGCCGGCCGCGCCAACGTCCGCTATACGGAGGCGCAGCGCGACGCCGCGCTCGCTACATACGAAAAGACGATCCAGACCGCGTTTCAGGAAACCGCCGACGCGCTCGCCCGCCAGGGCACGCTCGCGGCGCAGCTGCGCGCGCAGACCAATTTCCAGATCGCCGCCGCGGACACGCTGCGCCTCGTCAACGCGCGTTACCAGGGCGGCATCGACACCTTCCTGTCGAGCCTTGATGCGCAGCGCTCGCTCTACACCGCCCAGCGGACGTTGGTGGCGACGGCGCTGGTCGGCGCGACCAACCGGGTGACGCTGTACCGTGTCATCGGCGGCGATTCGTCGCTGGAGGCGACGCCGCAGGGCCCGCAGCCGGTGACGCCAGGCGGCGCGCCGCGCAGGGACTGACCGGCCGCGCCGACGGATCGGGTTGACCCGGCCGCCGCCGCCGCCGATGGTCGCGGCAGGAGCCGCCCGCCATGAACTATACGATCCGCCGTTTTCGTCCGACCGACGACGCCGCGATGCTCGCGTTCGCGGCGACCCTGCCCGAACACGACCTGTTGTTCCTCGGCCGCGACCTGCGCCATCCGCGCGTGATCGAGGCGTGGCAGCAGGCGATCGGAGAAGGCTGGATCGACAGCCTGATCGCCGAGGACGATGGCCGGATCGTCGCCAGCGCCGCGCTCGTCCGCGATCCGCTCGGCTGGAGCGGACATGTCGGTGAAATACGCCTGCTGGTGTCGCCGGAGCGGCGCGGTGCCGGACTGGGCGGGGACCTGCTCGAGGCGCTGCTGGGCATCGCGCATGCGCACGGCCTTGCCAAGCTGACCGCGTCGATGACGGTCGATCAGGCCGCGTCGATCGCGCTGTTCGAGGGGTTGAACTTCCGCCGCGAAGCGACGCTGGCGGACCACGTCCGGGCCAGCGACGGGATCGCGCACGACCTGCTGGTGCTGGCGCGCGCGATGCCGACCGGCTGACGGTTCCGGCCGGCGGGGAAGCTTGCAGGGCCGGCGTCACCCCGGACTGGTCGAGGGATCTGCGAAATTACCCGATACGTCCGCGCCCCCGGCGCAGGCCGGGGCCCAGGTATGGGGCATCGGCGCAGTCCAGTAAACGGCTCCCGACCGGGTCCCGGCCTCAACCGGGCAAGACCTCGGATTGTCGCCTAGCGGTCGACCACGTTCGAAGTGACGGCGGGAGGGGTACCCACGCCCCTCCCGACCGTCGATCGGTACCGCGGTCAGTCGGGCTTGCGCTCGGCGGCGGCGCGCAGCGGGGTTACCGCATCGCGGCCGAATTGCATGATGAGTTCGCCGATCTCGCGCGCCTGATCCATCGACCGCTGGCCCTGGGCGCGCAGATAGTCGCCCTGGATCCGCATCACGTCGCTCAGGTCCTTGGCGCTCGCCGCCTCGCGCATCGCTTCGAACGCCTGATGCGAATTCTGCTCGGCCTGTTCGATGATCTTCAGCCCGATCGTCGCGCTGCCATCGGCGACCTTCTGTCCGGACGCGCGCATCGCCTCCCCGGCGCGGCGGGCAGGATCGATGACATGGTCCGAAAAGCCCTCGCGCGCGCGGTTCGCGGCATCGCGCATCGCATCGCCGGCACCGCCACCAAAGCCACCGTTGCCCGTCGCTTCGCCGCCGTCGTTGCCATCCGCCATCGTCACTCTCCTCTATGCATCGATCCGCCGGCCGGGCGGCCGATAGCCTGCGATCCGGTCAACGTGCGATGCCCGGCTTTGCTCCCCGCCCCGTGGCGCGCGATCCCCGTTGCGTCGTGCCCTCGCGTCGGTAAAACGCCCGCGATGGACACGCCCGAAGACCCGACCCAGCGCAGGATCCGCGGTGAATTGCTTCATCGCGCGGTGGCGCTGGGCGAGGAACTGATGCGGCTGTCCGACGACCTGGGCCTGTCGGTCGCCGGACTGCATATCTGCCAGGGTATCGAACTGATGCGCGACGAGGCCGATCGCCTGCTCGACCGGTCCGCCTGACCGACCGGCGGCGTCAGGCGTCGCCGATGCAGCGCAGCACCAGCACCGTGCCCGCTTCGGTGAGCGACACCGCCGGTGGCCCCTCGCCGCCGATCCTGCGGACGAGGCCACGCTCGATCAGCACCTCGAGCCAGCGAACCGCGACCGCGGCGCGCACGCCCATGACGTCGGCGATCGCCGCCTCGGGCAGGGCGCGCCCCTCCTCGTAGGCGATGAACAGGTTGAGCAGCATGTCCCAGCCGGGCTCCCCGAACAATTCGGCGAGCGGGCCCGCCGCGGCATCGCGGCACCGGCGCTGCGCCAGCAGCGCGCGGGCGCGATCGGCGTCGTCGGGCTGTTCGGGTCCGGCGGGCACCGTCGCGACGATCTCGCCCCGCCCCCGCGCGCTCAGGTCGCGCAAACGGGCCAGCGTCGCCGCCAGCCGTTCATAGTCTTCCCGGTCGCGATCGTGCCAGCGTAACAGTCGGATATCGGCACTCATGGTCGTTCGTCATCCGGATGGCGGAGCGGCGACCAGTCCCGGTCGCTGCCGAAGCGGGCGAGGCGATGGCGGTGCCGCCACGCACCGATCGCGAGGAGCGCGAGCATGGGATAGGCGATCTTGCTGCTCGCGCCGGCGTACATCCACGGCACCAGCGTCGGCTGGAACGCCTTCACGCCATGGATGGCGATGGTGATGAGGTGCAGCGCACTGACGTAGAGCGGCCAGTAGCGGTCGGCCCGCACCGCGATCCCCATCAGTCCCAACAGCATCAGCAGGTCGACCGACAGCAGCATCGGCTCCATCTGCGCAAAGGGACGCAGCGCGTTGTAGAACGGCGCCAGATAGGTCGCGACCGCGGCGGTCACGAACAGGAACGCCGTCCAGCGTTCGGGCGCGCCGCCGACCCGGACGGCATAGCCGCAGACCAGCGCGAGCACGACGTTGAACAGCGCGATGTGGATCATGGCTTGGCCGGCCAAAGGAGCAGTCTGGAGGCCAAGCCATGACACCTAGGCGGCGACGCGCAGATGACTGACGTCGGCACCCGTCGGGGCGAATTCGGGCTTCGGCTTTTCGTCGCCGAAGCTCGTTTCGAACCCGATCTGCTTGCCCAGCTTCTCGATGATGCGGTGGCCGGCGACGGTATGACCGCGCGCGGTGCCGATCGCGAGAATCGCGTGGCCGAGAACCTCGAATGCCTGCTGGCCCGCGATCGCGGGCAGGTTGGCGGCGGAACGAGCGCGCGGCAGGGCGGCGAGCAGGTCGCCGCCGGTGGCGAACGCCTCGTCGAGTTGCGTTTCGAGCCGCCACAGCAGCTGCGCCACGGCATCGGCCGCGGCTTGCGTATTCGCGTAGGACATAGCCACCTTTCCACCCTGTCGGGCGCTTCCGTTGAAGTCAGGAAAGGCGTTGGGTCACGGCCTCGATCAGTCCCGTCAGCACCTGGAGGCCCGACATCAGCATGCCGAAACCGACGGCGATACCCAATGCGATGACCTGTATCCAGATCAGGCGGTCACCGACCGAAAGGTCGTTGTCCCTCTGTCCCTTCCGCCGGAAGGGCAACCGTAGTTCCGGAGCGGGCCGCCTGGACGGCACCGCTCCGGAAACCACCGAAGCCCCGACGATCCCCTCGTCCGGCGACACGGCTGATGGCAGGGCGAGCGCCGGCTGGACCAGCCGCGCAGAATGCCCCCCGATTTTATCGGGGGCAGGAATCGTTGTTTCCGAATGACTTGCCGGCGATGGCCCCGCTTCGTGCGCGGCCCATTGCAGCGCCGCATCGCGCCGGTTGCGCGCGCCGAGGATCTTCACGGCATCGGTCAGATAGCCGTCGACGGTCGATTTCTCGATGCGGAGCGCGTCGGCGATCTCTTTCGATCCCTTGAGGTCGCGGACGCCACGCAGGCAGTCGCGATGACGCGGCGACAGGCGGTCGAACCGCGTCTGCGGCGCGGGCGCGCCATCGGTCCGGGCGGCATGCCCCCCGTTTTCGCGCACATGGCCGCCGGACGGCACCGACGTGCCGTCGCCACGGCCTGCCGTAACCTGCTCCGTCTCGGCCGACACCATTACTCACCCGTTGCTCATCGCCGATTAGCACGATTTGACGGGCATGCCAGCGTAACCACCAGATCGGGTCAATCAATCGATCCTTTCGCCGCCGGGACCGGCCGTCCCGGCGCGCGTGCGGATCAGGCCTTGCCGGTCTTGCGGGGCTTGGGCTTCGATGCGGTCGCCTTGCGGCCCCGGCGCGTGGCGACGGGTGGCTTGCGGCTGCGCAGCAGGGGCACCGCGATCGCCGCTGCCGCGCCGGCCAGCAACGTGCCGCCGATGGCGATCCAGGCGCCGGTACCGATCCCGCCCGCGGCGGGGGCGGCAGCGTGCGTGGCCTCGGCGGCCGGCGCCGTATCCTCGTGATGGGTCGGGCCGGCGTGTTTCATCACCGAACTCGGAATATGGGACATGGGCTGTTTCCTTTCAGCTGCTCCCAACCCCAGGCCGCGCGTCAATGTTCCGCTGGCGGGGCGCGCGCGCCTCACCCGCGCCAGCGTCGCATCGCGCCGTCATAGGCGTCGGCCGCCGCCTGCCGCGCCGCGTCCAGGCGCTCGCGCTCGTCCTCCTGCTCGCGCTCCATCGTCCGTCGCCGCTTGGCGAGCGCCGTTTCCTCGGCGCGCAGCGCCCGCTGCGCGCTGCTGGCCCGGGCGGCCGCCTGCGTCACCGCTTCCTCCGCCGCGTCGAGGCGCGACCGGTCGGGCCTCGGCGCGCGGGCCTTCCGCACCGGCGCTGGTGCCGGGGCATCGGGTTCGGCCGCGTCGTGCGGGGCCGCCCGTCGCGTCGGGCGGGCGGCGGGCAGCGCCGCGATCTGTTCCGCCGCGGTACCGCGCGAGCGCTTGACGACCGTGCCGGGGCTGGCCAGCGGCGCGGCGGTCAGCGCGGGATCGTCGACGACCTCCGCGACCCCGCGCGCGAACAGGTCGTGCGTGCTGCCCCAGGCCGCCAGCGCCGCCTTCTGGCTCGTCGCCGCGACATAGGCGTCGTGGAACCCGATCGGGGTGCGATAGACCTTGAGCTTCGCCATGGCGGCGATCCTATCGCCCATGGCGGGTGTCGGCCAGCGGCGGTGCGCGACAGGTTACCGGCCACCGGCTTCGTGCCATCGCGGGACGGGCCGATCCGGGCACTGGCCAGCATCCGCGATCCCGGGCATCCTGCACATTCCATCCGACCGGAGCCTACCCCTTGCCCGCACCCCGCCGGGCCCTCGCGGCCAAGCTGATCCTCGCCCTCGCGACGCCGGCGATCGCTGCCGTGGCGACGGTGGCGGCCACCGGGGCGGCGCATCGCCCGGCGGCGGTCGGCGCGGCCCCGCGCACCGCGAAGATGCCGGCGCGGCGCGCGCCCGCCCCCGCCCCCGCCGTCCCGCCGCCGGCCGATCCGCTCGCGGTCAAGCGGATCCTGCCGATCGGCCCGATCCGGTTCGGCGAGTATGCCTGGGACGCGAAGGGCGTTCCCGACGGCCCGTTGATCGTCACCGTCGATCTGGCCGCGCAGACCCTGTCCGTCTTCCGCGGCGGTTACGAGATCGGCGCGACCGCCATCCTGTACGGCGCGGACGACAAGCCGACGCCGCTCGGCACCTTTCCCATCCTGATGAAGGATGCGGACCACGTGTCCGCGACCTATGGCGCGCCGATGCCCTATACGCTGCGGCTGACCGCGGACGGCGTGTCCGTCCATGGCACCGAGGTGGCGTGGGGCTATGCGACCCACGGCTGCATCGGCGTGCCCACGGCCTTTGCCCGCCTGCTGTTCCGCGAGGCGAAACCGGGCGACAAGGTCATCATCACGCGCGGCAGGACGCTGGCGACCGGCGAGGCGCTGATCGGCTGACCGACGCCCTTGCATCGACCGCCGCGGAATGTTTTGATCTGGCATCGGCCCTGCGGTTACATCGACGCGCAGGCCACGGGGTGCGGGAAAGCGGGACATGGGGGACGAGGAAGAGCGGCTGGCGACGCTGGCCAAATACAATGTGCTCGACACCGAGGCGGAGCCCCAGTTCGACGCGCTGGTGCACGCCGCGTCGCAACAGCTCGACGCGCCGATCTCGACGATCTCGCTGATCGATGCGCGCCGGCAATGGTTCAAGGCGCGGATCGGGCTGGACGTCGCCGAGGGTCCGATCGAGGAATCGTTCTGCGCCAGGGTGATCGAGCAGGACGACGTGGTCGTCGTGCCCGACGCGACGCTGGACGAGCGGTTCCAGGATTACCCGAACGTGACCGGCGGGACCAAGATCCGCTTCTACGCCGGCGCGCCGCTCAAGATGCGCAACGGTGCGCGGATCGGGACGATCTGCGTCGTCGACGTCGTGCCGCGCGAGGGCCTCGACGAGGAGGAGCGCGTCGCGCTGGAGGACCTTGCCCGCCGTACCGTGGCCGCGCTGGAATTGCGGCGCGATTTCGACGAGGCGCGCGGCGAGGACGCCGGCCCCGCCACCGACACGCAATGGCTGGCGCAGGCGAGCGAGCATCTGGTCAAGGCCTGGGCGGCGCTCGACCTGGTCGGTGCCACCGCCGAACTCGCCCGGCTGGAACAGGTGATCGTCGAGGTCGACGCGTTGCGGCTGGGGGCGCGCTAGCCTCTTCGCCGCGGACGCCGCATCTGCGCTTCCCCCGCCGATAACCCCTTGCTAAGGCCGCGGCGACATACGCTTTCGCTTGCAGCGCTCTCGCGCGCCCGCGCGGCCCTGGTGGCCGCCTCCCCGTGCGCGGCCTGGGCCAATTTGAAGGGACCAACATGACCGCTATCGGCCAGGACAGCCTGAACACCCGCACGACGCTGGACGTCGGCGGCAAGACCTATGCCTATTACAGCCTGGACAAGGCCGCGGCGAAGTTCGGCGACATCAGCCGCCTGCCCTTCTCGATGAAGGTGCTGCTCGAAAACATGCTGCGCTTCGAGGACGGCAGGACCGTGACCGAGGCGGACGTCCAGGCGATCGTCGACTGGCAGAAGGAGCGCCGCAGCGACCGCGAGATCCAGTATCGCCCCGCGCGCGTGCTGATGCAGGATTTCACCGGCGTCCCCTGCGTCGTCGACCTCGCCGCGATGCGCGATGCGATCACCAAGCTGGGCGGCGACGCGGCGAAGATCAATCCGCAGGTGCCCGTCCACCTCGTCATCGACCATTCGGTGATGGTCGACGAATTCGGCACGCCGCAGGCGTTCGCGGACAACGTCGATCTCGAATACCAGCGCAACGGCGAACGCTACGAATTCCTGAAATGGGGATCGGCCGCGCTGGACAATTTCAAGGTCGTGCCGCCGGGGACGGGCATCTGCCACCAGGTGAACCTCGAATATATCGGCCAGGCGGTGTGGTCGTCGGACAGCGTCGGCGACCATGGCGACGGCACCCCGGTCGCCTATCCCGACACGCTGGTCGGCACCGACAGCCACACGACGATGATTAACGGCCTGGGCGTGCTCGGCTGGGGCGTCGGCGGGATCGAGGCGGAAGCCGCGATGCTCGGCCAGCCGGTGTCGATGCTGATCCCGGAAGTCGTCGGCTTCAAGCTGACCGGCGCACTGCGCGAGGGCATCACCGCGACCGACCTGGTGCTGACCGTCACGCAGATGCTGCGCGCCAAGGGCGTCGTCGGCCGCTTCGTCGAATTCTTTGGCCCCGGCTTGTCGTCGATGACGCTCGCCGATCGCGCGACCATCGCCAACATGGCGCCCGAATATGGCGCGACCTGCGGCTTCTTCCCGATCGACGACAAGACGATGGACTATATGCGCCTGACCGCGCGGTCCGAGGACAACATCGCGCTGGTCGAGGCCTATGCGAAGGCGAACGGTTTCTGGCGCCACGACGACGCGCCCGAGCCGGTGTTCACCGACACGCTGGAGCTCGACATGGGCAGTGTCACCGCGTCGCTGGCCGGCCCGAAGCGCCCGCAGGACCGCGTCAGCCTGGGCAAGGTGGACGAGGTGTTCAACGGCGACCTGTTCAAGATCTATCACAAGGAGCGGCCGCAGCGCGTCGCGGTGGACGGCCGCGACCATGACATCGGCGACGGCGACGTCGTGATCGCCGCGATCACCAGCTGCACCAACACCTCCAACCCGTCGGTGCTGGTCGCCGCCGGCCTCGTCGCGCGCAAGGCGAACGCGCTGGGCCTGAAGCCCAAGCCCTGGGTCAAGACCAGCCTCGCCCCCGGCAGCCAGGTCGTCACCGACTATCTCGACAAGGCCGGCCTGACCGCCGATCTCGATGCCCTGGGCTTCAACCTCGTCGGCTATGGCTGCACGACCTGCATCGGCAATTCCGGTCCGCTCGCCGAGCCGATCTCGAAGGCGATCAACGGCAACGACATCGTCGCCGCCAGCGTCCTGTCGGGCAACCGCAATTTCGAGGGCCGCGTGTCCGCCGACGTGCGCGCCAACTTCCTCGCCTCGCCGCCGCTCGTCGTCGCCTATGCGCTGAAGGGCACGGTGACGCTCGACATGACCGAAACGCCGCTCGGCCAGGGCAGCGACGGACAGGACGTGTTCCTGAAGGACGTGTGGCCGACCAACCTCGAGATCGCCGACGTGATGGCGGCGAACATCGACGACACGATGTTCCGCAACCGCTACGGCAACGTCTATGCCGGCGATGCCAAGTGGCAGGCGATCGACATCACCGAATCGGACACCTACGCGTGGCCGTCGGGGTCGACCTATGTCGCCAACCCGCCCTATTTCGACGGGCTGGAGATGACGCCGAAGCCGGTGACCGACATCATCGACGCCAAGCCGCTCGCCATCCTGGGCGATTCGATCACCACCGACCACATCAGCCCGGCGGGTTCAATCAAGGCCGACAGCCCGGCGGGCAAGTGGCTGATGGAGCGGCAGGTCAGCCGCGCCGACTTCAACAGCTATGGCGCGCGCCGCGGCAACGACCACGTCATGGTCCGCGGCACCTTCGCCAACATCCGCATCAAGAACGAGATGGTGCCGGGCGTCGAGGGCGGCATGACCCAATATGCCGGCGAGACGATGCCGATCTACGACGCGGCGATGCGTCACAAGGAGGACGGCACGCCGCTCGTGATCGTCGCGGGCAAGGAATATGGCACCGGCTCGTCGCGCGACTGGGCGGCGAAGGGCACCAACCTGCTCGGCGTGCGGGCGGTCATCACCGAAAGCTTCGAGCGCATCCACCGATCGAACCTCGTCGGCATGGGCGTGCTGCCGCTCCAGTTCGCCGACGGCGTGACGCGCCAGACGCTGAAGCTCGACGGGACGGAGACGTTCACCATCACCGGCGTCGCCGCCCTGCGCCCGCGCCAGACGGTCGAGGTCACGCTGACCCGCGCCGACGGCACGGTCGAGACGTTCGAGACGCGCTGCCGGATCGATACCGTCAACGAGCTGGAATATTTCCTCAACGGCGGCATCCTCCAGTACGTGCTGCGCAACCTGGCGGCATAAGCGACGGCCGAAGCGTCTGTTCCGGGGGGGAGGTGCCGCGGGGTGCCTCCCCCTTTTCATGGGGGTTTCGAGCGCAGGCGCGCCCTCCCCACTCCGTCACCCCGGACGTATTCGCGGTTTCTGCGAACGTCGATAACCCTTCTTGTTCCCCGGCGCAGGACAGGGACGTTCGCGGCGACCTCGAACCAATGCAGTGCGCGTTGGAGTGTCCGGGGAGCCGGATCGCGTGCAACGCTGCCCCGTGAGCGACACACCCTCGCCATATCCGGCGCTATACTGATCCTTTTCCCGGACCCTTATCGCCGCATGCTTCGCTTCATCGCCCTCGCCCCAGCCTTACTGCTCGCCACGCCGGCCCCGGCGCAGCGCAACACCGCCGGTTGCACCGCTGGGACTCCGCACCGCGTGCTCGTCGCGATCCGCGGGCTGCGCGCATCGACCGGGGCGGTACGCGTGCAATTGTACGACGAGGACGGGTTCCTCGAAAAGGGCCGCTGGATCGCGCGGGTCGAAGTGCCCGGCGGCGGGCGGCGCAGTGTCGAGCTGTGCGTGCCCGTGCCGCGGCCGGGCACCTATGGCATCGCGGTCCGCCATGACGCCAACGCCAACGGCAAGTCCGACGGCGGCGACGGCGGCGGTTTCTCGCGCGACCCGAAACTGTCGCTGCTGCGGCTGAAACCCGCCTTCGCGCAGGTCGCGGTGCCGCTAGCCGCCGGCACCAGCCGGATCGCTGTGACGATCAACTACCGCCACGGCTTCGGCGTCGGTCCCGATCGCTAGCGCGGGCCTGCGGGGTCTAGCGCAGCGCCCGCCCCGCCACGGCATCCAGCTTCGCGACCAGCGCCGGATCGCGCGCCGACGGGGCGGTGATGAGCGCGGCATCGAGGCATGTGTCGATCGGCGAGGCGGTCCGTTCCGCGGGCAGCGCGTGAAGCAGCCGCATCACCATGTCGCGCGCCCGCGCGGCGTTTGCGGACAATTGGGCCAGCACCTGCGCGACGTCGACCGCGGCCGCGTCCGCCCGCCAGCAGTCATAGTCGGTGACCATGCCGACCAAAGCATAGGGCAGCTCGGCCTCCCGCGCGAGCTTCGCCTCCGGCATCGCGGTCATCCCGATGACGTGGCATCCCCATTGCCGGTAGAGGTGGCTTTCCGCGCGCGTCGAGAATTGCGGGCCTTCCATCGCCAGATAGGTGCCGCCCGACGTCGTCCCCTCACCGGCCGCGTCGGCGGCGAACGCGCTGAGGCGGGGACAGACCGGATCCGCCATCGAGAGATGCGCGACGCAGCCGGTGCCGTAGAAACTCGACACGCGGCCCTTGGTACGGTCGACGAACTGGTCGACGATCGTGAAGCTGCCGGGCGGACGATCCTCGACCAGCGACCCCACCGACGACACCGCCAGCACGTCGGTGACGCCGAGGCGCTTCAGCGCGTCGATGTTGGCGCGTGGATTGAGCTGTTCCGGGCTGATCCGGTGCCCGCGGCCGTGGCGCGGCAGGAACGACACCGCGACCGGACCGACGCGGCCGGTGAAGATCGCATCGGACGGCGCGCCCCAGGGTCCGGCGACCTCTACCCAGCGGCCGTCCGCTACCCCTGCGACGTCGTAGAGGCCCGATCCGCCGATGATCCCGATATGCCAGCCGCTCACGAGCGCGCGATCTCCGCCCGACCGCGCGCGTAGAGGAAGTAGACGAGCAGCCCGAACGCGTTCCAGCCGACGAAGGCGACCTGCGTCACCACCTGGAGGCTGGTGAACAGGTACAGGCAGCCGAGGATGGCGAGCGGTGCGACCACCCAGGCAAGCGGCGTGCGGAACGGCCGTCGCGCCGCCGGATCGCGCCGGCGCAGCACCAGCACGCAGGCGGCGACCGCGACGAAGGCGCACAGCGTGCCGGCATTGGCGAGGCTGGCGATGACGTCGAGCGGCGCCAGCCCGGCGATGATCGCGACGAAGATCGCGGTCATCGCGGTGATCCGCACCGGCGTGCCGCGCGCGCTGACCCTGGCGAGGCTGGGCGGCAGGAAGCCGTCGCGCGCCATGACGAGAAAGATGCGGCTCTGGCCATAGAGGAACGCCAGCAGCACCGTCGGCAGCGCGACCGCCGCCGCGGCGGCGACGATCGTCGCGACCTTCGGCTGGTTCAGCTCGCGCAGGATCAGGGCCAGCGGCTCCGCGCTCTTGCCGAACTGCGTATAGCTGACCGCGCCCACCGCGGTCGCGGCGACGATCATGTAGATCGCGGTGCACGCCACCATCGACCCGACGATACCGATGGCAAGGTCGCGCTCGGGGTTCTTTGCCTCTTCCGCGGCGGTCGAGATCGCATCGAAGCCGTAGAAGGCGAAGAAGATGATCGCCGCCGCGCCCATCACGCCATATTTGACGCCGCCCTCCCCCGTGGGGCTGCCATAGCCATAGGGGGTGAAGGGATGCAGGTTGGCGACGTCGAAATGCGGCAATGCCACGCCGACGAACAGCGCCAGCGTGACGATCTTCAGCACCACCAGCGCGGTGTTGATCCGCGCGCTTTCGCGCGTGCCCAGCATCAGCAGTCCGGCGACGACGCCGATGATCGCGACCGCGGGCAGGTTGACGACGCCGCCCAGGCCCGGCCCGTTCGCGAACGCCGCCGGCACCGTCACGCCCAGCCCCTTGAGGAAGCCGACCGCATAGCCCGACCAGCCGACCGCGACGGTCGACACGACCAGCGAATATTCGAGGATCAGGCTCCACCCGACGACCCAGGCGATCACCTCGCCCAGCACCGCATAACTGTACGTATAGGCCGAGCCCGAGGCCGGGATCATCGTCGCCATTTCGGCATAGCAGAGCGCCGCGCAGGCGCAGATCGCGCCGGCGACGACGAACGACACGATCACCGCCGGTCCCGCCCGTTCCGCGCCGACGCCGATCAGCGTCAGGATGCCCGTGCCGACGATCGCGCCGACGCCGAGCGCCACCAGATGCGGCCAGCCCAGCGTCCGCGCGAGCTGTTGCCCCGGCGGCTGCGCCCCGATCGTCTTGCGGCGAAATAGACTCATGCGGACCCCCTCGATGTTGCGAGGGGGTATAAGCGGCCCGGGCGACCGTGGGTAGCTGTCCCCTACCAGACCTGCACGCGCTTGTCGGGCGCGAGGTACAGCGCATCGCCCGGCTTCACGCCGAACGCCGCATACCAGCCGTCGAGATTGCGCACCGTCTGTGCGCGGAAGCGGGCCGGGGCATGGACGTCGCCCTGCACCCGCGCGCGCAGCGCCCTGTCGCGGAACTTGGAGGCCCAGGTCTGCGCGAACGACAGGAACAGGCGCTGGTCGCCGGTCATGCCGCCGATCACCGGCGCGGGCTTGCCGCCGAGCGAGGCGTGATAGGCGTCGAGCGCGGCGGTCAGCCCGGCGACGTCGGCGATATTCTCGCCCAGCGTCTGCTTGCCGTTGACGTGCAGCCCCGGCAGCGCCTCATAGGCGTCATATTGCGCGACCAGCGCCTGACCCTGTGCCTCGAACCGCGCGAGATCCTGCGCCGTCCACCAGTTGCGCAGCCGCCCGGCGGCGTCGAAGTCGGCACCGAGATTGTCGAACCCGTGGCTGATCTCATGCCCGATCACCGCGCCGATCGCGCCGTAATTGGCGGCGGCGTCGCGCTTCGGATCATAGAAGGGCGCTTCGAGGATCGCCGCCGGGAAGTTCAGCGCATTCTGCATCGGCAGGTTGAGCGCGTTCACCGTCTGCGGCGTCAGCCACCATTCGCGGCGGTCGACCGGCCGGCCGATCTTGGCGAGCTGGCGTTCGGTGTTGGCGAGCTCGGCACGCTCGGCATTGCCGACCGGATCGTCCGCGCGGATCGAGAGCGCGCCGTAATCGGCCCAGCGGTCGGGATAGCCGATGCCGACGATCATCGTCTCGATCTTCCTGCGCGCCTCCGCCTTGGTCGCGGGCTTCATCCAGGCGAGGCCGGCGACGCGCGTGTCGAACGCCTTCAGCATCCCCTCCACCATCTGCTGGATGTCCGCCTTCGACGACGCCGGGAAATAACGCTGGACGTAGATACGGCCGATGGCATCGCCGAGCGCGCCGTTGACCGCGTCGAGCCCCCGCTTGTCGCGCGGACGCTGTTGCGGCGTGCCGCTCAGCGCCTTGCCGTGAAAGGCGAAGCTCGCCTCGTCGAACGCGCGCGGCAGCACCGCGGTGACCGCATCGATGCGATGGAAACGCAGCCAGTCCTGCCACGCGTCCAGCGGCTCGCTGGCGACCAGCGCGGACAGGCCGGTGATCGCACCCGGCTGCCAGACGATGAAATCCTGCTGCCGCCCCAGCCGCGCGGCGGGCCAGAACGCCGCCCAGTCGATGCCGGGCGCCCTGGTCGCGAAGTCCGCCGCCTTCCACGGATTGTCCGCCTTGTGCGCGTCCTGGCTGGTGACGAGGTCGACCTGCGCGCGCGCGATCTTCGTTTCGAGGTCGAGGACGCGGCCCGCGCGCGCCTCGGGCCGGTCGAAGCCGGCGAGGCGGAACAGCGTCGTCACATAGGTGCGATAGGCGTCGCGCACCTCCTTCATCGCTGCGGTGTCGGACAGGTAATAGTCGCGGTCGGGCATGCCGAGCCCGCCTTGCAGGACATAGGGCACCGTCTTCGTGGGCTGGTCGAACGCCTGCGTCACGAACAGGCCAAAAAGGTTGCCCGTCTTGAAATCGGTCGCGTTGAGCGGATCGACGTCGACGCGGGTGTTTGCGCCCAGCATCCGCGACAGCGCGGTCCGGTCGCGCACGCCGTCGATCGCCGCGAACGCGGGCCTGAGCGGGGCGATGCCGCGCGCCTCGATCCCGGCGCCATCCATGTAGGCGGCGTAGTAATCGGCGATGCGGCGCTGGTCGCCGCCGGGCCTGTCCTGCGCGCGGGCGGCATCGGCGACGATTGCGGCGCTGCGGTCCTCGGCGATCTTCGACACGGTGAGGAAGATGCCGACCGACGATCGGTCCGCCGGAATCTCGGTCCGGGCGCGCCAGGCGCCATTGGCATATTGTTCGAAATCGTCGCCAGGCTTGACCGTCCGGTCGATCGCGGTCGGATCGACCCCGGCGGGCTTGACCTGCGCGTCGACCGCGGTGCCGGCGAGCAGGGTGGTGGCGAGGAACAGAGCGGTACGCGTCATGGGGCGATGGCCTTCCGGATGTGTATGGCCGCGGCGATACACCCGCCTGCGGCCGCGATCCAGAGGCCCCGCGTCAGAAGCGGCGCGACACGCCGAAGGCGAGCTGGACGTCGGGCGCGGCGGCGTTCAGCCCGGCCACGCAGATCGCGTCGAGTTGCAGGTCGTCGCGCGCCTGCCATGCCAGCGACACCGCCGCGAAGGTCTGCGTCGTGCGATCGTCGGGATCCCGGTCGCGGATCACCTGTCCCTCCAGCGCGGCCGACAGCGACTTGGTCAACTCCACCGTGGCACCGCCCGCCACGCTGTAGCGCAGGTGGCGGCCCGATCGTTCCGCGTTGGGCTGGGCATCGATCTCGGGCGTGGCGTCGAGCTGGACCGTGTCGCCCAGCGCATAGGTCACGGGGATCAGCAGCCCCGCCCCCACCGCACCCCCGCCGATGCGGCTGCCGCCGACCGGCAGCGTGACATAGGGCAGCGCCGCGACCGACAGCCCGCTGCCGTCGGGATTGTGCAGCGACGCCTTCAGTCCGAACGATACGTCGCCGCTCTGCCCGACGGCATCGACTGCGCCGGTCTGGCGATCGCGGACGCGCTGGTGGCCATAGGGTGTCCAGCCGATCCGCGCCTCGACCGTGTCGTCGACGCCCACGCGCACCAGCGTGTCGCCGATCAGGATGGTGTCGGTCCGACTGTTTGGCTGGCGGTCGAGCGTCCAGTCGAGCAGCGACGTCTCGACCGACACGCGGCCGCGGTCGACGATGCACGCCGGCGTATCGAGACCCGGCCGTTCGGGGCAATATTCGCGTTCCTGCGCCAACGCGGGCGACGCCGCCAGCGTCAGCACCGCCGCGAGGATTCGCCTCACGTCAGGCGGACCCAGGTCGGGGCGTGGTCGCTCGCCTTTTCCCGGCCGCGATAGTCCTTGTCGACGCCGGCATCGACCAGCCGGTCGGCGGCCTGCGGGCTGAGCAGCAGGTGATCGATGCGGAAACCCGCGTCGCGCTGCCACGCGCCGGCCTGATAATCCCAGAACGTCCATACGCCGCCGCCGGGCCGGCGCGTCCGCAATGCGTCGGTCCACCCCTGCGCCAGCAGCCGGCGATAGGCCGCGCGGCTTTCCGGCTGCATCAGCGCATCGTCCGCCATGGCGGCGACGGAAAAGGTATCGTCGTCGTTCGGGATGACGTTGTAATCGCCCATCAGTACGGTCGGCACCTCGTCCGCGAGCAGCGCCTGTGCCCGCCGCGCGAGCCGCTCCATCCAGCGCAGCTTGTAATCGAACTTGGGGCCGGGCTGCGGATTGCCGTTGGGCAGGTAGATCGACGCCACGACCAGCCCGTCGACATCGCATTCCAGGTAGCGGCTATGCTCGTCCTCCGCCTCGCCGTCGAGGCCGCGCTGACGCTCGACCGGCGTCCGTCCCCGCGCGAGCACGGCGACGCCGTTGAACCCCTTCTGGCCGTGCCACACCACGCCATAGCCCGCAGCCTCGATGTCCGCCGCCGGGAAGGTGTCGTCGCTGCACTTGATTTCCTGCAGGCAGACGATGTCGGGCTGTGCCTCGGTGAGATATTCGATCAGTCGCGGCAACCGGGCCTTGATGCCGTTGACGTTGTAGGTGACGAGCTTCAACCGTCAGATCGCAAAGCTGGAGCCGCAGCCGCAGCCCGACGCGGCATTGGGGTTCTCCACGCGAAACGCCGCGCCGCCGAGCGATTCGACGTAATCGACCTGGCAACCGCGGACGAGGTCGAGGCTGACGCTGTCGACCACCAGCCGTACGCCGTCCGTTTCGGCCACGGTGTCGTCGCCCTCCGGCGCGTCGGCGAAACCGAACTTGTACTGGAAACCGGAACAGCCGCCGCCGTCGACCGACAGGCGCAGGATCGCAGGCTTGTTCTGTTTGCCGGCGATCGCGGCGACGCGCGCCGCCGCGGCGGGCGTGAGCATGATGTCTGGGGCGAGTGTGGCCATGACGATGAGATAGGCGCGGCGCGAGGGCGGGGCAACCATCGATGGCGGCGCGCAATGGCGGCGTCAGGGTCCGACTATCGGGCTTGGGGCGCGAGGAGTCGGCACTCTAACGGCGGTATGGTCACCCCAGACCGGTCCCAGCGCCTACGGTGACGAAAGGGTCGCGCAAACGCCCGCCCACTCCGACCGCGGCGTACATCCCAAAGCTTGTCCAGGATCTCGGCCGGGATCGGAAATGTCGTTCAGATCCCGCCCGTTCGTCGATCCCGGGGACGGATGCCACCCATCGTCGACTCGCGTCGGATCAGTCCTGCGCGGCGGGCCCGTCGGTCGACACCGGGATCGCGTGGACCGCGCGGTCCTGCGACGCGAGCAGATAGTCCGCGGTGGTCAGGAACGGGATCGGGTTGACCGCATGGCCGTCGATGCGGACCTCGTAATGGAGGTGCGGGCCGGTCGAGCGGCCGGTCGAGCCCATCAGCGCAATCAGCTGGCCACGGGTGACGCGCGCACCGTCGGCCACGAGGATCTTCGACAGATGGCCGTAGCGGGTGGCGATGCCCTTGCCGTGGTTGATCTCGACCATGTTGCCATAGCCGCCCTGCCGCGCGGCGTGATCGATGATGCCGTCGGCGGTGGCATAGATCGGCGTGCCGACCGGGCCGGGGATGTCGACGCCGGCGTGCATCGCGGCGGTGCCGCGGAACGGATCGGAGCGGATCCCGAAATTGCTGGTGAATTGCAGGTGCTGGACCGGCTGCACCGACGGGATGGCGATCGCGCCCTGCTGGAGCGTGTCGAGCTTCTTCCAGCTCTGGAACAGCGTACGGAACTGCGCGTCGGCCTTCAGGTCGGCCTGCGCCTCGGCACCGTTGGCGTCGAGCATCGGGCCGCCCATGCCGCCCTTCGCGACGCGACCGGCGACCCCGAGCTTCCTGAGCGTGGCGTTGGTCTGCGCGAGGCGCCGGTCGACGACCTGCTGCGCCGCATCGGCGAGCTGCGCCTGACGCCCCTCGACCTTGACCAGTGGCTTGACGACGTCGGCGGCGAGGCGATCGCGGGTGGGATCGATCGCCAGCGTCGCCAGCGCCAGCTCGGCCTCGTCGCCCTTGCCGGTCAGCGCGGCGGTGATGAGCGCCTGGCGCTGCTCGACGCGCTCCGCATGCGCCTTGGCGACGTGGCGGATGTCGCTCACGCGCGCCTGCATCGCGTCGATCTGGCGCGCCATGTGCGCGATCCGCGTATCGACCGGCGCCGCGACGACCTGCGCCGCCTGTGCCGCGCCATAGCCCGAAAACCCGATGGTCAGCGCGCCGATCGCGGCGGCGGCGGCCTGGCGGCGGCCCGTGATGCTGATCCGGCGCAGCGACCGGCCGTCGTGGATCAGGACGTCGCGGGTGGCGAAGAGGGCGCGAAGGCGCGAACCGAAGGAGGAAGCAGTACGGGCGAAGCTGTTCATCGGACCCCAACACAATGCGCCGTACCCGGCCCCGCCGGATGCGACTGATTTCGATCGTCCTGCTCGCAGCCCCACCGCGCCCCAGACGCCGAGTGTGTGCCTGCAATCCGCCGTTCACCACAAGTGCGTGGGTACCGCTACCGCGGCCAACCGGCAGCGGGCCGCGCCGAGTCGATGGCCCGGCGGCGTCCCGACACGGTGAAAGGCACGTCATTCTGCCATTTTCGCCGCCGAATCCTGCCGTGGCGACGAGACACATGACGTGGCCCGCGCGCCCGCCTATACTGCCCGCTTCATCAAACGGATGGCCCTTATGCTCGACACCCCTTCCGCCCAGGTCCCGACGCTCAGCCTCGCCGACCAGGAGCACGACCCCGACGGTTTCGCCGCCGCCTTCGGCGAATCGTTCGAACGCTACGGCTTCGCGATCGTCGCCGACCACGGCGTGCCGCAGCCGCTGATCGAGCGCGCGTGGCGCGAGACCGAGGAACTGTTCGCGCGCCCCGAAGCGGAAAAGCGCGGCTATTTCGTCGCGGGCGGTGGCGGCGCGCGCGGCTACACCCCGTTCAAGACGGAGATCGCGAAGGACGCCAGCCACGTCGACCTGAAGGAATTCTGGCACGTCGGCCGCGAACTGCCGGCGGGTCACCGCTTTGCCGACAGCATGTCGCCCAACATCTGGCCGACGCGGCCGGAGGGGTTCAGGGACACGTTCCTCGAACTGTTCACCGCGTTCGATCGCGCCGGCGACCGGCTGCTGTCGGCGATCGCGCGCCACCTGAAGCTCGATCCGGACTGGTTCGATCCCGCGGTGAAGGACGGCAATTCGGTGCTGCGCCTGCTCCACTATCCGCCGATCCCCGCGGATGCCGAGGGGGTCCGCGCCGGCGCGCACGAGGACATCAACCTCATCACGCTGCTGCTCGGTGCCGAGGAGGCCGGACTCGAATTACTCGACCGCGCCAACGGGCGCTGGCTGGCGATCAAGCCGCCCGAAGGCGCGATGGTGGTCAACGTCGGCGACATGCTGCAACGGCTGACCAACCACGTCCTGCCCTCGACGACGCACCGCGTCGTCAACCCGCCGCCCGAACGGCGCGGCCATTCGCGCTATTCGATGCCCTTCTTCCTGCATCCGGCGCCCGATTTCCTGATCGAGACGCTGCCGCAGACGATCACCGCGGAAAACCCGAACCGCTACCCCGAGCCGATCACGGCGCACGACTATCTCCACCAGCGGCTGGTCGAGATCGGGCTCATCAAGGCATAGGGCGCGCCGACGCCGGGGCGCGGGTCAGTCGAACCCGCGCTCCAGGTAGCGCGTCGCGACCGCGCAATGGATCGCGACGCCGCGCGCCATCACCGATTCCTCGATCGTCATGCGCGTATTGTGGAGCGGCGGGTTGGTCGCGGGGTCGCTGCCCGCCGGCGCGACGCCCAGGAACGCGAACGCGCCGGGATAGCGGCGCAGGACGTAGGAGAAATCCTCCGCCCCCATCATCGGCTGCGGCATCCGCGCGAAAGCCGCGCCCAGATCGTCCGCCACCGCCTCGACCAACGCGGCACCGCGCGGATCGTTGACGGTCACCGGATAGCCGGTGTCGATCCAGGCTTCCGCGGTCGCGCCATGCGCCGCGGCGATGTTCTCGGCGATCCGGCGAAAGGCGGCGTGCATCGTGTCGCGCGTCGCCTCGGACAACGTCCGCAACGTGCCGAGCATCCGTACCTCGCCGGGGATGATGTTGTGCGCCGATCCCGCCTCGATCTTGGTGATCGACAGCACCGCGGGATCGGTGACCGCGATACGCCGCGCGACGAAGGTCTGGAGCGCGGTGACGATCTCGCAGGCGACCGGCACCGGATCGATGCAGTCGTGCGGCATCGCGGCATGGCCGCCGGCGCCGCGGATCACGACGTGCAGCGTGTCCGCCGACGCCATGATCGACCCGCTGCGCGTGATGACGGTCCCGGCGGGCGCGTTGGGGGTGATGTGCAGCGCGAAGGCGGCGTCGGGCGCGGCGATGTCGAGCAGCCCGTCGTCGATCATGAAGCGCGCGCCATGATGTCCCTCCTCGCCGGGCTGGAACATGAAGACGACGTTACCGGGCAGTTGGTCGCGCCGCGCGGACAGCGCGCGCGCCGCACCGACCAGCATCGCCGTGTGCGAATCGTGGCCGCAGGCATGCATGCGGCCGGGGACCGTGCTCGCGAACGGCAGCCCGGTCTCCTCCTGCATCGCCAGCGCATCCATGTCGCCGCGCAGCAGCACGGTCCGGCCGTTGCCCCCGTCCTGTCCGCGCAGGATCGCGATCAGTCCGCTGGTCGACGGACCCTCGTGATAGTCGAGCGGCAGGCCGGCGAGCGCGGCCTTGATCTTCGCGGTGGTCAGCGCACAGTCGAGGCCGAGTTCGGGTTCCGCATGGATCGCCCGGCGCAGCGTGACGATATCGTCGAGTTCGGCCTCGCCGGCCGCGGTCCAGTCGCTGATGCTGTGGTCGTCAAGGGACATGATCGGGCTCCGTTGATCCCGACCTTGTGAGCCCGCCCGGCGCCATTGTCGAGCCGGGCGGTGGGCGTCGTCCCCGCCCGCCTCACCGCCGCATCAGATTGCCCAGCACGCTACGCAGCACGGTGCCGACCAGCCCGCCGCCCGACGATCCGCGCCGCGATCCGCCACCGAACACCTGCTTGCCGATCTCGTTGGCCACCTGTCGTCCGATCGACGAACTGGCCGCGCGGGTGGCGGAGCCGACCGCCTTGGTCCAGGGCGAATTCGCCGCCTCGCGGTCCGCCGCGCGCTGCGCCTGCGCGTCGGCCCTCGCCTGCGCGGCCTGGGTGCGCGCGGCCTCCTTGGCGACGCGCGCATCCTCCTTGGCCTGTACCGCCGCGGCCTTTTCGGCGTCGGTCGCGGCGCGCGCGGCGGCGGCGGCGGCGGCGGCCTCCTGCGTCTTGGCGGCGAGCATCTCCTCCGCCGATTCGCGATCGACCGCGGTGTCGTATTTGTCGCCGACCGCATCGGTCTGGATCATCACGCCGCGCTCCTGCGGCGTCACCGGGCCGACGCGACTGGCGGGCGGCTTGATGAGCGTGCGCTCGACCGGCGACGGCGATCCGTCCGGCTGGAGCAGCGACACCAGCGCCTCGCCGACCTTCAGCTCGGTGATCGCGGTGGCGACGTCGACACCGGGGTTGGCGCGGAACGTTTCCGCCGCGGACCGCACCGCCGCCTGGTCGCGCGGGGTGAAGGCGCGGAGCGCATGCTGGACCCGGTTGCCGAGTTGGCCCGCCACCGTATCGGGGATGTCGATCGGGTTCTGCGTGATGAAATAGACGCCGACGCCCTTGGACCGGATCAGCCGCACGACCTGTTCGATCTTGTCGAGCAGCGCCTTGGGCGCCTCGTCGAACAGCAGATGCGCCTCGTCGAAGAAGAAGACGAGCTTGGGCTTTTCAGGGTCGCCGACCTCGGGCAGATGCTCGAACAATTCGCTCATCAGCCACAGCAGGAACGTGCTGTAGAGCTTGGGGGCGGCCATCAGCTTGTCGGCCGCCAGCACGTTGACGATCCCCCTGCCCCTGTCGTCTGTGCGGATGAAGTCGTCCATTTCCAGCGCGGGTTCGCCGAAGAAATGCTCGCCCCCCTGCGTGCGCAGCTGGAGCAGGGAGCGCTGGATCGCGCCTATCGACTGTTTCGACACGTTGCCGTAGGTCGTGGTCAGTTCGTCGGCCCGATCCGCGCAATGCGCCAGCATCGCCTGGAGGTCGTCGAGGTCGATCAGCAGCAGCCCGTCCTTGTCGGCGACGTGGAAGGCGATCGTCATAACGCCCTCCTGCACCTCGTTGAGGTCCATCAGCCGCGACAGCAGCAGCGGCCCCATCTCGCTGACCGTGGTGCGGATCGGATGGCCCTGTTCGCCGTACAGGTCCCAGAATTGCACCGGATTGTCGGCATAGACCCAGTCGGTGTCGCCGATTTCCGCGGCGCGGGCGGCGAAGGCGGCATGCGTCTTCGCCTGTGGCGATCCGGCCATGGCGAGGCCCGACAGGTCGCCCTTCACGTCGGCGACGAAGCTCGGCACGCCGATCCGGCTGAATCCCTCGATGATGCCCTGCAACGTCACCGTCTTGCCGGTGCCGGTCGCGCCCGCGATCAGCCCGTGGCGATTGGCGCGCCTGAGGTCGAGCACCTGCGGCGTGCCGCCGCCCAGACCGATGAAAATGCCGTCGCCCATATCCGCTCCTTTGGTCCTGCCGACAGACCTAGCGCCATGGACGCGCAAAAGGAAAGGGCCGCCGCCCGGGGAAGGCGACGACCCTTTGGGGTGCACGTCCCGGCGATGGCCGGGCGCTGGTGCTACTTGATCTTGACGGGCACGAACGCCGGATTGCCGCGCCCGCGCTGGACCAGCAGGAGCACCTGCGGCCGGCCGGCCGCCTTGGCCTGCGCGACGACCCGCGCATAGTCGACCGCGGTACGGACCGGCACGCCGTTGACCGCGGTGATGACGTCGGCGCGCTTCAGCTTGCCCGCCGCATCGCTCGACGCGTCGACCGTCGCGATCACCACGCCCTGCACGCTGCTGTCGACGCCGATCGCGCGCGAGATGCCCGGCGTCAGCGGCTGGACGGTGAGGCCCAGCGGCGCCGTGCTCGATGCGGGCACCGACGAGGTGTCGTCGTCGCCGTCGTCGCCCGACCCGGCGCCGGGATTGGCGCCGAAGCCGCCGCTGTCGTCCTCGCCCTGGATCGCCTTTTGCAGCTGGTCGTTGGACGGCCGAGTGGCGACGGCGATGCCGACGCTCACCGGCTGGCCGCCGCGCAGCACGTCGAAGCGCGCGGTCGTGCCGGGTTTGAGGTTGGAGACGAGGTAGGTCAGCGACTGTTCCTTGGTCACCGGCTGGCCGTTGATCTTCGTCACCACGTCGCCGACGCGCAGGCCGCCGCGCGCCGCCGGGCCGGCGGGCTCGACGCGCGCGATAAGCTCGCCCGCATTCTTGGGGATGCCGAGCGCCGCGGCGGCGTCGTCGTCGACCGGGCCGCCGATGCTCACGCCGATATAGCCGCGGCTGATCTTGCCGCCGTTCATGAACGTCTCGATGATCGGCTTGGCGGTCGCCGCAGGGATTGCGAAGCCGATGCCGATGTTACCGCCGGACTGGCTGAAGATCTGGCTGTTGACCCCGATCACGTTGCCGTTGAGGTCGAACATCGGGCCGCCCGAATTGCCCTGGTTGATCGACGCGTCGGTCTGGATGAACCGGTCGTAGGCGCCGCCCTGCCCGGTCACGCGGTTGATCGCCGAGATGATGCCCGCCGTGACGGTGCCGCCGAGGCCGAAGGGCTCGCCGATCGCCAGCACCCAGTCGCCGACGCGCGACTTGCTCGAATCGCCCCACTTGACGAACGGCAGGCCGGCGGCGTCGATCTTGAGCAGCGCCAGATCGGAATCCTGATCCTTGCCGATCACGCGCGCGGTATATTCGCGGTTGTTCGACAGGGTCACCGTGATCGAATTGACCGTCGCGCCCTCTGCGCCCGGCGCGATGACGTGATTGTTGGTCACGACATAGCCGTCGGGCGAGATCAGGAAGCCCGAACCCAGCGACGCGCCCTCGCGCTTGACCGGCGCACCGCCCTGCCCGCCCATGCCGCCGAACAATTCGCCGAACGGCGTGCCCGAGAAGGGGTTCGCCGCCTGCCGCTGGACGATGGTCTGCTTGGTGGAGATGTTGACGACCGCGGGCTGAAGCTTCGCGACCATGTCGGCGAAGCTCATCGGCGCGCCGCCGCGCGGCACCGCCGCCTGGATCGCGCCCGGCTCGTTCTGCGCCTGCTGTGCATTGCTGGGCTGGAGGGCGAGCGTGGCGGTCGCGCCGCCGAGCAGAAGCGCACTGGTAATGGCGTAGGCGTAGCGCACTAGGGGATAATCCTCTCGTTAAGGGCGTTCGGAATGGGTGACTTACTGGACCCAAACGCCTGAACGCCGCTTGAATGTTCACACGCCGGCAAGCTGGGTGCTAATCCTCGACGATCAACGCCCCCGGCCTTCGAATTCGCGCAAGTAACTGTTTCCCGGCGACAGGATGATCGACGTCGAGCCGCCCGGCGCCGGTCCGCCGTCCGCACCGAAGGTGTGGCGGTACGACTGCATCGCACGGTAGAAATCGTAGAAGTCGGCGTCCTTGGTGAAGCTCTGCGCATAGATGCGCGCCGAGGCGGCATCGGCCTCGCCGCGGATGATCTGCGCGTCCTTCTGCCCCTGCGCACGGATCGTGATCGCCTGCTGCTGGCGTGCCGTCGCCATTCGGGCGAGCGCGCGGTCGAGCGGGCTGCCGTCGGGCAGGTCGGCGTGCTTGATCCGCACGTCGACGATCTGGACGCCATATTGGCTGGCGAGCCGTTGCAGGCGCGCCTGGATATTGTCCATCACCCGGTCGCGCTCCGGGCTGAGCAACGTCGCGAACGGCTGGTTGCCGAGCTCGTTGCGGATCGAACTGCCGAGCAACGGGCGCAGCGCCTCGGTGATCGCGGTCTCGGTCTGCGACGTGCTGCCGGTGGCGTTCACCGCCTTCAGCGGATCGATGATGCGGAAGCGCGCATAGGCGTCGACCTCGAGCCGCAGCTGGTCGGACGAGAGCACCTGCTGGTTGTCGTAATCGACGTCGAGCACGCGCTTGTTGAGCCATACCATGCGATCGACGAACGGGATGCGCAGGATCGGCCCCGCACCGGTGCGACCGAACTGTTCGCCCTGTTTCCACGCGTTGACGGTGCGCACCGGCTGTTCGAAGCGCAGGATCACCGCCTGCTGCGTCTCGGGCACGATCGTGACCGTCGCGGCAAGCAGGATGACGAAGACGAGCGCGGCGAGGCCGAGCGCGATCGGGTGACGCCAGACGCCGGTCACTGGCCGGCTCCCGACGTCACCGCGGGCTGGACCGATTGCCCCGGCTGGCCCGCCGCGGCGGCGTCCGGAATGCGGCGGGCATTGCCCATCGGCAGGTACGGCACGACGCCGCTCGGTTCGACGATCGTCTTGTCGGACTTGGCCAGCACGGCCTCCATGGTCTCGTAATACATGCGGCGGCGGGTCACTTCGGGGGCGAGCTTGTACTGTTCGTACACCTTGTCGAACTGCGATGCCTCGCCCTCGGCGCGCGCCACGACCTGCTTGGCGTAGGATTGCGCCTGGTTGCGCACGCCCTGCGCGTCCTGCTGCGCGGCGGTGACGTCCTTGAACGCGTCGTTGACGCGGGCGGGCGGATCGGCCTGCTTGATGCCGACGCCGACGACGACGATGCCGGACTTATAGTCGTCCAGCACCTTCTGCATCCGTTCCTGCACCTGGTTCTCGATCATCGCGCGGCCCGGCCCGAGCGCCGAATCGAGCGTCACGTTCGCCACCACCTCGCGCATCGCGCTTTCGGCGGTCGCGCGCACCGTCTCGCGCGGCTTGTCGATCTGGAACACGTAGTTCTGCGGGCTCGAGATCTTCCAGCGCACCGCATAGGCGAGGTCGATGATGTTCTGGTCGCGGGTGAGCATCAGGTTTTCCGAGCCCGTCTCCGGGAAATTCTCGATCCGGATGTTCTGCACGTCGACCTTGACGACGCGAGCGATCGGCGCCGGCAGCGTCATCGCGATGCCGGGATCGAGCGTGCCCGAATACCGGCCGAGATAGGTCACGACGCCGCGTTCCTGCGGCGCGATCGGGTGGATCGAGGTGTAGAGCACCCAGACGAGCAGGATGATCCCCGCCCCGATCAGCCACAGTGCGCGCGCGTTGGGCGCGCCGGGCAGGCCGTTGAAACCGCCGCCACCGCCGCCGCCGCCGCCCGCATTGCGCGCCTTCTTCAGGAAATCGTCGAGCGCGGTCGGCTTGGCGCCCGGCTTGCGGCCGCCCGGCGGCAGCGACCACGGGTTGCGCGGGCCGCCGCTACCGGGGCTGCCGTTGGCATCGTCGCCCTGGCCCCAGGGACCTTTCGGCGTTTCGGCGGCGAGAATGGGAGGGCGCCCGTTGCAGCCCGGCAGGATCGTCATCCCTCCCTTATAGGAGAGCCAACGCGGAAAAACAGTGGCAAGCCGCCGCGGCGGGCCTATCTGCCCCGGCATGACACAAGATGTAACGATCGCGGCGGTCCGTGCGGCCGCGGGAGAGCGGGCGACGCTGCGCTTCGAGGGCGCGCGCGCCGGCATCGTGCTCGACGCGACCGGCCTGTCGGGGCGCGAGCGCGACACGCTGGAGGATGCCGTCCGCGCCGCCGCGGCGGCAAAATGGACCGGCGAGGTGCGCGTCGTCGTCACCGCCGAACGCGTCGCCCGCCGCCTGATCGCGGTCGCCAGCGGCAAGGGGGGCGTCGGCAAGTCGACGCTCGCCGCCAATCTCGCCATCGCGCTGAAGGCGCGCGGGCGCCGTGTCGGGCTGGTCGATGCCGACATCTACGGCCCGTCGCAGCCGCGGCTGATGGCGGCGGAGGACCAGCGGCCGACCGCCAAGGACAAGGTGCTCGATCCGGTGCCGACGCCCTATGGCGTGCCGATGCTGTCGATGGGCCAGCTGATCGAGCCCGGCAAGGCGATCGCGTGGCGCGGGCCGATGGCGGCGGGCGCGCTGACGCAGCTGGTCGATGCCGATTGGGGCGCGACCGACACGCTGGTGCTCGACCTGCCGCCGGGCACCGGCGACGTCCAGCTGACGATGATCCAGAAGCACAAGCCGGCGGGCGCGATCATCGTGTCGACGCCGCAGGATCTGGCGCTGATCGACGCGACGCGTGCGATCGACCTGTTCGACAAGGCGGGCATTCCCGTGATCGGGCTGGTCGAGAACATGGCGGGCTATGTCTGCCCGCATTGCGGCGTGGCATCGGATCCGTTCGGCAATGGCGGCGCGGAGGACACCGCGGCACGGCTCGGCATCCCGTTCCTCGGCCGCGTGCCGCTGGCGATCGGCATCCGCACCGCGTCGGACGCAGGCCAGCCGCCCGCCGCCGGGAACGGCGCCGATGCGACCGCGTTCCATGCCATAGCCGCACAGGTCGACGCCTGGCTGGCCTAAGGAGACGCACATGCCGCTGACCGAGGATGCCGACATCAGGGCGCTGCTGGACGGCGCGCGCACGATCGCGCTGGTCGGCGCGTCGGACCGCCCCGATCGCCCGTCGCACCGGGTCATGGCGACGCTCCAGCGCCACGGCTATCGCGTCATCCCGGTCAATCCGCAGATTACCGGCGAACATGTCCACGGCGAATTCGTGTTCCGCGACCTCGACCAGCTCGGCGATCCGATCGATATCGTCGATATCTTCCGTCGGTCCGACGCGGTGGGGCCGATCGTCGATCAAGCGATCGCGATCGGTGCGAAGGCGGTGTGGATGCAGCTCGGCGTCGTCGACGATGCCGCCGCCGCGCGCGCCGAGGCGGCGGGATTGCAGGTGGTGATGGACCGCTGTCCGGCGATCGAGATCCCGCGGCTGGGCCTCGCGCCGATCGCCACTTGATCTCGGGCCGGACCTGACCGACAACGGCGCATTGCGGAGGATGGCCCGATGTTCGCCCTGCTGTTGTCGATCGTCCTGCCCGCCGATGATGCCGCCGCGCTGCTCGACCGGTCGCGGACGATGATCGCGGGCCAACGTTGCACCACCAACCCGAATGCCACCGACATCACCGTGTGCGGCCGGCGCAACGCAGACCGGTTCCGCGTGCCCTTCGTCGTGCACGACGCGGGCGATCCGCGCCACGAGGCGGTGGCGGTGGAGCGCGACCGGCTGCTCGACCGCACCAACCCGGTGAGAGAATTGAGCCCGTTCCTCGTCGGCGGCGGCATGGCCGGCGTGACGGTCAGCAGCCGCAACGGCCTGACCGGCACGACCGACCGCAAGCTCGCGCCGTGATCTGGCTCGCGATCCTGCTTCAGGCCGCCCCCGCCGCGGTCCCGCAGCGCTTCTCGATTCTCGCCCGGCAGTGCGGCCAGCCCGACGACAAGGGCGACATCGTCGTCTGCGGCAATGGCGACACCGGCAACCGCCTGCCGCTGCCCGACGATGCCGGACCGGTCGATGGCCGCGGCGCCAATCGGGATCTGTCGGCGGTGCGCGCCTTGCAGCTCGAAGGCACGCCCTGCGCCGCGACGCAGCGCGGCTGCACCGTCGGCTTCGGGCCGCCGATCGCGCCGCTGGTGGGGGCGCTCGCGGGTGCGGTGAAGTCCGCCTTCGCGCGCAAGCCCGACACGCGCGGACGCGTGGCCATCCCGCTCGACGATCCGGCGACGGCCCCGGCGAAGGCGGTCACGCCCGCGCCCTGACCGGGCGCCCCTGTCCGGCCCCGCCGCCGCACCATCCACCGTCACCCCGGACCGGCGTCTGAATCCCTGCAAAAACTTCTTCTGCTCGCATAGGCCGCAACCGGTCCGGGGTGACGGAAACGAAGGGACAAGCGCCCCGATCCGCGCCCCTAACCGAGGATGTGCATCCACATCGGCTGGCCCGCGAGACTCTGCGACCCGCGCAGCGTCTCCAGCGCGTGCGCGACCGCGCGTTCGGGTCCTTCGTGCGTCACGATCGCGACGATGACGCTGCCGTCGGTCGTCACCCCGCGCTGGATCAGGCTTTCGATCGACACGCCGGCATCGCGCATCGCCGCGGCGATCTCGGCCAGCACGCCCACCTTGTCCTGCACGGTGAAGCGCAGGTACGCGCGGCCGCGCCGGGCGCCGCTGTCCGCCTTGGGCGCGGCGACCAGCGCGGCGGCGGGCATCGCATAGGGCGGCCCGAATTCGCCGCGCGCGATGTCGATCAGGTCGGCGACCACCGCGCTCGCGGTCGGCCCGTCGCCGGCGCCGGCGCCCTGGAAGAACAGCCGGCCGACGAAATTCCCTTCCGCCACCACCGCGTTGAGCGATCCGGTGACGTGTGCCAGCGGATGGTCGATCGGGACCAGATGCGGATGGACGCGCTGGAACAGCCCGCCCGCGCCCGCCTCGGCGACGCCGACCAGTCGCACCTTGTAGCCGAGCGACGCCGCCTCGGCGATGTCGGCGGCGATGACGTGGCGGACGCCGGTCGCGGACACGTCGTCGAACGCGGGCTGCGTCCCGAAGGCGATGCTGGCGAGGATCGACAGTTTATGCGCCGCATCGACGCCGTCGATGTCGAAACTGGGGTCCGCCTCGGCATAGCCGAGCGCCTGCGCCTCGCGCAGCACGTCGGCGAAATCTAAGCCCTCCGCCTCCATTTTCGACAGGATGAAATTGCAGGTACCGTTGAGGATGCCGTAGACGCGGCCGATCTCGTTGGCCGCCGCCCCCTCGCGCAGCCCCTTGATGACCGGAACGCCGCCCGCCACCGCCGCCTCGAACTTGAGCGGCACGCCCGCCTGCTCCGCCGCCTGCGCGAGGTCGAGGCCGTGGTGCGCGAGCATCGCCTTGTTGGCGGTCACGAAGCCCTTGCCCGCCGCCAGCGTGGCGCGGGCCAGCGTCAGCGCCGGGCCGTCCGACCCGCCGATCAGCTCGACCACCACGTCGGCGCCGTCATGCGCGGCGAGTTCGCGGGTGTCGTCGACCCAGGCGAAGCGCGCCAGATCGAGCCCGCGGTCCTTGTAGCGGTCGCGGGCGGACACGGCGACGACCTCGATCGGGCGGCCGGCGCGGCGGGCGATCAGATCGCGGTTGGTGTCGAGCAGGCGGATCACGCCGCCGCCGACGGTGCCGAGCCCGGCGAGCGCGACGCGCAAGGGTGTGGTGGTCTTCATGGCCGCCGCCTAGCGGAAACCGGCGTGCGATGTCGAGCGGGCGCAGCTTTGTTTCGCTTTCCCACATGGCATTGCCCGGAGGCCGGGCCGCGTGCACAGTCGGCCCGACACCGACCAGCGAAGAGCGCATTCCCATGGCCACTGCCCCCGCCCCCGCATCCCCGATGCGCGAACTGACCGTTCGCGGCATCCTGCTGGGCGGGCTCATCACGTTGCTGTTCACCGCGGCCAACGTCTATCTCGGGCTGAAGGTCGGGCTGACCTTCGCGACGTCGATCCCCGCCGCGGTGATCTCGATGGCGATCCTGCGCTACCTGCCCGGCGCGACGATCCTCGAAAACAACATCGTCCAGACGGTCGCCTCCGCGGCGGGAACGCTCGCCGCGATCATCTTCGTCCTGCCCGGCCTCGTCATGATCGGCTGGTGGCAGGGGTTCCCGTACCTGCTGACCGCCGGGATCACGATGACCGGCGGCATCCTCGGCGTCATGTTCTCCGTGCCGCTGCGCCGCGCGCTCGTGGTCGATACCGACCTGCCCTATCCGGAGGGGCGCGCCGCGGCGGAGGTGCTGATGGTCGGCGCGGGCAGTCGCGCAGGGGAAGCGGAAAGCGGCCGGGGCCTGCGGCTTATCGTGGTCAACGCGCTCGCCTCCGCGGGCTTTGCGGTGCTGACCCAGACCAGATTGGTCGTCGCAGAGGCCGCGCATTTCTTTCGCGTCGGCGCGGGCGCGACCGGCATATCGGGCGGCCTGTCGTTCGCGCTGATCGGCGCAGGCCATCTCGTCGGCCTGTCGGTCGGCCTCGCGATGTTCGCGGGCGTCGTCATCGGCTGGTGGATCGCGCTGCCGATCCTGACCGGCCTGTCCCCCGCCGCGGCGGGCGTCGGCATCGAGGCGTGGGCGGGCGGCGTGTTCCGCACCGACGTGCGCTTCCTCGGCGCCGGCGTGATCGGCGTCGCGGCGATCTGGACGTTGCTCAAGATCATCGGGCCGGTGCTCGGCGGCATCCGCTCGTCGATCGCCGCGAGCAAGGCGAAGCGCGGCGGCGCGGTGCTCGCCCTCGGCGAGCGCGACCTGTCGATCGGCATCGTCGTCGCCGTCAGCCTCGCGACGCTGGTGCCGATCGCCGCATTGCTCTGGTCGGTGATCGCCGGCGGGCCGCTGGAGGGATCGGCGGTCGTCCTGATCCTCGGCGCGCTCGTGTTCGTACTGGTGCTCGGGCTCGTGATCGCGGCGGTGTGCGGATACATGGCCGGGCTGATCGGCGCGTCGAACAGCCCGGTGTCGGGGATCGGCATCCTTTCGGTGCTCGCCGCGTCGCTGATGCTGGTCGGGCTGTTCGGCCGCGGCGCCGGGCCGGACACGACGCAGGCGCTGGTCGCCTATGCGCTGATCGTCACCGGCATCGTCTTCGGCGTCGCCACCATCTCGAACGACAATCTCCAGGATCTCAAGACCGGCCAGCTCGTCGGCGCGACGCCGTGGAAGCAGCAGGTCGCGCTGATCTTCGGCGTCGTCTTCGGCAGCCTCGTGGTGCCGCCGGTCCTCGAACTGCTCGCGACGACGCTGGGGTTCCAGGGCGCGCCCGGCGCCGGCCCCAATGCGCTGGCCGCCCCGCAGGCCGCGCTGATCTCGGCACTGGCCAAGGGGGTGCTAGGCGGCGACCTCAACTGGGCGATGATCGGCTATGGCGCGGCGGTCGGCGTCGTCGTGATCGCGCTGGACGAAACGCTCGGCCGGCTGGGCAAACTGCGCCTGCCGCCGCTCGGGATCGGCCTCGGCGTCTACCTGCCGATGGCGGTGACGCTGCCGGTGGTGATCGGCGCGGTGATCGGCGCGCTCTACGATCGCTGGGCGGAGCGCGCGCCCGACGTCGAGCTCGCCAAGCGCATGGGCGTGCTGACCGCCACCGGCATGATCGTCGGCGAAAGCCTGTGGGGCGTCGCCTTTGCGTGTCTCGTCTACGCCACCAATTCGGACGCGCCGCTCGCGATCGCTCCGGCGGGGTTCGAGCCGGTCGCGCTGATCGGCGGGACGATCGCGTTCCTGGCGCTGGTCGCGGCGCTCTATCGCTATACGCGGCGGTCGGTCGCCGCCTGATTTGCGCCGAACCGTTGGTCGACGCGGGAACGCCGGCGGGGGTCGCCCGTTATCCCCCCGAACCCGGTAACCACCCGCCATCCCCCCCCGGCCGGTGATTGCCGGGTTTGCCTTACGCGTAACATAGGGCCAGCCGTGACACGGTCATCAGAACAGCATCGCGACAGATTCGCCGGTGTCCGCGGGGCGCTCCAGTCGGGGCTCGCGGTGCCGACGGACACGTTCATCACCGACGACATACCGCTGCTGCTGACGAGGCTGTCACAGCTGCCCCCCGCCAAACGGGCGAGGGACGACCGCACCTAGGGTCGTCGACGCGGTCGTCGGGCCGTGCGCCCGTCACCGCCCCGGCTGTACCCCGACCTGCGCCCGGGGTGACGCCCCGGCCCGTTAGACACCCGCCAGCGCACCGTCCCCGTCAGCCGGCCGCCGGGGTCACACCATCGCGGCGAGCAGGTCGCTGATCGGCACGAACGCGAAGCCCACGGAACTGTCGGCGATGCCATAGGGCAGGAACAGCGTATCGCCGTGGCGGATCGCACCGCAGCTGTACACGACGTTGGGGACATAGCCCTCGCGGTCCTGATCCTTCGCCGCCAGGATCGGTTCGCGCGTGCGGCCGATCACCTTCGACGGATCGTCCTTGTCCAGCAGCGCCGCGCCGATCGAGTATTTGCGCATCGCGCCGACGCCATGCGTCAGCAGCAGCCAGCCCTCGTCCAGCTCGATCGGCGGCCCGCAATTGCCGATCTGTACCAGCTCCCAGGGATAGTGCGGCGCCAGGATCTTCTCGCCCTCGTCCCAATGCTCCAGCGTGTCCGATTTCAGCAGGAACAAATTCTCGCCGTCCTGCCGCCCGATCATCATATACTGGCCACCGACCTTGCGCGGGAACAGGCCCATGCCCTTGTTCCGCGCGGCGGACCCCGACATCGGCACCAGATCGAACGCCCGGAAGTCGCGCGTGCGCATCAGTTCGGACTGGATCACCGACCCGTTATAGGCGGTGTAGGTGCCGATCCATTCGTAGCTGCCGTCCTCATGCTGGAAATGGACGATGCGCAGGTCCTCCAGCCCCTTCGACTGCGCCTGTGTGATCGGGAAGATGACGGTGCCCGACAGCGTCGAATCGCGGTGCCGCCAGACCGTGACCGGCCCCTCCGGTATCTCCTCGCCCTCCCCCACGACGTCGGTCGCGGTCGCGAACGGCGGCTCGGGCGCGAGCTTCAGTTCGTGTGTGCCGGTGATGATGCCCTCGCGGAACGCGACCGACGAGATATGCCCCTCGCCCACCGCACGCAGGCTCATCAGGATGCGCATCGATCCTTCGGGCATGCCGGTCTGGTCGAAGTGCGGCACCGCGCTGGGGTTCATCAGCGCCGCCGCGGCATAGCTGTATTCGTGGCAGAAATAGGCACCGATCAGCTGGCGCTTTTCATCGCCGATGTCGCGACCGTCGAGTCCCAGCAGGTCCTCGATCTCGTCGTAGCGCGTCATGAACACCCGGCGCGTCTGCCAGTGGCGCGCCTCGAAATCCTTCAGCACGGTCTCGAGCTGCTCGCGCGCCTCCTCGGCCGACATCTCCAGCACTTCGCCGACCAGACGCTCGGTCCGGTTGGGCGCGCCGCCCTTGCCGCCCCACGCGATGTGGAACGGGCGGACGACCACGCGGGACGGGTCGGCGTGAAGCCGCAAGCGGTGGGTAAACAGGTCCATCGCGATTGTAGCCTCGTCGGTCGGATACGGTGGCGGCGTCGACGTCCTACGGATTTAGGCGACGACGCGCGACGTCCCTGCCACGCCTTGGACCGACTTTGAAAGCCCCGAAATCGCGCAGCTGGCCAGTTGCAGCGCCAAAATCGACTCCGCACCCTGGTTCCGGTTCAATCCGGTCGGCATCAGGCCATCGAAACAGCCCCCGTCCAGCGGACTGGCGAGCGGCAGGTCGAGGTCGTTCTGGCCGAGATACCAGCCATAGGCGCGCTCCGCCTCCGTCTTCCAGCGCAGGTCGTCCGTCGCGCGATAGGCGGCGATGCACGCATCGACCGTCGCCTGCGCCTCCAGCGGCTGCTGGTCGAACTGCAACGGATCGGCATAGGGCCGGTGGAAACTTTCCGTCCCGACCGCCCGGAACCGTCCTTCCGGCGAGGTCTGCTTGGCGACGATCCAGCCGAGCGTCTCCAGCCCGCAATCGATCAGGTCCTGCCGCCCGAGCGCCTGCCCCGCGACGATCAGCGCCTGCGGCAGCCGCGCATTGTCATAGGCGAGCACGATTTCGAACCATTCCCATTCGGGCCGCCGCGCCGCAGCGAGCAGCGCGATCTGGTCGTCGGGGAAGCGTTCGAGGATCGATCGCGCGAGCTCGTGACCGGGCGATGCCTCCAGCATCGCCGCCGCGCCGAGCATCGCGAACGACTGCGCGCGCAGCGAGCCGAGGTCGAGCCCCAGGCTGGCCGTCGCGTCGAACATCGCGCGCGCCCAGTCGCGATGCTTGGGATCCTTGCCGTCGCGCGCGGTCACGCCCAGCGCCCAGATCGCACGGCCGTTCGAATCCTCGGACCCGACGTCCTCGCACCACGTCCGGTCGAAGTTCATGAAGTTGCGGAAGCGCCGCTCGTCGGGGTTCCACGCATATTGCACGAACGACGCATAGATCGTCGTCCACTTGTCGCGCTCGACGGGATCGAGATCGTCCATCGCGCTCATCAGCATCAGCGCGCGCGCATTGTCGTCGATGCAATAGCCGTGGCGCCGGTCGGGGACCGAATAGATCGAATGCTGGAGCATGCCGGTCGCATCGCTCATCCGCTCGACCGCCGCGAAATTGGGTTGCAGCGCCTTCACTCCGGCGAGCGGCTTGGCGAGCCGCCTAGGGCGGGCGGCGACGGCGACCTCCGTCTCGTGCAGCGTCGCCTCGGCCAGACGCGGCCAGATCATCGTGCGGCCGCGATCGTAGGCGCGCTGCGCGAGGCGGGTCCGGTCGCGCGCGCTCGACAACAGCCGGTCGATCTCGCGCGCGAACGCGGCGACATCCTTGAAGTCGACGAGCACGCCATGGCCGTCCGCCAGGATCTCGGTCGCGTGGACATAGGGGGTGGAGATCACCGCCTTGCCGACCCCGACTGCGTACGACAAGGTGCCCGACGTGATCTGGGCGGGATTGAGATACGGCGTGGCATAGATGTCCGCCGCCTGCAGATAGTCGATCAGTTCGCCATGCTCGACGAAACCGTCGACGAACGCGACATTGTCGCCGACCCCCAGTTCGGCGGCAAGCGCCTTCAGCCGCTCGCGATACGCCTCGCCCTCGTGCGCGACGAGGTTCGGATGCGTCGCGCCGAGCACGACGTAGAGCAGATTCGGGTGCCGCTCCGCGATCGTCGGCAGCGCCTCTATGATCGTCTCGATGCCCTTGTTCGGCGCGAGCAGGCCGAAGGTCAGGACGACGTCGCGCCCTTCCCAGCCCATCCGCGGCTTCAGCGTTTCGGGATCGGTGAAGGCGCGATCGGGTACGCCGTGCGGGATCATCGCGATCTGGCGCGGGTTGGCCCCGTAGACGCGGCGCAGGATATCGCGCCCGCGCTCGGCCATCACCACCACCTTGGCGGCGCGGCGCAGCAGCCCTTCGAGCACGCGGCGCTCGTCCGCATTGGGTTTTTCGAGAACCGTATGCAGCGTAACGATCACCGGCAGCGTCGTGCGATCGAGCAGCGCGAGCAGGTGCTCGCCCGCCGGCCCGCCGTAGATACCATATTCGTGCTGCACCCAGATCGCCTGCGCGCCGCTCGCCTCGATCGTGCGCGCCGTCGTCAGATAGGCGGACAGGTCGTGCTGGGGAATCGCGCCGACGACGGCCGCGGGATAATCGTAGCGGCCGGGATGGTCGTCCATCGCATAGACGTCGACGCGGACATCCGGGAAACGGTCCTGCATCGCCTGGTAGACATCGGTGGTGAAGGTCGCTAGGCCGCACTGCCGCGGCAGGAAATTCCCGATCATCGCCAGATACTTGATCGCGTCGCCGCCCGCCGCCATGCCAGCCACCGTCGTCACCATGCCCAATCCTTCGTTGACGCGCCGTTGCGGCAAAGCCGTAACCTTGCACCATGATGAACACGTGCCGGTGCGAAAGGTTGCAGTTTTATGCCGCACTGCAACCGGACTATCCGCTTGATCTGCGTCAACCGCGGCCGCGATACGGGGCGACGCCCTGATCCGGCAGCCACAGGTCGGCAGGGGGTGCGGCCGATTGCCAGAACACGTCGATCGGGATGCCGCCGCGCGGATACCAATAGCCGCCGATCCGCAGCCAGCGCGGCGCCATCTCGTCGAACAGCCGCTGGCCGATGCCGACCGTGCAATCCTCGTGAAAGCCCGCATGGTTGCGGAACGCGCCGAGGAACAGTTTCAGCGACTTGGATTCGACGATCGTGTCGCCGGGCACATAGTCGATCACGAGATGCGCGAAATCGGGCTGGCCGGTGACCGGGCACAGCGACGTGAATTCGGGCACCGCGAAGCGGACCAGATAGGTCGTGCCGGGCCGCGGGTTGGGAACATAATCGAGCACCGCCTCTTGCGGTGATGCGGGCAATTGGCTGGACTGGCCGAGGTGCATGGGTGTCATGCCCCGCCATGTAGGATGCCGCACGCCGGATGAAAACGCTCGTTCCCATACTCGGCGACCAGCTCAGCCCGGGCATCGCCTCGCTGCGCGACGCCAATCCCGCCGACACCGTCGTCCTGATGATGGAGGTGGCGGAGGAGACGACCTATGTCCGCCACCACAAGCAGAAGATCGCCTATATCCTGTCGGCGATGCGCCATCATGCCGATGCGCTGGCGGCGGCGGGCTGGACCGTCGACTATGTCCGGCTCGACGATCCGGACTCGAGCGGCAGCTTCACCGGCGAGATCGCGCGCGCGGTCGCGCGGCACGGTCCCGACCGGATCGTCGTCACCGAAGCCGGCGAATGGCGCGTCGTCGCGATGATCGACGGCTGGGAAACCGTGTTCGGCATTCCCGTCGAGATCCGCGCGGACGACCGCTTCGTCTGCGACCATGCCGAATTCGACGCCTGGGCGAGCGCGCGCAAGCAACTGACGATGGAATTCTTCTACCGCGACATGCGGCGCAAGACCGGCCTGCTGATGGACGGCAAGACGCCGGCCGGCGACCGCTGGAACTTCGACAAGGACAACCGCAAGCCCGCGAAGGGCGACCTGTTCATGCCCCGGCCGCACGCCTTCGCACCCGATGCGACGACGCGGGACGTGCTGGCGCTGGTCGCGGAGCGCTTCGCCGATCATCCCGGCAGCCTCGACGGGTTCGACTATGCGGTGACCGCCGCCGACGCCGAACGCCAGGCGGCCTATTTCATGACCCATGCCCTGCCGCAGTTCGGCGATTTCGAGGATGCGATGCTGACCGGCGAGCGCCATTTGTGGCATTCGATCCTGTCGCCCTACATCAATTCGGGCCTGCTCGATCCCCTCGACCTGTGTCGCCGGGCGGAGGCGGAATATCGCGCAGGCCGCGCCCCGCTCAATTCGGTGGAGGGCTATATCCGCCAGATCATCGGCTGGCGCGAATATATGCGCGGCATCTACTGGCGCGAGGGGCCGGACTACGTCACCCGCAACTTCCTCGACCATCACCGCAGGCTGCCGGGATGGTATTGGACCGGCGCCACCGACATGCACTGCCTGCGCGAGGCGATCGGCCAGACGCTCGCCACCGCGCACGCGCACCATATCCAGCGGCTGATGGTCACCGGCAATTTCGCGCTGCTGATCGGTGCGGATCCGGCGGAGGTGCATCGCTGGTATCTCGAAGTCTATATCGACGCCTACGAATGGGTCGAACTGCCCAATACGCTGGGGATGAGCCAGTTCGGCGACGGCGGCCTGCTCGGATCGAAACCCTATATCTCGTCGGGCGCCTACATCGATCGGATGAGCGACTATTGCGGCACATGCCGCTACGACGTGAAGCGGCGAACGGGAGAGGATGCCTGCCCGTTCAACGCGCTCTACTGGCACTTCCTCGCGCGTCACGAGGACCGGCTCGGCGGCAATATGCGCCTGCGCATGCCATATAGTACGTGGGCGAAGCAATCCGAGCAATCTCGAAACGAAACACTCACGCACGCTGAAACATTCTTGCAGGCCCTCGACAGCGCCGGGGACGACGGCTATTGACGGCGCACGGCCACTCCTCCCCAGTCGTAGGCCCGACCAGATCGTGTGAACGTAGGGAGAGTGTGTGATGGACGCGTTGGTGACGACCGAATGGCTGGCCGGTGAACTCGGCGCAAGCGACCTGCGGGTGGTCGATGCCACCTATCTGGACGCCGCGCTCGGCCGCGATGCCGCCGCCGAATACGAGGCCGCGCACATCCCCGGCGCCGTCTTCATGAACCTCGGCGAATTGCGCGACACCGACAGCGACCTGCCGATGATGCTGCCGACCGCGGAGAAATTCGCCAGCCGGATGCAGAGCCTCGGACTCGGCGACGGCAGCCGCATCGTGCTGTACGATTCGTCGCCATGGCATACCGCCGCCCGCGCGTGGTGGATGCTGCGCACCTTCGGCGCGCATGACGTCGCGATCCTCGACGGCGGCCTCGCCAAGTGGCGCGCCGAGGGCCGCGAGACGGCGAGCGGCAAGGAAACGCTGCGTCATCGCCACTTCACCGTCTGGGCCGACTCCAAGAACGTCCGCACGCTCGACCAGATGAAGGCGAACGTCGACAGCGGCGCCGAACAGGTGCTCGACGCGCGCTCGGCGGCACGCTTCACCGGCGAGGAGCCCGATCCGCGCCCGGCGACGCATGCCGGCCATATCCCCGGATCGCACAACCTGCCCTATACCGCGATCTTCAACGCCGACGGCACGTGGAAGCGCGGCGATTCGCTGAAGGCGGCGTTCGCGGGCGCGGGGATCGACATCGACCGGCCGATCGCGCTCACCTGCGGCTCGGGCGTCACCGCCTCGACGCTGGCGTTCGGTCTGCACTTGCTGGGCAAGGACGCCGCGCTGTACGACGGCAGCTGGTCGGAATGGGGAGCGGACCGCTCGACGCCAAAGGCCATGGGAGCCCGCGAGACCGTTGACGGATAGCAGCAAGACCGATTCCCCGCTGGGCGACGCGACACGCGTCGTCCAGGCCGGGCGTCGCCCCGAATGGACCGGCGGGATCGTCAACCCGCCGGTCTGGCGCGCGTCGACGATCCTCTACGACAGCATCGCGGATCTGCGCGCGAATGCCGGCCGCGATACCCACCACCGCCTCTATTACGGCCGCCGCGGCACGCCGACGCAATGGAGCCTCGCCGACGCGCTGACCTCGCTGGAGCCGGGCGCCGAGGCGACCTTCCTCTACCCCTCGGGTGTGGCGGCGATCGCCGCGGCGTTGCTGTCGGTGCTGTCGCCGGGCGACGAATTGCTGCTGGTCGACAGCGCCTACGATCCCACCCGCGGCCAAGCGATGCAATTGCTCAAGCGGTTCGGCATCACGACGCGCTTCTACGATCCGCTGATCGGCGCGGGGATCGCCGAGCTGATCGGGCCGGCGACCAGGGCGATCTTCATGGAAAGCCCCGGCAGCCTGACCTTCGAGGTGCAGGACGTGCCGGCGATCGTCGCCGTCGCGAAGGCGCACGGCCTGGTGACGCTGCTCGACAACACCTGGGCGACGCCGCTGTTCTTCCCGGCGATCGAAAAGGGCATCGACCTGACGATCCTCGCCGCGACCAAATATGTCGTCGGCCACTCCGACGTCATGCTGGGGTCGGTCACCGCCGCGCCCGGCCATTTTGCGAAACTGCGCGACATGAGCCACCTGCTCGGCCAGGTCGCCTCGCCCGACGACTGCTGGCTCGGCAGCCGCGGCCTGCGCACGATGGCGGTCCGCCTCGCCCAGCATCAGCGCAGCGCGCTCGAGATCGCGCACTGGCTCGCCGCGCGGCCCGAAGTGGCGCGCGTGCTGCACCCCGCCCTGCCCGATTGTCCCGGCCACGCGATCTGGGCACGCGACTTCAAGGGGTCGAGCGGCCTGTTCAGTGTCGTGCTGAACGGCGGCGACGAGGCCGCGCGCGCGGCGCTGATCGATGCGCTCGACCTGTTCGGGATCGGCTATAGCTGGGGCGGGTTCGAAAGCCTCGCGATCCCCGCCGATCCGGCCCGCATCCGCACCGCCGCGCCGCGCGACTATGCCGGGCCGCTGGTCCGGTTGCAGATCGGACTGGAGGACACCGCCGACCTGATCGCCGATCTCGACCGCGGGCTGGCGGCGTTCCGCGCGGCTGTATAGACTACCCCCGGCCGATACATCGCGTCACCCAGGAACCGTTCCGGGGGGGCCACCTACCCGCCGCCGAGCGGACGGAGGCTCACGCCGATCGCCCCACCGCGCAGTGGACCCCGGTACACGTCCGGGGTGACGGAACGCGCGCTTATAAGTGGTGCGTCGGCGCAGGGCGTTGCGGGGACCGGCAATGTTCCGCGGGGTTTGCAAGGCCGTCTTCGCCCCAGGACACCGCGTCACCCCGGGCTCGTTCCGGGGTCCACCGACCCGCTGGCGAGCGGCCGGAGGCTCATGCCGATCGCCACGCCGCGCCGTGAACCCCGGTACACGTCCGGGGTGACGGCACGCATGCGGACCCGCGTTACTTCTTAGCCGAAGCCCGCGCGTCCTGCCCGTCGCCCTCGGGCGCGGCGACGATGTCGCGGGTGGTCGCGCCCTTGTCGACGACGTTGGTCGACGGATCGCCGACCGACGAGCGGATGCCGGTATCGGCGGTGTCGCCGCCGGCCTGGTTGACGACGCCGTTCTCCGCCGCGCTGCGCTGCGTGTTGCCGCCGAACAGCGCCTCCAGCGTCTGCGCCTGGCTGGCGCTGTCCTGCGGGCGTGCGGCGCCGGGCTGCGGCGGCACCAGCGAATAGTCGGGCGGGATCACCAGCGGTGCCTGCCGTGCGACCGCGAATTCGTCGGGGCGCGCCCGGTCGTAGCCGCGCTTGCCGCAGCCGGACAGGAGGGCGACGCAGATGACGCCGGCGAGGAGCGGAACGGACTTACGCATGGGGATTCTCCGAGGGAATATCGCGCTTGTCGCGCATCAGGAGCGCGCGGACAAGCAGCACCAGCACGCCGACGGTGATCGCCGCATCGGCGACATTGAAGACGAGGAACGGGCGCCAGTCGCCGAAGTGCAGGTCGGCGAAATCGACGACATAGCCGAAGCGCATGCGGTCGACGATATTGCCGAGCGCGCCCCCCAGGATCGCTCCCAGCGCCATCTGGTCGGCGCGCTGCGGCTCGCGCGTCATCCACACCGCGACCGCGACCGCGATCGCGCCGGTCATCGCGACCAGCGCCCAGCGCATCGTGTCGCTGTCGGCGTGCAGCAGCCCCAGCGAGATCCCGTGATTGGCGACGAAGCGCAGGTTGAAGAAGGGGGTGATCGCCCGTTCCGCCGTCAGCGCGTCGAGCCGCAGCACGTCGGTGATCGCGAATTTCGACGCCTGGTCGGCGATGAACAGCAATGCGGCGGTGACGAGGCCCGCGGCCGGCACATTACGCATCGCCGACGACGCTCTCGCACCGGTCGCACAGCGCGCCGTCCGCGGTCACTTCGGGCAGGTGCCGCCAGCACCGGCCACACTTCAGATATTCGGTCCGCGTCACGCCGACGTCCTCGCCCCGGTGCACGCGCGCGACGATGAACGTCTCGGCCAGCGCCTCCGCAGACAGTGGCAGCTCGGGCACCGTCACCTCGGCCTCAAGGCTCGATCGTACCGTCTTTTCGCGGCGCAACGGCTCGATCGCCTCGGTCACCGTCGCACGCAGGCGGCGGACGTCGGCCCAGTCGGTGCCGAGCGGCACGTCACCCGGCAGCGCGGGCAGGTCGGGCCATTCGAGGAAATGCACCGATCCGTCGTCGCTCGGGAACCGGGCCTGCCACACCTCCTCGGCGGTGAAGCACAGGATCGGGGCGGCATAGCGCACCAGCGCGTGGAACAGCACGTCGAGCACCGTCCGGTACGCCCGCCGCGTCGGATCGGTCGCCGCGTCGCAATAGAGCGAATCCTTGCGGATATCGAAGAAGAAGGCGGACAGGTCCTCGTTGGCGAAGTCGGTCAGGCGCCGCAGGTAGCGGTTGAGTTCATACGCCTCCGCCGCCTCGCGCAGGTCCATGTCGAGCTGGCCGAGCAGCGTCAGCACGTAGCGTTCCAGCTCGGGCATCGCCTCCACCGCGACGCGTTCCGCCTCGTCGAAGCTGTCGAGCGCACCGAGCAGGTAGCGGAAGGTGTTGCGCAGCTTGCGATAGCCGTCGGAGGCGGTGCCCAGCACCTCCTTGCCGATCCGCACGTCGTCGAAATAGTCGGTCGAGGCGACCCACATGCGCAGGATGTCGGCGCCGCTTTCGCCGATCACCTTCAACGGATCGACGACGTTGCCCAGGCTCTTGGACATCTTGCGCCCCTGCCCGTCGAGCGCGAAGCCGTGCGTCAGCACCGCGTCATAGGGCGCGCGACCGCGCGTGCCGCAGCTTTCGAGCAGCGACGACTGGAACCAGCCGCGATGCTGGTCGCTGCCCTCGAGGTACAGGTTGGCGCGTACGTCCGCGCCGTAGCGCGCCTCGACGGTGAAGACATGCGTCGATCCGCTGTCGAACCACACGTCGAGGATGTCGTTCTGCGGCTCATAGTCCGCCAGATCGTGCTCCGCGCCGAGCAGCGCCTGATGATCCGCGGTGAACCACGCGTCGGCGCCGCTGGTGCGGAAGGCCTCGACGATGCGGGCGTTGACCGCCGGATCGTTGAGATACTCGCCGCTCGCGCGGTCGACGTACAGCGCGATCGGCACGCCCCAGGCGCGCTGGCGGCTGATGACCCAGTCGGGCCGCCCCTCCACCATCGAACGGATGCGGTTCTGCGACCGCGCCGGCACCCAGCGGGTGTGCTCGATCGCGTCGAGCGCGGTCTCGCGCAGTGTCGCGCCGTTGCTCGCGGCCCCTTCGCCGTCGTTGAGGATCGGCCGGTCCATCGGGATGAACCATTGCGGCGTGGCGCGGAAGATCACCTTCGCCTTCGACCGCCACGAATGCGGATAGCTGTGCGCGAAATCGTCGCTCGCCGACAGCAGCGCCCCCGCCGCGCGCAGGTCGGTACAGATCGGGCCGTCGCTCGCGACGAACTTCTTGTTGATGACGCTGCCCTGCCCGCCGAGCCAGCCCCAGTCGGCGCGGTACATGCCCGCGCCGTCGACCGCGAACACCGGCTCCAGCCCGTGCGCCTTGCACAACAGGAAATCGTCCTCGCCATGGTCGGGCGCCATGTGGACGAGGCCCGTACCGGCATCGCGCGTCACGAACTCGCCCGGCAGGAACGGCCTCGGCCGCGCGAAGAAGCCGCCGAGCGCGTGCATCGGGTGCAGCGCGGTCGCGCCCTCCAGCGCCGCGCCCTTCACCAGCGCGACGAACTCCTCCATCTTCAGCCCGGTGCGCTTCGAGAACGCCCCCATCAGGTTTTCCTCGACGAGGAACCGCCGGCCGCCACAGGCGAACAGCACGTAGTCGAGCGCCGGATTGTAGGCGAGCGCCTGGTTGACGGGGATCGTCCACGGCGTCGTGGTCCAGATCACCGCGGTGGCGCCGACCAGGATCTCCGCCTCGGGCGCCGACGCGATCTCGAACCCGACGTCGATCTGGGTCGAGACGATATCCTCATATTCGACCTCGGCCTCGGCCAGCGCGGTCTTTTCGATTGGCGACCACATCACCGGCTTGGCGCCGCGATACAGCTGGCCGCTCTCGGCGAACTTGAGCAATTCGCCGACGATCGCCGCCTCGGCATCGAAGTTCATGGTCAGATAGGGATCGGCCCAGTCGCCCATCACGCCCAGCCGCGCGAACTGGTCGCGCTGCACGCCCACCCAGCGGTCGGCATAGGCGCGGCATTCGGCGCGGAACTGCGCGACCGGCACCTCGTCCTTGTTCTGCTTCTTCGCCCGGTACGCCTCCTCGACCTTCCACTCGATCGGCAGGCCGTGGCAGTCCCAGCCGGGCACGTAGGGCGCGTCCTTGCCCATCAGCGACTGGCTGCGGACGATGATGTCCTTCAGCACCTTGTTCATCGCATGGCCCATGTGGATGTCGCCGTTGGCGTAGGGCGGGCCGTCGTGCAGGATGAACCGCTCGCGCCCGGCGCGCTGCTCGCGCAGCCGGTCGTAGACGCCGATCCGCGCCCAGCGCTCCAGGATCGCCGGCTCCTTCGCGGCGAGCCCCGCCTTCATCGGAAAGTCGGTCTTCGGCAGGAAGACGGTGTCGCGCCAGTCTTTCGGCGCGGCGGGGGCGGTATCGGGGGCGTCGCTCATAGATGGCGCGGCATTAGCCCAAGGGGGTGTGCGTGTCACTCACCATGCAGCGAGCGCGGCGCGGGCGCGTTCGCAGTCCGCCGCCATCTGCGCCATCAGCGGTTCGAGGCCGTCGAACCTCACTTCGGGGCGCAGATAGTCGATCAGCGCCACCTCGATCGGCTGGCCGTACAGGTCGCCCGAGAAGTCGAAGAAATAGGGTTCGAGCAGCTCCTTGGGCGGATCGAACGTCGGCCGGATCCCCAGGTTCGCCGCCCCCTTCAGCACCCGCCCGTCGGCGAGCCGGCCCAGCACCGCATAGATGCCATAGGCGGGGCGCAGATATTTGCCCATGTCGACGTTGGCGGTCGGATAGCCGATCGTGCGGCCGACCTTGTCGCCGTGCTGCACCACCCCCTCAATCGCGAACGGGCGGGTGAGCAGCCGCGCCGCGACCTGCGGTTCGCCGCCACGCAGCGCGTCGCGGATGCGTGTCGACGACACGGTCTCGCCGTCGAGCGTCACCGCGCCGACCGTCTCGGCGACGAAACCGTGCGCCGCACCGCGCGCGGCGAGCAGCCGCACGTCGCCGCCCTTCGCCCGGCCGAAGGTGAAATCCTCGCCCGTCACCACCCCGGCGACACGCAGATTCGCGTGCAGCCGCTCGGCGATGAACGTTTCCGCCGACAGCCGCGCCAGCGCGCCATCGAAGTGCAGCACCACCATGGCATCGACCCCGGCGGCGGCGAACAGCCGCTGGCGCTGGTCGAGCGTCGTCAGCCGGAACGGCGGCGCGTCGGGGCGGAAGTGGCGGACCGGATGCGGATCGAAGGTCGCGACCAGCGCCGGCCGCCCCTCGGCGCGCGCGCGCGCGACCGCGCGACCGACCACCGCCTGGTGACCGAGGTGAAAGCCATCGAAATTGCCGACCGCGACGATCCCCCCGGCCAGATGCGGCGGAACCACCGAGCCGCCGTCCAGCCGCTCCATCCGCCGCGCCTTAGGGGCGGGTGGCGCGAGGGGCAACAGCGGGCGGCATGGCGCGGGTCAGCATGCGGAGGATGAGCCGCTCCGCCGCGTATGCTAACGTCGAGCCGAACTCGAAGGCAAGGTGGTCACCAGCGTTGCCGTCAGATAGCGGACCGCAGCCGGCGGCACATCGGCCGACCGGGTTTTCGGCGCGGGCAGGACGAGCGCCTGCCGTACATAGGCGCAGGCGGCGCGGTCGCCGGCACCGCTGCCGCTCGATTCCAGGATGTCGCAGGCGACGATCCGCCCCGCCGCATCCGACACCAGCCGCGCCCTGACCGGCGTGCGATAGTCCGGCGGCATCCGCGAAACCCGCATGGGCAGGTCGATCGTCGAACGCGGCTGATGCTCGCTGACGCCCCACGAAACGACCGCCCGCAATTCGCCCGCTATCGCCGCACCGGCGGCGTCCCGGGCCGGCGCCACGCGCGCCCGCGTCCGATAGAGCGTGCAGCTGCGCGCATCGAGCAGCGGATGGCCGCTCGTTTCCGTCACGTCGCACCCGGTGATTGCGCCGTCGGCCGCGACGCGCAGGCGGATCGAGGCAATGCCATATTCTTCCCGCCGCAGTGATTCGACCGGATAGTCGTTGTAATCCAAAATCTTGTCGGGATTCAGGAGGCGCGGCGGCACGGCACCGGGCACCTCACTGACCGCAGGCGCCACCATCTGCATCATTATGAACGCCAGCATCATCGGCATCGTCCCCTTCCCCGGCACCGCGCGCCGACCGGGTCGGACGCTGAACCATGACTCCGGGAAACGCTAGCCGCGCACCAACGTCACGAAGCTGTAGGCGGGACGCCCCCCTTCGGCGGTGAAAGCCTCGCGCGCGATCTCGCGCCAGCCGGTGAACGGCGGCACCCGAGCATCGCCCGCGAAGATGCCGTGCACCTCGGTCAGCTCGATCCGGTCGGCACGGGCCAGGAACAGCGCGAACACCTCCGCGCCGCCGATCACAGCGACCTCGTCGCCGGCCAGCGCCAGCGCCGCCTCGGTCGAGTGCGCCACCTCCGCCCCCGCGGCCGACCAGTGCGGATCGCGCGTCAGCACGATGTGCCGCCGCCCCGGCAGCGGTGCCGGAAACCCCTCGAACGTCTTGCGCCCCATCACCATCGGCCGGCCCATCGTCTGCGCCTTGAACCGCCTGAGGTCGGCGGGCAGCCGCCATGGCAGCTGCCCGTCGCACCCGATCACGCCATCGTCGGCGCGCGCCAGATGAAAGCTTATCACACCGCCACCGGCGCCTTGATATGCGGCTGCGCCACATAGTCATGGAGGACGAAATCCTCGTACGCATAGGCGTCGATCGCCGGCGGCGTGCGCACGATCTCCAGCCGCGGCAGCGGGCCGGGATCGCGCTTCAGCTGCAACCGCGCCTGGTCGAGGTGATTCGCATAGAGGTGGCAATCGCCGCCGGTCCAGACGAACTCGCCGACCGCCAGCCCGCATTGCTGCGCCAGCATGTGCGTCAGCAGGGCATAGCTCGCGAGGTTGAACGGCACGCCCAGGAACACGTCGGCCGACCGCTGGTAGAGTTGCAGCGACAGCCGCCCGTTCGCGACATGCGTCTGGAACAGGCAGTGGCACGGCGCCAGCGCCATCGCGTGCAGGTCGCCGGGATTCCACGCCGACACGATCTGGCGACGCGAGGCGGGCTTGGTGCGGATCTGGTCGATCAGCTCGCGGATCTGGTCGATGTGGCGGCCGTCCGCCGTCTCCCAGTCGCGCCACTGCTTGCCGTACACCGGGCCGAGATCGCCCGAGGCGTCCGCCCATTCGTCCCAGATGCTCACCCGCTGGTCCTGCAACCAGCGCACGTTGGTGTCGCCGCGCAGGAACCAGAGCAGTTCGATGATGATCGAGCGCAGATGTAGCTTCTTGGTGGTCAGGACCGGAAAGCCCTGCGCGAGGTCGAAGCGCATCTGCGCGCCGAACACCGACAGCGTGCCGGTGCCGGTGCGGTCCATCTGTTCGGCGCCGCCGGTCAGGATACGGTCCATGAGGTCGAGATACTGGCGCATGCGGGCGGACCTACCCGCTCGTCGGCCGCTCGCCAAGCATGGCGCCGTATTGGAGGCGGTTTCGCGTGCCTGCCGCACCGCCGCAGGCGACACGCGTGCGATGGACATCGCCTCCGCTCCGCCCCGCGTCGCCGACGCCCGCGCCGCTGCCGCGCTGGTCGCCGACCTCGGCATCGGCCCGCTGGAACGCGCCGCGGTCCTGTATCTCGATCCGGAATGGAGGTTTCTCGGCCGCGCGGACTTCGCCGGCAGCGCGGACAGCGTCGCGCCGCCGCTGCGCACGGTCGTCGGCGAGGCGTTGCGACTCGGCGCGTCCGCCCTCGTGCTGGCGCATGGCCATCCGAGCGGCACGATCGCGCCGAGCGCCGCCGACCTTGCCTATACGCGGTTGTTGGGACGGGTGGCGGCGGCGGTCGACCTGCGGCTGGTCGATCACCTGATCGTCGCGGGCGGGCGGATCGCCAGCCTGCGCGACGACGGCTGGATGTAGCGGCCGGTCAGTCCTTCAGCACGCAGGGCTTGATCGCCGCGGGCTCGGGCCGCGGCCCTTCGGCGCGGAACGTCGCCATATAGCCCCCGGCGGAAGGCATTTCGGCCGTCGCGACCTGCCGATAGCCCACCGCCTCGAACTCGCAGCGCAGCAGCGCGGGCGGCGTGCCGTGGTTCTGCGTCTGGCGGTTCGCGTCGACCACCACGACCAGCCCGTCGGGCTTCAGCGACGGGCGCAGGCGCCAAAGGAATTCGTACGGCTGTGCGATCTCGTGATACATGTGCACCATCAGCACGCGGTCGAAGCTGGCGTCGGGCAGCTTGGGATCCGCGGGCGCGCCCAGCCGGACCGACACATTCTCCAGATCCTCGCGCGCGACGCGTTCGGCGAGCGTATCGCGCACGCCCGCGACGATGTCCTCGGCCAGCACGCGCCCGGTCCGGCCGACGCGGCTCGCCAGCCGGATCGTGTAATAGCCCTCGCCCGCGCCGATGTCGGCGACGGTCATCCCCTTGGCGATGCCGGCCTTGTCCATCACCTCGGCCGCCTCGTTCAGCCGGTCGCGCGCCTCCTCGTTCGACCAGCGCGACGATACGATGTGCGCGACGGGGCGATCGGCGGCGGGGAACGGCGCGGGCTTTTCCTCGCGCTTGATGAGCGGCTTGGACCCGTCGCACGCCGTCGATGCCAGGCACAGCCCGGCGATCGCCACGCCGGTCAGGATCCGCGCGAGGCTCAATCGACGTCCTCCACCTCGACCTTTTCGCCGGTCACGCGCTGCGACAGCGCCGCCGCCATGAAGGGATCGAGGTCGCCGTCGAGCACGTCGCCCGGCGCGGTAGAGGTCGTGCCGGTGCGCAGGTCCTTCACCAGCTGGTACGGCTGGAGGACGTAGCTGCGGATCTGGTGCCCCCAGCCGATGTCCGTCTTGGTGGCATTCTCCGCATTCGCCGCCTGCTCGCGGATCTGCAACTCGCGCTCGTACAGCCGCGCGCGCAGCTGGTTGTAGGCTTCCGCCTTGTTCTTGTGCTGCGAGCGCTGGTTCTGGCACTGCACGACGATGCCGGTCGGGATATGCGTGATGCGCACCGCCGAATCGGTCGTGTTGATGTGCTGCCCGCCCGCACCGGACGCGCGATAGGTATCGATGCGCAGGTCGCTCTCGTTATATTCGACCTGGATGTCGTCATCGATCACCGGATAGACCCAGACGCTCGAAAAGCTGGTGTGGCGCCGCGCCGCGCTGTCGTACGGGCTGATCCGCACCAGCCGGTGCACGCCGCTTTCGGTCTTGGCATAGCCATAGGCGTTCTCGCCCTTCACCAGCAGCGTCGCCGACTTGATCCCCGCCTGCTCGCCGGCGTGATGGTCGATCAGCTCGACCTTCATGCCGCGCCGCTCGGCCCAGCGCGTGTACATGCGTTGCAGCATGCCCGCCCAGTCCTGGCTCTCGGTGCCGCCGGCGCCCGAATTGATCTCGATATAGGTGTCGTTGGCGTCCGCCTCGCCGGCCAGCAGCGCCTGGATCTTGTCGTGGTCGGCGCGCTTCGCCAGCGCGGCGAGCGCCTCGACGCCCTCCAGCTCCATCGCGGTGTCGCCTTCGGCCTCGGCCATTTCGATCAGCTCGACCGTGTCGTCCATCTCCGACTGGATCGCGCGCGTCGCGGTCACCGCCTCGTCCAGCCGGCGACGCTCGCGCATCACCTCCTGCGCGGCCTTGGGATCGTTCCACAGCGCCTGGTCCTCGACGCGGGCGTTCAGCTCGTCGAGACGGCGCAGCGCACGGTCCCAGTCGAGGAACCGGCGCAGCAGCGCCAGCGCCTCTTTGATGCTGTCGACGTGGGATTGCGCTTCGGCGCGCATGGAAACTCTCCGGTGAAACAGGATGGCGGCTGCACCCGCCCATATAGGAAGCGGCGCTAGTAGATTCCGCCTTCCCTTTGCAAGAAATCGCTGTCGCGCGGCGCATTCGTCGCCCGCGCCGGTGCCGCGGTGGCGGTCGCCGCGGGGGTCGGGCCGCCGCGATGGATGGCGCGGCGCGGCTCGCTCTGCGGCTTGAACGCTTCCCAGATCACCCCCGCCTTGGGATCGGTATCGGTCGGGAAGGTGCCGTAGACGGGCCGGCCGCTGCCGCGGTCGATGCGTACCATGCGGATCCCCGCCGGCGCGCGGAACGGCAGCTTTTCGAGGCCTTCGTAGGCCTTTACCGCGAATTCCTTGAAGATCGGCGCAGCGAAGGTGCCGCCCTGCGCATAGCCGCCAAGGTTGGTCGGCGTGTCGTAGCCGACGTACAGCCCGCCGACGAATTGCGGCGTGCCGCCCACGAACCAGACGTCGGTCGGGCCGGTCGTGGTGCCGGTCTTGCCGAACATCGGCCGGTCGAGGTCGCGCAGCACCACCGCGGTGCCGCGCTGGATGACGCCTTCGGTGATATGCACCATCTGGTATGCGGTCATCGCGTCGATCACCTGGCGGGTGCGATCGCCCGGCCGCGGCATCGCCTTGCCGTTCCAGTCGCGGGCGTTGCAGCCGTCGCAGGCGCGCCAGTTCTCGGGCAGCACGACCTTGCCGTGGCGGTCCTGGACGAAGTCGATCAGCGTCGGGCTGTGCGCGCGGCCGTTGTTGGCCAGCGTCGCATAGGCGTTGACCATCCGGGTGACCGTGGTGACGCCGGCGCCCAGCGCATTGGCGAGATAGGGCTGGTAATCGCCCACCCCCATCCGCTTCATCACGTCGACGACCTTGGGCATGCCCGTCGTCGCGGCGGCGCGGACGGTCATCAGGTTGCGCGACTGTTCGATGCCCCAGCGCATCGTATGCGGGCCGGCGGCGCGCATGTTGCCGAAGTTGCGGAAGCACTTCTGCCCCAGCCGCGCGCCCTGATAGACGCAGAACGGGCCGTCGACGATGATCGACGCGGGGGTCATGCCGTTTTCGAGCGCGGCGGAATAGACGATCGGCTTGATCGTCGATCCGGGCTGGCGCAGCGCCTGCGTCGCGCGGTTGAATGCCTGCAACCGGCTGTCGAAGCCGCCCTGCATCGCCAGCACGCGGCCCGTCGCCGGCTCCTCGACGACGAAGCCGCCGGAAATCCTGGGCACGGACCGCAGGGCATAGACCCCGCCCTCCGGCGCGACCGCGATGATGTCGCCCGCCCTGATCGCCGCGAAGCTGGTGCCGCCCTTGCCACGCACCGGCATCTGCGCCGCCCGGCGCGGCAGCGTGCCGGTCTTGCCGTCGGCGAAGCCGATCGTCCACGCATCGCCGTCGCGCGCGATCGCGATCCCGGCGCGCCAGTCGCCGTAATCCACGCCGATGTTGGTGTTGAGCAGCGTCTGCAACCAGGCGTCACCGTCGATGTCCTTGTGCGTGATCGGCCCCGACCAGCCGCGCCCGCGGTCGTAGCGCAACAGGCCGTCGCGCAGCGCCTGCGCCGCCAGGTCCTGCAACCGCGTGTCGAGCGACGTGCGCACCCACAGGCCGCCGTCATAGACGCTGTACGGCCCGTCCGCCGCCTTTTCGCCGAACCGGCCGATCAGCTGGCGCCGCACCTCCTCGACGAAATAGCCGCCGACACGTTCGAACTTCGGCGTCCGGCGCAGGATCGTGCCGAGCGGCTCGGCCACCGCGGCGTCGTGCTGCGCCTGGCTGATGAAGCCGTTCTTAAGCATCTCGCGCAGCACATAGTCGCGCCGCGTCATCGCGCGGTCGGCGTGGCGCACCGGATCGTAGTTCGACGGCCCCTTGGGCAGGATCGCCAGATAGGCGAGCTGCGCCAGGTCGAGCTCGTCGAGTTCCTTGTCGAAATAGGCGTGCGCGGCCGCCTCCACCCCGAACGCGTTGCGTCCCAGCGCAATCTGGTTGAGGTACAGCTCGAGGATCTGCGGCTTGGTCAGCGCATCCTCGATCTTATAGGCGAGGATCGCCTCCTTGAGCTTGCGGGTCGGAGAATACTCGTTCCCGATCAACAGGTTCTTGGCCACCTGTTGCGTGATGGTCGAACCGCCCTTGGCGCGGCGGCCGGTGCCGAACTTGCGCGCATAGTCGACCACCGCGCCGGCCAGCCCCGGATAGTCGACGCCGTGATGCTCGAAGAACGTCTTGTCCTCCGCCGCCAGAAACGCGCGCACCAGCAACGGCGGATATTCGGCGAACGACAGCTCGACACGCCGCTCGCGCGCGTAGGTCTGGATCGGCGTCCCGTCGACGCCGCGAACGTTGGTGGGCAGCGGCGGTTCGTAGGTGCGCAGCTGGTCGACCGAGGGCAACGTGCGCAGGATCGTCGCCCACAGCACGCCGTACGCGATGGCGGCCAGCACCGCCAGCACCGCGAGTGCCTTGACCCACCACCGTCCCCAAGACCGGCGTAAGAGCCCGCCCGCGCCGCCGCGCTCGCGGAATGCGGTCGAACGATCGATGGGGGGGATGTCGGACGCCATGCTACTGGATGCGCGTGTAGCAGGTTCGCGGGACGTTGCCAGCCTCGGGCCATCGCGACCGCGTGGCGTGGCGTAGCGTGGCGTGGCGTGGCGTCGCGCCGCCCCCGCTCACGCGGCGTTCACCCGGACATCCCCAAGGTTTCGTCGTGACCTCGCCCGCCCCCTCGCCTATGCTGCGCCGGTGCCAGCCATGAAGCGCCTCGCCCTCGCCGCCATCGCCACGCTTCTCGCCGCGCAGCCGGCGCAGGCCCAGTCGATCCTGCGCGATGCGGAGACGGAGGCGATGTTCGCCGACATGTCGGTGCCGCTGGTGAAGGCCGCCGGCCTGTCGCCCCGCGACGTCAAGGTCGTGCTCATCAACGACGATTCGATCAACGCCTTCGTCGTCGGCGGCCAGACGGTCTACGTCCATTCGGGGCTGCTCCAGGCGGCGGTCAACGCCAACCAGGTGCAGGGCGTGATCGCGCACGAACTGGGGCATATCGCCGACGGCCACGTCGTGCTCGCCGACAACGGCATCAAGCCGGCGATGCACATCACCTTGCTGTCGATGGTCCTCGGCCTCGCCGCGGTCGCGGCCGGCGCGGGCGAGGCGGGCGCCGGGCTGATGGCGCTCGGCCAGTCCGCCGGCATGGCGAAATACCTGTCGTTCAGCCGCACGCAGGAATCGGCGGCCGACGCCGCCGGCGCGCGCTTCCTCACCACCGCGGGCATTACCGGCAAGGGCATGCTCAGCTTCTTCAAGACGTTGCAGCAGCAGGAATATCGTTACGGTGTCGAGAATATCGATCCGTTCATGCAGACGCATCCCCTGTCGGGCGAGCGGATCGCGCATCTGTCGGCGGACCTCCAGGCCTCGCCCGCGTGGAGCAAGCCCTCCGACCCCGCGCTGGAAGAACGCTTCCGCCGGGTGAAGGCGAAGCTGGAGGGCTATGTGCTGACGCCCGACCGGACGATGAAGGACTTTCCCGACACCGATACCAGCATCTACGCGCATTATGCGCGCGCCTATGCCTGGCACAAGGCGGGCTATCCGGACAAGGCGGACGCCGAATCGCTTGCGCTGCTGAAGGCGGATCCGAACGACCCCTATTTCCAGGAGATCCGCGGCCAGATCCTGCTGGAGGCGGGGCGGCCGCGCGACGCGATCGCACCGCTGCGCGCGGCGACCGACGGGACGCGCAACAACCCGCTGATCGCCACCACCTTCGGCCACGCGCTGATCGCGACGGAGGACAAGGCGAACTATCCCGAGGCGATCCGGGTGCTGCGCGTCGCCACCGGCCGCGACGACGAGAATCCGTTCGCCTGGTACCAGCTCGGCACCGCCTACGAACTGACCGGCGACACCGCCCGCGCCGCGCTCGCCACCGCGGAACGCGCCAGCATGCAGGGCGATCACCGCACCGCCGCACAGAGCGCGCGCTACGCCCTCGCCAACATTCCCGCCAACACGTCCGACTGGATCCGCGCGCAGGACATCGCCATGGCCGCGCAGAACGACATGGACGACAACCCCAAGAAGTATAAGAAACGTTGAAAAACAGCATATTGCTCGCCGTTGCAAGCCTCGGCGTCGTGATCGGGGCGGCCGCCGTCTGGAGCTACGACCACTTCGCCGCTCCCGGCGGGCCCGACCGGGTCCGGATCGAACGCGTCGTCCACGATTACGTGCTCGCGCATCCCGAGATCATCCCGCAGGCGATGCAGCGTCTTCAGGACCGCCAGTCGGGCGAGCTGGTCGCCGCCAATCGCGCCGCGATCACCACGCCGTTCGGCAGCGCCTGGGCCGGCAATCCAAAGGGCGACGTCACGCTGGTCGAATATTTCGACTACAATTGCGGCTATTGCCGCGCCTCGCTGCCGATGATCGCCGACCTGTTGCGCCGCGATCCCAAGCTGCGCGTCGTCTATCGCGACCTGCCGATCCTGTCGGACGAAAGCCGCGTCGCCGCGCGCGCCAGCCTCGCCGCGGCGCAGCAGGGCAGGTTCCAGGGCTTCCACGACGCGCTCTACGCCGGCGGCCCGGTCAGCGACGCCTCGATCCGGGCGGCGGCGGCGAAGGCGGGGGTGTCGCTCGCCGCGATCGACACCGCGCGCGTCGATGCCGAGATCGCCAACAACATGCAGACCGCGGCGAAGCTCGGCATGAACGGCACGCCCAGCTGGGTGATCGGCGACCGCATCCTGTCCGGCGCGCTCCCGATCGAGGAGATCGAACGGGCCATCGCGGCGGCACGGGGGACGTAAATCGTTCCTCCCCGGCACGGGGAGGGGGACCGTTCGCGCAGCGAATGGTGGAGGGGGGCCTCCGCGCGCGTCGCGGCCGTACCCCCCCTCCGTCACCGCTACGCGGCGCCACCTTCCCGTGCCGGGGAGGAACCGCGGTTCACAACCCCTAGCGATCCCCCACCCCGCCCCCTATCTCCCGCGCAACCGGGGGACCCAATGCCAGAACCGATCCTCGCCGTCGCCGGCGTGTCCAAGACGTACAAAGGCGGCTTCACCGCACTGCACAGCGTCGACCTGACGATCGAGCGGGGCGAGATCTTCGCGTTGCTCGGGCCGAACGGCGCGGGCAAGACGACGCTCATCAGCATCATCTGCGGCATCGTCACCCCCTCGACGGGGACGATCACCGTCGCCGGCCACGATGCGCTCGTCGACTACAAGGCCGCGCGCCGCCGCATCGGCCTCGTCCCGCAGGAACTGTCGGTCGACATGTTCGAGACCGTGCTGGCCACCGTCACCTTCTCGCGCCGCCTGTTCGGCCGGTCGGGGCACAGCGGCTATATCGAACAGGTGCTGCGCGACCTGTCGCTGTGGGACAAGCGCGATGCGAAGATCATGGAATTGTCCGGCGGCATGAAGCGGCGCGTGCTGATCGCCAAGGCGCTCGCGCACGAGCCGGAGATCCTGTTCCTCGACGAGCCCACCGCCGGCGTCGACGTCGCGCTGCGCCGCGACATGTGGAAGCTGGTCCATGGTCTGCGCGAGCGCGGCACGACGATCATCCTGACGACGCATTACATCGAGGAGGCCGAGGAGATGGCCGATCGCGTCGGCGTCATCGACAAGGGCCGGCTGCTGCTGGTCGACGAAAAGGCCGCGCTGATGAAGAAACTCGGCAAGCGCGAGCTCGACCTCGCGCTGGTCGAGCCGCTCGATGCGGTGCCGCCCGGCCTCGACCGCTGGCAGCTGAGCCTCGTCAACGACGGCCGCACGCTGCGCTACGTGTTCGACGCGACCGAGGAACATACCGGCATCCCGTCGCTGCTGCGCGAACTCGCCGACCGGCATATCGCGTTCAAGGATCTCGAAACCAGCAAGTCCAGCCTCGAGGACATCTTCGTCGATCTGGTGGGGGAACGGGCATGACCGGCACGACTTTCCGAAGGGGCGCGCGCGCATGAACCTCCATGGCGTCTGGGCGATCTATCGCTTCGAAATGGCGCGCGCGCTGCGCACGCTCTGGCAGAGCCTCGTCGCGCCGGTGCTGACGACCAGCCTGTATTTCATCGTCTTCGGCGGCGCGATCGGCAGCCGCATGCAGACCGTCGACGGCGTCGGCTACGGCAGCTTCATCGTCCCCGGCCTCATCATGCTGTCGCTGCTGACGCAGAGCGTCGGCAACGCGTCGATCGGCATCTACTTCCCCAAGTTCACCGGCACGATCTTCGAATTGCTGTCGGCGCCGGTGTCGGCGATGGAGATGGTGCTGGGCTATGTCGGCGCGGCGGCGACCAAGTCGGTCGTGCTGGGCGTCATCATCCTCGCGACATCGGCCTTCTTCGTACCGATCCGGGTGCTGCACCCCGGCGCGATGGTGGCGTTCCTGCTGCTCACCGCGATCGCGTTCAGCCTGTTCGGCTTCATCCTCGGTATCTGGGCGAAGAGCTTCGAACAGCTCAACTTCGTGCCCATGCTCTTGATAACGCCCCTGACGTTCCTCGGTGGCAGCTTCTATTCGATCGACATGCTGCCGCCGGCGTGGCGGACGGTCAGCCTGTTCAACCCGGTCGTCTACCTCGTCAGCGGCTTCCGCTGGAGCTTCTTCGGCAAGGGCGACGTCGACATCGCGGTCAGCCTCGGCGTGACGCTGGGGTTCCTCGTCGCCTGCCTCGCGGTGATCGCGTGGATCTTCAAGAGCGGCTGGCGTCTGAAGAACTGACCCGCCGTCGCCGCAGCCGTGCACTCAGCGCCGGTCGCAGCACCAGCGCGTTGAGGTCGGTCAGCACATGGACCGCGATCGACAAGAACAGCGCGCCGCTGCCCATGTACAGCGCGGCGAGCAGCCCGCCGCCGACGAACGTCGCCGCGATCCCGGCCGGCCCCTGATAGCGGTGCATCGCCGCGAAGGCGATCGTGGCGAGAACCGTCCCCGCCGTCCCCGAACCGGTGCCGAGCGCGACGATCAGGGGCAGCCACAGCCGGTAGAACAGCTCCTCCGCGATCCCCGCCGACACCGCCAGCACCGCGGCGGGCCACAGGTCGGCATCGCTGGCCGGCATGATCGATCGGGCGTCGCCCGCGGTCCACGGCGCCCTGCCCCGCCGCGCCCGCCACCACGTCAGTACGAGCCCCAGCACGCTGCCGCCGCCCAGCCCGACCATCACCAGCAAAGGCCCGATGGAGCCGGGCGGCACGCCCGCCGCCTGCGCCAGCGGCAGGAATGCGTCCGGCAGCCGCGCGATCCCGCCGATCTGCCCGATCGCAAGCAGCCCGATCAGTGCCGGGACGCCGTAGCCCAGCCACAGCGATACCGCCCAGCGCAGGTGCCGCGCCCGCAGCGCGGGCCGCGGCGGCGCGAACATCCGCCCCCGCCACAGCAGCACGCCCTGATAGGCGAGCGTCAGGACCATGAGGACGGGGACGAGCATGCAGCGGTCCTAGCGCACGTGCGCGCGATCGCCACCCGCTCGCTGACCCGCCGCATGATGGCTGGGGGGGTGTCGACGCGAGCGCGAAGGCGCCCCCGCCTCCATCCGCCCTGCCGCCCTGATGGCGCATGGCGACGCTTGCAACTGGGGTCCGGCCACTATCGACGAACGACAGCTCCCGCCTCGGTCGCCATCACCCCGCTGGCGCCCGGCGGTCGCCGGTGCGGCCCATCCCCGGGACGCCGCAGCGATGGCGGATTTATCACCGCGCACCGCCGCCCCACTCACATGGTGCGGTGTTCGCCCTTCACCCAGCGCACCGTGCCGGTGGAGGCGCGCATCACGACGCTTTCAGTCGTCATCTTGCCCTTGCGGCGCTTGACGCCCTCCAACAGCGATCCGTCGGTGACGCCGGTGGCGGCGAAGATGCAGTCGCCCTTGGCCAGTTCCTCGAGGTCATATTGCTTGTCGAGGTCGGCGATGCCCCATTTGCGGGCGCGGGCGCGCTCGTCGTCGTTGCGGAACAGCAGCCGCCCCTTGAACTGGCCGCCGACGCAGCGCAGCGCGGCGCAGGCGAGGACGCCTTCCGGCGCGCCGCCCGATCCCATGTAGACGTCGATCGTCGTGTCGGGATCGGCGGTCGCGATCACGCCGGCGACGTCGCCGTCGCCGATCAGCATCACGCCGCAACCGATGCCGCGCAGCTCGGCGATCAGCGCCTCGTGCCGCGGCCGGTCGAGGACGCAGGCGATGATGTCGCCGGGCGCGACGCCCTTGGCGGCGGCGATGGCGGTGACGTTCTCGGTCGGCGTGCGGTCGAGGTCGATGACGCCGGCGGGCAGGCCGGGACCGACCGCGATCTTGTCCATATAGACGTCGGGCGCGTTGAGCAGGCCGCCCTTTTCCGCGATCGCCAGCACGGCGAGGCTGTTCGGCCCCGCCTTGGCGCAGATCGTGGTGCCCTCCAGCGGATCGAGCGCGATGTCGATCGCCGGGCCGTTGCCGGTGCCGACCTTCTCGCCGATGAACAGCATGGGCGCCTCGTCGCGCTCGCCCTCGCCGATCACGACAGTGCCGTCGATATCGAGTTCGTTGAGCGCCTCGCGCATCGCCTCGACCGCGGCGGCGTCCGCGGCCTTTTCGTCGCCGCGGCCGGTCAGCGTCGATGCGGCGATCGCAGCCGCCTCGGTGACGCGGACCATTTCGAGGACGAGGACGCGGTCGAGAAGCGTGCTGGCGACGGACATGCGGTTACCCTCTGTTTAACGTGTATAACAAAGCGATACGCGCGTGGCGCCGGATTGTCGAGCGACAAGCGCCGCGCGGTTGGCGGGGTGCCGGGACCGGTCGCGCCCTCACGTCGCCGCGAAGGCCGGGACCCGGGAGGGACGGGCCCTCCGCTCATCGCCGGCGCTTGCAATCCGGACCCCGGCCTTCGCCGGGGTTGAGCGCTATCCGTATGCCGCGCCCGGCCGGTTCAGTCGCGGAGCAGCTCGTTGATGCTGGTCTTGCTGCGCGTCTGGGCGTCGACGCGCTTGACGATGACCGCGCAATAGAGCGCGGGCTTGCCGTCGCCCCCGCCGGTCGATCCCGGCACCACCACGGCATAGGGCGGCACCTCGCCCTTGAACACCTCGCCGGTGGCGCGATCGACGATCTTGGTCGACGCGCCCAGATAGACGCCCATCGACAGCACCGCGCCCTCGCCGACGCGCACGCCCTCGGCCACCTCGGCGCGTGCGCCGATGAACGCACCATCGCCGATGATGACGGGATCGGCCTGCAACGGTTCGAGCACGCCGCCGATGCCCGCGCCGCCCGACAGGTGGACGTTGCGGCCGATCTGCGCGCAGCTGCCGACCGTCGCCCAGGTGTCGACCATCGTGCCCTCGCCGACATGGGCGCCGATGTTTACGAAGCTCGGCATCAGGATCGCGCCCTTGCCGATGAAGGCGCCGCGGCGCACGACGCTGCCCGGCACCGCGCGGAAGCCGGCCGTGCGGAACGCCGCCTCGTCCCAGTCGGCGAACTTCAGCGGCACCTTGTCGAAATGGCCCGATGGCATCACGACATTGTCGTTGAGGCGGAAGCTCAGCAGCACCGCCTTCTTGAGCCACTGGTTGACCCGCCAGCCGCCCGCGCCGTCGGGTTCGGCGACGCGCGCCTCGCCGGCATCGAGCAGCGCCAGCGCCGCCTCCACCGCGTCGCGGACCGCGCCGGTGGTGCCGAAGCCGAGCGCGGCGCGATCCTCCCACGCGGTGTCGATGACGGTCGCCAGATCCTGGCTCATGATGCCTCCATGATGTGCTGCAGCCACGGCGCGAGGTCGTGGACGGTGAAGTCGATATGGTCGCGCGCCGCCTCGGGCCCCTGTTCGGAGCCGTTGTCGACCCAGATCGTGGTCATCCCGATCGCCTTGGCGGGGGCGAGGTTGCGCGCCATGTCCTCGAAAAAGGCGGCGCGCGTCGGCGCGATGCCGAACGCCGCGCACAGGCCGGCGTAGGCGGACGGATGCGGCTTGGGGACGAGGTCCATCGCATGGATGTCGTGGATCGCCTCGAAGCTTTCGCCGAGGCCGATGCGGTCGAGCACCTTGAGGGCGTAGGGCTTGTCGCCGTTGGTGAAGACCAGCTTGCGGCCCGGCAATCGCGCGATGGCGGCGGCGAGCGGCGCGTCCTCCTCCAGCACGTCCATCTCGACGTCGTGCACCTCGGCCAGGAAATCGTGCGGATCGACGCCGTGATCGGCCATCAGCCCGGTCAGCGTCGTACCGTGGCGGTGGAAATAGTCCTTCTGCACGACCCGCGCCTCCGCCTCCGGCAGGCCGAGGCGGCGCGCGACATAGGCGGTCATCCGTGCGTCGATCCGCGCAAACAGGTTGGCGCGCGCCGGATACAGCGTATTGTCGAGGTCGAAGATCCAGGTGTCGATCGAGGCAAGGCGGGCGTGCATGCCCGGCGCGTCTAGGCGGCCCGCACCGCCGGCACAAGGCGACGCGCGCGCTTTCCGGGGGCCCGTGGATTAAGTGACTGGAAAGCGATCGTCCGATAGGACGACGGAACAGGTGGAAGGGGGATGATGCGGGCGACGCGCTGGTTACTGAACGGTGTCGCGACGGGCGCCGCGCTCGGCGTCGCCGCGTGCGGTGGCGCCGGCGGCGGCGTCAACGGCACCCC